>DASPIW010000014.1:0-15490 GCA_035628915.1 Symbiobacteriaceae bacterium | reverse complement strand
CCGGGCCAGCCCTCGCTGTCGAGAAACCCAAAGAGGTACAGCGTCGGCTGCTGGAACTCCTCAAGGTCGAACGCATCCTTTAGGTGTCCCGCTCCTGCCTCTGAGATTTCAGTAAGGCCATGTGCGGAATCCAGGCCTAGTAGGCGGAGCTACATCTGCGTCGCCCGCATATCCAGCATTGCAAGACGTCGTAGGGAAGCCCCTACGGCCTGCTCTATTCCGGTTGAAGGAGCTCGTCCAGCGCCTTGAGCAGCACTTCGGGCGACCGCACACCCGACTTTGCATCCCGTTCGATCCGTTTGATCTCCTTCTTCGGCTTCACTTCAGCTTCGCTTCAGCCGACATCGGGTCCGTGATCTCCTGGTGCAGGTGGTAGAGCTCTACACCCAGGGTCTTGACCCGTTCGCCGAGCCGGACGCTCTCTTCGGCGGCCCGGGTATATTCCACTTCACCCACGTCCTCGAGCACCGGCATCCGGAAGGCGGCGAACTCTGCTTCGGCCTGCGCTCTTGCAATTTCGGCCTTTGACTTTTGCGGCCACTGCTTAGCCGGAGTGCCGGGCTGGTCGGTAGGTTTGAGGCCGGAAACGGAATACCAGGTGATTTGACTGCCCCCGCCGAACAGCCCCTCGCCCTCTGCGTAGGTGATGACGGCAGCATCCGTAAACCCGACGTATCGGCCATTTCGCAGGTCGACCATCGGCAGATCGGTCTCGGCGACGGGGCCGCCGCGGAAAACCGGAACGGTCTTGATGACGCATGCGGTCAGGGCCGGATCTGCCTCGAACCAGCGGGCAACGTCCTTCAGCGTCCAGTCCCGGGCCAAAGCCTTCCCGCGATAGTACTCATCCCGGGGGAGGGTCCAGACCATGGTCGACGCGATGGTGACGCCAACCTGGTGGCCGGCCCCGGCCGTTTGCAGTTGTGTGAGAATCTCCGGCAGTGCCGAATCCGCCGTCAGGCTGCCCCGCGGAAAGCGGTACCGCATCAGGTGGTATGCCGGCTCTTTCTGGGAGGGGTTGCCCCAGGTCGATAAGGTGGCTTGATCTTCGTTGACAGAATAAGCCAGCTGCCCCCGGTCCAGGGCCCACTTGATGAACTGCTCGCCCTGGCCGCCAACCGCTGCGGCTGTCCGCGCCGCGTCCTCCGTGCTTTCCTCTTTAATGCTAATGACGGCCGCCGGGACTCGCAGCGTCTCTGCTGCAATCCGTAGGTTCTCGGCGATGGTTTCTCTGTAGCCGCAGGCGTCAGGCGCCGCTCTCGCTGCGGCTCCGGGCAGATTCCGGTACACGGCAGAGCCGGCCCCGAGCAGCGAGGCGGCGATCAGGCCGGCGGAAATGATGATGGTTTTCCTGTCCAAACAGCACGGCCTCCTAAAGGACCACTAGAGTATCGTTACGAGGATTCGGCACCCTTTTCGTCCTACCTTGCGGGGAAGGTTCCCAGCGAGCGGGCGGCAAGAGTACGCTGTGAACCAGAAAGCGCCGGGGGCAATTCCCCGGCGCTCTTGAAAGCGGGTCAAGCACGGCTAAGGTTCAGCAAACAGGTTGCGCAGCCGCGTGCGGAGCACTTCGGCGGTGATCTCCGGGGCGCCGGCGTGGACTCTGGGAATGGCGCCCGGGTCCGTGTCGGGCCGGACAAGCTGCTCACCGCCCACGTAGAAATACCGGAACCCGGCCAGGCGCCCGAGGGCCACCGCCTCGTCGGAGCGGGCCGTGAACGGGAAGGTATAGTGGCGCTCGCCGATGCCGGCGCCGAGTTCCCGCAGCACGTTCGCCGTCTGCTCAAAGTCGTCGCGGACCCGCTGAGCGTACTCTTCCGGCGTTTCATAGAGCGTGCTCTGCGGCTTGCGGATGCGGTGCGTCAACACGGGCTGCCACGTGCCGTCTTCCGTCTCGGCGGTCCGGTGCCCGTAGTAGCTGTGGCCCGCCAGCTCAAGCAGACCGGACTCGGCAACCTGCTTTAGCTCGACCTGCGACATGTGCGGGCGCCCGAAGATCATGTCAAAGTCCATATACTTGGTGACGACGAAACAGACCGCCGGGACGCCGTACTTTTTCGCCACGGGCAGAACCCGGGTGGCGAAGGACTGGTAGCCGTCGTCAAAGACCAGCATGACGCCTTTTTCGGGCATGCCCGGGGCGTCGGCGAGCAGCTTTTCCACGTCGGCCAGGCGGTAGAAGGCGTAGCCTTCCTCTTTCAGCATCTGCACCTGGGCTTCCAACTGAGCCACCGAAACGGTGAAGGCGCTCGGGTTTGTGTCATCGACGTCATGATAGACCAGAATGGCCAGGCGGGGCACCGGCGGCACCTTGGGGAGCTCGGCGACGGGCGGCTCAACCCTGGCAGCAGCGGGCCGGTCCGGCGTCGTTCGGTTGGGAGTGACCGGTTGACCGGCGGGGGTCGGTTGCCTGGCGGGGGCCTGCTGGTCGACTTTGAGGGGCGCGGGGGCGGTCGCCTCCTGGGCGGGCGGAGCCGCCTGGCCGGCCACAGGGGAAGGGGGCTCCGGGGACGGCTGCGCTTGCACAGGTGCGGGCGCCGGGGCTGCAGCCGCCGGCACGGCGGCCAGGGCGACCACTGCCTCGGTCGGCTTGGGCTGGACCCGGACTGCAGGCACGCAGGCGGCGAAGGCCAGGAGAAGCGCGGCAGTGATCAGCGTTCGCACCCGCACGTTTCAATGCCCCCGTTTGTCGACAGAACTCTTGAATCAAGGTATACCTTAGCACAAGTGACCAAAGTTGGCTACGGGACCCACTTCAGTCGCATCACCAAAAAAAGTTCGCACACGGCTGAAGCGCGGATGGCCCCTGCGCCGTCTATTAGTCAGCAACGTTGCACGGCCCGGAGGAGGACAACCCCATGGAGGCAACAATGGCCGGGACGGCGGCCCTCGATCTGGCAGATCGGGAGCGCGCCCTTGAGCAGCTTGTCGATGCGTACGGCGACAGCATCCTGCAGCTGGCTTACTTCTACTTGAAAGACCGGGACCTGGCCGAGGACATCTTCCAGGATGTTTTCACCCGGGTCTACCTGCAGCTGC
This sequence comes from Symbiobacteriaceae bacterium, assembly GCA_035628915.1. Classification (GTDB taxonomy): domain Bacteria; phylum Bacillota; class Sulfobacillia; order Symbiobacteriales; family Symbiobacteriaceae; genus JARBUG01. The sequence goes on along the minus strand of DASPIW010000014.1, from coordinate 12,451 downwards.
ACACGTTCCGGGGCGAAAGCAGCGTCAAGACGTGGATTTACCGCATCGCGGTCAACCTCTGCCACGACCGGTTGCGGTCCTGGAACATGCGCCGCGTGCTGCTGCTCGGGCAGGACTTTCTCAGCAACATCCCCCTGCTGCCCACCGAAGTGGATGCGGTGGAGCAGGTATTGGCGAACGCCGACCGGCAGCAGCTGCTGCAGAAAGTGATGGAGCTGCCCGTCGAGTACCGTGAAGTGGTGCTGCTTTACTATTACGAAGAGATGGACACCCGTGAAGTCGCCGAGGCCTTGCGGCTCAGTGTGGGCACTGTCCGGAGCCGGCTGCACCGGGCACGGGCCCGCCTGAAGGCGATGCTGACGGAAGGGGGATATGCTCATGACTGAGCGCAAGCGGGCCCTGACCGATCTGCGGCCTGCCGCACAGGAGACTCTATTTGCGGGCTGGCGGGTGACGCCGGAGCTGAAGGCGAAGCTGCGGGCCCGCATTAGTCAGGCAGAGGCGGCGCCCACCAGGAAGGCACCCAAGGCGCGCAAGCCCTGGCAGCGCTGGGGCGGCGCCACGGCGGTTGCTGCCGCGGCAGTGGTGACACTGGCGATACTGGGGCAGCCGCCGGTCGTGAAGGAGGAGGCCAGGCCCGCCGAAGTGTCCGCCGCGGCCGTGACTGACGGCTATGGCAGGTCCGGCGCCCCCGCAGAGGGATTGATGAAGCCCCCTGGCTCTGCCGAGTACACAGTCACCGTAATGGACGAGGCGGGGCCGCCCCTGTCCGGTGTGGAAGCCAAGGGCAAGGCCTTCCAGGTGGTCACCACCGGCGCTTCCGCCGTCGAGTTCGACAATGACGACACAGCGGTGACGGCGGTGCCCGCCGTGGAAGCCCAGCCCGGCCGCAAAATCGTCCTGAACGCCGAGTACCAGCTTCAGGTGACCGACGCAGTCACCGCCATGCAGCGGCTGCAGACCCTGGCCGCCACCACCGCCGGCTACGTCGTCGACGCCGCCCTGAACAAGGGCCACGACGGCTCCTGGGCCGGGCGCCTGACGCTGCGGCTCCCCTCCGGCCAGTACAACGGCGCCATCGCAGAGATTCGCCGCATCGGCGAAGTGCAGCAGGAGCGCCAGTGGTCCCAGGACGTGACCGAACGCTACTACGACTTGGAGGCGCGCATCCGCATCCAGGAGGAGTATGAGCGCAAACTTCAGGAACTGGCCGCCAAGGCGACCACATTTGACGACTGGATGAAGTTGACCCGCCAGATTAATGACACCCGGGCGTTAATCGAACAGATGCAGGGCAGCCTGAAACTCCTGTCCAATCAAGTCGAATACTCGACCATCAACATCCTCTTCACCCAGCCGGCGCCGGGCAAGGAGCCGCCGCCTCCGCCCGACGAGGACAAGGGGCTCTGGGCTTCCATGACCCGGGCCTTCCAGCGCTCGATCGACTGGTTCGGCGCCCTCGGCCAATCCCTGCTGGTCGGCGCCGCCGCCGTCGCCCCGTTCCTGGTCGCCGTCGCCGTCTTCGGGCTGATTGGCCTCGCCTTGTGGCGGCGCCGCCGTACCGGACCTTCTGCCTGAACTGCGTTCGCATTGAAAACCCGCGCCGGCAGGCGCGGGTTTTCTGTTGACATTCGTAGGGCCCCAAGGCTAGAATAGGGGCATGATCCAAACATAACTATTCCGAGCGGAACACTAGGAATACAAAGGTGGGGAATTCGTTGAGCAAGCTGCGGCTTCGTGCTTGGGGGATCCTGGTGCTGATTGCGACGATGCTGGTGGTCTCCGGGTGCGGGGCCGAGACGAAGACCCCCCCGGCCGGGGCGACTCTGACGCCGTCTGCTCCCGCTGCCAAAAAGGCCCTCCGGGTCGGCTACCTGAACGTCATGGACGACGCGCAGGCCATGCTGGCCAAGGACGCCGGCCTGTACGACAAGCACGGGCTCGACGTGGAACTTCAGCTTTTTGAATCCGGCACCGACTTGATCAAGGCCATCGTCGGCGGGCAGCTGCAGGCGGGCGTGCTGGGCTTCACCAACGCCGCCACCTGGGCCCAGAAGGGCGCCGACATCAAAGTCGTCGGCGGCGCCCAGATGGGTTATCACTCCATCCTCGTCAAGAAAGGCAGCGGCATTAAGACGGTCGCCGATCTGAAAGGCAAGAAGCTGGCCAGCCAGCAGAAGGGCTCCACCGCCGACATCGTGCTGAACGGCGTGGTGCTGCCCCAGGCTGGGCTGAAGCGGGACGACGTGAACATGGTCTACGTCTCCCCGGCTGTCGCCGTCCAGTCGCTGGCCGCCGGCCAGGTGGACGCCGCCTTCGTCTTCGAGCCGTACGAGCAGATTGCCAAGGCATCCTCCGAAGTGGAGGCCATCTACGAAATCGGCAAGGTCTGGCCGTTCCCGTGCATGGTCGTCATCACCTCCGGCAAGATGCTAAAGGAAGACCGGGCCGCCATCGACGCCCTGCTGGGCGCCCAGCAGGAGGCCATCACCATGCTGCAAAAACAGCCCGACGAGGCCGCGCGGCTGCTGACCAAGCGGTTCATTCAGGAAGAGACGCTGACGGGCCCGGGCGGGCAGGTGGCCGCCCAGGCCGTCATCAAGAAAGCGATCGAAAGCCAGATGTTCCACTGGGAGATCACGACGGACGAAGTGAAGCGGATGCAGGAAGTCGTGGAGATTATGGTAGCGCAGCAGATCCTGCCGGAGTCGGTCAAGGTTGAGTCGTTCCTGGACCTGACCTGGCAGCAGAAGCAGGGGGCCGCGCACTGATGAAAAAATGGCTGGCCGGGCTCGCCGCTGTCTTCAGTCTGATCGCCGTGTGGCAGGTTGCCGCCTTCTTTCTGCCGCCGTTTCTGCTGCCCGGCGTGCCGAAGACGGCGGCCCGGCTGGTGCGCCTGGCCGGTGACCCCAATTTCTACGCCGGCGTCAAGCTCAGCCTGATTCGGCTGGGCGCCGGCTGGACGGCCGGCGTGGTGCTGGGCGCCGTATTGGGCCTGCTCTCCGGCCTCTCCAGGCCGTTCGCCGCCTATCTGCGCAGCCTGATCGCCATCCTCCAGTCGATTCCGCCCATTACTTGGGCGCCGTTCCTGATCATCCTCTTTGGCTTCGGCAACATCCCCATCATTACCGTGGTCGCCATCGCGACGTTCTTCCCCATGGCCCTCTCCGTCATGAACGCGACCGAGGGCGTAAACCGGACCCATCTGGAACTGGCCCAGGTGATGGGCGCCTCCCGGGGGCAACTGCTGACCAAGGTCTACGCCCCGGAGGCGCTGCCCGCCTTCGTGACGGGCGCCCAGGTCGCTTTCGGCAACGGCTGGCGCTCGCTGATCGCCGGTGAAATGGTGGTGGGGGCGTCCAAAGGACTGGGCTGGTCGATTCACTACGCCGGCGAAGTGGCCGACATGGCCGGCGTGCTGGTGGGCATCGCCGTGATCGGTGCGATCGCCTCGGCGATCGACCACGTTTTGCTAGAGCAAGCAAAACGCCGGCTGCTCCGCTGGCGCAGCACGGCAGGGGAGGAAGCGGCATGAGCATTGTGGTGGAGGACGTATCCAAGCGCTTCGGGGACCTGCCCGTGTTGAAAGGCGTGAGCCTGTCCATCGCCCGGGGGGAGTTTGCGGCCATCGTGGGGCCGTCGGGCTGCGGCAAGTCGACCCTGCTGCGCATGCTGGCCGGCCTGGAGCGGCCGGATGCGGGGCGTGTACTGCTGGATGGCCGGCCGGTCGCCGGCCCCGGGCCCGAGCGGATGATGATCTTCCAGGAGCATGCCCTGTACCCCTGGCGGACCGTGGCCGAGAACGCCGGCTTCGGGCTGGAACTGGCGGGCGTGGCCCGGCGGGAGCGGGAGCAGCGGGTGGGCGCCATTTTGCAGAAAGTCGGACTGGCGGGCTTTGAAAAGTACTACCCGCACCAGCTGTCCGGCGGCATGCGCCAGCGGGCTTCGATCGCCCGGGCCCTGGTGATGGACCCCGAAGTGCTCCTGCTCGACGAACCATACGGGGCGCTGGACGCCATGACGCGCCTGACCATGCAGAACGAGCTGCTCAAGCTCTGGCAGGGCTCCGGAAAGACCGTGCTGCTGGTCACCCACGACATTGATGAAGCGCTCTACCTGGCCGACCGGGTTTTCGTCATGAGCAACCGGCCCGGCACCCTGCTCCGGGAGATCGTCCTGAGCCAGCCCCGGCCCCGGCACCGGGCCGGCCTGGCGGCCCTGCGCCAGGATGTGCTGGAGGCGCTCCAAATCGCGAGTTAAGCTGCGGGCCGCCTGGGACAGGCGGCCCGGTTGTTTGATGCCCCGCTCACTACCAGCAGGACAAGCGCAGCCCCAGCGGGAATCTCTTTAGCGCATGATCGGTTCGACGTTAAAGAGGTGGACAGGATGGCTCCGCTGGTTCTCGTCGTGGAAGATGACGCCATGCTCTCCGACGTGCTGCGCATGTACCTGGAGAAGGAAGGCTACGAGGTAAAGGTGATCGCCGACGGCCTGGACGGCCTGACTCAGGCGCTGGTCGCCCGCCCGGCCCTCGTTGTGCTCGATGTGATGCTCCCGCGCCTGGACGGCTGGGAGATTATCCGCCAGCTTCGGGAAGTTTCGGAGGTGCCGATCATCCTCCTGACCGCTCGCGGCGAAGAGGCCGACAAGCTGATGGGGTTCGATCTCGGCGCCGACGACTACCTTGCGAAGCCGTTCAGCATGCAGGAGTTCCTTGCCCGGGCCCGGGCGCTGCTCAAGCGCAGCGGCGGCATGCCCAAGGCGCACAGACAGCCCGCGGCGGCACCCGCGGCGCCGGCGCCCATGGAAGGCGTGCTCACCTTTCCCACCCTGCTGATCGACGAGCGGCGCCACCGGGTGGAGCGGAACGGCAAGCAGATACCCCTGACCCCCAAGGAGTTCGACCTGCTGATCTACCTCGCCAACCGGCCAGGCACCGTCGTGCGGCGCGACGAGCTGCTGCAGGAGATTTGGGGCTACTCCCCCAGCGAGGACGACCGGACGATTCACACGCACATCAACCGGCTGCGGGCGAAGCTGGAAGGGCAGGACTACCACTACATCCATACCGTCTGGGGCATCGGCTATAAGTTCGAGGTGACGCGACAGTGAAGCTGCCACTGCCGGAATTGCCCCGTACGCTCTTCGGGCGCCTGATGCTCGCCTTCGGCTCCGTCGTCATGACGGTGCTGCTGCTCTCCATGCTGATTCTCGGCGACTTTGCCGCAACGACCTTCGAGCGGCAGCTGGCCGATGTGATGCTGCGGGATGCCGTCGGTGCTTCCGTCCTGGCAGCGCCCCTGGTCGCCTCGGCACCGGACGCCGACCCGTCCCCGCAGCTCCCCGGGCTCGATTCCCTGACCGAAGGGCGCCTCTTCGTGGTGGACACCCGGGGGCGGGTCCTGACCGATACCAGCGAAGGCCAGGAGCTGCGGGGGCAGGTGTTGGCCGGGCACCCGTGGCTTGACCGGGTGCTGTCCGGAGATGAACTGCTGGAAATGTCGCCCGACCCGTGGCTCTGGTCGGGCATTACCGCGGGCGCCCCCATGCGGCATGAAGGCAAGGTGGTGGGGGCCGTTTTCTTGTTTTCGCCTTCCGAGCGGCTCCAGTCGCCCATCAGCCAGTTCCGCCTGCTGATCGCCGTTACGATTCTGAGCGCCGGCATGATGGGCCTGTTCGCCGCCTACACCACTGCCCGTGCCTTTGCCCGTCCCATCGAGGCGATGTCCCACTTCGCCGACGACCTGGGGCAGAAGCTGCAGGCCGGCGAGGTGCCCACGGCCGATGTGGAGGAGTTCGACCAGTTGGCGCGGTCGCTCAGCAACGCGGCGACCCAGCTGCAGGCTGTGTTCAGCGACCTGACGGAGGAGAAGCAGCGGTTCGCGGCCCTGATCGAAGATATGGCGGAAGGCGTGGTCGCCGTTGATGAGAACCGCTTCGTGCTGCTGGTCAATCCGGCAGCGGGCCAGCTGCTGGGGCTGCCGGGCCCGTTCGACGGCCTCAGCCTTGCAGCGGCGGGGTTTCCCGCCCAGTTGACAGAAGGGCTGGAGACCGCGCTGGGCGACACCCATGAGCAGGTCAACATCGCATTCCAGTGCGGCAGCAGCGAGATTCGGGCTCGGGTCTCCCCGGTGGTGGGCGAGGCGGGCGAGCCGTTCGGCGCCGTGGCCGTTCTGCAGGATGTGACCACGGAAGTCCAGCTGCGCCGCCTGCGTGAAAACTTCGTGGCCAACGTCTCCCACGAGCTGCGCGGCCCGCTGTCCGCCCTGTCCGCCGGCGTGGAAGCGATGCACGACGGCCTCATCGACGACGACGCACGGCCCCGGTATTTGCGGTCGATGCTGGCCGAAATCGGGCGCCTGCGCCGCCTGTGCGATAACCTGCTCGAGCTGTCCCGGCTGGATGCGGGCACGCTGGAGATTACCCAGGAAGAGTTCGATCTGCAGCCGCTGTGCGAAGGGCTGCTGGAGAAGTGGGCGCCCCGGGCCCGGGGCGCCGGCGTCGACCTGCTGGCCGACACGCCTTCGCTGCGGGTGGTGGCCAACTTCGACCGGGTGGAAGAGATTCTGATCAACTTCCTCGACAACGCCATCCGGCATACGCCGCCGGGCGGCCAGGTGCGACTCTTTGCCCGCCCGGAAGGGGAGATGGTCCGGGTCGGGGTGGCGGATACGGGCGTGGGCATCGCCAAGGAGCATCTGGCGCACCTGTGGGACCGGTTCTACAAAGTCGATCCGGCCCGCCCCCGGTCGGCGGGCCTGGGCACCGGGCTCGGCCTCTCCATCGTGCGGCAGCTGGCTCTGCTCCTGGGCGGCGAAGCCCAGGTAGCGAGCGAACCCGGCCGGGGGTCTACGTTCAGCGTCACCTTGGTCGCGGCCCATGCGGAAGATCAGGTTTAGGGAAACAGGGAATCTGCCACGGACGGGACGCGGAAGACGCGGAGAACACGGAATGGAAATATAATGATAATATATTCATTCCGCGCATTCCCATTCCGTGGCTTCCGCGTTCTCCGCGTCCTCCGTGGCTGGTTTCTAAATGCTTTCGCACCCCCCAACCTAGATCCAACGACCAAGGGCGCATATGAGCAATTTGTGCCCACGAATTGGCCGTGGCTGTGCCATTCCTGCCTCTCCCCTTCCATTCGTCCAAAGCGTAGAATGGAAAATGGAGCGCGCAGCGCGACCAGGGGGGGTAGTATGGTCATTGAACGAATCGAACCTACTGAGCAGGAACTAGACGAAGGCTCTTGTGCCACCGTGGTGCTGACTGTGCTAAAGGGGCAGCGCGGTCTTGTTTCGGCTGAGTTGGACTCAGCCTCGCAGCAGATTAACCTGCGCTTCGACCCCGGCCTGACGGATGATGAACAGGTGGAGCGAGTGGCCGAAGAAGTGGCGACCCGGCTGGCGGAACACCGCAGCAGGTGTCCCGGCGAAGGCGGGGCCCACTGTGCCACCTGTATGCTGCATATGAATGAGATGCTGGCCGCCGGCGACCGCATCGAAGAACTGCAAGCAGAACGTGTTGTACTCAAGCTCGGACCCGAGGTGGCGGCCGCCCGGGAGGTGACCCGCCCCATGGGGCCCGTCTCCGCCGCCAGTCCGGCAACGCCTCACGAAGAGGAAGAGGTCCGCCCGCTCCTGATCTCCACCGTGCTGTGCGCCGTCTTTCTGGCCGCGGGCTATATCGCTGAAAACATGGGTGCGAGCGCCTATCTCTACATTCCGCTTTACGCGATTTCATACGCTACCGGCGGCTATTTTCGCCTGACCGACGGCTTCCATGCCCTGATCAAAGAGAAAAACCTGGACATCAACGCCCTGATGCTGCTGGGCGCCGCGGGCGCGGCTGTGCTGGGCAAGTGGGAAGAGGGCGCCATGCTGATGTTCCTCTTCACGCTCTCCGCCACGCTCGAGGCGTTTGCGGTCGGCCGCACCCGCATGGCAATCCGCAAGCTGATGGCCCTTGCCCCCGAAGATGCCCTGGTCCGCCGGGGCGGCGCCGAGCTCCGCATTCCCGTCGATCAGATCCGGATGGGCGATACGATCATCGCCGGCCCCGGCGAGCGCATCGCCGCCGACGGCGAGATCGTCAAGGGGCAGTCCGCCATGAATGAAGCGGCCATCACGGGCGAATCGATTCCCGTCGAGAAGGCGGCGGGCGATAAGGTCTTCGCCGGCACGGTCAACGGCCACGGGGTCATCGAATTTGCGGTGACGAAGAAGGCCGGGGAGACGACACTCTCCCGGATCATCCGGGTGGTGGAGGAGGCCCATGCGCAGAAGGCCTCCACCCAGCGCCTGACCGACTGGATCGACCAGTACTACACGCTGATCGTCATCAGCCTTGCCGGCCTGGCCTGGGTGATTCCGCCCCTGGCGGGGTGGGATTCGTGGCCCGGGTCGTTCTACCGCGCCATGATGCTCCTCGTGGTCGCCAGTCCCTGCGCCCTGGTCATCTCCACGCCGGCGGCGATTCTGTCGGGCATCGCGCGGGCGGCCCGGGCCGGCATCCTGTTCAAGGGCGGGCTGCATTTGGAGCAGGCGGCCCGCATACAGGTCGTAGCGATGGATAAGACCGGCACCCTCACCACGGGACGACCCGGGGTGGTGGAAGTGATGGCCGAAGACGGCGTTAACGAGCGGGAGATGCTCAGCCTGGCCGCCGCCGTGGAGTCCCGCTCCGAGCACCCGCTGGCGGCAGCCGTGCTGCGCTACGCCAAGGAGCAGGGGATTTTTTATACCAAGGCGGAGGAGTTCACGGCCATGGCCGGCCTGGGCGGCCGGGCGCTGGTGGAAGGCCGGGAAGCGTACGTGGGCGCCCCGCGCATGCTGCAGCACCTGGGCATCGCCGCCTCGGAGACCGTGCAGGTCCGCCTCAAAGCCCTTTACGAGTCCGGCCTGACGTCGATGGTCGTCATCGCAGAAGGTAAGCTCCTGGGCATTCTCGGTCTGGCGGATACCCCGCGGGCGGAAGCCAGGCGCGCCCTTGAGCACATGCGCAAGATCGGCGTCCGCAAGGTCGTCATGCTGACGGGCGACAACCGGCGGGCCGCAGAGAACGTCGGGGCGATCGTCGGCGTCGATGAAGTGCACGCCGAACTCCTTCCGGAAGATAAACTCCGCCTCATCACCGAGCTGGAAGCGAAGTACGGCCCCGTCGCCATGGTCGGCGACGGCGTCAACGATGCGCCCGCCCTGGCCCGCGCGACCATTGGCATCGCCATGGGCGGCGTAGGGTCGGATGTGGCCATGGAGACGGCAGACGTCGTGCTGATGGCCGACGAACTGGAGAAGATCGCCGAGGCGATCGGCCTGGCGAAGCGGGCGCGCACCACCATTATTCAGAACCTCGGCTTCGCCGTCGCCGTGATTCTTACGCTGGTCACGCTCGTGCTGATCGGCGGCCTCAACTTGCCGCTGGCCGTCGTAGGGCACGAAGGGTCCACCATTGTCGTTGCGTTCAACGGGTTGCGGTTGCTCGTGACCCGTTTGCGGGTGCAGTAGGGTCCCGCCGCTCCCAATTTGCAGCCGCATGGAACATGGGGTATTGTAGTAGCCGCATGCCTACCAACTCCCGCCACTAGTCTTAAGAAGAAGGTGGACCACTGTGCCCGAGATGATGAGAGCGATCCGAAAGCTGCAGGCAGGCCCTGGCGCCGAACTCTGCACGATCCCCATTCCGGAGATCGGCCCGCGCGACGTCCTCGTCAAGGTCAAAGCCACCAGTATTTGCGGAACCGACTATCACATCTATTCCTGGGACCCCTGGTCGCAAAAACGCGTCAAGCCGCCGCTCACCGTCGGCCACGAAATGGCCGGCGAAGTGGTGGCGATTGGCCGCGATGTGACCGCGTGCAAGCTGGGCGACTCGGTATCCGCTGAAACACACATCATCTGCAATAACTGCCCCCGGTGCCATGTCGGCGAGTATCACCTCTGCGAGCGGACGAAGATCCTCGGCGTCGACGTCAATGGCTGCTTCGCTGAATATGTGGCCGTCCCCGAGCAGAACATCTGGATTAATGATAAGGATATCCCCTATGCGATCCAGTCGATCCAGGAGCCGCTGGGCAACGCCATGCACACGGCTATGGAAGGCGATCTGACGGCCCAGAACGTGCTGATTACGGGCTGCGGCCCCATCGGCATCATGGCGGTGCCCATCGCCAAGCATGCTGGTGCGGAGATCGTCGTCGCCATGGACGTCAACGACTTCCGGCTGGAGATGGCCAGGCGCCTGGGCGCCGACCTGCTGGTCAACCCCACCCGGGAAGATCCCATTGAAACGATCCGCAAGGCCACCCGCGGCTACGGCGTCGACGTGGTGCTGGAGATGTCCGGCAACCCGACGGCGATTCGCCAGTCGCTGAAGGCCGCTCGGAACGGCGCTCGTGTCTCGCTGCTTGGCCTGCCCTCCAAGCCCATGGAACTCGACCTGGGCACCGATGTTGTCATGCGCGGCCTGGTGCTGAAGGGCATTACGGGCCGGAAGATGTGGAAGACCTGGTATCAGGTCCGCTCGATGCTCCGGGCCGGCCTGGCGGAGCGGATGGGGCCCCTGATCACCCACGAGATGCCCCTGGAGAGCGTCCACGAAGGGATGGAACTGATGGGCGCCGGCAAGTGCGGCAAGGTCGTTCTGTATCCGGAAATGGCAAAGTAGTAGGAGGTTTCCCCCCATGTCTGTGACCGACTTTCTTGCAGAAGAGCTGAACGCGCTCAAGGAGGCCGGGCTGTACCGCCCCCTCAAGGAGCTGCAGAGCCCCCAAAAGCCCCGCTCGGTCATCAATGGCCGTGAGGTCATCAACCTGTCGAGCAACAACTACCTCGGTCTGGCGGATGATCCCCGCCTGAAGCAGGCGATGGTCGAAGCCACCCAGAAGTGGGGCGCCGGCTCGGGCGCCGTGCGGACGATCATCGGGACCATGACCATCCATAACGACCTGGAGCGCAAACTCGCCGAGTTCAAGCATACGGAGGCCGCGGTCGTCTTCCAGTCCGGCTTCACCTGCAACTCCGGCGTTATTCCCGTGCTGGTCAGCGACGGCGATGCGATCATCTCCGATGAGCTGAACCACGCGTCGATTATCGACGGGTGCCGCCTGACCAAGGCGGTGATTCACCGCTATAAGCATTCCGACATGACTGATTTGGCCCGGGTGCTGAAGGAGACCGATGGTCAGTACCGCCGGCGCCTGATCATCACCGACGGCGTCTTCTCCATGGACGGCGACATCGCCCCCCTGCCGCAGATTGTGGCGCTGGCGGAAGCCCACGGCTGCATGACCTACGTGGACGATGCCCATTCGTCGGGCGTGCTGGGGTCCAACGGTCAGGGCTCGGTGCATCATTTCGGGCTGAACGGCCGGGTGACGGTGCAGGTCGGCACGCTGTCAAAGGCGGTCGGCGTGTTGGGCGGCTACGTGGCCGGGCCCAAGGCCCTGATCGAGCTGCTGTGGCATAAGGGGCGCCCGTTCCTCTTCTCGACCTCGCATCCGCCGGGAGTTGCCGCGGCGTGCATCCGGTCGATTGAGATTATGGAGTCGGAGCCGCAGCTGATCGCCCGGCTGTGGGAGAATACCCGGTACTTCAAGGCGAAGCTGGAGGCCCTGGGGTTCAACACGGGCAAGAGCGAGACGCCAATCACGCCGGTGATCGCCGGCGATGAGGTGAAGGCGATGAAGCTCTCCGACCGGTTGCTGGAGGAGGGGGTCTTCGCCCAGGGGATTGCGTTCCCGACGGTGCAGAAGGGCAAGGCCCGGGTCCGGACGATCGTGACCGCCGCCCATACGAAGGAAGATCTGGACGAGGCCGTCCGGGCTTTCGAGAAGGTCGGCAAGGAACTGGGGCTGATTTAGGGGTATCCGGATTTATGCAGCCGTCACGAATAAGTGACGGCTGCACTTTCTTCTCATTTGGCCCAAGCGGAACATGCCTCTCCCAGGCAAAAATCAACTCCTGGACTGCTGCCGTGGGGAAAAGAAAGGAGCAGACCCGTCAATGCGAACGGTCTTCAGTCTTCTGGTGTGCCTCTTCCTGGTCGCAGGCTGCGGGAGGAGTGATCACGTATCGGAGAAGGTAGCCCTCCAACTGGCCAAGACGGATACACCTCTCCGCCAAGTGACAGGTGTGGCCGGCACCCCACCGGGACCAACAAAATGGGTTATCTACGGCACGGACGATGATGGCAGAAAGCTGGCGGTGTGGGTATTGAGGCGTACGGAAGGATACGTCTACCTGCCGGGGCCGCAGTTCACCTACCGATTCACCGCTGATTTGCAGAGTAGTGTCTGGCGGTCTGCGGAAATGAGCGGCGAATCGTGTGCCACGAAGGCAAGAGGCTGCTTGACAGCCGAAGGCCATGCTTAACTGAAGATGAGGGAAGGCCCCTCGGAGCCGCCATACAGGTGGAGGCTCCAAACCACCGTAAGCTGCTGTGGTCAAAAGCC
>DASPIW010000013.1:0-109239 GCA_035628915.1 Symbiobacteriaceae bacterium | reverse complement strand
CTTCTCCTGCGAATGCTTCTTCGGCAAAAAGAACAACTCCCTTCGCTCATCATGCTACGCGAGAGCGCCGGGAGCCCGCAAACTCAGTTGTTGACATAAAAACCGCTTGCTGCTGTCTGTCCGACGATGGGGCGGGGCAGCGGAATGGATGAACGCCAAAGCGCGGGAGATTGGCGCCACCCACACGCACTTCGTCAACAGCCATGGCCTGCATGATCCCAACCACTACACGACGGCCCATGATCTTGCCCTTATCGCTCGCTATGCGATGCGCAACCCTGCGTTTCGGGCGTTGGTGACCACGGAGGAGAAAGAGATTCCCGGCTTTCAGGAGAATCCGCCCCGCAAGTTGGTCAGCCACAACCAACTGCTTGGGTACTACGACGGTATTACCGGCGTGAAGAATGGTTATACCGAAGAAGCACTGCTGACGAACGTGGCGTCCGCCAAGCGGGGCGATACGGAGCTAATTGCCGTTGTGCTGGGCGTGCAGAACCTGCTCTGGACATCCAGCATAAAACTGCTGGACTACGGCTTCAGTCACTTCCAGTCCCGGCGCATCGTCCAAAGAGGCGATGCAGCCGGCCGCCTGACCATTGCACGGGTCGGCGACGTTGACGTGCGGGCGGCGGAAGACCTGTGGGTGGCGTGGCCCACCGGGACCGGTGAGCCCGACCGACGCATGGTGCCGCTGGACAGCGTGCAGGCTCCCCTGGCTGCCGGCGCACCGGTCGGGACGCTGATCGTCTCCGCCGGTGGCAAGGACCTGGGCAGCGTAGCCGTGACTGCGGCTCAGGCGGTGCCCGGCGCCGTGCACAGCGCCGGACCCACACCCCCGGCCGACCGCTCCTGGCAATGGCTGCTGATTTCGGCTCTCCCGCTGGTTCTGCTGGCGCTGCTGACCCGGCGCCGGCGTTCGCTTTAGTCCGATGGGAGGAGTGCACCTTGGAGCCCACCATTTACATGCCTACCGAAGCGGCGATGGCGACGGCCCCCGATGGCCGGAAGCTGGTCTTCTTCACCGTTCCGCAGCTTGAGGTATTCATCAAGAATGTGATTGCCGCCCGGCCTAACCAGTACACATACAGCTGGGGCTACCACCCCGGCCACAAGGTCCATGTGCTGCTGTGCACCTGGCCGGAAGAGTACAGCGTGGGCCTCGCCATTCCCGAAGGGCCTGGTGATGCGGTGCTCAGCTACATGCAGGGCACGACGGCGGTCTATATCACGTCGGAGCCCGTCCAGGAGGCGCTGAGCGGGAACGTTTCGGCCGAGCGGATCGAGCAGATTGTGCTGGGGAACACCGTCGGCCTTACCGAAGTCAAGTTCAAGCCCGAAGCATGAGGGGGCCGTGAACGGTGAACCCCACATGGGCTGTAAACCTCCTGCAGACGTGCATGGGTCTTTGTCCCGGCGAACGGGTTCTCGCCCTGGTCGATGAGCCTCTCCGGCCTGCCGGCGAGGCCCTTTGCGCGGCTGCGGGCGATTTGGGCGCCGCCGCAGTGGCGTTGCGGGTGGTGGCTGGGCGTCGGGGCCTGGCCGTCGTGCCGGAGGCCTTTCTGCAGCAGGTCGGGGCGGCGGATGTAATCGTCTCGCTGATGTCCGGGCTTGACCTGGAACGGGAATCGCCGTTCCTGCGGGCCGGGCTCGCCGCGTTCCGGGCTGTCGGACGGGGGCGCTGGGCTGCCGGAGCCTGCATTGATGAGAGCGTCTTGCAGGAAGAACTGAACTGCGACTTCCAGGCTGTTGCTGCGCAGACGGCTGAAACGGCGGCGAGCCTGGTCGGTGCGGAGAAGGTGCAGATTACCACGGGAGCGGGCACCGACCTGCGCTTTTGCCTGGGCGGGCGCCCCGTGTACCAGGACTCCGGGCTTCTCCGCACACCGGGTGCGTACGGCAACCTTCCGCCAGGCGAGGCGTTCGTGGCGCCCTTGGAGGACTCCGCCGAGGGGCGCCTGGTGGTCGACCTCAGTCTGGGCGATATCCCCCTGGATGAACCGGTGGTGCTGACGTTCCGCGGCGGCCTGGCCGTGGCCGTGGAAGGCGGTGCCGCCGCCCGCGAACTGGCGCGCCGGCTGGGCGCCGACCCCAGGGCCTGGACGCTCTGCGAGTTCGGCCTGGGCACCAACTCCGGTGCCCACGTCCGGGGCCGGGCGCCCCTCGATGAGAAAGTGCTGGGCACCGCCCACGTGGCCCTAGGGGGGAACACTCACTTCGGTGGGCGCAACGCCGTTGATAGTCATTATGACTGCGTATTTCTGGCGGAGCGAGTGCGGTATTTCTAGCGTTGGAAGAGTTGGCCGCACTTCCGCGGCCATGTCACCTCCCGCACCTCACACTCCAAAGACCCAAAAATGCAGGAACTCCAAACCCCGTCACGAATTGATCAGCCGGTATCTTTTGGATACCGGCTTTTTCATGTGCCGCAAGATCGGGGGTGTTGACGTGAAGCCATCGCCGGGGTTCGTACTGCGGGTCTGTTTCCTCCTCCTGGTCGCCGCCGTGGTCTATGGCCTCGTCACCAACATCCCCGACATATGGCGGCCCCTTGTCACGGATACCGCCCTCGTGCGTACGCCCGACCAGCCGCTGCGCTTTGTCATCGTCGCCCCCCAGGCGAGCCACCCGTTCTGGGAAGCCGTGCGCAAGGGCGCCCAGCAGGCGGGCGACCAGCTGCGCATCAACGTCGAATTCACCGGCTCCCGCCTGGCCTCCATCGAAGAGCAGGTCCGCCTGCTCGACATGGCCACGGCCGCCCAGGTGGACGGCATCATCACCCAGGGTCTGCCGGACCAGCGGTTCCTGGAAGCGGTCGCCCGCGCCACTGACCGGGGCATCCACGTCATCATGGTCGACGTGGACCTGCCCGACCACCGCCCCGACCGACGGGTCGCCTTCGTGGGCACCGACAACGAAGCCGCCGCACGCCTCATGGCTGACGAACTGGTGCGCCGTACGGGCGGCAAGGCCGTGGTCGGCATCGTCCGGGGAAACCTGGGCCCCGAAGAGGAAGACCCACGGGTACAGGGGTTCCGCAAGGCCCTGGAATCCCACCCCGACGTGAAAATCGTCGCGGTGGAGACCTCGGACATGAACCGCTCGGTGGCCGGCCAAAAGGCCCTGAAAATCCTGCTTGAGCATCCCGACGTGACCGTTATCTACGGTACGACGGCGCTTGATGCCGTGGGTGCCGCCCAGAGCGTCAGCCTTCTCGGCCGCGCCGTCATGGTTCTCGGGTGGGACGACGTCGCGGAGGCTGGTGACCACGCGGCAAGGGGCGCCATCACCGCCGTCGTCCACCAGGACCCCGAGCAAATGGGGAGCCTGGCCGTTACGCTGCTGGGCGACTACCTGCGTCGGGACATTCGGCCGCCCAATTTCACGCCCACCCCGTACTACATCCGGGCGGGGGGTGACAGCAAATGAGGACTTCCCTCCAAGCCCGCCTGCTGGCCACCTTCCTCCTCGTCATCGTCCTCATGGCCGGCATCGGCTTTCTGATTCTGGGTCAGGCCCGGACGACCGCCCAGTTCTACGAGAGTTCCATGACCGACCTGATTGCCGTCGTGGAGCTCACTTCCGCCGTGGACGACGGTGTTGAACTCTTGGGGCGCCTGGCCTCAGACCCCTCGCCGGAGCGGGTCGCCCAGGAGTTTCAGACGTTGGGCGACCGGATCATGACCCTGCGCAAACAGCTGCCCACCCGGACAATGGACTCCGCCTCCGCCCGGATGCTGCTGGACCTGGAGGCCATGAGCGACAACTTCCTCGTGGAGACGACCGCCGCACTCTACGCCTTCCAGGACAAAAACCTGGAACTGTACTTCAAGCACGACCGCGAGGCGGCCAACATCGCCGGGTACGTGCGGGATACGACCGACCGGTTGCTCGCCGCAGAGCTGAACCGCTACCGCCAGGTCTACCCGGAAGTCCTGCGCCGTGACCGGCGCCTGCAGGTCACCAACGTGGCCATTCTGGGCTCCGTGGCTCTGGTGGCCGCCGTATTTGCCTGGTCCTTCGCCAGCGGGGTGACGGGCCCGCTGCGCATCCTCTCGCGGGCCGCCGGACGGATCGCCCGGGGCGACCTGGAAGGGCCGCCGGTGCCAATCAGCTCCACTCCGGGCGACGAGGTGCAGCTGTTGGGCGACGCTTTCAACCACATGCAGGAGAACCTGCGGCGGCACGTGGGCGAGTTGAAGGAGAAGGCCGAACTGGAGCGGCGGCTGCAGGCAGAGGAACTGGAAAACCTGCAGATTCACAGCTTGCTCCGGGAGGCGGAACTGCGGGCGCTGCAGTCGCAGGTCAACCCGCACTTCCTCTTCAACACGCTCAACATGGTGGCGAAAATGGCGTTCATCGAAGGCAGCGAGCGAACCCAGACGCTGCTGGAGACCGTGGCCGACCTGCTGCGCTACAGCCTGCGCGACCTGAACCGGCCCGTCACCCTTGGGCAGGAAGTTGCCCAGGTGCAGCGGTACATGACCATTCAACGGGAGCGCTTCCGCGACCGCCTTCGTTTCATGCTTGATGTTGATGAGGAGGCCTTCGCCACACCGACGCCGTGTCTGACCCTGCAGCCCCTGGTGGAGAACGCCCTCATCCACGGCATCGGGTCCCGGGAAAACGGCGGCACGGTGCAAGTAATCGTCCGACGGGAAGACCGGCGGGTCGAGGTACTCATTCGTGACGATGGCGTCGGCATCGCGCCGGAACGGCTCCGGGAGCTCAACGAGGGCGCCGGCGGCGAGGCGCACGGCGCCGGTCACACCACCGGCCTCGGCCTGCTAAACGTGCGGCACCGGCTCGAACTGTTCTACCGCGGCGCCGCGACGGTGGAACTGAGCAGCACCCCGGGCGGCGGGACCACGGTGCGAATCCGGATTGCGCAAGGAGGTGAGGCAGATGATGCGCATCCTGGTGGCTGACGACGAGCCGATTGAGCGCGAAGCCCTGCGTCTGCTGGTTCAGCGGCATCTGCCTGACGTGCAGATGGTGGGTGAGGCGGGCACCGGCCGGCAGGCCGTGGAGATGGCTGAAACCCTGCGCCCGGACGTCATCTTGATGGATATTGAAATGCCCGGCCTCTCGGGCCTGGAGGCTCTGCGGGAGATCCGGGAGCGCAGCCCCGGCGTCCGCTGCCTGATCGTATCGGCCTACGACTACTTCCACTTTGCCCGGGAGGCCCTGCGCCTCGAGGCAGTTGACTACCTGCTCAAGCCCGTCAAACGGGACCAGATGGTCGAAGTGCTCGACCGCCTGAAAAAGGAGATTGCCGCTGAACGCCAGCGCCGGCAGGACGAACTGCTGCGCAAGGAGCATCTGCGGCAACTGCGTCCCCTGGCGGAAGCCGAATTGGTTGCCCTCATGGAGAAAGGCGAGAACCAACACCGCATCCGGGATCTGGTCGAGATGCTCGGTCTGCGCCTGGACGCCGGGCTTTGTATGGTGGTCGGTCTGGGCGACCCCGCGATCGACGGGGAGCTTGCGCCGGCGGCGGCGGAGAGCCGCATCGGCGACGCTTACAATCGCCTCGGGACCCTCGCCCGGTCGCTCTGCACCTGCGCCTTGGGCGCCTGGACGGGCGGCTGTACAACCCTGCTAATCGAACTGGAGGCGCCCGTCGAGGAGTACGCCGTGCGCCTCTGGTCCACCGATCTGGCCCGGCGCCTGCGCGACCGCGTCAAGGAGCAGACGGGCGTCCGGCTGCGTGTGGGCATCGGGCAGCCGTACGAGGGGAGCAAGGAGCTTTCCCGCTCGTTCCGGGAGGCGCTGGCGGCCTACAAGTTTGAAGGCGTCTCGGAGAAAGTCAACCATTTCGGCGACCTGGAAGAGCAGGGCGAAATGGAGCCCGACCCCCAGCCGGCTGCACCAGCCTCCTCCTGGCGTCCCACTCCCGCCGTACTGCAGGCCGTGGAGCAGGGGAAGCGCTTCGTCGAGCGGCACTATGCCGAAGAGATTACTCTGGAACGGGTGGCGCAGGAGGTCTGCCTGACGCCGTACTACTACAGCAAAATCTTCAGTCGGGTGGTCGGGCAGACACTGGTTGACTACCTCACGCTGGTGCGCATGGAGAAGGCCCGGCAGCTGCTGGCCGATCCGGTGGTGACCATCAAGGAAGCCTGCTTTGCCGTGGGTTACAACGACCCGAACTACTTCAGCCGGGTCTTCAAGAAGGTCACCGGGCACACGCCGACCGAGTTCCGCGCCGGCAGCCAGGGCTGACCGTACGACTGACGAAAGGGGGGCCAGGCGTGCCGAGACACCTATGGTTCCTGCTATTGGCCGCGCTGCTCCTCACGGCCTGCGCCCCGGCGGGGGCGGACAACAACCCGGGCGCCCAGAAAATCCGCATTGGCCTTTCCATGGATACCTTGGAGGAGGAGCGGTGGCAGCGCGACCGGGACATTTTCGTCGCACGGGCGCGCGAACTGGGTGCCGAAGTGATCGTCCAGGCGGCAGCCGGCGACGATTACCTGCAGCGGGCGCAGGCGGAGAACATGCTGAACCGGGGCATCGACGTCCTGGTCATCGTCCCCCACGACGCCTCCGCCATGGCACCGGTGGTTGAAAAGGCCCACGAAAAGGGCGTCAAGGTCATAGCTTACGACCGCCTGATCAAAGGTGCCGATGTTGACCTTTACGTCTCGTTCGACAACGAAATGGTGGGACGGCTCCAGGCCGACTACATCACCAAGCTCGTCCCGAAGGGCAACTACGTGTATATCGGAGGGGCCGCCTCCGACAACAACGTCTACTTGCTGAAGCTGGGCGCCCTGAGCGTGCTGGAGCCGTTCCGTTCCCGGGGCGACATTCGGGTGGTCTTTGAGGCCTGGACTCCGGAATGGAAGCCCGAGAATGCCGAGAGACTGATGGAGGAGGCCCTTTCCAGTACCGGCGGACAGGTGGATGCAGTCATCTGCGGCAACGACGGCACCGCGGGTGGCGTGATACGCGCCCTCTACCGGCACGGGCTGGCGGGCAAGGTGCCCGTCGCCGGACAGGATGCCGACCTGCAGGCGGTCCGGCGCATCGTGGAAGGCACGCAGGCCATGACGGTCTATAAGCCCATTCGCTACCTCGCGACCCGGGCCGCGGAAATATCGGTCGCAATGGCCAGCGGCGAACTGCCAATGACCAACGCAACGGTTAACAACGAGCGCGGCGATGTGCCCGCCTATTTGCTCCAACCCATCCGCGTCGACCGGGCGAATTTACGGGAGACCGTCATACAGGACGGCTTCCACCGGGAAGAGGACGTCTTCGGAACGCCGTGAGAGAAGGCCGCCAGGGCATGCCCCGGCGGCCTTCAAAATTTCGTCGGCTTCGTTGAAGGGTAACGGGTGATATGTGCAGTCTCACATAGTGTAGGCCGCTGGACCCGTGACAAAAGGCATAGATGACCGCCTTTGAGAATATGCGGACCGGCACATGATTCGAATTGCAGCTCGATCTACACTGAGTTTGCACACGAAATGAAAGGGTACGGTGACCAGCATGGAAACCCG
Organism: Symbiobacteriaceae bacterium; assembly: GCA_035628915.1. GTDB lineage: Bacteria > Bacillota > Sulfobacillia > Symbiobacteriales > Symbiobacteriaceae > JARBUG01. Next base: position 101,734 of record DASPIW010000013.1, on the reverse strand, counting down.
GCGTTTCGATAAGGGCATGGTGATCGGCGCTGTGCTGATTGGCTTTGGCGCCCTGTTCCTCCTGCAGACCTTCGACATTATCGGTTTCATGTGGAAGGCGTTCTGGGCCTTGCTCTTCCTCGGCGGCGCTGCGGCGTTCCTGGCGGTCTTTGCTGCTGATAAGCGCCAGTGGTGGGCGCTCTTCCCGACCGCCGGACTCGGGTTCGTGGGGCTGACGATCCTGCTCCCCGGCTCCGGGATTGCCGGTACGTTGCTCTTCGCACTTCTGGGCGCTGCCTTCCTCACGGTGCACGTCATGAACCGTCAGTGGGTCTGGCCCATCATTCCCGGTGGTGTCCTGCTGACGCTGGGTGCAGTCACCCTTTTCGAAACGGTCACCCGCCACTGGGTTGATGGCGGCGTCATCTTCTTCTTCGGCCTCGCCCTGACCTTCGCAGCCGTCTGGTATCAGGCGCTGGACCGCAAGTACTACTCCTGGGCCCTGATTGTGGCCGCCATCCTCGGCATCATCGGCATGATGGTTCTGATCGGATCCATGATCGGCATCTTCTTCAAGTTCGTCATCCCCGTCGGCCTGATTCTGCTTGGCGTTTATGCCCTGACTGACGGGCGGGCCTTCAAGCGCTAGTCCTGTAAGGAGGATCACATACCATGGAACCCAATCCGGTCAACACCAATCCCGTCCCCCCGGTTGAACCTGAACGTCCCCGGCGCCGGAGCGTCGTGGGCCCCGTGATTCTGATTCTGCTCGGTCTGGCTTTCCTGACCCACAACCTCGGCATTTTCACCTTCAACATTTGGGAATTGATGTGGAAGCTCTGGCCCTTATGGCTCGTCGCTGTCGGCCTTGACATGATCATCGGGCGCCGCACCTCCTGGGGCTCGTGGATCGTGCTCGGCCTGGTGCTCGCCGTCATCGGCGGCGCCGTGTGGCTGGGCGAGGTCGGCATCTACTTCGGCGCCGCCGGCGGGCCGGCGGAGACCGTGCCCATCAGCGCCGATCTGAGCGGCGCAACCCGGGCCCGGGTCGAGATTGCTCCCAGCATCGGCGAGCTGCGCCTGCGGGCTGCATCGACTGATGGCACATTGGTCGAGGGTTTCGTCAACCGGCTCAACGGAGAGCGCCTCGACAGCGACTACAGCGGCTCCGGCGGCGATGTGACGTTCATTCTCAAGTCGCACGGCGTATCGGTGCCTAGCATTGACACCCGGCGCAACGGCGGTTTGTGGGATCTGAAATTGGCGAAGAACGTTTCGCTCGATCTGAAGCTGGGGACCGGCATCGGCAAGAGCGAGGTCGATCTGACCGACCTGACCCTGAACCGGCTTGAGGTCAACACCGGCATTGGCGAGACCGAGCTAACCCTGCCCGCGAAGGGCAACTTCCAGGTGACGATGCAGAACGGCATTGGCCAGACCACCTTGCGGATTCCGAAGGGTATGGAAGCCCGGGTTCACGCCAGCAAGGGAATCGGTGCCATCGACATCTACGGGGATTTCACCCGCGACGGCAATTCCTGGACAACGAGCGGCTACGGCAACGCCGAGAATCAGGTGGACGTGGACATCAACGGCGGCATCGGCGAAATCGGCATCTATCATTAAAGAGTAAACGAATACAGAGCCCCGGGCGCCAGGCGCCCGGGGCCTTTCCTCATGCCAGCTTCGGGAAGACGGTCCGCAGCTGCAGGTACAGCTCCCGGAAGGTGGGCAGCAGGCGGGCGTACTGCTCAGCCAGCGCCGCGTCCACCGGCACGCCCCCGGCGGGCTTGACCATCGCCGCACAGGCGGCGGCAACGTCGGCAAAGTGACTCGTGCCCGCCGCCGCCAAAATGGCGGCGCCAAAGGCCGGCCCCTCGTCCACGGCCAGCATCCGGAGGGGGGACTCCAGGGCCGCCGCGAGAATGTCGCGCCACAGCGGGCTGCGCGCCCCGCCCCCGGTCACCCGCAGTTCCTGCACGGGCACGCCCAGCGCCCGCACCAGGTCCAGGTTGTCCCGCAGGCCCAGCGCAATGCCCTCCAGCACCGCCCGGGCCAAGTGCGCCCGCACGTGGCGCAGGCCCAGGCCCACGAAGGCGCCCCGGGCGCCCGGATCCGGGTGCGGTACCCGCTCGCCCGTCAGATACGGCAGAAACAGCAGGCCTTCGGCGCCCGGCGGCACGGCAGCCGCCTCTCCGGTCAGCGCATCGTAGGACTGGCCGGCATACAGGGTGTCCCGCGCCCAGCGCAGCGATCCCCCGGCCGAAAGCATGACGCCCATGACGTGCCACACGCCGGGAACGGCATGGCAGAAGGAATGCACGGTGGTGATCGACTCGGGAGGCAGACCTGGCGGCGCCGTAGCTGCGGGGGCCAGATGCCCGGGCTGCGAGCAGGCGGCGAACACCACGCCCGATGTGCCCAGGCTGAGCGACGCCATGCCCGGTGCTGCCAAACCGACGCCAACGGCGCCGGCGGCCTGGTCGCCGCCCCCGGCCACCACGGGAAGGCCGGCCGGCAGCCCGGTGGCGGCGGCGGCCGCTGCCGAGACGCGACCCGTAACGCCGGTGCCCTCGTAGAGCCGCGGCAGCATGGAGGCCGGCAGGTCCAGGGCCTTCATGACCGGTTCGCACCAGGACCGGGCCGCCACATCCAGCAGCAGCGTTCCCGACGCGTCGGATACATCCGTCGCGAAATCCCCCGTCAGCCGGTAGCGAATGTAGTCCTTCGGCAGCAGCAGGTGAGCGAGGCGCGCATAGTGCTCAGGCGCGTGGTTGCGCAGCCACAAGACCTTCGGCGCCGTAAAGCCCGTCAGCGCCCGGTTGCCGCACAGGGCCAGGAGCCGTTCCTTGCCGACCCGCTCCTCAATCTCCCGGCACTCAGCCTCAGTACGCTGGTCGTTCCAGAGCAGCGCAGGCCGGATAACTTCTCCCGCAGCATCCAGGAAGACGGAGCCGTGCATTTGCCCGGTGAGGCCGATGGCCCGAATTTCGGCGGGTGGCACGGCAGCGGCCACCTGGCGCAGGCATGACGCCACTGCCGACCACCAGTCGGTCGGGTTCTGTTCCGTCCACCCCGGCCGGGGGGTCAGCAGGGGATACTCAGCCGTCGCAATGGCTGCGAGCCGTCCCGATGCATCAACGGCCAGGACCCGTGCGCCGGATGTGCCAACGTCGACACCCAGGAAGATTGCCACAGCTGATCACCGCCGGTTGTAGCGTTCGTAGACTTGCTTTTCGAAGGCCGGGGTAAGGCCAAGCGCCTTCCAGACGGCCCGGTACGCGCCCACGGCGTCCGCCCTGGCTTTGGCGGCCTCCAGTTCCTCGTCGTCGATGCGCAGGGCCACATCGCGCAGGTACTCGAACTGAATGACGGACCGCTTGACCGCCTCGACGGCGTCCTCCGTGTAGGGGAAGAGGTCGAAGCCGATGCGATCGCGGTAGCCGCCCCTGTGCAGCTCCCGGATGATGTCGATCTGCTGTTCAATGAACTGCGTACCGACCATGTTGTCATCGTCGAAGCTGCCCCACCCGGAATTGGCGTGCTGGTGCGCCAGGACGCCCTCCGCCAGCAGCAGGGCGGCGCATTCGCCCAGGGGTTCGTTGTTCATGATCAGATGCTGCCAGTCCATGTTGACTTTCAGGTTGCGGGTGTCGGTGCCCATCTCCTTGATCTTCTTGACGATGAAGAGCGTGGTGCCGATGTTCCGCATGAGGATCTGCATGGCGGGCTCGCTGTTCTTGTGCTCAAGCAGGAACGTCACGTTTCTGGAATTGGCATGCTCCACGCCGGCCTGAATGCCTTCCAGGAACCAGCCCCAGGTGCGGGCATAGTCCCGCTGGAACGGGTAATTATAGCCTTCGTTCCCCGGCCAGTAGATGAACCTGGCGCCCACGGCAGCTGCCAGGTCGATTGCCCGGCGGATGTGATCGACGGCTTCGCGCCGCAGGTCCGCATTCGGGTTGGTCAGCGAGCCGAACTTGAACCGGGGGTTGGGAACGAGTCCGTAGCAGACGGTGTAAATGTCATGGTCCGGGCCCAGGGCGCCCTGAATGAGGTGGACGTTTTGGTCGGTGATCTCCGTTTCATAGTGGAACTCGTAGCCGTCAACCAGGGGGCCCAGCCCTTCCACGGCGGTCTTCACTTTCTCGACCGTGGTGGCTGCCATGGCTTCCGGATGATACCCCCCGGGGACGAAGCGGGTGGCTGTGGCACCGAACGCCCAGATGCCGACACTGGTCTTCCAACGCTCCATGGATCTCCCCTCCACACTTAGTTTGGTCAGCAAACTATGTATGCACCAAGGTTCGCCATGCCCCCTGGAGTTTCCTGCCTTGACCGCCCGGACAACCCGAGTTTACCATGGTCATGTTGGCACTTCTTTGTTGAGGGGACATCCTAATGCGGACAGGCGATCTGGCGTTGGTAAAGGAACTGAACAAGGCTATCGTCCTCAACATTCTGCGCAGCCAATCGCCGATCTCCCGGGCGGCCATCGCAAAGGTGAGCGGTCTCAATAAGGCCACCGTCTCGGCTTTGGTTGATGAACTGGCGGCAGAACAGATGGTACTGGAGTTGGGACCCGGTCAGTCCAGCGGGGGGCGGCGCCCCAATTTGCTGATGCTTAACGAGCAGGCGGGTCTGGTTGCGGGCGCCGACCTGGGCGTCGGCTACCTGCTGGTGGTGCTGGCGGATTTACGGGCGCGGGTTCACTGGCGGCGGCGTGTCACGCTGGACGCGCAGGCCGGACCCGAGGGGTGCCTGGAACGCCTGGCCGCCTTGGTAGAGGAGGGGCTCCAGGCCGTGCCAGCCGCGCCGCGCGGGCTCCTGGGCGTCGGTGTGGGTGTACCCGGCCTGGTGGACCATAGCCCGGGGCGCCTGATCTTTGCGCCCAACCTGCACTGGGAGGGCGTTGCCGTCGCAGATTGGCTGACGCGGCGGCTGCGCGTGCCGGTCTATGTGGACAATGAAGCGAACGCCGGGGCCGTGGGCGAACTCTGGGCCGGGTGCGCCACGGGCGTGCGCAGCCTGATTTACGTGAGCGCCGGCATCGGGCTCGGCGCCGGGATTATCCTTAACCGCGAAGTGTATCGGGGGGCCGGCGGTGTTGCGGGCGAACTGGGTCATACCACCATCGATGTGACCGGGCCGCTGTGCAGCTGCGGCAACCGCGGCTGCTGGGAGACATATGCTTCGGAGGTTGCGCTGCGCAGCCAGGTGAATCGCCTGCTGGCGGGCCAGACGTCAATACTTGCGGGAACCGAGCCAACCATCGAAGCGGTGGTGACGGCAGCCCGGCAGGGCGACGGGACCGCCATCACGGCACTGTCGGTGATCGGGGAGTACTTGGGCGTCGGCATCGCAAATATCATCAATACCTTCAACCCGGCGCTGGTGGTCATCGGCAGCAGCATGGCGGAGGGGGGGAGCTACATCCTCAATCCCGCCCGCCGTGCGGTTGAGCAGCGGGCGCTGGCGCACCCGCGGGCGGGGGCCCGGATTCTCCTGTCCACCCTGGGTGTCGACGCCTGCGCCATCGGGGCGGGGGCCCTCGTGCTGCAGGAACACTTCCGCCTGCCTTCCCTTTCGCTCCAGTAGAAAACGGGGCCGCCTGCGTCCACTACAGACGGCAGGCGGCCTCATCGGTGTTGTATCCTACTGCGCTTCCATCTCGTCAGCCGGTCCGTCAGGCATCAACTGCAGCTGAACGCCGGGCAGCGCCATGGTGCCCTCGGCTTCGCCGGTCATGGCGCCGGTCTGGAAGCCCGGCAGCCGGAGCGCGCCCATCCAGGAAGGCAGCTGGAAGGCCCCCACCCAGCCCGGCCAGCTTACGGCGCCCTGCAACAGCGGGGTGTCCATTGCGACGGAGAACCCGGGGACCCGGAATGCTCCCCGCATTTCAGGGGCGCCCGCGGCCATGGTCGTGGCGCCGAGCTGGGCTGCCCCGGCGGTGGGCGACACCGTTCCGGTCACGGCCATGGGGCTGAAGTTCAGGGCAGCCTGAATCGGAATGCCCCCCATGGGCAGTGCTACCCGCAGGGGGACAGCCTTCTGCACCGGCGCAGCGGCCGGCATCTGCTGCATCTGCTGCATCTGCTGCATGCGCTGCATGTGCATCGCATGCTCAGCGGCGGTCATCGCCCGCGTGGGCATCATCTGCTGTGTCGGCATCATCTGCATGGGCATCTGCTGCATCGGCATCATCTGCTGCATGGGCATTATCTGTTGCATCGGCATCATCTGCTGCATCGGCATCATCTGCTGCATGGGCATCATGCCCTGCTGGGCGCCGACGCCCATCTGCCCAGTGGTCCCCATCTGCATCGGCATCATGCCCATCACATCGCCGGGCGCCGCGGCCCACTGCCCCATACCGCCCATCATGGCCGGGGTCCAACCCATCGAACCCTGACCCATCATCTCGCCGGAAGTGGACTCCATGTCAGCAGAACACCATCCTGTCTGTGTAAGGTCCACTGACATGTTATGTGGAGCGGGCTCCGTGGTGCTTGGAGCCGCCTGTCCCTCTCTTTTTTAACTTTCCTGTTAAATATCTTGTAAAATGAGGCTTCGTGTGCTATTCTCGCGGCAGGAGAAATCGTTCGATTTCGGAAGGAGATGGCACCATGGCGCAGGTAATGCCAGTACCCCAGCCGCCGAAGGCCGGCGCCCAGGTACCAACGGCAAAGGTTGTCCCGATTGACAAGCCGCGGAAGGGCAAGACAGAATCGGCCGACTCGGTCGCCGTTCTCTCGTTCTTCCTAGGGTAAAAACAAAGCGCAGGCAAGCATTTACGCTGCCGGCGCTTTTCTTATATCACCCTGATCAGGTGTGACTGGCCTCCCTCGCCATTCCCCGGTTCGATTGTCCGCAGAATCTCAATGCTGCTGCGGGTGTATAGATCGATCTCCGGCTGGTCCGGCATCGGGGTGCCATCGGGCCGGCGAACCAGGCGGATCTTCGGCCGGGAGTTCTTGCCCCGCCGCACCTCGACCACCACGGCCTGATAGCCCTCGGTTATCTCCACCATGGACCCCACCGGGTATGGGGCCACGCACTGGAGGAACGAGAAGAGCAATTCCGGTTGAAAGTACCCTTTCATCTCGGTCTGCATAAGCTCCAGCGCCTTTGCCGCCGAAAACCCCTTTCGGTACACCCGGTCGGCGGTCATGGCGTCGAAACAATCGGCCACGGCGCAAATGCGCGCATACCGGTAGATTTTCTCGCCCTTCAGGCCGTCCGGATACCCGCCCCCGCACCACCGTTCGTGGTGCTGCCTTGCCATCGCGGCTGATGCCGGCGGAATGCCGCGCTGCTCAAAGAGAATGTTCCACCCGTTCGCTGCGTGCTGCTGGATGATCCTATACTCGTCACTCGTAAGGATGCCGGGTTTGTTCAGGATTTCCGGCGGGGTCGTGATCTTCCCGATATCGTGCAGCACGGCACCGACCGCCAGGTCGTGCAGTTGCGGCTCCGAGTATTCCATAATGGTGCCCAGCAGCACCGACAGCACACAGACGTTGACGGAATGGCTTAGCGTGTATTCGTCAGCCGTCCGGATATCCTGGAGGTTGACCACAGCTTCGGGGTTCTTTTGGATCTCGCGCACCATCTTATCGACGGACTGCACCAGCCGCTGCGTATCGAGCTGAACGCTGACGTATTTTGCTCCGCGGCGGGTCGCATCGGCGAACATGGGGGCCAGGGAGGCCGTTACCGCCTGCAGGTTGCGCTTTACCGATTCCCGGGTCTCCGGCGCAACTACATCGGCAGGCGCCACATCCGGCACCAGTTCGTCAATGATGTAAACGGCCGCTATCCCCTGGCGAAGCAGGGGTTCTATGTACGATGTGCGCAACTCAACGCCGGCGTGGAGGAGGACCTTGCCGGTAACGGAAATCGTGCGTCCGAGCCGCATTCCGTTCCGAATAGACTCCGTGCGGACTACATACACCGTGACCCCTCCAACATTCAGTCGGGCATGCAATTACAACCCAATACATCACAAATTCGACAAGGATAGTCATTTCGCCTGCAAACTTTATATACATCTAATTGCATCCAGGTACGGCAGTGGAAAACCCGCGTGCCACAGTGGACCGCGGGTTGCGCATCTCCCTATTCGACCGGGTTGGTCAGTATCCCAATGCCAGGAATCGTAATTTCGATCGAGTCTCCCGCCTTCATCGCTCCGACCCCCTTGGGTGTGCCGGTCAAAATGACGTCCCCGGGCATCAGCGTCATCACATGCGACAGGAAACTGATCAATTTCGGCACTGGATGCACCATCAGTGCCGTGCTGTCAGACTGCCGGATCGTTTCGTTGCAGGTCAGCGTAATGGTGACGTCGGCCGGATCGATCCCCTCAGTGACCAGCACCGGCCCACAGGGGCAGAAAGTGTCGAACGACTTACCGCGGCCGAAGCCGAACGGGGCATCCCCCTTCTGGTAGTCCCGGTCGGATACGTCGTTGGCGATGGTATAGCCAAAGACATAATCCATAGCCTGCTCCTGGTTTACCTGTTTGGCCCGCTTGCCAATGACCACCGCAAGCTCGGCTTCCCAGTGCACTGCATGGCTCGGATCCGACAGTCTGATTGACTCGCCCGGACCAATCAGGGACGAAGGCGCTTTCAGGAAAAACATCGGTTCCGACGGCGGCAGGTTGCCCAACTCGGCGGCATGTTCGGCGTAGTTGCGGCCGATGCAGACCAGTTTCGAGGGCTCCACCGGGGCCATCAACTCCAGATCTTCCAACCGGTGGACCCGCCCTACCGGTTTGCCGCCCAGGTACGGTGCGGCGTCCAGCTCTCGGACCTTACTCGCCTCCATGGCTCCCCACCTGGGACTGTCGCCGCAGAAAAACCGGACGAACTGCATAATGATCAACGCACCTCTTCTCGCGAATGTCGCGGTGGATGGATTCGCCAGGAGCGGGCAGACTCCTCTCCAAAGCAGGCACTACAGGAATCCACCCGGCAGTTGTCGAAACGGGTGTAGGGTCCTCAGCCGCTACTGCAAGGAGATACAGCTGTGGCAATCGAACTGCGAGTCTTGCTTACCTGGGGCATCGCATTTGCCGTCACATTCTGGCTGACCCCCCGCATGATGAGGCTTGCCGCTCGGACTGGCCTGGTCAAGAAGCCCGGCGGCAGGCATATCCACACAAAACCGACACCCCTGCTGGGCGGTTTGGCCATGTTTGCAGGCATTGAGCTGGCAGCCATGCTGCTGGCACCTAACCTGGCCCTGGGCGCCTCAATGCCTCTTGCCCTGGCGGCAGGACTGGTGGATGATTACTGCAAATGCAAAGGCGCCGACCTGCCCGCTCTGCCCAAACTGATCCTGCAGTTCCTCCCCGCTGCCGTCCTGGTGGGCTTCGGCTATACGATCGGCCACGTCTCCAATCCGTTCGGCCCCGGTATGCTAATTCTGCCCTGGTGGATCGACATTCCCCTGACGGTCGCCTGGCTGGTGGGCATGACCAACGCCATCAACTTCTTGGACGGCATGGACGGCCTTGTGGCCGGCCTTACGGCAGTGGCTGCCTTTACCCTGCTCGTGATGGCCCTGACCCTGGGCTCCGCCCCGACGGCCATCTGGGTCAGCGCAACGCTTGGTGCCTGCCTCGCCTTTCTGCGCTATAATTTCCATCCGGCGTCCATCTTCATGGGGGATACGGGTTCCAACTTTTTGGGGTTTCTACTGGCATCCGTCGCCGTAACGGGCTACTTCAAGGCGGCGACCCTGGCCGGTCTTGCGGCGCCCCTGCTCGTTCTGTTCATTCCCATGTTCAACGTCGTCTTTGTAGTGATCCGGCGGATGCGCAAGGGCAAATCCTTTGTCCAGGCCCTGACGGAAGGGGACCTGGAGCATTCGTTCAACGTGTTCAAGCAGCGCATGGACTTTAACCCCATGGAGACCGTGCTTGTCTTCCTCATGGCGGCGATGCTCTTCTCGGCGTCGGCCCTGGGCTTCCTCTGGTCGAGGCGGTAGCAGGGTAACATACAGACAGAACAGGGTACGGAGGTTTGAGGGAATGGAACTGACGGTATTGGGGCGTTACTCGCCATACCCGGCTCCCGGCGGGGCGATGAACGGCTACCTGGTGCAGCATGGCAACACGCGGCTCTTGCTGGATTGCGGCAACGGCGTTGCCGCCCGGCTGCTGGAGCGGCTGCCCCTTGAACAACTGACGGCGGTCATCTGCTCCCACCTCCACGAAGACCACATTGCAGATGTGCATTGCCTGCGCTTTGCGCAGGCGGGCGCCCGGCGGACGGGCCGGACGGACGGCAAGCTTCAGATTTACGCCCCCGCCCAGCCGGCATCCAACCACAGCTGGATTGAGGGCGCCGAGGATAACCAGGACCTGCACACATACGACCCCGACCGGCCGCTGGTGCTGGGCGGGCTGGAAGTCCGGTTCTTTCCGACGAATCACCCCATTCCATGCTACGCGATGCGCATCAAGCCTGTCGACGCCGAAGGACCCGTGCTGTTCTATACGGGCGACACGGGAGTCCACGCGCCCCTGGTAGAAGCGGCGAAAGGCGCCAGTCTGCTCCTGGTTGAAGCCTCGCTGACCGAGGCGTATAGCGATAAGAAGAGCTTCGGGCACTTGAGTGCGGCGGAGGCGGCGGCCCTGGCCCGCGACGCCGGCTGCAAGCGGTGCATCTTTACGCACATCTATCCCGGCCTGGACCCGCAGGACTTGTTGGCCGAGGGGCGCCCCGTCCATGCGGGCATCGAGATTGCCGAGGAAGGGCGTACCTACCGGTTGTCGTGACAAACGACGCTGACAAGCGAAAGGCGCCACCTGCGTTCACCGAAGAACGAAAGGTGGCGCCGCTGTGTTTACAGCCGGAAGCGGGAGACCTGGGCCTGCAGCGCCCGGGCCGCCGCCGACAGCTCTTCCGACGATGCTGTAATCTCCTCGAGCGAAGCGGTGATCTCTTCCACGGCTGAGGACATCTCCTCAGAGGCAGCGCCGTTCTGCGTCGAGACCGCCGCCACTTTTTCCATGGCGGTGCTGACCAGTTCGGAGCTGGCCGCCATCTCTTCGGTCGCAGCCGTGTTTTCTTCCGTAACGGCGGCTACCGAATCGACCAGACCGACAACCTCGCGTGTGGATGCCAGGATCGCCTGGGCAGCTGTGGTAATGGCTGATGCGTCCAGCGTGGTCTGCTCGGCGGCGGCAAGGATATCCTTAAGGGTTTGCTCAGCGCCCGCAGCCAACGACATGCCGCTTTCCACCTGCGCCTTGCCGGCTTCCGCCGCCTCGACCGCTTCCCGGATCTCCCGCTGGCTTTCCCCGATCAGGTACGAAATCTCAGTAGCGGACTTTCCGGCCCGCTCCGCCAGCTTGCGCACTTCCTCGGCCACCACGGCGAAGCCTCGACCGTGCTCCCCGGCCCGGGCCGCCTCAATCGCGGCATTGAGAGCCAGCAGATTCGTCTGCTCCGCGATCTCCGTAATCGTCTCGGTGATGGCCCCGATCTGCGCGGAGATCGGACTCAGGTCAGCGACCTCCTGCCCCGTGCTGGCGTACGATTCGGCGATGCGGCTCATGCCCGCGATTACCTGGTCGAATGCCTGTACCCCCTCACGGGCCGAACGGGCGGAGAACTCAGCAGACTGGGCGACCTGTCCTGCCTTACCTGTGACATCCTCAATGGCCGACGCCATGCGGGAGACCGCCGAAGCTGTGGTGGCGGCGTCCAATGCCTGCTGCTGGGCGCCCCGGGCAATCTGATCGATCGCACTCTGCAGTTCTCCGACGATCGTGCAGGTCTCCGTGACCGAGGCGGTCTGTTCGCCGGCGCCTGCGGCCACCTGCCCCACGGTTTGCGCGACCTCCTGGGCGGCCCGGGTCACTTCGCCGGCCGAACCGTGCACCTGCTGCGCCGATGCCGCCACCGTTGCCGTGGCACCGCTCACCTGACTCAGGAGATCCCGCAGGTTGCGGACCATCAGGTTGACGGCACCAGCCAGGTCACCGATTTCATCACGGGTGCGGATCGGAATCTCTCCCACGGAAAGGTCTCCCCGGGCTACCTGTTCGGCCACATTTGCCACAGCTGTGACGGACCGGCTGAACCCCAGGCTGATGACAGCGGCAAGGAGGAGTCCGATGGCGGCGCATGCGACCGTCGCTCCCGCCACCGTCAGCCGGGAGAATCCATACGTGTCGTCGGCGGCTGCGGCAGCCTCCGTGGCGCCGCGGCGGTTAATCTCCACCAGTTGCCGTGCGGCGGCTGCCGTCTGATCGAATGCATCTATCCCCTGGCTGACAAGCAGAGAATAGGCCTCGTTGTCATGACTGGAACGCCTGAGAACCAGCACCTGGTCCTGGACCTGCCGGAACTGGCCCAGCGACGCCTGTAGGCGCGGGAGCACCTCCCGCTCCTCATCCGTATCAACGAGCTTCTGGTAGTTCTGCTCCAACTCGTCCAGGCGCGTCCACGACTCTGACATTGCGAGTTCAACCTGGCTCATGCTATTGATGTCCGGGGTGCTGATGTGCCGAAAGGTCAGGGCCTGCATGTTGGTCAGCTCGGACTCATACTGGCGAGCCAGATTGAGCCTCGGCAGCCATTTCTCGGCCATCTGGTCGGCCTTGGTGAAGACCACAGCCTGCTGGCGCAGGCCATACCAGGATAGGATCCCGAACAGTACCAGGACAACAGCAAATGAAATGTAGAGCTTCTTTCCGACCGTCAGCCGCATGATCGCCATTGCTCTCCTTTTCTGTGTAACTCTTTCTATGCTGTAAGTATAACATATGGCGCCTCCCTGGTAATTCGGCTGTGGAAACGAAAATCGGCCCGCCATCGCCTGGCGGGCCTTGTTGCGCTTGTCTATCGGATGGGCGCCAGGCGGACCGGCGCCCGCCGCTCCTGGTTCAGTCGCATGAGGCTGTATACCTGCACGACTACGCTGGTGGGGTGAGCGGGCGTAATCACAATTCGGCGGCCGTCCATCATCGTCAGCATGACGCCCTGCCCCAGGCCCGTACTTCCTTGCATGAGAAAGTGCCCCAGCCGGCGTGACCAGGCTCTGCCTGACCAATATCCGGGCAGCACGATGCCACCGTAGACCACCGTGCCGCCAAGGCGGACCACACGGGCGCCCGCAATCTCCCGGTAGGGCAGCACCCATTTGCCCGCCCGCAGCGCTCCCGGCTCCACGCGGTACTCCATCCGGTCGGCGGGGTTCAGGGCGACCGCCAACGTGCTGACGACCGACAGGGCGGAGATCATATAGGCGGAGTTGCCCATCAGATATGCGGCGGCGGCTACGCCCAGCCCAAAAAGCGTAAGGCCACCCACCACGGCATAGCGTTCAACGGGATGCATTCCGGCCTTGGGGATGAGGTACACCATGATGCCGCCCCCTTGTTTCGTCAGGCTCGAACCGTTTCCGTCGGCCAGGAGTTTCGGGCGGAAACGGTCCGACCCTTCCTTCAACTCCTTTCCTCTACCCTGAAGAGGCGGGTGCAGCGGGTTTTCGTTCACACGCAGGTATAATAAAGCGCCTTCCGAGTGGGAAGGCGCCATTCCGATTCATTATACGTTGTGCCGGAAGTGGACGACATCGCCGTCCTGCATGACATACTCCTTGCCCTCCAGCCGGACCTTGCCGGCCTCGCGGGCCGCGGCCATGGAACCGTACGTAACGAGGTCGTCATATGAGACGATTTCCGCCCGGATGAAGCCCCGCTCCAGGTCCGAGTGGATTTCGCCCGCCGCCTGCGGCGCCTTGGTGCCCCGGCGGATGGTCCAGGCCCGGGCTTCCATTTCGCCGGCGGTCAGGAAGCTCATCAGATTGAGCAGATGATATCCGGACTTGATCACCCGGTCAAGGCCGGACTCCGTCAGCCCGATGTCCGCCAGAAAGACGGACCGCTCTTCGTCGTCCATTTCAGCCAGTTCGGCCTCGATTTGCGCTGAGACGGCAACCACTTCGTTGTGTTCCGATTCGGCAAGGTCCCTGACTCTCCGCACGGCCTCCACAGCATAGGGGTCCGCCACATCCGACTCGGAGACGTTCGCCACATACATGACCGGCTTGGCGGTGATCAGATGCAGGTCCTTGAGGACCCGTGCCTCGTCATCGTTCTGCGGCTGCACGGTACGGGCAGCTTTGCCGGTGTCCAGGGCCTCCTTCAGGCGCGTCAGCAGTCCGTACTCGACCTGCGCTTCCTTGATGCCGCTCCTGGCAGCTTTGGCGATGCGGTCGTACCGTTTTTCTACCGTGTCCATGTCGGCCAGGATCAACTCGAGGTTGATCACCTCAATATCGCGCAGGGGATCGACGTGGCCGTGGACATGGGTCACGTTGGGATCCGCGAAGCAGCGCACCACGTGTGCGATGGCGTCTGCCTCACGAATGTTGGCCAGGAACTTGTTGCCCAGCCCTTCACCCTTGCTGGCGCCCTTGACGATTCCGGCAATGTCGATGAACTTCACGGCTGCCGGCACAATGCGCCCCGACTTGAACAGTTTCCCAAGCACCGGCAGACGCGGGTCCGGGACGTCCACCACGCCGACATTCGGCTCGATGGTGCAGAACGGATAGTTGGCCGCCTGCGCTCCGGCTTTCGTAATCGCATTAAACAGGGTGGACTTTCCGACATTTGGCAGTCCGACAATCCCGATCTCAAGTCCCACGGCGCGTCCTCCTCTTCCCCGAAAACACCTTCAAGATTATAGCGAAAGAAGTTTCCGCACGCAATTGGGACCAGGAGATTGTGTATCCCCCGTGAGCCACGCACATCATACAATAACAGCGGGGGTGATTTGGCGTGGAGCAATCCGCACAGAGCACGCCGGCACTGCAGCCTGAGGTGCGTGTATACGAATACATGGTTCCCGGGGTGCTTCTAGGGCCGCCCAAGGTCATCTATCCGGCGCCCCGCCGGCCAGTGCCGCCCCATGTGCTCAGGCTGTATCGGTGGATTCAGCAGCATTATGGCCTGAGGTAATTGACGGGCGGGAGGGATTGCCCCTCCCGCTCATCGTGTGGGCGTCGTATAATAGTGGATGCGAATTTGTAAGCAGTTGGAGGTGGAGAGGCTGTCTGATCTGGCGTTTCTGAGCAGTCTTCCCCTCTTCGAGGGCCTCTCGGGCGAGGAACTGGCCCAGGTTGCGGCGATTGCCCGTGAACGGCGGTACCGCAAGGGTACAATTCTCTTCAACGAGGGCGACCCCGGCGATGTGATTTTCTTTATCAAGGACGGGAAAGTCCGCGTCACCAGGTTGGCGGCGGGCGGCCAGGAGCAGGTGCTGCGGGTCTGGGGCCCCGGCTCTGCGGTGGGTCTGGTCGTGCTGGCTGACAAGGCGCCATACCCGGCCACGGCCCAGGTCGTCGAGGACGCCGTTTTGTACGCCGTTCGTGCCGACGATTTGCTCGGACTCATTCCGGATTCCCGGGCGCTTGCGGCCAATGCCTTCCGGCTGGTCGGGCAGCGGCTGCGGGCGGCCCGTGACGCCGCCCATGACCTGGCGGTCCACACCACGCATGGTCGCCTGGCCAGCCTGCTGCTCAAGTCGGCGGGTGAACAGCGCTCCAGCCGCCTTAACCTGGGACTCACTCACCAGGATATCGCCGGCATGATCGGTACTTCCCGGGAGACTGTGACACGTGTGCTTGCCGATTTCCGCCGGACAGGCTGTATCAAGGTTGAGGGCGAAGACCTGGTCATCGTCAACGAAAAAAAGCTCCGCGAGTGGATGGGCGAGCAATAGGGGCGGCCAATTCGGCCGTTTTCTTTTTTTGACAACCGGGTTGCGGTGTGATTATTATCACATTCGGACAGCGCGTACTCGCACCGGGTGATCGCGGGCAAGACTGCTAGGATGGTGGCATAGCGGCGGATACCACAAGGGGGGACCTGCTAATGGAAGTGATACTCGATCAACACATGCGGTTCGCCGGCGACCACGTCGTGAGCGAAATTCTGCACAGTTGCCAGGATATGCGGGTCATTTTGCTGAGCCTACAGCCCGGGCAGGAGGTCGCTCCACACACCAGTTCGTCAAGCGTCTGTCTGCACGTTGTCCACGGCAGCGGTGAACTGCTGGTCGGCTGTGAATGGGCACCGGCCGGAACCGGCATGCTGCGGTTCTACCCGCCCGGAGAGGCGCACGGCATTCGGGCGACGACGGAACCCATCGTAGTCCTGGCAACCCTGGCGCCCAGACCTTAGCAAGAGGAGTGGAATGGCATGGAGAAGCACGATCAGGCACGTATGCTGCTGAAAAACGTAATTGACCCCGAATTGGGGCTGAATATCATCGACCTTGGCCTGGTCTACGACCTGAAGATTGAAGACAACCGCTGCCATGTGCTGATGACGTTTACGACCATGGGCTGCCCCATTTCGGGCGCCCTGCTCAACGATGTGCATTCGGCTCTGCAGCCGCTTGGCTTTGACGATATCAAGGTGGACATTACGTTCAGCCCGCCCTGGACCCCGGATAAGTTGAGCCCCGAGGGCAAGCAGCGCCTGGGTGTCCGCTAAAGCGGAGGGTGTGGGTGTGGGGCCCACGCCCTTTTTGTTTCCTGAAAAGGGCAATTTTGCCACGGAGGACGCGGAAGGCGCAGAATAATTATAAAGAAAATATATATATATATAAAGACTATTTCCGTGTTTCGCCATTCCGCGTTCTCCGTGGCTGATAAAGCCCGCGGATTCGCTCAGATGAATTTATCTGCACACAAGATGAGCGGAAAAGTCACGCCAGGCGAGAGAAAGCCCGGCGGGCTTGGAACAATGCGGGATAGAGCCCACTTTGCTACCCACCCGCTGCAGGAGAAAACGTGGTAGAATACGAATCGATTATGGTCTGACAATCGTAAAGGAGGAGCTAACGTTGTCCACCGCCAATAAGGGCGCCGGTGTTCTCGCAGCGGTGCTGATCACGCTCGTTGTGGCTGCACCGACCGGCTACATGCTCGGCAACCGCGCCGGGCAGAAGGCCGCCAGCCTCGAGACCGCCATGGTCGCTGAAGTGAATGGTGACAAGATCACCAAGAACGATCTGTATAACCGCATGGTGGCCGAAAACGGCGCATCAATCGTGCAGACGCTTATCCAGGAGAAACTGGTTGACCAGGAGGCTGCCAAGGCTAACGTTACCGTCACCCCGGCGGAGATCGACGCCGAAATCGCCAAGATCAAGACCCGCATCGGTGGCGAGGTCGCGTTTGAGCAGGCTCTGGCCCAGAACAACATCACCATGGCTCAGCTGCGCGACTACCAGGCCTTCCGCGTCAAGGTCACCAAGATCCTGAAGAAGGACATCCCCGTCAAGGACGAGGACCTCAAGAAGTTCTTTGACGAGAACCAGGCCCAGTTCGACAAGCGGGAAGTCCATGCCCGCCACATCCTGGTCGCCACCGAAGAGGAAGCCAAGGCGATCAAGGAGCAGCTCGACAAGGGCGCCGACTTCGCCACCCTGGCCAAGGAGAAGTCCACGGAGCCCGCTGCCAAGGAATCCGGCGGCGACCTGGGCACCTTCGGCCTCGGCAAGATGCTGCCTGAGTTCGAGAAGGTCGTCTTCGCCATGAAGAAGGACGAAATCTCCCAGCCCTTCAAGACCGACTACGGCTGGCACGTTGCCCAGGTCCTCGCGACGTCGGGCACCGCCCCGGACTTCAGCGCCATGAAGGCCGAAGTCACCGAAGTCTACGTCGACAGCCAGGTTCAGGAGAAGCTCCAGCCCTGGCTGACCGACCTGCAGGACAAGGCGAAGATCACCAACACCCTCGAGACCGCCGCAAAGTAAATCCACATGAGCCAGGGGCACTGCTCCTGGCTCATGCGCCATTTTGCGCCACCTGGAGTGAGAATCATTGGCAATGCTCGACTTCTCCTGGGTCGACGTCTTCGCCGCCCGCCCATACGCCGGTAATCAACTAGCAGTGTTCTCTGCCCCTGCCGACCTGCCAGAGGAGGCCATGCGCCTGATCACCCGGGAGATGAACCACTCGGAGACGACGTTCCTGCAGCCGCCGGCAGTGCCGCAGGCGGACGGGCGCGTCCGCATCTTCATCCCCACCCTGCCCCTGGCAGAAGAGATTCCGTTCGCGGGGCACCCCATTTTGGGCACCGCCTGCGTGGCGGCGCCTCCGGAAGGCGGCATGATCCAGCTCCAGACTGGTGCGCGCATCATCACAGTGTGCGTGCAGCCACTAGCGCAAGACCGGTGGATGGCCCGCATGAGCCAGCCGCTTCCCCGGGTGGCGGGCACCATTGAAGCCAGGGCCGAACTGGCTGCCGCCCTGGGCGCCGACCTGTGCCCGGACCTGCCGGTAGAGGCGGTTGACAACGGCATGCAGACCGTCATCATCCCATTGGCTTCACTGGCCGAAGTGCAGCAGGCTCAACCCGACCCGGGCCGCCTGCGGGCGCTCTTGGGCCGGCGCGGCCTCTGCACGCTGGTCTTCGCCCCGGGCGGCATCGACCCCGCCGCCGACGTGCACTGCCGGGTCTTCAGCCCGTATGACCTGGTTGTTGAGGATCCCGCCACCGGTTCGGCCAACGGGCCGCTAGGCGAGTACCTGGTCAGGCACGGCGTCGTCGCCGGCCCGGTCATCCGCAGCGAGCAAGGGCACAGTGTGGGCCGGCCGAGCCTCCTGCAGACCGAAGTGGAGCGATACGGCGGCCGAACGTACTCCGTGTACGTCTCCGGAGAAGTCCACTTAGTTGGCCGGGGAGGGTTTCGCGTCCCTGTACGCGAATCATATATCTAGGATAAAAAGGAGTGTTGGTCGTGGAGCAGATGAAACGGGTACGTCACATTCTGCTCGTGATCCTCGTACTTAACCTCGCCGTGGCTGCCGCCAAGGTTGTCTACGGGTGGCTGTCGGGCGCCCTCAGTATGACGGCGGACGGCTTCCACTCCATGAGCGACGGGGCATCGAACCTGCTCGGACTGGTCGGTGTCTGGATAGCCAGCGTTCCGGCCGACAAAAATCATCCCTACGGCCACAAGAAGTTCGAAACGTACACGACGGTAGGAATCGCCGCGTTGCTGCTGTTTGTCGGCTATGAGGTGATTCAGGGCGCCGTCAGCCGCATTGGGAACCCCCAGGTTCCCGACATTTCTATCGCAAGCTTTGTCGTGATGCTGATTACCCTGGCGGTAAATATCGGCGTCTACACTTACGAATACCGCCTGGGCCGGCAGTTGGGTAGCGATTTCCTCGTTTCGGACGCCTATCATACCCGGAGCGACATTCTGGTCAGCCTGGCCGTTCTGGGCGGGCTGGTGGGAATCAAGCTCGGGCTGCCCTGGCTTGACTGGGTCCTCAGCCTCGTCATTGCCGCCCTGATTGGCCTGTCCGCCTGGGAAATCATCAGGAACAGTGCACAGGTGCTCTGCGACGCCGCCGTGCTCGATCCGGCGGTGGTGGTGCCCGTCGTGCAGGATATTCCGGGCGTGGAGGATTGCCACATGGTCCGGTCGCGCGGGAGGAGCGACGCCGTCTACGTGGATCTGCACCTGACCGTGGATCCGGCGATGACTGTCGGGCAGGCCCACTTGCTGGCCCACCTGGCAGAGTGCCGCCTGAAGGGGAAGATTCCCGGTGTGGTAGACGTGCTGGTGCACGTAGAGCCCCGGGAAGACGCCGCACAGTAACGGGGAGGCGAACGACCATGCGATTGACGTTTTTGGGCGCTGCGGGCATGGTGACAGGCTCCTGCTATCTGCTGGAGGCCGGCGGTTTACGGCTGATGGTGGATTGCGGCATGTTTCAGGGCAAGGAGGAAGACCTGAACCGGGAGCCCTTTGGGGTACATCCTGGCACCCTTAACGGCGTAATCCTGACACATGCGCACATCGATCACTCGGGGCGCCTTCCCCTGCTGCGCAAGCAAGGCTTCCACGGCCCGATTTACGCCCACCCGGCGACCGCAGACCTTGCGGGAATCATGCTGCTGGATTCTGCCCACATTCAGGAGATGGAGGCTGAGCGGGACAACCGCAAGGCCCGGCGGGCAGACCGCTCCACCGTTGAACCCCTGTATAACCAATCAGACGCGAGGGCTGTCGCCGGGCAGTTCACCTCGCTGCCTTACGATGAACTCTTCAACCTGAATGAGCATGTGCAGATTCGCCTGCAGGATGCCGGTCACATTCTGGGTTCCGCCATTGTTGAAGTGTTCGAGACCGACAGGGAGGGCAAGACCACCAAGCTGGTCTTCTCCGGTGACCTCGGCCAGCCGGACCGGCCGATCCTCAAGGATCCCGCAGTGCTGGAAGAGGCAGATTACCTCCTGCTGGAATCGACCTACGGCAACCGGGTGCATGAGCCGATCGTATCGACCCGGGAGCGCCTGGCCGATATCATCCGCAGCACGGTTCGGGGCGGCGGCAACGTCATTATTCCGGCCTTTGCCGTGGGCCGGACGCAGGAGCTGCTGTATGCCCTTAACGATCTCGTGGAGCAGCAGCAACTCCCCGCGAACCTGAAGGTGGTCCTCGACAGTCCGCTGGCGATTGCCGCCACCGAAGTGACCGAGAAGCACCATGAAGTCTTCGACGAAGCAACCCACATACTGATGCGCAACGGCGATGCCCCTTTCAAGTTCGCTGGGCTCCAGCTCTCCCGTACGGCTGAGGAGTCCAAGGCGCTGAACGACGCGAAGGAGCCCAAGGTCATCATCGCCGCCGGCGGCATGTGCGAAGCGGGGCGAATCGTCCATCACCTGAAGCATAATCTGTGGCGGACTGATTCGACGGTGCTGTTCGTGGGCTACCAGGCGGAAGGCACCCTGGGCCGGCGCATCCTGGACGGAGCGTCGCCCGTGCGGATTCACGGCGAAGAGATCGCAGTGCGGGCCCGCATTGAGTCGCTGCACGGCATGTCCGCCCACGCCGACCAGGAGCAGCTGCTCGCCTGGGTCGGCGGACTCAAGCGGCTGCCCCTGCAGACGATTCTGATTCACGGCGAAGCCGAAGGCCGCGAAGAGCTGGCCCGCCTGCTGATGGCCCGGGGGCACCATGTCATGCTGCCTGTGATGGGGCAGGTCATGAGCCTGCCGGCGGCCGGACTCGCCCCGGCACGGCGCCCGGCCCGCTCGGCCGCTGCCCGGGACCCGGCCCGGGTCGCCCATGCCAAGGGCGCCCCGCTTTCGCTCTCGTCCCAGCGCATGTCGGCCCTGATCAAGGAATTGAAGAACCTGCGCAAGGTGTGGCATACCAACGGGCCGCACATGCCGGCAGGCCAGGCGGAAGAACTGGCCCGCCGGGCGGGCGAACTGCTGCGCAACGTGGAGGAGATCCGCCGGATTATCGAAGCGGCGGGCGAGTAGGCGGAGGCCCGGCAAACGCCGGGCCCCCTTTATCATATCGCCCCAAATTTTCCCCACGGAGCAACGGCGACCGAGGTGACCGGAATCGCCTTGGCGAATCCCTTTGCGATGGTCGCCGGGAAGGCCGGGTAGGTGGCGAACCCGGGGCCGATGACATAGGGCCTGGCGCCGGCGACGAACCCGATGGGCTTCCCGAATCCGAAGGGTTTGCCATAGAAACCGTAGTTCATAGTGATCACCCCGTCCACATCCTATGTCAAAATTCCCCGAGAGCCACCCCGCTCAGAGGACATGGGCATCCTATTGATGAAGTAGTAAGCTTAGCGAAATATCTGGGAGGCCATGACGATGCCCTTCGATCAGAGCAAGAGCACCGCCCTGTTCGCCGCAGCGAAGACAGTGATTCCGGGCGGCGTTAACAGCCCCGTGCGGTCGTTCCGGTCCGTTGGCGGCACACCGCCCTTCATTGCCCGGGGCGAGGGCGCCCGCGTGTATGATGTGGACGGCAACAGTTACATAGACTACGTCCTTTCCTGGGGACCGCTCATTCTCGGCCATGCGCACCCGGAAGTGACCGATGCGCTGATCGACGCGACCCGCCGGGGCACCTCGTACGGCATGCCCACGGAACTGGAACTGGAGATGGCCAGGGCGGTCATTCAGTGCCTGCCGTCCCTGGAAATGGTCCGCATGGTCAACTCGGGTACGGAGGCGACCATGAGCGCCATTCGCCTGGCTCGGGCCTACACGGGCCGCAACAAGATCATCAAGTTCGTGGGCTGCTACCACGGCCATAACGACAGCCTGCTGGTCAAAGCCGGCTCCGGCGCCACCGACCTGGGCGTTCCGGATTCGCCGGGCGTGGTGGCCGGCACCGCCGCCAATACGCTCAGCCTGCCCTTCAACGACTTGCGGGCCGTGGAAGAAGCGTTTGCGACCCATAGTGATGATATCGCGGCCATTATCACAGAGCCGGTGGTCGGCAACATGGGCCTTGTGCTGCCGCTACCCGGGTACCTGGAGGGGCTGCGGCGTATTACTGCTGCGTACGGCGCCCTTCTGATCGCCGACGAAGTGATGACCGGCTGGCGTGTCTCGTATAGTGGCGCCCAGGGCTTTTACGGCATCGATCCCGACCTGACCACCTTCGGCAAGGTGATCGGCGGCGGGCTGCCGGTCGGCGCCTACGGCGGCAAGCGGCGGTTTATGGAGATGGTCGCCCCGTCCGGCCCCATGTACCAGGCGGGCACGCTGAGCGGCAACCCGCTCGCCATGACGTGCGGCCTCAAGACGCTGGAGATCCTGGGGCGCCCCGGCACGTACGAGCGCCTTACCGGGCTGACCGAGCGGCTGGTGAAGGGCCTGAACGCCAACATGGAAAAGCTGGGCCTGCCGTACCGGGGCAAGTCCATCGGGTCGATGTTCGGCCTCTTCTTCACGGACAGAGAGGTCACTGACTACGATACGGCCCTGACGTCCGACACGAAGCTTTACGCCCGCTATTTCCACGCCATGCTGCGCCGGGGCATCTACCTCGCTCCGTCGCAGTTTGAGGCCGGCTTCATGAGCCTTGCCCACACGGAGGCGGACATTGACGCCACCGTGGCCGCCGCCTACGAGTCGATGCTAGAAGCGCTGAAGGGATAGACAACAAAGCCGCATGGCACTCTGTCGCTGCTGGTCGGGCGCCGGCGGTCGGGCTGGCGCTCCCCTAGCTGCCGACTCAGAAAGGGACTGGAATGGGTTGAGGGGCGCTGTGCGCCCCTTTTTTGTTGTCCGGCCCGGGCGCCCAGAAAAATGCACCGCGTGAAACACAAGCGCTTCGCTATAATGAGTTCGAGACCACTTATGTCGCGTGCTCGTGCGCTGCAGAACGTGGAAGCCAGGCTCTGTGTGTGAGGAGAGACGATTTTGTCGAACGAATCGCGGGCGCAGCGTCTGCGTCTGCTGCTGATTGCGGGAGTTGCCGCCCCGGTCTTGATGTCTGCGGGTGGTTGGCTCCTGCCGGTCTTGGTGGGGCGCCAGCCACCCGACCTGGGGGCGCCCATGTCGGTCCTCGACTTTCTCGTGGCGCTGGTGGCGGCTGGCTGCTCCATGGGCTTCATCTCGCTCCTGTACCGGCTCCACCCGGCCCTGGAGCGGGCGCTGCGGCGCAGCGGCGGGCGAGTGGGCATTGAGGCCCTCCAGGTCGCCGGCTACCCCATCATGCTGGCCGTCGTGACGGCGTCGGCCTTTGGCGAGGAGATGCTGTTTCGCGGCGGGTTGCAGTCGGTGATCGGTCTGGTGCCTGCGGCCGCCGCCTTCGGCTTCAGCCACGGCGGCTGGCGGCGGGACATGTGGGCGTATGTGCTGGCTGCTGCAGCGTCGGGGCTCATATTCGGGACGACGCTGCTCCTCACGGGGACGATCTGGGTGCCCGTCGTGGCGCACATCGTGCACAACGTGCTTTCGACGGTTCTGATGGGCAAGAAGGTGGAAGTCACCTGGGACGGATGGCTGCCCAGGGTGCACCTGGTCCCGGACCCGCGGGATTTTGAGACCACGGAGGTGGCGGAGGATGCCGTGGACGAGCCCGTATCCGCCGAGACCGACAGCCCGGATGCTGGGTCTGACGACGGGGATACTGCCGGCGGGGACCCACAATGACATCTGCGACGTCCCGGGCGTGCGGGTGGGCCACGCGACCCTGGTAGAGGGGGCGGGTCCGCTGGTTGCCGGCACCGGCCCGGTGCGCACGGGAGTGACGGCCGTTCTGCCCCACGGCGGAAACCTGTTTGCGGAAAAGGTTCCTGCGGCGGTCTTTGTGCTGAACGGCTTCGGCAAGAGCACCGGGCTTGCACAGGTTCAGGAGCTGGGCCTGTTGGAGACCCCGGTGATGCTGACCAATACCCTTGGGGTCTTTCGGGTTGCCGATGCAGTGGTCAGCTACATGGTGGAACAGAACCCCGAAATCGGGGTAACTACAGGCACGGTCAACCCCGTGGTGGGCGAATGCAACGACGGGTACCTGAGCGACATTCAGGGCAGGCACGTGCGGGAGGGGCATGTCCGGGCAGCCCTGTCTGCGGCGGCGGGCGGGCCGGTGCAGCAGGGCGCCGTCGGCGCAGGGACTGGGACCATGTGCTTCGGATTCAAGGGTGGAATCGGAAGTAGCTCACGGACCGTGGGCGATTTCGTGGTCGGCGCCCTGGTCCAGGCCAATTTTGGCCGCCGCAGCGATTTGCTGGTCGCAGGGGCGCCGGTCGGGCAGCAATTGCTTGCGTATCCGGGTGAAGAAGGGCCTGAGCCCGATGCGATTCCGCCCGGGTCGATCATGATCGTGCTGGCGACCAACGCGCCGCTGGATGCCCGTCAGTTGGGGCGGCTCTGCAAGCGGGGCGCCCTGGGCCTGGCCCGCACGGGCGCCAGTGCGGGCAATGGCAGCGGGGACTTCGTGATTGGCTTTTCGACGGCGTATCGGGTTCCGCATGCCAGTGCTGAAGAGACGGCTACCTTCACCATTCTGCGTGATGACAGTGCAGCTTTGGACCGGCTCTTCCTTGCTGCTGTCGAAGCGGTGGAGGAATCGGTGCTGAATGCGCTTTTCGCAGCCCGTACAGTTGATGGGCGGGACGGCCATGTCGGTTACGCCCTGCCGGTTCGGCGCGTTCTGTCATGGACCATGTGAGGAGTACCCCCAAAAAGCGGAGGTACTTTCCGTTATATTTTGATGAATAGTTGAAGATTATGTCGAACCCCGTCGATTTTTTATACGTACTGTAATGTACACGACCGGTGACTAGCTGGGGTGCGTGGGTGCAACTGGAAGATCGATACAAGTTGCATATTGTAAATGTTGGAAATACTGCTTGAAATATCCTTATCGAGATGTTATCATGGGCTTGGAAGTTGACACACCAAACTCCAAGTCCTGTAACTTACTTCTCCCGAGGGAGGTAGAAGTATGATTGAGTACTTGGAGCGTCTGGTGGAGGAAGAGAAGTACCGGGAGGCGCTCGATGTTGCAGAGCGGCTTATCGGGCAAGTGGAGGATCCTCGAGAAATCGTGAGGATTCACGCGGCTCGGGTTGTATCGCACTGCCTGCTCGGTGAAGAACAAGCGGCCCTGGCTAGCGGTGAATTCGCCATAGGGCTAGCGCAGAACCTAGAGGACTGGGACTCGTACGGAACAATGACCCTCTACGTCGGAGTGGCTTACGCCCGGCTTGGGCAACTCCCCGAGGTCGTCAGTCGGATGTACGAATTCCTGGCAAAGGCGCACCTTTACCAGACGGCTTCTGAATATGAGTACAATGCTTGGTACAACCTGGGTTATGCGCAAATCGCGCTTAATGAACCCAACGCAGCGACAGTGTCCTTGTCCAACGCCCTGAAGGCAGCTGAACGCAGTGGGGAGCATCGCTACGCACATGGCGTCCGTCAATCGCTCGTCGATGCGTACCTTCGGGCGGGGCTTTTCAAGCCCATCCCCCGGCTGCTTGCTGAGTGCGCCGCGTACCTGCGCCAGCACCCGGAGCTGTCAATGCACAAGATGAGTTGGGCCAACCACATTCGACTTCGTTGCGAGTATGCACTGGCGACTGGTCGTCTTGATCGGGCAAGGGTGCTCGCCACTCGTGCATTACAGGCGGTCCAGGGTGAGCCAGACCACCGGTTCCTCTTTCATGTTGTCCTTGCAAAGACTGCATCCCGAATGGATCTCCCCGAGGAGGCTATCGGCCATGGGCTCGCGGCCCGTACATGCGCTGTCGTTTGCCGCCGACCGGATTGGGAGAAAGAGTCGACCGACCTCCTGATCGAAATGATTCATCGCTACCCGGATGCCATTTCGAGTGTCGATCAGTATCATACCGGCACCCGAAGTTAAAGTCTGCCGTATGCAAGCCAGGGGAACTTGGCCCTTTGGTTTACATAATACCCACAAAGAGCAAATAGGAGGGGTTTTATGCGTAAGGCGGTTCGGGTAATCTTGGTTCTGGTAATACTGCTGGTGGGGACCATGGTTACTCCCCAGTTAGGCGGAGCGTGTTACTCTGCCTACCCGAAACAGACCCCCTGCTAAGACCAGAAGGGCGCCGGCGCCAGGCCGGCCCCGTTCCCCGGGCCCCGGCCCGGTTGTCCGTGTGTTGCATCCGCACTACAACAAAAAAGGGAATTCAAGACAGACGCAACACCCGGGCAAAAAGCCAAGGCCAGGGTGCTTTTTTAATCCCCCCACCGCACAAATTTACAAAACGCAGCAGACTAATCGAACCTAAACGAACGGGAGTCCGTATTAGAAGATGAACGGGTGATTCGCTACTAGGGAAAATTCGGGAACCTGCCGTTACAAAAGTTCAACGTGAAAGGTCTTTTCCGTAAATACCACACATGCTAGAATTATCCCTAGGGATACGCTACTAGAGGAACTGTTTTACAGCCATAATACTCCGGAGGAGAGATTGCTTTGGTGGAGTACCTCGTCCAGCTTATGGAGGAAGGCGAATTCGAAAAGTGCCTTCGTCTCTCCGAGCAACTGCTCCTCAGGGGCGGTATGACGCTGGTCGAAATGGCCCGGCTCAACCTGGTCATCTGTCGCTGCCGCCTCGGCTTGCAGGACTCGTACGGAGCGATCAACTCCGGGTTGCTTGCCGTAAAGCTGTCCAGGGACCTCAAGGAGTGGGACACGCTTGGCCGGGCGCTTCTGAACGTAGGCACCGCTTACATGGGAACCAGACAGTTCGATCTTGCGCTACAGCACTTCTACAGCTATCTCGAAAACGTACACCACTATTCAACGTCGCGGCGGTTCGAAGGCGCGGTATGGCGGAGCATCGGAGTGGCCCACCAGCGCAAGTTGGAGACCAGCCGGGCGGTGGACGCCCTGACCCGGGCCCAGCAGTGGTTCGTCAAGCAGGGAGCCGACCATAGCGCATTTTCGTGCATCCACGATCTGGTTCACACCCACCTGCAAATCCGGGAGACCAACCCGGGCTTTTCCGGAGATGATCCTGTGCCCGCTCTGCTTGAGCAGGAGCGGCGTCTCGTCCGCAAGTACCCGTCGGACACGTTCTTTCAAAGCATCTATCAGTACGACAGAGCCACGCATTACCTGCGCTGCCGGCGGTACGGCCGGGCCATGGTCTGCGCCATGAAGGCGTTGGACATCGCCAAGACGGACCACCAGCTGACCAGCAACGCCCACATGGTCCTCTATGAATGCAGCCGTGACCTCGGCGACACCAAGCAGGCGCTGGGCTACGCCCTGGCAGCCAGGGTGGAGGCAATTCGGGGGCGCCATTACGAACTGGAGTTCCTGGCTGCCCAGGCGATGGCCGAGATCATCCGCAAGCAGGGGACTGACATGATTCGTGAACTCGATCTTGAATACCAGTCCATGGGCGTTGACCTCGGACAATACCTCTCGCCGGTTCTGCTCAGACGGGTCAATTGAACAAAGCAGCCCAGCCCGCCTTCGGAGGCGGGCTGTTGCACTTCCGGCCAAGCAGAAATTGGCATCGCTACATGCGGACAAAAGGGACAGACTATTCGACAAGCTGCCGAAGCGAGGAGAGGAGGTTTCGGAGTTTGTCGGTTTGCCGATTGATCCACTTGCTGGAGACGGGTCAGTTTCAGCCATGCCTGGAAGAAGCGATGGCGCTGCTGGCTGCCGGAAGTGAGAAAACGCCTGACGCAGCCCGGATTTACGCAGCGGTCTGCCGCTGCCGGCTGGAGATGACCGACTCGCAGGCGGCGGCGGACGCCGGAATGCAAGCGCTGTCACTGGCCGAAGCCGGACAGGATATCGACCTGCTGGGCGCCGTGCTGGCCGACCTGGGCGCCGCCCGGCTCAGACTCAAGCAGTATGCGCCGGCGCTTGAGGCGCTCGATAGGTACCTGACGCTGCTTCCCCGTCTGGGGGCCGCCTCCTGCAAGGAAGGCGCGGTCCGCCAGCAGATGGCGCACGTCCTGCAGCGGCTCGGTTTTGACCGGCGGGCCGCCGATGAGTTTACTTTGGCCCGCCGCTGGTTCGATCGGTTCGGCGACGAAAAGTCGGCCTGGGCCTGCGTGCGCTCCCTGATTGCGCAGCACCTTGGGAAAGGGGAGCTCAGGGAAGCGCTGCGCCTGCTGGAAGAAGGCGAACTGCACATGCCGGGCGCCGCCCGTCCTTTCCAGAGTGACCAGTTGCTTGACTGGGCCCGGTTCCTGACAGCCGCCGGGCGCCCCGACACTGCGGCCGAGCGTGCCTTTGCCGCCCTGGAGCTGGCTGAGGGCCTGGAGCAGCAAGGCATGGCCCAGTGGGTGCTGTGCCAGACGGCTCTGGCACAGGAAAAGCCAGTGGAGGCGCTGGCCTTCGCCCTGGCCGCTCGCGTCTCCGCCATCGAGGGTCAGTTATACTCTCTGGAATTTGACGCGTCGGAAGTGATCTTCCGGCTGCTCCGCCGGCACGGCGAGGAACTGCTGTCCGAAGTGGCGGCGCATTTCGAGCAGCAGGGTGTCGATATTTACGATTATCTGTCCGAACTGGCGGTCCGCCGTTCGGTGACATGAAAAAACGCCCTGCGACCGGCAGGGCGTCAATATTTCAGGCGGGTGCGAAAAAAGTTCAGGTTGCCGATGTAGACACAAGCGCTGATGCTGCCGTGGGCGCCCTGAACGGAGACCAGCCGCCGGAAGTATGCCGGCGGGTTGCCGTTTACAACCTCGTATTCGTCAAGCCGCTTCCAGTCGGCTGCGGTCAGGCTGTAGAAGACCATGCCGGGCGTCGAGGCGCCTGCTTCGGGAAGCACCACCGGATAGCCAAGGGTCGTCTCCCATTTGCGGTAACCATACAGGGTGGCGGGGACCGACGTGGGCAGGCCCCGCCCGAGGACCTTGAACATGATACGCTTGTCCAGGAGCGTGCCGTATGCAAACAGATTCAAAGCGGCACCTCCCAACGACGATTCGCCTGCTACTGTTCCCTAGTTTACTTGAGCCCGGCTGACTCTACAACATTCCGTGCAGGCTCTGTCATCTGCTTGGAATACTATCTCGGCGGAACCAGTCCCGTCAGGTAGGCAGGGGTTTCCAGCCCGTTCGCAGAAATCCTTTGTTCGATTCCCACACGGGTGAGCAACAAGGGGGGCGCTCGATGCAGCCGACAGGAATCAACCCCGGTCTGGTACGGTTTCTGGCTGCCACCGCCCCTGACCTGCTGACTGAACTGCTGGTGCCGGGGAAGGTTCTGGAGGCCGAAGTCGTCTCCGTCTTTCAGGAGCGGGCAGTCCTCTCGTTTGGGCGCGGGGTGCGGCTCGAAGTTGCCCTCCAGACACCCCTTCAGGAAGGGCAGCGGGTGCGGGTCCAGGTCCAGCCCCAGCCGCCCCGGCAGGCCGCGCCGGCCCCCGCTCAGCCACAGGTTCAGCCCCCTCTCCCATCCCAACCCCCTGTAAGGTCCACCCCGGGAAGTCCCCCTGGTGCTCTGCCACAGGTCGTGGCTCCCCCGGCAGAGCAGCCGGCCCTAAGCCGTCCGGCCCAGTCCGGGGTTCAGACGGCGAACCCGCAGCCGAACCTCCCGGCGACCGCTCAGCCGGTTTCCCCGGGGCCACAGCCGCCGACCGCGGCGCCACATGCTCAGTCAGCCGGCCATCAGGCACTACAGCCTTTGCCACAAACTGCACCACAGCAGCTGACCAGCGGACAGCCGGCGCCCGCGCCGCGGCAGGCGGCTCCTGCCGCCGGACAGCAAGCTGTCCCAGCTGCGCAGCCCGGTGGGCAGGTCTCCCATTCCACGCCACCGGAGCCGGGGCGCCTGCAAGCCGCTCCCGCACCGGCCGCGGCACCCATCATCCTGAAAGTACTCGGTCCCGCCCCGCCCCGGGAAGGCGTGCTCCCCGCCGGGCCGCTGCAGCCGGGGCAGGGGCCCCTTGAGGCTCAGAGCGCCCCGGCGCCAGCGAGGGTGGCGACGGGCGCCCCAACACTGGGGGAGGTTACCGCTGCCGCAGTACAGGGGCAACCGCAGCCGGCATCTGCCGTAAACCAGCCCGGGGTTCAGCAGACCGCTCTCCCGCAGGTACTCTGGCTGCCAATCCCGTTGCCGGATGGCAACCAGGGATGGGCCCAGATTCACGTCCAGGAGGATGATTCTCCGAAAACCCGCGCCCAGAAGGGCGGCCCGGTTCAGCAGATCCGTATCTGGTGGGAGACGCCGGCCCTCGGCCCCGTCCAGGTTACCCTGGAAGCCGCGGCCGCCAATCTCGCCGCTCTCTTCACAGCGGCCGAGCCGGGCAGCAAAGGGGCCCTGGAACAGTCCTTGCCGGCACTGCAGCGGCGCTTAGCTCAGGTGGGTTTCCCCGAAGCCCGGGTAGGCTGCCGTGCAGCGGCGCCCGGGGAAGCCGTGGAGCCTGCCCGCATCGAAGGGGCCAACCGACTCGACAAACGAATGTAGGCCCTGCGGGGGTGCTGTATGTGGCCGGGGAAAAAACGGGCAGGCGGCCCGAGCGGAAGGCAGCCGTGGCCCTTGGGTATGACCGAAACCGCGATGATGCGCCCCGGGTCCTGGCCGCCGGTCAGGGCGAACTAGCCGAAGCGCTGCTCACCATCGCCAAGAAGCACGAGATTCCGGTGCACACGGATCATCCGCTGGCCAACGCCCTCGTGAAACTGGAGATCGGGGCGGCCATACCGCCCGAGTTGTACGCTGCCGTGGCCGAGGTGCTGGCCTTCCTGTGGCGGATGGAGCAGGAGAAGGCTGCCGGAGGGAGGCCCCGATCTTGATTGCGGGCATTGGGGTCGATATTGTTGAAGTGGACCGGATCGCAGAGGCGATCGCACGCCATGGCGACCGGTTCGGCGCCCGGCTTTTTACTCCGGGCGAAATGTGCGAGTGCTGGCCGTCCGAGCAGCAGCGCTGCCGGCGCCTCGCCGCGCGCTTTGCTGCTAAGGAAGCAACGCTCAAAGCCCTGGGCATCGGCCTGCGGGGCGTAAGTTGGCAAGAGATCGAAGTGGTGAAGGACGACCTGGGGAAACCGTCCCTGCACCTGACCGGACGCCTGGCCGAAATCGCTGCTGCACAAGGCATTACGGCCATGCACCTCTCCCTTTCCCACTGCAAAGAATACGCTATGGCACAGGTGGTGGCCGAGAAATGAAAGTGGTTTCAGCTGAACAGATGCGCTCCATTGAAAACCGGGTTTTCACCAAATACGGCATCCCGTCGGGCGTCGTCATGGAGATCGCGGGGCGCCAGGTGGCCGTCATCGCCCGCCGCCTTCACCAGGAAAAGCATAACGGAAACATCGTCGTGGTCTGCGGAAAGGGCAACAATGGCGGCGATGGGCTCGTCGCCGCCCGCTGGCTGCGCCACTGGGACCTGCCGGTGCAGGCCGTGGTCTGGTCCGCCTTCGACGATCTGCCCCCCGATGCGCAGGCCGCCCTCCACTCCGCCCGCATGGCCGGCGTGCAGATTCTGATGCCCGCCCAGGCTGCCGAGGCTCTCCACAACGCCGGCCTGATCATCGACGCCGTGCTGGGCACGGGGTCTGTCGGTTCGGCCCGGGGCCTGGCCGCCGAGGCGATCAAGCTGATTAACCAGGCGGGGCGGCCTGTCTTGGCCGTCGACATTCCTTCCGGCGTCACCACCGACACTGGCAAGGCTGATGGTCCGGCCGTGCGGGCAGACTACACCGTCACGTTCGGGCTGCCCAAACTGGGCCTCTTCCAGTTCCCCGGCGCCGACCTGGCCGGCAAGGTGATTGTGGCCGATATCGGTCTCTCCACCGGCGCCGTAGAAGGGGAGGCGATTGACGCAGAACTGACGCGGGCGGCCGACGTGAAGTCCTGGCTGCCCTCCTACAGTCGGAACGCCCACAAGGGTACCCGGGGCCGAGTGCTCATGGCCGCTGCTTCCCGCGGCATGACGGGCGCCGCTGCCCTGGCCGGAGAGGCCGCGCTGCGGGTTGGTGCCGGCCTTGTTTACGTGGCGGCGCCAGAATCATCGCAGCCCGTGGTGGCCGCACTGCGGCCGGAGTTTATGACCGTGGCCTTCCCGGAATCGCCGTACGGCGGCTTTGCGGAAGCGGCGGCCGAGCCCTTCCTGGCAAGGGCCGCCCGGGCAGACGCCCTTGCCGTCGGGCCCGGCCTTGGCACCGACCCCGAAGTGCAGGCATTTGTCCGCAGGGTCGTGGCCAACTCGCCCGCACCGCTGGTCATCGATGCTGACGCCATTAAGGCATTTTCAGGCCAGGCCGCGCTTTTGGCTGAGGCACCGGTCCCGCTCGTACTGACGCCGCACCCCGGCGAAATGGCGCACCTGCTGGGCATCTCCGTGGAGGCGGCCCAGTCGGACCGCTTCAGCACCGTACGGCAGGCAGCCCAGGTTACCAAGGCGGTCGTGCTGCTCAAGGGCGCATATACTCTCATTGCCGAGCCCGGCGGCGTGGTCTGGATCAACCCCACCGGCAACCGGGCGCTCGGGACCGGCGGCTCCGGCGATGTGCTCACGGGCATCATCGCAGGCCTGCTCGCCCAGGGCATGGGCGCCCAGGAGGCAGCTGTCGCCGGCGCTTATATGCACGGCCTTGCGGGCGACCGTCTCGCCGCCGTGGAAGGCGAAGACGGCGTGCTGGCCGGCGACCTGGCCGACGAACTGCCCCGGATTCAGAAGGACCTGCGGGCAGGGCTGAGCGATTCGTTCACCGAGTTTTGGGGGTAGTCAGCATGGAGTTTGCTCGGCTGCGTCCGACATGGGTCGAAATTGACCTGGACGCCATCAAACACAACGTGGCCGAGCTGCGCCGCCAGGCTCCGAACTCGCAGTTGATGGCCGTCGTGAAAGCGGACGGCTACGGGCACGGGGCTCTGCAGGTAGCCCGCACCGCTCTGGAGGCGGGCGCCACCTGGCTGGGAGTCGCCACGGTGGAAGAAGGCGTGGAGCTGCGCCGCAACGGCGTGGTGGCGCCTACTCTGGTGTTCGGCTATGTGCCTGAGGAGCAGACGGGCATGGTGCTGCTCCATGGAATCCGTCCGGCGGTATTCAGCCTGGACCTTGCCCACGCCCTCGAAGAGCGGGGCAAGGGGCTGATTCGCAAGGCCTACATTCATCTGAAAATCGACACGGGCATGGGGCGGGTGGGCATTCGCCCCCATGAAGTTTCCGCTTTCGTGCGTGAGCTGAAGCAGTTTCCGCATATAGAAGTGGAAGGGGTCTTCACTCACCTGGCCACGGCCGACGAGCCGGAGAACCCGTTTGCGGCCGAGCAGATTGCCGAGTTTGAGCGCGTCCTGGCGCTCCTGCGTGCCGAGGGCATCAACCCGCCCGTTATCCACGCAGCCAACAGCGCAGGCATCATGCTGTGGCCGCAGAGTCACTATGACCTGGTACGGGCCGGCATCGCCATGTACGGCCATCCGCCCGACCCGGTCGTCAACTGGCCGGCGGATCTGCGCCCGGCTCTGACGTGGCGCACCCGCGTCGGTATGGTCAAAGCGGTGCCCGCAGGGGCGCCCATCTCCTACGGATGCACCTATCGGGCAGAGCGGGCTGAACGAGTCGCCAGTATGCCCGTCGGGTATGCCGATGGCTATCCACGCGGGCTGAGCAACAAAGGCGAAGTGCTGATTGGCGGCCGCCGCTGCCGAATCGTTGGCCGGGTCTGCATGGACCAGACGATGGTCCGGATTCCCGACGACCTGACCGTCGAACCCGGCGATGAAGTGATCATCATCGGCGAACAAGGGGGCGAGCGCATTACCGCTTCCGAAGTCGCCGGGCTACTGGGCACAATCAATTATGAAATACTCTGCGCGATCTCCAAACGGGTCCCCCGGCTGTACCGCAAGGATGGAGTCCTACAAAGTTAGGCAGACTGTAGGGAGCGGTTTCTTTGACCATTCCCGTCCGGCGGGTATAGAATATGAAGGGAAGCCTTCTACTCCTGGGAGGTGCCTCCATGGCGTCTTCAAAGCGCATCGTCGTCTCGGTTCCCGCGAACCTACTCCGCGAAGTGGATGGACTCGTTGCCATGGAGCGATGGAACCGCAGCGCCCTGGTACGGGAAGCTGTGCGCATTTACGTGGCGGAAAGGAAGAAACGGGACATGCGGGAGCAGATGAAGCGCGGCTACCGGGAGATGGCGCGCATCAACCTGACCCTCGCTGAGGAAGGGCCGGTCTTCGAGACCGCCCAGGCTCCCCAGGGCAGGTCCCGGTGGGATGAGTAGGCCCCTCAACATCCGCCGGGGCGATGTGTTTTACGCGGACTTAAGTCCGGTGATCGGATCCGAACAGGGCGGGGTCCGACCGGTGCTGGTCCTGCAGAACGACATCGGGAACAAGTACAGTCCCACGGTCATCGTCTCTGCCATCACCAGCCAGATTGAAAAAGCAAAGCTTCCCATTCACGTGGAACTGAACGGGGAGACCTATGGCTTGGAACGGGATTCAGTCATTCTGCTGGAACAAATTCGTACCATTGACAAGCGGCGGCTTCGTGAACGGGTGACCCATCTGGGCGGCGAAATCATGAGGCTGGTTGATGACGCCTTGCTGATCAGTCTGGGTCTCAAAGAGCTGTAACGGGTTCCCAACCCGGGTGCCGGCCTGGTGCCCGGGTTTTGCACGGTCATATGGTTCATGCGGAGCATATTTTACGTAGTCAAGGGGGCGACACGGGTAATGAAACCGCTGATTGGTATTACGGCTGATTCGATGCAGAAGCTGAAGCGTGATGGTCTGTACAATACGGGTGATTATTTTCGAGCCATACTGGCAGCTGGGGGCATTCCCGTGCTGTTGCCCTTCGTCTCTACCGAAGAAGATACCGCGGAGATATTGGACCGGGTGGATGGCGTACTCTTCTCGGGGGGGCACGATATCGACCCGTTGCTGTTTGGTGAGGAGCCCCATCAGCATATTGGCGATATCACCCCGGAGCGGGACACGATGGAACTGCTGCTTGCCAAGCAGACCCTGGAACGCGACAAGCCGGTCCTGGGCATCTGCCGGGGGCACCAGCTGCTGGCAGTGGCCTGCGGCGGCACCCTGTGGCAGGATGTCCCGTCCCAGTGCCCAGGGTCCATCAGGCACCGTTATGGCGAAGAACTGACGACCCCGAAATGGTATCCTACTCATACAGTGAAGGCCACGCCGGGTACCAGACTGGCCGAACTCTTCGGGACGGATTTCAAGGTCAACTCCCGGCACCATCAGGCCGTCAGGCAAGTACCGCCCGGCTGGGTAGAGTCTGCAGTGGCTCCTGACGGCATTAACGAGGCAATGGAGAAGGTAGGCGCCCGGTTCTGCCTCTCTGTCCAGTGGCATCCCGAAAACTTTGTCGGCAAAGATTATAACTTCGGCAAGCTGTTCTCGGCGTT
Organism: Symbiobacteriaceae bacterium; assembly: GCA_035628915.1. GTDB lineage: Bacteria > Bacillota > Sulfobacillia > Symbiobacteriales > Symbiobacteriaceae > JARBUG01. The sequence continues at coordinate 66,100 of DASPIW010000013.1, read as the reverse complement.
TGTGGCGGCTGCCGGCGGGAGGTAATGCATTCAGATGCCAGCGATTGTCGTAGAACAAACCCGTGGCCCCCTGGTTGAAAACATCGTCCGCGGCGATGTCGCCGTTGTTGACGCAACGGGCAGGCTGCTTTTCCAGGTCGGCGACGCCGGGAAGGTAACCTTCTGGCGGTCTTCAGCCAAGCCGATTCAGGCCATGCCCGTGGTCCTTACGGGTGCAGCGGAAGCCCTGGGGCTGGAGTCGAAGCACCTTGCGATTTTCGCCGCCTCCCATAACGGCGAGGAGGTCCATACCCGGACGGTGCTGGACGCGCTGCAGAAGGCGGGCCTGACCACCGAGTGGCTGCAGTGCGGCAGCCATGCCCCGTTCGACCGGGGCGCGGCTGCGGCGCTGGAAGCCGCCGGCCAGGAGCCTGGCTATATTCATAATAATTGCTCTGGTAAGCATGCCGGTATGCTGGCCATGGCGCGCCATCTAGGCCTGCCCCTGGACAACTATATGGACCCCGGCTCGGACCTGCAGAAGCTGATTCTCGCCAACGTGGCGGACGTGACGGGCGTTTCGGCCGGCGATATCACCCTGGGCGTCGATGGGTGCGGCGTGCCGGTGTTTGGCCTGCCCATCCGGAACATGGCCTACGCTTTCGCCCGCCTGGCGGACCCGTCATTCATGCCGGCAGGCAAGGATGAGGCCGGGCGCCGGTTCCGGGATGCGATGCTGGAGCACCCCTACCTGGTGGCCGGAAGGAAGCGCATCTGCACGGAGCTGATAACCCTGCCCGGCGGCCGCTTTGTGGCAAAGAGCGGGGCCGAAGGCGTATACTGCGTCGGCATATTGCCGCACGCCCTGTCCGATGAACTCAAGGCTGCGGGGGCCAAGGGCGGCGTGGGCATTGCCGTCAAAATTGAAGACGGGAACAACAACGCCCGCCACCAGGTCACGGTGGAAGCCATGCGGCAGCTGGGGCTGCTGACGGAAGCCGACCTGACCGCCCTGGCACGGTACGGTGTATTCCCGGTGAAGAATTACGCCGGCCGTCTGGTTGGCGAGATTCGTGCTGCTTTTAGTCTGCAAGAAGTGTAGGTGACTCCGGACAATTTACACAGATTGGACGGATCATCGGATTACACAGATGAAGAACCGTCCATTATAAAATCTGTGTAATCATTAAATCTGTGTAGAAATATGTATTTCCAGGAGACGATCATATTGATTGAGCTAGAACAGTTTCGGCAGGCAGAGACTGTCGTACGACGCTTTTTCCCACCGACCCCGGTCATCTCGGCGTCCAGGATGAGCGCCCGCCTTGGCACGCCCGTCTCTTTCAAGTTGGAGTGCTTTACGCCGATACGGACTTTCAAAATCCGGGGCGCACTCGTCAAGCTGCAGTCCCTGGTGGACGCCGGGATGACCGGGGGAGTCGTGACAGCCAGCGCCGGGAACCACGGGCTCGCGGTGGCGCGGGCGGCCCGGCTCTTCGGGCGCCCCGCCGTTATCTGCGTGCCTGACGGCGCCAACCCGCAAAAGAAGGCCCTGATCGAGGCGGAAGGCGCCCGGGTCATCGAGCACGGCCGGGACTATCAGGCCGCCTTTGAGAACTGCCTGCGCATTGGGCGCGAAGACGGGCTGGCGCTGGTGCACGCGTATGACGACCCGTTTGTCATCGCCGGACAGGGCACCATCGCCCTGGAACTGGCGGGGTACGAGTTTGACACGGTGCTGACCGGCATTGGCGGCGGCGGGCTGATTTCAGGCGTGGCCGGGGCGATCAAAGCTCTCCGTCCGGAAGTCCGGGTCATCGGCGTCCAGCCCGCAGGCGCCGACTCGATGCTCCGCTCGGTCAAAGCCGGGCGCATCGTCGAACTCGACCGGGTCGATACGATTGCCGACGGACTGGGCGCGCGCAAACCCGGTGAGCATACCCTGGCGATGACCACCCGGTATGTCGACCGCCTGCTCCCTGTTACTGATGACGAGCTGCTGGCTGCCATGCGCTTCCTGCTGCATGAGGAGCGCATCGTTTCGGAACCTGCCGGGGCCGCCGGCGCTGCGGCGCTGCTAAAACACGGGGCGACAGGACTCGGCCGAGTGATGGTGCTCCTGACCGGCGCCAACATCGCAGATTCTGTTCTACAGCGAATCCTGTAATCGGGGCTTGACCAAAAACCCTTCTTCCGTTTAGGCTAGAGTTTGGCCGGGACCGCGCAGAAGTGCGGCCTGGACCTCATAGCGACAGGAGGGCCCGCCCGATGATGCGGACCATGTTTAAGTCAAAGATTCACCGCGCCACTGTGACCGAAGCGAACCTGAATTACGTCGGCAGCATCACGATCGACAGCGACCTGCTGAAGGCGGCCGACATGCTCGAGTACGAGCAGGTGTCCGTCGTCAACGTGACTACCGGCGCCCGGTTCGAGACTTACACCATCGCCGGCCCGGCCGGTTCCGGGGTCATCTGCCTGAACGGCGGCGCCGCGCGGTTGGCCCATCCCGGTGACCTGGTCATCATCATCACCTACGCGCAGGTGGCGGAGGAAGAACTGGCCGGCTACAAGCCCACCGTCGTCTTGGTTGATGCCGACAATCGGATCATTCAACCTGCCGGGGCGAAGAAGTAAAGTACAGCGAGCGGACCTGACAAAGGGCCGCTCGCTTTTTGCATTGAGGGGAAACCTTTCCGTTAGAATTGACTGTAAATTACTGGGCGTGTTAGGATGGAAGTGGGAATCAATTGCAGTGGCAGACGAGGTGCGAAGCATGGCGGATCTATTCGATCTGATTCGGAACGCCCCATGGCTGGCAAGTGTCGCCGCCCTGGTGGGGGCGGCCTTCGTCGGTGCCCTGCTGTGGAAGATTCTCCGGTCACCGGAGGGGTTCTTGTTCGGGTATGGCAACTGGATCATCGGCAAATGGCAGACTGCCAGTCCCAGACCCGTACAGGAGCAGTCCCCCTCGCCGGGAGCCGTTCCCATGCGGCAGGAGCCAAAACGGGACGTTAACGCCCTGCGGCATGCCTATAATTTGCAGGGCAGCGTGCTGACGCTTTCACGCATGTTGGATGGCGACCTGGCCTACTTGATGATGCACGACGCCGGCGAATGGGAGCCCAAGATTCTCAAGGCGCTGCAGACACTTGTGTCAGGGGTGACGCGGGTGGTCCACCCGCTGGGCCGGTGCCGGTGCGGTTTTTTCATTCTCGATGATTCGGAGCAGTATTTGGACCTCGTAGTCGGGGAAGGGTATCAGGGGCTGCAGCGGCCACGTCTGGCTGTTGAACGCTCCTGCGCGGGTCGGGCCTTTCTTACCGGCGAGGACTACTACTGTCGCGACGTGACCACCGATCCAGTCTACTTTCACTCCACCAGGGGAAACCGGGACTATCGCTCCATCGCCTGCGTGCCGGTTCGCGCCGGGCAGGCGGTATTTGGCGTTCTTTGCCTCGATGCGGAACAATCCGACGCGTTCACGCCGGACGATTTTGCCCATCTCGAAGTCTTCGCGGCCAAGCTGGCCGTGTTTTGCTCGTTCCACGCGCTGCAGGTGGGCGTGTGCAGCCTTGATGAGCGAAAACCATAAAATGGCCAACATAACGAAATGACCTCCGCGGCAACATAATACCGTCAGGAGGTGACAACACACACATGCCTAACAACAACGAGATTCTGGTCAACAACTCCCGCAGCGCCCTGGAGCAGCTGAAGAACGAGACGGCCAGCGAGTTGGGCATCCCCAACTACAACCAGCAGTACAAGGGTGACCTGCCTTCTCGGGTCAACGGCTCTGTCGGCGGCTACATGGTTAAGAAGATGATCGCCCTGGCTGAGTCTCAGCTGGGCGGCGGCACCCGGGTATAGCGGCAGGTAAGGCGGGAAGGGTTTAGCCCTTCCCGCTTTTGCTTCGGCATGGCACTGGCAGGTAATCTTGGGCAGCAAATCGCTGCCGTACTGGAACCCGAACCGCTGCTGCACTTTGTCGTGCGGGTCATGCGCGGCACGTTCGGGTACGATGTGGTTGCCGTACTGCGGCGACAAGGGGACCATCTGATCATGGCGGCCTGTGCGGCGCGGAACCAGGAGGAGGTGCCCCTGGGGCGAGTCTTCCCTCTGAGCGGGCCCGGCGGCGCACCGCTGGCTCCGGGATTGTCGGTGGAGGCCGAATTGGCCGTACCGATGCGCCTCGGCGACCGGGCGGTCGGCGCCCTGGTGGTCCAGAGCCTGCGCCCCGGCGCTTTCGACGCAGACGACCTGTTCACGGTGCGGACGATTGCCGGGCAGGTGGCGGCAGCCCTGGAGAACGCCCGGCTACTGGAGGCGGAACGGCATCTGCGGGACCTGTCCATTGCGGAGGAGCGCAACCGGATGGCCCGCGAGATTCACGATACACTGGCTCAAGGGTTCCTGGGGATCATCATGCACCTGCGGGCCATGCAGGGAGCGCCGGGCGGCACTGAGTGCCGAACTGATCACCGACGGCGAGATCTCGCGGCTATCGCCTCCGGCTGAGGCAGTACTCCTGCGCATCGCCCAGGAAGCCTTGCACAATACCGTGAAGTACGCACGGGCGAGCCGGGTGCAGGTCAGGCTGACGGAGCGGGACGGCATGGCGGACCGGGCCCACGCCCTCGGGGGCACATTCGCAGTGGAATCAGAGCCGGGAGCGGGATGCCGCATTACCGTGCGCATCCCGGCAGGGAGGAACTGACGATGGCCGTCAAGGTACTGGTTGTGGATGATCACCGGGTGGTGCGGGCCGGGCTGGCTGCCCTGCTGCGGCAGAATGCGGCCCTGGAGGTCGTGGGCGAAGCTGGCAACGGTGAGGAAGCGGTGCGCCTCGCCGGCCAACTCAAGCCCGACGTCGTCCTGATGGATATGCAGATGCCCGTCATGAACGGGGTAGAGGCGACGCAGCGAATCAAGGCGCAGTGGCCCGGGATTCAGGTACTGGTGCTGACTACATATGACGACGATGAACTGATATGGGGCGGGCTGCAGGCCGGCGCCAAGGGGTACCTGCTCAAGGATGCGCCGCCGGAAGAACTCCTGCAGGGAATCATGGCGGTAGCGTCAGGCCAGTCGCTCCTACCCCCGCACATTGCCGCCAAGCTGATGCAGGTGATCAGCCAGGGCGGACCTGCTCGTGACGATGGCGCCGACCCCCTGACGGAACGGGAGCTGGAAATTCTGCAGTTCATGGCCCGGGGCGCCGCGAACAAGGAGATTGCCGCCGCTCTTTATATCAGCGAGAACACGGTCAAAACCCATATCAGCAACCTGTTTCAGAAGCTGGACGTGCGCGACCGCACCGAGGCGGTCACCCGTGCACTCTCCCGGGGGCTGATCAAGATCTGAAGACGGACGGGCAGGCGGCAGACGACCGCCGGTTTTCTCATGCCTCCGGGTTAGCGAGTCACCCGAACGGGTGAGGCCCGCGGTCACCCGGACGTGTGCGCCCCAAAACGCCCGCTTCGGTGGTGGGCGGGGCTGCGGCAACGCAGTACGATAGGGCCGTGAGATTCAGATCGGAGGACGAGAGACGATGGCAGAAGCGAAGGTAGTCGCCCGTCAGCTGACCAAAGGGTATGGCAGTCTGACCGCGGTGGATCAGGTCGACATTACGATTCATGCCGGCGAGATTTTTGGTCTGCTCGGACCGAACGGAGCCGGAAAAACCACCGCGATTGAGATGATGGAAGGGCTCCGCAAGCCGGACGCCGGTTCCTGCACCATCTGCGGATTTGCCAGCATCGCCCAGCCGGCGGAGGTGCGCAGCCGCATCGGCCTGACCCTGCAGGCGGCCAATCTGCCGGAGATGGCCAGGGTGGGGGAGCTGGTTGAGCTGTATGCCAGCTTCTACGCCGGCCCCACGCGGCCAGGAGACTTGCTCCGGCAGTTCAGCCTGGAGGAGAAAGCCCGCAGCTACTGCAAGTCCCTGTCCGGCGGCCAGCGGCAGCGGTTGTCGCTTGCGCTGGCCCTGGTGGGGCGCCCGGAAGTGCTCTTCTTGGATGAACCGACCACCGGGCTGGACCCGCAGGCCCGGCACAGCCTGTGGGATGTCATTTGGGGCCTGAAAGCTGAAGGGCGTGCCATTATCATGTCCACGCACTACATGGAGGAGGCCGAAAAGCTGTGCGACCGTGTGGCCGTTATGGACCACGGGCGGATTTTGGCCGAAGGGGCCCCCAGAGAGTTGATTCGGGAGTATGGCCCCGAAGCGGCGATCGAGCTTGATGTGGACGGGCAGGCGATTGACCTGGCAGCGCTTGCCCGGTTGGGAGCCGTGACCGGCGTGCAGACCGAAGAACACCTGGTCGTGCTCCATACTGCCAACACGCCTGCCACCCTGATGGCGCTGGCGCAGTATGCCCAACACGAAAACCTGCCGCTGGGGGACCTGAAAACACGGTCACCTACCATGGAAGATGTCTTTATCGCACTGACGGGAAGGAGGCTGCGTGACTGATGCGTTCCTGGAAGAGTCTTCAGCAAGTGACCCTTTTCGAGTTCCGCCTGATCATGCGCAACAAGATCGCATTTCTCTTCAACCTGGTGATTCCCGTGGTGATGGTGGCGATTCTGGGCGCCCATCCGGCGCTGGTGCCGGCGCTGGCCGACCTGCCGGGTGTGGAGCAGTCCAGCATGCTTGACTTCCTGATGCCCGGTGAACTGATCTACATGCTCCTGGCCTCGGGCTTGATGTCCGTCGCCATCGGCTTATCGACCAGACGGCAGACCGGCTCCCTGCGCCACCTCTTCACCACGCCGCTCCCCCTTGGCGCCTGGTTAACGGCCCAAAGCCTCGCCACCATCATGATGGCAGGACTACAGATTGTCGTGCTCTTCGTTTTCGGGTGGCTATTTTTTGGTATTCATGCGCCCTACAACCTTCCCGGGACGGTTGTGGCCCTAATCATCTCCGCCCTGGCCTGCCTGTCCATGGGCCTGGTGGCCGGCGTCATGGTCAAGTCGGCAGAGGCTACCATCCCGCTGACCATTATCATCTTCTTTGTTCTCGCCCTGTTCGGGAACGCGGTGATGCCGCTGGACGGCGCCCCGGCGTTCATGCTGACCATACAGCGGCTGGTGCCCAGCTACTACATGACCCACGCCCTGCGGCAGGTCATGATGCAGGGATCCGGGCTGGCGACCGTTGCCGGCGACCTGGCGATTCTGGCTGCCTGGACGGTGACCGTCGGCGGTCTGGCAGTCTGGCGGATTCGCAGGCAGGTAACCGCTGCATGAGGACAAGCGGCGCCCCCCGAAGCTGTTCGGGGGGCGCCGGCGTTACTTATATGCTCGAATCGGCCCTCAGCCGGTCATGCACTTCATCGACGGAGCGGTGCAGGCTGCCGGGCTCCAGTTCGCTCAGTACCTCGAACTTCTCCAGCACCCGGTGCACCTGCTCCTGCATGCCGATGATGTAGACCTGGTTCCCCTGTTCGGTCGCCTTGCGATAGGCCTTCCGCAGAATGACGGCGCCAGTCGCATCCACCGACGTGACGTGCCGAAGGTCCCAGGCCATCGCGGTACCCGGCCCGGCGGCCTCGACCCTGTCGAGGAACCGCTTGGCCATGCCGAAGAAGAGCGGGCCGTTCAGCGAAAGAACCAGCAGGTCGCCTTCACGGCGGTCCGTGAGCGGCGCCTGGGACATCTTGCTCGTGAAAAGTGCCATAGAGAGAACGACGCCGATTGCGACCGCCGTGACCAGATCAGTAAAGACGGTCAGGCCGGCCGTGACCAGCATGACGGCCGAGTCTGCCAGCGGTGCCCGCTTCAGGTCCTTGATCGACTCCCAGTCGATCATGCCGATGGCGGTCATCATCAAAATGCCGGCCAGCGTCGCCATGGGGATGTTCGAAGCGTATTTGCCGAGGGCGACGGTGACCAACAGGATCAGGAAACCGTGAAAGGCACCGGAGAAGGGCGTCCGGCCGCCGGACCGCACGTTGACGGCGGAGCGGACGATGGCGCCGGTGCCGGCAATGCCGCCGAACAGCGTGGCCACAGTGTTGCCGAGGCCCTGACCGAACAGCTCACGGTCGGAATTATGACGAGTGCCTGCCATCTCGTCCACGACCACCGCAGCCAACAGTGATTCGATGGCGCCCAGCAGGGCGAGCATGATGGCGGGTTTCAAAACATGCAGGTAGTTCTGCCAGTCAGTCAGGAAGAAGCCCAGCTGCGGCCGGGGTAGGCTGGTCGGGATCTCGCCGATAATGTCCAGCCGGCCGCTCAGGAAGATAACCGCCACCACCGTGGTTACGATCAGACCGACCAGAGAGCCGGGAACGGCTTTGGTGATCCGGGGCCAGATGAACATGATGCCGATCACGGCTGCGGCGATGGCGATGGCGGGCCAATTGGGCAGGCCATCAGCCGTCCTGAGCATAGGGATTTGCTGAGAGAAAATCAGGATCGCGATGCCGTTTGTAAACCCGGCGATGACTGGATGGGGAATATAATGAACGTACTTGCCGACCTTCAGCAGGCTGAGGCCGATCTGAATGAGGCCGGCCAGGAACATCGCGAGGAAGAGGCCCTCAAGTCCGAGCTCCTTGAACACCGGGACCAGGACGACCGTCATGCCGCCTGTGGGGCCACTGATCTGGGCCGGCGATCCGCCGAAAATAGCGGCGATCGTGCCGCAGAAAATGGCGCTATACAGACCCGCCGCAGCGCCGGCTCCCGATGCAACACCAAAGGCCAGGGCCAGAGGAAGTGCGACCACGGAGGACGTAATGCCACCGAAAATGTCACCCTTCAGATTCCGGCCCAGGCCTTTTCGGACCCCTTCCACCAGACTACTCATCTCTACCGCCTTCTTTTATAAGATATAGCAACACTCTATCCACTTTACGCCCGCGATCGGGTAAAGCGCAATCGCCAACTGCGATGGAAAATGGGGGAGGATACGTAATCACAACGTACTAGTTAAGTATATCTACTGATTACACGGAATTGCTAGCCGATACGGGGGTGTTCAAGATTGAACAGGGAAGGGGGGGGCGGGAGCCGAAGATAGAGGGGCATTCTTTCTCCCGGAGGTGCCGCTCCATGAACCTGGATGAGATTCGCGATCTGGAGCAGCTGCGGACGGCCGTGCTGGAGTGCCGGGCCTGCGGCCTCAGGTCGGGATGCTCGGGCGTCGTCTTTGGCGAAGGCTGTGCGACAGCCCGCCTGGTCTGCTGCGGTGAGGGGCCGGGAGCAGAAGAAGACCGGCTTCTGCGCCCGTTTGTGGGCGCCGCCGGTCAGTTGCTGGACAAAATTCTGGAGGCATCGGGGTTCAGCCGCGACCGGGACGCCTACATTCTCAACGTGGTCAAGTGTCGGCCGCCCGGCAACCGGGTGCCGGCGCCAGAAGAGCGCGCTGCCTGCCGGCCCAACCTGGACGCGCAGCTGCGCATCATCAACCCGGCCATTGTTGTGCTGCTGGGCGCCACCGCCGTGCAGACGCTGATCGACCCCGAGGCCCGCATTACCCGCCTGCGCGGGCAGTGGATCCACAAAGACGGCGTCTGGTATATGCCGACTTATCATCCGGCGGCCCTGCTGCGCGATCCATCCAGGAAGAAGGAGACCTGGCACGATTTCAAGCTGGTGATCGACAAGTACCGTGAGCTGGTGGATCCGGGCCATTTCTCGCCTCATTACTCTGGGTGATTTTGGAACCAGCCACGGAGGACACGGAGAACGCGGAAGGGGAATTATGCATCGATTTCTGTTCTCTGTTCCCATTCCGTGGCTTCCGCGATTTCCGTGTCCTCCGTGGCGAATCTCCCTGTCCCTGACCCCGACCTTGACTCCCACCACCCAGACTAGTAAACTCTAGTCGCCCGATGAATCCAACATTTGGGCCTTGGCGCCGATCTCTTCCTTGGTAATGACGCCTTTTTCGACGAGCAGATCGATGAGGGCGGTCAGGCCCAGGGTGTTCTTATACATAACGTCCTTCACATCCGCTAGGGATGCATAGAGGTCGATTGTCTGGCGGGCGGTCATCGCAGGTGTCCCCCTTAGTTTGAGGTAGTCACAGTATCGACCGGACGGACGGTCGCCTAAACATAACTACTGGACCAGGTGGCGGAATATGCCCGGTCCCGGGAGGGAAGCGGCTATGAAACTCTCCGAGAAGGAGTTCGCCGAGATCCGTGAGCGCCTGTACCCCATGCTCATGGACCCGGCCCAGATTCAAGAAAAGGGCCAGGGCCAGATGGTCCATGGCGCCATTGTCGAGGGGCTTCACGTCATCTATGGTATTGAAGAGCCCAACGACAAGGTCCGCTACGTGACCTATCAGGACCTGAGGGACTGGGGCGTCAGCCACACGGCGGTGCACGTGCAGGCCGTCCGCAACCTGGAGCATCGCACCGAAGGGCAGCGCGTGACCCGCCTGGGCCCGCCGGACGGGTCCAATCCCATGTTCATCTGGAACCTGAAAGACGGCTTTGATGCCGCCCGCATTCTGCTGGTCCGGTGGCTGGACGATTTCGCCGGCGCAGTACAGGGGCAGCTTCTGCTGGGAGTGCCGCACCGCAACTGGCTGGTCGCCATTGGCGATGCGGACCCGAAATTGGTGGATGTGGTCAGGCGGCGCGTTGCCGGCGAGCACCACTCCGCCGACTTCCCCGTCAGTCCGTTCCTTTACACGTGGAACGGCGACGAACTGGAGCGGCATAAGGAATAGGGGGCGCCCGGCATGGGGGCTGACGAGACGTTTCTGGACCAGCTGACGGAAGGCATCATCTTCAGCGGAGGCACGGCCCGGTTCGACCGGCCCAAAGCGCGGGCCCTGGCCGAGCGTGTGCTGGCCAAGCTTTACGAGATCGGGCCTTTCGCGTACCCTTCCTTGCTTGATGAGGAAGGGCTGCGCTTCGTCTATCAGTGGGATGAGAGCCCGCCGCTCATGACGTTGATGCTATGGGACGGCCAGATGTGGCAGGATATGGCCCGCGTTCCCGTACCCGAGGAGATCAATAACGACGTGAACCGGTAGTACGGCTAAGCTTAGGAGCGTGTAAGGATGAGTCAGGAACAGATTCTCGCACAACTGGCCAGAGAGATGCAGCTCAAACCGCAGCAGGTGCAAAACTGCGTCGCGATGCTGGACGAGGGCAACACGGTCCCGTTCATCTCCCGGTACCGCAAGGAAGCCACCGGCGAGATGGACGAGAACCAGATTCGCGACCTGTCGGAGCGCCTCACCTACCTGCGCAACCTGGAAGCTGAGAAGGAGAAGGTGCTGCGGGTCATCGGCGAGCAGGGGAAGCTGACGCCTGAGTTGGAGCAGGCCATTCGCAAGGCCGAAAAGCTGCAGGAAGTCGAAGACCTGTACCGTCCCTACCGCCCCAAGCGCCGCACCAGGGCCATGATCGCCCGGGAGCGGGGATTGGAGCCCCTCGCCCAACAGATGCTCGCCCAGAAGGAGACTATCGGCAGCGTGCTGGCCATCGCCGAGGCGTACATGGATGCCGAAAAGGGCGTGGAGAGCGGCGAAGCGGCTCTGGCCGGCGCCCGCGACATCATCGCCGAGCAGATCTCCGACGATCCCGACGTGCGGAAGCTGACCCGCGAATTGACCGCCGCACAGGGCTTTATCGAGTCGGTTGCATCCGATAAGGGTGACCCGGAGAAAGCCCAGGAGTTTGAGATGTACGCTGAGTTCCGGGAGCCCCTGCGCACCCTGCCGCCGCATCGCATTCTGGCGCTGAACCGGGGCGAGCGGTTGGAGTGCCTCAAGGTCGGCTTCACTGCACCGGCGGACGAGATCATTGGCCGCATTGAGCGGCGGTTCATCACCAATTCGAAGTCGATCTGGGCGGACCAAGTGCGGGAGACCATCGCAGATGCGTACAAGCGGCTGCTGGCACCGTCCATCGAAACGGAAGTACGTTCGGCGCTCACTGAGAAGGCCGAGGAGCGGGCGATTTCGCTCTTCGCCGTCAACCTGCGGAACCTGCTGCTGCAGCCGCCGATCAAAGGACTGACCGTCATGGGCGTCGACCCCGGCTTCCGCACGGGCTGTAAGCTGGCGGTCGTCGACGACACCGGCAAGGTGCTCGAAACCGGCGTCATTTACATTACCCTGGGCGATAAGCAACGTGTGCAGGGCGAAGAAGTCCTCATCAAAATGGTGGACAAGTTCAAAGTGGACCTCATGGCAATCGGCAATGGCACCGCATCACGCGAGACGGAGCAGGTTGTCGCTTCGATCATCCCGCGGTGCAAGCACCAGACCGCCTATGTAATCGTCAGCGAGGCGGGCGCCTCCGTCTATTCCGCCTCCAAGCTGGCCAATGAGGAGTTCCCGGACTTCGACGTGACCCAGCGCAGCGCCGTTTCCATCGCCCGGCGAGCCCAGGATCCCCTCGCCGAGCTGGTCAAAATCGACCCCAAGTCGATTGGCGTGGGCCAGTACCAGCACGATGTGGATCAGAAGCGGCTGGCGGGCCAACTGGGCAACGTAGTGGAGAGCGTGGTCAACGCCGTGGGCGTCGACCTGAACACTGCTTCACCTGCCCTGCTGCAGTATGTGGCAGGCATCAAGTCGACCGTGGCTCGGGCGGTGGTGGAACACCGGGAGAAGAACGGCAAGTTCCGGAGCCGCAAGGAGCTGATGAAGGTATCCGGCCTCGGTCCCAAGGCATTCGAGCAGTGCGCCGGCTTCCTGCGGGTCTCCGAAGGCGTGGAGCCCCTGGACAACACGGCGGTCCATCCGGAGTCGTACACGGTCGCCGAGGCGATTCTGAAGGCCGTGGGCGCCACCCGTGAGCAGCTGATCGGCCAGGGCGCCGCCGGCCTGCGCGATGCGCTCAAGCAGCTTTCGCCTGAGCAGGTCGCTGCCGAACTGGGCGCCGGCGTGCCGACGGTACGCGATATCATCGAAGCGCTCGGCAAGCCGGGGCGCGACCCCCGCGATGAGCTGCCCAAGCCCATCTTCCACACGGAAGTGCTGAAGATGGAGGACCTGCAGGTAGGGATGGAGCTGACGGGCACCGTCCGCAACGTGGTTGACTTCGGTGCCTTTGTCGATATTGGCGTGCATGAGGACGGCCTTGTCCACATTTCGCAGCTGAGCCACAAGTACGTAAAGCATCCGAGCGAAGCGGTGGCCGTGGGCGACATCGTGAAAGTCCGGGTCATCGAGGTCGATTTGAAGCGGCAGCGGATTGGATTGACGATGAAACTTGGCGAGCCGCCGGCACCCGAAAAGAAGGCGGACCGCCCGGCGATGCAGCCGCCGCAGCGCCCGGCGCCGGCCGGCGGTCCCCGTCCGGCGCAGCCGGCGCCCGCTCCCAAGCGGAGCGAGCCCCCCAAGGCGCAGTCTCTCAGCCTTGAGGAACAGTTGAAGGCCTTGGCTGCCAAATTCAATACGCGCAAGTAAACGAACAAGGCAGAGGACTGGCGACAGCCCTCTGTCTTGTTCTTCATACGGGGAGCACCGGAATGGGGCAGGACCCTCGCCCGTGAACATTCCTTCTAATGTTGGCAACAGGTTGACCGTGATCTCAGCCGCCTAGAATGTCTTGTGCATCGGGCCGGATTTGCAGTGAACCTGGGGTCCCGGGTGCGCCCCTGACCGGCCTGACCACGGCCGAGGTCCGCGCTCACCAAGGGACGATCTTTGCCATTTCGCCAGTTGGGGACATTACGCACACATTCACTTCCGAAGAACTGGAGGAGTTCGCGGCGCATTACGCTGCAGCGGATGATCCGGAAAACCACCTGACGGTGGAGCAGGCGCTGGCCCGGTATATACAGCGCGTGCGGCGGCATGGCTGAGCGGACAGCCCAATTCGCCGTTGTTTGGATGCCTCAGGCAGTGGACAAGTTGACCACGATGCTTGAGGATGCGCGGCAGGCTCAGGGCGATCCCGAATGGGTGCTACTGAAGCTTGAGGAGTGCTTGGCGGAAGGGGTTAACAGGCTGATCACCTTTCCGGGCCTGCGAAATCGCTACCGCATAAACGGGCTCTGATGTAATAGAATGACCCTACGTGCATTTCCCCCTCAGGTTTTCTTTCGTCCTGCAAGAACCCGCTCGATCGCGATCTTCTCATGTCGCACTGGGCCAGACAGGATGCCAAGGACCAAGCAATTCATGAAATACAGACAGCGGGAATGGTGTATCAGTCACTGTTCCCGCTGTCGCCATTAAGGGAACTACCTGGAGCCTGTGAACCGACTTCACCGTAATGGGGTGGGTCACCCCAAAACTGAAGAATCGGACGTCTTCTCTACGCGCCAGCAGCCGCTCCATGGCCCATTCACGGCCAGGCAGTCACATTATCTTCGGCTTGGGCGTGGATCATGGCGCCAGGGCCTATCCGTAGCGGGAATCTCCCACAAGAGTGCATTCGTCCAATCGGTACAGCTATGAGCGGAAGGCGGATTACAATGCGCAGAGGCCTGACAGCGTTGACGGCCATCGCCTTGTTTGCGGCGGCGTGCTCTCGGCCGGAGGCGGTACCGCCGTCCTCACCCGGCCCGGAGCCGCCGCCGGCGGCCCAGCTCGTCCAAGAGATGCCCGCGGAAAAGCCGGCACCCGCTGAGGAAGTTCGCCTGCTCCTCAATGAGATCAAGGAGTTCCGCCGCCGGCAAGGCACGGGGATCGAGATCCAGACCAGGATCGATCAGGCCCTCCGCGTGGCCGGACACGATGCGCCAATGTTGACGGAGATCGCTTGGGTTGCCCTTGATGTGAACTACGGCGAAGGCTTGCGGGTCGCACGCGCTGCTGTTGACGCCGATGACGCCTATATGCCGGCCCATATAGCCCTGGGTGCGGCCCTCTACACCAACGGGCGGTACGAGGATTCCCAGGTCCATTTGGAGCGGGCCTACGAAGGAACCCAACACAGCCTGGAGGCGGGGTATCATCTAACCCTGACGGTGGAAGCACTGGGCCAACCGCAGCGCGCCCGCGAGCTCCTGACCGACCTGACCGCCCGGTTCCCGGACAGCGCCGAGGCGAAGCAGGCTCTGGCGAGGCTCGAGACCTGGGTCGGGAGTTGGCCCAGGCCCGGGACGCCCAACACCGGGGTAGCGACCTGGTCGAAAGAGGGCTTGTGGACCACCTCTCAGCTGCTGATCGGCATCCATTCCGACGGCGAAACGATCGAGGCTTTCAGCGCCCGGGGGCCGCCTACTACTGGTCCGTCGGAGGGCTGGCCTGGCGCGGGGACCTGGTCGCATTCGCTGAGGATGTGGAATCGCCGGGTGGGAAGGGGGGTCAGGCGCCGTCGGGTTACTTCGGCACCGACTGGAAGGTCTACCAGATCCATCAGGACACAGCCGGCAAGGCGAAGCTCGACCTGCTCTACACGGCGCTCGATGGCTCCCGCATGGCTGCTCTCTCCCGGGATGGCAAGACGCTTTTCTCCTGGCTGGGCAACCACGGGGCCGGCCGCCCGCGCCTGTTTCAGGACGGTCAGAAAGTGACTGAGTACCCGGGACTTGCCGTCGGGTCGGAGTTCGCCCTTGATCCGCGGGATGACAGGTATTACTTCGTCAGCTACGACGGCGTGATTCAAGCTCGGCGCCTTGACGGTTCGGTCTTGTGGGAGGATAGGGCGGTCACCGATCACGCCTTCCTCGACCTGTGGACAGATGACCAGGGCAATGTCCGCCTCACTGTAACGTCCCCTGGCGGAACAGTCATCTACGACGACCATGGGAACCGGCTGTGGGTGACGCCGGACTGGCCCGTCCATGCCGTTGGACGGACGGGAGTGCGCTATCTGCTGGTCAAGCATGACCGTGAAACCCTGCTCGTGGATACGGCGGGCCGAACGGTGGGCCGCTATCCCAGAGCAAGTGCGACCCGGGACGGGAAGGCGCTGATCGTTCAGGGAGGGGGGATCAACCTCTACCGCCTGCCTTGAGATGAGCTAGGGCCTTAGCACACGGCGCTCCCAGGGCTCGAATGGGATCTTCACTGGGAGAAATCCTCTCTATCGACCGCAACAAATGACCAACGCACAGCGTTCTCGCCCGTTGACCGGACCTGCATCTGGTGGGGCCGCTTTGACCACGATCGGGCCGGGCTGCGGGCGCCAGGCACGAAGACAGCCTGCATGAGCCATTCATTAGCTCACGCAGGCTGTCTTGCCTTAGCTCGGCCGAGCTTTTGCAGTTGCGGACCCCAGCCAACTGCCCAGGCCGGTCAGCAGGACCACCAGGGGGACGGAACCATGCACCATCCACTGCTCAAACCAGGAGTGCGGCAGTGAAGCTGCCAACGCCAGAAACGGACCCGACCACGGCACCATCACCCACAGGGGGCCGCCTTCTCGCATGCCGGTTGTCGCAAGGGTCAGGAGAGAGAGCGTCACCAGCAGGATCCCGGGAGGGGCTCCCACGATGCCGCAGAGCAGTCCGTGCCAGAAGCCCAGGTCGTCCGATATCCAAACCAAAGGCATAGACCACAGTAGACCAGTGCCCAGCCGATTCCCAGATAGAACAGCGGCGGAAGCATCCAGAACAGGCCGTTATACAGGCTGGACAATACGTGCAAGATCACCGTCAATGCGAGCAGACGCATGCCGTTCTTGAACGTCCCCAGCAGTTTCCGCCCTTGCTCAGGTTTCAAGGCACTCACCAGTGTGTGGCGAGCAGGGCTGGCGCTCATGGATCTGCCCTCCCACGTTTCCCGTGTTGACTGTAGGACGAATCCGGAAGCTGAAGGGCTCCATCGCCAGGTCGGCCGTGAGCACGGACAGAGAAGCAGCTTCCCTCACTGGGCATCGAGTCGCCTCAATACTCTCTCTGTCTCTGCATCGACCCATATCCAGCCCGCGTTCGTCTCGAGTCGCCAGAAAACTGGATTAGCTCGGTCGTCAAGGTGGCCTTGGAACACCTGAAGACTGGTTTTGCGGACAGCCTCAACGGAAAAGCCTGCTTCTTGAGCGACGTCCCGTGCTGTCTGAGGGGAGATTAACTGATCGGCATACGCGTATCGGATGACCGTGGTGTAAACCCACACGATTACTTCTCGACCATCTTTATCTCTTCCACGTACCACGTGCACCGTGGGCGGGGCGGTATAAGTCTCAGTACTGTCAACCTCGACCAGGGGCGATCCCTCCCGAGCCATGCGCAGGGCTTCACCCTCAGGGACCTCGGCGCCCAGTCCGTCCTTTTTTGGGGTGCAACCCATCACGAGTGTGAAAGCGAGTGTCAGGACGACCATCATAAGGGCTCGCTTCATGTACGCACCTTCTTCCGTGAATGGCAGGCGCCTGCGCAGCCTGAGTAGCCCATCGGGTTCGGCAGTCGATTGTGCCTGCGATTCTTTTGTGCTTCACCGAACCTGCCTTACGTCCCACACCTCGCCTGCGCTGGTTGCCAACGCTGCCCAGACGCTTTGCTGTTCGCCCAGAGCGGGCACCAAAATGGACTTATCCAGCCAGATGATTTCTAGTCCTTCCAGCTGCGGTTGCACCTTGAATACCACGAGGGATCCTTGTTGGCGAACCGACTCCACATGCGCTTTCAGTACGTAGACCTCCCAGGACCCGAGACTTTCGTCTGGAAAGCCACACGGGTACGCGTGTGTCTTTCCGCAGGGCTGCGCATGCAGATCGGCCAGGTCCACGCCGATGAGGGACTCATCGGCGGTCGCGAGGCTGCCCTGAAATACGGTCTGGACGAAAAACCGGTGGCGGGCGGCCTCAGCAATGGTCTGGACTGAGGCAAACCGGTCATAAGAGGTGCTGTGCCAAGCAGGCGAGTACTGCGGCGGTTGCCACGTCTGGCTGACCGCCACCAGCCCATATGGCAACTCCCTGCCAGTGGCAAGCACTTCCCGCACATGGTCCGGGGCCAACATTGCCCGCACCTTAACATCTATAGGGGGTGCCTCGACCCGAATCGGGGTTGGCGGTTCTAGCTGGTCCAAGCGCTGCTCCAGTCGTTGGATTTCGGCTCGAAGTGCTGCGACATCCTCTGGATTGGTCTGAGCAGAGCCGGTGACAGTCCCAGAAGCCGAGGGTGTAGCGGTGGAAGTCGGTGACAGACGCTGCTCATGGGGGTCTACCTCCTTCGATGTCCGAGCCGATCTGCAGCCGACTAAGAGGACCACTACCGTGCAACCTGCCAGCAAGAACGCCACGAGACCGAGGGCCACACTCTGCCGCACGGGCAACCGCCCCCTCCGTGTTCTTCCTATCAGACGAAGAGCCGGTGGTCGTCGGTTCCCCCGCAGGTGGCCACCCGGAACCGAAAAGGTAGCGTCCCGTCCCTTCCTGACTCCGTCCGCCCCCTGGGTACGTAGTCGCCGAGCCGCTGGCCACGGATGACCCCACGGCTCCGGACCAGTACGAACTGATGGGGGACGGCTGACAGGCCACCGCTCTTTTCGATTTTCTAGCTGCGCTGCAACCAGAGGCGATACGATTCTTGGAAGGGAAATCTCACTTTAGGAGCGTAATGTAAAGTAGTCGTAAAGTTCCCGCCTAGGAGGCCTCATCGTGCGTAGCATTCACAACGCTCCGCTTGGTGTCAAACTGTCCCTGATTAGTGGAACGGCCGTTGTCCTCCTGCTTGCATTCGGTGGCGGCGGTGTTTACTCCACACGGTCACTCAACCAGCAGGCCCAGGTTCTCATTCGCCAGAAGCTTCGCCCGGCCCAGGCGCTGGGAGATATGCGCGCTTCGGTGCTGGCCCTTGCTAAAGCGTACGCTACCATGCGCGAGGAAGGGGCGAACATGAGCGTCGGCTCCCGCAGGCAGGAGACGAAGTTGCACGAACAGGCATTTGAACAGCAGATGGCGGTCCTGGACGGTGCCGGCTTTACGGGGACGGAGAAGGAGTCGCATGTACAGGCCGTCGCGCTCTGGACGGAGTACCAGAAGTATCGGGATGAACTGTGGGCGGCGATCGACAAGGAGGGCTCCGGTGGCCTTTTTGGCCGAATCTACGGCGATATCGACGTAAAGATGGCCAGCCTGGAAGGCATCCTGAAGCGCATGACCGCCAACGCGCAGGCCGGTGTGGACAGCGCCGAAGCGTCGCTCAACCAGCTCGCGACCTACAGCCTATATGCAGGCATCACCTTACTGCTGGTCGGTGCAGCGGTACTGCTCCTCCTGGCCCGGTCGGTCAGAAAGTCGCTGCTTGGTCCCGTCAGAGAACTGACGGGCCTGGCCGAGGCACTGGGGGCCGGCGACCTGCGCCGGGTCATAGAGCCGGCGGGCCGGCGCGACGAGATTGGCCAACTGCACAACAGCGTGGCGCGCATGTCCCACAACATGCGGGAGCTGCTGGTGGCGGTGACTCGTTCCGGTATCACCGTCTCTGATGCGGCGAAATCGACGCTGGACAATCTGAGCCAGGTCAATCAATCGGCCAGTCAGCTGAACGACTCAATCGGCCGCGTGGCGGCGGGCGCCGACGGACAGAACGCTGCCGTGCAACAGACCGTGGAGGTTATCGCTCAGCTGCAAGCGGCCATCGAACAGGTGGCCCGCGGCGCACAGGAGCAGGCGACCCACATGGGTGAGTCCAGCCGCCTGACGGCGGAGTCCGGTCAGGCCGTGCAGGAGATGGCCCGCAGCGTCGCGAGCCTGGCTGCCGGGGCCGAGCAGGCGCAATCCGCTGCAGAGAGCGGCATTACCGTGGTGGAGAAAGCCGTTCAGAGCATGCAGATGCTGCAGGAGCGGGTCGAGCGCACTGCCGAAGCGGCCGTGGCGCTGGAGAACGAATCCAGGCTGATCCGCCAGGCTGTTGCGCTGATTGAGGAGATTGCCGAGCAGACCAACCTGCTGTCGCTGAACGCAGCGATTGAGGCGGCCCGTGCCGGCGAAGCCGGCCGCGGCTTCGCAGTCGTGGCGGACGAGGTGCGCAAGCTGGCCGAGCGGTCCGGCAAGTCTGCCAAGGAGATCGCTGACTTGATTCACAGTGTCGAGGGCAGGACGGTTTCTGTGGCCGCGGCGATGCGGGAAGGCAGTGCGGAAGCCAGGGCGTCCGGCGCCCTGGCGGACGACGCCGGCAAGGCCTTGCGGCAGATCGTCGAAACGGTGCGGGCGACCGTCCGCGACATCGAGGAGCTGCAGAAGGCGGCCGATTCAGTGTCGGAATCAAGCAGCGCTTCGGTCCGGGCGGCGGACCATATCGCAGCCGTCGTGGAAGAGAATACGGCCACGACTGAAGAGATGGCCGCCAGTTCGGTACAGGTGCAGGACGCCATCCGCTCCATAGCTGAAGTTGCGCAGGAAACGGCTGCCACAGCGCAAGAAGTGACGGCCAGCGTGGAGGAGCTCTCAGCAACGACGGAAACCGTTGCGACGGCGGCCAGGGAGCTTGTCGCAGTCGCCGAGCAGTTGCGTGCACAGGTCGACCGATTTAGGCTGTAGGCGAAAGCGGGCCGCTTCGGCCCGCTTTCTTTATTTGCGCGCAGGCCCGGTGTCCGTTATGATGGGAGATAAGTTTCCAGTATAAGCAGGGATGGCTACCGGGCAGATCGAATAACCTGCGATTAATACCTGGTAATAAAGGATCTGTCCAGAAGGGGAGAACGATTGAGCATGGGACTGATGAGCGGCAAGAAGTGCCTGGTTATGGGAATCGCCAATAAGCGGTCCATTGCCTGGGGAATTGCGCAGGCACTACACCGGGAAGGCGCCGAGCTGGCTTTTACGTATCAGAACGACCGACTCAAGGAGAACGTGGTGGA
The DNA here is from genome assembly GCA_035628915.1 of Symbiobacteriaceae bacterium. Taxonomy (GTDB): domain Bacteria; phylum Bacillota; class Sulfobacillia; order Symbiobacteriales; family Symbiobacteriaceae; genus JARBUG01. The sequence continues at coordinate 45,435 of DASPIW010000013.1, read as the reverse complement.
GCTCGTTCAGACGCTCGACGGTCACGAGAATATGCCCCTGATTCCCTGCGACGTCAGCTCCGACGAGAGCATCGAGCAGTGCTTCGCAGCGCTGGGCGAAAAGTGGGGCAAGCTTGATGTGCTGGCCCATTCGCTCGCCTACGCCCGCACGGAAGATATTCAGAACGACTTCGTGAACATCCCGCGCGAAGGCTATCGGATCGCTATGGAGATCTCCGCCTGGTCGCTGATCGCCTGCGCCCGGCACGCCAAGCCGCTCATGGAAGCGGCGGGGGGCGGCTCCATCATGACGCTTTCGTACCTGGCGGCAGAGCGGGTGGTGGACAAGTACAACATCATGGCGCCAGCCAAGGCTGCGCTGGAGTGCAACGTCCGGTATCTCGCGGCTGAACTGGGCGAAAAGAACATCCGGGTCAACGCTATTTCGGCCGGCCCAATCAAGACCCTGGCAGCCAGCGCCGTCAAGGGCGTCGCCAAGCTGCGGGACATCGTCGAGGAGCGGTCGCCCCTTCATCGCAACGTGACGATCGAAGAAGTGGGCGATGTCGGTCTCTTCCTCGCTTCCGGCCTGTCGCGCTGCATCACCGGCGAGACCATCTACGCTGACAACGGCTTTAACATTCGTGGTGTATAATAGTTCCGGCCGGGAATGGGGCAGCTCCGGCTGCTCCATTTCCCTTTCTTCAGGAGGGGCAAGCCATGTTTACTTATCTGTCGCACAGCCCGGAAGAGACCCGGCACCTGGGCCGCTGGCTTGGGGAGCGGCTGCAGCCCGGCGATTTTCTCGCGCTGGTGGGAGACCTCGGCGCGGGCAAGACGCATCTGTCCGGCGGCATTTTGGAAGGGCTGGGCGTGGAGCGGACGGGCGGCAGCCCGACGTTCACGCTGCTCTGGGAGTACCAGGGCCGGCTGCCCGTTTACCACTGGGACGTTTACCGGCTGTGCAGCCCGGATGATCTCGAAGACCTTGGCTACGAGGAGTATTTCTACGGGGATGGCGTCAACCTCGTCGAATGGGCCGACCGCATCGAACCGCTCTGGCCGGATGATCATCTGCGGGTCGATTTGCAGTATGGAGACGGAGATGACGACCGCGTCATCGCGTTCCGGGGCGCCGATCGTTATGCGGGACTCTTGGAGGAATTGAGCCATGCGGATTTTAGCGCTTGAGACGGCCACCAGCGCCTGCACGGTCGCGGTGGTGAGCGAGGGCAACGTGCTCGCTGAAGTAACCCTGCAGGTGCCCCGAGCGCATTCAACGCGCCTGATGCCCCTCATCGCCCAGATGATTGAGGACAGCGGCGTCGCCAAGGCTGACCTGGACGGCATTGCCGTGGGCATAGGGCCCGGGTCGTTTACCGGGCTGCGCATTGGGCTGGCGACGGCGAAAGGGCTGGCGTTCGCCCTGGGTAAGCCCTGCGCCGGCGTCTCCACCTTGAAGGCGATGGCCTTCGGGACGGGCGCCCAGATCGGGCTGGTGGTGCCCATGCTCGACGCCAAGCGGGGCGAAGTCTTTACCGCCGTGTATGCCGCAGGATCGCAGGATCCGGCGACCTGGGCGGAGGTGCTGCCGCCCTCTCACATGCACGTGAGTCACCTGGCCGAAGCCGTTCGCACCCTGCGGGAAGGGTTGCGGCACACGTGGCAGTTCGTGACCGTCTGTGGCGACGTGGCGGCCAAGTACGCCGGCGAACTGGGGCTGGGCGAGGCGGTGCGCCTGGGGCCGGCGGGCGCCATGCTGCCCCGGGCGTGGGCCGTGGCCGTCCTGGGCGCCGCCGTGCTGTCCGGGGGGCAGGGGCTCGATCCGGACGCCTTGATGCCGATCTATCTTCGCAAGAGTGAGGCGGAAACGTTATGGGAAGCCCGGAAATCGCCATCTTCCCCATGACGCCGGCCGATTTGGACGGCGTCATGGAGGTGGAACGGAGCTCGTTTCTGACCCCCTGGTCGCGGGAGGCCTTTGCCAATGAGATCATGCAGACCTATACCGTCTACCTGGTGGCCAAGGAAGGGGCGAAGGTGGTCGGGCACGGCGGCATGCACGTGGTGTGGGAAGATGCCCACGTGACGAATGTGGCTGTGCTGCCAGAATACCGCGGCAGGGGCATCGGCGAGCAGTTGATGCGTGAATTGATGGCCCGGGCCGCCGCCCGGGGCGCCCTGCGGATCACGCTGGAGGTCCGGGCCCGCAATACGCCGGCACAGAACCTCTACCGCAAGCTCGGATACATCACCCAACCCGGTGCGGTACGCAAGGGGTACTACTCCGATACGGGGGAAGATGCGATTATCATGTGGAAAGACCCGCTCGTAGACCAATGAGCGGGTGGGACTGAGTTCCTTCTGCCACAATATGGAAAAACCTCCGCACTTGTGCTATGCTGGAAGTGCGCCCACAGCGAAAACGCAAAGGGGCGAAAGGAGGAGGCACCGTAATGGGGCAGCGACTCAGTCTGGTCCGGCTCGCCCTGCCCGTGGCCGCCGCACTGGCCCTCCTGCAGCCGGGGCACGGCGAGGCCGGCGGACAGGTGGCAACCATGCTGAGCATTGAACCGGTCAACGCCGTTTACGGCGACAGCGTAACCGTCGCGGCTTCCCTGACGGATGCCGACACGGGCGCCGGCATACCAGGCCAGGCGATCAACTTTCTGGTAAACGGGCGGTTCTATTCGGCCGTGACCAATGCTTCTGGCGAGGCGGTACTGAGCGGCCTGCGCCCGGGCAGGCTGAACGCCGGGACCTACGACGACGGCGTGCAGGCCCGGTTTGACGGCCACTTTGGCTCCACTGTCTACGAGCCGAGCACGGGGTCCGCGGCCGTGGTGGTGGAGCGGCGCCCGCTGCGGGTGATTCCCGCCGCCGTTTCCCGCGAATACGGCGACGAAAACCCGGCTGCTTTTGCCTACCGTCTTGAGAACTTTGCGTTATCTGACGACGAGCACGTGTTGGACAGCCTGCCCACCTGCTCCACGACGGCGGTCCCGGCCAGTGATGTAGGAATATACGAGATTACCTGCGATGGACTTGTTGCTGACAATTACGTGGCCGATTACGCAGATGGTACTCTCACCGTGACTCCGGCACCCATGCTCATCAAGGCGGACGACCAGTCCCGCCGGTTCGGCGAGGCGAATCCCCCGTTTACGGCGAAGTACGTGGGCCGCTGGAAGCTGGGCCAGGGGCCGGCGGTACTTGCGGGCGTCCTCAAGTGCGGCACTCGGGTCGGGGCGATGAAATGGACGCCCCCGGGCGTTTACGAGATTTTCTGCACGGGCCAGACTGCCTCCAACTACGCCCTCAAGTACGTGGAGGGTAAACTGCGCATCTTCCCGACGCGCTGAACCAGGCACCGGGCTTGTCACCCAATTCCACGGCGTCCCATACGCTGTAGGAGGGGGTGATTTGTCATGGGGCAGGGTGACTGGATCACGGTGGCGACCCTCGGCACCTTCGGTGGCGTGGTGTTCGCCGTGACCATCATTTCGCAGTTCCTCAAAGGTGCCATGGACCGGGTCGTGAAGACGCGGACCCGCCTGCTGGTGCTGGCCATCTCCTGGGTGGTGCTGCTGGGGCGCCGGTACGTGATGGACGGTGCCCTGGGTCTTGATACCGTTTTCCTTGATTTTCTTAACGGCTTTCTGGTGGCGCTCGCGGCCATGGGCGCCCATTCCATCGCCAGGGACAATTTCAACTGGAAGTGAGCAGGCCTGCGGGCCTGCTCCTTTTGCTCCGGCGGCCCCAGGCTGTATACTGAAAACGCAGATCATCCGGACCCTGTGGAGGTTGATTCGCCCTGACCGACCTGCGAACCGTGACCATTTACACTGATGGTGCATGCTCCGGAAACCCTGGCCCCGGGGGGTGGGGGGCAGTTTTGATGTACGGCGGCCGGCGCCGTGAAATGTCCGGCTACGAAGCAGCGACGACTAACAACCGGATGGAGATCATGGCCGCGATTGAAGCCCTTCGGGTGCTGAAGGCGCCCTGTCATGTGAAGCTGCACAGCGACAGCGCCTACCTGGTGAACGCCTTCCTGCAGAATTGGCTCACCAACTGGCAGCGAAACGGCTGGGTAAACAGCAAGAAGGAGCCGGTGGAGAACCAGGACCTGTGGCGTGAACTGCTAAATGTGGCCAAGCCCCACAAGGTGGAGTGGATCAAGGTAAAAGGTCACGCCGACAACATTTACAACAACCGCTGCGACGAGCTTGCCCGTGCGGCAATCACCAATCGTGCCGGTGTAGATGCCAGAGTTGGTGAGGGCCTATAATAAGAGGGCATGTCTTGCAAGGAGATGAAGTTGTTGGCGGAGACGCTGATTCTGGGCATCGAGTCCTCGTGCGACGAGACGGCCGCGGCTGTGGTCGCAGGTGGGCGCCGGGTGCTGTCGAATATCATCGCCAGCCAGGTTGACCTACATAAGAAATACGGCGGCGTGGTGCCGGAGATCGCTTCCCGCAAGCATCTGGAGGCTGTGCTGCCGGTGATCAAGGAAGGGCTCTCAGCCGCCGGCGTCACGCTGGCGGATGTGGACGCCATCGCCGTCACGCACGGTCCGGGGCTGGTGGGCACCCTTCTGGTCGGGCTCAGCGCGGCCAAGGCACTGGCCTATGCAACGGACAAGCCGCTCATCGGCGTCAACCACCTGCATGGGCACATTGCGGCGAACTTCCTGGCGGACGAGCCGCCCGAGTTCCCCCTGGTCTGCCTGGTCGTAAGCGGCGGCCATACGGACCTGATTTACATGACGGGTCACGGCCAAATGGAACTGCTCGGGCGCACCCGCGACGACGCTGCCGGCGAAGCGTTCGACAAGGCCGCACGCTCCGTCGGTTTAGGCTATCCGGGCGGACCGCAGGTCGAAAGGCTGGCGGCCTTCGGGGATCCCGAGGCGGTGCCGCTGCCCCAGGCCCGTACGGAAGCGCCCTACGACTTCAGCTTCAGTGGCCTGAAGACGGCCGTGCTGCAGTACGCTCAGAAGAAGGGGCCGCTCGCCGACCAGCAGCGGGCCGACCTGGCGGCCAGCTTTCAGCGAGCGGTCACGGGTGTGCTGGCGGACAAAACGTTGAAGGCGGCAAGGGCGATGGGCGTCCGGCAGGTAATCATGGCAGGGGGAGTGGCTGCAAACGGCGCCCTTCGCCGGGCCATGGGTGAAACGCTGGCGCCCCACGGCATTCGCCTTGGGTTCCCGCCCCCGGTGTTGTGCACGGACAACGCGGCCATGATCGCCGCCGCCGGACACTACCTCTACGAGGCCGGCGTCCGTTCGAACCTGGACCTGAACGCCATTCCCGCCCTCGGTTTGCTGTAAGGAGGCGCCACCCATGCCGCGCTACCTCACGACGCTGCCCAAGCACGGACCGCTTAACTCGCTGCAGTACTGGCCCAAGTATGTGCCCTGGTGGCGGGTCGTGTGGAATTTCATCTGCATCTACCTTGCGAAGTACTCGCCGTCGCTGGGGTTGAAGGCATTCCTGTACCGGCTGACGGGGGCGAGAATTGGCAAGAACGTCTCCATCGGACTGGCCGTGGTGCTGGACATCTTCTATCCCCATCTGATTACGATTGAAGACAACGCCATTGTCGGTTACAACTCGGTCATCCTCTGCCACGAGTTCCTGGTGCATGACGCCCGCATCGGACCGGTGGTCATCGGGCGGGGCGTTATGATTGGCGCCAACTCCACCGTGTTGGCGGGCGTGACCATTGGGGAGGGGACGGAGGTTTCGGCGATGAGCCTGATCAACACCGAACTGCCGCCGGGGGTGCTGGCAGGCGGCGTCCCGGTCAAGGTTCTGCGCTCCAGGGCCGAAGGCTAAGGTCCCCAGTGCCGCCATAGAATACGGGGATAGGATGGGAGGCAGCCGTCATGTCCGGGATCGAAATCATCCGTGCCGTTCAGTCATTTCAAAGCCCGCTGCTCGATAAGATCGGCATCTTTCTCACGGACCTGCACAGCGAGAACATCTACCTGTTCGTTCTTCCGGTGCTGCTATGGCTGTATGACAAGCGGTTCGCGAAATACATGATCTCGGTCTTCATGCTCGGCTATTGGGCTAATGACCTGCTGAAGGATCTGTTCCACACGGCCCGGCCGTCGCCCAACGATGTGCGGGTGATTCGGCCCGAGCCTTCCTATGCCTTCCCTAGCGGCCATTCCCAGAACCCGCTCATGTTCTGGGGAGCGCTGGCGGTCAAATTTCACCGGACCTGGCTGACGGTCATTCTCGCCATCATGGTTTTCCTTATTGGGTTCTCCCGGCTGTATGTTGGCGTGCACTGGCCGCTGGACATCGTGGGCGGCTGGGCGATCGGGGCGCTGATGCTCTGGGGTTTCGTGGCCACGTACGATTTCTGGGTGGGCGAGCGGATGACGCTGGGGCAGCGGCTGCTGTGGGCCGTGGCGGTGCCCACCGGCTGCCTGGCGCTTTCCTTTGCGCTTGGCGCAGCGCCGGCCCTGTCCGCGACGGGCGGCGCGGCCGGCCATTTCTGGGTGATCACGGGCGCCTACTACGGCCTTTGGATCGGGTGCATCCTCGAAGAGGAGTTCATCGGGTTCGACCCGCGCCGGGGCGGACTCGGCGTTCAGCTTGCCAAGGTAGTGATCGGCCTCGTTCTGATTCTGGCGGTCAAAGAAGGCTTTAAGCTGTTCCTGCCGGACACCGGCCTCGGTGATGCGATCCGGTACTTCTGCGTGGCTCTCATGGGCACCCTCGGGGCACCCTGGGTTTTTGGGCGGTTTACGGCGGCGCCGCCGGCGGGGCGGTCGATCGCCCGGTAGGGGGAACTGGGCCGGGAGCGAAGCCGTCATAGGAAAGGGGTTGGGCGATTTGCTGCACACATACAAAGGCATTGCTCCCAAGGTTGCAGATGGCGTCTTCATTGCGCCCGGCGCCCGTGTCGTGGGCAGAGTCACCCTGCACAGCGACGTCAGCATCTGGTTCAACTGCGTGGTCCGGGGCGATACGGACACCGTGACCATCGGCGAGAACACCAACATACAGGACGGCACCATCGTGCATACCGAAGGCGGGCATCCGGTGGAAATCGGCCGGAACGTGACGGTCGGCCACGGGTGCATCCTGCACGCCTGTTGGGTTGGCGACGATTCCCTGATTGGCATGGGCTCCACCGTTTTAACCGGGGCGAAGCTCGGCGCCCGCTGCGTGGTTGGCGCGGGCAGCCTGATCACAGAGGGAAAGGAGTTCCCTGATGGTTCGGTGATCATGGGGCGCCCGGCCAAGGTTATCCGGCAGGTGGAGGAGCGCGACCTCGAACTGATTCGGCGGGGCGCCGACCACTACCGGCAGTATGCGAGTGAATATGCTGCGGAAGAGCGTTCCGTTTAGTTCCCGGACCCGCCTGACTATACTAGTACGGGATAACCCAAGCCTAAGGGGGAAGCCAGGTGCTCAAGGCCCAGAAGGTGCACTTCATTGCCATCGGCGGTTACGGAATGAGCGGTCTGGCCACGGTCCTGCTCAAGGCCGGCGTCAGAGTCTCCGGTTCTGACATGGCTGCATCCGACCGCACGGAAAAACTGAAGCAGGCCGGTGCCGACGTGCACATTGGGCCCCATGACCCCGCGTATGTCAATGGGGCAGACGTAGTGGTTTACAGTACAGACGTAAAACCCGGGAACCCTGAACTGGAAGCCGCCCGGCAGAAGGGGCTGCGGGTGATTCACCGCTCCGAGCTCCTGGCGGAGTTCATCAACCGGCAGACGGGCATTGCCATGGCCGGCACCCACGGCAAGACGACGACCACCTCCATGGTGGCCCTGCTTATGGAGCGGGGCGGGCTTGACCCCACCGTGCTGGTCGGCGGGGAGATGGAGGCCATCGGCGGTACCGGCAAGGCCGGCAAGGGGCCTCACGTGGTGGCGGAGGCCGACGAGAGCGACCGCTCCTTCCTGCGCTATTTCCCGACAGTTACCATTATCACGAACGTGGAAGCTGAGCACCTGGAGTACTGGGGCGGCAAGTTCGAGAACATCATTGAGGGGTTCCGCCAGTATTTGAGCCAGGTCCGGCAGGACGGGCTGGCGATTCTGTGCGGCGACGACCCGACACTGCGTACGCTGGGTCAAGAGCTCCAGTCCAGGCCGGGCGCGGCCCGCGTCGTCTATTACGGGACGGCGGCGGACTGCCGTTGGCAGGCGCGCAATATTCACCCCTGGGAGAAAGGTATTGCCTACGATTGCATTAAGGATGGCCAGTTGCTCGGCGAGGTGCGGCTGCCCGTGCCGGGGCGGCATAACGCCCTGAACTCGCTGGGCGCCCTGGCGGCGGGCGATTACGTGGGCCTGAGCTTCGAGCGCATGCGCGAGATTCTCGCCGGTTTCGGCAATGCCAAGCGCCGCTACCAGGTGTGGGCCGCCGTGGAGGGCATTACCGTGGTCGACGACTACGCCCACCATCCCACGGAGATTCGCGCAACCCTGGCCGCGGCCAAAGAGCAGACGTCCGGGCGGGTGGTGGCAGTCTTTCAGCCCCAGCGGTACACCCGGACCCACTGGCTGATGGATGAGTTCGCTCATGCGTTCGGCGACGCGGATGTCCTGGTGCTGACCAAGATTTACAGCCCCCCCGGCGACCAGCCGATTCCCGGCGTCAGTTCCGAGGTGCTCGCGCACAAGATCGAGACCAACACCGGGCGCCAGGTCCTGCTGGAGTCCGACAAGCAGGCGATCCTGCAGGTGCTGCGGGAGACCGTCCGCCCTGCCGACACGGTGCTGACCATGGGGGCGGGGGATATTTGGACGGTGGCGCGCGACTTCGCTCGCGAGCTAAAGGATCGTAGCGGTGTGGTGTAAGTGCGAGAAGGCTGGCCTTGTTTAAGGTCAGCCTTTTGATGTGGGCCTTTCGAAACAGCCAAGGAGGACGCTGAGAACGCGGAGGACACGGAAATGGATATTATTTTACTACATATCTAATTATCTGTTTCCCTTCCGCGTAATCCGTGTATTCCGTGTCCTCCGAATATCCTAACTCACTTCACAGCCTGGATTGCGACCGAATCAGCACCCTCAATGGGTTCAACGGCCATCTCATACATGCGCTGCAAGTACCACCGCGGATCCTCAGGCTGCTCAGATTCCACATCCTCGGTCGGAATTGGCTGGTTTTTGTTCAAATGGTTCACCTCCAGGCGTATGTGTAGCGTTTGCCGAAACGTCAGTCAGCCATACTAGCTGTGGCATCCTGACGTTCGAGTTGACCCCATATCTAGCGTTATGGTAGAATGACCAAAACCTCGGGGAGGAACGTGGAAAACCCCGGGAAGACCGCGGAGGTAAGACGATGGATGAGAAGTTCGGGCCGGAGGCACTTACGTTTGATGACGTGCTTCTGGTGCCCGCCCGGTCGGAGGTTCTGCCCCGTGATGTCGACATTAGCACTCGGCTTACAAAGTCAATTCGGCTCAATATCCCCCTCATCTCGTCAGCCATGGACACCGTCACCGAAGCCCGCATGGCCATCGCCATGGCTCGGGAAGGCGGCGTTGGCATCATACACAAGTCGATGACAATGGAGCAGCAGGCGGACGAAGTCGACAAAGTCAAGCGTTCGGAGCACGGCGTCATTGCTGACCCGATTTATGTCCATCCCGACGACATGGTCGACCGGGCACTGGAACTCATGTCCCGTTACCGCATCTCCGGTACGCCGGTGGTGGAGCGGGGCACCCACAAGCTGGTGGGCATTATGACAAACCGGGACCTCCGGTTTGAGGACAACTGGCACCAGCCCGTGGCCAACATTATGACGAAAGAGAACCTGATCACCGCCCCCGTGGGCACCACGCTTGACCAGGCCCGGGAGATTCTGCGCCGCCGCAAGGTGGAGAAGCTCCCCCTGGTGGACGACCATGGGGTGCTGAAGGGGCTCTTGACGATCAAGGACATCGAAAAGGCCAAGAAGTACCCCAACTCAGCCAAGGACGCCCGGGGCCGTCTGTTGTGCGGCGCCGCCATCGGCGTCAGCAGCGATGTGCTGGAACGGGCCGGCGCCCTGATTGAGGCCGGCGTCGACATTCTCGTGCTCGACAGCGCCCACGGTCATTCCAAGGGCATCCTCGATTCGCTGGCTGCCATCAAGAAGGCATTCCCCAAAGTGCAGGTAATTGCCGGCAATGTGGCGACCTACCGGGGCGCCAAGGACCTGATCGCCGCCGGCGCCGACGCCGTCAAGGTCGGCATCGGGCCGGGGTCAATCTGCACGACCCGGGTGGTGGCAGGCATCGGCGTTCCGCAGGTGACGGCGATTTGGGAATGCGCACAGGCCGCCCGGGAAGCCGACATCCCCATCATCGCCGACGGCGGCATCAAGTACTCGGGCGACATCGTCAAATCCGTAGCGGCGGGCGCCAGCGCCATCATGATTGGCAGCCTCTTCGCCGGCACCGACGAGTCGCCGGGCGAAATGGAGATTTTCCAGGGCCGCTCGTTTAAGGTCTACCGGGGCATGGGCTCCCTTGGCGCCATGAAGCAGGGTTCGGGCGACCGCTACTTCCAGGAGGGCGCGCCCAAGCTGGTTCCGGAAGGCATTGAGGGCCGGGTGCCCTACCGGGGCGCCCTGGCGGAGACCGTCTTCCAGCTGATCGGCGGCCTGCGGGCCGGCATGGGCTACTGCGGCACACCCACCATTCCTGACCTGCAGCAGAACGGCAAGTTCCGGCGGATCACCGCTGCTGGCCTCAGGGAGAGCCATCCGCACGACGTGCACATCACAAAGGAAGCGCCGAACTACAGCGGCTCCTGAACAGGAACACCCAGTCCCCGAGGGGATTGGGTGTTTTTCTCATGGATAAGCGCTCCTCCCCTCTTGGAGACTAGTATCCAAGGGGGGTGCGACGATTGAAGCGCTGGGAAATCTCCGCACTGCAGTCCGCAATGCTCATCGCCGGTATCGTCGCCTTGACAGGGCACGCGCTGGCCGTTACGCATTTCGTACGAGCCGGAGGCCGGGACTCCTGGCTGTCGGGTGTGGTCGCTTTCCCGATCGGGCTTCTGGCCTTCTGGTCATTTGTCAAGTTACGGCGGATGTTCCCCGGGGACACGCTCGTGCAGTTCCTCCCCAAAATCCTTGGCTATGCGGGCTACCTGGTCGCGGCCATCTTTGTGCTCTACTTTTTTACGGTTGTTGTGTTTACACTCCGCATGACCACCGACTGGATGGTCGACTCGATTCTGCCGGAGACGCCGTCCTGGGTCATGGGCGTGTTATACATGGCGGCAGTGGCATATACGGCGGCCGGCGGCCTGGACGTGCTCGCCCGCGTCAACCAGTTTACCCTCCCCCTGCTGAGCGGTCTCGGGGTGCTCGTCTCGGTTGGAACGCTGCAGGCGAAAGATTACCACCTGCTGCTCCCGCTCTTTGAAAAAGGGTATGGGCCCGTCCTGGCATCGGCATTTCTGGGCCTGGGCTACCTCGGGGAGTGCTCGGTCCTTCCCATGTATGATGCATACGTTGTGCAGGGCGACTACCGAAAGCTGATGAAGGTGTACTTCATCGCACTGGTCTACATATTCATCACCCTGACTGGCCCCATGGCCGGGTCGATCGCCACGTTGGGCTATCGCGTAGCGCTCAACATGCCGTACCCAACATTTCAGCACTGGCTGATGGTCAATCTGACCCGGTTCTTCGAGCGGACCGACCTGCTGGCGGTTCACCAGTGGCTCGCCGGCGCCTACGTTCGATGCGGCATTTACTTGCTGATGGGTATTCAGGGCATCCGCCAATTGACGCCGGCCAGGAAGATCCCGTTCAACTGGCTCTTGGCCGTTTTTTCCCTTTTGACGGTTGGTGTCTCGGAATATGCATGGCACAGCAAGCCCGTCTTCGACCAGTGGGTGCTGGACGTCTACCTTCCCGGCGGCGCTTTCCTTGGCATGTTTCTACCGCCGCTGCTCCTGATTGTGGCGTGGGTGCGCAAGCTGGGCAGGCCCAACCAGGGAGCTCAGACCTATGGCGGGTAAAGAGACGTTCAGTACCAGCCTCAAGGAGAACGAGCAGCTGCTCCGTCAGCTGGTCGGCCAGCAGCGGGGCGCCATTTTCCGGCGTGTGCCCATGCCAGACCCGTCCGGATCGGAATGCCTTCTGGTCTTTTTCGAAGTGGAAATGGACCAGATCCGCCTCGAACTGCTGGTCATCCGACCGATCATCGCTGGCGAAGTGGGCCCGGATGGGCTGCCGGACCGGCTGCCGCCCAGCAGTCAAAAAATGAACTCGGTGGTGCAGGCCATCGAGTTCATGTACCGGGGGAAAGTGCTCCTCCTACAAGACGGAAAGGCTGATGTTTACGCCCTTGAGGTGGCAGAGCCCCCTCATAGAGCCATCATGCCCCCCGAAACCGAATCGGGCATTTCCGGTCCGCGGGAGAGTCTCACCGAAATTCACGTCATGAACCTCGCCATTCTCCGGCGCAGGTACCCGGGAGTGGACCTCCGGATAGAACCGCACTGGGTAGGCACGAAGGCAAAGCTCGAAATCGCGATGGTGTATCTGAAAGGTCGCCCGACGGATCGCATGTTGGATGAAGTGCGCGCCCGGCTTAGCCAGATCGTCCAGGACGGCATGCAGGATGTGACTGAGCTGACAGAAGCCATCGCAGATCGGTCGCTGTCCGTCTTTCCCACCGTGCTGATTACGGAGCGACCTGATATCATTTCGCACTACCTGTCCTCCGGGCGGATCGCCTTGCTCATGGACAACTCCCCCCGCTGTTTGATCGTACCGGCCGTGTTCATGGACTTGTTCACAAGTGCCGACGATTTCTACGAGTGGCGACCGTTTGTGACCTTCCTGCGCTTTCTCCGGTTCATTGCGTTCAACATTGCCGTTCCCCTTCCGGCGCTGTATGTCTCTGTGACCACCTACCACCTGCAGGCTCTTCCGACCCAGCTCACCTTGAGTCTGCTCGCCCAGCGCGAGGGGGCGCCATTGCCGCCCCCCGTGGAGGCCGCCATCATGACACTCATGTTCGAGATCCTGCGTGAGGCCGGCGTCCGCCTGCCGCGGGCTATCGGTCCGACGGTAAGTATCGTAGGCGGCCTCGTCATCGGTGACGCCGCCATTCGCTCGGGGCTGACATCGCCCGCCATGGTGCTCGTCGTGTCTGCCACTGCCGTGGCCACGTTCTCTCTGCCGAGCACCATGCTGGCCAATGCGGCCACGTACTACCGGTTCTTCGTGCTGTTCCTCGCCAGCACATTTGGCTTCTTCGGCCTGCTCCTGGGCTATCTGGTTGCTCTCGGGAACGTGGCGGGCCTTACTTCGCTTGGCGTGCCCTACATGGCTCCGACGTTTCCATTTCAGCGCAAGCACATTTCCGCTGCTTTTGGCAGCAAGCCGCGGCCGCCCAAGGGGCGCGGGGCTGCGCCGGAGCCCGGTCTCACCCGGGAAGCCCAAGATTTCCAGGAACGGAGGCAATGATCTTATGCGGTTACGGCGGATGGCGGCGGTTCTGCTTGCATTGCTCATGACGCTGTCAGGCTGCTGGAGCCGCCGGGAACTGACGGAAGTCTCGTTTGCCGGTCTGATGGGGGTTGATTGGGCCGAGGGTCAGTACCTGATTACTCTGAACATCTGGCTGCCTGGCCGCCAGGGCGGCGAACGTGGGGGTGGTGGGACGCCGGGCCACAAGGTCATGACGGTAACGGAGCGGGGGCCGTCACCTGACGGCGCGCTGGCAAAACTGGACCAGGTTCTGCCGCGTTCGCTCACACTGGCGCATGTTCGGGCGGTCATCTTCGGAGAGGAGATGGCCCGCAAGGGTATCGGGCCGGTCATGGACTTTCTGCTTAGGAGTGTGGAAATCAGACCCAACGCCTTTGTTGGCATTGCGTCCGGCTCGGCCTTCGAATTGCTTGGCGCAAGACCCAGACAGGACATACCGGCTGCGGGGCCGCTGGGCTATCATGATGCGGCGCTAAGGCGCAGTTCCGTCACGCCCATTCGCCGGGTTGCGGAAACGGCCAATACCCTGCAAGAGGAAGGGATCGATCTGACTTTGCCGCTGTTCCGGCGCGGCAATCAGCCTCCGCCCAAACCGCCGGATGTGTACGATGAAGGGGCGCTGCGGGAAAGCGAAGGGAACGCCGATGAAATCGTTTTCGGCGGCGCTGGGGTATTCCGGGGTGACAAACTGGTAGGCTGGCTCACCCCCGACGAGACTCGCGGCACCTTATGGGGCACTGACCAAATGGGACACGGCGCCATCTCTGCCGAATGCCCCAAGCCAGAGCCGGACAATCGGATCATCTACCGGCTGCGCAAGGGCCAGGGCAAGGCTGATGTTGAACTGGTGGGTGGCAAGCCCAGAGGCGTTATCCGGGTTAACGTTGTGGCAGACGTCAATGATGTAACTTGCACCGACACGATGATCAGGGATGGCGACATCAGGAGCCTGATCCGGGTGTTGGACAGCAGGGTGCGTGCCAACGTTGACCGGGCTGTGGGCGTGATGCGCGAGACCGGTGCGGACATTTTCGGCTTCGGACAAAATCTGTTCCGGGCTGACCCGGCTGCCTTCCTGGCCCGCGAAGACCAGTGGAGCGACATCGTGCGCGAAATGCCGGTCACCGTACAAATTGATGCCCGCGTAAGCAGGTTGGGCCAGCTTAACGTCAAATACCGATGGAAAAGGGCTGAGTAAGAAAGGGGTCTTTTTCTTCTTTACGCTGTCCGTGGATTCTGCTACAGTTGCTTGTGGCATGCCCTTTCTGGCGGGAAGGGCATAATAGAGTCAACCCTCAATTGAAGGGGGAGAAGTGCGAAGTTGGCCACCAAGTTTCTAATACGTGGAGGTCGCCCCCTGTCAGGCCGGGTTGCGATCGGCGGCGCTAAGAACAGCGCCCTGCCGATTGTGACTGCTGCCGCCTTGGCTGCTGAGGGTGAGTCCATTCTCGATAATGTTCCCTCAAACAGCGATATTCATCATTTGTGCCTGATTCTTAAGGAACTGGGCTGCGAAATGGATTGGCTGGAGGAGAACACCCTCCGGGTCCGAGCCGCCAGACTGACCAACCACGTAGCTCCGTACAACATTGCCCGTAAGCTCCGCGGCAGCACGTATGTCATGGGTCTGTTGCTGGCGCGCCTTGGCAAAGGTGAAGTGGCATGCCCCGGGGGCTGCGAAATCGGCGCGCGGCCAGTTGATTTCCACCTTAAGGGTTTCAAGGCCCTGGGCGCCGAGGTCACCGTGGAGCACGGGGCCATGATTGCCCATGAAGTCCGTCTGCAGGGCGGCCGGTTTTACGTGGACCGGGCAAGCGTAGGCACCACCGTTAACATGATGATGACCGCATCCCTGACGCCCGGCATTACCATGTTGGAGAACGCCGCCTGCGAGCCCGAAATTGTCGACTTGGCCAACTTCATCAACGGCATGGGTGGCCGCGTGCGCGGCGCCGGCACCAACATGATCCGGGTGGAGGGCGTCCAAAAGATGCATGGCTGCCGCCACGAAGTGATCCCCGACCGCATTGAGGCGGGTACCTATATGTTGGCCGCTGCGGCCGCCGGTGGCGACGTCTACATTGAAAACTGCATTCCCGAACACCTGAACACGGTCATCGCCAAGCTTCGGGAGGCCGGACAGGACGTGGAGGAACTGGAGGACGCCATTCGGGTGCGGGCGCACCGTCCCGTCCTTGCGACCGACGTGGAGACGCAAGTTCACCCCGGTTTCCCCACTGACTTGCAGAGCCCCTGGGCGGCGCTCATGAGCCTGGCCGACGGCATCAGCGTCGTGCAGGAGACCATTTTCGAGAACCGGTTTGGGTTTGTGAACGAGCTAATCCGGATGGGTGCAAACATTAAGGTAGATCGGAACACGGCCATTATCCGCGGTGTTGAGCGGTTTACTGGGGCTCCGGTAGAAGCCAAGGATATTCGGGGCGGCGCAGCGCTGGTTGTCGCCGCGCTGGCTGCCGATGGGGTGACCGAACTGGGCGGCGTGCAGTATCTCGACCGGGGGTACCACGGCATGGCCGAAAAGCTGGCTGAGCTGGGCGCCGACATCCGGCGGGTTGATATGCCTGAGAATAATGTGTAGGACTTGTCTACATCTCGACCGTTCTGGCAACTTTTGTCGGAACGGTCCTTTCTTTTGTCTATCGGCAGGACAAACGCCGTAAATGCCCAAGTTATGAAAGGTACGTATGGAGGAGGGAAGCCAGGTGTCGACAGTTCGCCCCCAAAGGTCGCAGGCCCGCCGGGGCTCCAATGTCCGTGAACTCAGGCCTTCCCGGCCCCCGGCAGAAGTGCCGTCTACCCTGGACCGCCCGGACCTGACCTACGTTGCGGCGCTGGTCGGGCTGATCAGCGTGGGCATGATCATGGTGTACAGCACGACCGCCATTGAGGGGATTTCGTCACTGGTACGGATGGGCATTTGGCTGGGAATCGGGGTGCCGGGCATGCTGGTGGCATCCCGTCTGCCCATGGGTTTCTGGCGGGCAGCGGCGCCCGGCTTGCTGATTGTGTGCTTTTTGGTGCTGGCATCCCTGCTGCTCAAGGAGCGTAATCCTCTTGCGGTGGAAGTCAATGGGGCCTACCGGTGGCTGCGAATTCCCGGCGTGGGGCAGATCCAGCCTTCGGAAATCTCCAAGTTCGCGTTCATTCTGTTTGCCGCTCAGTACCTGGATCAACGGGCGCAAAAGATGAACGGGCGCCGGTGGCTGACGTTCCTGGGCGTGCTGGGTGCCTTTGCCGGCGTGATTTACAAGGAGCCCGACCTGGGTACCGCACTGGTGCTGACGGGGACGGCGTTCTGCATGCTGTTGGCCGCCGGGATCCGCTGGGGGACGCTGATCAAGGGTGTGGTGGTGCTGGCGGCGCTGGTCTTTGCCCTGGCGTGGACGACGGATCACCAGCGCGACCGCCTGCTGTCGTGGTGGAACCCCTGGGCCGAGGAACACCGGCAGGAAGGCGGCTATCAGACGGTGCGGTCGCTGTCGGCCATGTCGCAGGGCGGGCTGACGGGCGTGGGCCTGGGCCGCTCGACCTATAAGCTGGACAACCGCCTCCCGGAGGCGGAGACCGACTTCATTTTCGCAATCGTGGCCGAGGAGCTTGGCATGGTCCGAGCCCTGACGGTGCTCGGGCTCTTCGCCCTGCTGGCGTGGCGCGGGTTCAGCATCGCAGCCCGGGCGCCGGATCGGTATTCGGCGCTGGTGGCAACGGGCATTACCTCATGGGTGGCCGTGCAGTCGTGCCTGAACGTGGCGGTGGTCACCGGGACGGTGCCTAACACCGGGGTGCCGTTGCCGTTCATTTCGTCGGGCGGTTCGTCGCTGACCGCCCTGATGATTGCTTCCGGTGTAGTGGTCGGCATCAGCCGTCGCCGTCCGGTTAAGGAGGAAGCAGTGCGATGATCTCCCCGATTCGGGTGCGCAAGGCAACCCCGGCTGATAAGGATGCGGTCGTGGCCCTGGTGCGGGCGATTAACCCGGACGATTTTGTGCAGCACATTTTTGATGATGTTGTGGGCAGCGACCTCTATGTCGCCGAACTGGACGGTCGGATTGTCGCATGCCACGCCGAGGACTGGGTCGGCCCCGACAACGTGTTCCTCTATGCGATGCGCGTTCACCCCGATATGCAGGGGCAAGGCGTTGGTACCGTGTATGCCGGGCTACAGGTCGCAGATGCGGCCCACAGGGGCGCCAGGCACCTGTGGCTCGCGAGCGCCTATGCCAACAAGCGTGCCCACCGGACGGTGGAGAAGAACGGGTTTGCCAACTTAGGACCGTGGTTCATTTACGAAGAGCAGGCGGCGCCGGAGGCCCTTCCGGCGCCGGGGCGGGCCCGGGCAGGGCGCCCGGGGGATATACCGGCGCTGGAAGCCTTCCTGGAACGGCTGTCGGGCCAGGTGCTAGCTGACGTCGTTCCGGCCCGGGGATATCCCTATGGCTTCTCGTATGCCGGCCCGGGCGACTGGGACCTGGATGACCTGGTTGTGGTCGAAGGGCCGGCGGGGCTGGAGGGCGTGATGCTGCTGCGCACCTGTTGGGGAGAGCAGCTCTATGTGCGCAGGCTGGAAGGGACCCCGGAAGCGGCTGCCGATTTGCTGGCATACGCCGCCCGGTGGGGGCGGGAGAAGGGGCTTACGAAGTGGTGCGCCAGTCTGCCGCTGCGGTGTGAGCCTTTGCTGGCGCCACTGGGGTGGGATCCGGGGAAGTGTGAGCGCTGGTACATATTCCACCGGTCGGTAGTGGATGCGGGCCAATGATGACGAGCAAGCGCCAGACCTTGGGTTTTGGCGCTTGCTCTGTTTTTGTCGGCCGCAGGCCGTGGCCTCTGCTGAGTCTGCGCAGGGCACCTACCTGCACATCACCACTGGAAAGTGAGCCGTTTCAGTGCCCGAATTACTGAAACACAGGTATCAGGTGCCGCCAAACATGAGATGCTATCCTCTTGTTACCCATTTCCATGGAGGGATGTCCTTTGCTGTCCCAAGTTCCCTGGCCGACTCCTGCCCCAACCGTATCCGTAGGAATGATCGTCGCCCGGCGGCCCACGGGTGGAAAACTGAGCTGGTTTGCCGATGGACTGGAGCGGATGCTCCGCGCCAATGGCCATGCCGTCGTCCCGGTTGGGGAAGGGGTACCCAGTCTGATTATTAACTTCACAACGCCCGAGCGCCCCCGTCCGGTGCGCCGGAGAGCACAGGGAACCTTTGTCGTAGCGGTTGTGGAAGTAAATGATATGCCGGCCGATCTTCTCAGAGCAGCCTATCCGATCCTTATTCGGTCCCTGTCAAATCTGCTCATCTGCCTTGTGAGCGAGTCAGAGCACAGCTTTCAGACGTACTTTGTCACGCTGGAGCAGGGCTGCTACTCTGTGCCCTTTGAAACATGCAACGAAACCGAGTATTTTGGCTACGTTTACCGCCGGCTGACGCCACTGGCTACATCGCAGCTTGTCGTGAACAACATTTTCCACCAGGATCTTCTCCCGGAGCTTTGGAACGGAAACGCCAGGACGCGGGCACTTCGGTTTGCCGGCCAACAGCTTAACCAGATGAATCTGCTCCCTGCGCCATTCCCCATTTCCGAACTGCTTCCCCCTCGCGATATGGCCCATGTAAAGCGGCTGTTCGGTCTGGGCGGGCTCAGCTACGGTAATCTCAGCGTCAGGCATGATGACCATTCGTTTTGGATGAGTGCCAGTGGTGTCGACAAAGGAAACATGCAGGTGGTAGGCCGGGATATGCTGCTCATCACCGGCTTTGACCCAGACCGTAGAGCCATGCATGTCAGCGTACCTCCCAATGTGGAGCCACGCCGAGCTTCGGTTGACGCCATCGAACACTGGATGCTATATAAGGAGCACCCTGCTGTGGGAGCGATCGTCCACGTCCACGCCTGGATGGACGGTGTCCCCAGTACCTCGGTGAACTACCCCTGCGGAACGGCGGAGCTGGCCAGAGAGGTTGCAGAACTGGTCCGCAAGGAACCAGACCCGTCTCGCGCAGTCGTTGGCCTGAAAAACCATGGGCTCACCATCACGGGCCGCAGCCTGCCAGACATCTTTGAGCGGATCACGGGACGGCTTCAGCCGCAAGTGCCCATGGCGTAGCTCGGCAGATGAAAGGATGCAGAACGGTTTGGAGAGGGACAAGCGGGTTGTACTGATCACAGGAGCCTCAAGCGGCATCGGTCTTGCGGCTGCCCACACCCTGGCACCGTCGGCCTCACACCTGTACCTCGTGGGCCGGAACACTGACCGGCTGCAGGCAGCTGCCGGAGACTTCCCGGCCACTGCCATCGGCGCCGATGTGTCTGACCCCGCTAAAGTCAGCATGATTGCTGCAGAAGTTGAGCGAATGACGGGCCGCCTTGACGTCCTGGTCAACTGTGCCGGGCAGTTAGAAATCGGGCGGGCAGACGAGCTTGGGCTTGAGGTGGCCGAACGACTCATTCGAGTGAACTACTTGGGAACTGTTGGGGTCATTCACGCCTGCTTACCGTTGTTGCGGCGCGGCTCCGCGCCGGTGATCGTGAATGTGTCGTCAGTGGCCGGAAGGTTAGCACCACCCTATATGGCTGCCTATGCAGCAAGCAAATTCGCCATTACCGGCTATTCACAAGCACTGAGACAGGAGTTGCGACCGGAAGGTATTCATGTTGGATTAGTGTTCCCGGGTCCGGTAGATACGCCCATGGTTCGGGAGCGACTGGGCGGTACGTACTATCCGCTGCCTCCCGGAACTCCCGTGCTGACGGCCGGGCGAGTGGCCAGAGCAATCCAAATGGTCGTGGAGCAGCGGCTGCCTGAGGTCACTGTACCCCGGAGGCTGGCCGCTGCGACCCGCCTGGGCTCGGCTTTCCCGGCTCTGGTTGACCGGTTCTACACCGGGATCGCCGCCGCCGGGGCTCAGCGGGACTGATTGCGGCTTATGGACAACCGTGAAAGGAGTCGTGGGTGTTGCATCCCGTTTTGTTCCACATTGGTGCGTTCCCCGTGAGGGCTTACGGTCTGGCCATCTCCACTGCGATTGTCGCCAGCGCGTGCTTTGCTGCCTGGCTGGGGAGGAGGAGGGGTATACCCTGGGCCGATCAGTACATCGATTTTTCCCTCTGGGCATTGATCGGTGGCGTCCTGGGCGCCCGCATCTGGGAAGTAGCCTTTCGCTGGCCCTACTACCGGGAGGTGCCCCATGAGATCTATGCAATCTGGGAGGGCGGTCTTTCGATTCAGGGGGGAGTAGCCGGGGGACTCGCGGCCGCCTGGGTCTTCAGCCGCGTGAACAAGATTCCCCTCGGGCGGTTTCTCGATGAGTGTGCCCCTGCCTTGCTGCTGGGTCAGGCGATTGGTCGTCTGTTTGGGTGCACCATGAACGGTGACGCTTACGGCAGGCCCACTGGGACCGCGTTTGGGATCGTCCATGCTCCAGGGACGAACGCCTACCTGGCCTACGGCTCTCAGCCACTTTGGCCGGCGGAGGTCTTCGAGGGCGTCTTCGACCTGGCCCTGATGGCCGTCATGCTGCGCTTGGGGAGCAACCAGAAAGGACCGGCGGGCCGCCATTTCCTCTTGTATGCCGTCCTCTATTCGACCGGGCGATTTGCCCTGGAATTCCTCCGCGGGGATACGCGGCCGATCCTAGCCGGGCTCACCGCGGCGCAGGTTGGAAGCCTTGCTGTGATCGCGGTGAGCGGCTCCTTGCTGTCACGACGCGGTCCAACCGTCGTCAGCGACCGCGTGGACTGCAGATGATGAGAGTGTTGTTCATTGTGAACCCAACGGCAGGACGGGGCCGCGCATTGAGAACGTGGAAGCACATTGAGAAGATGATCCCACGTGCTCTGCAGTACGATGTGGCAGTGCCGGCCAGCTGTCCGGCAACCCGCAGAGTCGCCGCCGAGGCGGCAAGAGCCGGAATCGAACGGGTCATTGCGGTGGGCGGGGACGGGACCCTTGCGGCAGTGGCCGGTGAGCTCGCACACACCGGCACCTCCCTGGGCGTGGTCTGTGCGGGCACCGGCAACGATTTCGGCCGGAACTGCGGACTGCCGCGTCATCTGCCTGCCGCATTGGAGATAGCCCTGGGGAAGGAGACGCAACGAATCGACCTGGGCCTCGTCGACGATGGGCGCCACTTCATCAATGCAGCCGGAATCGGATTTGACGCCGAGGTGGCTGCTGCCGCCAGTGCCTACCCCACACGACTTGGGGGAACACTGCCCTATCTACTGGGCGCCCTCCGGACCATAGGCCGATATGCGCCGATGAAGGTGGAGGTTACCGTAGATGATCAGCGCTTCACCGGCCCCGCGACCTTAGTGGTTGTCGCCAATGGACAGCACTATGGCGGCGGGATGCGAATTGCCCCATATGCGAGCCATGATGATGGGAAACTGGATGTCTGCATCGCCGGCGCGCTGAGTCGACTTGAGATCCTTACCCTGCTGCGCCAGGTGTACACCGGCACCCACGTCTTCCATCCTAGAGTTCGCATGGCATGTGGGGAGCGCATTCGTGTTCGGGTCTGCGGAGCCGCCCGGATGCATCTGGATGGCGACCCCGGCAACTGTGGTGAATACGCGGTCCAGATCCAGCCTGGAGCCCTTTCCGTCGCCATGCCCGCAGCCGTTCGTCGGGCGTTCCCTTAGGTTGGGAGGCTGGGCCGTACATCCTCATCGCGGCGCCAAAAACAAGACATTGGCTGCCGCCAGAACCCACACCACCGAGCGGCCAAACCGATCCTGGATCAGCAGCCCAAGGATCTCACAGCCATCGAGGGCGCCTCCGGCACGGAGAATGAGCGAGGTGCCAAACCCTACCCCGAGGCCGCCGAGCAGAACGCGGCGAATGAGGGAAGGGTTGCGAGCAAAGGCCCGATAAACCGGATGAGGAGTCCCAAAGTTAGCAGTCCAGCCACCGTAGTCTCCAGAAATGGCCGCCCTCCTGACTGGAGCACTTGCTCAAAGACAATACTCCGGACCGCCCTGCGGTATGTCGATGCTCTCCAACAACAACGCAATTCCGGTCCGAGGAGCAGGATGCCGGTGAGAGAGATAACCATTGTAGCGGTGCGAGGTGTCCTTACCTTTGTCTCCCCCTTGATCTCACGCGCATGCAAGGAGGCTGCGCCGCAGCCTGTGCCTGGACGGTGGGCAGCGCCGTGTCCGTTGCGGTAGCCTCCAGCATGTGCGCAGGTGCATACACGCCTTGGTGGTGGTTGCCTTTCGGTGCCACTCCCGGCAAAGGGCTCCGGAATCGAGGAGCCCGAAAGGTGCCATGTGCAGACTGGGAACCCGCAATCCTGTTTGACCCGAACACGGGCCGGCATTCCAGCCGGCCCTTTGGTTTACTCAGGGTATCCTCCGGGCTTCCCCCGGGTCTCCCCCGGACGTCCTCCGGGGCCTCTCCAGGCACCTCCAGCCGTCCTCACGCATCCTCAGAGCGTTCCCCTTGGTGGCTGAACCCTTATGCCCGGTCGCCTCCCCTCTCATCATCAGGGGCCAACTCATCAGAAAAAACATCAAAATGCGAAATAACCGTATGGTATGCTCAAACCAGGTGGAGACGCGGAGGCATGCACAAATGGATCATGTAGGCAGCGTCCGACTGGCGCTGGATTATATTGAGGGCCACTTGCGGGAAGAGCTCAGCGCGGAAGATGTGGCCGGTGCCGTTCATTTCTCGGTTTCCCATTTTCACAGCATTTTCGCGAAAGTGACGGGATGCACCCTGGCAGACTTCGTACGCCGGCGTAGGCTCGCTTGTGCTGCGTATGACCTGGCGCGGTCACACCGCCGGATTCTCGATATCGCCATGGACTATCGCTTTGAATCGCAGGAAGTGTTTACACGTGCATTTCAGCGGGTTTACGGCATAACTCCCGGGGCGCTTCGGCAACATGGCGAATTCGCCACCACGCTGCCGCACTCGGGTCTGTACCATTCCAAAGATGCGGTGTTGGAAGGAGTGAATGAAGTGAGCGCTGCAAAAGCAGTTGGCTCTCCGGTTCGTTACATGCTGGAGAACGTGCCGCGTGTGGGCTTCTACAACGGCGGAGACCAGTGTCCCGAGCAGATTCCATTCCCGAGCTGTCTGGCCGCCTGTGTTCGATACATGGGCGACGATTACCCCTGGCTGCCCCTGGAGGCGCATGGGGCAAGGTGGCGGCTCAACTACGCCAACGTACACATTCTGGGCGCCTCCGGAATGGCCTTTGGGCTCCTATGGAAGACGGGCTGGCACATCAACAACACCGACCTGATGATGGTCGCCGATCCCCGGGAGATCATCCGCCGGGCTTTCGAGTCGGTCGGCTACACCTACGAGGTCGTACCGAAGACGGGCAGAAGCGACGATACGACCTTCCGGGCGAAGATCGCCGAGTCGCTGCGGGGCGGGCGCCCGGTCCTTGGCTTCGGAGTGGTCGGGCCGCCTGTCTGTTGCCTGATTACCGGGTACGATGAAGGCGGCGACGTGGTGTTGGGCTGGAGCTACTTCCAGGACGACCCGGAGTTCAATACCGGGGTCACTTTCGAACCCGCCGGGTATTTCCGCAAGCCCCGATGGGGTCGCGACACGAAGGCGCTGATTATCGTCCGCGATAAGGTGCAGTCCGCCGCAGCGGGCGAGCGGAACCGCGATACCCTGCGCTGGGCGTTGCAGATCATCCGGACGCCAAAGGCCTTCGGGCGCCACAGCGGGCTGGCGGCCTATCCTGTCTGGGCCAAGCAGGTGCTGAGAGGCGAGAGCTTTCCCTTCGGCGGCGAAGCGGCCAAGCGCGCCCACCACGAAGTGCACGACGCGGTGGCTGCCGTTCTGGCAGAGTGCCGGCTGCGGGCCGCCATTTTCCTGCGGACCATGGCGGAGGGCGAGCCCGCCATGCGGGCAGACCTGCTCGCGGCAGCCGACCTTTACACGCAGGAGCATGATCTGCTCGAACGGCTGCGGGAACTTAGCGGCGGGGGCGGCAATCCGGAGGCGTTCCGGCAGTTTGCTGATCCGGCGGTGCGAAAGGAGCTTGCCCAGTTGATTCTGCAGGCCCGCGATCTGGACAGCCAGGCGGCGGAACAGATTGAAAAAGCGATCACCCGGTAGAACGGGGCGGGGGCGACAGCCCCTGCCCCGCTTCGGTATAATGGTGAGGGTTGCTAATAATCGGACGGTTGAGGGGGATATACCGGTGAAGCGGGAGGCGGTCATCGTCAGCGCCGTGCGGACGCCGTTCGGCGCTTTCGGCGGGGGTCTGAAGGAGCTCGCCGCGACCGACCTGGGGGCGGTAGCCATCCGGGAGGCGGTCCGGCGGGCCGGGCTCACAGGGCGCGAAGCCGAAATCGACAACGTGTTCATGGGCCAGGTGGTCCAGGCGGCAGCCGGGCAGATTCCGTCCCGCCAGGCCACCTACAAGGCTGGGCTGCCGGTCAGCGTTCCGTCGGAGACGGTCAATAAGGTCTGCGCGTCTTCGCTGCGCGCAGTCAATCTGGCAGACATGATGATCCGGGCGGGCGACGCCGAGATCGTTGTGGCGGGCGGCATGGAGTCGATGTCCAACGCTCCCTTTTACCTGACTAAGGTCAGGTGGGGACTGCGGATGGGTAGCGGCGAGATCATCGATGCGGTGGTGCACGACGGGCTTACTTGCGCGTTCGGCGGCTGCCACATGGGCGTGTATGGGTCCGAGGTGGCGGCGGAATTCGGCATCAGCCGGCAGGCGCAGGACGAGTGGGCGTTCCGGAGCCATCAGCGGGCGATGGCCGCGTGGGACGGCGGGCGGTTTGCGGATGAAGTCATCCCGGTGCCGGTGCCCCAGCGGAAGGGCGATCCGGTGCCGTTCGGCGCAGATGAGTCGATCCGGCGGGAGACTTCGTTAGAGAAGCTGGCAGGGCTGAAGCCCGCGTTCCAGAAGGATGGCACGGTTACGGCCGGCAACGCCCCGGGCCTGTCGGACGGCGCCAGCGCCCTGGTGGTGATGTCGCGGGAGCGCGCCGAGGCTCTGGGCCTGGAGATTCTCGCAACGATCGTGGGGCAGGGGCAGTACTCGGAGGAGCCCAAGTACTTGCACACGGTGCCGGCCCGGGCGGGGTTCCAGGCGCTCAAGAAGGCGGGCCTTGCGGCGAAGGATCTGAATCTGGTGGAGATCAACGAGGCGTTTGCCGCCGTGACGTTGACGTCGATCAAGCTGCTGGAGTGCAGCCCGGAGATCGTCAATGTCAACGGCGGAGCGGTGGCCTTGGGGCATCCCATCGGTGCGAGTGGTGGGCGGATATTGATGCATCTGGTATATGAGCTGCGTCGTCGCGGTGGTGGGTATGGGCTTGCCGCGATCTGTTCGGGTGGTGGTCAGGGGGAAGCTACGGTGGTGCGAGTGGGGTGATTGTGGGTAGGTCGGGTGAGTTGGTTGAGGGCGTCGTCGCTCCGGAGCGACTTACCGGTGAAATCGTCCTCGCTTCCCCCTGGCCCCGCACACACACCGGTCCAAGCTTTCGGCGGTTATCTGGGTAGGTACTTGAGTTTCTCTACGGGAGGTTCAAGCATGGCGATTCAGACAATCATGGTGGTCGGGGCTGGGCAGATGGGTGCGGGCATTGCGCAGGTGGCTGCTCAGGCCGGGCTGAAGGCGATCCTCCGGGATATCGAGCAGAAGTTTGTCGACAAAGGTCTGGCCGGCATCGACAAGATCCTCGCCCGGGACGTGGACAAGGGTCGGAAGACGGCCGAAGAGAAGGCGGCCATTCTGAGGCGGATCACCGGCACCACGGAACTGGCGCCTGCGGTTGAGGTCGATCTGGTCATTGAGGCGGTTATCGAGAACCTCGACGTGAAGCTGAAGCTGTTCAAGGAACTCGACGGAATCTGCCCCGCGCGTGCGATTTTCGCGTCCAACACTTCCAGCCTGCCCATTACGCAATTGGCTGCCGCCACGAAGCGGCCCGCCCAGTTCATCGGCATGCACTTTATGAACCCGGTGCCGGTCATGAAGCTGGTGGAAGTGATCCGCGGCATCGCAACGTCCGACGAGACCTACGACAACATCAAGTCGCTGGCCGAGCAGATGGGCAAGACCCCCGTCTCCGTCAACGACTTCCCGGGCTTCATTTCCAACCGGGTGCTGCTCCCCATGCTGAACGAAGCGATCTTCTGCTTCTACGAAGGCGTTGCCGGCGTGGAGGAGATTGATACCGTCATGAAGCTGGGCATGAACCATCCCATGGGGCCGCTCACTTTGGCGGACTTCATTGGGCTGGACACGTGCCTGTACATCATGAACGTGCTGTACGAGGGCTACAAGGACTCCAAGTACCGGCCCTGCCCCCTGCTGGTGCAGATGGTGCAGGCCGGCTACCTTGGCAAGAAGACCGGCCGGGGCTTCTACACTTACAACCCCGATGGCACCGCCACCCCGATGGTGCGCAGGTAGCATCAGCGCCGGGCGCCCCGCCCGAAGGGGCGCCCGGCGCTTACGCCCTGCGCACCCACATGAACGCCAGCCCCGCCAGGACAATCATCGTCACAAAGCCGAACAGCGGGTAGAGGACGGCGAGCAGGGTGCTGAAGCCGATGCCGCTCCCGAACAGCGCCAGGGCGATGGTGATGACGACCACCCCCCGGTAGCCGGTCCGCATCACTTCTGACGCCCGCCCCGCGAAGCCATAGGCGCAGGCGATGGCCGTCGTGTAGATTTCGGCCCAGAGAATCAACGTGTAGAACCACTGCACGGGCACCGGATGCAGCCTTGCCAGATGGAGCATGGGCACTTCCACCATGCCGATGTCGGGCATATGGGCGGAGACGGCCAGCTTGATGCCCACCGCCAGCAGACCGAGCGTTAGTCCGCCGGTCAGACCGCCGGCAATCAGCGTCCGGCGGTTGTTCACCTCCGCTCCCAGGGGACCCAGCACCGAAATGGCAAGCACGAGGTTATACCCCACGTACAGCCACGAAGCTACGAACCAGGAGTGCACCGGCGCCAGCAGGGGCCAGGGCACGGCTCTGGCGATAATATCCGCCATGCCGTGATAGTTGATGGTCGCAGCCGACAGCCCCGCGATGGCCAGCGTCAGCAGCGGCACCACCACCGAGTTGGCCGCCATAATGCCCCGCATGCCTGCGAGAATCGTCAGGCCGGTCAGGGCAGCGGTCAATATCGTCCCGACGCCCCGGGGCAGCCCCAGTTGCTCGGCGAACACGGCCCCGCCCCCGGCGATCATGATCGTGAGCGTGGCGCCGAGGAACAGCGTAATGATGCCGTCCATGATGCGCCCTAGCACAGGGCCGCAGGCGTGGTGCAGGATCTCCCGGTGGGACCGGGCCCGGAGGCGGCGCCCCAGATCCATGACCAATATGCCGTACCCGCAGAACAGGACCGTCGCCACTGCGATGCCCAGCAGCCCGGTGCGGCCGTAGGACGCAAAGAAGCGGAGCGTCTCCTGGCCGGAGGCAAAGCCGGCGCCGACCACCGTGCCGACGTAGGTCGCAGCCACCCGGAATACTTGTACACCGGAATCTAGCCGGTTTTCCCTTGCCAAAACTACCACTCCTGCGAGCCAACATCTGCCCGATTCAGTAGTACGTATGTCCCGAACCGCGGATGTCTGCTTGCGCGGCCCAATTCGCTGGCCGTATAATCAAAAGAGACGAAGCCTAACTGCATATCTGACGTCCCGAGTCGCTCAGCCTAAAGCTCTCCACGGCTGTCCGACCGGACCCGGGCATTGGCCCGGGCGAGGGTTCTGCCGGAAACTGCAGAGCCTCCCGCATTGGAAAGGGGCGGAACTTCTGGTGGTCACGCGACCGGCCGGGTCTGTTCTGCCATCTCCTGCGGGAAGATGGCTTTTTTGATCAGCACCCCGCCGGTCTTCCAACCTGGGAGGGGTTACAGCATGGAGTTTTTCGAGCTCAAACCGGTAGAGGATGCACGCAGGCTGTTTCTGACGGCGTGCGCCCAGGTCAGACCGGCGGCGGAGACGGTTCGCCTGGCGGATGCGCTTGGGCGTGTCACGGCGGCGCCCGTGGCGGCACCGGCCGACCTGCCCCCGTTTGCCCGCACCAGCGTGGACGGCTTCGCCGTCAGGGCGGCGGATACGTTCGGCGCTTCCGACGGGCTTCCCGCCTACCTGAAGGTAACGGCCGAAATCTTGATGGGCGAAGCGCCGGTTCTTCCTCTGCATGCCGGCCAGGCCCAGCGCATCAGCACGGGGGGCGCCCTGCCCGACGGCGCCGATGCCGTGGTGATGGTTGAGTATACCGAAGCGCTGGCGGAAGATGAAATCGGCATTACCCGCCCCGTCTCCCCCGGCGAGAACGTGATGCATAAAGGCGAAGATGCCCGCGCCGGCGAAGTGCTGCTGCCCGCTGGGCACCAGGTCCGGGCCCAGGAGCTGGCCCTCCTGCAGTCGGCGGGCATCCTGCAGGTGGATGTGATCCGCCGCCCCACGGTGGCGATTATCTCCACCGGGGACGAACTGGTCGACCCCGAGCGGGAGCCGGGGCCCGGGCAGATTCGGGAATCCAACGCCGCCGCCCTCACCGCCCTCGCCCGGCGGGACGGCGCCGTGCCTACTTATCTCGGGAAGGCCGCCGATACTGAGGAAGCCGTCAGGGAGATGCTGCAGCGGGGGCTTACTTACGACGTCATCTTAATTTCGGGCGGCTCCAGCGTGGGCACCCGCGACCTTACATCCAAAATGATCGCTGAACTGGGCGAACCGGGCATTCTGGTTCACGGCGTCAAGCTGAAGCCCGGCAAGCCCACGATCCTCGCCGTAGCGCAGGGCAAGCCCGTCATCGGGCTGCCGGGGCACCCGGTGAGCGCTCAGGTCGTTTATGGCCTGCTGGTGGCGCCCTTGCTCCGGCAACTGCAGGGGTTGGCGGCGGAACCCGCGTTCCGGCCGGCCGTGCGGGCCCGCATGACGAAGAACGTTGCCTCCGCCACGGGGCGCACGGACTGCATTCGGGTGCGGCTGCGGCGGGAAGGCGACGAAGTCTGGGCGGAGCCCGTTCACGGAAAAAGCGGCCTCATCAGCACGCTGGTCAGGGCGGACGGACTGGTCACCATCTCCAGCGGCAAAGAAGGTATCCTGGCCGGCGAGTGGGTCGACGTGGAGGTACTGGTATGAGCAGACGCAAGATCTATCTCGAGTCGGTCTCCGTGTCGGAGGCCCTCACCCGGCTCCATGCGCTACTTACTGCTTCGGGCTGGGGACACATCGAGCGGGTTGCGCCCGTGGAAGAGACCCTGGGCCGGGTGACGGCCAGGCCGATCACCGCCCACATTTCTGCGCCTCATTACCATGCTTCCGCCGTGGACGGCGTGGCCGTCAGGGCCCGGGACACTTTCCAGGCGATGGAGACGAATCCCGTCACGTTGACCTTCGGCGAGCAGGCGGTCTGGGTTGATACGGGCGACCCCGTGCCCGAGGGCTGCGACGCCGTGATCATGGTGGAAGATGTGAACCTCGTGGACGAAGGCCACGGGCAGGGCGCCCGCTGCGAGATTCTCGCCCCGGCGGCCCCCTGGCAGCATATCCGGCCCATCGGGGAAGATGTGGTCGCTACGGAGATCATCCTGCCCGAAGGGCACCGCATCCGGCCCCAGGACATGGGCGCCCTGCTGGCCGCGGGCATTCTCGAAATTCCCATCGTCAAGCGGCCGCGGGTCGTCTTCATTCCCACCGGGTCGGAACTGGTCAACCCGAAGACCGACCCAAAGGCCGGGGAGATCATCGAGTTCAACTCCCGGGTGGTGCTCAGCCAGGTGGCGGAGTGGGGCGGCGTGCCCATTCGTTACCCGATTGTGCCCGACAAATACGAACAGATCAAAGAGACGGTTATGAAGGCCGTCGACCGGGGCGACATCGTCATCGTCAACGCCGGCTCCAGCGCCGGCAGCGAGGACTTCACCGTCCACGTGCTGGCCGAGCTGGGGCAGGTGCTGGCCCACGGCGTGGCGATCAAGCCGGGCAAGCCGGTGATGCTGGGCATCATCAAGGGCAAGCCGGTCATCGGGCTGCCGGGCTATCCCGTCAGCACCTGGCTCACGTCCGAGTTATTCGTCCGGCCCCTGATTTACCGGCACCTGGGCATTCCCGTGCCGAAGCGGCCTTCCGCCACGGCTACCCTGGCCCGCCGCCTCACCAGCCCCATGGGCGTGGAGGAGTACGTCCGGGTAAAGCTGGGACGGGTCGGTGAGAAGCTGGTCGCCACGCCGATTTCCCGGGGCGCCGGCGTGATCTCCTCGCTGGTGCGGGCGGACGGCCTGCTGGTGGTGCCCGCCGGCCGGGAAGGCATTGGCGAAGGGCAGGACGTCAGCGTGGAACTGCTCCGGCCCCTCGCTGAGATTCAGGAGACGGTGGTCTCCATCGGTTCGCATGATACGGCCCTGGACCTTATGTCCAGCTTCCTGCGCCGCACCGCCGCCAACCACTTCCTCTCCAGCGCCCATGTGGGGTCGCTGGGCGGGCTCATGGCCCTGAAGCGCGGCGAGGCCCACATGGCCGGCGTCCACCTGCTGGACGAGGCCACGGGCGACTACAACGTTAGCTACGTCAAGCGCTACCTGGGGCGCCCCGCCTTGCTGGCCCTGCTGGCCCGCCGTGAACAGGGCTTCCTGGTGCCGAAAGGCAATCCCAAGCATATCCGGACCTTTGCCGACCTCGCCCGGCCCGACGTCACGTACGTCAACCGGCAGCGGGGCGCCGGCACCCGGCTCCTCCTGGACTACCACCTCAAGCAGGAAGGCATCGACCCTGCCCGGGTGCAGGGTTACACCCGGGAAGAGTTCACCCACCTGAACGTCGCCGCCGCCGTGAAAAGCGGCGCGGCGGACACCGGACTCGGCATCCTGAGCGCCGCCAAGGCCCTGGACCTCGACTTCGTCCCGATTACCTGGGAAGACTACGAACTCTGCATCCCGCTGGATCAACAGGACCACCCGGGTGTCCAGGCAGTGCTAAACCTCCTTGCCCAGGAACCGTTCAAGCGAGCCGTAGCTGAGCTCGGCGGCTACGATGTGTCGAACGCAGGCCGAATCCGCTTGGTGGATTGAAATAACCGAGCCCAGCGGATCAGGGCCATCGGGGGCGGCCTCATGCGACGCACACGGTGGCCCTGACCCGGAGGGCGGCCGTTATAACCAAGACGACATCCACTAGAGAGGTGAGACGAGTGATCGACCAGTGGGGCCGCAAAATCAGCTACATGCGAGTCTCCGTCACCGATCGCTGCAACCTGCGGTGCGTCTACTGCATGCCCATGCAGGGCGTCCAGCTGCGGCCACGTGACGAATACCTCAGCTATGACGAGCTCCTCCGCGTCATCGAAGCCGGACTCACCCTCGGCGTCGACAAAATCCGCATCACCGGCGGCGAGCCGCTGGTCCGCGCCGGAATCCTGGAGTTCCTGGCCAAGCTCAAGCCCATGGGCGTCAAGGACCTCTCCCTTTCCACCAACGGCCTCCTCTTCGCCCCCATGGCCAGGGAACTGAAGGACGCCGGCGTCGACCGGGTCAACTTCTCCCTCGACACCCTGCGGCCCGACCGCTTCGAGAAAATGGCCCGCCTCTCCGGCGACATCGACGCCGTCACCCGGGCTATCGACGCGGCCATCGCCGTGGGCATGCACCCCGTCAAGCTCAACATGGTCGTCATCCGCGACTGGAACGACGACGAACTGATCGACATGGCCCGGCTCTCCATCGACCGGCCCATTCACGTCCGGTACATCGAAGTCATGCCTTTCTCCGAAGCCTACGAGTTCACGTGGCAGAACCTCGTCCCTGCCGCTGAAATGCGCGAGCGCCTCATCGGCGCCTTCGAGGACCTGGAGCCGCTCCGCAAAGGCGTCGCGGGCAATGGCCCGGCAAAGTACTGGAAGATCCCCGGCTCCAAGGGCTCGCTCGGCTTCATCTCCGCCGTCACCGAATGCTTCTGCGGCGACTGCAACCGCATTCGCCTCTCAGCAGACGGGAAGATCAACCCCTGCCTGGGCCACGTCCACGAAGTCGACCTCAAGCCGGTGCTGCGCAGCCCGCAGGCGACTCTGGACGAACTGGCTGCCGCCCTCAAGGGCGCCATCCTCCAAAAGCCCCTGGAGCACAACTTCGACGACGCCGACGCGGATTTCAGCCGGCGCATCATGCATGGGATCGGGGGCTGAGGGCGATGTCTGAGCTGACCCATATTGATGAGCACGGGCGGGCTCGCATGGTCGATGTCGGCGCCAAGTCCGATACCGAGCGGGTGGCCGTTGCCCGCTGCGAAGTGCAGATGAAGCCTGACACCCTCGCCCTGATTCAGTCTGGCGGCGTGGCGAAAGGCGACGTGATCGGCGTGGCTCGGGTGGCCGGTATTATGGCTGCCAAGAAGACCGGCGAGTTGATTCCGCTCTGCCACCCGCTGCCGGTCACCAGCGCCAGCGTGGACTTTGCCTTCGACGAGGCGGGGAGCCGGGTGCTTATTGAATCCCGGGTCGCCACCGTCGGCAAGACCGGGGTGGAAATGGAGGCCCTGACCGCCTGCTCCGTCGCCGCCCTGACCATCTACGATATGGCCAAGGCCGTCGACAAGGGCATGGTCATCGGCCAGGTCCGCCTGGTGAAGAAGACCGGGGGGAAGAGCGGCACCTACCTCCGCCCCGGTGAAAACATCAGCGAATGAAATATCCCGGGGCCGCCCTCGTCCTGAACGGACAGAGGGCGGCCCATCGCGTTGTGGGCACACTACATGTCGAGGATTTGCATGTAGGGGGATGCCGATGAAAAGACGCGGAGGATTCGTGGTTCCCGCGATACTGGCTGCGAGTGCGCTGATCGGTGGATGGGCAGTCTGGCGCAGGCTGCAGAGGCCGTACTACCCCGACATTGCGCTCCAGGCCGGACTCGAGTTGCTCAGCCGGCGCCGGCGCGTGCTCGCAATCGGGCCGCATCCAGGTGACCTGGAGTGCTTTGTCGGTGGCACCCTCAAGCTGTTGGCCCAAAATGGCAGCAGCGTCACCATGGCCGTTCTGTCTCGGGGAGAGAGGGCCACTAACAGGGCAAACATCGCGGAGATTCGCACCCGTGAGGCGGAAGCCGGCGCGACAGTCCTCTCTGCCGACCTGATCCAGTTGGACTTGCCGGATGGCCAGATTCGCCCCGGTCCTGTGCTCGACCATGCCCTGGAGGAACTATGGCAGCGAGTCCAGCCGGACGTCGTGGTGGCCTTCGACCCGAAAGGGCCCTTGCCGTTTGGCAGCAATCCCGACCACCTCGCTCTGGGCGCCTCCGTACTCGCCCGCGTTCGGAAAGCAGTCAGTGCCGGCGAGCGGGTCTACTTCTATGGCAGTCCCAGCCCCAACGTGCTGGTCGACATTACCGAAGTCGTGCAGGAGAAAGAGACCGGGCTGCGGGCTCATCGCAGCCAACTCCGGGGGCCTGACGAGGTCGCCCGCTTCTGGACGAGGTTGGTCAGCCGCATCCACAGCGGAGCGACTCCCGCCATGTACACGGAAGGCCTGTTCCGGCTAGCCTGAGGAGGAATCGGTCGAGGAGGTTCTTGAGTGGGCAGAAAGGTCTCCGTCAAATCAGATCGCACACTTGCTTTCCGGCGAGCATTCTTCAGCACCATTTTCAGAGTTGCCGATACGCCGGTAGCCCGCTGGCTGGTCACCCGTCAGGTGGCGCCGGACAACCCTGCCCTGGCGCTGGCGCTAGGAGAGAATCTGGTCCTCACGCCGCGCCGGGTCCTCGCCCTGACCGCCCATCCGGATGACCTGGAGTTCTTTGCCGGGGGCACCCTACGGCGAATGGCGCTGGCAGGAAGCCAGATCGCGGCCGTGGTCCTTTCTGACGGCGAAAAGCGCGGCAATTGGGTCGACCTCGGCGGCCAGCGCCGGAGTGAACAACAGGAGGCGGCCCGGCTCCAGGGCTATGATTCCGTCACTTTCCATGGCCTGCCCGACTTTGGCCTGGCAGAAGACCCCCGTTTGGAGCAGTTGGTTGCACGCTGCTGGAACGAGACGGCTCCGGAGGTGGTCTTCGCCTTCGACCCGAAAGAGCTGCTGCCCCAAACCGCGAACCGGGACCACAAGGCCCTCGGCCGCACGGTGATGGATTTGGCCCGCGCACGGTTGCATACAGGGACTCGGGTGTTCTTCTACGGCACTCGTCACCCCAACGTGCTGGTCGACATCAGCGCCGTCATGGCCGACAAACTCCGGGCGGTCAAGGCACACCGGAGCCAGATGGTCTATCTGGACGAGGCGGAAACGGACGGCACGATCGAGCTCATGGGGCGGATCAATGCCGGAAGTACCGGGTGCCAATATGCTGAACCGCTCTACCAACTCATGTGAGTTTACGAATGAGGGGGCCTGCACCAAAAGCGCAGACCCCCTCATCCGTTTTCATCGGCCCCACTCATCGTAGAGCGCCTTGAGAACCGAAATATGCTCCAGTGCGGCGGCCCGCTCGCCGGCCTGAACCGCTCCCCGCAGCCTGGCCAGCTCTTCGGAGAAGTCCTGCAGCTCATCGCGCTCCGCATCCACCTGGACACGCCGCATGACGATGCCCACGGCCCTGTGCGTCCGCTCCCAGGCTGCGTCGGCGCCCTGCCAGTCCTCGGTCAGCACCGACTCCTCCAGTCTGCTCAGGCTGCCTCGCACATCGTCACCAGTTCCCATAGGCCGCTTGAGCAACTGTCCGGCGTTGAGC
Source organism: Symbiobacteriaceae bacterium (assembly GCA_035628915.1). Classification (GTDB taxonomy): domain Bacteria; phylum Bacillota; class Sulfobacillia; order Symbiobacteriales; family Symbiobacteriaceae; genus JARBUG01. Next base: position 10,275 of record DASPIW010000013.1, on the reverse strand, counting down.
AGCAATACAAAGACTGTAATGGGGACAACATAGACGGCCCACTTGATGATTTTCCTCCACACGCCTGATCGCCTCATTGCTGCTCAAGTTGATCATCGACAGGCTCCACAGGCACCCCATCCCGATACGTGTCGACAAACAGCTTGCCATCGGAGCCCAGAATTGCCAGTGCGACATCGTGCGGGGACGTGATGCTCTGCTTTAGCAGTTGCTCCGACAGCCATTCAGGCGTGAGTCGAACCCGGATTAAGTGGCCGCTCAGCACCTGACCTTCATGGATCAGCATTGTTCCCAACCCTTTGTAAGCCGTGGGCAGGTGCAGGTCGCGAGGCGTTACGGGGTGGTCCTGCGATCTTTTCAGAACGCTCAGCGCACCGCTGGTCTCGAGGATTGCCGTTTCGACTTCATGCAGATCAAACACGTCTTTTTCCCGCAACTGCATCAGCAAGTCGTCGTAACGGAAGCGACATTGGGCCATGTTCTGCTCGAGGATGTGGCCGTTCTCGATGAGAATCACGGGTTCGCCGCCCAGGATTCTGGCCCACCAGCGGCTCTTCAGCGCAATGAACTGCGCGAGCATGGCCAGCACGGCCCACACCGACAGCCCGACGAAGTGCGGCCACGCCCGCGAGTCAAAATCGACGGTGAGCGATCCTGCCAGGTTGCCGATGGTGATACCAGTGATGAAGTCAAAGAACGTCAACTTCCCGACCTGCTGCTTGCCCAGGATGTTGGTGTAGACCAGCAGGGTTACGAAGCTAATCACGCCCCGCATGACCACAACCCAACCGAGATTCACGGTTCGCCCCTCCATGCCGCGATATGGTTTAGGTTGACCCGCTCGCGGCGGAGTATGCCGCAGAACCGTGGCATTTCTGAAAGCTCCCTTGCGTAAGCTCAACTACCCCCGGTCTCGCCCGGGGGAGACGGGGCAAGGGGGGACGAAGGTGATCGCGGAGGAAACGTGGCGCCGGTACAGGGAGAACTGGGGTGCCCTGGCGCTGGCCGGCCTTTTCGCCATGCTGGTGAGTCTGGTCCTCATGGCGCTCAGCCGGATCTTCGTGGTGCCGGTGCTGGTGTCCGCCGGTCTGACGCTGAACGGTTTTGGCAGCGGGGGCTTTGACGCCCTGGCGCGCATCGCGGCCGGCCTGGGCGCCGCTCTGCTGCTGATGGTGATCGCCTTCTTGCTGGTGGCGCCCATCGGACAGGGCGGTCTGATTTATGGCGTCGTCCGGGTCATGCAGGGACGCCCGGCTTCCTTCGGCGAGCTTTGGCAGGCCGGCCTGCGCAATTGGGGCCGTCTGGTGCGCCTGAACCTGGTCCTTATTCTCGTCGGCATCCTCCTGATGATCCTGCTCCTGATCCTGAGGCTCATCCCCGTGCTCGGTCCACTGGTGTGGGCCATCGGAACGGCGATGATCATGCTGGCGCTCAGCGGGTACGGCCCGTACATCGCCGTGAGCCGCGACGTCGGCGCTTGCCAGGCTGCCGCCCGGGCCCTGGGAGGCCTGCGGGCGAAGTGCGTCGATGTACTGCTGACCCTGTTGGTCTTGATGGCGGCGACATTCGTGCTTGGCCTGGCTGCCAGCATTCTTTCCTTCATACCGCTGCTCGGAAAACTGGTGCCGTTCCTGACTCAAATTCTTGTAAGCCCGCTTGGACTGCTCTACCTGGCCGTCCGCTACGAGCGGAACATCGCTGGCGACGCCGGCCCGCCCGGCGGCTCCGGTGCCTTCTACCAGGGCCCTCCTCCTGGGGTGTGACCCCTCGCATGCCGTACAGCCGCCATGGCTTCCGCCGCCGAAGATGACGGAGGAGCCCGCCTGACCTCGTCAGACGGGCTCCCTTTCCATTCTCCTGGCATGTCCCTGCCACGTATGCAGCCGCCCGGACCGGCTCCGCTGGAATTCGCCCCGCACCCGCCGGCTCCGGAAGCGCCCGGCCGCACAGATGTACGTAATGGCCACGTTCTCGAAGATGACGTACACGCCGGCTGCCCCGGCGCGATACAGGTGGCGCCGTCGGAATCTGATCTTTCCGCCGAGCATCAGCCGGGCTTCATCTTCGGACGCCAGGATCCGGGACTGGGCCAGATCCTCCTGAATTCTCAGTGCCGCCGTGGTGGGGTCGACCAGGTGGGCCGAGCCGTAGCGAAGCAGTACGTGACCTGATAGCCTGTACCAGACTGTGTCGGACATCCTGCTCCCCTCCGTGGCCAAAAAGTTGGGAGTGTATTGATGGACTGTAGAGTGTTCACTCCTTATATCACTTAACGGAATTTGGCGGGGTTTGTTCGCGGGCGCCCGCTCATAAACTGCCCTGGCGCCATTGCGGAAAGGGAGGAATCCACCCATGGGTCGGTTGTGCAGAATGTGTCTGGCTGTCCTGATAGTCGCGCTTGCAGCCGCAGGGTGCGGGAAGGGCAGCACGCCCCGGTCCGCCGCCGGACAGGCGCCTGCTGCCCCGGCGCTCACTCTGCGGGTGCCCGAGGGGCAGCAGGTGGCCTATCATCTTGTGATCGACACGACCTTCAACGGGCGGAGCCTGAACGGCCAGGCGCTGCCCATTGACCTGCCGCTGGCGGGCAAAACCACTCTGCAGTACGATGCCCTCCTGCGTTTCGAGCAAGTGCAGGAGAACGTCGCCACCGTGGCTTATACCCTCAGCGGCTTCGATGTGAAAACGGAGGTCGGCGCAAAGCCGGTGCCCGTCGGGGCGCCCCTCCGGGGCGACATGCGTTTCACCGTCAAGATTGATACGACAACAGGCAAGCCCATCGACGCCGATGTGGGGCCCGGCTTCGGCGGCATCCTGGAGAAGGACCAGCTCATGCAGATGCTGAACCAGTCCTTTGCCAACCTCCCCCAGGGCACCGCGGTCCGGCCCGGGAGCAGCTGGACGGCGGAGATGCCCCTCCCGCTTGACCTGCCAGGTATTCAGGGCGAATCGAAGATCACCGTGACGACCAAGTACGAGGCGAATGAGACACAGAACGGCGTGCTGGTCGCCAAACTGGTGACCACGGGCAGCGGGCCCATTAGCATGTCCGGCGACACGGGCGGGGTAGCTTTCCTGCTGAAAGGTAGCCTTGAACTGAGCGCCACCCAATACATCGAACTGAAGACCGGGCTGCAGCACGCCATGGAGTCCCGCACGGCCTTCACATTCACCCAGACCATGAAGGAGACTAAGAGCGGCGTCAGTATCGATACGGAAATGGAGTCCGTGTCGAAGATCAGCATGACCAGGAAATAATCACCCGCCATTTCCGCGAACGCCCCGCCCCGGTGGCTGCTCTTTCTGTACGAGCGCTTTCAGAAAGGACCACTCCTGATGACATACTTCGACCTTTTGCGCAGACACCAGGGCTACCTGGAGCGCATTGCCTTCGCCATGCTGGGGAACCGCCCCGACGCGGAGGATGCCCTCCAGGAGGCGGCTCTGGCGGGCTACGCCGCCTTCCACCAGCTCCGGGGCGGGGAGCGCGCGTTCGGCGCCTGGATGCGCCGGATCCTGATCCACAAATGCCGCCGGATCCTGGAGAGTCGGCGCCGGACATTTCCCGTCGACGATCTGCAGGCATACATTCCGGACACGGTGCCGGGGCCGGATGCGGAAGCGACCGCCCTGTGGGAGATGGTCGCCCGCCTGAGCGACCATCTCCGGCCCGTCATTGTGCTTCGCTATATGCTGGACATGCCCCAGCAGGAGATTGCCGAGGCGCTGGGGATTCCCGTGGGCACCGTGAAGTCCCGCCTGGGAAAGGCGCTGGAATTGCTACGGCAAATGGATACGGCAGAGAGGAGGGATGCGCAGTGAGCGGACAGCGTGACGAATTTGAAAACCGCCTGGGCCAGGGGCTCAAGCGCTGGGCCGAGGCGGGCAGCCCGTCGCTGAACCTGGAGGCATACGTAACAGCGCAGGCAGCAACCGTCAAGCACCGGCGCTGGCTGCGGTGGGCGGTAAGCGCCGCCGCGGCGGTCTTCCTCCTGGTCGGCGCCACCTTCACGTTCCCGGCGTGGGCGGGTACGGCGGCAGCCTGGCCGGTCATCGGGCCGGTCGTTCAGGAGATCATCATGAAAGATGCCGGCCTGAAGTGGGCTTACGACGCCGGACTGATTCAGGGCACCGTCGCCGAAGTTCATAGAGGCGATGTGACCATCCGCATTTTGGGCGTTGCCGCCGACCGGGCGCTGACCACGGTCCTGTATCAGATTACCGGGCTTGCGGAGCGCACCGCCGCAGTGAGTGAGAAGCCCGTGCCGGCGGGCCGGGGCCTTTGGTCTTCGCTGACGCATCCCACCGATACCGGCCCCATGATGCATGCATCCAGAGTTCCGGGGACCGCCGGTGTCATGTCGTCCTGGTCGCCCCCCGTCAGCACGCCCATGGGATTGTACGGCACGCTTGTCACGAACCCGGTCGGTGAGCAGGGCGGCATGATGGAACTGATGGCGGTCATCGACGGAGAGCAGATTCCCATTACATTCTCTGTTTCCCGCAACGAAGCGGACAAGCTGACCCGCGAGTTCCCCATCGGTCAGACGCAGACCTTTGACGAGATTACCTACACCATTGAGTCCGTGATCCAGACCCCTGTGAAGACTGTGGTCAAGTATCACGTGACGAAACCCGGCTTCAGGGGCGGATACTCCTGGAGCAACCATGAGTTCTCTATGGCGCTGGAAGCCGGCGGAGAGCCGGTCTACGGCAGCATGGATTACGGGCTGGACACAGAGTCGCGCTACAAAGTCTTTGACAAGACCGAACTGCCGGCACGGCTGATCCTGCCTGCCGACGTAAAGGGTGTACCGGCCGACGTGTCATGGCCTTTGGAGTCTGGTGCCGTTAGCGAGGTCGCCGGCGTTCCCGTCACGCTCAAGGAATGGGAATTCATGGGCAACAGGCTGGCCCTGGAGTTCAGGTTTCCCTACGGGCCGGAACTGGTCGCCTTCGGGGAACTGGAGGTCCTCGACGAGACCGGGGCTGCCCACCCCGTCAAGGAGACAGGTTCGGGCACGGGCGGCGCCCCGGGAGAGTTCCGTCGGCAGGCCTTCGAGCTGGAGATGCCACCAGGCATCAAGCCCGTGGCAATCCGTACGACCCAACTTGCAGTGCCCGTACCCGGCCCCTGGACGTTCGATCTCCATCAATAATACGAGCCCGCCCCGGACAATCGGGGCGGGCTGAACATTTCCCATGAGGTAGGTTTTGTCTTTACGAAAGCAGGATTTCGCGGCTTCCTTCGCGTATTACTTACATGGCCCCTAGATATATGGTCTGACCGCTGGCTGAATCCCCCAGATATAGGGGTGCGAACGGCAGCCTGAGGAGGCTTTCCCTTGTTTATCACCATCGAGGGCGTCATCGGCGTAGGCAAGACCACCGTTACCCGCATGCTGACCGAAGCCCTTCGTGGAGAAACCCTGTTCGAGATCGTCGAGGAAAACCCCTTCCTCAAGGACTTCTACTCCGACCGGGATTCCTGGGCCCTCCAGACGGAGACCTTCTTCCTGCTCAACCGCGTCAAGCAGCTGGAGGATACGGCCAAACGGCTCAAGGCCGGCGCCACCATCATCTCCGACTACAACGTCGTCAAGAACCGGATCTTTGCGGGGCTCACCCTGACCGGCACCAAGCGCGAGAAGTATACGCAGCTTTTTGCCATTCTGACCTCCGACCTGCCCAAGGCAGATATGGTCATCTACCTCAAGGCGGACCACAAGACCGTCATGGAGCGCATCCGGCGGCGGGACCGCTCCTTTGAGCGCAACATGGACCCGGAGTACATCCGGCGGCTGGCACAGGAATACGAACTCTATTTCGCCGAGCCGGAAGTCCATTTCGGCACGGCGCCGGTGCTCACGGTTGATACGACCTGCCTCGATCTGGTCTCCAATAGTAGCGACAAGCAGCTCTTCATCGACCGGGTTCATCAGGCGCTGAACCAGGCCTGTGCCCGCACGGCCTAGAGGGAAAAGGGGAGGAGCCTCTCATGTTTCGGATCACCAACGCCCATCTGCGACCGCAGCCGCGCGAGTACTCGTTTATCACGGTAATCGGCAACGTCGGCGCCGGAAAGTCCACCCTGACCCGCGAGCTCTCGGGCATGCTCGGGTTCGATGCCAGCTACGAACGGGTCGACAACAACCCGTATCTCAGTGACTTCTACCGGGACCAGGCGCAGTGGGGCTTTCACTTGCAGATATACTTCCTGGGTCAGCGCTACCGCGATATCCTGAACATCCAGGAGACCGGAAGGGACCACATCCAGGATCGCTCCATTTACGAAGATGTGGAGATTTTCGCCCGCGCTCTGCACGACACCGGCAAGATGCCGGACCGCGACTTTGCCACCTACCACGACCTCTTCCACAGCATGGTCGATCACCTGATTCGCCCGGACCTCGCCATCTACCTGACCGGCAGCCTCGATACGATCCTTCGCCGCATTGCCCAGCGTGGCCGCGAGTCCGAAAAGGCCGTGCCCACTGCCTACTGGGCCGACCTGCACACCCGCTATGAGCGCTTTATTGCCGGATACGCCCAGTCCCCGGTCCTCTGGGTCGACATCGACCGTTTCGATATGTTCAAGCACCCTGAGCACCTGGGCTTACTCTCCGCAGAAGTGCGCCGATGCCTGGAGGGGCAGGAGTCGCTGGCTGCAGGATAAAGCAAGCTGGACGGAAAGGGGCTGTTCCCTGTGCTGACCGTGCTCCTGCAGAGTGCCGTACTCCTGATTCTCGGACAGGTGCTCCTGGGCGCCGTCGGGTATGCAGTGTCGGCCTGGCTTCCCTGGCTTGGCCTGCCCCTCAGTGTCCTCCTTTTTTGGCTGATCGTCCGGACCGCCCGTGTGCTGCGGGGGGAGCTGGAGGAGGCGGCGCGCAAGCGCCAGGCGGTCGTGCCGTGGCAGATGGCCGCCTGGGCGGCGCTGATGTGGCAGTGGCCCTCGGTGGTGTTCCTGCCGTCCGGCACCTTCGCCCCCGAGTGGTTGGGCCGGGTCTGGAACGGCGTCATGCTCCCGGTCCAGGGCACGTTCGGCACCGCCCTGGGGCCGTGGCTCTGGGTGGCTGTCGTCGTGGAAACGCTGGCTTTCGTGGCCATCGTTGGCCGGCCCCTGACGTTGGCCATGGCGCTCGTCGTGAGCAAGCCCGTCGAGCAGCCGCCCGCCCAGCGGGAAGTGGCAGCCGCCGCCGAATGGGCGCCGGCCCGCCGCCACAAGGATGCCATCAGGCGGCGCAAGAAGGCCTGAGCTTATGAAAGTGATCAAGCGTTCCCTGGCGTTTGGCGCCCTGGCGCTGGTGCTGCTAATCGGCGTGAACGTGCTCACCATGCGCCCATCCACCAAGGAGCTGTGGCGTTTTATGTGGGCCGAGCTCGGACAGGGCAACTTCGGCGTGGGCCGCTGGGACGGGGAGTTCAACGAGTTCGACTTCAGCCAGCTGGAGCCCGGGGACATCGTCCTGGGGGGCAATACGGGTTCGTCATGGGGGTACTGGACCCACGCGGCCCTCTACATCGGCAACGGCCAGGTCATGGAGACGTTCCTGCAGCCCGGTACGAAACCGGAGCCTGTGACCCGTTATAACGAGTACTACAGCCACGCCGGGGCCCTGCGGGTGAAGCTGCCGCCGGAAGTGAAGCAGCGGGCCGTAGAGCGGGCGCTGGCGCTGGAGGGCCGGCCATGGTATCTGCTGGCCTCCCGCAGCTCCGAGGAACTCTGGTACTGCAGCAAGATCGTCTGGTGGGTCTATGCGCAGGAGGGGTATGACATGGATCCCGACGGGCCGTACTGGATCGTGCCCGACCGCATCGCCAGGAGCCCCTTGGTGGAGCAAATCCAGCCCCATGGGAGGTAGCCTGCCGTGCGCCTGATCATGCGGTATGTCGGGTTGCTCGCGGCCATGGAAGTGGTCTTCAGCGGCATCGCTTTCTTGCTGTCTGACTGGCCGTGGCTCGCCGCCCTGGCGGCCCCGGTTTTCGTCGTGCTGGTCTGGCTGACGGGCGTTGCCTTGGCCGCCGACCGCGGCTGCAGCCGGCGCGCAACGGCCCTGACGGCGGCGTTTATCGCAACGATTTGGCAGCTGCCCGGTTTGCAGGGCAGCATTCGTTTCCTCTCGGATACTGCCGGCTGGACGGAGTACGACGGCGTCACCGACCTGCAGGATTTTCTGATGCAGACCTGGCACACCGTCTTCCTGCCTGTACTGGCCCACATCGGCGGGCGGGCCGGGGGCTATTACGCCGCTTACTACGTGGGCCTCGTGCTTGCCTCGCCACTGCTGATACTCCTGTTTGTCTGCGCAGCCCTGTGGAAAATGCGGCGCCCCGGTCGTGCCTGACCGAGGCGCTTGCTTTTTCCCGGCTACCCTGCATATTAGCCATGGGAAAAAAGGGTATCTGGGAAATATTGGAGAAACCTACCCGTGTTATGTGCTGTGCAGCGCCGTCGGGTGCTGCGAGACTGTCATGGGGGGGAGCACCATGAGCCCTGTGGAGCGGAGACCGAATGAGCGGGCCATGCACGAGACCTTTTTGGTGATCAAGGTAGCGCCTCCCGACATGGGCAGCCGTCCGCTCACCGGCCCCTTTGCCACGCCGGATATCAGCGTCGGGGCCGACGGGCGTCCCCGGGCGGTAGTCTGGAATCTCGGGACGCGGCCGGTGGAGGGGGTCGTGACCGAGTTTGCATCGGTGCCGGCGGGCATGCCCATCAAGCCGGAGAACTGCAAGCCGATCGGCATGGGGAACGTGGCCAATATCCCGGCAAACAGCTCGGTCACCGTTACGTGCCAGGCCATTTGGCCCCGCATGTCCACGGCAGATGTGCTAATAGTAACCACGTATCATCCCGATCTTGACCCGGTGAAGGCGCCGTGCGAACCGCTGGCCGACCGCCACGTCGGCCAGATGAACTACGCCTGGGGCGGCACCTGGGAAGGCAAGTGCGGCGGGACGGCGGGGTTCAAGGTCCGGGTGGAGATTCGACCGGCGAACAAGGGCCTGTTCCGGGTCCGGCTCTTCCAGTCCATCGAAGGGCGCCTGCCCGGCAACCCGCAGGTCGACCGGATCATGGCGCCCAACGGCGTGCAGTTCCGTTGGCTGGAGATCACTTCGGCCCGGCGCGACGACTGGGAGATGATCATGCAGGACAACAACCGCATGTCGATCCGCCTGCGGACGCGCCTCACGGATGGCACCAGCAAGGCGGAGCAGGAGTTGACGGGCGGGGTCGAACGCATGTAGGGAGATATCGCCGTGCCATCGGCGTTCGTCAATGGGATAGTACCGGTCCGCTAAGGCGCGGACCGGCTGCGAACCCGAAGGAGGGAACCGCAGCATGACGCCCGGAGTGGTCATCTACTCTGTGCCCCTCTGAGGCCCCTGTTCTGCGGCGAAAGGGTACCTTTCGTCCCGGGGCGTCAGGTTCGAGGACCGGAATGTCGTGGGCAACTTCACCTACCTGCGGGAGATGTTTGGCAGGAGCGGCTCCCGAACCGTGCCAGTGATCGTCATCGGCGAGGATGTGGTGGTGGGCTTCGACCGGAAGCGTGTCAGCGAGCTGCTGAAGGACCACGGTCTGGGAGATTGAGCAGCCAGTCCACCGCGGCGGGCAGGTCAGCTGCCACGAAGTCGGGCTCCACGTCTGCCCATATGTGGCGGAACTCGGCATCGCCATACCCGTCCCGTGGGTGTATGGAGTATCCGGTGCCCCCGAGCGTCCCATCCCGGTCGATGAACACTGCCTGCAAGGCCATGACTATCACCTCTTACACCGGGTAGGACGCCACAAAGGTCGCTGCGGTTTCCGGGCTGCATGACTTACCAGCCCCGAAGCGGAGTGCAATTGAAGCTGCTGCTGTGAGACAAGGGCCAGGTAGGGGCCACCGGCGGTCGCCGTGACTACGGAGATCCTGTTGACCGATTGAGTCCGGCCGTAGCGCCGGGAGACTCTTTGTCCCGGGAAGGGCAGGGGAGGAAGCCAGCCTGCCGATTCCCCTTCTTTTTGCAGACTGTGTCCGACGGTATGACGCAAACGAGCGACGAATCCTTGGAATTGGGGGCCAGCCCGCTCAGTAAGCTGCCTGTTATCGGGCTTTTGGGGACCGGATGCCATGGTTTGACCTCTGCAAAGGAGCGGCGAATCGTGTGCCACGAAGGCAAGAGGCTGCTTGACAGCCGAAGGCCATGCTTAACTGAAGATGAGGGAAGGCCCCTCGGAGCCGCCATACAGGTGGAGGCTCCAAACCACCGTAAGCTGCTGTGGTCAAAAGC
>DASPIW010000012.1:0-270348 GCA_035628915.1 Symbiobacteriaceae bacterium | reverse complement strand
GACGCCTCCGGAGTGCGCTCAAACACTTTTCCCGGGGGCGTTTGTCATTGTCAGGATTCCTCAACCCCTGTATGCCTATTGGTCCACATAATTAAAGCGCCCACCCCCCGCGATAGATCACGGAATGTGAGCGCCTACAGGTTGGGAGTCGTGCATTTCATCGGTGTCTTGTTTGAACCCGTAATGCGCCCGCTGTTCAACGTCTCGGGCGAAGGCGCCTTCGTTCTCAGCATGGGCCTGGCAGCCGGCTACCCTATGGATGCGGTAATCACGGCCGGATTCCGTAAGCAGGACATGTGTACCCGGGTTGAGGGTGAACGAATGCTCGCGTTCTCTAACACCGCAGACGCGGTGTTTCCTTTGTAGACGGTAGTTCAGATCATCGCTAGACACAAGACGCCCTGATCAGATGTACTGGTCAGGGCGTTCGGCCATTCAGTTACTTCATCTGCTAGTGAGGGGAAGGAGATGGGCTTCCAAAAGTGTCTCGTACAGAACGGTCCTCTCGCGCCGTCTGGGAGAGGGCCTCAGTTTGGGTTATTCCTGAAGAAGCTTTCTAGTGTCGGCAGGAATCTCCTTGTCATCGGACAAACCGGCAAGCCAGTAGACGCTAACGCCGAGAGCTTCGGCGAGTGCAATTGGTTCGTAGTCATAGCATGGACGGTCACCATCTTCGAGATGGCGAACCGTTGCAGTTCGGACAGTGCGTGGAACCCTGGCTGTCCTCCCATATGATGCGGCCGGCTCAATAACATCTCGACCGATCCCTAACCAAGCTCGTTAAGGCGCTCATCGAGTCGCAGGGCACTTTGTTGCCGCGCTGAATCCGCCTGCGTTGCCCCATGGGCGGCCCCCCATTTCAGCGTACTAGACCTGACTTCGTGTAGTCCTCCAGGCAGGAACGAAGGTCGTCACGCTTGAAACCCAAATCAGACCAGATACGTCGTTTCTATAGCAGTGTGATGCAGGAAGGTGAACGTGTATGAAGCTCCGTTCAACGCTTGCAGCACTAGCCGCAGTTGTCGTGATGACCGGCTGCGGGGCGAAGACCCCCGCGCCGGCTCCGCCCTCGGAGTCGCCCAACGGCGTCCCGACTGACACAGCAAGCATTTCCCCCAGTCCTACCCAACGGTCCGAGGTTCCGGCGAGTCTTGCCGAACTGAAGCCCGAGCACGTGGGCTACGTGACGGTCATTCCGCCGATCCCTGCGGGAACCCAGGTTCCCCGGCCGCTCTATGGCGCCCGGCCGCAAGACCGTGCCGCCCTGGAACAACTCCTCAGAGGGTTGGCAGCGGCGAAGCCGGTAGACCCTGTGGGCGCCGGCGCTGAACACAGGCGCGTCGAGTGGCTGGACATCCATCTGACCAACGGGCGCCGCATCATGGTGCGTCAGGCTTGGATCTGCCGCACGGAAGGCAACGGGACCGGCTGCACCACCGTGCCCGGCAAGCTAGTGATTGCGGAGGGCGACCAGCGTACGGTGGTAGAAGCTCCGGAGCTGGAGTCCTTCCTGGGCGAGGGACGGTCCGGGGCCATGCCTCCTGTGGACCGTATGACTATCACTCCCGAAGCCCTTGTGGCCGGTGAGAAAGCCACGATCAAGGGCGATGGCTGGGCCGGTGCAGGCACCTACCGGCTGACGCTGGAGGGCGCCGGAACGGAGATCACACTGGCTGAAGGCGTTACCACCTTCGGTGACTTTGCCTGGACGGGACGAGTTCCAGTGGAGCTTGCGGCAGGCCAGTATATGCTCCAGCTGCGGCTGGACACCGGAGCTGGGGTTGGGTATCCGGTGGAACTGGTATCTCCCCCGGCTAGTCGCACTGAGGCGGGCGCTGCAGTTGCGCCGGCCTGGGTACCGGATGCGGACGGGATCGCCTGGGCCCAGGTTCGCTTCGGCCTGCCCTCACGCGATGCTTCTACCCCCCTGTACCTGGGGCGTCCCGCCGACGTGCCGGCGCTGACCCGCATCGTGCAGTGGCTTCGGGACGCACAGCCTGCCCAGGGGGAAATCTCGACGCCGAGCCGGGATGATTATCTCCACATTCGCTTTCGAGGCGGGCGTACCATGACCGCTCGCCTTGCCCATGACTGTGTCACGGAGAAGCTGGCCGAATCCACCCGCATGACCTGCACACGGGCCGAGGGGCAGGTGATCGTCCACCCGCCCGGAGGGGCTCCTGTACGGCTGCGGGCGCCAGAGTTGGCGGCTTGGCTCCGGGGCGGGTGGCGCACAGACGCTCCCACTGCCCCTGCGGTGGAGGTCATCCCGTTACCGGGGGGCCGGTTTCGCATCCAGGGCAGCGGCTGGCCGGAAGCCGGACTGATGAACATCTGGCTGGATGGCGAGGGCCCTGGCACCTGCTGCCCCCCGTCCAATGGCACTCGTCTCGCGGGGGTCCCGGTGATCCTGGGCCGCTTCACCTGGGAAGGTGACATCCCCGGGAGTGGCCCGTTTAGCCTTACAGTTGTTGCCGACAGTGGTGGCGCTCGCGGCGTTCCTGTAGATCGTTGACCACGGGAACGAGTCAGAGCCCTGAGGGGGTCTTCCCATGTGCAAGCCCAGGGTCGTGCTGAGCCTGTTCCTGGCCCTTTCCCTGCTCCTCCCCACCGGTGCCGCAGCAGCCCAGCACCCCTGGAAGTGGGCCAATCCCCTCCCCACCGGTGCCGAGCTTAACGGCATTATCTACGGTGACGGCCAGTTCGTCGCCGTGGGCACAGGCGCTACCATCATCTCCTCGCCGGACGGCACTACATGGACCGCCCGCTCAGCGGGCACCGACATCACCCTGCAGGGGGTGACGTATGGGAATGGACGCTACGTGGCCGTAGGCGGCAACAGCACAGCGCCTGGCCAATGGGTCATTGCGACCTCCACCGATGGCATGGACTGGCAGCCGGTGGCAAGCGGGTCCGGCTATACGCTGGGCGCGATCGCCTATGGCGGGGACCGCTTCGTGGCCGTGGGGAGCCAGCTGGCGGCATGTGGGGAGGCCGGCGGGATCGTGCTTACGTCCGTGGATGGCCTGAGCTGGGAGGAGGAGACCTGGGACGGAGCACCCCCGTTGCTGAGCGTAGCCTACGGCGGCGGACGGTTTGTAGCTGTCGGACCGTGCGACCCGACCATCGTCACGTCGGCGGACGGCGCAGCCTGGACGACCACGTACGACATGCCCAGCGGCATCTGGAACCGCCGGGCGGTCGCCTACGGCGGCGGCAGGTTCATCTCCGCTGCCCAGTTTGGCCCGACGCTGCAGTCTGCCGATGGCCTGCACTGGACGGAGCAGGCTCCTCCCCAGTACACCCAGGTGATCCGGTATGCGGGCGGCCGGTTCATCTCCAGCGTTGGCGCTTCGCTGGATGGTGTCAACTGGACGCCCCCTGACACCCAATCCCTCCCGATGGGCTTCGCTCTGCACGACGTGGTCTTCGGTGGCAATACCTATGTGGCGGTGGGCGCCAACCTGCTGGCAACCTCCACCGACGGGCTGACCTGGACCTCCCAGCGGACAGGTCTGATGGGGGCCTGGCACGGTATCGCCGCCGGCGAAGGCCGTTATGTAGCCGTTGGCGTCAACGGCTGGGTGGCTGGATCGGCGGATGGGCACTCCTGGAAGCAGGTATATGCGCCGGAGCCGCCCAGCGGCGTCCCCGGCTTTGCCATCCCAAACCTGCTGGCAGTCGCCTACGGCAGCGGCACCTTCGTCGCCGTGGGCTCCCCGCGCTTCCTCGTGCTCACGTCTGCCGACGGGGTCTCGTGGAGCGCCAGCCACCAGTGGGAAAGCGACGGCTCCCAGGGCTATTCGGAGCTGACAGATGTAACCTTCGGCGGCGGGCGCTTTGTGGCTGTGGGCTCGATCCCCAACGGCCAGAGTGAATCCATCGCATCGAGCGACGGCATCCGGTGGTCCCACAGTGCCGCATTCACCGACGCCACACTGTCCGGAGTTGCCTATGATGGAAGCCGGTTCGTGGCGGTGGGCCACACCGACGGCGGGCAGAAGGGCGGCGTCTGGACGTCACCGGACGGCATTGCCTGGACGCCGGTGACGGTGGATTTGCCGCCCCTGAGGTCCGTTGCCTATGGCCTGGGGCGCTTTGTCGCCTTCGGCAACGTACCGGAGGGGGATTCCATCAGCAGCTGCGCCTTTGTCTCGCTGGATGGCCGGACCTGGGAGCGTGTCCCCCTACCGGGTCCTCTGCACTCGACCCGCATCTCGGTGGCCGGCGGATTCTTCGTCTTCCACGGATGGTCGGCGCTGTATGTCTCTCAGGACGGGCTTCACTGGGGAGAGATGCCCATGCCGGCCGCAACAGACCAAATCGCTGACATCGGGGACCAGATGGTTGCCGTAGGACCATCGGGCGCCATCCTGACGCTCTCGCCGTGCGGCGGGTTTATCGATGTGTCTGCGGACGATTCGGCCTGCCAGGCCGTTCGTGTGCTTCAGGATACGCAGGTGATCGGCGGCTATCCGGATGGTACCTTCCGTCCCGATGCCCCGGTCACTCGGGCTGAGTTGGCCAAGCTCCTGAGCGCAGCTTTTGGAGAGGCGCCCGCTCCCGCAGGTCTTCTCCCGTTCACGGACACCGCCGGTAACTGGGCAGCAACGCAGGGGTATCTCCAGGCTGCCGTGGCTCTGAACGCTGTCTCCGGCTACCCGGACGGCACTTTCCGGCCCGACTCGCCCGTCACCCGGGCCGAACTGATCAAGATGGTTGCGGCAGCCTCATCGCTTCAGCCTGGCAGCGATGGCGGTTACAGCGACGTGGCCGCTTCGGACTGGTATGCCGCCGCGGTCAGTGCAGCTGCCGCTGAGGGGCTTATCGGAGCCGGCGCGCCAACGCCGCTATGGTCTGGGCCGGAATTGCGGCCAAACCATCACGCCACCCGTTCGGAGACGGCGATCCTCCTGGCCAATCTGCTGGAGCGCATGAGGGACCTTGTCCTTCTTCCCTGGTGCAGCCGCTTGTTAGGTGCGCCAGTGAGCCCCTAAGAGAGTGGTTTGGAGCCAACGGCTAACAGCGGAAAGGTCATACGGAACGCTGTACTACTGCTTGGCCCCCACCCACTCGGCAACCAAGAATCGCAGCCCGATCGCATCGTCTGGGTTTAGGCGCAAGCCCCAGCGGAAGATCGCCTGTGCTGCCACCTGGTCACCGGTCTCCCTCAGGGAGAATCCCAAGCCGTGGAGGCAGCGGTGGAAGGGGCGGTTTTCAATCAAACCGCATGGTAGAGTCCCCTCAAATTCCACCCGCAGTGCTTTCAGGCCAAGTTTGAGCACGCTCGGTTGGCGAGCTACCCAAACGCCTTGGTCGAGTCTGACAGTCCGAGGGGCGTACCCCGTAACGGGTATCACCAGTTGCGCATCCGTCCCGGGGGGAGCCGTGCGAACCCAGCCATACCATCCGATGACCATTAGGAAGAACTGTCATCCCTCCGAAGACAGTCCGTCTGCACCAATTATGCGGAAAAATCAACCTCACCTTCCTGAGTTCAGCACCCCATGCTGTCGTAGGCGGTCTGCCTTACGTCGCCTTAGTCCGAGGCGCCCGGGCTCGGGTGAACCCAGTATGCAGGCGCCTGCTGATGTTGATTTTGATCAAGCCGGAACGAGTCTGCCCACCGGCGGCCCGAGGAAAGGTGTTCAGAATAGAGTTGACGAACAAAGAGACGGATCGACGTTAAGCAATTGCGAGGTGGTCAAGGGTGTATTCATATTTCCCAGCGATGGGTACAGGCTTGGGGTTGGCCATGACGATAACTCCTCCACTCGGCATCCTGGTTGGATTATACTTCCTGGCGCGCATGGTCAGGGCGCTTGAACGGATTGCCAACCACTATGATCAGAACCCAAGATGAGTCATACAAGAAAGCCGCCTGCGTGAACTGCCGCATAGCTCACTCAGGCGGTTTTCGTTTCTCACCATGATCAGGCGCCCCGATATTCTGCCCCTTTGGACTTAAGGGATTGGATGTTGGTGAACAGATCGGGACACCGGATGTGGTCCAGGCGCCTTGCCCTCTCAAATCGGATGGCGCCCAACTCAGGCGAGCGGGCTATCGCGTCACTGTGCGATGGCCCAAGTCGCATCATCGGTGGTCGTCCGGATGAACAGCCCGCCCCAGGTCACGGCCCATCCGTGCCCGCTGCTCGGGTATGACAGGCTCTGAACGGTAAGGCGCCAGTTGTTCTGCGGCCAGTCGTAGCGTTGCCAGGTCTTGCCCTTGTCGCGGGTCGCCCACACCTCGCCGCTGTCCTGCTTTACCCAGGCGGTGCCGTCGCTGCGGGCATCAAGCACAGTCCAGCTTCCCGTGACCCCGGGCGGTGCCGTGCCAAGCCAGCCGCCACCGGCCAGGCGACCCGCACAGGCGACCACACCGCCGGTGCTGTCGGCGGGCTGCCAGGTGGCGCCGCCATCCGTTGAGCTCAAGACGATGGTGGAGCCGTTAGGGGCGGGTGGGGTGACAACGCACCCGGTCGCTGCCGTCGCGAAGGCGACGCCGCTCACGGCTTTCACGTCCGGAGGTAGCGGGCCGGCTGTCCAGGTGACGCCGCCGTCAGTCGTGTGCATGAGCTGCCCGTCCGGCGTGACGGCCCAGCCCTGGTGTTCATCCACGAAGGAAATCGCCTCGGCGTACATGGGCGGGGGCAGGCGGCGGTCCGACGACCAGGGGATGACGCCGACCTGTGCCCAAGTGCGGCCACCGTCGTGGGTGGCCAGCACGGCGCCTTCAAGGCCCGGCGCCCCGAGCCCGAAGCCGGTGGTATCGGTGACCATGGCAACGGCCCGGGCGGGGGCATAGGACCCGGCCGGGTACTGGATACGCCACGTCGCACCGCCGTCTGCCGTGGCGAGAATGCGGGTACCGCCTGCGGTATCGGCCAGGAGCCAGCCGTGCCTCGAATCCACGAAATCCAGGGCGGTGGCCTGCCCCAGGAAGGCGAGGTTATCCTTCTTCCAGGTGCGGCCGCCATCTGTGGTGCGGGTAATGGAGGATGTCCCCAAGTTCTCGCAGGGGGAGCAGTGGCCCAGGAAGTAGGCGGTGTTCGCGTCGACGGCGTCAAAGTGGCCGGGGTAGGCGTCGATGGCCGATTTACCCAGCTTGTTCAGTTCCGGCGTGCCGCCGTGGCCGCGTACCAGCATAGGTTCCCAGGTCTGACCGGCGTCCGTCGTACGGTAGACGACGTGCGACATCCGGCTCATGGCGGCGGAGCTGGTGAAGAGTACCCAGGCGGCGCCGGTGCCGCCCACGCACTGGAGGTCCGCCGGGCCGCGCATGGCCGTCATGGGCGACTGAAGCACCGGCGCCCAGGACTTCCCGCCGTCGGTGGACCGCTCGACCGTCTGGCCGGTAGCGACCAGCAGCTTGCCGGGGGCGACGGCGCAGACGGCATCAGCGGCAGCGCCCTGGGGCAGGGCGGGCGGCATGTCGGGCCGGGGCGGCAGGGCAGGGCGGTTGCCCGGTGCCCAGGTCGTGCCGCCGTCGGCGGTCACGTAGGTGATGCCCGGACCCCCGGCCCAGCCGTGCTGCCGGTCGGTGAAGTGGATTTCGGTAAGCGTCCGGCCGTTCGTGCCATCTACCCGGACGGTTTGCGGAGGCGGAACCGGAACCGGTGGCACGTTCACGGTCGGCACGGATGACTTCTGCATTGTTGTACAGCCTGCCAGCAAGAACAACACGAGGCCCAGGGCCAAAGTCCGCCGCACCGACAACCGCCTCCTCCGTTTTCCTCCTATTCAGACGAAGGGGCTGCGGTGACGGTTCCCCAGGTGGCCGGGCATGACACCCTCCCGTCACACCACCTTGCGTAATGCGTTTGTACTCACCGTCCTGGCCCGGTACGAGGTAGGTTAGGCTACAAAGGCCCCGCGGACAAACACCCCGTCGACGCAAAATCCCGCCCACAGGAAAGGCGCCTGCTGTTCATCATGAGTAGACCATACGGGCGCCCCTTGGTGCGGCAGCTAAAGAGTTCGGCCCAATGATGGTGGATGGGCCGGTACCCAGACCTATTCCGGGCAACAGCCGTGGAGGTGTAACGCGGACTGAGTGACTGCCCCCTAGTTGGGAGGTGGTGCCATCCATGGACAGACCTGAAACCGATCCCCCGGTCAGACTAAGGACCGGGTTGTTCCTGGTGCGCCTACTGCCGGCAGATTCGGCCTGCAGGCGCACCAGTTGCTGGTCAACAGGCAATTATGGCTCAGTGGCTTTTGTAACTTGTCCTCGGCTTCAAACCGGAGCCGCGCGTCCTTCCAAGCGTCCCACAGCGAGGCCGCTGCCGAGACGGTGATCTCCACCGGCGGTCGCCGCAGGCGGACAGGTCCAGATTAGCGCCAGGACTGGTGCCATCTCCTTTGTGTGAAACATTCGCTCACACAGGGTCGTCCTACCATTGATTCAGCCTGCAATAGGAGTTGACTCACGATGCGCCGGTTTCTCGTCTTGATGATCGTGACTGCCCTGCTCGCCGCGGGCTGCGCCCGCCACCCAAGCCCCCCGCCCAGGGCGGAGCCCGGCGGGAGCACGGCCACTCCCGCAGCAGGCCAGACCCCGTTGGCGGAACCGAGCCAACCGGCGCCGGACCCGAGCCAACCTGCCCGGGACTCGCAGGCCCCCGGCTCGCATTGGCAGCCCGAGCCGGCCGGCGGGCTGAAGGCGGTCGTCACCGAGGCACCGGCGGATACGTTTGTGCACCACCAGATCAAGCCAGGCCAGCCGATCAACAGCACCGGCCTCTTCTTTATGAAGGTCGCCACCAGCGAGGTGGAAGGTTGGTCGCTGGGCGGCGACCAGAACCGGTGGCCGCAGTACGACGTCTCTGACGACAACCGCTGGGTGAGCGCCTCGGAGCAGGAGGAGCATTACCTGCTGGACCGGAAATCGGGAGTTGCCTATCAATGGCGCATGGGCGCCGCCGCGCTGCTTGCGGCCCGTGGGGAGAACCTGCTCTTTCGGACCGGCAGCCGGTTCTGGATCGTCCGCGATGGATTCAAGCTCATAACGCCGGTCGACCTTCCGCCGACCGACATGCCCAGAGCGTTGTTTGCCCCGAACGGCGAGTCAGCGGTGATCGAGAACGGTAGCAAGATCTATCTCTTGAACAGCGAAAATGCCAGCGTGCGCGAGATTGGCCGGATCGCAGTCGACGAGGCGAATGTCTCGTTCGCCACCCTCCGGGACGGTCAGGAGGTAGTGGTCAGGTCTGACCCGGTGGTGTTCTACCAGAGCAGGCCTGAGTACCGGGTCCAGCGGTACGGCTGGACCGGCAAACAAATGGCCGACCTGACCACGCCCGGGCGCCTCCAGTTCTCCCCGGACGGGCGGCTGGCGGTCTGGCCCGACTCCCTCCTCGGCATGGTCGGCGTGCTCGTGGTCGGCTCCGGACCGGACCTGGCCCCCCGGTTCCGCCTGGTCGGCGCCGATGGCTGCCCGACCGGCGGCCCAGTGGGTGATCCATGGCTGGCTGACAGCTCCGGGCTCGTGGTACGCACCGGGCAGGGCTATCAGCTCCTGCGGGCCGACGGGGGCCTTACGCAGTTGGGGGCGCTCGGCGGCGACCGCACTTGGGAAATGCCGGTGCCGGCCCCGGACCGGGCGGACCGTTTCGTGATCGGCGGCGTGAAAGTGGTGGATGAGGAGGGCCGCCTGCTGGCTGCGGCCGTCCCGCATGCAGAGGGGCAGTGGTACGGTGTCCGCGGCTCGCCCTGGGGCGACACGAGTGACGAGGTCCGGCTGATCCTGGTCTCGGGCGGCAAGGACTATGGTTGCCTGGGGGCCGTCCTGCCGCCGAAGGTTGAGATGGCGCCTTTCCCCACGGTCACTGGCATGGAAGTGAGCGTTGCGGCGAATGACTGCGTCAATCTACGGCAGGATTTCTCCCGTGACGCCCCGGTCATCACGTGCATGCCGAACGGCACACGCCTTGTGGCGGCCAAACCGCCAGGCCGGCTGAACAAGGGCTACCTGGACCGGTTCGACTCCCTGATGGTCACCAACATGGGCGGCGAAGGTTGGTGGTTTGTCCGGACCGAAAACGGCCGGCGCGGCTGGGTGATGCTCTCCGGCGAGTATCTCCGGCTGGCCGTGGCAGGGTCCGGCGACCCGCCCGCAGACCCGGTGGCTGCCCTGGTGGCCGATGAGACTGCCAACATGCTCCACTGGTTCAGCGTGGCCGCCGGCGAAATCAGGTGTGGCGACGGCTGCGGCGGAGGCACCTGGGCGGAACCGATCTGGGCGCTGGGCGAGTGGTGCCGCCAGTCGGGATTCGGGTATATCCGGCAACTGCCGGGATTCGACCCCACTCGCCACGGCGTCGGGGCGACGGCACTTGAGAACGGGTGCAAGGCGCTGCGTACGGCCTGGGAGACCCTGGGCGAGCCCACGGATATCCCGGCATGGCGGCAGAAGGTGGCTGAAGTAAAGACCAGCCTTGAGGCGGGGCGTTGATGAATATGGGCCCTCATCTCACCTTCGCGTCCGTTACTTGGGGATGAACCACAACTCATGAAGGCGCCCAGGGGTACCCTCCTGGGCGGCTTTATTTAGGCTACCGGCCCGTAACGGTTATTCGGGCTGGCCGATGCCATCGGCGTGCTGACCGGGTGAACATGCAGCGAAGTGAATAGAGCGGTCCTGCGAATTGGGCAGAAAGGGGAGGTAGTCTGCGATTACAAAATAGATAATCAGTTAAGTGAAGCGGTCGTGCTCTTTCTCCACTTGGATGGGAAAATAACCAACGACCACCATTTGTGATCGTGTATTTCTGACACCTTACAGTGCGAATGCTATGGGCATGAAAACCGCAATTGCCATTATCTTAGCCATTGCCCTTGTCACTCTCATTGCGCCTCGGGCGCAGGGCAAAGACGTGATAGAGCAACTGATTCGGCGCCTGAACGAGATGACCCCGGAACAAGCCGTCGCCATGAAGTATGGGTGGGAAATACCAGGGCACCACGTTTACTGTGCCGGTTCCCTTCCAATCAGACGATTTGAGGTCCCGGTCCTGGACCAGCCGCCACCCGAGGTTGCCGCTGCAGGCGCATCGCAGGCCATGGCGGGTGTGGGCTCCTCCGAGAGCGGGTTCTCCAGGACCAGCAGGCGCGGACGCTCCCTCCCGCCCAGAATGGCCAAATGCTGACCGCCGGGACTCCAGATCAGTCTGGACTCCCCACCGCGGTAGATGTGATGGACGGCCTTCGACTCGGCTCTGGATAAGAGCCAGTCACCCTGGGCGTTCGTGAAGGCGAGAGAGCCGCCCTCGAACTGTGGCCGGTACAGATCCCATCTGTGCTCAACCTCCTTGGGCCGGGCGCCGAGCTTCTGTACCCAGAGCCGGCTGCCCGTCTCCGAATCAGTCACCACCAGCTCCAGACTCTCCCCAAACTGGACGTAGGCAATCTGCCCGGCGGCGGACCAGGCAGCCAGTCCTGCGTTTTGGGCTACCTGCTGACGGCGCCCCGTCGCCAGGTCGAGCCGCCACAACGTGGAGGCGCCCTGAGGGCAGTAGGGCGTAGGGCAGTGCCACTCGGTATACAGCAACTCCTGCCCATCCGGCGACCATGCCTCGAACACTTCCCCCGACTCCAATGACCGTCGCAGGTACCCCGCCTGCCGGTCCCAGACCCAGAACCCGGCGGGACCACCCAACCACCGCCCGGCCACTGGCTCGCCAGCGGGCGCCCACCGGAAGCGGGAAGCCAGTAACTCGGGCTCCTTAGTCAGAACACCGGACATCACATTCAGAAAGAAAAGCTGCTGCACCGAGGTTCCCATGTGCTCCTCATAGGCCAGGATGTCTCCGCTGAGCCACCGGTGGGCCTTCTTGGCCGTCGAGACGCTTTGCACAGCGAGGTCACCCGGTAGCAGGTCCACGGGCTTGCCGCCATCAAGCTCCTGCAGGTAGAGTGTGGAAGGCCGCCATTCTCCGCTCCCGCCCTGCCGCGAGGGACCGGCGCCGGCATAAACGACCGCCTCTCCATCGGGCCGGAAGATCGGGTAGATCCCCTCCGGTCTTGCCCAGTAGTTTCCCCAAGTCTGAAATACTCCGCATAGACGGTGTCCTTCACATCCACAACTAAGTGCAGGTGCGAATTGGGAGGACGAACGATGCGGTGGTTGGCCGGGTGGCGTATATCCGCGATGGTGACCTCTGGGTCCAGGAACTGCCGGAGGGCGCCCCACGAAGGCTCACGGCCGACGATGGATATGGCGCTCCGGACTTGTCGCCGTCCGGTCAGTGGATCTTGGTAGGGGCCAAGGATGGGTTCTTCACCGTTCGTGCGGACGGATCGGAGACCCACCGGCTGCCTCTTGTCGCCAACGCCCCCCGCCCAGTCTGGTCGCCCGTCGCGGATGAACTGGCCGATCTGGATGGAGAAGGCCGCCCATCGGTGATGAAGCCTGACGGCACGATGCGGCGGGTGGTCGCCGAAGAGCGCAACGCCGGCGGACCAACCTGGAGCCCGGATGGCCTGTGGCTGGCGTACACCAGAGGGGCGCCCGACCGGTCGTCGGTCGGCATATGGCGGGTACCAGTGAATGGTGGTCAGCCACAGATGGTCTACGAGAAGCGAGGAGAGGGGCCGCAGTGCCTGATAATGGGGCCGTGGGTGCCCGGGGACTCGATCCTGTTTTGGGATATGTCCGTGTGCTCCGCCTCAATTACGGCGGACGGCCTGCCCCTGATGGCCGTTTCAGTAACGGGTGGGACGGCGCCCCGCCAATTGGTAGAGGAGATGCTCATTTACCCGGGTTTCCTGTCAATTGCCCCTGATGGTCGTCTCGCCGCTGCGGCAGGCATCGACCGCCAGACCTGGACCAACAAGCGTATCGTGGTCGTCAACACGCAGGCGCGGCCGATCAGCCCCGTAGAGATGGCCGCCATCTCACCAGCCTGGGCGCCCAATGCCGACCGCATCGCCTTTATCGCCATGCCGGACATTGGCAGCGTCGGGGGCGGTGACCCTGCCCGGCAAGGGATAATGCAGCGGCGGATCTGGAGTGTGGCGCCCGACGGAACCGACCTGCGCCGCCTGACCGATGACGCCAGGTTCCGGGACGAAGCGCCCGGCTGGACGCAGGACGGCAGCCAAATCCTCTTCTGTCGCCTGGATCAAAACACGAAGGCGAGTCTCTGGGTTGTGAGCGCAGGGCGGGCCTCCCTCCCGCCCCACGGCGGAGGTGCGGGCGGAGTGGGCTGCGGCCAAGACCCCGCCCGAGCAAGAGGTCGAGCACGCCGTTCGGCGGGCGATTGCGGCGCTGCGCGCCGATCAGGAGAAGGACACGCCCGATCAAGTGCTCAACCACTTCGTCAATGAACAGTCACCCGTCGCGCAAGAGGCGCTGAACGACGCTCGGGCACTGGCGTCGGAAGACAAGTGGATCAACGGTCCGACGGTATCCGACGTGCAGTTCAAGTCCATCGTAGTCGATGGCGACCGTGCCTCGGTGCATTTCCGGGAGCAGCTCCTTATACGCAACCCCGGCTATGATAGCGGTGCCGTCTACAACCACGCCTGGGAATTGGTGCGCCGGGAAGGACAGTGGTTTGTTGCCGGGCTCAGCACATTTCCGGGCTCCTCTCAGCGGAACGGTGCGGCCAAGGCGGTGGTGAACTGGCTCCGGTCGCTGGGCACGGGGAGGGCGCCTGCCCCCCAAGGCGACCGAGACGGCGGTCTGGAGATTCTTCAGCAGTGGGCCGCCAGGCGACAAGCCCCGTCGGTCGGTCAGATCCAGTTCTGGCGAATGAGTGAGCCACACCTTGCTCCATCGCCAGAGGAGGCAAACTACGCACGTGTGACGCTGCGCGACGACAAGGATACATACTACCTCGTGCTCAACATGTGGAAGGGGCGTTGGCGACCGACATCGCTAGGACCAGCATCCGTTCGGCCCGCGTGGCCGTTTTGATGAGGCGCCGGTGTCTTTTGTTGGCGGATTCTTGGATGTGCCTGCCCCAGGAGCCACCGGCCCGATTCCGTGGATTGCGCTCGGCATGAACCAGGAGTCATGTACTGGGAACAGGGGAGCCTGACAACGAAACTGAAGCTCGGGGGGATGCTGCCTGAGTTGGGCACTGCCCGTTGTCGCCTTGGTTCTGAGGCTAGTTCTCGCAAGTTCACCGGGTGAGGACGACGACACTGCGGTGATTTTCAAAAGTTCGTATGGGTTTCGGTTTGAAGTTCCCCCCGGCTACGGCCTCAAGGCCAGCCCCCTAACCGGTCAGGAATCAATCGTATTGGTATATCCCCGGGACCCTGGACAGGTAGGGCCGTATCACGTCACGGTTAGAGTATGTACCGGCCCCGCTCCACGGTCTTGCCTTCTTTCACCAGAACAGCCCACAGAGTTGATCGCAGCAAGACCTGCAACTCTGGCTCAGCGCCCTGCTTGGGAATTCGTGTTCGACCGGAAAAACAAGCCACAGGAATGGACTCGCCAATGGAAAGGGTTTCACACGATCCTTACGGCAGACGCCACGACGTACTCGGTGTCAGTGAGCATTCCGCCAATTGATCCTAGCATTGACCTGTGGAAGCAGTATCAACACGTCCGTCAGACATTCCAACTGGTTCCACCTGCCAGAATGAGACCCAGTCGCTAGCGCTCCAACCGTGACCGCCAACGATGAGTGGAGTAGGCTGCTGGTGAATACACCATGCAGCCTGCTTCGTTCGATCGGACTCACCTATTCGGCCCGATTCCGAACCCTATCAGGAAAACCTCCGGATCATGAATCCGCCGCTGGCCTCAAACGGCGCGCTATGGCGCCGGGTAGGGCCCCCGCCGCAATAGCTCCTGGATGAAACCGCCCGCCCCCATGGGTATTTCGGCATCGAAGCAAGAACGGGAGGTTGAAATGATCCGGAAGGAGCGAGATGAACGTGAGAGGTGATTCGACAACCGTGGCGCTCCTGGCCGCCGCCGTGCTGGCGGTTACCGTGCCAGGGCAACACCCCGTCAGGGCAACTTCGGTAGCCGATCTACCGCCGGCCCTGACCATCAGCAGCCAGGCGGTAGGTGCAGCGGCGATGATGGGTGAGGAGATGGCTTACACCGATGGGACCACGGGCGATCTGCACGTATTCGACCTGCGCACCTGGAACCAGAGTACCACTGCAACAGTAGTCAACCCTCGTTACGCGGCCATTGGCCCGGATTTTGTCGCGTACACCCGGTCAGCCGGAAAGCAGGAGGCGATGATCGTACAGCGACTTTCCGACGGCTGGACGCGGACGCTGCAGACCACCACCCAGGGTTACTACCAGTACCCGATGTTTGCCGGCATGAGGGTGCTGTACATCGACCGTTCGGCCAGCAATCAAGGGGGAGCCGCCCTTGTGTACGATTCGGTCCAGAACGCCCAGGGCGAATTGGGCCCCATCCCGACCGAAGGGTTCAAGAACTGGCGGCCTGGTGTTACCTGGCGCCCGATCATCCATTATGATGGCCGCTATGCGGTTTGGACCGAAGAACGGGACTCTGGGACGACGATCGTTGCGATGGACGCCTGCTGCAAGCAGACCAAGACGGGCCGTTCGCTCTTTGCTACGGCAGTTGACAACGGGCGGGTCGTCTATCTCGACTGGGCGCCGGACCAGGACGGCCAGTGGGTGATGACCATTCGGCTCTGGGACATCACCGCCAACACGGACACGGCGATCGCTACCGCATCCATGAGCGGCTTCACCACGACCGATGGGGAACCCCGTGCGGTCATCGGGGACCCGGACATCAAAGGGAACAACATCGCATGGGTGACGGGGAGCGAAACCACCGGATACAATCTGATGTTCCATGACCTGCGCACCGGTACCACCACCCAGCTCACGACCGATGGCACGCCCAAGGAAAACGTGCTGCTCGGCGACCGGTACGTCCTCTTCCAGACCATCAATGCAGCCGGGAACGACGACCGGCTGATTGCACTTCCGCTGCACCCGCTGCCGCCCCGGGTGGTCTTGACCCATCCGGACCAGGTGCCGCCGGCCTCTTTTGAGGACTTGAGCCGCACGCACTGGGCCATTGCGTCGATCGACCTCGCCGTGGCGAAAGGGCTGATGCAGGGTCGGCCGGGAAACCGCTTCGAGGCGGACAGCAGTATGACCCGTGCCGAATTCCTGACCGTGCTGATGCGGGCCTATCCGCAGTCAGGGCCCATGGGCGCCCCGTTTGACGATACACCGCTCAGTCACTGGGCTTCCGATACGATCCGGCTGGCCCGCGGAGCTGGGCTGGTGCAAGGCAATAACAACCGGTTTGAACCGGATCGGCCCATCACTCGCGCCGAAATGGCAGTCATGCTGCAGAATTTCGTGCAGTTGACGGCGCCGGATGCGCCCGTCAGCTTCCCGGATCTGGGCGGCGCTATATGGGCGGCACCGGCGATCGATGCTCTCGTGGCTAACGATGTGTTGCGGGGGTTGCCGGATGGCACCTTTGACCCGCTCCGGGCGATCACGAGGGCCGAGGCGGCGACCGTGGTAGGGCGCCTGTTCCAGCCTCAATAGATACAGCAGCGGTCTCGCTCCCTCGCCAAGCGAGGGACGAGACCGCTTCTGGATCACCACACTCCTCAAAGCAAGTCAATCTCTGAACCGTCGAAGGACTGAGGTGATCCAAGTGAAGCGGGCTCGGTGGGTGATACTGTTCCTCTGTCTGCCTACGGGTTGCGTGGCGACGCCACCCTCTTCAACAGAGACATTAGAGCCGCAACCCGCGAGCACAGCACCATCGCCCGACCAGTCAGCAGTTGAGCCCTCACCAACACCCGCACAGGGGGTGTCGGTGACACGGCCGAGGGTCTCCATGCCGATCAAGCTGAATCGGTGGATTGCCCAGGCCCCCAACTTGATCGGGCCACCTGTGCCCCTCACCACGGACCTGCCGACCTATGCGCCTGAGCCGGACCTCAGCGAGGGTCGGTCGGGCCCCGGCCTGCCCCGTCCGGCTGACCGGGGGGATGGTCGAGTCGAGGTGCTGGGTCAACTGGCCTATCACATCCGTGAAACCGGAGCGCCCACGGTCCCGGAAGGCGTACCTGCAACCCTGGTAGGCGCCCTTGAAGGGGGCAACTACGTCTACCTGCTGGGAGGCATGCCGGACTGGGGCGTGGATACAGCCTACTTCTACATCCTGAAAGAGGAGCCGCAAGGCTGGTCCGCCACACCGATCTGCCAGGGAGCGTGGCGGACCTGGGCCTGGCCGGGGACGCTAAAGCAGACCGTCAATCCGGTCGTCGTATGTGCAACGGTCGAAGGATCAGGGGCGGTGCTGACGCTGGCCGCCTATAAGGGTGACCGCGAGGTGCTGCGGATTTTCGGGCTTCAAGAGAGCGGGTTCCAAGTGATACCGGACCCTGCCGGCGCGCCGCCCGTCATCTTGGCGTACGGGGCCTTCCGATGGCTGGACCACAAGATCATGCCCTTTGTCCGGGAGCGCTTTACCTTCGTCTGGGACGGCGATGCCTATGCACTCGCAAAGCACGAACGCATGGCCGACTGGGTCTATCATGTGGCCCGGTTTAAGGAGTTGTTGAGCATCGGTGACCTGGAGCGGGCCAGCCTTCACATGGCAGCCCCGCCCGAAGACCTCCATGCATATCTGCAGGCGAATGCTCCCGACCTGATCGCAGGGTCAGACTGGCGATGGACGCTGGATGACGACCCCGCCAGAACGGCGGGTGTGCCTCACTTCCGCCAACAGGGCGTCGAGGGAGGCCCGACATTCATCATCGAAACAGGTCCGAACGGGCTGATCACGGCGGTTAGGCAGCGATAGAATCGCTCCGAGCAAAAAAACGTCCCACTCCTCAAGAAGAACACAGCGTTTGGAGTGCCGAGCGGGTTCGGCTGCGAACGGGGTCGATAACGAGCCGGTGCACCGGAATGGCCATGTGCTCCTGGCGTACTCCGACGGAACACTTGGACATACCTTATGTGGCAAGCCCTTATGAGGACTTGCCACATTACGCGTGGAGGTGCCGTATGCGGGGGAAAATCTCGATCATAGTGTGGGCCGCTGCAGCTGTGCTGCTTACGCTATCGCTAGTCTGGTATCCGGAATCCGCCCTCGAAGCCGCAAAGGACGGTATGACCCTGTTCTTAAACGTAGTCTTCCCGTCACTACTGCCCTTCTTTATTCTCTCCGAGATCATGCTGGGGCTGGGAGTTGTACATTTCATTGGCGTTCTGTTTGAACCCGTGATGCGCCCGCTGTTCAACGTTCCGGGCGAAGGCGCCTTTGTCCTCAGCATGGGCCTGGCAGCCGGCTACCCGATGGATGCGGTAATCACGGCCAGATTCCGTAAGCAGGACATGTGTACCCGGGTTGAGGGTGAGCGAATGCTGGCGTTCTCCAACACCGCAGATCCGGTGTTAACTCTGTTAAGTGTAAAGGCGCCTGCGGCTAATCTTAGAGCCGCAGGCGTTTACGTATTGTGCCGAGGCGATCGCCCGGCTGCCATAATGAACAGAGAACCGACAACGCCCAGGAGTGCGCTCCCACCTCTTTGGCGTTGCTATGTATGGTAACGGCCCGTATCTGATATGTCACCAGCGACCAGCGGCTTTCCGTGTTGGAATCAGCCTTCCACCGGCATCGGCTGGACGAGGCCCACCCGGTAACGCTCAATGATGTACGCATCCGACTCAAACGCCAGCGGCGGCAGCGGATCGGCCGGTCCGAACCACGTCACTTCAGCTGTGTCGTCATCGGCAAGGAGGGAACCCCCCACCACCTCGGCCCGCAAGACCGTCACCAGGGTGTGAATTTTTGGCGTCAGGAAGTTGAATGCCACGTTGATCAGTTCCACCGGGCGGACGTCCAGACCGGTCTCCTCCTTGACCTCCCTACGGGCGGCAGCCAGGAAATCCTCATCGTGCTCAATGAACCCACAGGGCATGCACCAGTGGTTCTTCTCCAGCTTGCTGCTTCGCCTGCCCAGCAGGATCCGGTCGACGGCGGTGATCATGACTGCTACCGCCGGAAGGGGGTTTCGGAACTGAATGAAGCCGGTGTCAAGGCCCATTTGGGTCACCGAGACTCACGTCCTGAGCACTCTATGCACGCTCGTGCTTTTCTCACATTCGCGCCACCTAGACTTAGCCCGCCCTGAAACGCAGACGCCCAGAAGGCCTTTCGCCGCCTGGGCGTCTCTATGGGGGAAAAGGCCCATAACTGATACAACGAAGAGGGCCGTGCGGTCCAGGCACGGCCGAAGTACCCTCAAAACCTCCAGTACCCGTCTGACAATGGCGCAGTGGCCCATCGTCCCGTTCTGGCCTTGGTGGAGCCTTGCGGAGCTGTGCCATGCGCAGCTACGCCTGTCCGCAAAGTGGCGCCAGATGGCGTTTGCTGGTCGTCTGACCGGCGCAGAGGGCGATCCACAGGACGCTTGATGACAGTTTGGTGTACGCTTGGTGTTCACGAACGCGGTTGCTTCCGTCATACTGGTGGTAGTTGGCCTTCGCAACCGCGGTCAAGAGCGGTACATCTTTGATCTGTTATCCTTCGCTTGGAAGGAGGGAATCACGATGCGCGAGCAAGTCGATGCGGTGCAGCGGATGCAGGACTATATCGAGGAGCACCTGGGCGGGCAGATCACGCTGGAACAGCTGGCGGCAGCGGCCGGCTACTCCCCGTATCATGCTACCCGGCTGTTTAAGGAGATCGTCGGCATCGCACCGTCGGAGTATCTCCGTGCCCGCCGGCTGTCCCGGGCGGCGATCCAACTGCGAGATACGGCCGATCGGGTGCTGGATGTGGCCCTGGATACCGCCTTCGAGTCACACGAAGGCTTCACCCGGGCGTTCTCCGACCGGTTCGGGCTGAGCCCCGGGCAGTATCGGAAAGGGCTGCATCCGCTGGCGCTATTTTTGCCCCGCAGCGCACGTGATTACTTCCTCCATACATCGAAGGGAGGCTGCGTCATGACTGAGCAGGCCCATGCGAACACGATTTTTGTCCAGGTGGTGGAGCGCCCGGCCCGCAAGCTGATTCTACTGCGGGGCCGGAAGGCGACGGATTACTGGGGGTATTGCGAGGAAGTCGGCTGCGACGTGTGGGGGACGCTCACGAGCCTGAAGGGCGCCCTGAATGAGCCCATCGGCATGTGGCTGCCGGCCAACCTGCGGGCGCCCGATACGTCCGTGTACGCCCAGGGCGTGGAGATGCCGGCCGACTACGCGGGGCCGGTGCCGGAAGGCATGGAACTGATCGATCTGCTGAGCTCCAAGTACCTGGTCTTCCAGGGGGAGCCCTACCGGGATGATGAGATGGGCCAGGCGATCGCCGGCGTCTGGCGGGCGATGGAGAGCTACAAGCCGGAGGTGTTTGGCTGGGAGTGGGCCGATGAGGCGGGGCCGCGGTTTCAGCTGGCGCCGATCGCAGAGCGGGGGTATATTGAGGGGCGCCCGGTGCGGGAGGCCAAGCGGGGGGCGTAAGCAGGAAGCCCAGGAGATGTCACTTGCGTGCATCTCCCGGGCTTTTAGTTGGTTGTACGAAACTGCCGTCGCCGCCTACTGCAGCACCGGACACAGATGCAATACTACATCGCATGACTCGGCGAAGCCTTGCTGCCGGTGTGGTTCCAGGTACTTATCGCTTCCCGGCCCTTCCTAACCCCCTTCACTATTGTTGAAAACATCTAGTGGTCTGAGCAGGAAATCCGCATTGGAATCAACTGACTCTCTTTAGGCGCCTTGACAGGTCAGCCTTAGTGAATCGCCACTTGAAAGGCTGAGTCATCCGATTGTGCCGGGCCTGGGAACCTAACCCCGATCCCCTCAATCTGACGACGAAGCTCTTCTCCTTCAGCTCGCACGGAGTCCAAGCGCGGACAGGTGATCTCCAACTCTTCGGCAGCCACCCAGCCTTCCGCCACCCTGTTCAGGAAATCGAAGATGGCTGCCTCGACTTCTGAGATGGAAACATGATCAAAGTAACAGCGGCGACTGTGGTGTACTGGGAACAGGATAACTGAGGCACCTGCGCTCGCCGTTCTTGGCGCTCGACTGCTGCCGGTAGTAGCTCATGCTGCCACCGCAGTCAGCACATTTAGCCATTCCCCGGAGCATGTAGTCTTCGACAGGGTTCCGAACAACTTTCATAAGTGAGACAGGGCTTGCCTTTGTGTGAGCAATGGTGCGCCCTGTCCGGCTAGCCCAACTCGTTGTTCGAGATGAAGAGACTGGTATCGGCCGGCTGCCTGCTCCGACGACGCTCTTTGGAAAGCCTAGACCAGCCCGGCCGGATAAGCGACCTGTTAGGTTTTCCTGCCCGCGTTAGACACTGGAGCAGTCCACTCCTATACTCCGTAATGCGCTCCGTGTTCTCGATGAATTCCTGTTGGAGCGCTTCCGGCCTGGGCGCCTCCGATCCACAGGACATTAGCCTCTATGATGTAGTCGTTGTAGTCGCCATCAGCCCTGAGGACATCGTCGTAGCTGATCGTGATGGCCACCCCGTTTTCGTAGTGATCCTTTCGAACCCGCATTCCCCTGTCCCACTGCCATCCCCTGTCATAATTCTCGGCCTGCCCACCGAAGTAGTACGTCCAGGTCCCATCGTGGGTTTCTACGCGCGCCCAGTCTGTAGGAGTGGCCAATATCTGTCCGCCCATGATGAAATCTACGTCACCCGGAGGCAAAGGGCTGTGGTCCGGTGGGGCATTTCTGATATAGACGAGAACTCGCTGCCAAAGGCTTGGACTACTCGTATCACCCCCTGCGACGTGATGCAGGAGTTGGTGCTGCCCTTCAATGTGCCATCTCCAAACGTTCGCACCAGAGTAGATGTTGTCGAAGTCGTTCCGGATAAACCGACCGAGATCTGGGTGTGCCACGAAACCGCCTCCATTTTGTGATGAACATTGGTCTTGTTATCAATTTGCCCATCCAACCCAATTGCAGGCACCGAAACGGGAGTAACCGGCCCCAGTACACCAAAACAACAAAGGTCGTCTTGGTGATACAGGATCGTCGTCTACTATTGTGGCAAGGCATCTGGGGCGTTACACTGACTTTCTATGACTGAAAATTTGCAATTCCTTAAGCAGAGAACTGAATAGTTG
The DNA here is from genome assembly GCA_035628915.1 of Symbiobacteriaceae bacterium. Classification (GTDB taxonomy): domain Bacteria; phylum Bacillota; class Sulfobacillia; order Symbiobacteriales; family Symbiobacteriaceae; genus JARBUG01. Next base: position 248,266 of record DASPIW010000012.1, on the reverse strand, counting down.
GCCCGTGACACACTCCTGGCTAAGTGGGTGTTGGGCGAGCTCCAGCCCACACTTAGGAGGCGGCAGAGGGCGTTGCTTTCAGTTCTGACCGCGATGTTGAGCATTGAAGAAAGCACCCCGGACCATGGGGTGCTTTCTTCAATACTAACCGACTCTAAGTACGATCTTCAGTGCATCTCAGCGACGCGAGTACTCTATATGGTCAACGACCGTTCTTAGGGCTTCACGACGTTGTGAGGGTGGAGGGCTGTCACTCTTCGGGGACACAAGGGCATCTCGAATGGTCTTTCTTAGCGCATCTGCATGGCTAGTGGCTGTCACATCAAGACGTGCTTCTGTTTTTTTAGTTTGACGCAGGAGTGCCTGGCGCTCTGCCTCCACACTCGCTCACGCGCTGTCCTGAGGTCGTTCAAATCAAGAGCGCCAGCTTCATAAGCCTGTAGTTGGCGTTGGAACTTGGCGCTTACGCCGTCAATTTGCTGGCGCTATACTTCGGCCTCGGACCGGACTGCATCTATGTGTGGGAACGTAACATCGAGTTCCTCGGCACCTACCTTACCCTCTACAACCAGTGTCAGGTAATCGAAGAGAGCGGCCTCGACCTCCTCAATGGGCGCGTGTTTGAAGTAACAGCGCCTGCTATGGTGATACTCAGAGCAAGATAGCTGGGGCTGGTGCCTGCGCACCCCGTTCTTCGCCCGCCACTGCTGGCGGTAGCAGCAGATGCTGCCGCAACAGTCGGCGCACTTTGCCATACCTCTAAGCATGTAATCTTCCACGGAATTCCTTACCCCGCGGCGCCCCTTCAGGATCTGACCAGCTAGCTCGAAGGTCTCCTTCCAGAGAATGGGGGGATGGGCGCCCTCCACCACGATCCAGTCCTCGGGGTTGCGCACGCGGGACTTCCTGGCGGCGTTGCGTCGGTTCCAGACCAGGTTGCCGATGTAGGCTGGGTTCGACAGGATCGCCCGGATACCTACGCTGGACCACTTGTACTTGGCGCCGACCGGACCGAAGAGTCTGACGCCACCGGTGTGCAGCCGGTGAGCAACCGACAATAGCCCCTTCTGCTCCTTGGTGTACGTCTCAAAGATCCAGTGGACCACAGCGGCCTCTTCGGGCACGATTTCGTAGGCGCCGGACTCGCCGATCCGGTATCCCAGAGGGGGAGTCCCATCGCCTTGCCCTGGCTGGCGCCTTCCTTCATGTCCTTCATGACTTCTTGGGAGAGGTTGAGCGAGCAGAACTCGGCCATGACTTCCATCATGCCCTCGAGGAGCTTGCCGGTGGCGAATCCTCGAACTGCTCGGTGATGGAGCGCACGTCGATGTCGCAGTCCCGGCGGAGCAGGGACTTGTAGATGATTGCGTCCTCCCGGTTGCGGGCGAAGCGGTCGTGTGGGTCTTGTGGATGAGGAATATATCGAAGGGCTTCGGGTTCTTCTTGGCATTGCTGACCATGCGCTGGACCTGGGGCCGCTCGACAGTGCGCGCACTCACAGACGCGTCGACGAACTCGTCAACCATGATGAACGGCGGTCAACCGCTCAAAGGGGATGGCTTCACGGCGTACTCCCATTAAGCCCTGGGACATACCTTATGTGGCAAGCCCTTATGAGGACTTGCCACAATACGCGTGGAGGTGCCGTATGCGGGGGAGAATCTCGATCATAGTGTGGGCGGCCGCCGCTGTGCTACTGACGCTCTCGCTGGTCTGGTATCCAGAAACCGCCCTCGAAGCCGCCAAGGATGGCATGACGCTGTTCCTCAACGTGGTCTTTCCATCGCTGTTACCTTTCTTCATCCTCTCCGAGCTGATGCTGGGGCTCGGCGTGGTGCACTTCATCGGAGTGCTCTTTGAGCCGCTAATGCGCCCGCTGTTCAACACCCCGGGCGAGGGCGCCTTCGTCCTCAGCATGGGCTTGGCAGCCGGCTACCCGATGGATGCCGTGATCACAGCCAGGTTCCGTAAACAAGGTTTATGTTCACAAATTGAGGGCGAGCGAATGTTAGCATACTCAAATACTGCAGATCCCCTATTTATCTTCGGTGCCGTTGCCGTGGGCATGTTCAGCATCCCCATGCTGGGCAAGACGATGGCCATCGCCCACTACATCGGGGCCTTTCTGGTCGGCCTCATCTTCCGCTTCTATGGCTATCGCGACCGGAACGCACACAAGGAGACCGTCCGCACCGGAAACATCCTGGGCCGGGCGGTAGACGCCCTCGTGAAAGCCCGCCAAGAAGACGGGCGCCCCTTCGGGCAGATGATGGGCGACGCGGTCAACGACTCCATCAAGACCCTCTGGATGATTGCTGGCTTCATTATGCTTTTCTCCACAATCGTCAAGATCGTGGAGGTGGTCGGGCTATATGCCCTCCTGGCCACCCCATTCATGCTTCTCTTCAAAATGGCTGGCATCGATCCGGTGTTAGTCAAAGCAGCCATAAACGGCCTCTTCGAGATCGACCTTGGCACGCTGGCGGCCGCTAAAGCCTCGGCGGACCTGGTTCAGCGGGTGGCCGTGGCGGGCGCCGTCATCGCCTGGAGCGGCCTCTCCGTTCATGGCCAGGTCGCCAGCGTACTGACCGGCACCGACATTCGCATGCAGCCGTACATCCTGGCTCGCTTCCTGCACGCGGCGCTGGCCTACTTCGCCACCCTGCTCCTCATGCGAACCGTCAGTCCTGCCGTTCTACAGATGGTGCCCGTGGTTCCTGTACTCGGTGGCCTGCCCACCGGCCTTGCCCAGCCCGGGTTCTGGGAGCTGTTCGCGAGGGGATTCATGTGGTCGCTCGGCGTGCCGCTGGGCCTCGCCATCATCGGCGGGATTGCCGCACTGCTGTCGGGAGGCATGCGGTGGGCGACGCCCCGCAACTGATGCAAAGACCCCGATCTCGGGTTTTCCGAGGTCGGGGCCTCTTGCATTTCGCCGGCGCCCAGCACTTCCGGGTTGACGGGTGACGGCACCTTTTGGCTGGCCAGAGCGGCCACGAGATTGCTGGCCGCAAGCTTGGCCATGGCGGTGCGAGTCTTGAACGCCGCGCTTGCGATGTGCGGCAGGCAGACCACGTTTGGCAGCGAGAGCAGCGGATGGTTTGGCCTGATGGGCTCTCGTACACATCAAGACTGGCAGACCAGGGGCGCCTTTTCTTCAGCGCCTCATAGAGCCCAATCTCTTTGACCACCTTGCCTCGGTACTGATTGACAAAAACCAGGGGCTGGCTTCATGAGGCTGAGCTCCCGGGCGCCGAACATGCCCCGGGTTTGCGGGGTCAGGGGCACGGTGGCCACAACGAAGGTCCAGGTGGCGAGAACGCCATCCACACCGGCGATTTCACGCGCGGGCCACTCCTCCCGCCGGCGAGCTGTGAGTCTGGCCCTTGCCGCGGAAAAGGCCGAACCCTCCAACTCCTCGTGACCTATTGCACTATTCGCTTATGCAGAACGGCGCCCCCGCCCGATGAGAGGCGGAGGCGCCATCGCACTTACTTGACGAGTTCGAGAGCCACGGGAATGTTAGCTTCCACGGTCTTGCCTTCGATGACCTTCTGTGCGGTCTCCACGCCCAGGCGGCCGATATCCTTCGGCTTCTGGGCCACGGTGGCGGCCATCTTCTTTTCCTTCACGGCCTTGACGGCGTCGGCGGTAGCGTCGAAGCCGACGACCTGAATTTTGCCTTCCTTCCCGGCGGCCTTGATCGCCTCCAGGGCGCCCAGGGCCATTTCGTCGTTATGGGCGAAGACGGCAACGATATCGGGGTTGGCCTGGAGGATGTTCTCCATGACCTTCAGACCCTTGGCGCGGTCGAAATCGGCCGGCTGCTTGGCGACGACCTTCAGGTCCGCCTTGCCGTCGACGGCCTGGTGGAAGCCCTTGCCGCGATCGTTGGCGGCGGAGGTGCCGGGGATGCCTTCGAGCTCAGCGATCTTGCCCTTGCTGCCGGTCAGCTGCACAATCAACTCGCCGGCCATCTTGCCGCCAGCGACGTTGTCGGAGGCGACGTGGGCTGCAACCTTGCCGCCGGTGGCGCCGCGGTCAACGGTGATGACGGGAATGCCGGCCTTGTTGGCCTGCTCAATCGCCGGAACGATGGCGCTGCTGTCGGCGGGGTTGATCAGGATGACGTTGACTTTCCGGGTGATCAGGTCTTCGACCTGGCTGGCCTGCTTGGCCGTATCGTTCTGGGCGTCCAGGACAATCAGCTTGTAGCCGGCCTTGTCGGCTGCGGCCTGGGCGCCGTCCCGCAGGTCGACGAAGAACGGGTTGTTGAGGGTCGAGACTGCGAGGCCGATGGTCTTCTGAACGGCGGCGGGGGCAGGTGCGGCGTCCTTCTTCGGCTCTTCCTTCTTGGCGCCGCTGCAAGCGGTCAGGGCACCGAGCATCAGAACCAGAACCATCATCCATGCGAAGCGTTTCATGTGTCGTGTCCTCCTCCATGCGTTTGGGGGTATTGTCAGGGGCGGTCCTACTTGCGGCGGTCGATGAGAACCGCCACCAGAATTACAGCGCCCTTTGCAACCTGTTGGTAGAACGATGAGACGTTGAGCAGATTGAGCCCGTTGTCCAGAATCCCGATGATCAGGGCGCCGATGACGGTGCCGAGCACGCTGCCCTTGCCGCCCGACAGGCTTGTCCCACCGAGAACGACGGCAGCGATCGCATCCAGCTCGAAGCCGGTGCCGGCGGTTGGCTGCGCTGAGTTGAGCCGTCCTGTCAGAATCACGCCGGCCATCGCGGCGCCGAGACCGGCCAACGTGTAGGTCAGGGTCGTCACCCACTTGACTGAGATGCCGGAGAAGCGGGCGGCCTCTTCGTTGCTTCCGACAGCGTAGATGAAGCGTCCGAACGGCGTATGGGCCAGCACCAGATACGTCAGCCCGACGATGACCGCCATGAAGATGATTGGCAAGGGGATCGGCCCGACGTAGGCCGTGCCCATGCTCCGGAGCGATTCGGGCAGACCCGTGATGGGACGGCCTTGCGTGTAGACGAGGGTAAGGCCGCGGGCGATGGTCATCGTGGCAAGCGTGGCGACGAAGGGGGCGACCTTGCCCCGGGTAACGATGATGCCGTTCGCCAGGCCCAGCCCGGCGCCGATGGTCAGCCCAACCAGCACGGCGATGACGGGTGATGTGCCGGAGGCGGCGAGCCCGGCCATGATGGCCGCGGACAGGGCCAGCACCGGGCCCACCGACAGATCGATACCGCCGGTCAGAATCACCATCGTCATGCCGCAGGCGATAATCGTATTGATGGAGACCTGGCGGAGCACGTTCAGGATGTTGTTGACGGTCAGGAAACGGTCGGACATGATGGACAAGGCGATGCCCAAAATCAGCACGGCCAGCCCCGGCCCCATCTTTCGCAGGCGGCTTTGCCAGAACTCTTTACCCTGCATCTTCTACCCTCCCGGTGGCAGCTCGCATAATCTGTTCCTGGTCTGCTTCGTGGCGGCGGAACTCTCCGGTCAGCCGCCCCTTGTGCATGACGAGAATCCGGTCCGACAGGCCCAGCACTTCCGGCAGTTCCGACGAGACGAGGATGATGCCCATCCCTTCCTGGACCAGGCGTCCCATCAGTTTGTAGATTTCAGCCTTTGCACCGACGTCGATGCCGCGGGTGGGTTCGTCCAGAATCAACACTCTGGGGTTGGTGGAAAGCCACCGCGCCAGGACGACTTTCTGCTGATTGCCGCCGCTGAGCAGCGTCACCGACTGCTCCCGGTTGGGAGTGCGGATGCCCAGGTCGGCGATGAACCGATCCACCATGGCCCGCTCCCGGTCGCCCCGCAGCAGTCCGCCACGGGTGAGGCTGCGAAGGACGGCCAGCGAAGTGTTCTCCCGGACGCTGCGGTCCGTGAGCAGCCCCTGCTTCTTGCGGTCCTCCGGCACCAGCACCAGGCCCTTGGCGATGGCGACCGCCGGGTTGCCCGGGGGGAGGGGTTGGCCGCCCAGCGTAACGGTGCCGGCGCCCGGCCGGTCAACGCCGGCCACGGCCCGCATCACTTCCGTGCGTCCGGCGCCCATCAGGCCGGCGACCCCCAGGATCTCGCCTCTATGCAGGGCGAAGGAGACATCTCGGAACAGGCCGGGGATGGTCAATCCGGAGACTTCCAGCAACAGGTCGCCCGGAGTGGTTTCCACTTTGGGGAAGCGCTCGGTCAGCGCCCGCCCGACCATCATCGTAATCAGACGGTCCGGCGTCACCTCAGCCACCTTGCAGGTCCCGACGAGTTGGCCGTCCCGCAGCACGGTGACCGACTGGCAGAGCCGGAAGATCTCTTCGAGCCGGTGCGATATATACACGATGGCCACACCGTCGGCGGCGAGGCTGCGGACGACGCCCGCCAGCCGCTCGGACTCCGCTTCGGTCAGGGCGGCCGTGGGCTCATCCATAATCAGGACCCGGGCGTTGAGCGACAGCGCCTTGGCGATTTCGACCATCTGGCGGTTGCCGACGCTCAGCTCATCGACTTGCGTATCCGGATTGATCTGCGTGCCGAGCCGCTCCAACACGGCCCGGGCGCCCAGCCGCATGGCGGCCCAGTCGATCCGGCGCAGCGGCCCCTTCACGGGCGGCTGCCCCAGGAAAATGTTCTCCGCGACCGTCAGGTGGCCGGCCAGGTGGAGTTCCTGGTGGATGAAGCCGATGCCCAGCTCCGTTGCCCGGCTCGGGGAGTCGATGGTGACGGCCTGCCCTCCCACGCAGATCTCCCCGGCTTCCGGCTGGTAGAGCCCGCCGAGCACTTTCATGAGGGTGGATTTGCCGGCCCCGTTCTCGCCGAGTAGGGAGTGGATTTCGCCCGCGTGCAGGGTAAAGTCGACGCCCGTGAGGGCATTCACGCCGGGAAAGCGTTTGACGATTCCCTTCATCTCCACGATGGGCGGCATCAGAACGTCACCCCTGCCTTGAGGATCACGTTGGCATACGGCTTGCATTCGCCGGTCCGCACCAGAGCCACGGCCCGGGCGGAGAGCAGCTTCAACTGCTCGTGGTTGATCTGCTCAATCTTGACCGGACCGAGGCACCGGACCAGGCCGTCAGCGCACGGGGCGTTGTTGACGTAGGTCTCCCCGGCTACGTATGCTGACTCGACCTGCAGTTCCGTGAGAATGGTTTCGACGGTCTCCAGGAACGTAGGGACGCCGGGGCGGAGCGCCAGGTCAATCCGGCGGATGCCCGGGGGGCAGGGCAAACCGTAGTCGCCGATCACGAGCATGTCACCATGGCCCATGCCCGCAATCACTTCCGACAGACCCTGGTTCAAGAGCGTGGTCTTTTTCATTACTGATCCCTCCGGCTTTCATCAATGAGTGCCTTCAGTTCAGCGAGGGTTCCCATGGACGGCTGGGCGCCCGGGCGGGTTACGGCCAGCGCACCGGCGGCCGATCCCCACACCACGGCCTGCTCCAGGGGCAGGCCCAGGGCAAGGGCGGCGGCCAACCCGCCGGCGAATGCGTCCCCGGCGGCCGTCGTATCGACCACAGGCACCTGGAAGCTGTCGTACCAGATTCCGCCGGCGTCCGTGCACAGGTAGGCGCCGGCGCCGCCGGCCTTGACAATGACCCGCTGGAACCCCTGAGCCCGCAGTGCGGCAGCTACTTCGGGCACCCCAGCGCGGCCTTCCACTGGTAGACCCGTCATCACCGAGGCTTCGGTTTCGTTGGGCGTGACCAGCCAGGCCAGTTCACACAGGCGGGCCGGCAGCGGTTCTCCCGGCGGCGGTGCCGGCGCGGGGTCCAGGATCACCGGGACGCCGGCGGCGGCAGCGATCTCCGCAGCCTGCAGGCAGGCCTCCACAGGAATCTCCAGTTGCAGCAGAATGGCTGCCGCCGATTCGATCAGATCTGCGTGCTGTTCCACCAGCGACGGAGTCACCTGAGCGTTGGCGCCGGAGATGACCACAATCCGGTTCTGACCCGTGGCATCAACCGTAATCAGGGCTGTACCCGTCCCCGCGGTCTCCGAATGAGCGACAGCGGAGATGCGAACGCCATCGGCCACCAGGTTGGCCACCAGTTCATCGCCGAACCCGTCGGCACCCACGCAGCCGACCATGGCTACCGGCACCCCGAGGCGGGCGGCAGCGACGGCCTGATTGCCGCCCTTGCCCCCCGGATAGCGCTCCAGCGCGGGAGCAAATACCGTCTCGCCTGCAGCCGGCGCCCGCCGGGGCCGGACCACCAGGTCGAGGTTGAGGCTTCCGACCACAACCACATGCTTACCCAAGCGGATCCCTCCTCCGGGTCGTGCCCCGCACGACCAACTCCGGTTGGAATGAATGGTGCCGGCTGTTGCCCAGCGCACTGCCGGCAATGCGTTCAAGCAAAAGCGTCATGGCAAGCCGGCCCATTTCGTATGCGGGCTGGCGCACCGTCGTCAGGCCCGGCCGGAACAGGCCGGCCATCTGAATGTCGTCGAAGCCAACCACCGAGAGCTCCTCGGGGACGGCGATTCCAGCTTCCTGAGCGGCCCGGAGGACGCCGAAGGCCATCATGTCGTTAGCGGCGAAGACGGCCGTGGGCCGGGGCGCCCGCCCCAGCAACACCTGGGCGACCCTGTAGCCCGACTCCACGGTGAAGTCGCCCCACGCGATCAGGCCTTCATCTGCGGGTATGCCGGCTTCCTGCAGCGCCTGCGTATAGCCGGCGAACCGTTCCTGTCCCGTGCGGGTCAGGCGATGTCCGGCTGCGTGTGCAATCTGCGCGTGGCCCAGATCAATCAGGTGCCGGCAGGCCGACCGGGCGCCGGCCGCATTATCGACCAGCACGCTGTCCACATCGAGGTCGGCGACCTGACGGTCGGTCACCACGACGGGAATCCCTTCGGCCAGCAGCGCTTCGACCAGCTCACGCCGGTCGGTGGTGCCCACGAAAATCATCCCGTCGACCTGGCGCTCACGCAGTTTCTTCACGTCCTGCGCTTCCATGCCCGGGTCGTTGTCGGTGTTGCACAGGAAAACGGTGAAACCCGCCTCGCTAGCTTCATCCTCCACACCCCGCGTCACGGCGGGGAAGAACGGGTTGGTGATATCCGGGATGATCAGTCCAATGGTGGAAGTCGTTTTACGGACCAGGCTGCGGGCTACCATGTTCGGCACGAAACCGAGGTAGTCGGCTGCCTGCAGAACGCGCTCCCGCGTCTCGGGTTTGACATAGCCGCTGTTGTTCAAAACTCGGGATACCGTGCCCAATCCGACGCCTGCCGTCTTTGCCACGTCACGAATGGTAGGGCTCATCGTTTGTCCACTTGCCCCTCTATGGAAGCGTTTCCACACAACCTCTAAGATAGCGGCTCCATTCCTTTTCATCCAAGAATGGAACCGTTTCCACAGACGTAGATTCTCTGTCACTTCTGCGATTCCTTCCGGCCCCCAAAAGATTTTTCTGGAGGGGGCGGACCGGGGAGGCGGCAACACCGGGTAATCCCTTGGCACTAGGGAAAACAGTGCTCTGTACTGATGCCGGAAGATGATGTCAAGGGCTTATACTTTAGCCGGGTAATACTTATGAAAGGGGGGGCGGTCATGTCGCGACGGAAACTGAGCGTTCAGTTCATGGTCGGCATTACCCTGACCCTCCTGCTCATGCTGGGTGCCAACCTGGTGCTGCTGTGGAAGCAGCAGCAGCACGACCTTCAGCTGGAAATGTACAGTAAGGCAAAAGTGATGACCCAGGAACTGGTCGCCACCCGCCTGTTCATCGCCCGCAACCAGGACCGGATTAACCGGGACCCGCTGTCGGGGCACACTGAGTTCAAGGGGTTGAACCCTGCTGCGGTGGGGCGCGGCGTCGGCACCATCTTCCATGAGATCACCGGCTTCCAGGTCAAGCAAACAAGATTCCAGGTCCGCCGGCCCGAGAATGCGCCGGACGACTTTGACCGGGAAGCCCTGAGCCGTTTCTCGGAGAACCCTGCGCTCTCTGAGTACTACAGGCCGGTGGAAAAGGCGGGCACACCGGTTTTTCGTTACGCCATTCCGCTCAGGACGGAGCGGGAGTGCCTGGTCTGCCATGGCCAGCCTGTCGGCGAACTGGATATTGCCGGCTACCCCAAGGAGGGGCTGGCGGAGGGGGACCTCGCAGGGGCGATCAGCGTTACCCTGCCCATGGCGGACTCCATCGCCCGGATTCAGCACAACACGGCCATTCAGGTCTGGGTGGTCGTAGGCGTTACTGCTGCTTCGCTGCTGGTCATGTACCTGCTTTCCCGGGGCCTGGTGACAATTCCCTTGGAGCGGCTGGCCAAAGTGGCGGGCAAGATCGGGCGGGGGAACCTGGCACTGGCCCCCAACGAGCTGGAATTGCTTAAACGCAGCGAGGAGCTCGGCGTCGTGGCGGACAACATGGAAGCCATGGCCCACAGCCTGCACGACCTGTACACCAGCCTCGAAGAAAAAGTCGCGGAGCGGACCCGGGAGCTGGCCCAGGCCAACAAGGTACAGGCCCAGTTCCTGGCCACTGTCAGCCACGAACTGCGGACGCCGTTAACCTCCATTATCGCCTTTACCGAACTCCTCCTGAAAAAATCCGAAGGCCAGCAGCGCGAGTATCTGGAGGATGTGCTGGAAAGCAGCCGGCGGCTGCTGTCGATGGTGAACGACCTGCTGGATCTGTCGCGACTCGAGGCCGGGCGCCTGCAGCTGTTCCAGGACGTACTGGACCTGCCGGAGCTGGTGGTGCAGGTGGAGTCGACCATCCGGCCGCTGGCCGAGCGGAAGCGCATTACCTTCGTTGTCGATTCGATGGCGGACCTACCGCCGCTGCTGATCGACCCTTTGCGCGTCAAGCAGATTCTGCTGAACCTGCTCAGCAACGCCATCAAGTTCACGCCGGAACTCGGGCTGGTCAGCGTGTTCGCCCGCCCGGCGGGCAAATGGGTTGAAGTAATCGTTCAGGATTCCGGCTGCGGCGTGCCGCCCGAGCAGCGCCGGCTGATTTTCGAGGCGTTTCGCCGGCTGGAAGCGCCCGGCCAGCATCACCCCGGCAGCGGGCTTGGACTGGCCCTGGCCCGCAACCTGGTAGAGCTGCATGGCGGAACAATTTGGGTGGAAGAGGCGCCGGGCGGGGGGAGCCAGTTCCACTTTACCTTGCCATCTGCCCCCATCGCAGTAGAAGAGGAGGGTTTCGCCGATGGGGAGGACTAAGGAGATCCTCGTTGTCGATGATGACACCAAGATTCTCAAGGCCGTCGGCGAGGCGCTGCGCCAAGAAGGTTTCGGGGTACAGACCGCCGTCGACGGCGAAGCGGCGCTGATGCTGGCCCGCAACGCCCGACCGGACCTGATGATTCTCGACATTGGCATTCCGGGGCTGGATGGCTTTGAAGTGTGCGGCCGGGTTCGCATGAGCGGCAGCCAGATGCCGATTCTGATCCTGTCCGCCCGTGGCGAGGAGACCGATAAGCTGGTCGGCTTCCGCCTGGGCGCCGATGATTACCTGACCAAGCCGTTCAGCCTCGGCGAGCTCGTCATGCGGGTGCGGGCCATTTTACGCCGCACGCAGCCGGCCGCCCCGACCGCATCGGCTGATCATGTCATGGCCGGCAGCCTCGAAATGGACAAAGCTACCCATCTGGTGACCATAGCTGGGCGCAGTGTGGAGTTGACGCCGCGGGAGTTCAAGCTCCTCTGGCTGATGGCGACCCACCCCGGCCACGTTTTCAGCCGGGAGACTCTAATGGAGCGCTTCTGGCCGGAAGAGAATGGGGGCGATCAGTCGTCGGTGACCGTCTACATCCGGCGCCTGCGCGAGAAGATCGAAAAGAACCCTAGCGACCCGGCGCATCTCAAGACGGTGTGGGGGATCGGCTATAAATTTGATCCCTAGGATAAGGATTTTGTAAGAAACCTTAAAGCAACCTTAAACCTTTCGTTGATACGATGGCCCTGAGGTCGGCCCCCGACCCAGGGCCTTTTTTGCGTTCGTGATGTATCGAACTAGACTCGCAGGGAGAACGAAGGGGGGTGAAGCGATGCCCACATGGGGCTTACGCCTCTTGGTTACCGCCGGCGGCCTGTTTGGTCTCTTCCTGCTGGTGGCGGCGCTGCTTCAGGTGCCGGCCGTCGGCAAAGCGATGGGGTCCAATGAAGCCTGCGGAACATGCCACTTGATGACGCCCGAGATCGACAGCAAGACCAGATCTGCCCACCGCGACCTGTCCTGCCTCGACTGCCACAGCCCCCATGGGTTCTGGGCCAAGCCGATCGACGAGGCCAAAGTGAGTGCACGGCATGTGTACGTGACGCTGACCCACACGGAGCCTGACGTCGTGAAGCTTACGGAGAGCGGGTTCAAGACCGTTGAGGCGAACTGCCGGGACTGCCATGCCAGCCTCTTTGAGAATCTGCACGGGGGCGCCCCGGCGCGGAACTGCACGGACTGCCACCGCGCCACCCCCCACGACCGGCCCACGCGTGTCGGACAGTGAAAGGAGACAGACAACGAATGAAGCGACTTGCGATGATCATCGGCGGTGTGGTGCTGGGCGTGGCGATCGTGGCCGGTGGCGCCTTCTACGCCGTTTCCACCCGGGAGATCCCGACTGAGAAGGTCTCCGCTGCGGAGTCTCTGCCCAAGGATACGACCGATCCCGCTGCCTTCAAGGCGCTATACCCCCGGCACTTCGATTCCTATATGAAGAACGCCCAGACGCTGCCCCCAGCCCTTAAATACGCTTCTTCCGAGAAGAAGAAAAGCCGTCTCGAGCAGTTCCCCTACATGGTCACCCTGTGGAATGGCTACGGCTTCTCCAAGGAGTACAATGAGGCCCGCGGCCACGTGTACACCAACGACGACGCCATGGGCGGCAACGGCACCGTGGGCACCAAGCGCATCGGTGCGGCGACCAACCTGACCTGCATGTACTGCAAGTCGGCCCAGGTGCCGGCGCTCATCGAAAAGATGGGCAACAGCTTCTACAACACCAAGCTGCTGGAAGGCGAGAACAAGGCGCAGTTCAAGCATCCCATCTCCTGCTCCGACTGCCACAACCCGGAGACCATGGAACTGCGGATCACCCGTCCTGCCCTGACCGAGGCCCTGACCCGGCGCGGCATCAGCCTGCAGTATGCAACCCGCCAGGATATGCGCTCGTATGTGTGTGCGCAGTGCCATGTCGAGTACTTCTTCAACCCGAAGGACAGCAACAAGGTTTACTTCCCGTGGGACAAGGGCTTCGAGCCTGAAAATATGTACGCCTATTATCAGGAGCAGGCCTTCTCTGACTGGAAGCATCCGCAGACCGATGGCGGCATGCTGAAGGCTCAGCATCCCGAATTTGAGATGTTCCAGGGCAGCGCCCACCAGGCGGCAGGGCTCTCCTGCGCTGACTGCCACATGCCTTATATGAAGGAAGGCACCACCAAGATCTCTTCGCACTGGTGGACCTCCCCCATGCGGACCTTCACACAGTCCTGCTCGACTTGCCACAAGCAGAGTGAGAAGGAGATGCGCGACCGGGTCCTGCACACCCAGGACCGTGTCAAGGAAGGGCTTGACCGGGCCGGCGAGGCCAATAAGGCGGCCATCCTGGCGATTGAGAAGGCGAAGGCCGTGGCCGGCGTCGATGCGAAGCTGCTGGACGAAGCCCGGGTGCTGCACCGGGAAGCCCAGTTCTACTGGGATCTCGCCTCGGCTGAGAACTCGACGGGCTTCCACAACCCGCAGAAGTTCCTGGAGACCATCGCCGACGCCATTGACCTGGCCCGCCAGGCCGAAACCAAGGCGATTCAGGCCGCAGCCAAGCAGTAAGCAGCACTCCAAGAAAAAGGGCGCCCCGACCGCATGTGGTCGGGGCGCCCTTTTCCTAGAACACCGGCATCTCTGCTCCGGCGAGCACGCGCCGCTGGATTTCCGTCACCGTGGCCGGCTGTATGGCCCGGGCCAGAAGGGCGCCCAGGGCGCCGGACTCGCTGCGGGTCACCATCACCGCCTCCGTATCCGGGTCCCCGGCCGGGTTACGGTGCTCTCGCGGCACGACCGCCACCGGCAGGGTAGTTGGCAACGGCACTTCCATATCCCACACGGCCGCGTCAATCGCCCCGGACAGCAGACGAGGCAGGGCCTGTGCATACGAAATCTCCACCAGCGTGACCGCCTTGCCCTCGCACTCGGCCTGTGTCAGGCGCACGTGGTCATACGACGACGGGTCCACGCCGACGCGCATGCCGTCTTCGATACCCCGGGCGCCTGACCTGGCGAGCACCAGCACATGGTCGCTTACGTTGGACCCGGCACCAAAGCTGTGTACAAGGACCACGTCGCCGGCGGGCTCTTCCTGCTGCCACGCCAGTTTGGAGATCACAGCGAAGTCGCAGCGCCCCGTCCGCAAGAAATGCAGGCGGTTCCGGCCGCCCCGCAGCTGCGCCAGCACCAGCGGCAGCGCCGCCGCTTCGAAGGCGCGCGTCAGTCCCGCCGCCAGCCCCTGGAAACGGGTGGAGTAGGCTACGGGCATCGCCCCGATCAACGGAAAGACCCCGGCAATCGTCAGCAGCTTTTGCCGGTCAACCTGTCGGATAAAGGACCCCCGGTTCCCCTGCGTCTCAAGTACAACGGCGTTTCCGTCAGTTAAGACCTTGAGGGCTGACTGCACAGTTCCCCGCCCGGTGCCGAACTCCGCGGCTAACTGGTGAACCGGCGCCAGGCGCTCGCCCTCCTGCAGGGCAAGCAGCCGCAGCGCCAGCGACTCAGCTACCGATCCATAGCGGTGCAGCAAGGGGCTCAATCCCCCTTTCGATATCGGCGTCTATTTCGGTAGGCCATGATTGTTCTCCTGGCAGGAACCGCGCCACATGATGCGGAATACTCTGTTGTACAGAAAACTGTACAATGCGGAGCGCAAGGAGGAACCCCACATGGATGGCGCATGGGTGGCAGACCTGCAGGCCTTGCTCGGTCATGACAGGGTCATAACCGACAACGCAACGCGGGCACAGCGGGCTACGGATACCTGGCCCCTGCGGCTCGTTCAACGCGTGGTGGGCGCCGAATTGCCGACCCCTGCTTGCGTGGTGCGACCACAGTCCGTGCCGGAAGTGGCCGGCGCCCTCCGCTTCCTATACAATCAAGGAATTGCGGTGGTTCCTTATGGCGGCGGCTCCGGAGTGACCGGCGGCGCCCAGCCGCCGGCGGGCGCCGTGGCCCTCGACATGGGAGCCCTGGATGGCATTCTACATATTGATGAAGAAAACCTGACCGTCACAGCCCAGGCCGGCGTACTGCTAGCCAAATTAGAAGCGTGGCTTGGCCGGAAGGGCTACACGACGGGCCACTACCCCCAGTCGATTGACCTGGCACAGCTCGGCGGCCTGGTCGCGACGCGGAGCGCCGGGCAGTTTTCCACCAAGTACGGCAACATCGAAGACCTGCTTGTGGGGTTGGAGGCGGTCCTGCCGGACGGTACCATCGCCAGAGCCGGCCCCGTGCCCCGGTGGGCCGCGGGCCCGGACCTGCGGGGGCTCTGGCTGGGGTCCGAAGGGGCCTTCGGCGTCATTACGGAGGTTACCCTGAAAATCGTCCCCAAGCCTGCCGGGCGCTGGCTGCAGGCCTATGCCGTGCCGTCGGTGCGCGATGGGCTGATGATCATCCAGGGCATCATGCGCGAGGGCTGGCGCCCCGCCGTAGTACGGCTCCACGACAGGACCGAGGCGGAGCGGAGCTACCCGGATACCGTGGGTGAAAGCGAATCGCTGCTGCTATTGCTGTCGGAAGGCCCCACGACCTACGCTACGGCCGAGGGAGCGGCGATCGATGCAATCGCACAGGTGGGCGGCGCCCGGCCCCTGGGCCCCGGGCCCGTGGAAAAATGGCTGGAGCACAGAAATGACGTGCATCTCTTCGACCAGCTGACGGCCATGGGCATCATCGTCGATACGATTGAAGTGGCAGCTGGGTGGGACCGCATTGGCGATATCTACGAGCAGGTCACTGGCCGCATCCGGCAGGAGATCCCTGAGGTGCTGGTGATCTCGGGGCACTCCAGCCATAGCTACCCGCAGGGGACCAACCTTTACTTCATTTGGGCCGCCCAGCCCCCACGCGACCCGGCTGAGGTGGAGCGGGTCTATGGCTCGGTGTGGCAGCGGGTCATGGAGACCACGCTGGCCTGCGGCGGCCACATCGTTCATCACCATGGCATTGGCCGCCTCCGGGCGCCCTGGATGCCCCGCCAGCTGGGCACTGCCTACCCGCTGCTGACAGCGCTCAAGCAAACCTTGGACCCACGGGGGCTCATGAACCCCGGCGCCCTTCTCCCGCAAGGAGGAGGCGAGCAGATGTGACCGCTCATCCCTTCAGCTCGGCCGGCCGGCTGGCCGCCCTGGAGCAGATGGCGTCCCGGGAGATGGACCTGCTGATTATGGGCGGGGGCATCACCGGCTGCGGGTTGGCCCGTGCGGCAGCCATGCGTGGGCTCTCCGTGGCCCTGGTCGAGCGGGACGACTTCGGCTGCGGCACATCCAGCCGTTCTTCCAAGCTGATTCACGGCGGCCTGCGCTACCTCGAACACGGCGACGTCGGTATGGTGTGGGAAGCGGCGAGGGAGCGCAGAACGCTGCGCCGCATCGCGCCACACCTGGTCCACCCGCTCCCGTTTCTTTTCCCGATTTTCCAGGGCAACAGCCTCACCAAGTACCGTTTCGGGCTGTGGCTGTTCGACCGGCTCGCGGGTGCCGCTCCAGCGGACCGGTACCAGATGCTCACCGCTGAAGAACTGCTGCAGAAGCTTCCCGGCCTGCGCCGTGACATGAAGGGCGGCTTCATGTATGGCGAGTATGTGACCGACGATGCCCGGCTGACGCTGGAAAATGCCCTCAGCGCGGCCGAATACGGCGCCCTGCTGGCGAACCACGCCCCGGCACTCGCGCTGGATCAGGAGCGGGGCCGGGTGGTGGGGGCAACCGTGCGCGACGAGCTTTCCGGGCTGACTCACAGGGTGCGGGCCCGGGTCACGGTCAACGCCACCGGTCCCTGGGCGGCCGCGACCCTTGCCCTCAGCGGAAAGCCGTCGCCCAAGGCGCTGCTTCCGAGCAAGGGCATCCATATTCTGTTCCGGGCGGCCCGGCTCCCGGTGGAAGGGGCCGTCGCGCTGATCGCCCCTTCGGGGCGGTCCGGCTTCGCCATTCGCCGCTGGGACTACGTGTACGCCGGCACGACCGACGACTCCTACGATGGCCCCATGGACCTAATCACGGCAGACGGGCGGGCCATCAGCAACCTGCTGGACCTGGTCCGTGAGTGTTTCCCGGCGCTGGAGCTAACGCACCAGGACATCATCGGAACCTGGGCCGGATTGCGGCCGTTAATCGCCGAGCCGGGAAAGACGCCGCGGGACACCTCGCGGCATGACGAAGTGTGGTCCGGGCCCGAGGGTTTACTGACAGTCGCCGGCGGAAAACTAACGACATACCGCCCGATGTCCCGCCGGGTCATGACTTACGTGGAGCACGCGCTGGGACTTGCCCCCGACCGGAGCCCACGGACGGGCACCGTGCCTCTCCCGGGTGCCCGTGGCGCCGCCCCCGACCTGAAAGCCCTCGGCATCGGGCGGGAAGCGGCGGAGCGTATCGCCTGGCTGTACGGCGCCCACGCCGCAACGCTCCTGGCTATGGGGCTCGAGGACTCCGCATGGCTGGAGCCGGTGGCTGATGGGGTGCCGGTCCTCCGGGGCGAAGTCAGGCTGGCTGTTGAGCACGAAATGGCCATGACCGTGGCCGATTTTCTCGACCGCCGGTCGTCGCTGCTGCTCTTCAGTCCGGACCATGGCCTGTCCGCGGCTGCCCCTGTATCCGAACTCATGGGCGGCCTGCTGGGGTGGACGGCCGACCAGCGCGAGCAGCAGGTAGCGCAGTATCGGGCGTTGGCCGCTGCGCACAGGTCCGCCGTGGAATGAGGATGCTACCCACGTCTATGAATATTCAATATAATGAGGACGGGATCCCACAACACTCCGCTGTCCCCTCGGGAAGGAGTATGGATGATGGCGATTCTGTCGCAAAAAGATGTGGAGTTCCTGCGCAACCTGTTCACGCGGGAACTGCGTGACCCGGTCACCATGGCCTTCTACACCCAGGGTGAGTCGCCCCTTACGCTGCCCGCTGCGGAATGCCGATACTGCCAGGAGGAGCGGCTGCTCCTCGAGGAACTTTCGGCCCTGACAGACAAGCTCCGGTTGGAGACCATCGACTTCGTGCGGCAGGCGGAGGAGGCCCGCGAGCACGGAATCAGCCGCATTCCCGCCCTCGAATTGAGCGGGCAAGCACGCGGCCTCGTCCGGTTCTTCGGCATCCCGTCCGGGTACGAATTCTCAGCGCTCATTGAAGACATTGTCGACTTGTCCCGGGGTACGACGAAACTGACCGCCGCCAGCCGTGAAGCGCTGGCAGCCCTGACCCGTCCGGTGCATATTCAGGTATTCACAACACCTACCTGACCGCACTGCCCGCGTGCCGCCAGGATGGCGCATATGATGGCCATGGAGAGTCCCCTGGTCACCGCCGACGTGTACGAGGTGACCGAATTCCCGTATCTGGCTCAGAAATACAACGTTATGGGCGTGCCCAAGACCGTGTTTAATGAGATCGTCGCCGTCGAAGGAGCCGTGCCGGAAGCGCAGTTCCTGGCCAAGCTGATTACGGCGGCCTCTCGGTAGCAGGAGATGGGGGAAAAACCCTCCGCCGTAACCAGCGGAGGTGTTTTTCTGTCAAAAGGTTGTGCGGGGATTGTTCAAACACTATTATAGATGCAGTCCCTAGAGCGAAAGGGGTCTGGGCGAGTTGGGCGAGCTCATTGTGGAGGCATTGATCGAGATTCCGGCCGGCAGCCAAAATAAGTACGAATTCGACAAGGAGCGGGGCGTTCTTCGCCTCGACCGGGTGCTCTATTCACCCGTACACTATCCGGCTGACTATGGGTATATTCCGGAGACGCTGGAGGATGACGGCGATCCCATCGACATCCTGGTGATGATCACCAATCCCACGGTGCCTGGCTGCATCATCGACACCCGGGTGGTTGGCGTTCTGTCCATGCAGGATGACAAGGGCGTCGACAACAAGCTGCTGGGCGTGCCGGTGCAGGATCCCCGGTTCGAGCAGGTCAAGGACCTGAGCGACGTACCGCCGCACATGCTCCGGGAGATCGAGCACTTTTTCCGGACCTACAAGGATCTCGAAGGGAAGTCCGTCATCATTCGGGGATGGTACGGGCATGAAGAGGCGGCACGGGTTCTGGAGCAGGCCCGGGCGGCCCATTTGGCGGTGAAACCCTAAGCATGCGCAAGTTTCTGGCTGGCAGTCCGTGGGGGGCTGCGTTCCTCTCCTGGTTTCTGGCGGCGGGTATCGTCTCGGGAGTCTATCTGTTGTGGGTGACGCTTCGTGGTGGGGTCATTCAGTGGTCGATCATTCGTGATGCGGCCTTGATGGCGGCGCCCATTGCCCTATTCCGGGCGTGGCGCGACTCCGGTCGCCGGGGGTAGCAGAACGGGTCCGAGCCGGCCCAAATCGGGGCCGTTCGGACCCGTTTTTCACATGATATCCCCTGTTTAGCGCATCATATACCGCAAGGAACGTGTCGAACTTGCTTGACAGCACTCCGGTGTGTTACCTTAGAGTCTTGAAAGCCCTCTTTCCATAAGGTGGTAGCTAAGTGAAGGAACGCATTGCCAAGTTCATCCGCGAGAAGGCCTACAAGCCCATGACCTTCGAGGAACTATCGTTGGCCCTGGGTGTTGCCGAGAAGCAGCACGTGCAATTGAGAAAAACGCTTGAACAAATGGAAACTGTCGGCGAAGTGGTCAAGACCCGGCTGGAGCGCTACGGCGCCCCGGAACGCATGAACCTGGCTGTGGGCAGGCTTCAGGGGCACCCCAAAGGGTTTGGATTTCTGGTGCAGGACGAGGCGGAAGCCGAAGACATTTTCATCGGGCGCGAGTCGCTGAACGGCGCCTGGCATGGCGACCGCATTATCGCCCGGCTCAGCCCGCCGGCCCGGACCGGCGGGCGTGTCGAAGGGGAAGTCATCCGCATTTTGCAGCGGGCGACCACGCGGGTGGTAGGCACTTTTGAAGCCGCCAAGCACGCCGGGTACGTCACTCCGGACGACCGGCGCCTGGCGGACGACATTTTCATTCCCCGCGGTGCGACCAACGGCGCCAAGAGCGGCGAAAAAGTCGTCGTCCAGATCGTCAACTACCCTGAAGCGCGCCGTAATGCCGAAGGGAAGATCGTTGAGCGCATTGGAATGAAGGGCGAAGTCGGCGTCGACATCGTCAGCGTCATCCGCAAATTCGGCCTGCCGGAGGTCTTTCCACCCCGGGTGCTGGCTGAAGCCGAGCCCATTCCCGACACGGTCACCGAAGAAGCCATGCGCGAAGATGGCCGCCGCGACCTCCGGGGCTGGACCATTGTCACCATCGACGGCGAAGACGCCAAGGATCTGGATGACGCAGTGAATGTCGAGCGTATTGGCGACGGCCTCTGGCGGCTGGGCGTACATATCGCCGATGTGTCGTACTACGTGACGGAAGGGTCGCACCTCGACCGGGAGGCCTATAGCCGGGCCACATCGGTCTACCTGGCCGACCGCGTCGTGCCCATGCTGCCGCCCAAACTCTCCAACGGCATCTGCAGCCTGAATCCAAACGTCGACCGCCTGACGCTTTCCTGCGTCATGGAGATCGACTCGGCCGGAAAGGTCCACAAGCACGAAATCTTCCCTTCGGTCATAAAAACCGCCGCCCGCATGACGTACACTCGGGTCAACGAAATACTTGCCGGCGATGAAGCGGCCATGGCCGAATACCGGGGCCTGGTGCCCATGTTCAGCGAAATGCACGCACTCATGCAAGTACTGCGCAGCCGCCGCATGCGGCGGGGCGCCCTGGATTTCGACCTGCCCGAAGCCAAAGTAAAGCTGAACCAGGCGGGCTGGCCGGTCGAAATCCGCCGCGTCGACCGCGGCATTGCCGAGCGGATCATCGAAGAGTTCATGCTGGCAGCAAACGAGACCGTTGCGGAGCACTGCCAGCGGCAGGCCGTGCCGTTCATGTTCCGCGTCCACGGCGAGCCGGCCGGCGACCGCCTGGCCGGGCTGCGGGACTTCCTTGCGCTGTTCGGCTACACGCTGCGCATGCCGGCCGACGGTGCCGTGCCAGCCAAACTGCTGCAGGATATTACCGACTGGGTCCGCGGCCGCCCTGAGGAGAACCTGATCAACCAGGTACTCCTGCGCACCATGCGCCAGGCCATTTACAGCGCCGAAAACTTCGGGCACTTCGGCCTAGCCGCGGACTACT
Source organism: Symbiobacteriaceae bacterium (assembly GCA_035628915.1). GTDB lineage: Bacteria > Bacillota > Sulfobacillia > Symbiobacteriales > Symbiobacteriaceae > JARBUG01. The sequence goes on along the minus strand of DASPIW010000012.1, from coordinate 226,972 downwards.
ACTGCCATTTCACCTCCCCGATTCGCCGCTACCCTGACCTGGTGGTGCACCGGGTGCTCCGGGCTATGCTGTCCGGCGGCCTGATCGCCAAGCTCAAGCACAAGTGGGAACGCTGGATGCCTGAGGCCGCCCAGCACTCGTCTGATCGCGAGCGGGTAGCCATGGAGGCGGAGCGGGAGACGGTCGATCTCAAGAAGGCCGAATACATGTCCGAGCGGGTTGGTGAGACCTTTGAAGGGCTGATTTCGGGCGTGGGTCCCTTCGGTTTCTTCGTGCAGCTCCCCAATACGGTGGAGGGGCTTGTCCACATATCTTCGCTGACGGACGACTACTACCACTTCCACGACAACTACTACGCCCTCATCGGCGAACGGACCCGGCGCCGCTTCAGGCTGGGCGACGGGGTAGTGGTACGGGTCGGGCGGGTCGATATCGAGAACAGGCAGGTTGACTTTGCCCTGGAAGCCAACGAAAGCCCGGTCGTGACCGTGGCTGCCGTACCTGCCGATACCCGGAGCCGGGCGGACCGCAAACGTGCGCTCATGGGCCTGGAGCCGAAACCGGAGAAGCAGCAGGCTCGTGAAGAGGAGCCTCGCAAGAGTAAGCGCCGGCGGCGGGGCAAGCGCGGGAAGGAAGAGGCGGCGGAGTCGGGTCTGGCGCTTGCGGTGGCACCTGCTCCTGCCGCACAGAGACCGCCCAGGCTTAAGGCCTTGCCGGTGGAGCGCGAGCGGCCGAAGGCGCGCGAACCGGAGCGGGAACCGGCGAGAGCCCGAGCCGGCTCCAAACTGGACATGTGGGGCGTACCCGTACCGGACAGCCGCGTCCGCAAGGGTATGGAGGATGATCCCACGGTAACGAATCCCTACGCGCTGACGCCGCCACCCGGTGGTGGCGGCGGGCGTGCCAACAAGGCGTTCACGGAAGCGCCCTTCGCACCGGCGCCGGGCACCGCCGACGAGTCGGCGGGCCTTCCGGGCGTGGTGGCCGACGGCGGCGGGCAGCGCAGAGCGAGGCGCGGGCAGCGCGTGCGCCGGCGTCCGCCTGCAGCACAGCCGCAACAACAAGACTAGGCTGATCAAGCGGGTTCGCTGGCAACAGCGGGCCCCTTTGTTTGGCACTTGACTTTGCGTGAACGAACCCCCATAATCAAGTATCCGGGCGAGGTGAATAGCAGTGGCACAGAAAGCAGCGGCGGCCAAGTCCGACGAAAAAATCATCGCCGACAACCGTAAGGCGCGGCACGACTACTTTATTGAAGAGTCCTACGAGGCGGGCATCGCCCTGGTGGGAACGGAAGTCAAGTCCTGCCGGCTCGGCCGTGCAAATATTCGCGATGGGTATGCGCACATTCAACAGGGAGAGATCTTCCTGGAGAACGTGCACATCAGCCCGTACGAACAGGGCAACCGGTTCAACCACGAACCGCTGCGCAAGCGCCGACTGCTCATGCACAAGGGCGAGATTCTCCGCCTCTTCGGGCAGGTGCGAGAGAAGGGTTACACTTTAGTTCCCCTTCGCTTATACTTTAGGAAGGGGCGCGTCAAGGTGGAGATCGGGCTGGCGAAGGGCAAGAAGTCCTACGACAAGCGCGATGACATCGCCGCTCGCGACGTGCAGCGCGAAATGGCCCGGGCCATGCGCAACCGTGGCCGCGACGACGACTGAACTTGGGTACAGGCCGGTTCACCGGCTTTACCATATAACACGGGGGCGAATTAGTTTCGACGGGGGATGCAGCGTTCAGGATAGCGAGCCGAGGTGCGGTTGCCTCGTAAAACTGGCCGCAGGCAATTAACTGCCAACAACGATTACGCTGTAGCTGCGTAAGCAGCGGGCGGCTGAAATGCCGCCTTACGCTCCTCTGGCGGTAGGCACCGCGCACCAGGGTTGTAGCGTCAACTAGCGGGCTGTTCCTCCCGGGGCTGTCTCGGACCCGGGAGGCGAGGAACTTTTCGGGGCTGGCCTGAATCGAAGCCCGCCTGTAGGCGGCGGTGAGGGCGAGAACTAAACTGCAGGATACGCTCGTAGAAGTCCTGTCTGGTGCTCTTTCGGACGCGGGAGGCAGAGCCCGCCGCCTCCACCAGCACACGAAAAAGGAGGGTCACCCCGACCCTCCTTTTTCGCGCCCAGAGACGCGCAACTTCGAGTCCCGTGCGCCTTGCCTCCCCTCCAGTGGTACCTGGACAGCCAGACGCTGGGTGGTGGTTAGCAGGGGTTCTGAGGAGCATCCGTGCCGCTGCGGTTCATCGAGTTGGGCGGAACAACGACCAGCGGAGGCGAAGGTCATTAATGACGACGCCGACCTACCCGGAGCGCCGCCCGGGGCGAACGGAACGGAGCGTCCGGGCGGCGCCCGTTGTTCCGCCCAATTCGATACCAGGGGCAGCGGCAACCGCGACAAGTACCCCTGCTAGCCACCGACCAAAGCGAGGAGGTTTCCTTATTTATCAACCACTGGAGAACAGCAGGAGACAAGGGCGATACACTCGAAAATTATTGTGATATTTTTATCTGGACTATCGAACCTAATCGGGGAGGACTCCGTTTACGATGATAGAGATACCGAACATCAAGTTTCCTAAGATAATCTTCCTCATGCTACTAATCACCCTAATGGTATCTCTTTGGCCGACATCAGTAAGAGCGAATGCTCCTGCTCCGGTCAATGTCACCGTTGAAGGTAAACCCCTTGAAATGTCGGTCCCCCCGATCATCATGGAAGATCGCACCATGGTGGGCGTCCGGTTCGTCGGCGAAGCCGTAGGCGGAACGCTTACCTGGGACCCGGTCACCCGGCAGGTAACGGTCACCCGGGGCGCCGACACCGTCATACTGAGGGTTGGTCAGAAGCAGGCGCTGATTAACGGCAAGGCGGAAGAACTCCCCGTCGCTCCGCAAATTGTGGACGACCGGACCATGGTGCCCCTTCGCTTCATTGCGGAGGCGCTGGGCGGCACTGTAGAGTGGAACGACAGCACCCGCACCGTCAACATTCTTCGCAAACCCACCGTCATTTCCGGCCTTACCTACCGCAACGATCCTGACAAGGGCCGGGTAGTGCTCACTCTTTCCGAACCCTTCCTGCGGGTGACGGAGAAGACCGACGGCACCAACGCCGTGCTGGAACTATACCCGGCGGTGGTGACCGAACCACAGGCCAACAGACGGATCCTCGATTCGCTGATGAAGGAACTTAACTTACAGGTGGACGGCCGCACGGTTCGTTTCACAGCTCAAACTTGGAGTCAACCAAATTTCCGATATTCGTTATCATCTGACGGTAACCAACTGGCCATTGAATTCGACCATAATGTAACCGGATATCAACTTCGGCAGGACCGCCGCATTAGCGCGGTCGATCTCAGCGCCACCGGCAAAGTCGAGTACACGGCGTTTCCGCTGACCAACCCGCCGCGGGTGGTCGTGGACATACCCGGTGCCCATCTGGCACCGGAGGCCCCCGAATCCGTTGATGTCACCAACCCCTACATCGCCAGAATTCGGGCCGCCGACCGCGGCGCCGACGGGGTCCGAATCGTGGTCGATATGAAGGAGACCGTCCCCTTTGACGTCGTGTCCACGGACACAGGCCTGCAGGTCCTGTTTCTCCCCCGGATAGAAGCCTTGAAGACCGAGCGTCTGCAGGGCAAGACCCGCCTGACGTTGACCGGCTCCTTGCCCATGGATCCCAAAGTCAGCTTGACGCCAGACCAGCGCCAGCTCAAAATCGAGGTTCCGCAAGGGCGCAGCGCACTGGCGAACAACCAGGTCAAGATCGCTGACGGCACTGTTGACACGATCACTCTGGCGCCCGGCGTCACCCCGAACTCGATGGTCATCACGATTGCCCTGCCCTACTACCTGGGGCACACGGTGGTGTCCAAGAGCGGCGACAGCAGCATCACAGTTGATCTGATCTCCTCACCTGTCTACGGAAAGCGCATCTGGATTGACGCCGGCCATGGCCGGATCCCCGGCGCTAAGGACGATCCGGGATCGATCGGGAAAACCTACAAAACATACGAAAAAACGATCAACCTGCAGGTGGCCCTCGAACTGCAGCGCAGGCTGCAGGCCGCCGGAGCGACCGTTTTCATGACCCGCACCGGCGACGACGGGGTGGACTTTACCCAGCGCCCGGCCCTTGTCAATAGAGTGAAACCGGCCATGGATCTGTTTGTCTCGATCCATCACAACTCCGCTGCTTCAGTGACGGTCCGCGGCACCGAGACGTACTACTGGACTACCAACCCGAAGAGCCACACCGCGGCCCAGAAGATCCATGCTGCGATCGTGAAGGGGCTGGGATTCCCGGACCGGAACGTCAGGCAAGATTCGTTTTTCGTGATCAAGGAGACAAAGGCACCCTCTGTTCTGCTTGAACTCGGGTACTTGTCCAACGCCGCCGAAGAAAAGGCCATTGCCGAACCCGGCATTGTGGCCAAAACCTACCCCGCAAAGGCAGCAGAAGCCATCAAGAACGGCATCTTGGACCATTTTTGGCAGGAAATCAAACCGGCGGTCGCCAATTAGCATCCATTCAATTTCCGCTACCTAAAACATCGGGTGGTCGCGTAGTTGGTGGGAAGATATTAGCCTTGCGATGGCTAATAAGACCTGTGGAGGTGACTGGGTGTGCTGACGAAGGCGAATGTGGATCGGCATGTGGCGGAAATTGAGGAACTGCTCCGGAATGTAGGCACTATCCTCAAGAAGCGCGGGCGGGATATTCTCAGCAACTTTGACATCACCCCCCCGCAGCTGGATGCTCTGCTGGTGCTGCGCGAGTTTGGCGAGCTCACCATGGGTGAGCTGTGCCAGAAGATGTACCTCGCCTGCAGCACCGCCACCGACCTGATCGACCGCATGGAGCGCAACGGCCTGATTGAGCGGGTTCGTGACACCGCCGACCGGCGGGTCATCCGCCTGAAGGTTCTGGCGAAGGGCTCCTCCGTGATCGATGAGGTCCTGGAAGCACGGCGCGGGTATTTGGCCACCATTCTAGCTGAGATAGACGTAGCGGACAAAGAACGGCTGATCCAATCGTTGGAGCAGCTCAACTACCTCATGACCCGCGAGGTGTAATCGGCCCCTACATCGAACATAGTTTACTAGCCCGGGGACGCCGCCCATTTTGGGTGGCGTTTTCCGCGTAACCCAGGGCATGGGTAGGCCGTTATAGCCGTAAGCTATACATCCAGGCCTGCCATAGAGCACAGGAGGCGAGTGGTTTGTCCCCGAGCCCCATCGGCTTTTTTGATTCGGGGGAAGGCGGTCTGACGGTCATGCGTGAGGTGGCCCGCCTGCTTCCGGGCGAGGATTTGATTTACGCCTGCGATACGGCCCATTTCCCGTACGGCCCGCGCCCCATGCCTGAGGTGCGCCGGTACTTCCTTGGCTTTATGGATTTTTTTGCAGCCCGGGGGTGCAAGCTGGTGGTCGTCGCCTGCAACACGGCCACCGCGGCGGCGCTCGACCTGCTGGAAAACCGGCGCCTGCCCGTGCCGGCCATTGGCGTGGTTCATCCCGGCGCCCGGGCCGCAGCCGCCGTATCCCGGTCGGGGCGCATCGGGGTGGCGGCCACGCAGGGTACGTGTGCGTCCGGCATTTACCCCCGTACACTCATGCAATACCGGCCTGACGGCCGGATTACGCAGCAGCCGTGCCCGATTCTGGTCATCCGGGCGGAAGAAGGTGTTATTTCGGGTCCCGAAGTGCGGGAGGAGGTGGAGCGCTGCCTGCGACCTCTGATGGATGCCGGCATGGATACCCTCGTACTCGGATGCACACACTTTCCGCACATGGAGGCGGTCATCGCCGACGTAGTAGGGCCTGGGGTGACGCTGATCGACCCGGGCCTGGCCACGGCAGCCGAGATTGCATACAGGCTGCAGGCAGAAGGTACCGCCAAGGCGGGCGGCGTCGGCGCACGGCATTTTTACACCACGGCTGACCCGGACCACTTTGTGGAGGTGGCCGGCCGGCTCTGGCCCGGTGGCGTCTCCCATGCCGAGCAAATCCACCTAGACTTCAAGCAGGAGTGATCCCCTTTTGATTCGCCAGGACGGTCGCACCCCGAATGATCTGCGCCCCGTTTTCATCCACCGCAATTACATCGAGCACGCCGAGGGCTCGGTTCTCATAGAAGTTGGCAAGACACGCGTCATCTGTACCGCAACCATCGAAGAACGGGTGCCGCCGTTCCTCAAAGGAAAAGGCGAAGGCTGGATCTCCGCCGAATATGGCATGCTGCCTCGCGCTACCGGGCAGCGAAATCAGCGTGAGGTCAGCCGCGGCAAGCCGGGGGGCCGCACCATGGAGATTCAGCGGCTCATTGGCCGTGCCTTGCGGTCGGTCATTGACCTCAAGGCGCTGGGAGAGCGCACCCTGTGGATCGACTGCGACGTCATACAAGCGGACGGCGGCACACGCACGGCGTCGATTACCGGGGCGTTTGTCGCCATGGTTGACGCTTGCGATCGGCTCCATCGAAACGGTATGATTGAGAGGCTACCGGTCACGGATTTTCTGGCTGCCACCAGCGTAGGCATCATCGAAGGCGTTCCCATGCTGGACCTGGCCTATGTCGAGGACTCCAAAGCGATGGTCGATATGAATCTGGTCATGACCGGCAGCGGCGGCCTTGTGGAAGTCCAGGGCACCGGCGAGTCGGGCCCGTTTACCCGCGATCAGCTCGATGCGCTGATCGCGCTGGCGGACAGTGGCGTACAGCGACTGGTGGCGATTCAGAGGGCCGCGTTGGGCGCCCTGGGAGCAGAGGTAGATAGTAGTGTCAGACAAACGGTTGGTGCTCGCTAGCAAGAACCCCGGCAAAATCCGCGAACTCCAGGCCCTCATGGCCGGCTCCGGAATCACCGTCGTCGGCCTTGACCCGGCACTGCCCGACGTGGCGGAGACCGGTACTACGTTTGAAGAGAACGCCCTGATCAAGGCTCGGGCGGCCTGTGCCGCCACGGGCCTTCCCGCGCTCGGCGAGGACTCCGGGCTGGCCGTTGACGCCCTGGGCGGCGAGCCGGGCATCCACTCGGCACGCTGGGTGCCGGGGTCAGATGCAGACCGCATGTATGCGCTTCTGGACCGCATGGCGACCGTTCCCGACGGGCAGCGGTCCGGCCGGTATGTGTCGACCATCGCCATCGTCATGCCGGACGGCCGGGAACGGGCGGTCCGGGGCGAACTGGAGGGTGCGGTCGGCCATGTTCCCCGTGGCACCGGAGGCTTCGGGTACGACCCTGTCTTTGTGCTGCCGTCCGGCAAAACAACGGCGGAAATCACCATGGAAGAGAAGAACGCCATCAGCCACCGGGGCCGGGCCCTGGCCAAGGCGATGCCGCTTCTCAGGGAGCTGCTGGGGAGTTGAAGTAGCATGGTGCGCGTGGCTGTGGTAAGCGACACCCACGGGGATCTGAGCCGCCTGGGGCAGGTGCAGCAGAAACTCGGCAAGGTGGATTGGTTGCTTCACGCCGGCGACTTCCTGCGTGACGCCCAGCCGGTCGCCCGGCAACTGGGCGTCGACCCTGGCCGGGTCCGTGCCGTCATCGGCAACTGCGACCACCACCTAATGGAGCCCCTGCAGGATCTTTTCGCCATTGAGGGGGTCAGTTTTCTGCTGGTCCACGGCCATTACTACGGCGTGAAATCGTCCCTGGACCGCATGTACTACAAGGCCCTCGAAGCGGGGGTGCGGGTGGCTGTCTTCGGCCACTCGCACGTGCCGGTATCCAGAGACGAGGAAGGGCTTCTACTGTTTAACCCCGGCAGCCTCAGTATGCCCCGCATCCCAAAGACGCCGCCGACCTGCGGGCTGCTCGAGATCCAAGACGGCGCGATTATAGCGGCTCGAATCGTTGCGGCAGTTGGATAAGAACGCATCCGCCAGCAGAAATTAACTTTTGACAGAGGCTCTGGCTGTAGGATATACTCATTCCTGCAGGATCCGAACGGGGTGTGGCGCAGTCTGGTAGCGCGCCTGCTTTGGGAGCAGGATGTCGCAGGTTCAAATCCTGTCACCCCGACCACGCAAGCAAACGGCCGGTGCCGACAGATACTCATGCGGGTGTAGCTCAATGGTAGAGCCCCAGCCTTCCAAGCTGGCCACGTGGGTTCGATTCCCATCACCCGCTCCAAAAGTCCCTGTAACGGGCGACACGGTGTGGCGCCCTTTTTGTACGCCTGTCGGCGCCGGGTGGTCTGATTGCCAGTAAGTGACTGCTTGTCACATCGGGTCCTATGTGTTAATATAACCTGTGCTACACAGGCGCCTGTAGCTCAGGGGATAGAGCAACCGCCTTCTAAGCGGTTGGCCGCAGGTTCGAATCCTGCCAGGCGCGCCAGTTCTGTTCATATGCTGACTGTAGCTCAGTTGGTTAGAGCGCCTGACTGTGGCTCAGGAGGTCGCCGGTTCAAATCCGGTCAGTCAGCCCACATATTGGGGCGTAGCCAAGTTGGTAAGGCACGGGACTTTGACTCCCGCATGCGTAGGTTCGAGTCCTGCCGCCCCAGCCATTTGAGCAAACTCCATCCGGAGTTTGCTCCACTTTGGGCCATTAGCTCAGGGGCAGAGCATCCGCCTTTTAAGCGGAGAGTCGATGGTTCGAATCCATCATGGCCCACCATTGAAAGTAGGGGAGGGGTTGTCACCCCTCCCCTACACCCCACCCATCTACGGTGTCGGGCCCCGGGAGCGCTATCGCTACTCCTGGGGCCCTCCTCAAGCCCAAAAACCAAGACAGCTCAGGTACGCCTGGGCTGTTTCTTTTTTGGGCAATCGGTACGAATCTCCGAGAAGCGGCTTGGGGCAAGAGGCGGCTGCCGCTTTGGCCAAATGTCTCCGTGGATGCGAACTCGCGCCTTCAAATACTCGTACCTATACATGTATATGATGCTCTTAAGAGGGGTGTCAGCATTGGAAGTCGAGAAGGAACTCCTACACGCGATCGACGAGCTGGCGCAGGGCGGCACGACCGGGGAGATTCGCTGCCTGGCGGCCTTGCTGGCCTGCCGGGGGAAGGTCGAACGACGAAAGCTGGGGTGGCAGCATCCGTTCGGGGATTACTTGGAGCGAGAAGGCGATGCTGGGCAGCAGCAAGTGCAGGGGTTGGCCAAGCGGCAGATTGTGACCATGACCCGTAACGCCCTGGTGCTCAATAGCAGTATCATGCGATATAGCAAGGATCAGGTGTGCTTCCGCTGCGCTGATCGCTTATTTGCGCGCGCCCATGCGCGATTTGCCCAGGTACTAGGAGAGATCCCGTTCGATGTCCTGCGTGACCTCTCCCGTAGTGGCAGTACTGCCGCGGAAAACCGGGCATACCGGGGACTGGGCAACCGCTACTGGGAGCTGAGGCGTGCCGGTTTGCTAGTATCCAGCGGCCGGACGAAGCCTCACTTGTTCCCCGCCCTGCGGTGGGTTGCTGAAGTCCCCTGGATGGCGGCAGTGGCGCTAACGCTTGAGCAAGGCCGTGCCCTCACCTACGACAACTGCAAGAACGAAGGCGGCCTCGTTTTTCACATGGCGATCGCAGCCGGCTGCCTCGACTGCGAGGGCCCGGAAAAGGTCGCACTGACTCCGTTGGGGCGTGAACTTGCCCACACCCATGCCGCAACCTCCATCGAGCGGCGGCTGCGGTGGATCGGCGGGTGCCGCGATGAGGCAATGCACGCCCTGATTGATGAGTTGTCGGCGCCGCTGCCGGCTGTGTGGGTGGACGGCACGCCCACTTTTGTGGACCGCACCTGGCAGGTGGATCGTGACTCCCCGTTGCGCCTCCTACTGAAGGACCGGCAACTGCGCATGTGGCTCCGCCGGCTCGTGCGGCGCCTACAGAAGATGGGGCTGGCGCAGTTGATCGCCGACCGGCACGGCCAGAGCAGGTACTACTTTGCATCGGGCGTTTCCCAACTGGCGAAGGCAGCCCTGGGGCTGCCCGAAGCGCGGTTCGAGCTTCCGAAAGAGATGCAGGTACAGTGCCTGGCGGCAGGCCACTTGCTGGCCATCGGCCGGGACTCAGACGGTGTTTGGCGTCTGAGGCCGGAGGCTGGAAGCCCTCCTCCGGCGGAAGTCGTCGGGTGCATGGACGGGGCCCTGCGACGACTCAGAGGCAAGCATCTCGTCGCCGGACCGGCGGACGACGGTACGTACCGCATTCCCAATCCCGATTCGTACCGGTGGACGGTGGCGGAGCTTCTCCTGGACCCGGCGGCGGAGTACTTGACGGAGGTGCCGGTTGAGGCCGGCGAAGTAGTCGAGTGAGCGCTCGCCGCGAACAGCGGCTGCGGGCAATCGTTAGAATGGTCGTAAGGGGCGTCCTCGAAGGGGGCGCCCCTTACTCTGCAGATCGGCAACAGGCGGTTCCCCGCCTGGAACTGCTTCTGCCGATACCCGCCTTGCTCTGGCATTTGAGAGATGGGCCACCGTTTTCGTTCCGGCAACATTACAAAAGATTTCCGGTTGAGCTATAATAGGGGTGTGCAAAGTAATTATGACAGAAAGTCCGCCATTCAAGCCTCATCAGTTTGCACCGCTTCCACCTGGTAACGATGGAGGGGGACGAAATGCAAGACGAACAAACACAGAGGGATCACACTGGCGCAGAGGAGCATGACGCTGCGCGCCAGGTGCACCAGATCGTTGTCTTCACCCTCGCTGATCAGTTGTACGCCCTTGAACTGGCTGCGGTAGAGCGGGTGCTGCCGATGGTTGAGGTAGTGCCGATACCTGATGCTCCCGCCGTCGTCCTTGGCGTTATCAGTATTCACGGTGACGTGGTCCCGGTAGTAGATGTCCGACGTCGCTTCGGCCTGCCGTCCTCTACTCATGGCGTTTCTACCCAGTTGCTGGTAGCGCGCTCGGCCCGGCGAAACCTGGCGCTGCCGGTCGATCATGTTCTGGGCGTAAAGGAGGTTCCGGGGGACGCCGTCGCTCCGCCCGGCTCCATTCTGCCGGATCTCGGGCGACTGGCCGGAATTGCGCAGCTTGGCGATAACTTGGTTCTGATCCATGATCTTGATGCCTTTCTCTCCCTTGATGAAGAACGCAGTCTCACCTACGTGCTCCGTGAGATGCGGCCATGACGCTGTCACCAGGGGCTTTTGAGAGGCTGCGCCGGCTCGTCATCGACCGGTTGGGGCTCGGGTACTATGACCGCAAACCGGCTGACCTGGAACGCAGGTTTCGCCTTGCCCTTGAGGCCGAACCACACAGCACGCCTGAAGCCTTCCTGGACAGGCTTCTGATTCATCCGGACGGCGACGGGGCGCTCATGCAGTTCGCAAGCCACTTCACTGTGGGCGAGACATACTTTTTCCGGGATAGCGACTGTATGAGAGCACTTCAGCGCCAGATTCTTCCCTCGCTCCTCGCCGCCCGCCGGGAGGCCGGGCTATCTCAACTCCGAATATGGAGCGCCGGGTGCTCGACGGGCGAAGAGCCGTACACCCTGGCCATGATGCTAGACACGCTACTGCCGGACCGTTCGGAGTGGAATATCACGGTCCTTGCTACCGATATTAACGCGAACTCTTTGGAGGTGGCACGGCGGGGACGCTATCGGTGGTGGTCGATGCGAAGTGTTTCCGGGGAACTCCGGCAACGCTACTTCCGGGAACTTAAGGACGGCAGCTATGAGCTTGACGCAGGCATCCGGAGTATGGTGACCTTCGCCCCGCTGAACTTGGCAGAGGACAGGTATCCGTCAGCGCGGACCAATACTCTGGCGATTGACCTGCTTTTGTGCCGGAACGTGTTGATGTACTTCTCGCCCACTGCGGCACGGGCAGTTGTGCTCCGGTTCCAGCAGGCGCTGTCCCCCGGCGGGTACCTGCTGGTGAGTCCCGTGGAAGCTTCGCCAGGGCTCTTTGAACCGCTCGTAGCGGGGAATTTTCCCGACACAATGGCCTACGTGAAAAGGCCTCACCCCGTGCCGGAGCGGATCATTCCGCAGGGGCTCGTACCGGATAGCCCCACAGCGGAGCCTCCCCGCCAGGTTGAGCACCGGTGGGATGCCAATCCCTCTCCGGTGCCGGATGGCCCGCCGCCCAAGCCGGAGAATCCCTTGCGGCAGGCGCTCGCCCTGGCGGACCAGGGGCGCCTCGCTGAGGCCCGGTGCCAGTGCGAGGCCGCCCTGGCCAAAGATCCGTTGGACACGAAGGCGCATATGCTTCTCGCCAATATCTGCGAAGAGAGCCGGGACCTACCCGCAGCCGTCGCGGCCCTCCGGCGAGCACTATACTCCGATCCCGACGCAGTGGATGCCCACTTCGCACTGGGCACGCTTCTGCTTCGACAGGGCGCCCACAAAGAGGGTCGCCGGTCTTTGGAGACGGTGATCCGGCTCCTGAACCCGCTCCCGCCCGACGAACTAGTACCGGGGGGCGGTGGCCTGACAGCCGGCCGAATTCTGGAGACGGCCCAGAGATACCTCGGGCGGCGCTGACGACAACCGATGATGGTAACTACCACCGGCGAAGGGGCGTGCAGCAATGGGCACTGACTCAGACCACCGCACCTTTGACTGGCCGGCAATCCACGCCCGGCTGGAACAGGTCGTGCGGCGCATTGAACTGGACGTGGAAGATTCTCCGGACAAGACCAGACAGATCCTGCGGGAGAGGGCGAGGGAACTGGCCCGCCCCCTGGGGGGGGAAACGGAATCGCCTCGGATCGAGGTGCTGGTCGTTACGATTGGCGCCCAGCGAATTGGCATTGCGACAGAACAGGTAGTGACTGCGCTCCCCGGCGGCGAACTGACGCGGGTGCCGTGCACACCTGAGTTCATTGCCGGGGTTATGAGCCACCGGGGCCGCATCCTGACGGTCCTCGATCTCCGCTCCCTACTGGGTATGGAAGGGCCCGGCACCGAGGCCGCGTGTCAGGTCGTAGCTGTGACTGGTGCGGGGATGACATTCGGAATCCTGGTCGGAGGGGTGGAGGGGATCTCCCAGATTGGGCTGGACACCCTGGCGCTCCTGCAAAGCGACCGTCTTCCCTGTCTTCGGGGCATGACCGCCGAGCAGGTTGCTCTCTTGGACCTGGACGCCATGGCCAGCGACCAGCGCGTCATTGTGAATGATGAGGTCGTATGAGTGCACCGATGAGGAGGGGGAGGAGCATGCAGCGCTCATTGGGATGGCGGATCGGCCGTGGCTACGCCATTATTCTGAGTTTACTTGTCCTTGTAGCATTTACCGGGCTTTATGCGACCAGCGGTGCTGTGAACAGATATCAGGTGGTAATCCAGGAGCGCGAAGTCATCCTGAACGGCGCCCTGAAGGTTCACTCGGGAATCGAAGAGGCTGTGGCGGCTTTCCTGCGCTATCAGTTGCTTGGTGGCGACAGCTATCTCACCGAATGGAACGATGCATACGGCCGTGCACACCAGGCCGCATCGCTCCTGACAGACGCGGTTGCACCGGATCAAAGGAAACCATGGCAGGAACTGGTCACCCTCGTCGGCGCCTGGGGTGACAAAGCCGAGGTCTCGATAGCCGCCCGAAAGAACGGGAATATCGACGAGGCAATGCAGGTGCACCAGAGCCAGGTCTGGCCTGCCCGTGCCGAAATGACTGCTGCAATCGAGCGTTTGGTCGCAGCCCAGGCAGAGTACGTTGAGCAGGCCACGCATGCGGCAAACGACCAAGCAGAGTTCCTCAGTTGGATCACGATCCTGGCTGCATTGGCTGGCGTCGGGTCTGGGATTGGCCTCGCCCTGTCGCTTACGCGCACCATTACGAAAACCATCCAGGGGTCGATCTCCGCCCTTGCTGCCGCAGCCACCGAAGTGCTGGCGGCCACGGCTCAACAGGCCTCGGGCATCGCCGAACAGGGCGCCGCCGTGAACGAAACGACCACGACCGTTGAAGAGGTCAAGCAGACGGTTTACGTGTCATCCGATAAGGCCCGAATGGTCGCTGACGCAGCCCAGCGCAGTGTGGAGACTTCGCGGGACGGGCGCAAGTCGGTGGAAGAGAGCGCCAGACTGATGCAGGAGACCCGGAAACAGATGGAAGCGATTGCCGGGCGGATTCTGGCCCTCAGTGCCCACGGACAGGACATCGGGGAGATCATTACCACGGTGACCCAAATCGCGGATCAGTCGAACCTGCTGGCTGTTAACGCCTCGATCGAGGCGGCCAAGGCCGGGGAAGCAGGTCGCGGGTTTGCCGTCGTCGCGGCTGAGATGAAGCAGTTGGCGGAGCAGTCCAAGCAGGGTACGGGTCAGGTGCGGAGGATTCTGCAGGAAATCGCCAGAGCCACGCAGGCGGCTGTTATGGCAGTTGAACAAGGCGTCAAAGCGTCGGAGGCGGGGGAAGCCGCCGGGGTTCATTCGGGTGGGGCAATCCGGGCGCTAACCGAGAGTCTGGCTGAGTCGGCCCAGGCAGCTCAGCAGATCCTGGTGTCTGCCCAGCAGCAGGTCGTGGGGATGGATCAGGTCGAGCTGGCGATGCAAAACATCCACCAGGCATCTACGCAAACCATCGCCGCGACTCGCCAGTTGGAACGGGCAGCCCAGGATTTGAATGACCTTGCCCGTCGATTGCAAGAGGTTGTGAGCGGCGCGGCCCATACTGCATGAGCGCAGGCTGAGTCTGGTTCGGGAGGGTGAGGTATACCATGACCGACCACCAGGGCGATCTGAGGGAACGCCTGCTGGCCACGTTCAAAGAGGAGTCGCAGGAGCATCTCCAGACGATGAGAGCAGGCCTGCTGACCCTGCAGAAAAGGCCTGCGCGCAGTGAATCAGGGACGGCGCTCGAATCTACGTTTCGGGCGGTCCACACACTAAAAGGCGCTGCCCGGGCTGTCAATTTGTCCCCAGTGGAGGCGTTGTGTCAGGCTCTGGAGGCTGTTCTGAGACCGCTGACCCGGGATGAACTAGAGCTTTCCGGCCAGGTTCTGCACCTGGTGCACGAGGCGGTGGCCATACTGCCGGACCTGTTTGAGGGCAGGGTGGCGACGAGGGAACTGGAGGAGATGGTCGGGCGCCTCAGGAGTCTTCATCTGCCTGCGGCTGGAGGAGGACCCGCCTTCGCGGTCCCGTCCGTCCAGTTCGAAGCTACACGGGAGCCAAGGACGGACACGATTCGGGTTTCCACAGACAAGCTTGACGCTCTGCTGCTTCAGACAGAAGAGCTTCTGCTCGCCAAGCTGGCTGCCAGCGAACGGGTAAGGGAGGCCAAGACCGTCCGGGATTTGGCCAGCCGGGCTTTTCATTCCAGCGACGAAAGTGCTTCACCCGATCCGAAAGGGCTGCAGGCGCAGGCCCAGCGGCTGCTGACGCACCTAAGCCGTGACGAATGGACGATTACCCGGTCGTTGGATGCCCTGCAGGACGAGGTGCGTCGGATTCGCATGTCACCTGCCTCAACAGTCCTGGACCTTGTCCCCGGGGTGGTCCATGACCTGGCCCATGCACAGGGCAAGCTGATCGACCTTGCCATGCACGGCGCAGAGCTTGAGGTCGACCGGAAGGTGCTGGAGACGATCAAAGCCCCTCTGATTCACATGCTGCGCAACGCCGTTGATCACGGCATCGAGTTGCCGCAGGACCGCGAGGCGGCGGGTAAGCCTCCGCGGGGGCGCATTAGCGTCTCCTGTGCCCACGGTGAAGGCAATCGAATCGTAATCACGGTGGAGGATGATGGAAGGGGCATTGACCCGGCGCTGGTGCGAGACGCGGCGCTGCGGGGCCGGGTGGTCTCGCCTGAGGAGGTCGAATCGCTCGGGGCCGACGAAATCGTTCAGCTCGTGTTCCGATCCGGTCTGAGCACAAGCCCCATGATCACCAACGTTTCCGGCCACGGCTTGGGCCTGCCCATTGTAAAGGAACAAGCGGAGCAACTGAGAGGGCAGGTCCACCTCCAGAGCCAGGCAGGCCAGGGAACGACCGTCCGGCTGGTGCTCCCGGCCACTGTGGCCACATTTCGGGGACTGCTGCTTCGGGCGGCCGGGCAGTCGTTCCTCCTGCCGATTGAGGCAGTGGAACAGGCCATCTTTGTGCAGGAGGCGGCCGTGCAGACCCTTGAGGGACGGCCTATGCTGATGTGGAACGGCCGCCTGCTTCCGTATGACAGTCTGGGGAGACTGCTGGAACTCCGGGAAGCGGCCGTTCCGCCGGAGCCGTCAGCCAGGCCGTGTCTGATTGTGAAGGGCAGCCCAGAGCGGGTGGCCATCATGGTCGATGAGGTCCTGGGGGACAGGGAGGTGCTGGTCAAGCCGCTGAATCCGCCGTTGGTGCGGGTTCGGAACATCGGCGGGGCTGGGCTGCTGGGCTCCGGCGAGGTCGTGCTGATCCTGCGCCCGGCGGATCTGATCCGGTCGATTAGGGCTGCGGCACGCCCGCAATTCAACCTGAGGCCGGCTACAGCACCGGAAACACTGCCGGTCATTCTGGTCGTAGATGACTCGATTACTACCCGCGTTCTCGAGAAAAGCATTCTGGAAGCGGCAGGCTACCAGGTCCGCGTGGCGATGGACGGCATAGACGCCTGGACCATCCTGAAGAGCGAACACTGTGATCTGGTCGTGTCCGATGTCGACATGCCTCGGTTGGATGGGTGTGAACTGACCGCCCGGATTCGCGCCGACGCAACGTTGGCCGACCTGCCCGTCATACTTGTGACCGCTCTGGAGTCCCGGGACGACAAAGAGCGGGGAATCGCCGTGGGTGCGAACGCCTATGTCGTCAAATCTAGCTTTGACCAATCCAACCTGTTGGAGATTGTTCGCCGCCTACTGTAAAGAACGGCTGGGAGGGATCGCCCGGTGCGTGTGCTGCTGGCAGAAGACTCTGCTGTCGTACGGGAGTATCTTGTCTATATCCTCAGCCAGAATCCGCAGATCGAAGTCGTCGGCACTGCCAAGGACGGAATTGAGGCGGTTGAGAAGGCAGAGCAACTCCGACCGAACCTGGTATTGATGGACGCGCACATGCCGCGGATGAATGGGTTCGAAGCCACGCGCAAGATCATGGAGGTGGCGCCCACCCCCATTGTGATGATCAGCGCCAGCCTGGAGGCAGATGCGACAGCCATCACCTTCGAAGCGATCAAGGCCGGCGCATTGACTATGGTTGAGAAGCCAGCCGGACCTGGCCACCCGGCGGAAGCGGAGATGGTCACCCGCCTGCTGGAGACCGTCAGGCTTATGGCAGAGGTGAAGGTCGTAAGGCGTTGGGCCAGGACCGAGCGGAAGACTCCGTCAGTTCCCCCGCCCCGGAACGTTCGGCTAGTCGTCATGGGTGCTTCTACCGGGGGACCGGCTGCCCTCGGAGAGATTGTCCAGTTGCTGCCGCCTACGCTGCAGGTCCCGATCCTGGTTGTCCAACACATAACCCCCGGGTTTACGGTGGGCTTGGTTCAGTGGCTGCGCCGGGAGACGCCGCTGCCGCTGAAAATGGCGGAGCCGCTGGAGGTCGTGCGGCCCGGAACCGTTTATCTGGCCCCGGAGGGCGCACACATGGGAATCACTCGGGCCGGCCGCATCCACCTAACGAAGGGGACGCCAGGCGAGGGGTACTGTCCGTCGGTCAACCACCTGTTCGAGTCGGTCGCCCTTAGCTACGGTCATGCGGCCATGGGCGTACTGCTCACCGGTATGGGTCAGGACGGTGCGGCCGGGCTTCTGAAGCTCCGGCAAGCAGGCGGCGTTACCATTGCTCAGGACGAGGAGACCAGCGCTGTGTTTGGCATGCCGGCCGAGGCGATACGCCTGGGTGCAGCGGAGCTCGTGCTGTCCACCAGAGACATTGCGGAGACGATCAAGAAGTACGTATCCTTCCGGTAAGAGGTGGCGACAGATGACACGCAGGATTCTGGTCGTTGAGGACAGCCCGACGCAGGCAGAGCACCTTCGCCAGTTACTCCAGGGCGAAGGCTACCATGTGGACGTGGCAAACAACGGCCGAAGCGGGATTGAGCGGTGCCTGACTGAACTTCCGGACCTGGTCATCAGTGACATTGTCATGCCGGAACTCGACGGCTTTTCTCTGTGTCAGGCGCTGAAGTCCATGGAAGCTACCAGGCGGATTCCCTTTGTCATCCTCACCGTTCTGAACACGCCTATTGATGTAATCGTCGGGCTGGAACGCGGCGCGGACAACTTTGTCACGAAGCCTTATGACGATAGCTACTTGCTTGAGCGCATCCGGCGCATCTTTGAGAATCTGGAGGAGCGCCGCCAGGGCCAGCCTGAGCCACTGAGCATCGTGGACGTAGGAAGTCGCAAAATTGCCGTCTCATCAGACAAGCATCAGATCGTCGAGTTACTGGTCGCAATCCTTGAAGAGAATGACCGGCTCAATGAGCAGTTAGTGCAGTCCCAGCGGCTCGTGGAAGAGTACCGCAGCCGGATAGCCTGGTCAGAGCGCATTCGCGAAGCCTTGATAGAGGAGCGCCTGGTGTGCTGTTTCCAGCCGATACTCCACGTGGCCAGCCGTAGAATCACGCACCACGAAGTCCTGCTGCGGATGGTTGACCGGGATGGCGGACTTGTTCCACCAGGGGCGTTTCTTCCCGTCGCCGAACAGACCGGTCTTGTCGTCGACATTGACCGATGGGTGGTGCGGCAGGCGTTTTTGCGCGTTAGTCAATACCAGCAGGCCGGAGAAGACTTATGCCTGGCCGTCAATCTGTCCCGAAAGACGCTGGCCTCCAGGGATCTTCTATCTACCATTGCGAGCGAACTGGCAGTGAGCGGCGCCAGCCCAGAATCCATTATGTTTGAGATCACTGAGACCGCCATCATACAGGACATCCCACTGGCGGCTCAAGTGCTACGGACAATTAGAGACATGGGTTTCCGGGTGGCGCTCGACGACTTCGGCGCTGGCTACGGCTCCCTGGATTACCTGAAGCAGTTGCCGGTCGACGAGGTGAAAATAGATGGGAGTTTTATTCAACAACTCCCGCGCTCAGAGACTGACCAGCGGCTGGTCAAGGCTATTGTAGAAATGGTGCACGCCTTGGATAAAGAGGTCTGTGCCGAATTCGTGGAGGATGAGGACACACTGATGATGCTGCTCGACTACGGAGTGGACTTTGCACAGGGTTATCACATTGGGCGCCCCCAGCAGCAAATCCAGCAAACCTATCGATGATGTCAGGGCTCCATCACTTCGCGGTCCCCGGGCCTTCGCTGCAGGATAAAGCGCTCCATGTCATCCATGGGGCCGACGAGCTCAGGGGAGTTGGATGCGACAAGGCACGCTAAGGTGGCGGAACTAACAGATGCGAAAGTACGGATTGAACCCTATGGTGTTAGGGTGCCAGTCCCTCTCTCGCATCACATAAAGACAGATGGGCTTCAGGGTCTGATCCCTGTTGCCCTTATTTCGTTTAGACTGGCCAGTTGCTGATCTCTAAAGACCTCGGCATACCGCCGATGACGGTGATGCGACCATTCTTATTACCAAGCAAAAAATATCTATTTTTCCCGGTAGAATTTGCAGGACAAAACGGAAAGACTGAAGAATCATCTTGGTATACAAGAATACAAGTGTGCAGTATCCCGGCATCCTGTGTCCAAACACGCAGAAGATACTATTTGTAAACCGCCAATAGATGCAAGCCGAATCAGAGGAAGTGGTTGACGAATGAAGTCGATTAGCTGGGGACCGATCCAACCGACTGCCATCCGAGATATCGTGTACGAATTGTTGAGAAAAGGCATCATCGCAGGAGAGATACGGCCCGAGGAGCGGCTGATTGAAGCCGAACTCGCGCAACGGCTCAACATCAGCCGCACTCCGTTACGGGAGGCCATTCAAAAGCTGGAGCAGCAGGGCTGGGTCAAACGCCTGCCCAGTGGCGGAGTGCAGGTAACGGCGGTTCAAGCCCAAGAGCTGCCTGGCTTGTATGGTATCCGCAGCGTCTTGGAGGGGTATGCGGCACGGGAGGCAGCCGGGAAAACCGGCAGTCAGCTTAGCGAGCGGCTGCAAGATATTCTGGCTGAAGCCGCCAAGCACTCGGAACGAGAAGAGACCGAACAGGTGGGTCAATATGGGAAACTATTCCACCAGACCATTATTGAAGCCACGGGGAACAGCCTGTTAATTGACTTCCTGAAGACGACCATCGACCGGATTGACCGCTACCGTGTGTTGGGGCTGGCCGGAAACCCGCACCGCCACATGCAGTCGCACGTAGAGCACACGGACATCTTCAATGCAATCGTCGCCGGCAAAGCCGAAGAAGCGGAACGGCTGATGCGGGCGCACATTTCCGAAGGCTGGACCATTCTTTTCAACAGGGTTTCGGAGCTGACGCGGCCTGGTGATATGGGGATGCCGTCCCTGTCAGACTGCGATTCAGGCGATTCGGAGTGAGGTAGAGGCCATGGCGACAAGGGAGTGGCTGAAGGACGTCGTTGACATTCACGTGCACGCATACCCGGAGATTGGCTTGCGGGTTCGCAACGCCGCCTTCGATGACGAGTGGCTGGCCGAGGCCCAGGCCGCTGGAATGCGTGCGGTCTGTCTAAAATCCCATTACTGGCCCACGGCTGATAAGGCGTTTACTTTGGGGCGGATGTTTCCCGGGACAAATGTCTTTGGCTCCCTTGTCCTTAACAGCACGGTCGGCGGTCTGAACCCATTGGCGGTCAAGGTGGCAATTGCCTGTGGCGCCCGCATGGTATGGTTTCCGACCTTCAGCGCTGCCAACGATGTGGAGCGAAAAGGATACAGCGGTCGTGTTGCTGCAACCCACGGTCCGCTGCCGCCCACTTCCATTTCCGTCCTGCAGGGGGACGGAAAGCTTTGCCCGGAAGCCCTGGAAATTCTGGAACTGATCGCGGAGGCGGATATTGCCGTAGCGACCGGGCACCTCTCCCTGGCGGAGAGCAAGGTCCTGACCCGAGCCGCCCGGGAGCGTGGCGTGAAGCGAATTGTGCTGACTCATGCGCTCTCTGCCATGGTCGGAGCCAGTGTCGAGGATCAGGTCGCACTGGCCGACGCGGGGGCATTTATCGAACACAGCTTTGTTGCCTGCATGCCCATGCACCAACAGCTCTCACCCCGCACCATCGCTGGCGCGATCAGGGCCGTAGGAGCAGAACGGTGCGTCATCTCCACCGATGCGGTTTTCTCCTGGAATCCCTCGCCGCCCACCATGATGACCATGTTCATGGAAAGTCTGGCTGAACTGGGCATGTCAGAGCGGGAGATCCATCTCATGGCCCGGAGCAATCCGGCGTATATAATGGGCCTTTAGCAGGAGGCAAGGGGGAGGGTTTCATTGGCCACCGGTTACCACAATCGTCTATTACGCGTCAACCTGACCACGCGGGAAAACCGGGAAGAGCCCCTTGAGGACGGCGACCTACGCCGGTTTATCGGCGGCGTCGGGCTGGGTGCATGGCTTCTGTACCGGGAGGGCAGCACTGCGGAGCCTCTCCACGCGGACAACCCCCTGATCTTTACCACCGGTCCCATGAACGGGACCGGTGCCCCGGGGTCCGGCGGGTACTGCGTGGTTACTCGCAGCCCGCTCACCGGGGGCTTCACGGCGGCCCAGGCCAGTGGCACTTTCGGCCGGCGGCTCAAATTGGCCGGGTACGATGCGGTTATCCTCACCGGCCGTGCCAGTGATCCGGTCCTGCTGGTAATTACGGATGAAGGCATCCGCTTTGAGGATGCCGCCGACCTGAAGGGCATGGATACCTGGGACACGGAGACCCGGCTTACCGAGCGCTTCGGGCGCAACATGGGCGTCGCCTGCATCGGCCCGGGCGGTGAGAACCTGGTGCGGTTTGCGGCCATTTGCAGCGACCATGGTCATATCGCTGCTTCCGGTGGGGTCGGGGCAGTCATGGGCGCCAAAAACGTGAAGGCGCTGGTGGCGGGAGGAGCGGCCAAACTGGCCATTCACGCGCCGGACCGGCTCACAGCACAATTGGCGGCCTGGCGGGACAGTGCCGGCACCTGCCCGGACGGTCGCCGATACTCGTCCGTGGGCACCGCCGGCGACTTCGAAGTCCGCCAACTGCTTGGGACCTTGCCGACGCGAAACCTGACCGTCTCCCCCGAATCCGGCTTCGAGGCCTACGGCGGCAAATCGATGCGTGAAAAGTACAAGGACAAAAAGCGGGCTCGCTGCTATGGCTGCCCGATTGACCATCTGCACACGTTCAGCATCAAGGAAGGCCCCTACGCTGGCAACACCGTCGAAGAGGCTGACTACGAGGACCTGGCCGCCTGGGGCTCCAACGTGGGCATTGACAAGACGGATGCGAGCCTCTGGCTGAACAACCTGAATGACCGGCTGGGGCTGGACACCAAGGAAGGCACTTTCACCATATCACTGGCGATTGAGTGTTTTGAGAAGGGGCTTCTAAGCACAGCCGACACGGACGGACTTGAGCTGTCCTGGGGGAACCCGGACCAGGTGGCCGAGTTGCTGCGGCGAACCGCTCACCGTCAGGGGTTTGGCGACGTGCTGGCAGAGGGGGTCGTAAGGACTGCACAGCACATCGGCGGCGACGCTGCCGACCGGGCGGTCTACTTAACCAAGGGCTGCGCGCCGCACGTGCACGACGTGCGCAACTTGTGGGAGACCCTGTTCAGCCAGGTGATCTCCACCTCCCAATCGTTTGAAAGCATTCACCTACACCGGAGCGCTGATCCAGAGTTTGGCGTGATGGAGGGGCCGGGCTATACCGACGGTCCGGCGATTGCCCGGGCGGTGGCCGCCATGACGACAAAGCGGCAGATCACCGACAGCCTGGTTACGTGCAATTTCCTCTGCCGTGGGAGTATGGGCCCAATCATCGAGGCGCTCAATGCAGCCACCGGGTGGGACATGGACCTCCACGAGGCGATCACTACCGGCCGCAGGATTATTACGCTCTGCCGCATTTACAACAACAGCCTCGGCTTTACAGCCGCACACGACGACATTTCGCCCCGGATCGCCGAACCGCCGGCCGGCGGAGTCGCGAAGGGGATCAGCATCAAACCGGTCCTTGCGGAGATGCGGCGTATCTATTACGGCGAGATGGGCTGGGATCCGGAGAGGGGCGAGCCATTGCCCGAGACGTTGAGGGCTCTTGCGCTGGTGTGATCCAAAGTCCACATAAAGACCATCAATACGGCAACGGGGGGAAGCATCGTGATCGAAAAGCGACATTTCGACGATCTGAAGACCGATGTGGTGGACATGGGGTTGTGCAACGGCTGCGGCACCTGTAAGGCTGTTTGTCCTCTGGGCAGCATCACGCTGGGCGGCGACGAGTGGGAGCCGGACCTGACCGGCGCCTGTACTTCCTGCGGTTTGTGCTACGCCTCTTGCGGCGGCAAGACCATTCCGATGCCCGCCATGGAGGAGATGATGTACAACCGCCAGCGCGACGAGTCTCAGAAGTATGAGTACTGGCTGGGCATCTTCCGGGAGTCATTTGCCAGCCATGCGACCAACACTGCATGGCGGGCCGGTGGTGCCAGCGGCGGTACTGCAAGCGCCCTCGCCATTTGCGCCCTGCAGGAAGGTCTGGTCGACGGTGTTGTCGTGGCCGGCATGAGCAAGGAACAGCCCTGGCGGACTCAGCCTTACCTGGCCACTGACGTCGAAACGATTCTGGAATGCCAGCAGTCCAAGTACGCCATCGTTCCCCAGAACGCTGTCCTCGACGAGGTGGGCCGGAACTCGAAGATCAAGAACGTGATGGTCATTGGCTTGCCCTGCCAGATTCATGCCCTGCGGAAGATGGAGTTGAATGGCGCACCCAGCAAGATCTCCAAGAAGATTCGCTATGTCGTTGGCTTATTCTGTGCCTCTCAGCTCTACTTCAAGGGTACGGAGCACTTGATCAAGGAATGGTGCGGTATTGAGAACCTTGAGGATGTGGCCAAACTCGAGTACCGCGGCGGCGACTGGCCTGGCTCCTTCCGGGTCACCCACAAGGACGGCCGTGTTTTCTCGTTCCCGCAGCACGACTACAAGTACCACCACCTGATCCCGTTCTATCAGCGGGACCGTTGCATGATGTGCATCGACTATGCGGCTGACCTGGCCGACGTCGCCCTCGGCGACATTTGGAAGCTGGCTCAGCCCGGTGAGTTGGGCTGGAACGCCGGCCTGGTCCGCACCGACGCCGGCGAGGAACTGATGCGAATCGCGGTCGAGAAGGGGTACCTGAACGTCAAGCCGCTGGATCCGGAAATGATCCTGTCCGGCACCATCGGCCTTGAAGAGAAGCGGCATGGCTCGTCTGTCCGTTTCGCCGGCCGGATCAAGCACGGCTGGCCCCACCCCGAATTCGGCTATGAACCCACCGGCCACCTGCACCCCCTCATTGGCGTGAAGCCCACCTATTCCAAGTAATCCGCTTCCGAGGAGGTGCCGGAATGTCGGCAACACAAGTTTTGGCAAAGTGGGCCACCGAGCTGCGGTGGGAGGACGTCCCGGCCGCTACTCGTGACAAGGCCAAACAGTGCCTCATGGAATTCTTCAGCTGCTGCCTGGTCGCTCGCGATGAGGAGCCCGGCAGGCTGCTGGCCATGGTGCTGAAAGGTCTGGGCGGCAACGCCCAGGCCAGCATTATCGGGCGTCCGGAGAAGCTCTCGGTGGAGCAGGCGGCTCTGGTCAACGGGGCGCTGGGCCACGTTTGGGAGATCGATGACACGCACCGCCAGACCATGTCTCACCCCGGCGACAGTGTGATCCCGGCGGCGCTTGCCGTAGGCGAGTGGCTGGGGAGTGATCCGGTCAGCGTTCTGACGGCCATTGTCGCGGGGTATGAGGTGGCTGTTCGGGTATGTGCATCCGTACTGCCTTCCCACCTCAACAAGGGCTGGCACCCCTCAGGCACGACCAACACCTTCGGCGCTGCGGCTGCTGCGGGCAAGCTCCTGGGCCTGACTCAGGAGGAAATGGCTTCGGCGTTCGGCCTGGCCACCACGCAGGCATCGGGCACCTTCTGCCACCTGCCGGAAATGGCCATGACCAAGGACCTGAACCCCGGGAAGGCGGCGGCCAACGGCGTTCTCTCCGCCTTGCTGGCACAGGCAGGGTTCACCGGTTCGCCCACCGCACTGGAGAATCGCCGGGGCTTCCTTTCGACCCATGCCGACGGCGGCGACCTGACCAAGGTCACCACCGGCCTGGGCGCCACCTTTGCCATGGATCAGATCGCTTTCAAACCATACTCCGCCTGCCGGCATGCCCACGCTTCGATCGATGCGATGCTTGCCCTGCGTGAGGAGCATGGGCTGACGGAGGAAATGATCAGCAAGATCAAGATCGTGATTTACCCCATGGCCGCCACGCTGATCAACAACCCCGACCCCATCCGCCTGGGCTTCTACGGCACCCGCTACAGCGTGCATTTCAACGTAGCGCTGGCCTTGCTGGCGGGCGCAGCTGGCATGCAGCGGGCGCTCTTTGACCAGGAGTACGGCCAGGCCATGGTCCGCGACAAAGAGATCAACAAGGTCATGGCCAAGACCGAGGTGGAGGTGGACCCCCGCCTGGGTGAAGGCTGGCCTGACAAGTGGCCGGCCAAGGTGGTGGTAACCCTCACCGACGGGGCGGTGCTCGAACGGCTGGTCGAATATCCGCTGGGCGAGCCGGAACGGCCGATGCAGTACTCGCAGTTGGTCGGGAAAATGCAGGAGGCAGCCAAGGGTTACCTGACTGAAGTTGAAGTCGAACACGTTGTTGAGACCATTCAAAGCTTGGAGAAGCTGCGCAGCGTCCGTGACCTGATGCAGCTGGTCAGCAAAGGCAGCACAGCCGGCGGGGAGGCGAGGGGGTAATGGCCGGAGGCTACATGGGCCGGTTGCTCCGGGTAGACCTCACCACCCGAACCGTTACTACCTCCCCGCTGGCCGCCAATCACGGTGAAGCGTTCCTGGGCGGACGCGGGCTGGGGGCCAGGCTGCTGTATGAAGAGGTGCCGGCGGGTGCAGACCCGCTGGGCCCCGCTAATAAGCTCTACATCATTGCGGGTCCACTGACCGGTCTGCGTATCCCATTTGTGTCCAAGCATGCCATTGTGACAAAGTCTCCGCTGACCAGCGGGTACACCCGGAGCATCACCGGCGGCTACTTTTCGGCGGAGCTCAAGTTTGCGGGCTACGACGGCCTTGTGATCTCGGGCAAAGCGCCCACCCCGGTCTACCTGTATATCCGGGACGACCAGGTCGAAATCCGCGATGCAGCTCACCTGTGGGGTCTGACTGTCCGGGAAACGGAGCGGAGGATCCGCAACGGGCTCGGTGATCACCCGCCGGTGCGGATCACATCCATCGGCCCGGCCGGGGAAAAGCTGGTCCGGTTCGCCAGCATTGTAAACGACGAATCCCGCTTTGCCGGACGCGGCGGTACCGGGGCCGTCATGGGCTCCAAGAACCTGAAAGCCGTGGTGGTTTCGGGGACCAGGTCGGTGCCTGTACATGATCCGGACCGGCTGGAAGAGGTGCTCGGCAGGGTGTGGCGCAACGTTGTCAGCCACCCCGGCTTGATCAGCCGACTGCGCTGGGGTCCCATGGAGACCGTGCCCATGGTGTACAAGACCGGTATCGCGTCGGTACGCCATTACAGCAACGAACGGTGCGATACGCTGGACACGTTCACCCGCGACATGGTGAACAACTATGTAACGCAGGAGGACTCCTGCTACGCCTGTCCGCACAAGTGCCTGAAGCACACGGCGGTCAAAGCGGGTCCCTGGGCCGGCACGGCGGCGGAAGGGCCGAAGTACGAGCTCATGTGCCTCTTCGGGCCGAATTGTGACAACCAGGACCTGGCGGCCATCGTGAAGGTGAATCAGCTTTGTGCCGATTACGGACTGGACGCCAGTTCAGCCGGCAACGTGGTCGCCTTCGCCATGGAGTGCGTGGAGAAGGGGATTCTCAGCCAGGAGGACGTTTGCGGTGCCCGCTTCGGCGATGCAGCAGGCATGGTTCGCCTCGTGGAAGCCCTGGCTAACCGGACCGGAATCGGCAACCTTCTGGCAGAAGGCGTCCGGCGCGCGGCCCGGGAGATCGGGCAGGGGGCCGAGGCACTGGCCATGCATGTGAAGGGGCAGGAACTGGGCTCGTTCGAACCCCGGGGCTATCCGGCCATGGGTCTGGCCTATGCCACGTCCAACCGGGGCGCCTGCCATGTCGGACCGCCCTTCCGGCTTGATCCGTGGTGGGCGCAGAAGAACCCGGATTCACCCGAACGGTGGGCGACCACGGGCAAGGCCGATGTAGTGGTCCGAACGCAGAACCTGTATGTACTGCTGGACAGCCTCATGTTCTGTTCGTTCTCTCGCTACGGCCTCGACCCGGAGTCGTACATGGATCTGTACGGGGCAGTCACGGGCCAGCAGTTGACCTGGGAAGCAGCCAATATGAAGGCCAACCAGATCTACTCGCTGGAACGTCTGTTCAACATCAGAGAAGGGTTCACAGCCCAGGATGACCTGCTGCCGAAGCGGTTCCTGGAGGGGCCGGGAGGACTTCCACTCAGCGATATGCTGGCTGAGTACTATGCAGCCCGTGGTTGGGACAAGGAGGGCGTGCCGCAGGGGGCCTCAGCAGCGCTATGCCCATCAGTCGAAAAGGCAGGGGACTAACCGGCAATGAACGCCCACAATCAAACCATTGCTCAAGAACTGGCGGCTCATTTTACAGGGCTTCAGTACCGAGATATCGACCCGGCTTCGGCGGCCAGGATCAAGACAACGCTGCTGGACTACCTGGGAGTCGGCCTGGGCGGCAGCCGTTCGGAAAGCGGGCGAATCGCGGCGGAGTTAGTCACCAGCGCCGGCGGCAAGCCCGAAGCGACCCTGATTGGGCTGGGAGTCAAGGTGCCTGCAGCTGATGCAGCGTTTGTGAATGCCGTGGCTTCTCACAGCCTGGAGATGGACGATGTCGACAAGCTGGCGCTCTTTCATTTCAGCCCACCGGTGGTCTCCGCAGCCATGGCGGCTGGCGAACTGGCCGATTGCTCGGGTGAGGAGTTCCTGACAGCGATCTTCTGCGGCTGTGAAATGATGGAGCGACTCAGCCGGGCGGCCAACGATAACCTGCGCAACCGCGGCTTCCACACGACGGCCACCGCTGGCGTTTTCGGGGCAGCAGTGGCGGCTGCCAAGCTCCTGGGCCTTACTGAGGCGCAAATGGTCAGCGCCATGGGTCTGGCGGGCGCCCAGTCCGCCGGGCTGATGGAAATGTACGGTGAGTCCATGCAGAAGCGGTTCAACCCTGCTCCGGCCGCCCGCAACGGCGTCACGGCGGCGCAGCTGGCCAAGCTCGGCTTTACCGGAGCAGCCACCATCTTCGAAGGGGAACGGGGCTTCCTGAAGGCTTTTGCCGACGGCGGCACCAATCCGGACGAGCTTCGCCCTTCCAAGAGCGGCCCGTACCGGCTCGAAGTGGAGTTCAAGCCTTACGCCTGCGCCAGGCCGATTCACCCGGCAAACGAGGCTGCGCAAGCCTTGCGGCCCAGAGCTCTCGGGCGCCTGGACCAGGTTGAGCGCATCAACGTATACCGTCATCCGGTTTGGGCCCATTACCATACCAACGCCAGCCCGAAGAACTACCACGAAGCGCAGGTCAGTCTGCCGTACGCGGTCGCCGTCTCCCTGGTTGAGGGCGATGCCTTCCTCGACAACTTCGAGGGCGCCGAACAGAAAGGCACCGATGTTGTCCGCCTCATGCATAGGGTGCGGATCATCGCGGAGGAGACGCTGCCCACAACGGTGGCCTGTCGGGTGGAGATTCTCTTCGCCGGCGGGGATAAGCTGGTCCACCAGGTTAACTACGCAAAGGGCTCCGCCGAGAATCCCATGAGCCCTGCCGAGCGGGCGGCCAAGTTCCGCAAGCTCGCTGGGAGAGCGATGGACCCGCAGGCCCTGGAGACGCTGGTCCGGGTGGCTGGCGAGGTCGACCAACTGGCACATATCCGGCAGTTGACTGCCTGCCTGTCGGGGGGAGGGGTCCAACGGTGACGCAGACCGCCCGGCTGGCTCAATTCGTCGCCGCCCTTGACTATGGTCAGCTGCCGCCAGCCGTGGTCCGTCACGCCAAGCTCTGCATACTGGACGGCCTCGCCTGCGGCCTTTATGGCTCGACCTTGCCCTGGGGCTCGATCCTTGCGCAGTACGTGGTTGAGCGGGGTGGGCCGGCCGATGTCCGGCTTTGGGGGCGGCAGGAGCGGGTCTCCCTTGAGGATGCGGTCCTGGTAAACGGGACATTCACGCACAGTTTCGAGCTGGACGACCTGCACCCCCGCAGCATTTTGCACCCGGCCGGGGTGACCATTCCGGTGATCCTGGCCCTGGTGGAGGCGGGAAAGCACAAGGTTTCAGGCAAGCAGGTCATTGCAGCCCTGGTTGCCGGGTACGAAGCCGGCGCCCGGGTGGGTATGTCCGTGGGCGCGCAGCAACTCCGGCGGGGCTTTCACCCCACCGGCACTGTGGGTCCCTTTGCCGCAGCCGCAGCCGCCGCCAATGTGCTAGGGCTTTCGCCGGCAGAAACGGCTCACGCGCTGGGGACCGGGGGGACATTTGCCGCTGGCCTGATGGCCTCCCAGTACGCTTCCATGGTCAAGCGCATGCATGCCGGCCGGGCGGCCCAGAATGGCCTGGTCGGGGCCTTGCTGGCCCGGCGGGGATTCACTGGCATAGACAACATTCTGGAGGCCGAGTATGGCGGATTCTGCAGCACGTTTGCCGAGACGCCCGATATGGCAGCACTGAACGCCGGGCTGGGCGAGGAGTTCGAGACGATGCGGGTCGGCTTCAAGCCGTACTGCTGCTGCGGGAGCAACCATACCAGCCTGGACGCCGTAAAGAGCCTCATGGCCGATCACGGCATTACCAAAACCATGATCAGACGGGTCACGGTTCATACGACGCGGGCCACCAAGCTACATGTCGGGTGGGAGTACAAGCCCGACAGCATCACCACCGCCCAGATGAACCTGTACTACTGCCTCGCCGTGCTGCTGGAGGACGGCGAACTCTTCGTCGATCAGTTCAAACAGGAACGGCTCACCGATCCGCAGGTATTGCAGTGGATTCCGTCGATTCAGGTCATCCACGACCCCAAGTTGGACGCCCTTGGCGACGCCGGGCGTCATGCGGTCAGGGTGGAAATGGAACTCCGGAACGGCTCGGTATTCAACACAGAAGTACGCCATGCCTGGGGCAGCGCCCACCGGCCCATGAGCGAGGCAGAAGTCCGGCAGAAGTTTGTCGCCCTTGCAGAGCGAGTGGTCCCTCCCAGCCGGGCTCAGGCGCTCATGAAAACCGTTGATCGCCTTGAAGAACTGGACGACGCAATGGAACTGGCGGAACTCCTTTAGGAGAGTGGAGAACCATGTCGCAGGCAACTGCCCTTAGAAAGATCCTGGCTCAACCCGGCGCGCTGTTGTTACCTGGCGCCTATGACGCTATGGCTGCCAAATTGGCTGCGCTTGCTGGTTTCAAGGCGGTTTATCTCTCTGGGTCTGCGTTGGCCATGAGCCGATTCGGGTACCCGGACGTTGGCCTCCTGACCATGACCGAGGTCATGGACCAGGTACGGCGAGTCACATCTGCCGTCGATATACCGGTCGTGGTGGATGCGGATACCGGCTATGGCAACGCCCTCAACGTATGGCGGACCGTTCGGGAGGCCGAAGCTTCCGGGGCCGCAGCCATCCAACTGGAGGATCAGGATTTCCCTAAGAAGTGCGGTCATTTCGAGGGGAAGCAGGTGGTGTCCGCCAGCGAGATGGTGGGCAAGATCAAGGCGGCACTTGAGGCTCGCCAGACCGATCTGCTGATTATCGCCCGCACGGATGCCCGGGCTGTCAATGGGCTGGACGATGCGATTGCCCGTGCTCAGGCATACGCCGAAGCGGGCGCAGAGATCATCTTTGTAGAAGCCCCCAGATCCCGGGAGGAGATGGCCCGAATCTGTCAGTCCGTGAAGGCGCCCCTGTTGATCAACGTTGTGGAAGGCGGGAAGACTCCGCAACTCTCCATGGCGGAATTGGCGGAACTGGGCTATAAAGTTGTGCTGTATCCGACGTCAAGTATCCGTGCAGTCGCCTACTCTCTCCAAACCTACTACACGGAACTCGACGCAAAGGGAACGACCGCCGATATGACAGACCGGTTCATTACCTTTGAGGAGCGCAATCGCTTAAACCGGCTCTCCTGGTTCGAGGAATGGGAACGGAAGTTTTCGAGCTGACATGATGCCGGTGGCAAGCTCCGAACGAGTTCGCCGGTGGCGAGACGGTCAAGGAGGTGAGTGGCGGTCCCAGTCGCACGGGCAGAGAGACGAGGGAAGTTCAAGGTCAAAGGGGACTCGCATATTTGGGGGAGGTATGATGCACATGCAGTGCAGCCACATTCGTAAGCCTTGGATCGCCCGTTCAGTGGTGTTTGCCCCGGTCAGGCACGTGCTATCAGTAATCGTCACAAGTCTACTCCTGCTCACAGTGCTGTCCGGGTGTACTGCAAAGACTCAGCCTGCCGGGACCGCAACCAATGCTCCGGCGGCGAATCCAGCTCCGGCCGGTAAGAAGATGTTCTCCATTGCCACCGGCCCTTCCACGGCGGCCTATTACGCCTTGGGTGCTGGTATCGGACAGATGGTCAAGAAGCACTCCCCCGAGTACTCTTTGTCCGTTCAATCCACCGGCGGCTCCTCCGAGAACATCCGACTGGTTGGCGGCGGCAAGGCCGATTTTGGTATCGTGATGCCTGACTCCGCCTATTTCGGCTACAAGGGCCAGGGCTCGTACAAGGAAGCGCTGCCCGATTTGCGGGCGGTCATGACCGGCCACCCGTCCCTCCATCACCTGGTGACGATTCGCGACGACATCAACTCGGTGGCGGACCTGAAGGGAAAGAAGGTTGCCCTGGGCAACCCGGGCAGTGACGCCATTCTGGCCAGCAAAGCCATTCTCGAGGCCTACGGGCTGAAGGAAGGCGACTACACTGCGCAGGCACTGACGTACCAGGAACAGGCGGAAGCCATGAAGGACGGCACACTGGACGCCGGGTTCATCATGTCTGGCATTCCGGTTGCGGCTGTTACGGATCTGGCCGTCACCAAGCCGGTGAAGCTGATCCCCCTCGATCCGGAGAAATTGGATGCCATTATTAAGGCCAATCCGTACTGGGCCAAGGGAACGATCCCTGCGAACACCTACAAGAACCAGTCCAAGGCTGTGCCGGTGCTTGCCGCCCCCTCCATTCTGGTTGCCCACAAGAGTGTCCCCGACGATTTTGTCTACACGCTCATCAAGACTGTTGTGGAGTTCAACGCCGAATTGACGGCCACTCACGCTGCGGGCAAGTTCTGGGATTTGGATGGCATTACCGATTCCATGGCCATCCCCCTGCATCCGGGAGCTGCCAAGTACCTGACCGAAAAAGGCGTGGCCATTCCCGCCAATATCAAGCCCTAGTTCGGATTGCCGGCGGCTAGGGGGAAGCTGTAACTCGCTTTCCCCCTCGCTCCGGGTTATAGAGGGAGGAGGAGGGAAATCATGCACACGGAAGAGGCGCAGGTCAGGCACCAGGATGCGTTTTCCACATGGGCGAAACGAGCGCTGGTGGTCGTCGCCGTCGTCCTTGCTGTGTTTCACATTTACACGGCCTGGTTTGGTGCCCTGACAGCTGTCCTGCAGCGCAGTCTCCACCTGTTGCTGCTCATGGCTGCGGTTTTCCTCGGGACGGCGGCAGCACGCAAAGGGGAGAACAAGGCGGGCTTGGTCTTCGGGCGGGCAGTCGATGCAGTGTGGCTGATCCTGTCGGTTGTTTCGGTCGGGTACATCTTCCTCAACTATTCCAGTATCGTGCAGCGTCTGGGGGACCACACCCCGCTTGACATCGCCATGGGCGGCATACTGGTCGTAGGGCTACTGGAAGCCACTCGCAGGGCGTTTGGCTGGCCTTTGCCGATCATCGCTATGGTTTTCATCCTGTACGGCTTCTTTGGATACCTGTTACCACCCTATTTGTTCGGACACCAGGGGTATGACCTCGAACGGATCGTCTCCGTTCTGAGTTACAGCACAGAAGGCGTTTTCGGCATCCCCCTGGGAGCGTCCGCAACCATCGTGGCCATGTTCCTCTTCTTCTCCTCGCTCTATAACGAAACTGGCGCCGGAGACCAGTTTATGGATCTGTCTAAGGACCTGTTCGGCGGCCTGCGGGCTGGGCCAGCCAAAATGGCCGTTGTGGCCAGTTCGCTGTTCGGCACCATCTCGGGCAGCGTGGTCGCGAATGTGGTCTCCACGGGGACATTTACCATTCCACTCATGAAGAAGATGGGCTTCAGCAAGGACCTGGCGGCGGCGGTGGAGGCAACCACCTCCTCCGGAGGGCAGATTATGCCGCCGGTCATGGGGGCCGCAGCCTTTATCATGGCAGAAATGCTCGGTGTTCCTTATTCACAGGTTATGATCGCGGCCATTGTGCCGGCGGTCATTTACTACGTAGGTCTTTACATGACGGTTGACCTTGAGGCTTCTAAGCTGGGACTGGAGGCATCCGGCGAGAGGCCCGATTTCAGGAAGGCACTGCGCCGCGCCTCAGCCCTCATTCCAATCGCGATCCTGTTCTTCTTCCTCATGGTGCTTGAATGGTCGCCCTCGCGGTCGGCGCTCTTTACGATTGCCGCCATGATCGTGCTGGACGCCTTTGGGCAGCGCCGGCTGTGGAGTCTGGACCGCGTCTTGAGTGCCGTGACGAAAGCCTGCACCGGGTTGATCGATGTCGCCATCTCCACGGCCGCCGCAGGGCTTGTGGTCGGCATCTTCTCGTTGACCGGCCTTGGGCTGAATGTCTCGTCGACCATCATTACCGCGTCCAGCGACAACGTACTGGTGCTATCGTTCCTGACCATGGTCACGTCCCTGATCCTGGGGATGGGCGTGACCACCGCTGCCGCCTACCTGATTCTCGCGGTGATTGTCGCTCCCGTCATGACCCAACTTGGTGTGCCGCCTCTGGCTGCCCATTTGTTCGTCTTCTATTTCGGCTGCCTCTCTGCGATTACGCCCCCCGTTGCGGTCGGTTCCTACGCTGCAGCTGGAATTGCCGGAGGGAATTTTATGCGCACCGGCTTTGTCGCCATGCGCATCGCTTTGCCGGGCTTCATCGTGCCCTTTATCTTCGTGCTGAACCCCGCTCTGCTCGGCCTGGGCTCACCCTTGGAAGTAGCCTATCGGATCATACTGAGCTTGGTCGCCGTGGCGTTCCTCAACTTCGGCCTGGTTGGCACTTACGGTTTCAAGAGCCAGAATCTGCGATGGCCATGGCGCGTGGCGAACGTTCTCACGGCTCTCTTGCTGCTCTACCCCTCCATGGTGGCCGATGTTGTGGGACTCATGGGCCTGGCCGCCTGCGCCGTCCACTACCTCGTCCAGCGGGCAACGGCGAAGAAAGCCGCCCTTGCTGCCAACATTGCCTGAGCGTACGCCCAACAGCAAAGGGGGATCTGCATGCCGAGGAGTCTGCGACAGTTCCTGGACGTCTTGCGAAAACAGGAACTGCTTCGGGTTATTGACAAGCCGGTGAACCGTGACTGGGAGATCAGCGCCGTCTGCCGGACGTACTTCAGCAAGACCGACCCCCGCACCCGGCCGGCCCTGTTGTTCACCAACGTAATCGGGTCATCGCTCCCGGTGCTGGTGGGAGCCGTAGCTGGTTCGCACCAGATTTACGGGCTGGCCCTGGGGATTGACCCGTCAGCAATCCTGGCGGAGTTCTCGAAAAAGTGGGCCCGGGCGCTGGAGAACCCGCTGTCCCCCAAAATGGTGGCGGAGGGGCCTTGCCAGGAGAATGTGGTGTATGGCGACCAGTGCGACGTGACGAAACTTCCGAACCCAATCTGGACCAGGGCGCACGATCCCGGGCCTTTCTTTACAGCCGGCTCTCTGATCAGCCGCTCTCCGGAAAGCGGCATTATCAACGTGGGCATGTACCGGTCGCAAGTAAAAGGCCCCCGGCGGCTGGGGGTGCATTTCACGGCGGCGTACAAACACCTTAACCAGCACATCCAGGCTGCAGCCCGTGCCGGGCATAAGCTGCCGGTAGTCCTGGCAGTCGGCGTGGATCCGACGCTTTCCATCACCAGTGTCTCCGCAGTTCCGTACGATGTCGACGAGATGGCCGTGGCCGGCGCCCTGCTCGGGGAGCCCATGGAAGTGGTGAAGGCCAAGACTTGCGACCTTCCCGTACCGGCATCGGCTGAGATCGTGATTGAAGGCGAAATTGATCCGACTACGCTGTTTGAAGAAGGGCCTTTCGGGGAGTATCCGGGATATATGGGCCCCAAGGGGGTCTTCCCCGAAATCACCGTGAACTGCATCACCCACCGGACCAATCCGATTCTGCAGTGCGTGCTCAGCCAGATGCCCCCGAGCGAAAGCAGCCTCATGCGGAGCGTGCAGCGGGAGTCGAAGGTGTATGCGTTCCTGAAGGACACCCTGAAACTGCGGGTCAGGGATGTATTCGTCACGGAAAGCGGCGGCGGCGGCGCGCTGGTTTACATCAGCATGGACAAGCGGTTTGCCGGAGAAGTGGCACAAGCGGCAACGGGCGTGTGGTCGATAGAACCGACTCTGGGAAAATTCACCATTGTTACCGACTCGGATATCGATATTCGAAACCCGTTCAACATGGAATGGGCCGTTGCGTTCCGCACAAGGCCGGACAAAGATATCAGCGTGTATAAGGATATGGCTCCTTTGGGCCTTGACCCCTCGTTGTTTCCGCCCGGGCTGGTCAAGGGCACCGAAGAGATCACCGGTAGCAAAGTCCTAATCGACGCCACCATGAAGTTTACGTACCCTGATCAGTCGCTACCTCCAAAGGAGGATCTTCAAAAGGTTCAGGCTTCGTGGGGCGAGTACCGGCTGGGGTAAACCGGACAAGGAGACCGGGCCATCGAAGTTGGCAGGATAGACAGCAGCCCGCAACTCATGCCGTGCTCAGGCGTGAACGGCGGGCTGCAGCGCTTCACTTTACCGGTAAGCGGTACTTGATTCCAAGGGCTTTACAGTCAAACGGCGCTAAGGTATCATTTCTTGTACGGTGCTGTGGAGTTGATCAAACCATAGGCGAGAGTGGCGGAACTGGCAGACGCGCAAGACTTAGGATCTTGTGCCGACAGGCGTAGGAGTTCGAGTCTCCTCTCTCGCACCACAAACCCAACCCAGGAGCAGGTTTCCGGGATTCCCACATGGGAGTCTCGGGAACCTGCTCTTGGCCATTGTCTAGTGGACTCATCTTGTGCAGTTGGGTCGGGGCCACGAGAATTGTGGAGTCTGCAAATCCTGGAGATGGGGGGGAGCAGACATAGCGGGCACGAGAGCTCTTCGGAAGTTGCGCATCGAGGGCGAAATGAAGCGAGTCGCCGACGTTTCTTGGGACCAGCTTGAGGGAAGCTTGATGGATCGAGTCATGCTAAGGAATCTGTCGCCGCAATATCGGACGTTTCTTCGGCAGTTCATCAAGCCCTGGAGAGAAGCATTGGGTGATGTGAATCCCGCTGCGGTCACTCTTAAGGAACTTCAGAACTGCATCTTGACGTGGATGAAGGCGAACCTGAAGACACGGACCATCAACCACCGCATTCGCTGCATCAAGATTCTGTTCAACCATGCTACGAAGGAAGGCCTGATCAAGGAGAATCCAACCGAGAAGTTGGAGATGCAGAAGGAAAACGCTGAGCCGATCCAGGCCTTCTCCAACGACCAGGTCAGGACGCTCCTCGCCCAGCCTGACAAGACAACCTTCGTGGGTTACCGGGACTACTGCATGATGCTTGTCCTGCTGGACACCGGCATGCGGCTCAAGGAACTGATCGCGTTGACACTGGATGACGTCGAACTGGACCGGGGCGTGATTCGCCTGAGTGCAGCGAACACCAAAGGACGGAAGTTTAGAGAGGTGTACATCCAGAAGCGCTGTACGGAGGCCTTGCGGACTTACCTCAGGTATCGGGGAAAGGCTGGCGTGGAGACTGACTCCTTCTGGATCTCCGCCGATAGCGGGGGAGGACTGAGCCGCACGGATTTTCAGTGGCGGGTTCGGAGCTACGGCCGGGCTGCCGGGATCAAGGGCGCCAGGTGCTCACCGCATACGTTTCGGCACACCTTTGCACGCATGTTCATCTCGGCCGGCGGGGACGGACTTGTGCTGATGCAGATTCTCGGCCATACCTCGATGGACATGGTGAGGAAGTACGTGAACCTCTGGAGCATCGATAAGAAGAGGCTCCATGCCAAGTACAGCCCGGTTGAGAATCTGTAGGCAGGCAGCATCAACAACTGCCTCTGAGAGCCTCCAGGAGGGCTCAGGAGGCCTTAGGGACCTGCCGCTGGCCACTGGTGGCCCCCGGAGTTCCATGGTGGCCCTGTGCGGCTAGATCCGTTAGGTGCGACGACAATCCAGTAGGGAAGTGACATGCAGTGAAGTGCATTACGGTGGGTCTTGATGTTGGCAACGAATCAGTTAAGCTGGTCGATTACCTGGGCCATGTGATCAACCCGAACGTGATCTGCCGTTCATCAGTCCTGAATGTCTACGATGACCGGGTCAGCCCGGAGGATTACATCAACTTCACCATCGTGAGCGGTGCAGTGACGGGAGACTTCTTTCTTGGAAACCTTGCGGCCCGGCAGGATTCCGGGCGCACCCTATTCATGCCAGCGGGAGCGAACAAGGCGGAGGAAGCACAGTACTACGTGGCAGCACTCGGCGCCCTGGCCTACCGTGCCATGCAAGTTCACCTGGATCCTCACGAATCCGAGATCGCTGTGCGCCTTGTCCTGAGCCTGCCTATGCGGGACTGGTTCAGGAGCCGTTCAGTTGTGGAGAAGAAGCTGGTGGGAGAGCATCTCGTTGCCATGGGGTCCATGCCCGGTGTCGGTGGGCGGACGGTCGCCATTCACATCGTGAGCGTGTTGGTGTCCATCGAAGGAATGGCGGCTCTGATCAACAACGTGTACGACCTCAGCGGCGGCGCAAAGAACCAGGCTCTTCGGGATGGTACGGTTCGCGTCGTCGACATCGGCAAGGAAACGACGGACCTGCCCAAGCTCAAGCGGATGATCCCGCAGCCGGAGCCCGAGAGCACATGGGAGGATTGGGGCGCCGGCCGTCACCTGGACGCGATCATTCGCAAGGCCCGGGATCAGTATGGAGTGGTGATCCCGAACCCGGCGCAGCTGGCGGCCGCACTGATTCACGACAACGGGCTGTGGAAGGTGCGGGGCCGCCAGGTGGACTTGAGGCAGCTTGCAGCCGAGGAGTTCTCCGGTCTGGCTGAGCGTGCCGCAAGGACTGTCGAAGCACACTTCGGTGATGATGTCGACGTTTGCATTATGGTGGGGGGCGCCACTGATGCGGTGCGGCCCTACCTCGGCCATTTCCTGGACCTGAAGAAGTATCCCATAGTCATGGGACACGAGGGGGAGTGTCTCCTCGAAAACGCCCGGGGCAACTACCTCATCGGGCTGGGACGCAAATGGGCTCCGGTTGAGCGGGACGCCAAGGGGGCCTAGCCGATGCCGAAACCGATTCAGCCTGGGGACAAGCTGACTGTATCCACCAGGAAGACCGACGCGTTGGCCTTGGGGTGGTTGAATTCCCAGCGAAGCCGCAGTAAAGCCGTGATGGGGCTCATTCGGGCTGCGGCTCTGCAAGCGTTGCGCGTAACCGAACGATCCCCATCAGCAGGGGTCACGGGCAGGCAGGGGGCTAAGCTATCAAGAAAGGAAAGCACATCAGCGAGGTCGTCAGACGAAGGCACGTTCTCGGGCATGGCAGCCTTCCTCGATGGGCTGGAGACGCTTGGCCAGCCTGATGTGTAACC
Organism: Symbiobacteriaceae bacterium; assembly: GCA_035628915.1. Taxonomy (GTDB): domain Bacteria; phylum Bacillota; class Sulfobacillia; order Symbiobacteriales; family Symbiobacteriaceae; genus JARBUG01. The sequence goes on along the minus strand of DASPIW010000012.1, from coordinate 188,141 downwards.
TGCTGGACCTTCTGACAGCGCTGGCCCAGGGCGTGTTTGTTACACCTTTGCGCAGAAAGGTATGACCTTTTCCGGTTCAGCTCACCTTCTCTGCCCGTGAGGCCAGGGGTGCTTCCGGGGGGTTTGCTCCCATGCTCCGTAGAAGTCAGGGGTTACTTAGGTCGAGCCGGGGGACCCACACAGTATAGGCCTACTTCCACAAAACCTGCGAGAAATTCGTTTTGCACGTCCGTCCATCGGAGCCCCTGCCACCCTGGTTTTCCTGGAGGCAGGGGCTGTTTCCAATTTGGACATGGAGCTTGCGTATCAAAGAACTGAGGACCCGAACGAGACACGGTTAGCGTCCACTTAGGGCGTACTCAGTGCATCATGTTCTCAGACCTGGTGCGGCGAACCACAGGAATCGCATCGGCGACCACGGCCAGGACCTCGTTATCAAATGCGAGCCAAGCTTCTGCGAGTTGCATGGCCGCCGTCAGGTCGGCTCGGCTGATGACGCCCTTCCTGTGAGCGGTTACTGCGAGATTGTATACGTCGGACGCCTCACTTGCACCCACGTTGAGGTGATCCAGTGCTCTTGCAGGGTTCAGTCGCCGGCAGTCTTCCAGCAGCATGCGTAGCTCGGTGAGAAGGCTCTCGGAGTCAGCGAAACACTTCAGAACATTGTTGGCGATCATTGGATAGTCCTCCTTGAATGATTGTTTGCCTTGAGTTCCGGTCCAGGGGCTTCGGGTACCGACACGAAGCGGGTTTGACGCGCTGCTCACCTCCTTGTAGCTGGCGCCAACGAAAACACCCCCTTCGAGTGAAGGGGGTGGGGCACCGAACGTTTTTCCAGGACCGCAAAGGGGGTCCTATTACCGCTCGGAAATATGTACAATTTTGAAGGCCTATTAGGCTCCTCGACCCACGGAGGAGCGCCCGCCGACCACATTCCCCAAATAGAGGGGGCTGGCGTCTTGTGGTGGACACCGGCCCTCTAGGCCAAGAACGACGAAACCCGGCTGTGGATCCACTCCATGACCTGTCTGGTCCTGAGGTAGTGAGCGCCGAAGTACAGCAACCCCTTGTGCCCGGGAACTTCGAGGAACTTGAAGCCGGTGGACTGGCGTGGTTGAAGTCCCTCGTTCGCTTCCGAGCCTGGTACAGGACGTTGTCTCAAGAATGTATCCGAGAGCTTGCTGCCGGGTCAGTGCCAGAGGCAAGTGCGTAGGGGAGCGGAGTTAGGTTACCGCTCGTAACCCACTTCGGTGTGAACGAGAAGCTCTACTTCCGTTCGCTCCATGTGCGACTTGAGATGACCGCAAGCTATGCTCGCCAAGGGTGTCCGCATTATGGACACCCTTCCCCAGCCGAATCACAAAGCGCGTGACCTGGTTCAACAAAGCGACTGCATCGGCATCCGTCAAGGTGTTGGGATAGATCGGCGCCACGAACGCCTCGGTGGCTCCAGGCCGCTTGTGGAGCGCCTCTGACTTGTAATCAGGCTCAGCAGGAAGGTGGTCGGCATCGGCACGACCGGACCAACTACGTCCATGATCTCCGCCAGCCGGGCCGACGTCAGTCCCCGTTCGATCAGCTTGACCGCAAGGAGGTCAACCATGTGCGAGTACTTCGGGGTGCGTAGAACAGGATGCAGAGAGCCAGGACCTTGGGAGCCGACCGCAGCCCTTCCGCAGCGATCAGGGGTGTTGTGATCGGCATTTCCGAGTGTGGTTTGCGCTGCTATGAAGGGCAGAGTGAAACGGCCATCCACTCGAAGTGGCACATGGACGGGTTTACCAGAAGTAAAGCCGTCCCACCTATCGAAGTGTCGTCACTCATTTCGGCACATTGTCAGGGACCAGCCCCACTTTGGCCTTCGGCGCCCTGAGTAATACACCTCACCATGTTCACCCGCTGTGCTACACCCCCACGAAATATTCTTCATGGATGTGGCCGAAGTCGCCGACAGGCGAGTGAAGGACATCATCCTATGAGTCGGCACTGGCTAAGTTTAACTTAGGGGGCTGTGTCGTCCCTCCACCTTCGTCAGCCATAGCGGGCGCTCATCAGTGGGGAAGAAGATAACCGCCAACTCGGTCGTCGTCGTGTAGCCCAGGTTGTCAGCTACCCACGGAAGGTCCGGTGCCACACTTCAGCCTGGCGCCGGTAGTGGTCGAAGATTTCCCGAGTGGCGATGGCGTTGATGTTCTCCTTCATGGCAGCGATGTCGGCCTTAGAGACGTTTGCGAACTCCTGGTACTCTCGCAGGACCCGGGTCAGACCCCCCCGCTTCTGAGCCTCTTCCGCAAGCACTCGGTCCCCGAGCTTGTCCAGATCCTCGACCACCTTCAGTTGCCGCAACTTGTTCGTCTCCACCAGAGCGCCCCGGAGGAAGTCGCCAAAGGTCGGCCGGGGTTTCACAAACCGCTGTCGCATCTCTACCCGAGTGATGGGCGCTACCGGCTCCTCGTCATCACGCTCTCGCCACCAGCGATCACGCTCGTTGTGCTCCCCAAGCTTGGCGTAGATGCTCAGCCTGGTCTTCTTCCCCTCGTAGATAGTGCCCGCATCCGCCAGCCAGTCGGCATGTCCCAGATAGCGGGCGTAGGAGTAGTAGATGTGCCCAGCCACCAGCCAGTAGGGCGCCTCGACGTCGACCTTGGTGTCCAAAGACGCCATGACGGCCGACAGCGGATCGTCGAGGATCGTCAGCAGCAGGTCATAGGTCTGCTGAGCGTCGTAGCCGGTCGTAGAGGGGTTGAAGTAGACCCGAGAGAGGGGAATGCCCGACCATGGGTCCAGCGGGTCCCACATGACCTTCAAAGCGCCATCCTCGCCGGCTATCGGCAGGGACACGAAGTTGGCCCACAGTGCCTGTCGCCTCGTCCTGGGGGTATGCCGGAGCGCGTAGGGCTGTGCGGTCCTGACCTGGCCCTGAACCCGAGCGATGAAGTCCGGCCTGGGCAGGCTGTAGGCGTAGATGTAGAAACCGTCGTAGGGGACAGTGCCGTATTCGGTGCTGAGCTTGAACATTTGGTCACTCCTTGTTGTGTGTTGTATGCCGTCGTACAGGTACAATCCCGGCGGAGGAGCCGCTTTGCCACGGGTCGATACAGGGAGTTGCCGATTCCGCTGTCAGAACGCTCATTGTTAGATATCCTGCCGTCTCTGGCCATCTGTAACACATCGCCCCAGTGCAGGCGAAGTTTCGTCCAGGTGTTGCAGAATCGCCATCTTAGCGGTATATATATGAGCTTCTTCCACCGGACGGCGCCTCAAAACGGAGAAGATCCGGGCTGTCGCAGGCTGCTACAAATGACGGCTTGGTGGATCAGGTGCTCTGAAGGAGAGCCTGCTTCGACCGTACGGGCTACCAAAGGGGTGCCCTGCTTGACCACCCTTGGAGCAGCGAACCAGCGGGCGTTGATCTCACTAGATGCTCCCATTACTGTATCTACGGCGCCGCGACGCAATCTGTAACATGATGGATCAAAGTCCCACGATTCAGGCACTGGCCTACCTCATCTATCCACCGGTGCACTCCGTGCCGAGGAGGATCTGGAGAGGTAGGGGCTTCGATCCACTGCCGTTGACTCGGCTGGTTAGGAGAGGACGCTAGACTTGGTCCACTGAAGACGCCGAGACAACGGAAGTGCCCCATCTCCTTGTCCGGGAGATGGGGCACGTCAAGTATGAGAAGTCCGCCGGAGACGTCTGGGCAACGCTCTCTGCGATGTCTCGCTTCATGGGAGGTCCGGTTCGTCAGCACCAACCGCGAACATGAAGCTGGGTTTTCAGCAGTTCCTATGGTCGTCTGAGGCGCATGGTTGAGGCTACTTAGTCCAGAGTATCCTAGATTCTCTCAACCTTGATTTCTCCGTCGTCCCCTCTGGTTACCTTAAGCACGGGCTTGCTGGGCTGTCCCTCAGGGCCCAAGGCATATCGGGCTTCTGTCTCAGCCTCCTGCACAACGCCCAGTCCATGCTCCTCAACCTCAGCCTTAGCCAACGGAATCAGCAGTTCGAATGCCTTCTCGGGGTAGGATCGTAGAGCGGCCGAAAAAACCCGATGGCCAGCCTGGAAAATGGCCCTTTTCTCACGAGGCCTACGTGACAGCCCCGTGACCACTCTCGGAACCGTGAAGAGCAGGGAGTCCACAAGCAAATACGGCTGATCCCCAATCCAAACCGCATGCTCTTCATCAATGAACTCTGTCAGCAGATCCTCAGCCTGGTTCACCTGGCGTGCGTCAACTGCACGAAGGATGTCCGCCCAGAGGATAGCAGGCTTGTCGTCGTCCATGGCCATGTGTACTCGACCGCCTGCCTCCAGGGTGAGAACATCAAGCATTTTGACCATGGCTTCAGCAACCAACTCGCCCCGGGTCGCCGCTGCCTGGAATTGAGCACGAATCATGAGACCGATCTGTGCAGAGATCCCTTCTGACATAAGCTCCAGACGACATTCCGGTCGCAGACAGGACTCAAAGGCGATGCGCAGATCCTCGTCTCCGCCTCTTGATGCAGGTGAGAAGATGCCTTCAGTGAGCAGCACCTTCGCAATTGCATCTCTGTCGGTAAGGCTAGGAAGTTGCCCCACGAGACTGGCGGCTCTGTCCACCACTCTCTGGGCCCGTTCTGCATAGGCCTCGAAGACGTTTGAGTCCTCGACCACAATGGGCCACGGACACTCCTGACGTAGCACAAGCCAAGGTATCCAAAGTACTCGGTCCGAAATCCCACGTTCCAAAGGCATAAGGTGGCCTCCTGTCTCTGCTGTGTTGGAGCCCTCCTGCGAACGAGTCACGGCGAGCGGAGGACTCTTCTTTCGCTGGTCGCCGAGCAAATCCTGCATATCCAGAGGTTTATTGTAAGAACACCTTTGATATGGCTGCTAACGAATGATGTGTTCCATCACACCGCTGCGGCCCTTTGCGTCCTCCGAATTGCCCAATGGAGCCTCGTGTGGGAACCGTGGTCTTCCACGATAAGGTTATCCCTGGAGTTGTTGGCCTTGTCGCCGTCGAGATGGTGGACATCCTCATCAGGCCGAAGGGGACGCCCCAGCATCTCTTCAGCCACGAGCCGATGCTCCAAGACGTATCCCCCGGAGGCATTCGGGTGTTCCGGCGCATGGCGCAAGAGATAACCCTTGACGTGCCGGATTCGTCCGCCCTTCCAGTTGTGGTTGGAGGCTCCAGCTTGGCTTAGCACCGTCGTCTTCGGCCGGCGCCCGGTGATCGTGATCACCTTCTGAGCACTGGAGCCATCCCTGCGAGGGATACCCAGTTCCTTCATCCACTTTCGCACGGCTGACGTACTCACACCAAGGGCTTCGCCAATCGACGGCGTCGACTGCTGATCACGCCAGTACATCTGGGTCAACACTTCTCTCAAGGGCTGGCCGAAGGCTATCTCGATTCGCTTAGCTGCACTTGTCCTCATCGGTCTTCTCCTCCACTAAATGAAAACGGCCCCGCTTTCGCGAGGCCTCTATTAGTGTATCTACCGGTGGAGAAGCCCTGTTTGTAACACCTAAAGAAAAGACAGAAGAGCAAGTCTCGGCACACTAACACAAGGATCGGCGCGTTACTCCAGTGCGCCGCGAAGACCCTCCCGATCAGGGTTTGGCGGAACGGAGGAATCCTGCGCTCAGACAAACATCGATGCTGAACAGTTTGGTCTCGCCAGTTCCTCGAAACCGCACTTCCACGATTCTCTGGACCTCGAGCACCCGGTGAACGACACCTTCTCCGAACTTGGTGTGGTAACAGACGATCCCTGGAACGTAGTCCTCTGGAGGAAGGGCCGGCGGCAGACTGGCCCGGCCAGGCGCTTTTGGCGTCGATGCTGGGCCTGCACTGGCTTGCCGAGTAGACTTGTTCTTGGATGGAGGGGGAAGAGGAGTCCAGATTCCGGCTTCAGTCACGAAACGTGATGGGGCGGCATCAGATCCCGCTAACCGTTTCGGTGCAGTGACCGTCAGGAGATCCTTCGCCCTCGTCATCCCGACATAGAAGAGGCGTCGTTCCTCTTCCATTGCGCCGGCGCTGCGGCTCTGGATGGTCTGCCTGTGCGGGATGGCACCCTCCACTGCTGACAGAAGCCATACCTGCTCCCACTCTAGCCCCTTGCTACCGTGGAAGGACGCCAGGGTGACCGACGGAACGGTCGAATCCTCCGCTTCACCTCGATTCTCTTCCTGGGCGGCGAGATCGATATAAACTCTCGAGTTCTCCTCTGGCTGAGGGATCTGCTCGATCGCGTCGAGGACCTCCCGTGCTTCCTGTGGATCGCTCCCAGACCAGTCACAGTACTGATCGATGTAGTCGTCGTACCCGATCACTTCTCGGACGAACGTGACAGCTTTGCTGGCAGGAATCACGGCTAGATTGGCCAGGTCACCCTTAAGAGCCTGTATCTCTCGCACGCCAGATGCGTTCACCTTGCCCGCAAGCCAATCCAGAGGACTGGTGCCTTCCGTGCCCCTCTGCTCCATTTCTGTCAAGAGCTCCTTTGACACGCCTCGCCGGGACGGTCGGCGCAGGACCCGGACGATCTCTTCTACGCTCGCCTCGCAATGGGCCCAGCGGAGGTAGGACAGGACGTCACGAGCCATCCAGCGGGTGAAAGGATTTGGCCGTCCGCCTATGACGCGAAAGGGAATCCGGGCACTCTCGAGCCGGTTCATGAGCGGAAAGCCTATGAGGTGAGTGCGGTAAAGTACAGCCATCTCGGTGGGGCTGATGCCCGCTGACAGACGCTCCTGAATAGCTTGCGTAACCATGTCTGCTTCTTCGGCTCCTGTGGCTGGCCGAATCCAGGCAGGTGCGTGGGCGGGGGGCCGCACTGCCACGAAGCTCTTGTCAAATCGCCGGGTGTTGACGGCGATCAGTTGTCCGGCTGGCTTCACGATTGAGGCAGCCGAGCGGAAGTTGCTGGTGAGTCGGAGCTCCCTACAGCCTGGAAACCGCTTGGGGAAGTCTAGCATGAACGAGGGAGAGGCTCCTCTCCAGCCATAGATCGCCTGATCGTCATCGCCGACCACCATAATGTTCTTGCTCTCTGGCAAGAGCAACTCGAGGAGTTGCCACTGCAGGAAGTTGGTGTCCTGGAACTCGTCGACCAGCAGGTGGCTTATGCGGCTCCTTGGCGCCTTTTGCAGTTGAGGGGAATCCGTGAGCAGATCCCGGACCCGAAGAATTTGGTCGTCGAAATCGGACACACCAGCTTCTGTCTTCAGCTCCCGGTACCGGTTCCAAATATCGAAGAACAGGTGTGGTTCACAGGTGCCGGGCGTGAACTTGTCCGCCGGAGCTTGTGCCCCAACGTAAAAGGCGAAATCAGTGAGAAGACCGTCAATGGCCACCTGGTCAGCGTTCAATTGAAACTCCCGAAGCAGTTGCCCGGCCATAGCACGTTGGCCACGCTCATCGAGCACATTTGGCTTTACCCGGTGTACTTCAAAAAGAATGCGCCACGCCAGGGCATGAAAGGTGTGTAACCGAACGGACTTGGCCAAACCAGGGTCGATCAGAGAAGCCAGCCGGTGCTTCATCTCGTCGGCGGCCGCGCGAGTAAAGGTGATACCGAGAATATCAGATGGACGGGCTCCGACTTCTTCGACCAGATAGCCCATCCGGTGGGTCAGGGCTCGGGTCTTTCCACTCCCCGGGCAGGCGATGACCACGGCGGGGCCATCAGCGTGGGTAACGACCATCTTCTGCTCGTCAGTAAGGGACCCAGTCAAGTCGTCTCTATCCAAAACCTGCGTCACCCTCCCATGGGCGCTTCTCAAAAAATGGCGTTCACCTGCGACTGCTCTGCTGGCTCACCGGTTAGGTCCACCCCAGAGACTTTGACAGGCAACGTATCAAAGACCTCTTGGCGCATGTTCTAATTCGCGAAATTCTTCTACCGAAAAGAGGAGAAGGATAAATGATCATCTAATCACAATTGTCGTAAAGACACGAGGGGGGTGAGGGGATGGGCCATATCCGGCTTGGGGTACTCCCTACCACACGTCCCTGGTTGCGCGTCGTTGAGATGTTAGGAGACACAGGGGCAGATGTAAACGATATTGCCATCAGCACGGCGAATGCAGCGAGACGATTGTTCGGCAAGAAAACGCTGCCTGGCCTGTTAACGACGGAGCCCGGTCTCCTCTCTTCCTTCTGGGTACTTTCCCAGGTCGTTTACCTTGCCACCAAGGGCGATTACTTCGATCGGCTCAAGGACGTGGGGATTCCGGTCCAGCCGGATAGCACCAACTCCTGTATTACTTTCATTGCGGACGTTGCATTTGCTGCGGAAACCCATGCCCAAGGGATTCCTGGTCAGAGCGTGTTCTCCGAGATTGCTCAGCTCAGCCTGAAGGAGACTCTGGCCCGTGCGCTGACGAATCAGACCAACACCCTGTTTGGCACAACGGGCGAGGACATCCGAAACGCCTGCCGGAAGTACGCGACTACGAAGCAATTTGGGCTGCTGTCCAAGGACTTTTTCGCTACATTCATGTTTAGGTCACTAAATTTCCTGATCAGCAAGGCCATCCATGACCACGTTGGACCTGGACGTCGCTTTTCCTCACTCTCCGAGCTATCGGACTTTGAGGACGCTCTGAAAACGTTTTGCTACGAACGTGCACTAATCGTAGAGTCCATTTCAGGCGGATGGACCTCAAAGGAAAATTATGAGCGCGGAATAACGCAAGAGGCCGTGCGACGGTTCATGGCGATTGCGGTAAAGAAGATCGGCAAGGAATTGGCTGTGCAAGGCGTCGCCGTTCCTGAGGAGGATGCAGTATGACGACTGCTATTATCCTCTGCGAAGGCGCGACGCTTCCCGTTGGATTCCGGGAATCCGACTCACGGGTCTTACGGCTTGCAGCGCACGGCCCTGAAGCAAACATGCGGCTGGACATGCCTGGCCCAGGCGTCTATCAAAATCTCGGTGCCGTAGCTTTGGATCTCGTGCACCTGGCTGCATACGTTTATACGGCCGACAGGCTACTATCTCGTGGTGCAAAAGACGTCTACGGTGAAAGATGGAAACGAAGACTCCACTTTGTCATTCCGGTTCGTGCCCGCGCTGTTTGGGAGGCTCCCGACGTCACGAGACTGTTGGGGCAGACACTTGGATTCTTGAGTGATGACTCCTATACGTTTACATTTGTTGATCGTCAGCAAGATGAGCCAACCCAGCAAACTTACCTCGCTTTGCCCGACTATGACTCAGCAACATCTGTAGCACTGTTTTCAGGGGGGCTGGACTCTCTCGCTGGAGTAGTGTGGGACCACGGGGCAAACGGCGAGCGGCCAATCCTTGTGAGTCACCGGCCGGCGTTCGTGATCAGCAAGAGGCAGAAGGACTTGGTTAAGCTACTGCGGTCGCGTTTTCCGGCCTGGCACTTGCAGCACGCGCCGACTTGGATTCACCTCGATGAGGAACGAGACAAAGAGCATAGCCAGAGATCCCGTTCTTTCCTGTACCTGTCCCTTGCTGCTGCAGTTGCAGATTGCCTGGGCAAGGATCGCATTAAGGTTTACGAGAACGGCATCGTGAGCCTCAACATTCCGATCCTCGGCCAAACCGTAGGTGCTCGCCTAACCCGAACAACACACCCTAGGTTCTTGAATCTCGTTCGGGGTTTGTTTACGGCGGTGTTTGGCCGGTCAATAGTCATCGACTCCCCGTTCCTTTTCCTAACGAAAGGCGAAGTGGCGGCCAAGTTGGCGGAGGTCGGACATGCCGATCTGATAGAGGCGAGCACCTCGTGTTCGCATACTTATCTTTCCACGAATGCGGAACCGCATTGCGGTATCTGTTCGCAGTGCGTCGATCGGCGGCTCGCAATCATGGCCAAGGATCTGGAGCCCTATGACCATGTTTACCGCTACAACATGTTTCGAGGGGCTTTCTCGGAGATGCCTGAGATTGCGTCGCCCAAGGCGATGGTTGAGGGGTATGTAAGGGCGTATCTCGAGGTGGCGAAAATCCCCATCGGAGGCCTGTACGAGAAGTACCCGGAGATTGGCGATGCGGTCGTTGCCATCGGTGGAGATCTTGAGGAAACCTACCATGCGATATATGATCTCTACCAACGACGCGCAGCAGAAGTGAATGCCGCTGTAGTAAAGGCCCTCAAAGCATCCGCCCAAGACATGTACTCTGGCGGCCTACCTAATGATTGCTTGCTCAGGGTCTTGGGGTCAGGCGAGCATCTTAGGGATCCGGTTGCCTCCCTTGCCAACTGCCTGGGGAACATCTTGGACAAAGGCCTGCCTGTGGCCTTTCAGAGCAGAGACCCAGCTAGCGAGTCCGAGGTCCAGGATGCAGCTGAGGCGCTGTTCTTGGCAGCGGATAAGGACCTGTCCCGGGAGCTCCCGATGGTGGATTTCTTGCATGTTAAGGGAGCGAAACCTGACTTCTCAACACCACGACCGAATCGGCTGTATATTGAGGTGAAGTACCCTCGTAGAACTCGCAGCGCAAGTTCAATTGGGGACGAGATCGCTGCGGACATCACCATATATAGGGAACATGGCACTGCCATTCTGTTCGTCATCTACGATCCCCATCGCATTCTCAAGAACCCCACCCAGCTTCTGATTCGGCTCGAGGCGTTTCAGAATGTCTACTGTAGAGTGATCCATTAAGCCACGTCGTCCGCGTCCGTCCAAGCTCGCAACAGAGGGCCAGGCGGAGGTCATGTGACCTCCGCCTGGTTTACTTCTTAAGCCTGATGAACTCCATGTCCACACCTTGGCGGAACACCTCAAACTCGGAACGCTGTCGCAGTTCGTAGGGCCGGACGCCGAGTTCAAAGGGGAACAGGGCGGGGTGCCCATCTACTTGTTCTCTCGTCAGGCCGCCATCGGTGTGCCCTAGGAGCAGCCCTTCCACCAGGAGAGCACCCAGGTCCCCCTTTACGGCAATCGGAGAGGCTTGTCGGTAAACTCCAGCCTGCTCCGTATCGCACAAGACGCCCCACTGGACCATGGATCGGGTGATGCGTTGGACCGCACGGGGAATTGTCTCCCGGTCTCCCCACAGATCAGCGACACGCACGCCTAGTTGCTGTAACTTCGCTTCGCCTTGAAGGCCTAGAAGGCGCCCGGTCAGCCTGGCCGTATCGAGGAAGAGGGGGTATATGGCCATACATAAGGCCCAGTAAATCGCAATCCGTTCCTTGGGTTCAACGGTCGGCAGGAGCGTCAACGCCCGAGTCTGCATAGGAACCAAATCCTGCGGGGCCCGCCACCATAGGCGGCCAAGGACGATGAGTGTTTTCTCAACGGCTTCGGGACCCTGCTCAGGGCTCAGGAGTTGCTTGAGTCGCTCCCGTACTTCAGAAACCGGTCTGCCCTCGGCGACTAGAGCAGCGGCTGCGTCCAGCCACTCCTTGTTGAGCCGGCGGTCAAAGCCGATCATCTTTCGCTCTATCATCGATTCCGCTCCATTCGCACGAACGGCACCACCATCTCCTCAATGCTGATCCCGCCGTGGCTTAACGTATGCTTATCCACGGATGTGAACGCTTCAAAACCCTTTGCCAGCAGGGCATGGTAGTCATCAGGCAGCCCTGCACCCGTCCAGGGGACGGCGCCTGGGAACTTCAGGGCGGTCGCATCTCGCAAATTGGCATGGGTAAAGACCAAGGCCCTCTCACTGCGCTCTTCAGTCATGGCACCAGTCCCCGGGTTCCCGACGCCGACGGCCTCGACGTTCCCATGGTCCGCTGTCAGCCAGAGTTCATAACCTGCTGTCAGGAGGTGCTCCAGTACCTGGCGGAGTGTGCCGCTTTCACCCCAGGCAGCTACGTGTTTCTGCAGCTCCCGGCTTGAGACCACACCGGCGGCACCGTGGGTCAGCTTGTCGACCTGCCCCAGCACGAGCCCGATTATCCGAGTGGCCGGCTTGCTCGTGAGAGCCTCAAGACGATCCAGGAAAGCCGGCAGGCTCTCTCCTTCACCATACAGCAGGTAACCTACCTGGATCTTCATGGCGCCCTGGCGTTCCCAAAACGAGCGCCAGTGTGCTTCTTCTTTGCTGGTGGTTGTAATCGAGGCCGCAAAATTCCACGGAAGGTCCCCTGCGAAGAGCGCCTGCCGGGAGACCTGCGTAATGGATGGCGCAAAGGCCAGGATGTTGTTTTCCTGCATGGTGAAGTCAACTTTGAGGTCCAGTCCACGCCGAAGTAGGGACCATTGGGCCCAATTCATGCCATCGACCACGATCAAGGCCCGCTTGGGCCGACCCAACGCATCCCAGCCACGGGCCATGTGGGGAGCTACTTGGTGGACAACCAGGGGGCCTGGGATTGGTGGCAAGCTGAGCATGCTGCTGAACCGAGCGGTAACCCAGGCGGCGAACCGTTGCTCGGCTTCTTGATGCAGGGAGGTTGCCTCTGTCTCTACTTCCGCCGGCAGTGTCAAACGCCATCGAGTGGCCAGCCATTCGCCCAACTTCCGCCCAAAGCTAAGCCACTGGTGGTGTGACGCAGAAGAGCTGGGCAACTCAACTTGCAACTGCTCTGTCTGCCGCACAAACCGTTGTGCACGGTCTTCATCAGTCAACGGGGCAACGCCTAGCCGCATCCAGTCGTTCGGCACTTCCCGTTGGTCGATCCCCTTCGCCGGAGGAATCTGGCCTTCCAAGAAGAGCGTGTCCAAGTACACGCGCACCTCTCTGGCGCTGAACGGTAAGTCGACCGGACCTGGCAGTATGAAGGCTTTCGGGGTTTCGCGCAGTGTGCCGGGCTTAACGGGTATCTCGTGGTGCAGGAACAGGAACCAACGCTCGGCCAGGAATTGATAGAAGGTGGCCCGGTCCGCCCACAATTGCCGGAGTGGCCAGTCTGAGAAGCGCGATTCCAGCCGAGTGACTAACCGGTGCACCAATCCAGCGGGAAGTGCCCGCCCACGGTAGTGGTGTGCGAGCAGCGACGACAGAAGGGCCGCAGGGGTATGCCACGGCTCGGGATTCAGTAGGAAAACCTTCGCCAGAAGGTAGTCCGCCGTGGCGTTCACTCCGCCGTGACCGGGCGGTTGGTGTTGGTAGCTCGTCCAAAGAGTTCCCAGCAGGTCCCTGTCCAGTTCGAGCAGCAGGTTGGGGTCGAGGTGATCAAAGAAGTCCGAGAGCTTTACGGTACGGATGTGGTCGGCCAGGGCTACCTCTTCGACCAGATCGAAGGGCAGGTCTTCGCCCGGGATGTGGCTGTGAATCACCAGGGCTCTGGTCTTCGCGCCCCGGTCCCAACGCTCCCGGTATTCCCGTTCGTAGGTCAGACGGAACCGGAGCGGATCGTCGTACCGAAGAATGGCGAAGCCGGCCCCTTCCATCGCTGCCAGCAGAGCTGGGTCCTGGTAGAGGCCATCAGGATCGATCAGTACCGTAACGGGAGCGACGGTCGCGATCTCGGGCGTGAACCACTTCAGTAACTGCTGCTGCCAGGTCGATCCTGCCGACTGCATCATCCTGTGACCTCCCCTTCGGCGAGGATACGGAGAAGTAAGAGGGGCTCCAGCGCGGGCCAGGCGTTTCGCTTGGAAGCAATCTCAAGCTCCCACGCCTGCCGTTCCAGCTCTAGTCTCTGCAGCCGGTACTGGCGCACCTGGGGGAGACCAATCCGTTCGATCTCACGGCGCCTCGATTGGAATGCCTCTGTGCGGGTCTGTTCTTCCCGGGCTAACGTGGCCTCATGCTCCCGCTGGATGACGGTGTAGAGTTCAGCGCCAACCTGCTCTGCGGATTGGCGCAGTTCCTCCCGCAGCGCCCTGGCAGGCTCTCCGGTCAAGTCCGCACGGCGGTAGGGGATCCCAGCGCCTGCAACGTCCAGAAGCAGGTCCCAGGTCCGGGTTGCTGTGGGTCGGAGGATGCGCCCATCGTCGCTGCGGAAAAGCGGGAAGATGCGGCGCCTGGTGTCGGCCGGGCTCTCAAGTGTCACCTGCCACAGCGCGAAGGTGCCGGTAACGAGGTTGGAGATGCCCGGGAGGATGGCGCCGGGGATGGGCATGCCGGGGGTGGACGGTGTCATGGCATCCAGAAGTTTTCGGATGCGGGGGTCTTCTAGGGTGATCAGATCAGCCCGGTCGTCTGCCGCCTTGCGGTCAAAGACCACGGGTTCGGTCTGATCTCCTCCCGGGAACGTGAGGCGATAGGCAGCGCCGACCGACTCGATTCGCCCACCCTCCGTCTGGTGGTCGCGGAGATAGCTGAGCGTCATCTGCTCGGTCCAGAAAGGCACCTGGTGGTAGGCGATCCGCTGTGCCGCCTCCGGGTCGTGTTCGGTTTCCGCCCCAAGCAGGCTGCTGGCCGCCACCGTCGCTGCCGCCTTGGCCCGGAGATCTGCCACCAGAGAGTCAACTTGCGCCAGGGCCGTGTCGGGGTCCATTACCGCTGCCATGTAGACATCATCGAAGTTGACGTCGGTGGCCTCTGAGTCGAGTACGTCACCGAGCTTGTCCACGCCGAACTCCTCAAGAATACGGGCGAGCTTTTCCTCAAGTACTTCCCGCACTCGGAGTTCCACAGATTCCTCCAGGGCAAAGTTGACCGCTCGGACTAGGTGTTTCTGGCCAATGCGGTCCACACGGCCGATGCGCTGTTCCAGCTTCATCGGGTTCCAGGGCAGGTCGAAGTTGATCACAACGTGGCAGAACTGCAGGTTCAAGCCCTCGCCGCCGGCATCCGTGGAGATCAAAATCTGGGCCCCTTCGCGGAACGCCTGCTGGACGTCCTTTCTCTCTTCCACGTTCAGCGACCCGTTCAGGCAGGTAACCTTGAAGCCCCGGTTGCCAAGGAAATCGGCTAGCATCTGCTGGGTGGGAACGAACTCGGTGAAGATCAGGAGCTTCACGGCGGGATCATTCTCCGCCTGCTGAATTTCGTAGATCAGGTCCAGCAGAGCCTTGGCCTTAGCGTCCGGGGCGGTCGCCTCCACGCGGCGCGCCAAGGAGAGCAGGCGCATCACCTGGGCTCTTTCGTCCTTTACGCCCTTCAGCTTGGCCTCTACCAGTCGATCCATGAGCGCCGGTGACTCCAGGCTGTCGAAGGCTGAGGGGTCAAGTTCCACCCCGAAGAAGGAGGGTTGAACCACCCGGGTGCCCTCGACGACATCCAGACGCTTCTCCAACGCCGCCTTGATGGCCCGAGTTGACGAGGAGACGAGCCGCTGCATTAGGATCATCAGGAAGGAAGCGGTATAGTTCCCTTCCCGTAGCGCCTGGTTGTATCCCTTGCGCACGTAGTCGGTGACGCCATCGTACAGGACTTGCTGGTCGGGGTTCTGGTGGTTCCACGGAACGGAGCGAAGTTGTACATGGCGGGGTTGGAAGAGGGGGCGCCCCTCCGTGTCAATCGCATGGCGCTTCTCCGTGCGGATGACGTAGGGTGCGACCTTTTCTTTGCGAATGTCCGATTCGTCCACGAAGGCATCGGGGTCGAGTAGAGCCATGAGCCGGCGGAATTGGTCCGTCTTACCCTGGTGAGGCGTAGCGGAGAGTAGGAGCAGCGCCCCGGAAGCTGTAGCTAGTGCTTCACCCAGGCGGTACCGGGCCACTGCATCGGTTGAGCCGCCCAGCCGGTGGCTTTCATCGATGACGATCAGATCCCAGCCAGCCGCCACAAGGTCTTGAAAGCGTTCTCGGTTGTACCGGTCGACCTGCTCCCGAGTCCAGCCGCGCCGACTGTCCAGCGGTTTCACGGAGTCCAGGGGGGTGACCACCTGGTCATGGAGGCGCCAGAGGTTCTCCCGCTCATCGATGCCGAGCATGCCGCGGACGGCTGCGAAGTCCCCGGGGATAACCAAGTGGAGTTTCTCATCGAAGTGAGTCTGCATCTCCTGGACCCACTGCGTAACCAGCCCCGTAGGGGCGATCACTAGAATCCGCTTTGCCCGGCCACGTAGTTTCAGCTCACGCATTACCAGGCCGGCCTCGATGGTCTTACCGAGGCCAACCTCGTCTGCGAGCAGGTAACGGACCTTGTCTCCGCTCATCACCCGTGAAAGCGCGTAGAGCTGGTGGGGCAGGGGAATCAGTTTCCCCTCCACCGGGGCGACCAGCGCATCCGTGGCGAGTGCCTCGGTGATGCGGGCGGCTGCGGCGACGTAGCGGATGGCGTCCAGGCTGGGGGCAACCGCATCTTCGGAGATGGCCAGGAGTAGGGATGCTGGGAGGAGTCGCAACTCCCGGTTTTCTGGGAGCCAGACCTGGTAGGTGGTCTGGCCGAAAACACTTTCCTTACTGATGACCTGGCAGGGGGCGCGGGAACCGGCCACCAAGGCCCAGCTGCCGCTCGCAAACGTATTTCCGTTCACCGCTAGTCCTCACCCAGCCGCATGGAGGCGACGTCATAGTACATCAGGAGCTTTTCGTCTTCCTGAATCACCTGCTCGGGCAGTTTCTTCGCCACGTCAACGATGGTGCGGTAGTCCTTCTGGTCGTAAGCGGCCTTGAAACCGGCTCGGATGGCCTCAGTGCGGAACAGCTTCAGCTTCTTCTGCTTGCTCTCCTTGTACTCCGCAAACTCCTTGAGGAGGCGCTTGGTCCGAAGTTGATCGAGATCGGCCTGCTTGTTGGGATCGGGAACGTACCACCGATCAACCGCCTTGGCTTTGAGGGTAGGATCGTCCTTTGACAGGCCACGCATGTCCTTGAAGTTGGTGGAGAGGTAGGTGTGAATCTGGGCGGGGACGGGTCCGATGCCATCGAACAGGAGGAAGTTCTCTTCCAGAATCTCCATCAACTCAATGGTGCGCTCGTATTTCGTCCATGCCTGAATCTCACGCATGAAAACGGGCTGCAGATCCTGAAAGGACTGGGGCTTATCGAGAAGTTGCTGACGAACCCAAAGAATTGCGCTCGATTCATCGGTAACAACCAAGGTAAGCTGCCGAACTTTTGCCACCTTGGCTCTCTCCCTATCGTACTCGATCACCTGGTTAGGAAGGAAATACATAGCTTCTCGTTCCGCGAAGCGTTGCCTTAGTCCCTGGTAGAACTCAGGCGCCGAGATAGGTACGCTAATTCCTCGCTGCACATAATAGGCAATCATGCGGTCGAAGAGCAGGTAGTTCATGCGCTCCGGGATTGGCACAGCTTCTCCGTTCTCCGACACAAAAACAGGCAATTGGTGAAGGTGTTCTGCCACAAATGCCCAGACGCCTTCGGCTCCTCCAGACTGAAGCATGAAAGAAACCCCATAGTCGCCCTTCGGCTTGTAAGCAGAAATCACCAGATCCTGCTTCACGGCATTGGTTGAGTTTAGCTGCTTGTAAGTCTTATGGGTTTTCTCCAGAATCCGAACGTCTGCGACCACGAATCCGGCTCTCCCAATTGCCTCCTGGATTGCGTTCCACACTGCATTTTTGGAATTGTGAAAGACAACTGTTAACCACCGACCAGGTTTGAGAACCCGATACATCTCCGAGAAGCTATCTGCCATGAGGTTCAGATACGCTTCCAGTCCTTTTCCTTGCGAGGGGCTGACCACCGCTTCGGGGTTGTTGGTGGTGTAGACCCCCATCCACGCCTCAAGCAAGAAATTCAGTTCAGAATAGTACAGGTTGTCGCCGAATGGCGGATCGGTAAATATATAGTCAATAGAATCCGCCCCAAGCTGGCGGAGACTTGTCGCCGACTGAGTTGTGACTAGGCCGTTCCGCGATGCAATTGTTGAAATACTGCTGAGTCGAAGTCTGAACCGTTCAAGGGCGTTTGTTTCTACAGCCAGAGATGGAACATACATGGTCCCTGACAGCGTTTGGCCAATAACTCCCCCGCGTTTGGCAAAGTAATTGGATACTAGTAATCTGTTAAGGCGCGTTGTCCAGGCATGAGTCGACGTGAACAAGAACTGAAGGAAGCGGGATTTCCCCTCTCGGGCGACTTTCCAGATGTGAGATAAAGCAGCCAGATTTCGGCGAGTATAAAAGTGATGGGCGTGCGTGTAGCCGTAATGGTAACCGGCTCGCCAGGTGTCTCCCCACTCTTCACCCTTGAGCATATAAGGTACCGATGGGATGACCTCTAGATTGGCGAGAGAATCACACTGTTGGATGGCTTCGAGGTCGTGCTTGTCAGGCACCTTCTCATACCTTCGGCCTTCATATGAATAGTTGATCAAGACTGGAACTTGTTTCCTCCGAGTGGTCGCCTGGTTCAGCACTGGATCAAATACGGCTACCGTGGCCCTGTCCATGCTGCCCTTATCCAGAGTCCCACCACAATGTGAACATAGGAAGCTATCCATTACCGTTGCCCTTGCAGGGTCGGCAGCAGCGTTCCAAAACACAACCTCATTCGAGCAACTAGGACAAATGAAGACATCAGACCAAAGCACAAAGTTGATGACCCCGCGTGGTGTTGTCCCCTCCGGCTCTTTGTTATGTCGGTTAAGCGACTGGCGGTCGGAAGAATCCCAACCAGTGTGCAGGGTTGAGAACACATCTCCTAGAGTAGCCTCCACCTCAGCTAAGACGCGTTCGGCCTGAGCGACGTCCGCGTTCTCGAAACCTGCCCGGTAGTTGTGCGCGATAAGGGCAGCGATTGGGCTAAGGTCCCCAAGCATTGCCCGTCGTTCCCCCCAGTGGACACCGGGAGTGTCCCTTTCCAATTCCGTTTTGAACTCAAGATCGGGAGCCCCACACGCCGCAGCAGCCACGCCTGTCATGCCGGACCCACAAAAAGGGTCCAGGACTATATCGCCGGGTTCGGTGTAATGCAAGACATATCGCATTATCGCCTTGTGCGGAACTTTGGTGTGATAGGAGTGGGCGTTGTACAACGGATCATTCTTTCCTTCACTCACGTCAACCGCTAAGGGGGATCGGCTGTACTCCTCATCCTCCTGATAAGGCTTGCCATGCACTGAGATGAACTCGCCTGCGAATGGATTTGGGCACGCGGTATGATAAGGCGGATCGGACATCCGAAGGATGTCCTCATCCACCCCCTTCGGGAAGCCCGGAAGCCTACGAAACTCCGGGTCTTGCAGCTTCTCCTTCAGCCGTTCCAGGAAGTAGGCCCGACGGGCCTCGTCGTTCTCAAATGTCATGCCCAGGCAGTCGACCGGCCCCGACTTCTGGGGCCCCAGATCAAAGCTCTGCTGCTTAGCCATTCACGAACCCCCAAAGTAGGTTTGAGGCGCTGGGCCTGGCGGGGTCCCAGCGCCTCGTTGCGTTCCTATTCCCAGACAAACCGGACCTGACTCAGAGTCTTGCCTTTCACCAGATCGGTGTAAACCTTCTCAAACCGCTTCTTCAGATCGTCCGGCGTGAGCGGGCCCGCGCCCCCAAAGAGCGCCTGCTCAAGGCTGCCCTTCGTGATCACCACCGGATCGAGGCCGGAAAGCACCTCGTTAGCCGCCTTCACGAAGCTGGCGTCCACCTCGCCGGGGAGTTGACCGGATCCCAGGAACGCCTCCAGGGTCGCCTTACCCTCCGGGTCGGTCAGTAGGGCGATATTCCCCTTTACCGTTGGATCGCTAAGGTTCTCGAGCAGCGACTTGGTCACCTTGTCTAGCAGGTTATCCAGCCGTTCGTCCATGCCGTCGAGAACGGCACCGAACTGCTTCAGCACGGGCTCATCCACCGGCCGGTACTGGCACTGCGGGCAAACCGTGGTCTTCTCCAGCTCGTGGCCACTCAACTGGACGCAGGCCTTTATGCCGGCTAGGTCGGACTGGACCGCCTGGAAGTCAGCCTGGGGGAAGAGGGTAATGGCCGAGAGCGTCTGAAGTTGGGTGTATCGGCCTTCCTTCAGGAATGCCTGGCGCTTCACATCCTGGGTCTGCGAGAGGCGAGCCTTCTGGTGCAGATCCCGATAGGCCGCCACGTAAGCATCCTTGACGACCCGAAGCTGCCCCAGGAGTGACTGTTCAAAGTTCGGCCGGCTGCGCACGCTGGAGTCCAGGAGCTCCTGCTGCAGCTTCGCTCGAGCCGCCTTCACCTGGTCCCGCCAGGAGTGAGTCGAGGGCAGCGTTCCCTCAGCCTGGCTGAGGTATGTCACCAGCTCCTGGGCCTTTTCCAGCAACCCCCTCAGGTCGTGGTACGCCTTCAGTATACTCAGGTTTTGCGCCTGGGCCGAAATCGCATCCAGATCGTGCCGGAAGTTCTTGAGCTTGCCCGTGGTGTTGTATGCCTGGAGCCCGTCCACGAATTCCTTGAGGGCTTTCAGCCCTTTCTTCCACTCATTCTGCTCGGTCTCAGAGAGGAGCTGCTGATTCCAGAACGTGAGACCCGAAGCCACCTGGCTTTGCGCTTTGGCCAGATCGACCGCCAGGTTTTGCACTCGGGCCTGGAGCTCAAGCACGCCCTGCTCACGGGTCGCCTCCGAAACGATCAGCCCAGGTGGAAGCCCAAGCAGTTCAAAGAGTGCCCGTAGCTCCGAAACCGGCACATCCTTTGGGCGTTCGATGTGCTTGAAGCTGGCCAGATCCTTGGCCTGAATCCGCTGAAGTTCATCCAGCTCACCAGTGTCGAGCTTCTTCTGCCCCTGTGGCAGAGCCACGACCACTTCGCCGGTGTAAACCAGGGCGCCAAGGACGACCGCTAGGAACTCGGGCTCCAGCTTGAAGGGTTGCCAGAGTTCGAGCTGGTTCTCCTCGACCAGGATTTCGGAACGGTTCACCACCTGGCCCGGGCCCTTGGCCTTAAGCTGCTGCAGAAGCGCCTGGGCGTAAGGCGAACCTGTCGTGCGAATCTGCCCGTTATCCACAAGACGGAGCCCGTCCAGGACGGCGCCACCGAGCTTGCCCTTGACGCTCCCGGCAATCCACTTCAAGGCATCGGTACACGCCACGTTTCGGTTGTGTTGGCCGACGGGCTGATCGACCGCAAAGGAAGGGTACTCCGGCGCCAGGTTGCTGAAGTGGTCCTCGAAGGTTACCGTCGCAACGGCGTTGATCATGGCCCGGATGTCGACAAAGTTGCCAACATGGCCCTTGGCCCGTTCGACCAGGCGCTGTTTCTTCCCTTGGTAGGTGACCTCAAAGGCAGTCCCCATGTGGCCCCGGAGCCAGTCAACAATCTCTTTGCGGGCGTCGCCGGCCTTCTTGTTGTACAACTTCTGGCTGTCGCCCGTGGCCGAGCTGGCAAGTTCCTTGGCGCCGGCATAGGTGCGCAGGGCGGCTGTAAAGGTGTCGTCAACGTGGGCCAGGTCAAAGAAGATCTCGTCCGGCTTTTTCTCATCCTTAAACTTCGTAGGAGCGAACGGCTCCAGGAAGTATAGGTAGAAATCCCGGAACGGCACCGTGTTCGGCCGCTCGTTGGGTGCCCCGAGGAACAGGTAGCCTACCCGGTTGACCCGGCGAGTCCTCCACTCCACTTCGTGCTCCCAGATCTTGAATCCGGTACGGTAGCTGGGCGTATCGATCAGCTCCATGACTTGGATCAGGGCATCGAAGTAATACCGGTCCAGCCTGTCGTCATCCAGCGAGGCCGCCTTCTTCTGGATCAACGCATCATAGTCCACATCACGGTCGACGTCGAGGTAGTACTGACCGTTCGCCTTGTTTCGGGTAATGAACTGGCCGTTGACTACCGTCAGGATCTCCTGCAGAACCTTCTCTAGCAGCGTCTGCAGGAAGTCAGCATCGTCGGCGCCAGGGATCAGGATACAGAGATCATCCCGCAGTTCCTGGGCAGTCAGGCCAAGAGCGACGCGCAAGTCGCCAGTCGTGAGGCGGTGTACGGCTAGGCCGCGGATGATGCGGAGCGCCGGCTGGACATAGAGCCTCTTGGTTATGCCGTGCCGGATCTTATCCTCCAGCACGTTGGCCTTCTCCATAACCGTACGGATATCGGGCACGGTCTGGTAGCTGGGATGGGATTTGATTCGGCCCCAATAGGAGTCAAAGGCGATCAATCCGGGCACGTCAGTGGGTACTTCCTGCTGCAGGAGGGCAGCCATCTCGGTCGAGATGGTGCGCAGGATCTCACGCTTCTCCGCCACATGGACCCGCTCGAAGGTCTCCAGATAGGTCGGATGGACGGGGAACAGTTCGACGTAGTGATCCATGCGCTCGGTCATGCTGCCGAAGAAATGGGCAAAGCCGGTCAGGTACTCCCGGATTTGGGCCTTCTGGGCGGGCGTCTTCTTGAGTAGGCGCTGGGTGACGACGAAGGAGACGTCCTCACGGGAGATCAGCACCTGGTGGAACCGCTCCTGAACCCGCCGCATCTGGCTCGAAACGAACTCAAAGGCGGGGTTGTTGAAGAGTTGCTCTTGGACACCAGCCATAAAGCGGAAGCGAGTGTGTTTGCAGACCTCTCCTACTTCCCGCAAGAAGCCAAGATCCAGCCGCAGATCATATTCCTTGGTTCGGGTTCCAAGGTAGTCGAGGAGTTCGTCTACAACAAGGAGTAGGCCCTTGTCGGGGAAAACCTCATGGAAGGCGGCCATCATCGCCTCGAGAGCATCCTTGTTCTTGATGATCTGATCCTGGGGCGGGAACTGGAACTCGATTCCGTGCCGGGCCAGTCCCTTCTCCAGCATCTTGCAGATGATGTTGCGCAGGCTGTCGGTGGATGCGCCTATCTCGTCCCGAATCACGACGAACTGGCCGGCAATTTGGTCGGCCGGGTCCACTACCCTCTGGTTGGTCAGGTTGTCGACTTGGTCCGCGTCCTCGGCAATCGCTGCAACTACGGACATGAGGTGCGACTTACCAGTACCGTAGTTACCAACAATCAGCAAGCCCATATTGTCCTTGGGTGTCTGGAATTGGAGCTGTGGGAAGACCACCTTGGTCAGGTTATCAGCCATGGCCTGCGAAATGACGAAGGACGAGACCAGGCGAGTAGCTTCCGCTTTGTTGTCTGACGTGGTCAGCTGGACGACCGACTCAATCGGCTCAAACTGGACGAGCTCGGCGTAGCGCATACAATAACCTCCCAGGGATGGGACTAGAGCGGAATACAGATCGCATCGGTTGGGTTCAGGGATCGGTATTCCTTGTGACCGGTGGCGGCATAGGTCAGCGTGCCGTTCTGGAGGGAGCCGGCCCAGGCAGCGACGACCGTCTTGGTCCGGGCAAGCCCCACTAGCAGGCGGTACGGGTCTAGCTGCAACTCCGGGGTGAAGAGCAACTCCAGGTTGTCCAGGAGAAAGGGGCCGGGTCCTTGGCATAGTTCCTTCAGCACTCTGTCGGACTCGGTGTCACGAAACCGCGGCGGCGTAGCCAGCAGGCGTTCTGCCATGAGGGCACCAACCGGGGAGTAAGGGCAATTGTTTGCCTGAGCATAGGCCTTAAGGAGCGCCGTCTTGCCGGAGCCCTTGGGGCCGACCAGGAGGACGAGTCGGGTGTACCGGCCGGCGGCATCAGCGACGGCCTCAGCTAATGAACCCAAGGTAGGGGGCATGTCTCGTCCCTCCAAGATAGGATTGCGTAGGGCCGCCACGGGGCGATTGCCCTGATTCGAGCAGGGAATCGCCATTCAGTTCCGTATTCGTTAGTGGTTAAGTAGTTCCTGCCTTGAAGGCTCCCCCAAGCTCACCTTCCGAAAACACGAGGGCCCCCAGACCCCCAAGGAGAGGGAGGGTGCCCTACATGCTAAGGTCCGCGATGCACCAGCCTAAATCCGTACACCTAAGAGGCCGAGAGCCTTTTCGACCATGGGGTGCCCGTCGTCCAAGATCCTGGCGAAGCCGCTCTCCATGGATTTCTCGGTGGGAGGGCGCCACTTAACGTGCTCGGAGTAGTCGACGACAGCGTTTACAGCCGCCCAAGCAGTCTCCTTATATGGCTTCAGGTCTGGGGAGTTAAACAGGTCCACCAGGAGCTTCTGCTTCTGAACGGCCCTTTTCAGGGCTAGTTGGGCCAGCGGCGAGTCACTGTCCTTCGGAAGCGGAACTAGGGTTGAGACGGCCTCAACCCACTTCTGCTCAGAAACCTTCACCTGAGAGAGCCTATCGGCATGCTCCTGTAACCGACCCAGGTAGTTCTGCGTCAACTCCAAGGTTCGTGACGCCTCATCCAGCTTGGACCAGACATTTCCTGTATGCCGGGTAGACCAAGAACGGGGTGCCTTCTGTAGGGCAAGGTTGAGGGTGTTCTGGCAGACAACACGAATCGGGGTGAGAATGACGCGCAGCGCCCCTTCGCCGTCGTGGTTGTTCGTGATGCAGAGATATGGGATCGTCTCATCCTTGAGCAACTTGATGGGCTGCTTGAGGCGTGCCAAGATCCACACTCGCTTCCCACCGAACAGCGATCCGGCTGTCTCATATAGCACGTCCATTCCGAGAAGGCCATCCGTAAAGGCGAATGCCTCCTTGTTCTGCAGGATCCGGTATCGTTCCTTAACGATTCCGAGGACAGAGCCGTCCTTATCTCGTATGTTAGCCCAGTGGCCTGGTACAGGAATGCCTCCGACCATGACAGGGGCTTGCTGTACTGTCCAATCCAGACCCGCCAGACAGAGGGCGTCCTCGCTCTTGGGAGCCTGTTCTACTCTCGTACCGAGCCCATGCCAGGGTGGCTGCCGAACGTAGAACATTGACTCTACGGCATGCGCCATTTAGAAGGCCTCCTTCTGGAGCTCGAATCGTACTCCCCGAGGCTGCGGGGACCGTTACGGTCTTCCGAGCACACGCTTAATCAGGTCGTCAATGTCCTGCACGTTGATGCCACCATACTCGTCATCGCTGGTGATGATCAAGGTTCCGTTCTCCCCGCCGCCCTCATCGAACGGGAGGATTTTGTTCTCTCGGTACCACTGCAGCTTGGCCTCCCACCGGGAGCGGTAGCCTTCGTCCTGGAGCATGCCGAGGTGCTCCCAGTAGTAGGTGATACCCGTGTCGTCATCCTCGATGGTGAAGTCGGGGTACTTTGTGGCATCCCTAAGCTGGAGAGGCCGCTCGTAGGAGTACTCCACGCCCTTTGTAGTCAGCCGATCCGCGATGATTACTTCGGACTTCGACCGCACGGCGATGCCAATGCTGGTCCGATGGATTAGCCGGTCCTCTAGGAACTTCCCGCCGATGTCGACAATCGCCGGGGCGTGGAAGAGGTTCGTCAGCCGGCGGGCCGTTTCGGACCAGTTGTGCGAAGCGTACCGCTGCAGTTCCGCTCGCTCGCCCTGATGGAGGACAATGATCCGATCACGCTGCCGGGTCAGTGCGGTGTAGATCAACTCCCGGGACAGCAGGCGGCACGGGTTGGGAAGCACCAGAATGACCAGGTTGAACTCGCTGCCCTGGGCTTTGTGAATGGTCAGGGCGTAGGCCAGCTCTAGCTTGGCGCCAGTCTCCTCTCCGAAGTCACCTTCAGTGAATCCATACTGGTAGCGGGGTTGTGATGAGAACTCGACTTTCAACTCCCATGGTGCACAAGTCATCCTCGCCGTCTTGAACTGCCCTACGGCGATACCAATCTCACCATTCGCGATGTACTCGGCAGCGCCGTCGTCCTGGGGCCAAACCTTCTTGCGGCGATGGTTCACAACGTTGATCACCTTGTCGCCGTAAACGATCTCTTCAGCGCCCATCGGCTTGGGGACCTTGCGCCACTTCTGGCGGGCGAAGTCCACCCAGCCCGCCCTAAATGTCCGGTGAACTAGCCGGTTCAGTTCGGAAACACCATGGGTGAGGCCCCGAACGGGCGAAAGCACTTGCCATGCCTCTGCCTTTACGGCGGCCCCTACGTTGAAGTAGCGATACTGGCCGCTTTCCGTGGCGCCCAGAGTGAGGTCGAACCCCCGCACGTCATCGACATCATCAAGATCCAGTTCTTCCACCAATGTCTCCAGGAGCCGCTCCTGGATCTCCTCGGGGGTGTCCCAGCGCACAAAGCGAATGTGGGGATTGGAGTTTCCGGTCGCCACTTTGTCAAAGACTTGGTCTTCCCCCGGACCCAGCGGCCGCCCGCTGAACCACTCAGCCAACTGAAGATCCTCTCGGTCCTGGCCAGCTTGCCGGCGCCGGACGGTAAGCTCGGCATAGCCCTTGCCCACCCTCGGGAACATCCCACTGACCTGTTTCGGGGTAAGCTCCGTAACGATGTCGACAAAGGGCCGGCCAGCGCCAATCGGAGGCAGCTGACTGGGGTCGCCGACCAAGACCAGGCGGTGGACACCCTTGATCGACTCGAAGAGCGCCGCCATCATCTCCTCGGTCAGCATCGAGGCCTCATCAATGACTACCGTTCTCGGACATTCCTCAGGCGGCCTTTCCGACAGGTGGTATCGACCGGTAGCGCCATCGTAGCGGTCGCAACGGCTCAGCCACTGCGCCACTGTATAGGCGGTCAGGCTGAGGTCACGAGTGGCTTGCTCCATCCTGACTCTGGCCTTCCCGGTGGGGGCCAGCAACAGGACTCCCCCGGCAGCGATGTCCTTTTGGCCGCACAGGACCGACAGGAGGGTGGTCTTGCCAGTACCGGCTGGGCCGATCAACACGGTGAAGCGAGATTCAGCCAACTCCTTCAGGGCGGCTGCCTTTTCCTGGCGCGCACGTTCCTCCTCACGATCCTGCCCGGGCGAAGGAAGCCGCTGATCGAGCAGAGCACGCCAGTTTGCGTTGAGTGAGTGACGCTTTCCCTGGAGGCGCTCGGTCACCTTCCGGCGGACGAGTGCGCCCATTGTCGTCAGGTTGGTCAACTGGTAGGCGCGGGTCCCATCCTCCATGGCTGCGCGCTCAATCGTTCCTGGGAAAGATCCATCCACTGCCGCAAGCACATCCCGGCTGACCTCACAGGGCGGATCCAACTGGAGGCCACGGATGGTCAGCACCAGGTCCTTCTGCGGCAACAACGTGTGCCCATCGGCAGCAGCCCTCTCCAGGACGTGCACGGCTAGTGCCCGGATGCGGCGTTCATCTGTCCCTCCATCAATGCGGGAAGGCTCCGGCAGGGGATGCTTGGTTCGGACCGCCGCAACCGGGAACACTCCTCGGTCCACCGTCCAGACACTGACGGGCTCAAGAAGCTGCCGGCTCAACTCATAGACAAGATAAGGGTTGGCTAGGATGGCCTTATCCGTGATGATGATGCCGGCTTCCTCGCGCTCATCTTCTACGAAAAGCGCGGTGGCCTGTTCAGGTGAAAGCTCGAAACGGCTCAGCAACTGCATGAGTGCTTTGCGGTCAGCACCTAGCCCCTGCCAGGTTAGCATCAGGGTCTTGCTGATCTGGGCCGCCATGGAGGGTGACAAGTGCTTCTTTGGGTCACGGAATACCTGGTCCACCAAGGGCCAGGGGTTCTCGTTGTCGCCCACCTTCTGTTCGATCTCCCGGGCGACGAATGTCCCGAGTTCCACACCAAAGGCGCGCAAGACGGAGCCCAACCCCGGGCAGGGGCCACGCATACTCCACAACTCGGCGAGTCGTGAGTCGATCCAGCGGAGGCAGGCTTCCCACGGCCCAGGTATGTACTGCTTAGCCTTGTTGAGGGAGGCGGCGCAGGCCAAGAGTGAGGCGATGGCGCCGTCGTGCGTGACATGCTCGGACGCGTAGGAGAACTCCATCATTCGGTCCTCTGGAGCGAAAGCAACAATCTCCGCCGGATCGAAGTCAGGGTTCTCCTGGGCAAGTCGCATTGCTTCGTGGTACGGCAGCAGGAAACCATCCTCGAAGTCGGGCCTGATCGAGTGCTGCACCATCCGCTCCCAAAGGATGGATCGAAGACCGGGGCCAGAGTAGCGGTATTCCGCCACTGGGCCGATGTGTTTCACTCGACCCACGCCAATAAGCACCCGGCGATGATCCTCAACAAATGGGACTTGCTTGGCGTAGAAGAAGCACAGGGACGTATCCTTCTGGACATGGTCAAAGAAACACTCCAGAAGCGGTTGCTGATTTTCCTTGACCTGGACCCAGCCGGTGTTGAACTTCAGGTCCGGTTCACGGTCCATGCCGATGTTGAGGTCGTAACTGCGAGCGAACGTTTCCAGGTTCTCCGAACGCATCCACCGGAAAGGGAGAGCGGGTGCCGAGTATGGTGGATGCCGCTGCGGGGTTGGGGCGAGGTGCCCGTGGGTCTCCTTGGAAGTCTCCGTATAGGGATGATCTGCCAAGCGGGTGTACTCGAACGGGGCCATAAACATGCCGCGTTCGGTAACGCAGCAAGGCCACTGCTCTTGGTCCAAGTCCTTTATGGACTGGCCGGCTACTGCTTCCTCAGCGGCATCGTCCCGCTTCAAGGCGATCTGCTTCAGCTTCAGACATGCGGTGTTCAATCGGGGGTCCTGGCATACAGTGCCATTCCACCCGCAATCATGCCAGGGTACTCGGATAGACAGGTGGCGGAGGGGGTAAGAGCGGTTCGAACTTCCCACGAACAGACCACTCTCCTTCTATTGCATAAGTGTGAAATTCCACACCATATGGGCAATCCCTCTCCAAGCGACCGCTGTCCGGCGCCGTCTCGTCACAAGTTGAGGGACAAGTAGACATCGTCGAGCTGGTCCTGTGTGATCCCGATATAGGCCAGCGTCACCGAGGGGCTCGTGTGGTTCAATAGCTTCTGGATTAGCGTGATGTCCTTGCCCTCCTTGTAGGCCCAGTAACCGAAGGTCTTGCGGAGGGTGTGGGTGCCGATGGATTCTGTGATGCCAACCGCCCGGGCCGCATCGTTGATGATCTTGTACGCTTGGGCCCGCTGCAGGTGACCCTCACCCTTGCCCTTTCGGGAGAGGAAGAGGGGGTCAGCGGAGCCGGCGCTCGGCCGTGTGGCCAAATACTCTTTGATGGCCTTGGCGGCCGTCGTACTGATCGGGAATGACTTGGCCTTGCCGGTCTTCTGTTCCCGGAGAGTGATCCGGTCCAGCGGCTTACCCTGGTGGTCGACCACGTCGCCGATGGTTAAGTTGAGCAGGTCGCTCACGCGCAGGCCCGAGTTGATTCCCAGTGTGAATAGGCACAGATCCCTCAGGCCGGACTCGTTGCCCTTGAGATGCCGCTTTATGGCCTCAATCTGCTTCTTGTCACGGATCGGTTGCACGAACTCCATGGATGGTTGTCACCTCTTATTGAATCAGCCATAACCTGCGGTACTTCGCTATTATGTTCGATATGACCCTGCGACACACCTGTCTCCTTTTCGCCCAATGGACGGGAGGCCAGATGTATCAAGGCCTGCAGCCGACTCCCGAATCATACACAAGTGCATTGTGTCTGATTCGAGGAGCGGTAGACCCGCACAGATCGGCGGCCAGGGGCAGAGGTGGGGGCCAGAACGAAGAGGCGTTTTTTGGACGCACTGTCGAAATGTCGACCCCCACGTACGTGACCAATGGGCGCGAATGCGAGATAAGGACCAGGTGGGTTGGACCGCTCGTTGTACGGTCCTGTAGGTGCCGAGGCTCCCTCATTTCGCCGGAAGCGTCAAGGGAACCCAGTACATGCTGGGTAAATCTTGATGCGGGAGGTGATGCGTGATGGAACGGCACTTTTCGAGACTAGTGTATCGGCCGCTAGAAGATCTCTTTGGAGAACTCGGGGGAAAGGCGAGGTTCGACCAACTTCTTCAGCGTCTTGGGTCCACGGGCCTTCTCCACCGGTTTAGCGAAGCCAAAGCGATTGGCTCTGATGATGTATGGAGCGTCCTTCTGAACGCCCTCTTTGCGCTCGAGAAAATCGGCCGGATCACACGTGTCGATGGAGATACATGGGTACTCACGCGCCCGCAGGTACCGCCTGTGCCCCCCACGGCAGAACCTCTGACAGAGCCCCTTTTGGAGGCAAGGCCCGACCGCCTCGTCCTCATCGTAGATGATTTGCTTGATCGAGACCCAGATTGGCATGTGAATGACCTTGAGTCCCTCAGCCCCTCCGACTTGAGAGAGATTGTACGTCAAGTCAATGAGCGTATGCGTAAGAGCCGAGACGCCCGGCGTCGTGTCTATACACGAATCGAGCGATGCTCAAGCCTTTCGCGCCTAATCAAAGCTATGCGAGGCTACAGCTGTCAGGTGTGTGGCCCACAGTCGCCAGGGGTCTTCGCCTCCCAAACAGGACTCCCGTACGTTGAGACCCATCACATCGACCCGTTGTCCCAAGGCGGCCCAGACATTGAAGAGAACGTCCTCGTGGTGTGCGCAACGTGCCACCGAAAGTTCCATTATGGGTCCGATACGGCTAGGCCGGAGAGGTCGGCTGACGGACGACATCTCACGGTAGTCCTGTGCGGAGTCCAGACCGTGATTCAGGACTACACACGGGCAGTCAAGTAATTGGTGGCTCCGGGGAAAAGGGAAAACAAGGTCCACACAAGAATAGTCCAACAATATCAGTACAACGAGCGCCCGCCGTGGGTGTCCACTCAGTGCGGGCCGGCGGCAGGGTCAGAGGTCACGAGGAGTTGCATCCATGAGTGCAGATGGCGTAATTGTTCTTGAATGTCCGTGGTCGGATAACCTCACAGACGCCGAGAGTGTGCGACCATTCATTGAGGGATGGGCGGCAGTGCGCCAATTTCCCTTCAGCTACCGGATGTACTATGATGCGAACAGCCTGACGCACTGGCTCAACGTCTTTGCCGAGGACACGTCCCTCGGTGCATGTTACATTGCTGGACACGGAAACGGGGGCAGGCTGTCAGGGCTCAACCGGGATATTAACCTGGTGTCTCTTGGTAAGGCCACAGGCGATAACGTCAAGTCGCCGAATCGGAAAGGCGTTCTGTTTGGGTCGTGCGAAGTGGGGGGCAAACTGGACAGTTTCCTATCCGCGTGCAGCAATCGCATTAGTTGGACCGCCGGGTATGATCGAACCGTGCCGTGGATGGAATCGACAATCTGCGATCTCCTATTCCTTGAATACGTTCTGGCTGGACGGGTCTGCCGAAAAGACGGGGCTTTCGCACTCGCCTCCAATGGAGGCTTCCGATGCCAGACCGCTTCATCTGCTTCCATCGCCCGTCGTTGGTTATATGAGGACTGCGGCTTGGCCGCCCTTTGCGGCTTTGTCGTCCACGAACGGTAACTAGCTTAGCGGGAGGTCAAGCATGAAGACGTCTTGGCACGTCGCCACCGCCGCCGAAGCCTTTGCGGCCGCACAGTTTGCGCGTTGCGGGTGGGATGTTTCTGTGCAGTACGGCGCCAGCCAGCCTGAATACGATCTGGTGGCCGTCGATGGCGACCGACTGCTCAAAGTATCCGTCAAGGGCAGCCAAGATGGCGCCTGGGGCCTGACACAGTCTTACCTAGAGAAAGGGAAGGCGGACTATCACGCCGCTGCGGATGCCTGGCTTGCCAGGCATTCGAACAAGACCGTGCTCTGCCTGGTGCAGTTCAAGAACGTTCAGCTCGCTGAACTCCCTCGTATGTATCTCGCAACCCCGCGTGAGGTGGCCGAGCGGCTGAAGGCCGAGGCTGCGGGGCGCGGTGAAACGATCCTGCATGAGAACCATCAGTGGACAGCCCGGGCTCGGGGAGCCGGCACGACCGACATGATCCCGGCATCATGGAAGTTCACACCGGATAGGCTAGACGACATTGCGAGGATGGCCGAGTGACGCTAGGAAGCGACATTCTCCGGCCAGACATCCTCGGCCGGCCCCTCCCCGTTTTTCCCTTCTGCCCTTCCCCTGGGTCGTATGACTACCGGGACGTGACCGGACATCAGAGCAAGGCAACAGGATGAGGATGCTGACATTGTACGCTCCACATGCAGCCGAATGGCGGCCGGTGGAATTCGGTTACGCCCTGGGGCACTGCCCCAGGGCTGAATCATTCCTTTGTGTCTGATAACCACTCTGAAACCTGATGGCTTTGCATTTGGTCAAGAATCGGATGAGTACCCAAATTGTCCGTATTTGTCGAACGGTAACTCAAAATAAAGGAAGGAAAGGCAGACTAAGGATGAGAAGGGAGTAGGCGAGGTGATCAAGGTGCAAGTTGGTTTGCAGCACCGATACATCGTCCATCCCAATGGTTCAGTTGCGCCGGTTCCAGGAAAGTGGATGCCCACCTATGAGGATGATCTGGGCCCACGGGTTCTGCGTCTGGCACTGAGGCTGGCAAGACAGCTTGGGTACCAAGTCGAGTATGAAAGTGACATGAGCTGCCGATTCTACCTTAGGTCTCAGGCCTTCGAACTGTTCAATTACTGTCGGCAAGATGAAGATGCTTTCTGGATGCCGAGAATCCCCAGGGACTGGAAAACGGCAGTGACCGTAATTCACGAGCATATCATGTTTGCGCAGGAGGAAGGGTTTTGCTGGTTCTACCTCCAGGCGTTTGGAAATGATGAGAGGTTGCGATACATCGCCACCAACTGCGGCCTCACGCCGAGTGACAACCGGACTAGGAAAGGCCCTCGGCAGATCTGGGACACCTGTGGTACACCCAACTGGTATAAGTACCTAGGGGTGCCTGAAGTCACTAGGTCCGAAGAGGTGATGGCGTGAACGATGACCTGTATCGGCATGACTATGTTTGCCACCCTGGTGGGGAGGTTTCCACGCCATCGGCACGCCTTCGGCGGAAGGTATGGTGGGTTGACGACATCGGGCCGAAGGCCTGCCGCCTCATTCATAGCATCGCTAACCGGTTTTGCTGCCCCGTAGAGTATGAGAGCGACATCGCCGAGCGGTTCTATGTCCGGTCACGCAAACCTTATCGTTTCGAGTTCTTTGTTTACTACCGGAGGTTACCGCATAACGCACTCTGGGTTCCGCAGTTCCGTCCTTATGAAACGATTCTCGCGTCCGCGATCGTAACTGAACTCCTCACTTTCGCGAACTCAGAGGGCTTTGACTGGTTCTACCTCCAGGGGTTCGGCGAAGATCCCGTGATCACCCAGATTGCCCGCACCTGTGGACTACTTCGCGGGGGTGAGCATGGTAGCTATGGTCAGCCCGATGGCTCGGCCTTCAACCTCTACCGAAGGCTTTCCCACGATGGACTGACCGCTGCCTTCGAGGGGCGTGTCCCTCTAGCATGGTAGGACTTGGTTGGAGTCGCCGACGAACACTCCTCTCGTACTGGCGCCAGTCAACCGACGTTCCTCTCTGGTTCGCCAATCGACTGCGGTGAAGGCAAAATCTAACGCACAATCACGGCACTAACCCGGTTGGAACGGTGCCGTTGCAGGCGACCGCCTTAGCTCACTGAGAGTGTAGGCGGTCGTGCTTCGCGTATACGCAGTCCACGGTGTGGTCCTGTGCATCCGCGATTCCATGGGCCGTTGGGCCGGCGCCGACAAGTACCATCAGTCTTACCGGATCGGCGGACAGCAGAACCGTGCCTGAGCGTTGTCTGGTGGCTGCTGATGCTCTCAGCGTAGTGGAGGTGGTCCGTCATGGTTTTGTCGTGCGTGTCGCTCGGTGACTCTAGAATGCCCGCTCTCGGCCCGACACGTCTATTGCTCCGCAGTGGCCAGGGGAGAGTACTTCATTTCTGCGGAGGACGTCATGATGCAGTTTCGGCGACGACAATTAAGTGGTCCAGTTCTTCAAGGGCAGACTGGATTTCTGCCATGGTGAACTGGGTCCACTCGTGTTCCCCCGTCTGATGGCAGTACATCCCAATGGCCATCTCCTGGACAGGACACTTGAAATCCAAAGCGCCGAAGTACTGGATCAAGGGCATGCGAAGCTGGTGCTTCCATGCGAGAGGTTTGCTGGTGAGCAGCCAAGCAAAATAGTAAGGCTCCGACGGCGACAGTGTCGTACGCACGTCCACTCGTGCCAGCTGACCTCCGACGACATGTCCCGCCGGCGTATCGCCGGACAGGTTGTGAGCTGTAGCGCAAGCTCGACCTGGACACTTGGAGTAAGCGTCATAGTACGCGTTCAGCTTGTCGTGCTGCTCAGCGATCTTGTCCGGCGTGAACCGTGCCCCTCTGCCCATGCACTTTTCGGTAAGGTAGGCGTGGGCCTTCGCCAAGTTGTCGAAGTGGCTGTGGAGGTACATAATGCTAAGGCGCAGGGCCGACGCGGGAGCGAAGGGAATGAACCCACCAGTTTCACGCTTGAGGAAGGACAACGGATTGGCGCGGAGGGTCTCAATGTCCCCGTGATTTACCTTCATGACAACAAGCCCCTCACGCCTGGATAGCGGCTCAACACCGTGACGGCCTCTTTCGCAAATCTCGTATACATGTTGGTGGCTTTGCCGGCGTCAAACGACCCGGCAAGCAATTCAGGGAAGTCATCGAGCGCAGATGCTCGCAAATCGTCACGGTGAAAGTGCATTACGAAATCCAGCAGCTCAGCTAGGTTCCGCTTTCCCAGATCATCCGGGTCGAGGGACGAAATGTCTTCACGCAGAAGGTCGCGTTTGTACTCTGGTAGTTCAAGCCCTCCGTGTTCGAGGGCGATCCTACGAATCAGGCACGGTATGCACTCTCCGCAGTGCCTGAACCCCGACCCGACCCTGAACGCCTTCCAGCAGCCCCCAGATGCCTCTATAACACCAGGTGCCTCCTCGACCAGCCGCTTCACAACCTCGGCCTTTGTCATATACAGAAACGGGTTGTGAATCTCCAGGGGAAACTCCAGTAGGGCTGACAGGATTCGCTCCATTTCGGCCAGGAAGCTAGGATGAGCGGTCTTGGTGGAGAATGCGCCCACCCGGGCAGCGGTGAGGGGGAGGTGAATGGCCATCTGCCCGTTCTCAGCAATCATCAACACCCGAGATATTCCCCGACGCCGTGCTACAAGGGCCCCCAGGGTCAGGAACAGGAAGGACCGTGTCCGTTGCGTTTCCTCTCGATCACTGTCTTGTGGAAAGGGAAGGTCGCCGACGTTTCGGCCGGAAACGAAAAACTGCTCACGGGTGACTCGCTGTCCGAAAGTCTCAGACAGCCAGCCGAACAGGGTCTCCTGGGAGCTTTTCACGACGTTGTTGTGGGTAATATGGCTGACAAGGGCCAACGGTGTATCCCTGGTCGTGAGTCGCTCGTATGCACCCGCCAACGAGTCCAGGCCGCCCGAAAAGAGCAGAACTTCTCCTGGGTTCGTAGGCCAAGCGGCCGGGCCCTCCGGCGCTTCCTCTGAACGATGGAAGGACAAGGTCCAATTATCGCCTGACACGATGGTCAGAGCGATTTCTATGTCAAGACGTGCCCGCTCAAAAGCCTGGAAGTTCGCCACCGGTACATGCAGTTCGATGTCTCGCTGGAACTCCTCGCGCAGGCCGCGCTTAGTCGCCAAGTCGGCACAGTACACACCGGAAGCGAGTCGTAGCAAATCACTTTCTAGCGAGGTGGGGGACGGGTAGTACTTAGTGAATTCCTTGATACCTGTGACGCAGTTCTGGCCAGGCACGAGAACCAGTTCATCGCCGTCAGGCTTCCGGCGTGTGCAGGCTACGGTGACTGTGTTCATGCGCGGCCTCCCGTTAGTGAATGGGTGACGCTGGCTACATACTCCCTCCAGTGCTGAGGCGACTCCAGAGACGCCCGAACACGGGAGGCTTCTTTGCGAGTGAGGGCCTTCAGTTCTGTTTTGAAGTCGATCGTGGATGACACCGTCCTTAGCCGTTCGGACATACCCAATAACCCCGGAATGTCTCGGGAACTCAGGTACGCAGCCACCTCAGCGAAAAACCCACCAGCGAATGCTTGAACCCGGTCATCAGAGGCCTGGAAACTGCTCATCAGCGCTCTCTTGGCCAGCTCAACTAGGATTGAGCTGGCCTTGGACTTGACGATTGCCATTGTTGCAGCCCTGACGGCCTCCTCACAAGAATTCGATCGCTGACTCAGCAACGCCAGTTCATACACGATCGGAGACGACATTTGGTCACTGATGGGCGCGTCAGTGTCTCTGAGCGCCACCGTCCACAATTCGTTGACCACCCGGTCAGGGGGTACGAACTGGTCACCGAGGGTGCGACGGACGCTATTCCACGTTGGCCGATTGGGCGAAGGATGGCTCGTCGAAGTACCCATCAAGTCAGCCCCCCGATAATGGCGTCTTTGTTAACCCGCTTAAGCTCCTTTGCAACATCCTTGCCGGTCAGGATTGAGTCCGACAAAAGCAGTTTCCAGTTGATCGCCCTTCGACCAAGAGGATTCGCGGTCAGGAGTTGAACGATTGCCCCCAACTCCTTGGCCGAGAGAGCGACCAATTGTACATTGGATTCTGCTCTTAGTTCGCGTGCCCGACCTGATATGGAGTTCACGGAGTCTGTGAGATCACCGGTGATGACAAGGAAAGATTGAACCGGCTTTAGGTAACTCCCGTACCGCTGGTTGAAGTCTTGGACGTAGCTGGAGAAGCGCCTGATATCATCTGCCGTTATGGAAAAGCCCTTCCCATACGCCTTGCAGTCGTAGAGTACAGGGGTACTGTGGTCGACAAACGCCAACCCATCGGGGAGCTTCTCGAATAGGCGCTCCTGACCATACTGGATGACCCTGTTGGTGAGGAGAAACATCAAGGCGTCTCTCACGAGGTCCTCGAACAAGGTGTCAGCGTTCCCCTCAAATCCTGGAGGCAGTTGGTTGTGTCCCAGATCATTCAGAATGACGGGAAACTGCGGATCTGTCACGGCCCAAGTGTTCACAGGCCCTCCCAGCTTCCCGAGCAACTCATCCCAACTGAGCGACGGAGCATCTTTGAACCTGCTCGGCCCGATCAGGACGAGACTGCGTCCCCTGGCCAGTTTCCGTAGGGCCTTGAGACCCGGTTCGCCCAGACTGTCATAGAGAGCAAATGAGTAGTCCATTCTGACGCCGAACCGGTCATATTTGTGGAAGTCGAGCAGGATTAGGCCGTGATCGCTGTGCGCCCTATCCATCACGTACCCGTTGATCGCCAAGGATCGGATGCACACATCTACCGGCGGTAACGACATTTTCAGACCACCCGCATAGGTTTTGTTGGGACGTTCCGTATGACCCGGTCGCATCATGCATCAAACAGGAGTGTCCAGAGGAACTTCGAGACGGGGATGCCATTCAGCCCCGGCACCCGAGACCCGGAGCCCCCTGCGCAATTTCACCGGCAAGTCAGGGTGCCGGCGGGAAGACCAACGCTATCCGGTCCAGCAGGCGACAGCCCGGCTGTAGGCCCAGGTGCTGGAACACCGATCGGTAGTGCGCCTGCCACTCAGACAGAGACGTTGGCCGATAGGTCTTGTCACCCACGAAATTCACCAGCACCAGATACGTAGGGACGCCCACCAACTCATTCATGCAGTAGAGAAAGGCCAGTCGGTTGGCCAACTGGTATGCCCCGTCCGTCCAATTGCCCTTGGTGACTCCCATGTATCCCTGGGTGCGGGCGAACGCCCGGCCAATCATCGCGATACTGTCAGGGGCGGTCGCCATGAGCGATGACTCCGTCTCCGCAGGGTGAGCCTTGGCCTCGACCAGTATGACAGCGCTTTCTCCGGCCGAGTCACGGAGCCTGGCCAGCCCATCCCACTGTGGTCCCTGCTCCGGCCAGAAGTCCCTAACGATGTGTTCGGATTGCTTAAGACCCAGCACGTCCAAGAAGTCGTCCCTATGCTCCCTGTAGTCGAGCGCAGCTAGAGGAGAAAGCCACTCCACTGACACCGCAGTGGTCGCCAGAATCGCTGCCGACGAGCTCAGCAAGAGGTCATTGAGCAGGGACTGCTTCTGACGGTCATTTACGTACTGCTGTAGGCACTGCCGACTGCCCTTCGTTGCTGGGCCAGTTTTCGCTCCCATTCGCTCTACCTCCACTGGTTTGTGTGTGCACGCGACGCGAGAGGCTCCATAGCCGTTGACATACCTGGAACATTAAGGTCGATATGCGTCACTGCCGTAGTGTGTGGTCCAAGGTCCAGGTAACATGGGAAGCCATCATCACACCTGTCTGGAAAAGCAATCGTGCGCTTGCTATGGCTTGGGACCCAGATCACTGACGGCGCCGGCAGACCAAGAGCGCGCCAGAACCTCGGGCTAACAGTTAGCCCTTTTTCGCGCATCCACAATTCTGCACTGGTGGCGACACTGCTAGGCGATCAGTACTGCCCCACGTACAAGGGACCCCTCGTCGACTTGTGAGCGCCGACCAGGACGGCGTCATAACGCCGTTGGATGGGCCACGGTGACCAGGCGATGGTACAAGTGCCTCAGTCAATCGCGGCCGATCCGTCCATGACAGCCGCGAGGTCCCTGCTAGCTCTGTCAGATCCCTATCGTTGGTGGAGTTCAGCGCATCGCACATCATCTACAGTGAACCATCAGTCTCCTGAATGGTTTGACTTTGGAAGTAGATAATCCTGTTTGGCAACCGGTCAAGTGGACCAGAAGCGGTGCATCTTTTCCAGGCACTCGCCCGGAAGTGCGCCGCTTCTGTCTGCAGGAGGGCTCCCCGTGATTGTGTTGCGGGGCTCTGTGGCGAGCGTTTTCCTGGGAGATTATTTGATCAGGCCAAGTTTACAAGAATTGGGAAGAAATGGTATTATTGTTCCTGTCGGCAGAATAGTTGAAGCTAATATGAGCTAAGTAAGGTGCTGTTTAGCCTTCATGCACTTTGAGCATCGTGGGAGGAGACGACTTGGGAGCATACCAGTTCCTGAACAGCTTGGTGGGGATGATCGCTCTCGGGATGCTTGGCGCGCATGTTCTGCAGGTCGCTGTAACGGCCGTGCGCCGGCGGCGGGCCGGAGCACCCACGGCCATCGTCGGGGCAGACATGACATCGCAGCTTATCGGGCTGGGCTTGGCTCTTTCAGCAGCGGTTTCCGGCGGGTATGTAGTCTTCTCTGCACTCCATCCCTACGGACTGGAGCCGGTAATCCACCTCACAGCCCAGGTGCTGGCCGCTGTCGTGGGCTCATGGCTCGCAGGGCATTCGTATGTCAGGTGGCTGGCCAAGCCGGTATCCACCTGGTTCGCAGGGGAGGAGGGCGCCGGGAATGATCGGTAAGTGGCGCCTTCGGCTCTTCTGGGCCGCCCTGGTCGCCATCATCACGGCGTTCGGAGTCAAGTCCTACCTGGGATCACTGCAGGCGACCGAGCCCGTCGTTCTGGCCGCCCAGGAGATTCCCGCCCGCACGCAGATCACAGCAGCCATGCTCACCGTGGTGCAGGTCAACCGCACCGACAAGCAGCGACTCGCCGACAACGCCTTCGCATCCATGGAAGAAGTCGTCGGCAGAAGTGCCCGCCGGCGGATCGAGGCCGGGGAAGTGCTTCGCAATCGCCCGGCAGATTTCACCGACCCCGGGGCGGTACACGAGGGCGCCAAGCCTGGCGAGGGTGCGCTGGCGGACTTCCTACCGCCCAATACACGAGCGATCGGGCTGAAAGTGGACCAGCAGGCGGTGCTCGGGTCGCACATTCGCCCAGGTGACAAGGTCGACCTGGTCTTCACCTCCAAGTCGGATTCCACCGGCGGCGTCTACGCCAGCCTGCTCATGCAGCAGATTCAAGTGCTGGACATCGAGCGTGCACCGGAGGACCAGCCGGACAAAGAGGTCATCGTCACGCTGCTGCTAACGGTGGACCAGGCCGTAGACGTCGCCCTGGCCAAGCGGACCGGGGTGGTGGACTTGGTCCTGAACCCGCCCGACCCGGGCGCCCCAGTGCCCCAGCGGGTCACCAGCCCACTGAAGTTCACTGGTCAGCCGGATGCGGGTCCTGTCAAGGCAGTCAACCAGCCGGCTGAGCCGCCCAAACCCGCAGCGCCCAAGCAACCTTGATTTGGAGGTGGTGACCGTGCAGCAAGCCTCTCCGCAGATCATCACTGTCCACGGTCCGGCGGGTGGGGTCGGGAAGACCCTGATCGCCCTCCATCTCGCCTACCTCTTTGCTGGGAACGGGCTTTCGACCGTGCTCGTTGACCTGTCTCAGTACGGCGCAATCGCTCCCTGGCTACGCCTACCGAGAGGCATCAGCAGCGGAGTATCAGGGCTACTGGCCGCCGGCAGCGCATCCAGCGCCCGCATGCGTGGTGCGCTGGTGGAGGCGCCGGGCGCCAGCGAGAACCTCCAGCTCGTCCTGTCGAGCGGCCCCGCCAAGATGGACCAGATCAAGGCAGGGGAAGTCGAGTCCCTGCTGCGGCAGCTTGCCGCCATGGCGCAGGTCGTGGTGGTGGATACCGGCTGCGAACTGACCGAGCGTGTTCTGGGCGCCCTTCTGACCTCCACCAGGGTAGTACTGGCGGCCAGCCCCAGGGTCATAGCAGGTTGGCAGTCACTTGAGTTGCTCGACCTGCTCCGCTCAGCTCACGTTGGTCGGGAGCAACTTGGGGTGGTTTTCAACCGGGTGAAGGCTGGCAGCAAGTACGGCTTGGCCGAGTATCAGCAGGTGATTGGTTTGCCCGTGTTGGGAACCATCCCTGAATCGGCGGAACTACAGTCGGCAGCGGAACAAGGTGGGCCGCCCCTGGCTGGCAAGTCCGGACCCGGCGTGAAGGCGCTCCGGCAATTGGCCAACGATCTCATTCCGGTGGCGGCTCAGAAGGAGGTCAGGCGCTCGTGGCTCTGGAGCAGGTAATCCGTTCCGTCCAGGAACGCCAGCAGGAGGCGGGCGCATCGCCCATTCAGGCCCAGCGCCGGGATCTGCTGCGCCGGCTCAGCCGGGAAGTGCGCCGCCGTTTGGTGGAAGCAACCGAACTGGACCCGCAGTCACCCGATGCCCGGGAGACGGCCCGCACTCTGATTCAGCATTACCTCGCCGAAGAAGAGAGTCGGAGCCCGTTACTCGTTCTGGCCCCCCACGAGCGAGCGGAGATCGAAAACCAAGTGCTGACCGGCATCTTCGGTTACGGCATCCTGACGCCGTTCGTGCACGATGAGACGGTCACTGAGATCATGGTCAACGGCCCGGAGCGGGTCTTCATCGAGCAGAAGGGGCGGATCAGCCGGGCCCGAGACCGGGAAGGGCAGCCGCTTACCTTTGCCGATAAGGCCGAGATGCTCACGGTCATCGAAAAGATCGTGGCGCCGCTCAATCGCAAGGTGGACGAGTCCGACCCCATCGTGGACGCCCGCCTACCTGACGGCTCCCGCGTCAATATCGTCCTGCCGCCCGTCGCCCTGGATGGGCCGATGATCACCATCCGCAAGTTCCCCAAGAACCCGTACTCGCTGGATGCACTGGTGGAGATGGGTGCCCTGACCAGCGAGCTGCAAGACCTGCTGACTACTTTCGTCAAGGCTCGCATTAACATCATCGTCTCGGGCGCCACCGCCAGCGGCAAGACGACCTTCCTGAACGCCCTGGGTATGGTGATCCCCGCCCAGGAGCGGATCGTCACGGTGGAGGACGCGGCCGAGCTGAAGCTGACCCAGGTGGAGAACCTGGCCCGCATGGAATCCCGCCCGCCCAACATCGAAGGGAAGGGGCAGATCACCATCCGAGATCTCGTGCGGACTTCTCTCCGCATGCGTCCCGACCGGGTGGTCGTCGGCGAGGTGCGTGGCGGCGAATGCCTGGACATGCTCCAGGCCATGAACACCGGACATGACGGCTCCCTTACCACCGCCCACGCCAACTCCGCCCAGGACCTGATTAGTCGCCTGGAGACGATGGTGTTGATGAGTGGCATGGAGCTACCGGTGTCCGCCATCCGCCAGCAGATCGCCAGCGCCGTCGAGGTCATCGTGCACCTGGCCCGGCTCCCGGGTGGGGGCCGCCGGGTTGTCCAGGTCTGCGAAGTCCTGGGGCTGGAGCGGGGCGAAGTTGCCCTGGCCGAGATCTTCCGATGGGAGGCCGCGGCCGGCGCCCTGGTTTGGACCGGTCGGGAGTTGACCCGCACCGGCAAGTATGAACGGGCTGGCGTGCCGGTCCCCCGCCTTGGGGAGGGAAGTGGATGATTACCTTCATCTCTATCGCCTCGGGGCTCGCCGTCTACCTGCTGGTCTCCGCTCTGGTCACCTACCGGCACGGCGAAGCGCCCGGAGGGTTAGCCAAGCTGCTAGGCGAGCTACGGGGCGAGAAGGCGGCCAAGCGAAAGCCCTGGTGGTGGGCGGAGGACGGCCAACTCACCCGCAAGCAGCGGCTAGGTCTCACTGCCCTGGCAGCCGTAGTCCTGATCTGTGTGGGCGGGTTCTTCTTCCACTCCTGGCTGATCGGCCTGCTGCTCTCCCCGGCTTCCCCGTTCTACCCGAAACTGCTGGAGCGCACCCTGCGGCTGAAGCGCAGGGAAGTCCTGAACATCCAGTTCGGTCTCGCCCTCCAGGCCATGGCCGCATCGCTGCGGGCCGGCGCCTCGCTCCGTACGGCGGTCGAGCGGTGCACGGAGGATCTGGAACGGATGCTGGCGGGACAGCCTCTCAAACCGATGCTCACCGAGCTGGAGCGGGTCGTCCGTGATCTGCAAATGGGCTTTTCACTTGAGGAAGCCCTGGTCCGCCTCCGTGACCGGGTTGCCCTGGAAGATGTGAGCGATTTTGTCGGTGCCGTGCTGCTCTGCCGGGTGCGTGGCGGGAACGCCGCCGCCGTCATGGCCAGCATCGCCGAAATCATTGAAGACAAAATCAGCGTTCGCCAACAAATCCAAACCCTCACCGCCGGCAAACGGATGGAAGGCAACATGATCACCTTCGCCCCGCCTGTGATGGTGGCGCTCATGAGCTTCACGGCGCCGGGCTACCTCGCGCCCTTGTACGAACGGTTTGCCGGCCAGGTCATGCTCGTGGTGGGCACAGCCTGTCTAGTCGGTGCCTACCTCATCGGCCGCCGGCTGATGGAGATCGAGGTGTAATGCCGATGTTGCCGACCTTCTTGGGTCTGTTGGCAGGGGTCGCAGTCCTGCTGCTCCTCGGCCCCGGTCCGATGCCGGGTCGCCCCACGCCTCTCTCCCGGCTCTATGCCAGGCTAGGGGCCACGCCCGTCCGTACTGCACCCACTGCCAGGCCCCCCTGGGTGCGTAAGCTCCCACTTTCCCCTCTCGTGGCGCTGGTGCGGCATGCATACCCGACGCGGCTCCGGGAGAAGATGGAGCGCCAACTCCGCATCTCCCGGCTCGACGCCACCCATACATACGATGACATTCTCGCCATGAAGGTGACGGCAGCGCTGGCTTGCGGCTTCTACGCCCTCCTGATGTACCTGAAGGGCCGTGATCCTTACCTGGCGGCGTTCATGACCGGTCTGGCTGCCATGGGCTTTATGTACCCGGACGTTTGGCTGGGCGGCAAAGCTCGCAAGCGCCAGGAGCAGATCCGCCGTGAGCTGCCGGCGTTCCTGTCGGCGTTGGCAGTGGCTTTGGAGGCTGGGCTAAACCTCATGTCCGCCATCGCCGAGGTCACCCGAGAGCGGCAGGGCGCCCTGGCCTTCGAATTGCGCCAGGCGGTAGACCTGTACGAAAGGGGCCTGGCCCCGGCCGAAGCCCTGGAACGGGTCGCCTTGCGCCTGGAGGTCTCTGAGTTCACCGTCACGCTCACCGGTCTGATGCAGGCCTTTGCCAAGGGCTCCGGCCACGTGGTGAGCACCGTGCGTACTCAGGCGGCGGAAGCGTGGCAGAAGCGAAAGCGGCGGGCTGAGGCCATGGCCCAGACCGCCTCCATCAAGCTGTTCTTGCCCATTGCACTGCTGGCACTCCCCGGGTTCATGATCTTTCTCCTGGGGCCGGCCGTGCTGGAGGTTATCGACTATCTGCTCAAGTGAGCGAAAGGGAGGATACCCAGATGTTGAAGGCTTACGTGGTGGTCCAGAACTGGCTCCGGCGTCAGGAGGGGCAGGCCCTGTCCGAGTACGGCATGATCATCGCCCTCGTGCTGGTTGCTGCCATCGGTGGCATCATCGCATTCCGTGACGAGCTGAAGAACGTATTCACGGCGCTTACGGCGCAGATGAAGCAGCGGTAACCATGCGACGGCGCCAGGACGGACAGGCAGTGGCCGAGTTCCTGATCGTAGTCCCCCTGTTGCTGCTGATCCTTATGGCCACGATCGGATTCGGCCACATGATCTTCGCGCGGATGATCGTGGTCCAGTCAGCGAACCGGGCGGCCCGGCTGGGCGCCGTCCTATACGGTGACAGTGCCACCTCTCGGGACGAGGCATACAGCCGCACTCGGGACGCCGCACTGTCGATGCTGAGCGCCGGGCTTCGCGGCACTGACCGCGATGTGGTGATCCAGCCCTTGGGAACGGATCTCCATGTCACCGTCCGTTATCGCACAGACGTGTTCGTGCCCTTTCTGCGGCCCTGGCTCGGGGATCGCCTGGAGGTAGAGCACGAATCCATCTACCGAATCGAGCGTGATACCACATGAGGCGGAGCCAAGATG
The DNA here is from genome assembly GCA_035628915.1 of Symbiobacteriaceae bacterium. Classification (GTDB taxonomy): domain Bacteria; phylum Bacillota; class Sulfobacillia; order Symbiobacteriales; family Symbiobacteriaceae; genus JARBUG01. The sequence continues at coordinate 144,054 of DASPIW010000012.1, read as the reverse complement.
GCTGGGTTGCTGCCTGGTTCGTGGTTACGGCGCCCCTGCTCCTCGTGTTCTTGGGGTTGGTGCTGGATGGCGGCGTCCTGCTTCTGCGTTCGCAGATGCTTGACGCCGCTTCCGATGCCGCCGCCCTGGCAGCGACGGATGCTTGGGACCGTGACTACTGGAAATGGCACGGCCAGGTCCGCATCGACGCCACTAGGGCAGAGAGCCTGGCAAGGCAGTACCTCTCGCAGAATTTGCCGGATGCCCGAATCGTGCAGGTAACAGTCAGCCCCTCGAACCGGGTTCACGTGCGGACGAAGTTGACGGTCCCCTTCTTCTTCATGCGGATTGCCGGGTGGACCGACCACACGGCGGAGAGCTACAGCACGGCTGTGCGCCGGAACAACTGACAGAATACAGGAAACAGATTATGGACAACAGATACCAGAAAATGGTATCATGTCTTGGTGAATAGAAAAAGTTTGCACGTTCAGGAGGGTAAACGAAGATGCCTCTGTGGAGTGTGTTCCTGCTTCAGATGGCGTTGCCGCCGAATCCGCCTGCCATCACTGCGCCGCCCCCTTGCCCCACACCGCCCCAGTACACTTATAGCGACTGGGAGCAGACCCGTGAAGAACGTCAGTTCCAGGGCGAGTGGGTTGTGCAGTATCTCCACTACTCCCGCACCAAGTCCGATGAATGTCGCGAGACTTCAGTAACGCAGAGGAAGGTCGAAGGGCCGTACCGACTCTGGCCGGCCGTTCCCGCCAACCGCGTGGCGGATGTGAACCGCCCCGAAGGCGCCACAGATGGCCTGAGCGGATCACCCCTGCGTTCTTCTAGCCTCCCCGAGTATGGAGTGCCTGGCTCGGTGGGGCCTAACTCAGACCTTTCGGTGAGCAAGCAGCCGACCGTGCCCGCGAACAAACAGCCGGCGCCGGATCCCTTCTACCCGGGCTTTGCCCTGTTTGCCGGCGTGCTCGTGGCCTCGCTCATTTTCCGCCGCCGGACCTCCAAGCAGGACCTAGTTCCCTCGCATGTCGAGGAGCCTGCGCAAGGTCCGCCCGTGCCGCAGCTCGAGGCTCGGACGCTTGACAGCATGAAGAAGGGCGACGAGTGGGTTCCTGAACCGGCAGAGGTGGCCTGGCTCCAGGCGTTCTTCGGGCTAGTGGAGCCGAACTACGGCCCGCTCACGAAGGCTGCTGTGGCGGAGTTCCAGCGGAAGCACGGCATCACGCCCGACCCCAAAGTAATGGTTGGACCCAACACCTACCGGGTACTTTGGGAGGAGCACATCAACCTCGTCCATGAGCAGTGGCAGGGGGTTGTGGAAGGCCGGAGTCCCCTGGTGTTGGAGCGGGTGTTCGACAGCCCGATGCCGCCGGATCTGCGGGAAGAGATGTCCAAGCTCAACGATGCCTACGCCGCTTACTGGACCGCCGTCGAAGGACGTTACCAGGCCATCCTGCGGCGGGACGTGGATCGGGTGGCCGAGTATGATCGGGACATCCAGGCACTCCAGGCCGACGGAATCAAGGTTGAGGATATTCCCGTGCTGAAGGCCAAGTACCAGCCGCTCATCGACGGCTTGTATAACCAAGCCGAGAAGGTCAAGAAGGATGCCAACGACGGCGAGTATGCCAAACTTCTGGCCATGCTTGCTGCCGCTGACCAAGGCAAGTGGGACGAGATAGCTGGGGCTAAGGCGGCCTTCGGCGGGCGCTGGGACGCCCTTTGGAGCCGCGATTCTTCGGAGAAGGCTCTGGCTGAAAAGGTCGCTGACAGTCTCGTCGGTTTTGCAACCAACCTGGTCCCTGGTGTTTCGGCGGGGGCGCGGCTGGGGAAGGGTTTCGTGGCGAGTAATGGGGAATCGCCGGCAACTGACAAGACACCCAGGGTCCCTCAAATGACACTCAGCCAGGCTCTTGAAGAGGCCGTGGACGAGTATCTCTCGGTCTCTCCCGCAATTCCCTATGAACTCGGCGGACAAGGCAACAACATGTCAGCAGCCGACTACGGCGGGTGGATCACTCGCCACAAAGGACAGCAGCCGCCGGGCATTGACTGCTCCGGTTACGTCCTGCAACTTATGAAGCGTGTCTCCCAGCGCATGGGATGGCCCGATCCTGAGGAGACCGTTCGCGATCACAGCGGGACATACCTTGACCAGAAGTTGGTGTCCGGTGCTACGCCTGTCAAGCTGAAGGATGTCCAGCCCGGCGACTTGCTTGACTGGGACGGCGAGCACATCATGATGGTGATCTCCCGGACGGAGAACTCTGACGGGACGGTGACTCTGGGCATCACCGACTCCAGTGACACAACTGAGTGGAAGGAATCACGGGGACCCAAGAAAGGAACTTTCACCTTCCCGAAAGGGGCCACCAGCCTTAAGAACGGCTCCCTGAGCCTGCCCGGATACGGCGAAAGTTCCAAACACCTCAGCAACTACCCGTACGAGATATACCGGCCGACTTATTGGCTGGGAACCGCATCAGGTAACCAGAATGACTCTGCAAAGCAGCCGACTGCAGGTGGCTTCTGGGAGTCTGTCCCCGTCGAGGCTCCTGATATCAGCCAACTCCCGGCTTCGCTCAAGGACTTCGGCTGGAATCAGCAAAAAGTGAACGCCGTGTGGGACTACTGCCGTAAGCAGGGTGTGGACCCGCGACTGATCCTGGCGATAATTCCGCAGGAGGGCAATGGTAGCTGGAACACCAGTTCTTCCAACAAGGCGGCAGACGGCCAAAATGGCTATAACGCCAATTTCAGCGAGGATCTGAAGCTGGCTGTAGACCATGTGCGTGGCAAGTTTGCCTTCTATGGCACCGCACTGGAGAATGGGTTTGCGAAACTCGCTCGTGAGCACGGCCTTAGTACTCCGGGTGCCCAGGGGCCGAGCTACGGCAATGTGATCCAGTTCATCAACTGGTACCATCCCATGGACGACCACGAGCCCGCTCAGGGATTCTACGCAAACCACGCCAGTTGGTGCAAGAATGTGGCCACTTACTACATGGACATGGGTGGGGATGTGGAAGCCATCTCTAAATGGGTTGCAGAGACTTACTCACCCAAGGAGCCTCGGGAATTTGCCCTCCAGTTTGTCGATAACGACATCAAGAAGGCATCGTGGTGGGCTGGTGAGGCGAACGTGTACATGGTCAAGGCCACCGGAAAGACGGTGGTGCGGAACCCGGACGATCGGCGCCAGGGGCCGGAGGTCAGGGAGAAACTTGCCAGCGGGGAATGGGTGCTTCACGCCGAACGCCACCCGGAACCGGCCATCATCTCGGTGTTTCGGTAGCCGAGCCCTGCGAAAAGGAAGTGACAATCGCGTGTTCAAGCGTCTTGTCCTGGTGGCTGTCTCAGTTGCGGGCCTAGTACTGTCCGGGTGCAGAGGGGACCAGCATACTCCCGATGCTGGGTCTCCCTCGGCCCCCGCTTCTGCAGAGATCGAGTTGGAGCAGTATGAGGCCCCCTGGCACCATTACAAGGTGCGGCATCCGGCGGGCTGGCGTTCTGGGGGCTCCCACCAGGAGGACTATCTGGCCATTTCGCGAAACGGGGACCCACGTGTGGGCGAGCCGTCCATTCGCGTGTTCGTCACCGATACGGACCCGGATAAGGGTCTCAACCTGCACCGACCGACTCGCGATGAGCTAATCGGCCCGGGAAACTGGCCGCACATGAGTACAGTGAGCGCAGAGGAAACACAAGTGAGCACGGCTACCGGCAAGGTCCCCGGCTTTATCCTGCATGGCGGTGGCGTCACCGATGGTGTCAGGTACAAGGCCATAGGTCTAGACGTCTACGGCACGGGGCACTCCATCGAGGTGGTCTGCAGTTCGGCCGAAGACGAATGGACCCAGTGGGCGGGTATCTGTGAAGAGGTTGTTCACACCTTCATCGCCGGAGACCTAACGAGCAGCCGGAAATCGGTGGTCCAGAGTCCCCCTGCGCCCGTGAAAGACCTTGCTGCCTTGCGAGATTCTAAGAGAGCAGCCCGAGCGGATAACACCTTTCCCGTTCCTGTGTCTGGTCGTGGTCAAGACTGGATCGTTTCCCTCGGCCGGGTCATTTGGGTTGACGGTAGCGGATCTTCAACGCTGAGCGTTCTCAGCACCGATTCCGGCGCGGAAATCTGGAAGAAGCAGTTCGACACGTCCGATTTTTCGGCAACGGCTGTTGGGACGGACAAGATTGCCGTTTACCATGCTGGGGCAGGGCTGGAACTGTTAGGCCCCGAGGGCCAGCGACTGTTTGCGGCACCGCCTGTCGGTCCAGGACACGTCAGTGATCCTGGTCCTGGCGGTCGACTGTACGTTGTCGAAGACCGGGTAGGACAGCCGTCTGTTCGCTATCACGAGTTCCAGCCGGGGTCGGGAGGAAAATCAGAGGCGGTAAAGGTCTCGACTCCGTACGAGACGTTTGACCCGGCTCGAGATGCTGAAGCGATCTTGCTCGGGTGTCCAAACCTCCGACTCATCAGGGGTGGAACTCAGGCCTGGGAGCACGAGACACCAATCTGCGCCAGACGAACGGGAATCTCCAACGATGGTCAGCTAGCCTTTGGCGTGTTGATCGAAGCCGGGTCCGCAGAGCTTCGTGTGCTGGGCGAAAACGGGCAGCCCTTGTGGGGTAGGCGTCTCAACAGTGCCAGGGAGAGCTTTGTGTTTGCCCCTGGCGGCAAACGCTTCTGGTTCCGGCAGTACGACGGGGCAGAGCAGCGACCGTACTTACGCCTCGTTGATGCCCAAGGCACGCTACTTGAGCAGTGGCTTTTCTCGTCCAAGGAAGACAACGTTCTGGCTGTCAACGATAGCGGATCGCTCGCAATGATTCGGGTTGGTGACGATGTCCTTGTGGTAGATGATCACGGCGCAGTCCAACTTCGAATTCCCAAGGCGCGTCTCCTCAAAACGATGCTGCACCCGACGGAACGCATCGTCTACGCTATAAATGAGGGCGCTCACCTCGGATCTGTGTATGACTTCGGGGCGCCCTGAAATGCACCGGGTTCCCACTTGACGACAAGAAGAATCGATCAGAAGCAGGGGAAGCCAAGGGTGCCTCTGCTTCTGTCATTCTCGAGAGCTTCCTCACGGCGCCGAACCCTAGCCCAGACGCGTTCTCTGTAGTTGACCACCAGGTGGCTCCTCTGCTTCCTTCATGATCAATAGTGCGCATAACATCGAACCTTCGACACATCCACGCCGTTACAGAAAAGGAAGCACTGCGGCTGGGGGTGGATGAATGCGTAGGTTCGGTTCATACCGGCCATGGGTTGGCATTCTGCTGTGCCTTGTCATGCTGATACTGGCCGTTCCGGCTCGCGCTCAAAGTGAGCCTATCGGCCTAATCCTGGACGGCCAGAAGCTTACCATGGACGTCCCGCCGCTTATCGTTGGCGGTCGCACCCTAGTGCCCTTGCGCGCCATCATGGAAGCACTGGGCGCCCGGGTGGAATGGAATCAGGAAACCAGGACAGCGACGGTCCTTCACGAAGGGCATGTAGTGGCGCTGCCGGACGGTAGCCGTAAGGCCCTGGTAGACGGTGCGGAAGTGACCCTCGACGTCCCAGCCCAGACATATTCAGGCCGGATGCTTGTGCCCGTCCGGTTCCTGGTCGAGGCGACTGGTGGTGAAGTCGACTGGATTCCCAGTGACAACACGGTCGCCATGGCCGTAAGGGATGAGGCCCTGAAGGCTCGACTGCGGGTGGACAAAGCTAATCGTGAGCTTCGCACCGACCCGCCAAAGCTCTGGCAGGCCGCTGATGAGATGGGATTCCAACTGAAGGCCCCTACCCGACAAGAGTTCGCGGTCGACGGCGTCGTGCACCTCGAAGGGCAGGCGGCCCCAAGGCTCGATGGTTCCAGCATCGTGTTCAGTGTCATGGGGCAAGCCGGGACCCGTGAGACTACGCTTCCCATTCGGAGTGGGGTGTTCGCCGGCGACATTTTCTTGGCAGATGGTCCCGGGTGGTATACGATTCAGGTCTTCGCTCCCAGGAACCCCGGTGACGAGACCGTCACTATGGTTACCAGCCTCAGCGTCAAGAACGTAAGCACCGGACTCCGGCAGAGTCCGTACTACGCTCGCAGCTACGCCAACTCCGGTCTGAAACTCGACCTGCCCACATCTGGCCAGATCGCTGTTGACACCACCTTGGCCCTGCGGGGAACGGCAGACCCGAAGCTGAACGGGCGGAATGTGTGGCTGCTAGCGAAGAAGGGCCATGACCAGTGGAGCACGTACGTCCAGATCAAGGATGGCATGTTGGTCGCTGATGCTCATCTGGGCGGCGGTCCGGGGCTGCACTGGGTCGACGTTCGCCTTCAATCAGAGCCGGGCGCCAACCTGTACTCTACGGTGGCCCAAATCCCCGTCATGAACACCAGCGCCAAGGTTGTCCGGCAGTCCCTGGTGATCATGCCCTTTGGACAGGAAGCTCAGTTCCGGGTAGAACCCCTGCCCGACGCTGTACCGGACGGGTACCTTCCCATTTCCGGCCAGGTTGATGCGAGCCTGAAGATGGGGTCGGTACTGGTTCAGGTCAAGCACGACGGAAAAGAGGACGACGTCTACCTGCCGATCTCCGAGGGTCACTTCTCGGGTCGTGTGCCACTGTCGTTGGGCGCCGGTGACTACGAGGTATCCCTGATGATTCCCCGTAGCCCGTCCCAATGGTGGGAGGCAGCAAACGCCCGCATAACCAACCAGGCTGTCCAGGTGGTGCGGGGATTCCGGTACACGGCCAAGGCTCTGGAGCAGAAGATGGAGCTGACATCGCCGGCCACCGACCCGTTCAACGCCGGGACCAAGCTGACGTTGGCTGGTAACGTTGGAGCGCCGGTGAAGGACTTTCCGTATGTACTGGCCGTCACCCGGTTCAAGGATGTGGAGGCCAAGTACCGGCTGCCGATCATCGACGGGCGTTTCCGAGGCGACGCCGAGTTGCGGTTTGGGTCTGGGACCTACGAGGTGGTGCTCTACTCCCAGATCGGACCCAACCAGATCGCAGAGCTGGTGCGCTTCAACGTGACCACCAGCACGGCCAAGGATGAGCGTGATCTGCTTCCGTCAGCGACGATTGAATCAGATCACCCGGATATCACGGCACTGGGCAAGGAACTAACGGCTGGGAAGTCTGCCATGGAGGCCGGGCGGGCCGTCTTCGAGTGGACGGCTAACAACGTGCGGTACGATCGGAACAAGGCTGCTGCATGGCGGGTGGACCCGGACGAGGGCGCCGAACGAACGCTGCGCACTCGGATTGGTGTCTGTCGTGACTACGCTGCCCTGGCGGTCGCCCTACTGCGGGCCGCCGGGATCAAGTCGCACGTTGTCACAGGGAAGGCCGGATCCGGTTACGATGTGGCCGGCCACGCGTGGGTGGAGTTCTACAATGGTGAGCGGTGGGTGGAGATGGACCCCACGTTCGCTTCCGGCGTCGTGAAGGGCACCGAGTTCGTCCCGCAGTATGACGCTCGCTACTTCGACCCTGCACCCGAGTTCCTGAAGACAAGCCACACCAGGGACGGCATCCAGTACTAAGTTTTGCCAAAGAGATGAACCGCAGGTCAGGCCCATCTCAGCACCACCATCGCAACTTCTGTGCTCCCTTTGTGGCAACGAGCGGGGGCAATGTCTGACTGCCGACCGAACCAAGTGAGCAGTTCTCCCAGTACCCAGGTGGCCGTTTGACCCGCAAAACGAAAGCGCGCATTAGCGATTGGCTATGCGCGCTACTTTGTTTTCAGCGTGCGACATGAACATGCTCACCCCGCTTGTCTCACGGGGCCTGCAGAGTGCAATAGCTCCCGTTAGGGGCACTGATGTGCGTATGTCAAGTCCCTGAGAGCCGTCCAACAAAGCCGTCACTCGGCGTGCCAGTCCCCTGTGGTCCAGGTTCCCAACAGTTGTGGCGATGGTGCAGGATATCGGTGCCTTAGCGATAAAGTAAACGCTTGCGGCTAACATTAACCAAGGTGGTGTACATTTGGTGGCTGAGACCTGCTTACGTCTATCAACGATTGAGCCATGGGCCGACTATGGCCTGCTCCAGAAGATCGTAAACCGGCGCTTGCCCGAGGCAGTGTTCGTATGCAAGATCGGTCCATCCTTGAGTGACTCGTACATACAGGTCCAACTCCCCAATGGACCCTCGCTCACTGAGAAGGACTACCGTCGATTGATGGGAGAAGCCCTGGCCGCGGTCAGACCGGACGCATACCTGCCTGGAGGATGCCGCGCCGTGTGGACTGCCGAGCAGGTTGAGCTTACCTTAGTCGGCTCCAATCAGACGTGGGCGTTTATTCAGGACCTGGAGTCATTGGAGATATCGCTCTTGCACCAGCGCACACCGGGGTTAGTCCTGGGTACTATTCAGTGGGAGAGTTCGCTATTCGGTTTCATTCATAATACTGGTTGGGCCGGGAATCCTGTCCTTCGCCTCAATTTGAGCGCCGTTAGGCAAGTGTATGGGGCGGTTACCCGGGAGGTTGTCTGCACCATTCTGGCCAAAGTCGCCACCATGGACTGGACCGACAACCAGCAGCCGGTCCCTCGCCTCGTCTTCCGATTGCGGGATGACAACTGTCGCCTAGAGGATTCGTCCCATGAGTTCTCCTACCTGAACTGTATCCCTGGGGAGACCAGTCAGGAGCCCCCTCAGCGGATCAACAGCCTCATCATCCTGGAGGAGGAACCGGCTATGCCCCAGGATCCTGAAGAGAATATGCCGTCTGTGCCGCCGCCTCCGCCGGATTTTGATCTTTGGTCTGGAGATAGCGAAACCACCTTCTACGATCACTTGTGGGATGCCCCTGAGTGGGAAAGGATTAGGGACTTCCAGCGAACTGTCGATGTAACAGGGTTAAGCCTCCTGGCACCTGACGTGGTTTCCTACTTCCTCCAAGGCGCTGAGTCGGATAGCCCGTTCGTCAAATTCCTGCACTTCTACCACTGCTGCGAGTACTTCACCGAGGCGAAGAGTAAGGAACTTGTTAAAGACAAGTGGCGTCAGCTTCGAAGGGATGGCAAGGACCAACCGTGGGATGCCGATTTTGAGTCCTATCATAAGGAAGCCGCCAGGATCCTGGCGACGAGCGAACGGGAAGCCCTTAAGAACGCCCTCCTTAGATTGGATAACATAGCAACAAAACTATCAACCTTTTTGAGTAGCCCAGAGGGTACCACGTTTTGCACGACACAGGGCCCGCTACAAGAGCCTGTTCTCAACATCACCAGCGCTCAGTTGGTCCAAGAGGTGGCCAACCGTGTATACTCTGTGCGGTGCGGTATTGTGCATGCCAAGGCCCTTGAGGCTCGGCTCGTGCCATACGAGTCAGATGATAGGGTCCGCCAAGAAATCCCCCTTGTGCGGTTTCTGGCAACCGTGTTCATGGGGCTCGCCGGGTGATGCGCAGGCTTGGCAGTACCCGTGGATGAGCGCACCCCGGTGTTTCGCCCGGTTCCGTATGGTTGGCTCAGCACGCAACGACAACGTAGCCAATAGAACTCCTGAGGAGGTCTCCTTATGGGGGTAGGAGTGAGCAGGCCTCTGCGTCGCTGCTGGGGCCTGCTGCCATCGGCTACTGGCGCAGAAGGACTCCAGACCGTCAATAGAGCTCGGAGCTATCGATCATCACAGCTACCGATCGTATCCGAGCCGCTCCGGGGCGAATTCCGATGAACGCCCTTCCTCGAAGGTGCGAACTACGACTACCCGATTGCCACATCCGGACGTTCAGGTCGTTGTGGTGGCTGTCTTTGCTCGCTCCGACACTAGCCTGGGTAACGGGGACCGTTGGCGCTGTATGCCAGCGAAAATGAAGCAGGAGCGCAGCTGGTCTGGGGTGAATGCCTCCTTGTCCATAATGACTGATGAGTCGTCGAGGGGGTGAACGTTGTGCGGCCAGACCCGTCGCTCCGCACAAAACTTGATCAAGTGCTGGCCGAGAACGCTCGCCTGCGCGAGGAGAACACTCGGCTTCAGCAGATTTTGGGCGTGTCCACAGGGAGTCCGTCCGAACCCAAGCCTGAGCAGCCCGTAGCGATAACACAACGGTCTTCCGCTGAAGCGAAGGTCGCACTCTTTCGCAGCATCTTTCGCGGGCGAGAGGATGTCTACGCCAGGCGTTGGGAACGACCGGACGGCCGCAGTGGCTACTCGCCAGCCTGCGAGAACCCCTATTCCGGTTATGGCGGGAAAGGGAGGGGATCTGTCCCCGAGGACCGGGTCTTCCTTCCGCTCACCAACTTGGTGATTCACGACCACCTCGCGGGCAAGCACACCATCGGGGTATATCCGCTGCTCGTTGACGAGACATGCTGGTTCCTGGCATGCGACTTCGATGAAGAGAACTGGACGGATGATGCCGCGGCATTTCTCCGTACCTGTAGAGACCTTGGGGTGCCGGCCTATCTGGAGCGATCCCGATCAGGGAACGGCGGCCACGTCTGGGTCTTCTTTGATCGCCCAGTCGAGGCCGCTCAAGCTCGCAGACTCGGGTGCTTTGTCCTTACGCTCACGATGGAGCGCCGGTATCAGGTTGGCCTCAAGTCGTATGACCGGTTCTTCCCCAACCAAGACACCATGCCCAAGGGTGGATTTGGCAACTTGATTGCGCTGCCACTGCAGAAGGCCCCAAGAGACCGGGGAAATAGCGTCTTCGTCGATGATAGCATGGAACCGCATGTCGACCAGTGGGCGTATCTCGCTGGAATCGAGCGGATGAAGGTTGACGAGGTCGACCGGATTGTGAGGGAGGCCGAGCGAACTGGGCTAGTAACGGGTGTTCGCATGAGTCTCTGTGACAGCGATGACGAAGAGGACCCTTGGACGCTGCCTCCGTCCAGGTCTCGTGCAGATAAGCCCATAGTGGGGCCTTTCCCCGAAGAGGTGGAACTGGTCCAAAACAATCTAGTGTATGTTCCACGCGAGGGCCTGCCATCTCAAATGATCAACAGGCTGATCCGACTCGCAGCCTTCCAGAACCCCGAGTTCTACAAGACCCAGGCCATGCGCATGTCTACCTGGGATAAGCCCCGCATCATCGGATGTGCCGAACTGGAGTTCCCTCACCACATTGGACTGCCAAGAGGTTGCCTGGCTGAGGCGGCTCAGCTGCTTTCCGACCATGGAATCGAGGTCAACGTGAGAGACGAACGCCAACCAGGTCAGCCGATCGATGCAGCGTTCATGGGGGAACTAACCCCGGAGCAGAAGAGGGCCGCAGATGCACTCCTGGCCATCGACATCGGCATTCTCAGCGCGACGACAGCGTTTGGAAAGACGGTAGTCGCCGCTCATCTAATTGCTGAGAGACGCGTCAACACGCTTGTTCTTGTCCACCGTCGTCAACTCATGGACCAGTGGAAGGAGCGCCTAACGTCGTTCCTGGGTCTGCCGCCTAAGGCTGTCGGCCTTATCGGAGGAGGAAAGAACAAGCCTACTGGCCTCGTCGACATAGCCGTCATTCAGAGCATGCAGCACAACGGGATAGTGAGAGACCTGGTCGCAGACTACGGCCAGGTAATCGTTGATGAATGCCATCACTTATCGGCCTTCAGTTTTGAACGTGTCCTGAAACAGGTGAAGGCCCGGTATGTAGTGGGTCTGACAGCCACGCCGGTTCGAAAGGACGGGCACCATCCCATCATCATGATGCAGTGCGGGCCTATCCGGTACCGGGTTAATGCCAAGGAGCAGGCGGCCGCCAGGCCGTTCCATCACCAGTTGATCCCACGGACTACGGACTTCACTCTACAGGATGGCCTTCAGGAGGCTGGAATCCAGGCGATCTATGCCGCCCTGGCCAGCGACGCTCGGCGTAACGCCATGATTGAGGCGGATGTACGCACGATCATTGCCGCCGGCCGCTCCCCTCTGGTTCTTACGGAGCGCACCAACCATGTCGAGGAGCTTGCCGAGAGACTCAAGGACGCGGCGGATCATGTTATTGTCCTTCGAGGTGGAACGGGAGCCAGGAAACGCAAGGAAATCGCAGCTAAGCTGGCCTCAATCCCCGAGGGAGAGACGAGGGTGCTGATCGCTACAGGTCGTTACGTCGGGGAAGGTTTTGATGATGCTCGTTTGGACACGCTCTGTCTGGCCCTGCCCATCTCCTGGCGGGGAACGCTTCAGCAATACGCGGGACGACTTCACCGTCTCTACGAGAACAAGCAAGTCGTTCAGGTTTACGACTACATCGACGCAAAAGTGCCCGTACTGCGGCGGATGTACGAGAAGCGGCTAAAGGGGTACGAAGCCATCGGGTATCAGGAACAAAAGACGGCCACGGCCCAAGGTCGTTTCAACTTCTAGCGATAATGCGAAAGGGTAAGGCTCTCCCACGTAGGAGGTGCCTTACCCCGCTCTATTACTGATCGTCGGCGCTTGATTCTTGAGGAGCCACGGGTTTCCGTCCCCGGGAACTCTTGCTCTCCATGTAGGCCTCGACATCTCGTCGCGTGCTTACCCACTGGCCACTCTGTTTGAACGCCTTTAGCTTACCCTGGTCTGCCAGTTTCCGAAGATAGCTGGGGGTGTAAGGTGTTCCCTCAGCCAAGGCGCTGAGCGGAAGATACGTCTCCTCGGTGGCTAGCGTCGGCAGAAGAAGTCGATTCAGGTTGTCCAACACTGCTCGGGCTACCAGCTCGACCAGCCCACGATAGTCCTTCTGCACCTGCGCTCGCTGCAGGGCGCTGATGTATCGACTCCGCTGGTTCTTGTAGATGATCGCCGGCGGGTATCCAGCAAGGATCAAGAGGTAGTTCATGAGCAGGCGGCCCGTGCGCCCATTCCCATCGGGAAAGGGATGAATGGCCTCAAAATCTGCGTGCAGCACTGCCGCCCACTCAACCGCGTGCTGACCGGGCTGTGGGCCGGCGTTCACCGCCTGCAGCCACTCGTCCATTCGACTCTCTACCAGACCAGGGGGAGGCGGCTTAATAGGTGAGCCGGTAATGGTCACGGACCCCCGTCGCCATTCTCCTGGTCGGCCGGCGCCTGCCGGCGGGCGAACGGTCCAGACGGGGCCCACTAGCTCATTGTGGATCTGCCGGATGTGCCCCATGGTGAGGATGGTCCACGGGGCGTGACTCGCCTTGGAGTCCTCTACCGCCTGCTCGTAGACCCACGTAGCTGCTTGTGCATAGCCCTGGACTTCCAGGTAGTACACGAGGTCCTTGGAGCCTGTCGCCAGACCATGCTCCACCAACTCGAAGAGCTCCCGGGGGGTCAGTGTGTTCCCTTCGAGGGCTGTTGAGTGATGGGTCTCTTCTAACCAGATGTCCCTCCATATCCCGTTGGCCTGAACGGATGTAGGCAATCCCCCAAGTTGTTGCTTCAGGGACTCGTTTGTGTCGGAGAGTCGTTGCAGGATCTGCTGAAGCGAGGGGCGTCCTGCTGGCACGAATATCGCCTCCTCGAATTGTATCGCTCAAATAACTGGGTCGATCTCGATACAATTCTATATGAGATGAGGCGAATTGTCACGCGCTGCTCCCGATAATTCGATCGATACAATTCGACAAGCGAGCACCAAGCTTGGTGGACACTAGCAGGATCTGAACGCCGGACTTGCGGGTCCGTATCGCCTTATGTTATCGTGTCGCTACAGGCTTCACAATTCTCGCCGATTGAGGCCATCTGCTGTTGAGGCGCTGGGGCGCAGGGTCTAGCTGGAGGCTCCTGGACAAGGGTTTGGCGGAACTGGCAGAGGACGCACAGACTTAGGATCTTGTGCCGACAGGCGTAGGAGTTCGAGTCTCCTCTCTCGCACCACTGGAAACATGAGAGAAGCGGGGTTTTGGGGATTTCTGCGGAAGTCCCTAAAGCCCGCTTTTCGTCATATTTCCATCGAGAAGGCGATGGGCGTTACTGTGGATGAGCCATCTCCTGGACGGAGAAGTAAGACCAACGGCCCCCTCTTCGGCAGAGAAGAGTGGGCCGTTTTTCTAGTATGTAGGGTTGTGGACTACGCCCCCGACGAGAATGAGTGGCTCTCCGTCATAGAAGTTCTTTACATCAGCGGTCAGTTCGGCCATGAAAGGGGCCTGCATGCAGGCAGCAAACGCCTCGGCCGACTCGAAGTACAGGGTGCTCATGATCTCAAACTCCGGCGGCGTTCCATCAGGCCCGGGCGCAAACCGGCGCACCTCAGAGCGAATCACGCCGAAGGGGACCATCAGTTCCTCGGACCGAGGAACGTGCCTCGTCAGATAATACTCCACGTTGATCCCGGCCTTATACAGGATTGTGGCAACGAACACAGCCTTACCTCCTCGTCGATGGACACCGTCCATATAACCGACTATTCTTGCTTGCCTACAAATATAGGATGCTGCTACCTGTGCACCGATCGGATGATCAGGGTCGATCATGCGTCCACGGTGCGCCACCTGGACAGTCGTCCTCATGTTTTGAGAATAATTTGACCCGACTTTAATCGGCAAGTGCTACACTTGGGGTGGCGAGCAAATCTCGATGGGTAAGAGGAGGAGTATCCATGGCCTTCTGTCCCAATTGCGGCAAGGAACTTGCAGCCGAAGCCCGCTTCTGTCCCAACTGCGGGGCCACCAATGCTGCCGCCCCCATGACCGGGCCGGCACCAGCGCCCATGGCCGGACCTGCTCCGGTCATGAACAATTATGGCACGCAGACCGGACTGCAACCGAACACCGCCGGCCTCTTGTGCTATGTGTTGGGTTGGTTGACAGGCCTCATCTTCTATTTTGTTGAAAAGAACCCGTTCGTTCGGTTCCATGCTGTACAGTCGGTCATCGTCTTCCTCCCGCTCCAGATTGCCCAGTATCTGCTCTTCCGGCTGATCTTCGCCATCAGCTGGCGGCTTTGGGCCGTGGCCAGCTTGCTTAACACGTTGCTCTGGGTCGGTGAGCTCGGCCTTGCGCTCTTCCTGATGTTTAAAGCCTATAACAACGAGAAGTACAAGCTGCCGTTTGTCGGTGACCTCGCGGAGAAGTACAGCGCCTGATCAAGCCGCCAGACCCCGTTCTCAAGCAGAACGGGGTCTTTTGTTGCGGGTAGTATACACACAGAGTTTTGGGGCTGGTAAGATAGCGAGGTAGAAACCACGCGGAGGGGAACGGTTTGGAGCCCATGAATTTGTTCGACGTCATCGGCCCCGTCATGGTCGGGCCCTCCAGCTCCCACACGGCCGGGGCGATTCGCCTGGGCCACCTGGCGCGCGCTGCCGCCGGCTTTGCACCCGCAAAGGCCACGATCATCCTGCACGGCTCCTTCGCCGACACGGGTCGGGGCCACGGCACAGACCGCGGACTGGCCGCCGGTCTGCTGGGCTGGGCCACCGATGATCCGCGGCTGCTGGACGTAGGGGCGCACGCCAGACAGGCTGGCCTTGCCGTGGAATTCGTGAAGGCTGACCTGGGACGGGCACATCCCAACACGGCCCGTTTCCTTCTGGATGGGCCGGCGGGCGAGCACTGCGAGGTACAGGGCAGTTCCGTGGGCGGCGGCGCCGTTGTGTTGACCGAGCTTGACGGATGGCCCGTGGAGCTTCAGGGGCTTTACCATACACTGTTGGTCTCGCACCGGGACCGGCCGGGCGCCCTCGCCGCCATCACGGGCCGGCTTGCCTCATTCGGGCTGAACATCGCGACCATGCGTGTCGCCCGCCGCATGCGGGGCGGCGAGGCCATGGCCACGCTGGAACTTGACAACGCCCCACCCGAGAAAGTGCGCAAGGAACTCGAAATTCTGACCGAAGTGGTCTGGACGCGTCGAATTGACCGTCTCTAGCACGGCAAGGCGAGGGGATGAACGTGGTGCGGACACGGATGACCGTCGCGGCTTTGGTGGCGACGGCGGAAGCGCAGGAGACCACGCTGGGCCGGCTTGCCCTGAAAAGCCAGGCCGAGTTTGCCGGAATGGATGAGGAAGCGGTGCTCAAGGAGATGGTTTCCCGCCTTCAGGTGATGAAGGCGGCGATTGAGCGCGGGCTGCAAGGCGATCAGCGGTCCATGAGCGAAATGGTCGGGGGCGACGCGGCCCGGGTGATGGCGCGGGCGCCCAAGGCGGTCACCGGTAGCCGGATCCAGACCGCCGTCGCCAGGGCGCTGGCCGTTTCCGAGGTAAATGCCTGCATGGGCTGCATCGTAGCGGCGCCGACGGCAGGTGCGTCAGGCGTTCTGCCGGCGGTCGTCGTCACCGCCGGCGAAGCGGCAGGCGCCGGCGACCGGGAGATGGCTCTCGCACTGCTGGCGGCAGGAGCCGTGGGCGCCGTCGTCGCCCGGAACGCTTCCGTTTCCGGGGCCGAAGGGGGCTGCCAGGCGGAAGTCGGTTCTGCTGCTGCCATGGCGGCGGCGGCGGCCGTCGAACTGGCAGGCGGAACTCCGCGCCAGGCAGCTGACGCCGCAGCTATTGTCCTTAAGAGCGCCCTCGGGTTGGTTTGCGACCCCGTGGCCGGACTTGTGGAAGTCCCATGCGTCAAGCGGAACGGGATGTACGCGGCTTCAGCACTGGTTGCCGCCGACATGGCCATGGCGGGGGTGCAGAGCGTCATTCCGATCGATGAAGTCATTGAGACGATGGGCCAGATTGGGCGGACCCTGCCGGAAACGCTGCGGGAGACGGCGCAGGGGGGTCTGGCCGCAACGCCCACCGGTCAACGGGTTGCCTGCAAAATGCAGGGGTCAGGCGACCGCTGGGGGCTCGACTAGGGGCCTGGCCGGAGCGCACAAGAGTAAACTGAAACGCCGGCCACCCGAGTTGCGGTGGACCGGCGCTTTTTTCAGGATCGCATCGCTTTACAACGTGAAGCGGTCTACGGTAGCCCGAAGCTCCCTGGCGGTGTCAGAGAGCAATTGCGCTGAGGCGGCCATCTCTTCGGCGGATGCGTTCATCTCTTCTACCGCACTGGCAACGCCTTCGACCTGCGAAGCGTTCGATTGGGAGATGGCAAGAATCTCATGAACGGACCGATCCACTTCGTCTGAGCCCGCCGCCATCTGCTCAGTGGCCGCCGTACTCTCCTCTGTGATTGCGGCGACCGAATCAACCATGTGGGCAACATCGCGGCTCGAAACGGCCAGGCCTTCCGCGCCTTTGCGAATGAGTGCGACCTCCCGTGATGTCTGCTCCATCATGCTGAGGATCTCTGTAAAGGCCGCTCCGGCGCCGGCGGTCAGGCGCGATCCTTCCTCCACTTCGGCGGTGCCCTTTTCCATGACGGCTACCGCCTGTCCGGTGCTTGTTTGAATCCGTTCGACCAGATCAGCGATCTCCTGGGTGGAGTGGCCGGCCCGCTCTGCCAGCTTTCGCACTTCATCTGCCACTACAGCAAACCCTCGCCCGTGGTCGCCCGCACGTGCCGCCTCAATTGCTGCGTTCAGGGCCAGGAGGTTGGTCTGTTCTGCAATCTCTGTAATGGTCTCGGTAATGTGGCCAATCTGCAGAGATAGTTGGCCCAGTTCCTTGATCTGCTCTGCCGAAGCGAGTACGGTTTCGCGGACCCGATGCATCCCGGCGACGCTGCGTTCCGCCACTTTGGCGCCGTTATGGGCCCGTACGGTCGCCTGCTCCGAAGAGTGGGCGACGCTCCCTGCCGTTGCGGCCATCGCTTCGATCTCTTCAACCATCTTGGTGACGAGGCCGGCCATATCCTGCGCGCTGCGTGCTTGGTCCTGTGCGCCCCCAGCGATCTGCCCGATGGCGCTGCGGAGCTCCGAAACGACCTCCGCGGAACTGCGCACGGCGTCAGATTGTCGGGTGGAGCCCTCTGCCAGGGCGCCGGTCGACGTTGCAATCTCTTCTGATACCTGGGCAAGTTGTTGGGTCGCCCCACCCAACTGCTCAGCGGAAGTCGCTACCGTAACGGTGGATTCCCGGACCTGCAGCAGAAGGCTGCGCAGTGAACTGAGGAAGCCGTTAAACACTGTCACCAGATCACCGATCTCATCACGGGCGGTCGCTTTGAGCTCTTTGGTAAGGTCGCCGCCGCCGGCTGCCAGCTCCGCCACCTGCTTGTGCAGAATACCGATCGGGCCAACAACCCCACGGGTGATGGCCACGCCAATCATGGCGGCAAAGAGCGCAGCAACTACGGAAACGATCAGGCTGGTGCGGGTGCCCCGCGCCGCCACATCCTGCGCCTCGTGGGCGGCATCCTGCGCGAGTTGCGCGGCCAGGGCGGACAGCTCGTCCAGCGACTTGACCAGGCTCTCACGAATGGGGGCCAGGATGCGTACGGCCTCCAGGGCTTCATCCTGAGTGAGCTGCTGCCGGGCAAAGGCCCGATCGGCTTCCTGTGCATACGCATCCTGATATCGGCTGGCGTCGGCAAGCAGCGCCTTTCCCTGTTCCGTTCGCAGCATCTCCCCGACGGATTCCATCCGGTTTGTGGTCTGTGCCTTCAATTGGGCGAAATCGCTGACATACTGCCTGTTCTGTGTCAGCAGATAGACCGCGACAATCCGTCCCTGACTCTGTGCATCAGCACGCAGCATCTGCGTTTCACGCACGACGACGTCAAGGCGGTCCACCACGTCCTCGTAGGTATCGATCGTCTGCCTGGTGATCACGGCGCTCGCGACGGTTACAATGCCCAACAGCGCAATCACGACCAAGAAACCGCCGGCAACTTTTCTACCGATGGTCAAACGCATCTGTCTGACACCCTTTCCTGATTCTTGCCATGAAACAGGTGCTTCCTGACCACATTGTTCGCGCAGAATTACACATTTTGCATGTTAGCGAAAAATGTATCAGAGCCATACGCCCGTGGCTGCCAATTGTTCTGCCAGGATTGTGTCACAGAAAAGCCAGGGGCTTGTCCACTCCGGGACTGGCACCTGGCTCTTCAGACTATATACGAACGGGGATTCTACACACCACCAGACATCCTCCACCGGGTGAGCCCGTTATTACCACAGCACCACCTACCGAAGCGGCACGTTCGTGCATGCCGAGCAGTCCAAAGTGATCCTGCCCGCCGGTCTCAGACCGCTGAAGACCCTGGCCATTATCCTGAATCCGGATCTCCACCGCATTGCCGACCCGGGTCATCGTGATCTCCACGTGCGTGGCCTTGGCATGTTTGGCGACATTATTGAGCGCTTCCTGAATGATGCGGAATCCCGCGAGGCCTTCCTCGCTGCCACGGGGCAGTACTTCCTCCGAACCCATGCGGATGGTGCACCCCACGTGATGGCTCCGGCTCCAGTCGTCGGCATACGCCTCAACGGTCCGGAAGAGGCCCAGTTCATCCAACAGATATGGCCGGAGGCCTTTCATGATCCGGCGCAATTCGTCGCCGGCGGCGCTCAACAGGTCGCGGGCCGACTCGAGTTCTGCCCGGACACGCACGTCGGCTGGATGAAGCAAACGCTCGGCGACCTGCAGTTGGAACGACGGGGCGGCCAGGCCCTGCACCACCCAGTCGTGCAGGTCAAGGGCGATGCGCCTCCGTTCTGCTTCCTGCGCCTCGACTACCCGGCCGAGCAGTTGCCGCAGCTGGTTGGATTGCCGCACGGTTGTCGCGTAGAGTTCAAGGTTGTGGATGGTAATCCCGGCGTACCGGGCGTACGTCTCGCAAAGGGCCAGGAGATCCGGGCCGGGCAGGGCACGGGCCGACCCGATGTAAAGCAGCAGGACCACGGCAATTGCGGCACCGTCACCCCGGGTAATGGGTACGCCAACGCACCCACTCACGTTCATGGCTTGCAGGGGACCGCTCCGGCCTGCCGTCAGGTTCTGCGGGCCGAATCCGCACACAAGCGTTCCGGCAAGGGTCTGCCCGGCCGGGGTCTGGTCCGGCGGCAGGGCGGAGAGGGCCGACTCCATGTCGGACGTGGGTGCACGGCATGGACCTGGCGCCAACTGTCCGTCCGGCCCCACGCAGTACGTAATGTAAGCGCCGGCCCCGGCAGCCGCCTGCAGGTGTCCGGCCAGCCGCTCAAGGAGGGCGGAGGAGAAGGACTCGTCTGATTTCCACTCCACCAGATCATGCAGCCGGGCGAAGTCGGCTGTCAGCTTCTGCTCCCGCGAGCGGGCCTTGAGCGCCTGGATTCGCAGGGCAGCGAGCCCCGCCAGGACTTCGGCCGCCCACACCCGGTGATCCGGAAAGACAGCCTGTGACACATCGCTGATCATTGCCGCCCCAATGGGCGACTCGGACGTAAAGAGCGGTATCGCCAGCCCCGCACCAACTTCAGGGTGATCGAGATAGGGCAGCACATGCGGGTCGCTCAGAAAGTCTCTGACGAAGTAAGGGCACCTGGTCTGCAGAGCGTGGCCGGTGGCACCCAGGTTTTTCGGGTGGCGGATCCCGCCGGGATGCAGCAGGTGGGAGTGGCGCCCGGTGGCGTGCGATACTTCCAGGTACTCCTGGCTCGCATCGAGCATCCAGAGCGAAAGTCCGTCCGCTTCAGGGAACAGTCTGTGCAGGAATGTGACGAGGTGGGCGCACACCGCAGGCACTTCTCCAGTGTGGCGGAATTGGTATTCGGCTTCCGGAAGCAGATCCTGGACGGTGTTGAAGTGCTGCCGCTCTATGCCTGCCACTGCCAGCCGCTCCTGGTGGTTTCGCAGTTGGATCAGCCCCGCTGTCAGCAGACTGTGGAAATTTGAGCGGGCCAGCTGCCGCGTGGCGAGCCATGCGGTGTCCAGGACTCCGCCCAGTGCGACCAGCCCCATCCACCAAATCGTCCTCCGGTAAGAAAGATCGCTCAGCATGACGATCAGGCCGATGCATACCCAGGCGGCTGACCGCACAATCACACCGGCACTATGGCCGGCTGACTGCACGAACATCCGGTTCCCAGGCAGCGGTATCATAATGAAGTCAGGAAAAGCGAGCGTGGTGGAGGCCTGACGCAGCGCAAGGCGTGAGCGGATTGCCTGCTCCCTGGTGGGGGAGTGGATCATGAGGCCGTACCTGCCGATTGACGTAACCCGCCCGGCTCGTCCCAACAGCGAGGCAGCGCGCTCTCCCAGGGTTGCCGCCTTCTCCCCGTCCAATTGTCTCAGTGCGAAATTGATCACCATCTGTAGGATTCCTGGCCGGAGTTTTCCCTGTCGCATCATCAGTCTCCTGATAGATCGGTGTATGTGAGTATCATTTGTCCTCTCCTACCGCTTTTCCTGGAGGACAGAAGAAAGGGACCTAGAATTCACACGGAAATATTTCGGCATGACTGGGGGCAGATCGTGGACACAATTCGCCTGTTGCTTGTGGAAGACCAAACGATTGTGCGGCAGGGGCTCAGACGCCTTCTGGAGACCGAGGAAACGCTCCAGGTGGCAGGCGAAGCTGACTCGGTCGACTCGGCTGTCCAACAGGCTGCGGAAGTTGAGCCCGACGTGATCCTGATGGACCTGAAGCTCGGTTCGGAGAGCGGCCTCGAAGCAATCCGCCGCATTCTCGCTCTTGATCCCGGAGCCAAAATCATCGCGCTCACGATGTATGACGAGTACCCCATGGTACAAGAAGCGGTGGCCGCAGGGGTTCTGGGATACTCGCCCAAGCTCACCACGCTTGGCCAGCTGCTTGATGCCATTCATACGGTTCGGAAAGGCGAGCGATACATTCACCCGTCGCTATTGCCGACCCTTATGGATGGAATCCGCCAGCAGGCCCTGCAGCGCGCAGCCGGAAAGGCGGTCATATGTGAGGAGGACCGGCGGCTGTTGCGCCTGCTGGCCGAGGGGCTGAGTTTCCCCGACATTGCATCCCGAACTTTCGTGAGTGAACGGACTGTCCGCCGGCATGCCCAGGCGCTGTTGGACAGACTGGAAGTGAGCAATACCGCCCAGGCCGTAGCTCTCGCCATTCGGCAGGGGTGGCTCTGACTAGCCGCCACTGCATGCTGTGTTGCCATGATTACCTTTGTATGGTAATATATGGAAAACAGTGTGTAGAGGAGCTGGTCGCGTGGCAGCATACGGGGCGCCCGGCATTTCGCCCTTTCGCATTGACCGCCCCTATGGGGTGCAACCCCGGACCGCCGGCCAGAGCCAGCGGCAGGCCCCGGCTCCTCAGGCGGCCGCACGGCCGTCCCGGTCAGACGAAGCGGCATTTTCCGCCGGGGGGCTGGCCCTGAACCGGCTGGTGCGCATGTGGGGCTCACTGTCCAGCCTGTTTGGCACCGCAAAGGCCCCGGGCTGGCATGCGCCCGACCTGTCGGCCCTGCGTGAAGCCCTCGTGCAGGCCCGCCAGAACGCGGAGGCGGTGGAACTTCGCCAGCGTGTCACCGGAACGTTGAAGAGCTCGGCGCTGAGGCAGGCTGAAGTGCTCGTGGAGCAATACTACGGGCTCAAAGGCGACGGGACCACTGTCAAAGTCAAGTATGACGAGAGCATGGAGGGCGCCCTCGCCTCCGTCAGCTTCCAGTACGACAGCCGCGGGCGCATCGTCAGCCCGCAGCTGCACATCAACATGAGCCAGTTCACTCCCGACACCGGGCCCAACGGTGTGAACGACCACGTGATCGAGAACGACCGGATTGTCGCACACGAAATGACGCACCTGATCATGGGCCGGAATATGGACCTGGCATCCCTTCCCGACTGGTTTGCGGAAGGCACTGCGGAGTATGTCGCCGGAGGGGCGGAGCGTGTGGCGCTTTCGCTCCGCCGTCTCTCTCCCCGGCGGCTGCTGGCCAAGCTCAACGGACCATGGAACGGCGACAGCGACAGCTATGCGGCGGGCTACCTCGCCGTCCGGTTCCTGGACCAGGCTGCGGCCGCCGGCGGCGGATTGAAGGCCGTCATGGCCCGCCTAAAGGACGGGGACACACTGGATCAGGCCGTTGCTACTGCTAGCCAGGGACGGTTTGAGAGCACGGCCGACTTTCTCAGCGACTTCACCAGCGGCGCTGGGTTGGCGTTTATGGGCAGTATCGACCTGTCCGGCCGCGACCCCGGATCCATCAAGCCTGCTCGCGCTCCCGAAGTAATCGCTGACGGCGGCGTGCGCTCCGATCAGCCCCTGCGCGGTTTCCGCATCCAGTGGCCTTCGCCGCTGGAGGGTCTGCCGGCATTGGGTCCCGCCTCTAGTTATGCCATGGCCGGCACTCCGGCTGGAGCCGCGCTGGCCTACAGGCGGCGCATGCCCGGCGCCGGGAGTGATCCAGCAACCTGATCCAACTCTTGCTTGCATCTGACTATCAGAAGTCGTATAATCGTCGCACGCCCTTGCACTGGATGACAGACGCTGCCGCAGCGGTGTAATGCACCGCTGCGTTTTTGTGTGGGTTTCGTGCAGATCGCGGGCGAATCTACGGCGAGGCGCGCGTCGTCCTAAGCACAGGTGCCCCTCGCGTTGTTTGGAATTACCCGACGTGGTATAATACTAAAGTTGTAACCGAGCCCAAGTGGGTAGAGATCCAGGTATGTGGCCGAGAGACACGGCGGCCATATACTGACTTTCGAGGGGGAGAATAGATGCAGGCGACATGGGACAAGTTAGAGAAGAATTGGATGCAGTTCGAGGTGGAGGTGGAGGCCGAACGGTTCACCAAGGCCATCGACACTGCATTCCGTAAGCTCAATCAGCGCGTATCCATCCCCGGCTTCCGCCCCGGGAAGGCCCCGCGCGCCATCTTCGAGCGCAACTACGGGAAGCAAAGCCTGGTTCAGGAAGCGGTGGAAGAGCTCCTCCCCCGTGCTTACGGTGAGGCGGTTGAGCACCATAGCGTCGAGCCTATCGACCAGCCGGATGTGGAACTGGTTCAGGCTGAAGAAGGCAAGCCTTTCATTTTCAAGGGGAAGGTTCAGGTCTCTCCTGAAGTCACCCTCGGCAGGCTGAGCGGCTTTGGCATTGAGCGTCCGGCGGGTACCGTCTCCGATGAGCAGGTGGACCAGCAGCTTAATCAGCTGCGGGAACGCACAGCTACACTCGTTACCGACGAGGCCGGCGAAGTCCGCAAGGGCGCCTTTGCCGTCATCGACTTCGAGGGCTTCGTGGGCGATGTTGCCTTTGAAGGCGGCAAGGGTGAGAACTACACCTTGGAGATCGGCTCCGGGTCCTTTATCCCCGGCTTTGAAGAGCAGTTGATCGGCGCCAAGGTGGGCGAATCCACCGAAGTAAAAGTCACCTTCCCAGAGCAGTATCATGCCGAACAATTAGCCGGCAAAGAAGCGTTATTTAAAGTGACACTCAAGGAGGTCAAGCGGAAGGAACTCCCCGAGTTAAATGATGAGTTCGCCGCTGAAGTCTCCCGTTTCCAGACCCTCGCAGAACTGCGGGCCGACATTGAAAAGCGCCTCGCGGAAGCTGCCAAGGGCAACGCCGATAAGGAGTTCCAGAACAAGGTGCTCGAAGCCGTAGCCGACGATGCCACCGTCGAGCTCCCCCACGTTCTGGTCCACCGGCGTGTTCATGACATGCTGCATGAGTTCGAGCATAATCTGTCCGCTCAGGGGCTCTCCATGGAATACTGGTCCCAGGCCACCGGCAAGTCCCAGCATGACATGCACGAGGAACTGGAAGAGCCGGCCAAGAAGAGTGTCAAGACCGACCTTGTCCTGGGCGCCGTCGCCCGGAAGGAAGGCATTACGGTGTCCGACGCCGAACTCGAATCCGAGTTCGACCAGATGCTGTCCCGCTACAAGAATCAGGAGAAGGAAATCAAGCAGCTTCGCAAGAACCCGGCCTATCGGGAGCGGATGCGTGACTCCCTCCTCGTCCAGAAAACCATCGATTATCTTGTGAATCTGAACGCCCCGCAAGGCTAAGCGACATGGAATAGGCTGCGGGGAGAGGAGGTCAGACTATGAGCTACCTAATTCCGTATGTGATCGAGCAGACCAACCGAGGCGAACGGTCCTACGACATTTACAGCCGGCTTTTGAAGGATCGGATCATCTTCCTGGGCACCCCTGTGGACGACCAGGTTGCCAACGTGATCATCGCCCAGTTGCTCTTCCTGGAGAGTGACGACCCGGATAAGGAGATCAATCTCTACATCAACTCGCCGGGCGGTTCGGTATCCGCCGGACTGGGCATTTACGATGCCATGCAGCACATCAAAGCGCCGGTCAACACCACGGTCGTAGGGCTCGCTGCCTCCATGGGGGCACTGCTGCTGGCCGCCGGCACCGGCAAGCGCTATGCTCTGCCCAACGCCCGTATCATGATTCACCAGCCGCTTCTCAACGGGGTCGGAGGTCAGGTCACTGACATTGAGATCACCGCTCGCGAGGCCCTGAAGACCAAGGAACAAATGGCCGAAATTCTCGCCAAGCACACCGGCCAGACGATCGACCGCGTCAAGGCGGATACCGAGCGGGACCGCTGGATGTCCGCCGAAGAAGCGAAGGCCTACGGCCTGGTGGACGAAGTGGTACACCCCAAGGAAAAGGCGAGCAGGACGGCACGCTAAAAGAAAGGGGTGGGGGAATGTTCAAGTTCACGGGTGAGGATAAGGGACAACTGAAGTGCTCCTTCTGTGGTAAGTTCCAGGACCAGGTCAAGCGACTCGTCGCGGGTCCCGGCGTCTACATCTGCGACGAGTGCATCGAACTCTGCAATGAGATCATCGAGGAAGAACTGAACGAAGAGGTCGATTTCGAACTCAAGGACGTTCCCAAGCCTCGGGAGATCAAGTCCATCCTTGATCAGTACGTCATCGGGCAGGAGCGGGCCAAGCGCACGCTAGCGGTGGCGGTTTACAACCACTACAAGCGTATCAACATGGGCGGGAAGCTCGACGACGTCGAGTTGCAGAAGTCCAATATCGTCATGCTGGGCCCCACCGGTTCCGGCAAGACCCTCCTGGCACAGACCCTCGCCAAAATTTTGAACGTCCCCTTCGCCATTGCGGACGCCACCTCGCTTACTGAGGCCGGCTACGTGGGTGAAGACGTTGAAAACATCCTGCTCAAGTTGATTCAGGCTGCTGACTACGACATTGAGAAGGCCGAAAAGGGCATTGTCTACATCGACGAAGTCGACAAGATTGCCCGCAAGTCGGAGAACCCTTCCATCACCCGCGACGTTTCGGGTGAAGGCGTACAGCAGGCGCTGCTGAAAATCCTGGAAGGCACGGTCGCCTCCGTCCCGCCGCAGGGCGGTCGGAAGCACCCCCACCAGGAGTTCATTCAGATCAACACCACCAACATTCTCTTCATCTGTGGCGGCGCGTTCGACGGGATCGACAAGATCATCGGCGGCCGCGTTGGCAAGCGGGGCATGGGCTTCGGCGCCGACGTCCGGTCCAAGAAGGACCAGAACGTGGGCGAGCTGCTGGCTCAGATCCTTCCCGAGGATCTGCTGAAGTTCGGCCTGATCCCCGAGTTCGTCGGCCGTCTGCCTGTGATCGTCACCCTGGACGCCCTCGATGAGGAAGCCCTGGTGAAGATTCTGATTGAGCCGAAGAACGCGCTGATCAAGCAGTACCAGAAGCTGCTGCAGATGGATAATATTGACCTTGAGTTCAAGGAAGACGCTATCCGGGCCATCGCCAAGGAAGCGCTCAAGCGCAACACCGGTGCACGCGGCCTGCGGGCGATCATCGAAGACATCATGCTTGACGTGATGTACGATATCCCCTCCCGCACGGATGTCTCCAAGTGCGTGGTCACGAAGGACGTTGTGTCCAAAAAGGAAGAACCCCTTCTGGTCACAGCAGACCCGAAAGCCCGCCGGGTAAAGAAGGAAGAATCGGCTTAACTGCAGAAACCCCGTGGAATGATTCCACGGGGTTTTTCGGTATGCCCCGAGTACAAGGAGAGCGACGCAGCAATGGCTACGCAACCTGCCTCCAAACCATCCATCCCCATTGTCGACCTGGCGCTTGTCCTTGTCGCACTGATTTGGGGCATCAACGCACCGATCGTCAAGGCGTCACTGGCCGGGTGGGATCAACTGGCGTACAACGCCATCCGGTTTCCATCGGCAGCGGTTTTGCTCTTCCTGTATGTCGTATGGACGGACAAGGGATGGCGGCTGACCCGTAAGGAGTTCTGGCACGTTGCTCTGCTTGGCTTGATCGGGAACGGCCTTTACCAGTGGATGTACATTGAGGCAATGCCCCGCAGTTCCGCGTCGAATGTCTCGGTGATCATCGCCCTGTCGCCGCTAGTGGTTTCGGTGTGGGGCATGGTGACTGGCATCGAGCGGAGGTCTCTGCTGGTGGTTGGGGCGGCTGCAGCGTCGGTGAGCGGGGGCGCCATGGTCATCCTCGGGGGGCCGGACGGCGTGCACCTGGGTGGACCGACTCTGGTCGGCGACCTGATTGCCGTGGCGGCCATGCTTGCATGGGGCGCCTACACAGTCTATTCGCGCCCGGTGATCAACCGGGTCGGGTCATCGCTGAGGGTGACGGCCTGGGCCATGATGTTCGGGGCCATGACCAACTTCCTGATCGGCATTCCGAGTCTGCTGCACCAGGATTTCGCGGCAGTGACCGCGGCGTCCGTAGCGGGCATGACCTACTCGGCGCTTCTGTCTCTATTGGTTGGGTACGTCCTGTTCAACTGGGGAGTGAGCCGAATCGGGGGGGCCCGTACGGCGATTTATATCAGCCTGTCACCGATTTTTGCGGCCGTGGTTGCGATGCTGTTTCTGCACGAAATCTGGTCGCCGGTGCAGTGGATTGGAGCCGCCTTTGTCATTGGCGGTGTGGCACTTTCCAAAATCGCCAACGTGCCGAGTTCAGTCGCATAAGCGCAGGAAATCTGGCCCTGTGGAGGTTCTCCACGGGGCTTTTTCGCGCTCTGTGCGCGGATTTGGGAGGGAATGGCTGGGTTACCGGGTTGACCAGAGACAACCTACACTTTATAATCAAGTTGCCGGTTGTGGGTCGACTAGCCCAAATGTGGAATAGGCAGGAGGTGTCACCGTTTGGCGATAATCGAAGTAAGCCACCTATACAAGGTGTTCGGCCCAAATCCGGATGAAGCGGTCAAGCTGGCCAAGCAGGGAGTTCCCAACCCCGAGGTTTACAAGCGGACGGGACACACGGTTGCCCTGAACGACGTCTCCCTCACGGTTGAGGCTGGGGAGACGTTCGTGATCATGGGTCTTTCCGGCAGCGGAAAGTCAACACTGATTCGGTGTCTGAATCGGCTGATTAATGCGGACCGTGGTGAGATCATCGTCAAAGGCAAGGCGGTGCTCAGCCTTGACGATGCGGGGCTGAGAGACCTGCGCCAGCGCACCACGGCCATGGTCTTCCAGCGCTTCGGGCTGCTCCCGCATCGCACCGTCCTGCAGAACGTCGCTTATGGGCTGGAGATACAGGGAGTCGGGCGCGTGGAGCGTGAGGAGCGTGCCATGCGCTGGCTGGAGACAGTTGGCCTGAAGGGATGGGAGGGGCGGTTTCCCGATCAGCTCAGTGGCGGCATGCAGCAGCGCGTCGGCATCGCCCGGGCTCTCTGCAATGACCCGGTGGTGCTGCTCATGGACGAGCCGTTCAGCGCTCTGGATCCCCTGATCCGCCGCGACATGCAGAACGAACTGCTTCAACTGCAGTCCAGACTGAACAAGACCATCGTCTTCATCACCCACGACCTGGATGAAGCTCTACGCCTGGGGGACCGGATTGCCATCCTCAAGGACGGGCGCGTCGTGCAGATTGGCACCCCGGAAGAGATCCTCACCCAGCCGGCCGATGACTATGTTGCGGAGTTCACCCGAGACGTCAACCGGAGCCGGGTACTGACGGCCAGCAGCGTGATGGTGGCGCCCCGGGCTGTTGTCTCCGCCCGTGGCGGCCCCCGTGCGGCACTCCTGCTCATGGAGGAGCAGGGACTTTCCAGCGTTTACGTCGTCGACCGGGACCAGCGGTTTCAGGGGCTGGTCACAGTCGATGATGCGATTCCGGCGGCCCAGCGGGGGGTAAAGGACCTGAAGGACCTCGTCATCAGTGACATTCCCACCACCGCTCCGGACACGCTGCTGGAGGAACTGATCCCCGTTGCCGCCATGCACAAATACCCAATCGCCGTGTTGGATCAGAACGGCGTCCTTGTGGGTGTAGTTCCCAGAGTTGCCGTATTGGCCGGCCTCGCTGGGGTTCAGCAGCAACGCGGTCCTGTAGCCGTCGCTGCTTCCGTGTAGCGGCACTCGACTGCGAGATGGATTACGGAGGTGCAACGGATGCGCTTTATGCGAAAGTACAGGGCCCTTGTGGCGGTAGCAGCCTTATTCCTATTGGCAGTCATCGCCGGCTGTGGTGGCAATAAGGGGGTCACTTCCAGTGGCGAAAACTCGGGAGGCGCGACCGGTACCGCCAAGAAGGAAGTCATTAAGCTGGCCGACGTGCAGTGGCAGAGCCTTTGGATCAACAACGCCATTGCCCAGTTCATCCTGGAGAAGGGGTATGGGTATCCCACCGAGACGGTGGAGATGACCACTCCGATCATGCAGCAGAGCCTCGTGAAGGGTGACGTGGACCTATCCATGGAGATGTGGCGGTCCAACATTATCGACTGGTATACCGACGCCGTCCAGACCGACAAGATCATCGACCTGGGCACCACCTTCGAGCGGGCTTCCCAGGGGTGGTATGTTCCCCGGTATATGGTGGAAGGCGACACTAGACGGGGGCTTCAGCCCGTGGCCCCGGACCTGAAGTCCATTGCGGATCTGAAGAAGTATAAGCACCTGCTCAAGGATCCCGAGAATCCTGACAAGGGCCTCCTGATCAGCTGCATCACCGGCTGGCAGTGCGCCAAGGTCAACGAGATCAAACTGCATGCCTACGGCCTGGGCAATGACTACAACCTGATGGAGCCTGGTGCCTCGGCCGCTCTGGACGCCGCAATTGCCGGTGCGTACAAGAAGGGCGATCCCTTCCTGGCTTACTACTGGGAGCCGACCTGGCTGGTGGGCACGTATGACCTGATTCAACTGGAAGAGCCGCCCTACTCCAAGGAGTGCGATGCTGAGATTCAGAAGTTCGTGAAGATCGAGAAGCCGGATTATTCCCAGGTGAAGCCCGTGGCCGGCTGCGGCTACCAGACCGAAGCCGTTACCAAGGTGATCGCTCCCAGTCTGGCCAAGCGAGCCCCTGAAGTGGTTGAAGTACTGAAGAAGATGGATATCGGCACTGACCCGCTCAACAAGGCCTCCGCCTACATGGAGTCAAACAAGGTGAAGGCTGATAAGGCCGCCCTGTGGTTCTTTGAGAACTATCCTGACCGCTGGAAGGCGTGGCTCCCGGCCGATGTCCAGGAGAAGGTCATCAAGGCCCTTCAGGAGGCTGGCGTAAAGCTGTAAGACAAAGGGAGGTGCCGTACTCACATGTGGCAATTCCCCGATATCGTCCACATCCCACTTGCTGAATGGATCGACGCCATCGTGAACTGGCTGACGATCAAGGGTGAACCGGCGTTCGACTTGATCGGTTCAACCCTCCTGGCTCTGCTTGTTCAGCTTGAGAAAGGGCTGCTGGCTACACCCTGGTTTCTGATCTTGATGGCGGTAGCCGCCCTCGCCTGGCGAACCGCCGGCATACGGCTGGCTGCCGCCGCCGCTGTCGGGCTCTTGTTCGTGGGTTCGCTGGGTCTGTGGGAACACGCCATGAAGACGCTCGCGCTGGTAATCGCCGGCACGCTGCTCTCCGTTGCAGTGGCCATTCCCGTGGGCATCGCGATGTCCCGCAGCGACCGCATGGAGCAGTTCATGCGCCCCTTGCTCGATTTGATGCAGACGATGCCTAGCTTTGTCTACCTGGTGCCGGCCCTGATGTTCTTCGGTTTGGGCAAGGTACCGGCGGTCATTGCTACGTTCATTTACGCAGTTCCCCCGGCCATCCGGCTGACGAATCTGGGTATCCGCCAGGTCCCGTGGGAAGTGGTGGAGGCAGCCAAGGCCTTTGGGTCCACACCACGGCAGTTGCTGCTGAAAGTGCAGCTGCCGCTGGCGATGCCCACCATTATGGCGGGGGTCAATCAGACGATCATGATGGCCCTCGCGATGGTGGTCGTGGCCTCGTACATTGGCGCCGGCGGTCTGGGCAGCGAGGTGCTCAATGGCATCGCCCGCCTGGAAGTGGGCCGGGGGTTCAACGGCGGCATCAGCATCGTGATTATGGCGATTATCATCGACCGGATGACCCAGTCGCTGGCCAAGCCCCGGGTTGCCCGCGGTCAGTGACCGAGTCCGGAGGCGTTCCACCCATAAAGCAGAGAGGCGCAAAGTCAATCGACTTCGCGCCTCTTGCCCTTACATTAGTCTCCGTTGACCGGGGGGGCGGCCCGGGAAAGGAGATCCCGTGCCCTGGCCCTTGCTTCATCCGAGCCAAGTACCGTAATGACGTCCCCTTCCTCCAGGCGCCAGTCCGCCGGCGGGGAAAAGGTCTCCGTTTCGCCCCGGGTAACGACCACGGCGGTGGCGCCAGTCCGGCTGCGCAGCCGGATTTCGTTTAGTGCGCGGCCCACTACCCAGGCTTCAGGTGCGACGGGAAACTCTTCCACGTGCGGGGACGCCAGAACTCCGGTGGCCTGGCTGAGCACCCGTTCCAATAGGGCTTCAATTCTTTCGTCCATCTCCCGGCGGGCCTTCATCATATCAAACAGTTCCCGGGCCCCTTCCTCCAGCTTGGCCATGGCGCGCTGAGAGTTCAGGTATTCGGACGCGGCCATGCGGGATAGTACGCGAATACCGCTGCCGGCCACCGACTGCACGATGGAGCGCTCGTGCAGGATGGCCACGGCCCGGCGAATCGTCTCGGGCGACACCTGATAGGTGCCGGCCAGGCTGGACCGTCCCAAAACTCGTGTCCCTTCCGGCAACTCTCCCTGGACAATGCGTTTGGCCAGATCAAAGGCGATCTCTTCATAACGGGCCCGACCGCCGGTTTCACGCTTCATGCTGGTTCCACCTCTGCATACGCTGTGAGACGTCTCGTGCAATAATCAATCGTATCATGGCCGACTTGCCAAGGGAAGATAACCGGGCTGTTTAGGGCAATGGAACCTTATCTTGGTCGGAACAGCGCAGCGTCTTTCATTCTGTCACGTGGGATACTAAATCGCACAGGACAGGAAACGAGCCGGACTCGGGCCGCTCGCGCGGGAGGAGGAACCAGGTCATGTCACTGGGCGGTATCCTCACGATCATCCAGGTGTTCTTCGCGATCGTCATGGGTATCTACTTCTGGAACCTGCTCAAGAGTCAGCAAGGCAACAAGGTCGCTGTGGAAAAAGAGTCCCGCAAGGAGATGGATAAACTTCGGCGCATGCGCGCGGTCAGCCTGACGGAGCCTCTGGCCGAACGGGTTCGCCCCGCCAGCTTCGATGAGATCGTCGGTCAGCAGGAAGGGCTAAAGGCGCTGCGGGCTGCCCTCTGCGGGCCGAACCCGCAGCACGTGCTGATTTACGGTCCGCCCGGGGTGGGCAAAACGGCTGCTGCCCGGCTGGTGCTGGAGGAGGCCAAGCGCAATCCAACATCCCCGTTCAAAGGGGAGGCGAAGTTCATTGAGATGGACTCAACCACTGCTCGCTTTGACGAGCGGGGGATCGCCGACCCGCTCATCGGTTCCGTCCACGACCCGATTTATCAGGGCGCCGGCCCGTTGGGCATCGCCGGTGTACCGCAGCCCAAGCCGGGCGCCGTCACCAAGGCGCATGGCGGCGTGCTCTTTCTTGACGAGATCGGCGAGCTGCACCCCATTCAAATGAACAAGCTGCTCAAGGTGCTGGAAGACCGGAAAGTCTTTCTGGAAAGCGCCTACTACAGCATCGAAGACCCCAACGTTCCCACCCACATCCGGGACATTTTTGAGAACGGACTGCCGGCCGACTTTCGACTGATCGGGGCGACCACCCGCCTGCCGCATGAGATTCCCCCGGCGATCCGGTCCCGCTGCATGGAAGTCTTCTTCCGGCCCCTGCTGCCCGATGAAGTCGCCCGGGTGGCGGAGCGGGCCGCCGCCAAGATCAACTTCAAGCTGTCGCCCGGCGCCCTTGACGTCGTAAAACGATATGCCACCAACGGCCGTGAGGCCGTCAATATCGTGCAGATTGCGGCCGGCGTCATGATCGGCACCGGCAAGGATACGATCCCGACCGAAGAGATCGAATGGGTGGTTAACAGCGGGCAGCTGCAGCCCCGGCCCGACCGGCGCATTCCCGACCGGCCGCTGGTGGGCTTTGCGAACGGGCTGGCCGTCACCGGGCCGAACATGGGCATGCTGCTGGAGCTGGAAGTGGATGTGCGCCCGGCGAAAGAGGCGGGGCGCGGCACGGTAGTCGTCACCGGCGTCGTGGAGGAGGAGGAGATGGGTAGCCCCGGGCGGACCATGCGGCGCAAGTCGATGGCAAAAGGCTCCGTGGAGAATGTCCTGACCGTCTTAAAGCAGTTCCTGGACTGTGATGCCCGCGACTTTGACATTCACGTCAACTTCCCCGGCGGCATTCCCGTCGACGGCCCCAGTGCGGGCGTGACGATCGCTACGGCGATTTACAGCGCTTTCAAGGGTAAGCCGGTTGACAACCGGCTGGCCATGACGGGCGAGATCTCCATTCGCGGCGCCGTCAAGCCGGTGGGCGGCGTGGTGGCCAAAGTCGCGGCCGCCCGGCAGGCCGGCTGCACTCGGGTGCTGATTCCGCAGGAGAACTGGCAGGAGTGCTTCCGGGAGGTGCCCGGTGTCAAGGTAATCCCCGTGGAACGGCTGGAGCAGGTCTTTGACCTGGCCCTGACTGTCGAGGAGACCGTGCCTGTTATCGTCACGGCGGCGCCCGCCGAAGAACCCGACCGGCCGACCGTTCTGATCGATATCCCGGCCCTGCCGCAGCCCGCCGTAAGCGTTTCCGGACTGAAGCACTGAGCCGCGGAGGTCAGGCCGTCCCGCTGCATATGGCAGGACGGCTTGACGCACGCTAGAGCCGTGTCTGCATGGAAAAAATGAGACGGGCATGGTGCGAACCTGGTGAAGGGAAAGGCACGTCTTAAGAACACACACTTGTGCTAGAATCTAAATCAAGGCAGTAACCAGGAGGTGACGCCGATGGCCAACGACAGAAAGGGCAAGCTCCCTGAGCTCCCCCTGCTGCCTCTTCGGGGTCAGATTGTGTTCCCGACGATGATCGTCCCCCTGGAGGTAGGCCGGGAGAAGTCGATCAAGGCGGTTGACCAGGCGATGCTGGAAGACCGTCGGATGGTCCTGGCGATGCAGAAGGACACCAAGGTCGACGATCCCGGAACAGGTGACATTTACAGCGTTGGTACCATCGTAGAGATTAAACAGGTAGTGAAGGTGCCGGGCGGGACGATCAAGGTAGTGTTTGAAGGCCTCTCCCGTGCCCGCATTGACCACTACGCCACGGAAGATCCGTACTTCCGGGTGGCTGTTGAAGAGTACGAGGACGATCAGTCCAAGAACGCCGAGATTGAAGCGCTCATGCGCATGGTGGTCAATCAATACGAGCGGTATATCAAGGCGTCCAAGAAAGTCCCCCCCGAGCAGCTGGTTACCGTGGTGCAGCTGGACGAGCCCGGCCGCCTGGCGGACACCATCATCGCGCACCTCACGACGCTAAAGATCGAAGATAAGCAGTCCGTGCTTGAGATCTTTGACATGGTCAAGCGGCTTGAACGGGTGAGCGACATTCTCACCAGCGAGATGGAAGTGCTGGAGCTGGAGCGGAAAATCAACGTCCGCGTCCGCAAGCAAATGGAGAAAACGCAGCGGGAGTACTACCTGCGTGAGCAGATCAAGGCCATTCAAAAGGAACTCGGCGAGCGGGACGAAAAAGGCACGGAAGCCGAGGAGTTCCGCTCCAAAATTGAAGAGGCCGGCCTCCCCGACGAAGTGAAGGAGAAGGCCCTGCGTGAAGTGGACAGGCTCGAGAAGATGCCCCCCATGGCCGCCGAAGCCGTGGTCGTGCGCAACTACCTCGAGTGGGTCACCAACTTGCCCTGGGCCAAAATGAGCGATGATCAAATCGACCTGAAGAAGGCCGAAGAGATCCTGGAGAACGAGCATTACGGTCTGAAAAAGCCGAAGGACCGCATTTTGGAGTACCTGGCCGTGCGCAAGCTGGTCGCCAAGATGAAGGGTCCCATCCTATGCCTGGGTGGACCGCCCGGAGTCGGCAAGACTTCGCTGGCCAAGTCCGTCGCCAACGCCCTCGGGCGCAAGTTCGTCCGGATCTCCTTGGGCGGCGTCCGTGACGAAGCCGAAATTCGCGGGCACCGCCGCACTTATGTGGGCGCCATGCCCGGTCGGATCATTCAGGGCATGCGGCAGGCGGGTACCAAGAACTGCGTCTTCCTGCTGGACGAAATCGACAAAATGTCGTCCGACTTCCGGGGCGACCCGGCCTCGGCACTGTTGGAAGTGCTGGACCCCGAACAGAACAGCTCCTTCTCCGACCATTACATCGAGAGCCCGTTTGACCTCTCCAACGTGCTGTTCATCACCACGGCCAACGTGGTCTGGAACATTCCCCGGCCGCTCCTTGATCGCATGGAACTGATCAACATCTCCGGCTACACCGAAGATGAGAAGGTCGAAATCGCCAAGCGGCATCTCATGCCCAAGCAACGCAAAGATCACGGCCTGACGGAAGAGACCCTGGAGGTCTCCGAAAACGTGCTGCGCAGCATTGTGCGGGAGTACACCCGCGAGGCCGGCGTCCGCAACCTGGAGCGCCAGATCGCCAACGTCTGCCGCAAAGCCGCCCGTGAGATCGCCCGCGGCGATGCCACTGCCGTCCGGGTGACCACCCAGAACCTGCACAATTACCTGGGCGCCCCGCGTTTTGCCTGGGGCAAGAAGGCCAAGCAGGATGAAGCAGGCGTTGCCACCGGCATGGTATACACGGAACTGGGCGGCGACGTAATGCCGATCGAAGTGACAGTCCTGAAGGGCAAGGGGAACCTGCTGCTGACCGGCAAACTGGGTGAGGTCATGCGGGAGTCGGCCCAGGCCGGGTTCTCGTACATTCGCTCCCGGGCCAAGGAACTGGGCATCGCGGAAGATTTCCACACCAAGTACGACATTCACATTCACGTGCCGGAAGGCGCTGTTCCGAAAGAGGGCCCTTCGGCGGGCATTACTATGGCAACTGCCGTGGTCTCCGCTCTGACGGGGCGCCCGGTCAAAGCCAGCGTGGCCATGACCGGCGAAATTACCCTCCGGGGCCGGGTGCTGCCCATCGGCGGGGTGAAGGAGAAGTTGTTGGCCGCCCACCGGGCCGGCATTACCGACATTCTTCTGCCCAAGGAGAACGAGAAGGACCTGGAAGATATTCCGGGCAACATTCGCAAGAAGTTGGACATCCATCTCGTCGAGCATATGGATGAAGTCCTCAAACTCGCCCTTGGTGAAGCGCCGGTTGAGGAAGAGCAGGTGGTTCCTCCGCCCGAAGCCCTGCCGGACAACGTAAACCAGGTTCAGGGTAATCCGCCGGTGGTGTAACGAAAGCCCTTACGGGTGCGCGGGAGCGGCAAGTGCCCTTCCGCGCACCTGCCCGCGAGTTGCTTACGAGGAGTGTATCCCGTGGCCATCTTCTCAGAATTTGTCCTGAGCGCAGCGGCGGCTAGACAGTTCCCGACTGATAACCTGCCGGAAATCGGATTGGTGGGGCGGTCAAACGTCGGCAAATCATCGCTGCTCAACAGCCTGCTCCGGTCACCCAAGCTTGCCCGGACATCGAACACGCCCGGGCGCACGCAGACGCTCAACTTTTATCGCATTTGGCCTGAAGGAAAGCCGAACTTCGGCGACCCCCACTTGCCCCCCGCGGAAGGTGAAGAACGGTTCAGCCTGCGCGGCAGCGCACGCGATGCGGCTGTTGCCACCGGGGCTTTCTACTTTGTGGATATGCCGGGGTACGGCTACGCCCGCGTCTCCGAGAGTCAAAAGCAGTCCTGGCGCAAGTTGATTGAGCATTACCTGCTGACCCGTGAAAACCTGAAGGCGGTCCTGCAGATTGTCGACCTGCGCCACCCGCCCAGCAAGGACGATATTGCCATGTGGAGCTGGCTGCGCCATTACGGCAAAGTGCGCCTCTGCATTGCGACAAAGGCGGACAAGCTGTCACGCAATGAGCGGCCGGCGAACCTGCGCGTCATTG
The DNA here is from genome assembly GCA_035628915.1 of Symbiobacteriaceae bacterium. Lineage (GTDB taxonomy): Bacteria > Bacillota > Sulfobacillia > Symbiobacteriales > Symbiobacteriaceae > JARBUG01. The sequence continues at coordinate 107,057 of DASPIW010000012.1, read as the reverse complement.
CGCAGGACCTGGGCATGAAGGCCATTGTGGCACCCAACCCGGCCGGATCGGCGTCGCCTGGGGAAGAGGCGCTACTGGTCTATTCGGCAGAAGAAGGGTTAGGGCGCGACCAGTTGCTCCCCTGGGTGCTCTCCGTTACCCGGAAGTGACGTAGATAACCTAAAGCTCCAGGACGAGTAATTTAATAACACCAAATAGACTCCCATTGTGGGAGGCATTGTGATTTAATGAGGTTACTCACGGATTTGCGGGGGAGGCCCAACCAGAATGAGGCTGCTGCTTAATCCACTCCAATGGAACTTTGTCCCCCGTACAATTGCCACACTGGTTACTTGGGCGTTTGCACCGCTTGGCCTCGCGGGCGTCGTGATCTGGATCAGCCTGCATGCCGGCGCCCTTAAGGGCGGCGTAACCGAACAGCAGCTGAACCTGATCTTCCAGGAGATGTTCAGGAATGTGGCGATTGTTACCTTGCCTCTGCTGCTTGTCTGCATGGGCGCCGCCATCCTCTTCGCGCGGTTAGTCGTGAAACCGCTGCGGGAGCTGCGCCATGCCATGGAGCTAATCGCCAGGGGTGACCTGTCCCACGGGCCGGTGCCCGTTTACAGCCGGGATGAAGTGGGACAGATTACGCAGAGTCTGAACACCATGTCAGCGTCCCTCAGGACCATGGTCCAAAATGTCGCCGCTACCGCTGGCGAACTGGACGGTGCGGGGAGCAGGCTGCAGACGGTGGCAGGTCAGACGGCATCTGCCGCCAGGACTTCGACCAGCCAGATCGACCAGGTCCGCCGGATTGCCGCCGACCAGAGCCTTCAGGCTGCCAGCGGGTCCAGGGCAACCGAGGAACTCCGGGTCGCCGCCGAGCAGGTCGCCCATACGGCGACCTCCCAGGCCAAAGAAGTAGAGCAGGTTGCCCAGGTGGTTCAGCAGGTGGCCAGCGCGATTGATCAGGTGGCAGGCGGGGCCGAAGTGGTTGCCGATGCCGCCACCAACACCCGCTCTGCCGCCGATGCGGGCGGCCGGGCCGTTGAGGCCGTGGTCGCCGGCATGGACCGGGTGCGGGATACCGTTGTGGCCGCTGCGGGTCGGGTTGAGCACCTCAGTGCCAGCCTGGGCCAGGTCGACGAGATTCTTCAGCTAATCTCCGAAATCGCCGAGCAGACAGACTTGCTCGCCCTGAACGCAGCGATCGAAGCCGCACGGGTGGGCGAGCACGGCAAGGGGTTTGCGGTGGTGGCAGGTGAGGTGCGGCGCCTGGCCGAACGGTCGCGCCGGGCTGCCAGCGACATCGCCGACCGGGTGGGTACCCTCAGGGATGAAGCGGGACAAGTGGTGTCCACCATGGAAGCCGGTACCCATGAGGTCTTCTCGGGGACCGAACTGGCCCGGGATGCCGGCACCTCGCTGAGCCACATTTTGCAGGCCGTGGAGGAGACGCAGCGGCAGGTGGAATCGATCTCTGCGGCGGCCGAAGAGATCTCTGCAGCCGGGGCGCAGGTAGTGGAGGCGACCCATCGCCTTACTGCCATCGCAGAGGAGAACGCGGCCACCGCCGCCCAGATGCTGGGCAGCGCCCGGAGCGTCGAGGAACTCATTGGCACCGTGGAGCAGGGCGCCCGCTCCAACAGCGACTCGTCCATGGCCCTCGCTGCGGCCTCGGAGCAGGTCTCCAGCTCGGTGGCTGATACGGTGGCGTGCGCCTCGCAAGTGACGGCGACGTCCGCCCGGCTGCGAGAAGCGATGGCGAGATTCCAACTCGGGCAATAGAGGAAATGGCAGTGGGCCGCCTGGTGCAGGCGGCCTTTTACCCAGAAATCAAAAGACATTTCTACACAGATTACACAGATTATAGGATTACACATATTTATTAGATATATAGTGTAAAACGCCCGTTGCCCGAAGGGAGCCTGGAGGACCAGATTGGAAGACCATGAGAGTCTGTGCAGATCTGTGTAATCTGTGTAATAATTTGTCTCTTATCTTCAATCTCCTGCGATAGATTGAACACGCTTCCCACCAATGGGCAGCTCGGCCAGCAGCATGCCGGCCAGGATCAGTGCCGCCCCAATGCCGGCCCGCATGGTCAGCGTTTCGCCAAGCAGGAGGAACGAGAAGACGGCTCCCCACACAGGTTCAGCGGCAAAGATCAGCGCTGTGTGCGTCGGCGTCGTATGTGGCTGCAGTACATTTTGCAGCCAGAAGGCCAGAGCTGTTGCCGCCACACCGCAAATTAACCAGGCCAACACCACATTGCCCGGGCCGGTAAACCACGCCACGTTAGGAACGCCGGGCGCCACGGTTCCCTTGTCGGCCAGGTGCAGCAGCCAGGAAAGCAGGGCCGCCATGCCAATCTGGATGACAGCCAGGGCCGTGGGATCGTGGGGACCGGCAAACCGGCCCACCGCCGTAATATGCAGCGCGAAGCCGATCGCACAGAGAAAGACCAGCAAGTCGCCATATGTTGGGAGCAAGTCGGCATTCAGCGACAGGAGGGCAAGTCCCGCCGTTGCGGTAGCCACGCCGATCCAGGCACCGGGCTGCGGCTTCCGCTTCAGCCATAATACCGTCAGAACGGGTACGCCAACCACACACAGACCGGTGATGAAGCCCGCTTTGGCGCTGGTGGTATATGCCAGACCGAACGTCTGGAAGGCGTAGCCCGAAAACAGGAACGTGCCCACCAGGGCGCCGGCTGCCCATGTACGCAGCGGCGCCGCGGACAAGGTGCGCCAAAAAATCGCGGCCAGCAGCACGGCCGCCAGGGTGAACCGCGCTGCCAGGAACCAATAGGTTGGAACGCCACCGGCTGAAAGGTCGGTGGCGTTCTTCACGACCGGGAAAGTCGCTCCCCAGATTGCGGTAACGACTGAAAGCAGCACGTCGGCCTGCCAGGTTCGGATGCGCAACCAATCATTCCCCCGAGTACCGAAAGACTTGTCAACAGCCACCTGTAATGGTAGCAAACGAGCGGGTAACGGTCTACTGTTGTTACATATTGACAGTTGAATCCCTAGTGTTATGATGTATGTAACTATTGGGGGCGACGATTCAATCTATTGCGGCACAAGGAAAAGCGCCCTCTAGTAAGGAGATGACCCCGGGGCGATGGGACTAACTGTTGGGCTCATGTATAACCTCGGTAAGAACGAGCCGCCCGAGGAAGGAGAGCCCCCTGACGCACATGCAGAACTGGACAGCGAGCAGACGGTAAAGGCAATTGCAGCGGCACTGACGTCGGTCGGGCACGAAGTGGTCCGGATTGAAGGAGACGAAGAGGCGTACCCGAAGCTCCGAGCAGTCAGACCGGACATCGTCTTCAACATTTGCGAGGGTCTGCGCGGCGAGAGCCGCGAGTCGCAGATCCCGGCCTTGCTGGAAATGCTGGGGATTCCCTATACCGGCTCCGGTGTACTGGCGCTGGCACTGTCGCTGGATAAAGCGGCAGCCAAGAAGATGCTCCTGTATCACGGCGTTCCCACGCCCGCGTTCAAGACCATCGCACCTGGTGAAATGATTGACTGGAATGGATTGCGTTTTCCGCTCTTCGTAAAGCCGGCGAACGAAGGTTCAAGCATGGGCATCACCCCTGACTCAAAAGTGGACACGCCCTCCGAACTCGTGGAACGGGTTCAGTACGTGCACGATATGTATCGACAGGCTGCTCTGGTGGAAGAGTTCATAGACGGACGGGAGTTTACGGTCGGACTGGTCGGCAACGAAAACCCCACCATCTTTCCCATCATGGAACTCAACTACGGCATTGTGCCGACCGGCCACGGCAACATCTACTCCTACCAGTTCAAAAAGGAGTGGGATGCCGACGAGTACTACCTCTGCCCGGCGCCGGTTGACCAGGCGACGGAACAACTGCTCAAGCGCACGGCGTTCGCTGCCTTTCGAGCGTTAGGGTGCGTTGATGTTGCCCGGGTGGATATCCGTATGGGTGCCGACGGCATTCCGTATGTATTAGAGGTCAATGCCCTGCCGGGGCTCAGCCCGGGGTTTAGCGATCTCTGCCGGCAGGCCGATAAGGGCGGGTATACCTATGAGCAGCTGGTAAACAGCATTCTCGACGCTGCGCTGCAGCGCTGGCGGCTGGCGGAAGTTGTGCGCCGGCGCCTGGCAGAAACGGCTGACTGATCATGGCCGCATATCCGGAACGGGTTGCCCGTTCCGGATTTGTTTTCCCGCTAAACATCGCCTAGCCGAGAAAAAATTTTCCTGTCAGTGTGTTGACTGTTTATTCCAATTTGGTATAATCATGATTAAAAGCACTAGAGGACAACTAGACAAAGAATCTTTCCAAAGGGGACGGGGTGAGGGGCTTTGAGCGAGATAGAACAGGCGCAGGCGATGGTTCCCGAAGAGGTCCAGGCCGAAGGGGTTCTGCCGTTAATCCAGCTCATCTCCGACCTGATCGAAAAGCGCTGCGATCGCTTTCTGAGTGCCCGGTACGGTTTGACTTCACCGCAGTTTCAACTGCTGAAAGCTGCGGTGCAGGACAACAACGTGACGCTCGGCGGGCTTAGCGAGCAACTCAACTGCAGCCGGGGCAATGTGACGGGCATCGTAGATCGCCTCGAGCGGGATCAGTGGCTCAAGCGTGAACGCAGCACCGACGATCGGAGGGTCATTACCGTTCGGCTTACCGAAAAGGGTGATCAAGTCGGGGCGATCGAGCGGGAATTGGCGGTGGAATTGGCGGGCCTTGCCGGTGTCTGGGAAGGTCGCCAACGGGAGAAGCTCACGGAGATGCTGATCAAGCTTTACCGTGAACTGAAGGACTAACGGGCTCAGGCGATTCCGTTGGGGACGGGGTCGCCTGACCTGCATTTTGGCCCCCATTTGCCACCGCAAGACTGCCGCGCCTTGAATTCCCTAGAGGGACACGACGCGCACCCGTCGAAACGACAGCCTCGTGAATCCGTATCGACTCCCACCTTAACAGCGGAGGACGGGCTGGATTGCAACATGGACATTGACACGAAGCCGAAGCGGCCGCGTAAAGCCGATGCAGAACTGGATCGGGTGATTGGCAGACTAACGGTCCTCCGACGGGTCGTTGCCGCCGATTTGCCGATCTTGCACGCCTGGGACGTCGATCCCGAGATCATCGGACTGATGGGCCGCAAGTACGCGGAAATGGACATCAGCGATTGGTTCCGCGCCGTCAACAGCGACCGGACGTGCCGCACCTGGGCCATTGAGACCCTGGACGGCCGGCTGATCGGTGAGTTGGAACTGGCTCACCTCAACTGGCGGAACAGCTCGAGCGAGCTGCGCATCTGCATCGGCGACAAGGATTACTGGGGGCATGGCTACGGCACGGACGCCATTCGGGCATCTCTCGATGCCGCGTTTGGCGCAATGGGCCTGGAATCCGTATACTTGCGGGTCTTCGTAACAAACATCCGGGCCATTCGGGCCTACGAAAAGCTTGGCTTCCGCCGGCGGGCGGTGCTGGAGCCGAGCATTCGGCGGCAGGATCCGGCTGCTGTTCTTCTCATGAATCTCAGCCGGCAGCGCTGGCATATGAAGAACAGCCAGAGTGCATAACTATCGTTGCGCCATCATTGCTCGCTTTCCTCAGATTGACAAGTGGCAACGCACGGCATATCATGGGCGTATACAACTTTGACTAGAAGTGACAACGGCGTTGACGCGGAGGAGTAACTCCCACAGCCGCCCCCAGCGAGGGAACCCCACCGGGTGCAAGGGTTGCCGGGCCGGCCGGAGTGAAGGTCGCCGCTGATGCTGCTCTCCTGAACGGTGCGACATCCGCACCGCTAGGGTGGGCCGGGTTCTGCCCGTTACAGCACCAGAGAGTCTCCCCCGTTCCTCAAGCGGGTGGAGGAAGTAAGGTGGTACCGCGAGCCCCGGCTCGTCCTTATAGGACGTGCCGGGGCTTTTCGATTTGAGGAGGTAGTGACCGTGTCCGAGGAAATCCAGAACCCGACGGCAGAACTCGCATCCAAGTACGACCCGAAACTGGTGGAGGACGAATGCTACCGGTATTGGCTCGAGGGGAAGTTCTACCAGGCCCCGCGTGTCGAGGGCAAGCAGCCGTACACGATCGTGATTCCGCCGCCCAACGTCACGGGCGTCCTGCACCTGGGGCATGCCCTCAACAACACGATGATCGATATCATGATCCGGTGGAAGCGCATGCAGGGGCAACCCACGCTGTATCTGCCCGGCACTGACCACGCCGGCCTCGCCACCCAGATCAAGGTGGAACAGGACCTGCGCAAGCAGGGCGGCCCCACCCGTCAGGAAATGGGGCGCGAGAAGTTTGTGGAAAAGGTGTGGGAATGGAAGGCCAAGTATCACGGCACCATTTCCAGCCAGCTGCGCAAGCTCGGCGTTTCGGTCGATTGGAGCCGGGAAGCTTTCACCATGGACGAGCGGCTCTCGAAGGCCGTGCGGGCCTTTTTCGTGCAGCTGTACAAGAGGGGGCTCATTTACCAGGGCACCCGGATTACCAACTGGTGTCCCAAGGACATGACGGCCCTGTCCGACATTGAAGTGGAATACGAGGAGCGGGACAGCCACCTCTGGCACTTCCGTTACCCGCTGGTTGACGGCAACGGCTACATTGAAGTGGCCACGACCCGCCCGGAGACGATGCTGGGCGACACCGGCATTGCCGTGAACCCTGAGGATGAGCGGTATCAGGCGCTCCATGGCAAGCTGGTCCGCCACCCGGCGACCGGCCGCGACATTCCGATCTTCCCGGACGCATACGTGGAGAAGGAGTTCGGCACCGGCTGCGTCAAGGTGACGCCGTTCCACGATCCGAACGACTTCGAGATGGGCCTGCGCCATAACCTGGAGTCGATCCAGGTGATCGGCCTGGACGGCAAAATTACGGCTGCCGGCGGCAAGTATGCGGGCATGGACCGCTACGAGTGTCGCAAGCAGATTGTCGCCGATGCCGAGGCCGAGGGCTGGCTGGTGAAGATCGAGCCGCACAGGCACGCCGTGGGCTGCTGCGCCCGGTGCGAGACCGTGGTGGAGCCGATCATCTCGCGGCAGTGGTATGTAAAGATGAAGCCCCTTGCCGAGCCCGCCGCCAAAGTGGTAGCCGACGGCGACATCAAGATCGTGCCCGAGCGGTTTACGAAAGTCTATCTGCACTGGATGGAGAATATCCAGGACTGGTGCATTTCCCGGCAGATCTGGTGGGGCCACCGGATTCCCGTCTGGTATTGCGACGACTGCGGCGGTCAGACGGCTGAGGTGGAGGATCCCACGGCCTGTCCGCACTGCGGCAGCGCAAAGATTCATCAGGATGGAGACGCCCTGGACACCTGGTTCTCGTCTGCCTTGTGGCCGTTCTCGACCCTCGGCTGGCCGGACAAGACGGATGATCTCAGTTACTTCTATCCCGGCGACGTGCTGATCACCGGGTACGACATCCTGTTCTTCTGGGTCGCCCGCATGATCTTCTCCGGTCTGGAACTGACGGGTAAGATTCCGTTCCATACGGTGGTGCTACATGGTCTGATCCGCGATGAGAAGGGCCGGAAGATGTCCAAGTCGCTCGGCAACATTGTCGACCCGCTCGATGTGATCGACAAGTATGGTACGGACGCCCTGCGCTTTATGCTGGTGACGGGCACCACGCCGGGCAACGACAGCCGCTTCTATGCCGACAAAGTCGAGGCGGCCCGCAACTTCGCCAACAAGCTCTGGAACGCCAGCCGCTTCGTGCTGATGAACCTGGAGGACTGGGACGCCGAAACGGCGGTGGATGAGGGCGCCCTTAACGTGACCGACCGCTGGATTCGCCACCGTTTCAACGAGACGGTTAAGGATGTGTACCGTCTGCTCGGCGAGTACCAGTACGGCGAGGCCGCCCGGGCGATCTACGACTTCATCTGGAGCGAGTTCTGCGACTGGTATATCGAACTGGTAAAGGCCCGCCTGTATAACAAGGAGGACGCCAGCCGGGTCGCCGCTCAGGAGACGCTGGCCCTTGTGCTGGAAGGCACGCTGCGCCTGCTCCACCCGTTCATGCCGTTCATTACCGAGGCGATCTGGCAGAAGCTGCCCGCCCAGTCAGCGCAAATCGAGACTGCCGCGGCGATTGCCGAGCAGAGCGGCCAGGCGGAACTCAAGCCTTCGGTCTCCGTGACGCCGTACCCGACGCCCGTGGCCGGGTGGGAGGACCCCGAAGCTGCCGCTCAAATGGGCTTGATTATCGATGCGATCAAGGCGTTGCGGTCGATCCGGGCCGAGTTCCGGCTGGGTGAGCACGCGAAGATCGATGCCATTTTGATGGCCACGACCGATGAGGCGCTCAAGACCCTGGAAGCGGGCCGGTCGTTTGTGGAGAGCCTGGGCCGGATGGCCAGCCTGACGATTCAGGCCGTGACGCCTGAGAAGCCGGCCAACTCGGCAACCGCCGTCCTGACGGGTCTGGAAGTGTACGTGCCCGTCGGCGGGCTGATCGATGTGCCCAAGGAGATTGAGCGGATGGCCAAGGAGGCCGCCACCACCGAGGCGGAGCTCACAAAGCTCCGTAACAAGCTTGGCAACGAGGGATTCCTGGCAAAGGCGAAGCCCGAGGTAATCGAGAAGACCCGGGAGGAAGCCGCGGCTCTGGAAGAGAAGCTGACTGCGATCAACGGCCGGCTCGAGATGCTGCGCAAGCTGTAACGGATTCGACGGGGAACTGCCGGGGCCGGCCGACGTTCGTCCTGAACGCGGCCGGCCCTTCGGGCTTGGCGAAGAATTGGAGTAGATGGAGTTGCACTATCAGAAAGCGATCGAGTATCTGCACAGCCTGCAGCGGTTCGGGGTGAAACTTGGCCTGGAGCGCACGCAGGAGCTGCTGTGCCGGCTGGGGCGCCCCGACCGGCGGTGCGGGCGTATCGTTCACGTGACCGGCACCAGCGGCAAGGGCTCCGTGGCCGCACTGGTGGAATCCGGGCTGCGGGCGGCGGGATTTCGGGTCGGGCTGTACACGTCGCCTTCGCTGGAGCGGTTCACGGACCGCTACCAGGTCAACCGTCAGGATATCGGCGATGCCGAGCTCGCAGAGTTGGTGGCGCTGGTCCGGTCACACGTGGAGGCCATGGTTGCCGATGGCTGGGAGCAGCCCACCGAGTTTGAAGTCACAACGGTGGTGGGCTTCGTTTTTTACGCCCGCAGGCAGGTCGATTGGCTGGTGTTGGAGGTCGGGGTCGGCGGGCGCTTCGATGCCACGAACGCCATCGACAATGCAGTGGTCGCGTGCATTACGAACATCGGCCTGGACCATACCGACTGGCTGGGAAACACCGAAGAGCGGATTGCGTGGGAGAAGGCCGGCATCATCAAGCCAGCAGTGCCGTGCGTAACCGGCACGGAGCACCCGGGCGCCTTGGAGGTCATCCGGGCGGAAGCGCTGTCACAGGACTCCGTCCTGATTGAAGTGCGCCCTCATGATCACCGTGTCGTCGAATTCGGACCGGAGGGGCAGGTCGTTGACCTGCTCGGCGCCCGGGGCTGGTACCGCGGCGTGCGTCTGCCCCTGCTGGGCGAGCATCAGGCGGCCAACGCGTCTGTGGCCCTGCGGGTGCTGGAACTGTGCGGCGTTGCCGAATTTGCGGTGCGGGCGGGGTTTGCCCGGGTGTCGTGGCCCGGTCGGATGGAACTGTTAAGGGGTCAGGGCACAGCGATAGTCCTGCTGGACGCCGCGCATAATCCGGCGAAATGCCGGGCGCTGGCCGAGGCGGTACGCCAGTACTTTCCGGGATACCGGGTCACGCTGGTTTTCGGCGCCCTTGCCGACAAAAATGTCGAGGCAATGGCCGAGCCATTGCTGGCGCTGGCCGAGACCATTTGGGTCGCCACGCCGGAGAGCCCCCGCCGCCTCCCGGCGCAATCGCTGGCGGAAGTCTGCCGGCGCCTGGGCCGGGCGGACGTTGCTGTGGAGCCGGACGTGGCAGGCGCGGTTGACAAGGCGCTGGCAGCAGCGGGCGAATCGGGCCTGGTGGTGATTACCGGTTCCTTCTATACAGTAGGGCCGGCACGGCGCCACTTGCTTGCCCCATAAGCGAAGTGGGTTGTCTGCGCAGGACAAGAATAACCTGTACCTCGTCCTCATATGGTGGTGGAGAAAGGACCCGCTAAGTCGGAACGGCGTCTGACCGGAACCATGGCCGGGCAGGTGCGTGCCGTCCCATCGGCGGGAAATCCACCAACCACGCGGGAGGGGACAACATGCATCAGCGGTTTGGACGTCCGGCGCAGCAGAAAATCAAGGATCGGTGGGGCGGCGGTTTCATCCTGGCCACCATCCTGGCGCTGCTTGCGGCCTGGTTTGCCGGCGACAGCATCGGCAAGTGGATCAACGGCCGCAATGCGGCTGAGACGGGGAACCCCAAGGGGACTCCCGGGATCGGCAGTGCCGTAACGGCAGAGCCCGGCGACTTCGACCTTCGCTTCATTCAGGTCGGCGCGTTCCGCTCCAAGGCGAACTACATGAACGCTGTTAACGATATGAACACCGCGGGGCTTTCGCCCGTGGTTGGGGCCACCAAGAATAACGTAACGCCGGTCTATGTGGGTCCCTTCGCCACCAAAGAAGAAGCTGAGACGGCGAAGGCCAGGGTCCAGGCGCTCAAGAAGGACTATGAGAAGGCCACCATCCGCGAAATGGCCGTCAAGTATAATCCGGAGGCCGTCCCTGCAGCCGCTACCGGGATGACGACGTCCGACATGCGCAAGGGCATGGATCTGCTGAACACCTATCTACAGGAAGTCAAGATGTGGCTGGAGAACCCGGGCGCCGACACGGCAGCCCTCGCCGAGTCCGGCAAGGGCCTCAGCGACCTGGCTGCAGCGCTCAGCGACAGCAAGGATGCCCGGGTCAAGGAACTGGCCAACATGGCTTCGACCGCCAGCGCAAATGCCACCACGCTCGATGCCCTGAGCACTGCCTCGCCCACTGATGGTGAGTACCAGGCAGCCATGGCGCAGTACATGACCCTGGTGGATCAATATATGGCTTTCCAGGCTGGAAAATAGCCTGCACAGGCAAGACCGCCCCCATGGTGGCGGTCTTCTTGTTGTCCGCGAATGGAAGATATTGCCATGAAGTCGAAGCTCTGGTATGCTTTATCCGGACAGGTCAAACGGCGAAGGAATTTGCTTCCGCCACCCCGAAACCATTTGAAGTTTGTCACCGTCATACGGACGATACGGGGAGCGAATCTTGAGGAGGCATATTCGTGAGCCGAGGCTGGCTGATTTTCCTGTGGGCCCTGATCGGTACCGTCATAGGGCAACTTTTGGGGGCTACGGTCGCAAATCAGGTGGCGGCCCTTCGTTTTCTGAACGAGTCCATTCCGCTCGGCTTCAGTCCGACCAATGTGAATTTGGGGTTTGTGATTCTAACCCTCGGTATTGCGATCAAACTATCAGTCGGAGGGGCCATCGGGCTGGTGCTTTCGCTGTGGCTCGCCCTTCGTAACGTCTAGCCGCTGAGGTGAACGGGTTGGAAATCGTTCTCGCTTCTGCGTCGCCGCGCCGCCAGGAGTTGCTGCGGCAAGTCGGCGTTTCCTTTCGTGTCGTTCCCAGCCAGGTGGACGAGCAGGTCTCGGAGCCTATGTCGCCAGGTAGCCTCGTGGAACATCTGGCTCTGGCCAAGGCCCGGGACGTTGCCGCCCGCGAGGCCGGCGCCCTGGTGCTGGGGGCTGACACCATCGTGGTGGTGGATGAGCTGGTTCTCGGCAAGCCGCGGGACCGAGCAGAAGCTGTTGTTATGCTGCGGGCCCTGTCGGGCCGGGATCACCAGGTCATGACGGGCGTCGCCCTGGTGGCGGGCGCCCGGGAGCTTGTCGGTCATGAAACCACAACCGTCCGCTTCCGACCGCTGGAGCAGGGCGAAATTGAACGCTACGTCGACTCGGGCGAACCCATGGACAAGGCCGGCGCCTATGGCATTCAGGGCCGGGCCGCAGCCATGATCAGCGCCATACATGGCGACTACTTTACAGTAGTCGGGCTTCCCCTTTGCCGCACGGTCTCCATGCTCTCCCAATTCGGTGTAAGCGTCCTGTAGGGAAGCCCCGGAAAGGGGCGTTGCGCTTGTCGGTTCCGGTGAAGATGCTGCCCGCGGAGGAGCGTCCCCGTGAACGGCTGCTCCGCCACGGTCCCGAGAAACTGACGGACGCCGAATTGCTTGCCATTTTGCTCCGAACCGGGGTTCCGGGCCATTCGGTTATTGAATTGGCGCACCGGTTACTGCATCATTGTGAGTCGGAAGACCCTGAGGCTCCGTTGGTGCGTTTGCTCCGCCTGACGGAAGCGGAGATTCGGCGCGTCGTTCCCGGCATCGGGCCGGCCAAGCTGTGCCAGATACTGGCGGCTTTGCAGCTGGGCTGGCGCACCCGTCAGGAGACGCAGAGACTGCGCACTTATGAGGTCAGCAACCCGAAGGCCGTCTTTGACTTCATGGCACCGCGCCTGTCCCGTCGCGAACAAGAACAATTCATGGTAATTTTGTTGAACGCAAAGAATCACGTCTTGAACGTCGAAGAAGTAACGGTAGGGACGCAAACGTCCACCCTGGTTCATCCCAGGGAGATTTTCAAGGCAGCGATCCGGCAAAATGCTCACGCCGTTGTTCTCATCCACAACCATCCCAGCGGGGATCCGACCCCAAGCCGTGAGGACCGGGAAATCACCCGGCGGCTGATCGAAGCAGGTAAGTTGATTGGCATCGAAGTACTGGACCACCTGGTCATTGGAGAGGGGCGGTTCATCAGTTTTCGGGAACGGAAGCTGGGGGACTGGTCCTAGACAGGGCGCCTCGTGAAGAAAGGGGAACTGTGCGGTGTCTTTTATGCAGATGTTCGCTCGCGACATGGGGATCGATCTTGGAACCGCTAATACCCTTGTGTTTGTGAAAGGCCGCGGCATTGTGATTGACGAGCCGTCGGTGGTCGCGGTTGACCGCGACCGCAAGGAGCCGCTGGCAGTTGGTGCCGAAGCCAAGCAAATGCTGGGCCGTACCCCGGGCAATATCATCGCCATCCGGCCCCTGAAGGATGGTGTCATTGCCGACTTCGATATCACCCAGATCATGCTGAAGTACTTCATCCAGAAGGCATTCCCCCGCCGGGCGCCCTTCCGGCCCCGGGTGGTCGTCGGCATTCCGTCGGGCGTCACCGGCGTTGAACGGCGTGCCGTTCAGGACGCCGCTCTGCAGGCCGGCGCCCGGGAAGCGCACGTAATTGAAGAGCCGATGGCCGCTGCAATCGGCGCCGGCCTTCCGGTTGAAGAGCCCACCGGCAGCATGGTCGTTGACATTGGCGGCGGTACCACCGAAGTCGCCATCATCTCGCTGGGCGGCCTGGTAACCGCCAAGTCCATCCGCGTGGCAGGCGATGAGCTTGACGAGGCGATCGTGCAGTACGTCAAGCGCACCTACAACATGCTGATCGGCGAGCGGACGGGCGAAGAAGTCAAGATGACCATCGGTTCTGCCTATGCCCTTGGCAAGGAAGAGACCATGGAGATCCGCGGCCGCGACCTGGTCACCGGTCTGCCCCGCACCCTCAGGGTTACGTCCGAGGAGATCCGGCGGGCCATTCAGGAGCCCGTCAGCTCCATTCTTGAGGCGATCAAGATCACGCTCGAGAACACTCCGCCGGAACTGGCCGCCGACATTATGGACCGCGGCATCGTCATGACCGGCGGCGGCGCCCTGCTCCGCGGTCTCGATACGTTGATTTCTAAGGAAACGGGCATGCCCGTCCATGTGGCGGACGAGCCCCTCCTGTGCGTTGTGAAAGGTACCGGCAAGTGCCTCGATAATATTGACATCCTGAAGCGGGTGGCCCGGCAGTCCTAGCCAGCCCTTGCATCGGGGGGAGCGGCGATGCCAACACCGATGAGAAACAATAAGCAATTGCGCCGCCTTATGGCGGCGCTGATAGCGCTGATCGTGATTTTCGGGATGATGACTGCCACGTCGCGTGAACGCTCCGACGTTACCGTGGTCGAGAAAGCCATCGCGACGGTGCTGTATCCGTTTCAGTTAGCGACCGACTACGTGGCAGAACGTTTCCGGGGCGCCGGCACCACGATACGCGAACTGACCCAGCTGCGGGCCGACAACGCGAAGCTGCGCGAGCAGGTCCAGGGGGCAGAACAGCTGTCTGCCCGCAACGACCAGTTGCTCCAGGAGAACCAGGCACTGCGTAATGAGCTGAGTATGAAGCAGAAATCGACGTATCCCCTGCTCACTTCCCAGGTGATCAGCCGCACGTCGGACAACTGGTACCGCACGGTACTGATCAACCACGGCAGCCGGGACGGGGTCCAGCCCAACATGGCCGTTGTGAACTGGCAGGGGCTGGTGGGGAAAATTACCTCCGTCACGCCGTTTACGTCTACGGTGCAGTTGGTGATTGACGCGGGGTTCGGGCAGTCCGGGTTCGGCGCCGGCGCCAAACTGCCCTCAGGTGACCTGGGCGTTATTGAGACCGTCCAGGGCGGCCACGTCCGCATGAAGTTCTTCATCAGCGACCCGGCGGTGCAGGTGGGCCAGCCCATCTTCACGTCCGGACAGGGCCCAATGCCCGCCGACCTGCTCATCGGGTATGTGGCAGGAATGGGCAGCAACGAACCGTCTCAGGAGAAGTTCGTCAACGTCCGCCCGGCCGTTGATTTCAACAAACTGGATGTCGTCCACGTCGTCCTGCACTATTCAGCAGAGAAGGACAGGGGGGCAAATGCCCCGTGAGATACTGGGTGTTGACGGGCATCCTTGTCCTGGCTTTCCTGCTCCAGTCCGTGGTTTCCGCCTACCTGGCCATCGGCGGCATTACGCCGGACTTCCTCCTGGCAGTGGTTGTGACTTACGGCCTGCTATTTGGGTGGGAGGTCGGGCTCGCCGGCGGCATCATTGGCGGACTGCTCATCGACCTGATCGCTGCCCGGTTCATTGGCCTGCATGTGCTGTCCTACGGCGTCGTCGGCCTTGTGTCGGGTTTGCTGGAAGGGCGTGTCTTCAAAGAAAACATGCTGCTGGCGCCGGCCGGCGGATTGGTCGGTTCGGCGGCCAGCCAGACGATCATCGTTTTTTGCTTCTGGCTCTATGGGCTGGAAGTAGCTCCGCTGGGCGCATTACGCTCAACACTGCTCCCGGCGGCGCTTTATGACATGGTTCTGACCGTCTTGATATATGGTCGGATATACAAATACTACCTATACCTCAGACCTGATCCGCGCGGTACAATCGTGATACGACGCCATTAAAGCGACGGGCCGCAAGGCCCGTCTTGTATTGTAAGTGAGGGGGCTGCCCCCTGTTCTTTGAGGAGGCAAGTCGGTGGACAAAGAAAAGAAGGACCCGATTCAGCGGCGGGCCGCCTTTATTCTGGCCGCTTCGATGCTGGCCCTGGCCGGCCTCACCGGGCAGTTGGCGAACATGACGCTCTTTCACCAGAGCACGTTCTTGCAGGAAGCCGAAGAGCAGCGGACCCGTTCGCTGCCCGTGTATGCCCCCCGTGGGCTGATCTATGACCGGAACATGGTGCCCCTGGTCAGCAACCGGCCATCCCATTCGGTGCTGATTCGCTATCCATACTACAAGCGGCCGGGTGTACTGCAGCGGGTGTCAGCCATTCTGGATGTACCGCTGACGGAAATCGAGCAGATGGTGGCGCAAAAGGTCGCCAGACTGCGTTACTATGAGCCCGTGCGGGTGAAGGACAACATCACGCAGGAGCAGTACGCGGCCATTGTGGAGCGAAAGGGCGAACTGCCCGGAGTGGAAGTGCAGAGTCACCCCGTACGGGAGTACCAGTACAAGGATATGGCGGCGCACATGCTGGGCTATGTCAATCAGGTCAGCCAGGACGAGATCGACCAATCGCATGAAGACAAGTACATTCTGGGCGAACTGGTCGGACGGACAGGCCTCGAAGCATATTACGATGACTTTCTGCGCGGAAAACCCGGCGTCCGGCAGGTGGAGATCAACAACTACTTCCAGCCGTTGGGCGAAGTGCAGGCGACTGACCCCGAGCCGGGGAACAGTATTGTATTGACGGTGGACGCCGGCCTGCAGCAGGTTGCCGAGCGGGCCCTGGAATGGGATATGTGGCGCATTCGCAACACGCTCATCGGCGATGGCCCGTGGCCGCATGCCAAGGCCGGCGCTGTCGTCGTGATGGACGTGAAAAGCGGTGCGGTGCTGGCCATGGCCAGCAAGCCGGGATTCGATCCGAACCTGTTCGCACAGGGCATCTCCGAACAAGACCTGAAGAAGCTGCAGGATCCGGTCCTGACGCCTGAAGTCAACCGGGCCATCCAGACCGCCTACCAGCCGGGCTCCACCTGGAAGATGATGACCTCTGCGGCGGCTTTGACCGCCGGGGTGGTGGGGCCTTACGAAAAGATCTTCTGCAATGGCCGCTATGACAAACTGGGCAACCCCAAGTGCTGGCTGCCGGGCGGCCACGGCTGGAACGACACAGTCCTTGCGCTGATGAATTCCTGCGACATCTACTACTACGAAATGGGCTATCGGCTGGGCATCGACCGCCTGGTCAGCATGGCTGAGCAGTTTGGTTTCGGAAAAAAGACCGGCATTGATCTGGGCGGCGAGAATCCCGGCCTCCTGCCCGACGAAATCAACCGCGTGAAGATCTGGCAGCAGCAGCGGAGCGACGACTGGGGCCCCGGCCACACGATTTCCGCAGCCATTGGCCAGATTGTCAACGTCACCCCGCTCCAGTTGGCCCGGTACGCTGCGACCCTGGGCAATCACGGCAAGGTGATGAAGCCGTACCTGGTACAGAAGGTCGTCGACAGCGAAGGCAGGACGATTAAGGAGTACGGTCCAGAGCAAATTGGTCAGGTCAAGGTGGACCAGAGCTACCTGGACCTGATTTTGAAGGGCATGGTCGCCGTCAATTCGCCGAGCGGCACATCGGACTACGCACAGTACCCGCTGCCCGGCGTCAAGACCGCCGGAAAAACGGGAACAGCGGAGTATCCGCCCTGGGATGACTACGGCTTCTATGTCGCGCTGGCGCCGGCGGACGACCCGCAAATCGCGATTGCGGTAGCGGTTGAACAGGCCGGTCACGGCGGCAGCACCGGGACGGTGGCCAGGACGATCCAGGCCGCGTACTTCGGCGTGGAGCTACCGGCATGGGACCCGGCCAAGGTGCCGGATGCATACCCCAATGACCCGGCGGCCCTGCGCAAGCTCTATCGGGTGGTAGGTACGGGACAGTAGTCGCGGCGGCAATACCATCCGCATGTCGTGGCGACATTTTTTGTAAAACGGAGCAGGAGATCAACTCGTGCAGGAGAATTAATCTCAGAGGATATTCACATTCCGGCTGCAGGGTCGTGAAACTCGCATGCGTCAAGACATAGTGATTCGCGGTACGACCAGAACAGGACTTGTCATCCTGCTCCCGGAAGAGGGCGCGTTCGATCAGGTGTGCCAGCGGCTCCGTGAAAAACTGGCGCAAGGCGGCCGTTTCTTCCAGGGGTCAGAGGTGACCGTCCAGACCGGTGGCCGCCCCCTCTCCGTCCCGGAGCGAGAGGCCATCGAAGCGATTCTGAAGGAATGCGGCATGACGCTCCGGACCGTTGGCGAAGGCGGAGACCCTGTGGCAGAGGCGCAGGCGGCGCTTAAGGCGGTTGAGCAGTCCCGCCGGGCCGGCACCCTTCCGGCGGCGGCCTTGCTCACGGAATCCGAAACTGCGCTCGTCGTCACTCGCACGCTTCGCTCCGGGCAAAGTGTCCGACACCAGGGCGATGTCATTGTGCTGGGCGATGTGAACCCCGGAGCCGAAGTGGTGGCTACCGGGCACATCGTCGTCATGGGAGCGCTGCGAGGCGTAGCCCATGCCGGAGCTTCCGGAAACGCCGCAGCCATCGTGGCTGCAACCAAGTTGCGTCCCACGCAGTTGCGCATCGCCAGCGTCATCGGACGTGCGCCGGACGAAGAAGAGCCGCTCAAGCCCGTTCCAGAGGTGGCACGGGTTCGCGAAGGTATGATCGTGGTGGAAACACCGGTTGCAGAGACCAAGCGATAGTCGTGCGCTCGGAACTTTGGGCGCTAAGGAGGAACGTGAATGGGACAGGTCATCGTTGTGACCTCCGGGAAGGGCGGCGTCGGCAAAACTACGACCACGGCCAACCTGGGGACTGCGCTGGCCCAACTGGGAAACAAGGTCGTCCTGGTTGACGCCGACATCGGACTGCGCAATCTGGACGTTGTGATGGGGCTGGAGAACCGCATCGTCTACGACCTGGTTGACGTGATTGAGGGCCACGCACGGCTGAAGCAGGCCCTCATCAAGGACAAGCGGATCGACAACCTCTATCTTTTGGCCGCCGCCCAGACCCGGGAAAAGAAGGACGTCAGCCCCAAGCAGATGCAGGATCTGACTGAGCAGCTTGCCCGGGAGTTCGACTTTGTCCTGCTGGACTGCCCGGCCGGCATTGAAGACGGCTTCAAGAACGCCATTGCCGGTGCGCAGAAGGCCATCATCGTCTGCAACCCCGAAGTCTCCTCCGTGCGCGACGCCGACCGGGTTATCGGCCTTTGGGATGCCAAGGCCGAAAACACGGCGCCCGCCATGCTGATTGTCAACCGCGTCCGGCCCAAGATGGTCCAGCGCGGCGACATGCTTGAGATCGACGATATGCTGGAGATGCTGGCTGTCGACCTGCTGGGCATCGTGCCGGAAGACGAGCACATCATCGTCTCGACGAACCGCGGTGAGCCGGCGGTTTACCACCGGGAGTCCAGGGCCGGCCTTGCGTACCTGAACATTGCTCGGCGGCTCATGGGTGAGCAGGTGCCGATTATGGACCTGAACGCTGACGAGGGCCTGTGGGCGAAGTTGAAGCGCATCGTCGGACTGAGCAGGGGCTAGAAGGGGGGGCATACCGTGCTGGACCTGATTGCCAAGGTTTTTGGCCGCGATACTTCGAGCGCAGACATCGCAAAGGAACGTTTGCGGCTGGTCCTGGTCCATGACCGGACCAACGTATCGCCCCAGTTCCTTGAGTCTCTGAAGGAAGAACTCATCGCGGTGATTTCGCGGTACATGGAGATTGAGACTGAGCATATGGATGTTACTTTGCAGAGCGGCGAAAACCAGGTCGCTCTGGTGGCCAACATTCCTGTCCGCCGGATGAAGCGGGCGGCGGTTGGCGGCCGGTAACGGCTCCATCATTTGCAGCAGAAACCACCGGAACTTCCCGGTGGTTTCTCGTCGTCTAAGCATGGCAGGGTTGGTATAATGGAGTGGTACACTCTAAACGATCAGCGTCTGAATGAAATGAGGTCTGGCCGTGAACTTCGATACTCGCCTGCTGAAGCACCTGGACAAGCTCCTGGTGCTCGCCATGGTGGCGCTGATTACCATCGGGATCGTGGTGATTACCAGCGCGGCCCGCGGGTATATCGGGCCCGAAGGGGCCGGCGCATTCGTGAACCGGCAGATCGTCGCTGCCGGCGCCGGGCTGGTGCTGATGATCATTGCCATGCTGTTTGACTATGAAGAGTATGCCCGGATGACCTGGGTGCTTTATGGTTTGAACTGTGCCCTGCTGGCGTTGGTCCTGGTGATGGGCAAGCTGACGAACGGCGCCCAGAGCTGGATCTCCCTCGGGCCGTTGGGGCAGATCCAGCCCTCCGAGTTCGGCAAGGTCATGCTGATTCTGACACTGGGACATCATTTGAACCGGATGGAGCGGATCGAGTCGATTTGGGACCTGGTCGTGCCGGGCCTGCATCTGGCGCCGCTAATGATTCTGCTGCTGCTGCAGCCTGACCTGGGCACGTCGTTGGTGTTCGTGGTCATTTCCGCCGCCATGATTTATGTGGCAGGGTTTCCGGGGTGGAAGCTGGCGCTCCTGGGTGGGGGCCCGATTGCGGCCGTGATCGGGTGGTATTACGCACATGTCAAGTGGAACGTTTCAATGTGGCCGCTGCAGGAGCATCAGATTGAGCGGCTCCAGACTTTCTTCGATCCCACCGCAGACCCCACGGACGCCGGATACCAGGTGATGCAGTCGAAGATCTCGATTGGGTCAGGCGGCTGGTTCGGCCGGGGCTTGTACAAAGGGACGCAGAATCAGTTGGGCTTCCTGCCGGAGCAGCATACCGACTTCATTTTCTCGGTGGTCGGGGAGGAACTCGGGTTTGTGGGCGGCGCAGTGATCCTTGCGCTCTTCTTGTTGCTGCTGTGGCGGATCATGTCGGTAGCAGCCACGTCGAAGGATCGGTATGGAACGTTGATTGCCACGGGCGTTACCGCCATGATCGGGTTCCATGTGCTTGAGAACGTGGGCATGACCCTGGGGGTCATGCCGGTAACGGGCATTCCCCTGCCGTTCATCTCTTACGGCGGCTCGGCTTTGATGGCGAATATGATCGCGATCGGGCTGGTGCTGAACGTGGGCATGCGCAGGCAGAAGATCATGTTCTAGGCTGAGTTGTTGAAAGAGGGTAGAGGGGGATTCCCTCTACCCTGTTTCGTCTTAAGACAGGCGCTTGATTACCACGTAGTCTCCCGGAAGCGGCATATACCCCATCTTCCGGTTGACGGCCAGAATGGGGCCGTTTTGTGAGTCATTATCGGTCCGCATGTACGGCGCCCCGTGCCGCCGGGCGGCGAGAATGAAGCAATCGGGCACGGCACGCGGCGTCTCCAATACCCAGTGGCGCCACTGGTCAAACGGCCATAGCCCGCCGCCGAAAGACGGGTTAGCAGGCAGGGTCAAAGCCTTCAGCTCATACAGCTTCCGCTCGGTGTCTTCACCCGGCTCATCTGCCAGCGTGAAGAAGCGGATCCCTTCCAAGGGGCGCCGCAGAGGGGTCTAGTCACACGCGGCCAGGTCGATTTTGGACTGGAACAAGTGGCGATCAAGCGCGTAGCCCGTTTTGACACGAATGTCAGGGTGGACGCATCAGAATCCTTCAACCGGGCCTTGATATGGGCGGCGCCCTTCTCACGGGCGGTCTGCTCGACGCAGTCCAGAAGCAGCGATCCGATTCCCAGATCCCGTTGGGCGGGCTCCACGATGGCGTAGCAAATCATTTCACCCGGGGGAAACCACGGCGCCCGCCAGGCGTCGCCGTAGCCGGCTACCTGGCCTTCGCCATCGATGGCTACGTACCGTTCGCGGCAGTGGCTGATCAGGCGCCCCACCACCTTTACTGGTAGGACCAGCCGGTGGGTCGCGTGACCGGGTTGTCGTACTCCGATGGCCGCGTTATGAGGCCGGGATCCGGCGTTACTTTCCCGGTGTTAGGGTCGATCGATGGGTTGCTCTCGTTATGGTGATCGCCATGTGTTCGGGATCTGGGCGCGTTTGGCGGTGGGACCCGGCCGTTAGGTTGGGGACTTCGTCACGGTTACGTATGGGGGCGGTCCGGCTGTTGGTTCGGTTGTGCTCCCTAAGGTCGGCTTTGCGCCCGGCTTTCCCGGGGCTTCTGGGGCCTTGCCGGTGGATTTGCGGATGGTTTACAGATGGTTTACGGACGGTTTACGCACCCATTCGGGGGCATTCGGGTGCATTCGGGCGCATTCGGGCGTCATCTGGGCCTCGCCATCAGGCGCCCGGGTATGCTGTGGCCGCGCAGTGTGTGACAGTACGCGTGCCGTACGCTCGAACCGGCAGCGAACAGCAGGTTCTCACGCACCCCTTCGCCGAAAACTACCTACACTACGACCTCGGAAAAGTGGGATGCAAATGGCATCTGCGGAGTCCAAAGCGGAAGCTCTGTTGGATGAGGGGCGGGCGCACCTTGATGCCGGGCGCCGGGAGAAAGCGGAGGCGTGCTTCCGGCAAGCCGCCAAGACGTATCTGACCCCGACGGCGCTAAACAATTGGGCACTCTGCCGGCACCTGGCCGGGGACCATAGGGAAACCGTTTCGCTCCTGGCGCCACTGCTCAAGAGCCCTGACCCACTGCCGTTCACTCACGCACTGGCCAGCCAAGCCTACACGGCCCTGGGCGAAGAGAACTTCGCGATCGAGGAGGTCCGTGCGGCCGTCCGCGACCTGGACCGCGGTCTCGCCGGCGCGAGGGCGGGAGACCCCGCCTGGATCGAATACACTGCGACGATCAAACGCGCCGCCGGCGAAGCCGGCGACCACCGGTTGGTGCTCGACCTCCACGGGCGTTGGCCGGGACGTGAGCATCCGACTGGTGTCTTTGCGGCAGGGGTGGCAGCGTTCAACCTCGGCAAGTTCGGGCAGGCCGCCAAGTACTGGAGGCGCATCGCGGACCCGGGGTGGGTCCGGCTCATGGAAGCGTACATCCTGGTCGCCGAGCTGGCAGAGCAAGGGACGGTGCCACCCTTCTCGCTGGAGTACGATCCTAACTACGAGTTCGACCCCAATGACCATTCTCCGGCTGCAGTGAAGGCGCAGGCGGCAATGGGTGCCGTCCGGATCCGGTTTCTCGCAATGGCCTTTCTTAAGCCGGACTCGAGTGCACCCATGATTGACGCCCTGATCGGCGAGACCGGGAGCTGGGGAATCGAACTGGGCCGGCGGCTGCTGGCTGCCCCGCGCCTGCCCATGGGCCTCAAAATGGGCGCCGCCAAGGCGCTGACGGACGCAGGCGTTCTTGCCCCAGGTCAACCGATTTCCGCCGTAGTTGATGGCCGGCCAACCACCATTGCCCTGCAGGCCGTGAAGATCCCCGACCCGGAGTTGGACCGCAAAGTCGAAGAGGCCATCCGCCTACGCGACGCTGGGAAAAGAGATGCTGCCTACGAGCTGCTCAGCAATCTGGAGCGGCAGGGGACAATCTATCCCCCGGCGATGGTGACACTAGCGAACTTGATGCGTGACCGGGGCGAACTGGATGCAGCCAGGAAGCAGCTCGAAATGGCGGACAAGATGATGCCGGACAATCCAGTTGTCCAGTTCAATCTGGCTGGGCTGTGGCTGCAGTTTCGCGACCCGGAGAGGGCGCTTGATTACGCGAAAAAGATCCGCACGGAAGAGCTGTCGCCTGAGTTCAGGCAGCATGTGGTCAACTTCATCCGCACGGTCAAGGATCAGATGGGGTTTATCACGAACGTGGACCCCGAAATGATCGCAGACGCTTACCGGGAAGAGGAGGAGGAGAAGCGCCTTCAACTGGATCTCCGCCTGCGGACCGCCCTCCGGCAGATTCCCGTGCAGTGGCTGAACGCAGGTGCTGCCCACTATCACGTCAAGCCCGTCCCGCGGCGTCCGGAGCGGGAGAAGCTCCTGGCGGAAGCGATTTTGGACCCGGCCCAGCTAAAGCGCCTGCTGGCGGCAGAGCGCCCCGAGGTTCGGCAGGCACTGCGGTTTCTGCTGGAGAAAGGCGGATGGGCCAAACTGCAGGTTCTGACAAGGCGCTTCGGTTCCCTGGACGGAGACGGTTTCTCTT
Organism: Symbiobacteriaceae bacterium; assembly: GCA_035628915.1. GTDB lineage: Bacteria > Bacillota > Sulfobacillia > Symbiobacteriales > Symbiobacteriaceae > JARBUG01. The sequence goes on along the minus strand of DASPIW010000012.1, from coordinate 83,647 downwards.
GGGACGAGAAGCCGCCGGCTTCGCCCGTGGGGCGCCTACGCCTGCTGGGGCTGGTCTTCGTTGGCCGGGCCATCGTTGACAACAAAATGCACAAGGTAGCGGTCGTACCGGTTGAGTTGCGGGGAGTGAAGTGGGAGTGAACAAAGTCCGCCCGGACCGCTTGTGAAGCAGTCCGGGCGGACTTCTGCGTCTGTCACCGGTGATACCCCTCCGCAGCGGCCAGGTCGTCCAGGTGCGCCGTGGCGGCGTCCTCCACCAGCCAATCGGGCTTGCGGCCCCGGACCCGCTGATCCACCACCTTTAGATACCCGCCGCAGGCGGTGCAGTGCTCCACCCGGTGCTCCGGGTCATCCTCCACCGTAAAGTAGCCGAGGTACTGCGGATCGGTCGTGCCACAGAAGGGGCACCCCACCCGGGACGTCCGCCAGACCGTTTCGCAGGCCGGGCAGTGCAGGAACTTGACGTTGCCCGAGTCTATGTGGCCCAGGTGGGCCCGGCGCCCGCACACGGGGCAATGCACCCCGCCCATGCCCACTGCGGCATGCGTATGGGCGTAGGCCCACAGGTAAGGCCGTACAGCCAGCTGACCGACCAGGTAAAGCAGGTCTGGTGCCACGCACAGTTCCTGGGCGATGTCATACACGTCGCCGGCGCTGTCGTTCACCAGTGCCCGTACCAGACGGGACCGCATACTCTCGGGGGCGCCATCCAGCGCCTCCTGCTGGCGCGCCAGGTCTGCCGCCACTTCCGGATGCCGCGCAGAGAACAGCTTCCTGTATTCGCCCAGGTGCGCCAGGAACTGTCCGACCGGGAGCCCGTCCAGGGCGCGCACCGCCAGCGCGGGCGCCAGGTGACGGTCCAGGGTCCGAACGGCTGCCAGGGTAGCCACGTCCATGGGATCCGCCTCCTACTTCTTGTCGGTCATGAGATCGATCTGGGCCAGCCACCGGGGATGATGCCCCGCCGCATAGGCCCGCGTAATCCGGCCATTGATCATCGCGGTAATGGCGGGCTTGGTGAACGGGTGGATCAGGGCGAGGTAAATGTGGAGGCTGAACATGGTGATGGCCAGCCAGAACGAAGCCTGGTGCACGATGGCCGCCCAGCGGAAGAGCTCCCGCTGCGCCAGTTCCAGGTTGGAGCGCCCGAACCACATGATCGACCCGCTGATGGCGAAGGCCACGTTCGTAAAGGTGACGGTCAGGTAGTTCAGCTTCTGCCCGGCGTTGAACAGCCCGGCGGGCGGCATGTCGCCTTTGCCCAGCATGTAGTGCATGGGCGCCCGGAGCAGCCAGTAGAAATCGTCCTTCGTCCAGGAGAAGGCATCCTTCAGGTGGACCCACCCGGACTTGCCGCACACGGTGAGATAGACCCAGGGCGCAATCACCAGCACGGGAGCGGCGATGCGGTGGGCGAGCCGGGCGTAGGGGCCCATCAGGAAGCCCAGGGGCTTATACTCGAAGCCGATGCCCGTGATCACCAGCGTCAGGAACGATGCGGCGTACAGCCAGTGGATGATGATCACGCCTTTTTCGAAGCGCTTGACCCAGCCCTCAGGCATGCAGATCGCCTCCTTCCGCGACCGGCGCTTTCAGCCCGATGAACCGGTTGACCACCAGGTTCGCAAAGAGGCCGAACAGCATCGTTCCGACCAGCACCTTCCCGATCGGCTTCAGCCACCGCTGCCAGATGAAGATGCGCTTGGAGATCACCGGGGCTACGGGCAGGCCGAACTTGTCGGGCGAATCGGTCAGTACGTAGAGCTGGTGCAGACCGCCCAGTTCATCGGCGCCATACAGGGTCGCCGCTGGGAAGCCCCGCTTGCGCAGCAGGTCCACCCGTTCTTTCCCCCAGCGAATCAACTCGTCGCGCGCACCGTACTTGATGCAGTCCGTCGGGCAGGCCTGGACACAGGCCGGGCTCAGGCCGTTGGTGATCCGGTCGAAGCAAAGGGTGCACTTGCCGGCCTTCTTGTTCGTGTTCCACAGCTGCGCATCGACGTGCACGGCATCATAGGGACAGGCCTGCTCGCAGTAGCCGCAGCCAATGCACTTGTCAAAGTCGAGGTTGACTATGCCGTACTCGTCATGGCGTAAGGCATCTACAGGGCAGACCATCACGCACCCGGCCTCGGAGCAGTGCATGCAGTTGTGCTTCTGAAACGTCCAGACGACGTCGCCCGAATCCCGGACGGTCTCACGGAAGTTGATCAGCGTCCAGGTGGAGGCGGTCAGGTTGGGGTGAGATTGGTACGACCCCTGGAACGGCGCCATTTCAGCCGGATTCCGGTTCCACTGCTTGCAGGCCACTTCACACGCTTTGCAGCCAATGCAGTCGGAGATGTCGACCAGCATGGCCGCTTCGGTCGCCCGGGCAGGAGTGCCGAGCAGCGAGGAACGTCCCATCTGGTTACACCTCCTTGCGAATATTGCCGAGGAACGCCTTCGACTCCTGAATCTGCACATTGGGGTCGACAAACTGCGGCGTCAGGTTGTTGACGATTTCGCCCTTGGCAATGCCAATCGGCGCAAAGTGGATGGGCAGCCCGATTTCGTGGACGGTCTTCCCGTTCACGGTCAGGGGCCGCAGCCGCCGGGTGACCAGGGCCTGCACCCGGACCTTGCCCCGGGCGCTGGTGACCAGGCACCAGTCGCCGGTCTTGATGCCCTTTTCCTGGGCGAGTTCGGTGCTCAGCTCCACAAAGGGGTGCGGGAACGCCTCGGCCAGCCACGGCTGGTTGCGCGTCATGACGCCGGAAGTGAGATGCTCTGTCAGCCGGTAAGTCGTGACGACATAGGGGTACTCCTTGGGGTCGCCCACTTTGTCGAACTCGGACTTGAAAATGGTCGCCAGGGGCGCCTTGTCCTGCCGGTGCAGCAGGTTCGGAGCCGGCGATTCGTACGGCTCGTAGTGGACCGGGAACGGCCCGTCCTTGAGCACGGCGAAGAGCCCGCCCAGGCCCCAGTCCTTCATGATGAACGGCGCGCTGCCCGTCACCTTGGTGGCAGCATGCACCGCACCCGGCGCCACGGGCAGCATATCCGGTACGTCCAGCCCGGCCCACTTCTTGCCCGTCGCGTCCCACCAGACCGTCGGGCGCTTGCCCCACGGGTTGCCCTGCGGGTCAGCGGCGGCCCGGTTGTATATGACGCGCCGGTTGGCCGGCCAGGCGAAGCCCCAGCCCAGGTTGAGGAACGGCGTCTCCTTGGTGGCCTTCGTCCAGGGCACATACGGGTCGAATGCACGGGCTGCCGCCTTGTTGACCGGCTTGCCGTCCGTGCCTTCCACGTAAACGCCGGAGTAAATCCAGCAGCCGCAGGCGGTGGTGCCGTCGTCCTTGAGGGCGCCGAAGCCGGCTACCAGCTTGCCGGTCGTCAAATCATACCCGTTGATTTCCCGCAGCACCTTCGCATGGTCGTAGGAGCGGGGCTCCTTGGGATCGTCGTAGTCCCACACTAGTTCGGTGATGGGCCGGTCCCTGAGAGCGTTCGACCCGGCATAAAGCGCTTTCAGGCGTTTCCCCAGGAGATTGATGAACGCCCCGTCGGACATCGAATCGCCCAGCGGCTTGATGGCCTGGTGTTTCCACTGCAGCAGCCGGTGCGAGTTGGTGAAGGAGCCGGCCTTCTCCTGTGGCCCGGCGGCAGGGAAGAGGAAGACTTCCGTGCCCACCTTGGCCGGGTCGTTGTCGAACATCTTCCAGAACTCGGCGGTTTCGTGCATGAACAGGTCGGTGACCACCAGCCAGTCGAGCTTGGCCATGGCCTGTGGGATTTTGCCGGCGTTGGCCGAGCCCACCGCCGGGTTCTGCCCGACGACGAACAGCCCCTTGACCTTTCCGTCCAGCGCCCCCTGGAAGATGTCGTAGTGGCTGTAGGACGGCGCTGAGCCCTTGGGCAGATAGTGGTAGGCCCAGTCGTTCTCCTTGGTCGCGGCGTCGCCCCACCAGGCCTTCAGCATGGAGATCATGAACTTGGGCTTGTTGATCCAGTAGCCGGTCTTGGGCGTCGTCTTGTCGAGGAAGGTGGCGAGGTCCTTGTGCGCCTTGGATGGCGTGCCCAGGTAGCCCGGCAGGTCGTGGTACAGGATCGCCAGGTCGGTGGCGCCCTGCACGTTGGCGTGGCCCCGGTGGGCGGCAATGCCCCCGCCCGGCACGCCGATGTTGCCCAGCAGCATCTGCAGCACCGAAGCGCAGCGGATATTCTGAACGCCCTTCGTATGCTGGGTCCAGCCCATGGCGTACACGAAGACCGCCGACTTGCCCGCCGTCCCCGTGGCGGTAATGATCTCAGCCACCTGTTTGAACTTCTCCACCGGCATGCCTGCCACGGCTGCGACTTTCTCAGGGGTGTAGCCGGCGTAGATCCGCTTCAGGTGCTGGAAGACGCAGTTGGGATCCTGGAGTGTGTCGTCGCGCTTCGGGTTGCCCTTTTCGTCAAGCTGGAACTTCCAGGTCGCCTGGTCAAAGGCTACCGACGACGCGTTCCAGCCGCTGAAGAGCCCTTCGTTGAAGGAGAAGCCGGGATCCAGCAGCAGGGCGGCGTTGGTGTAGTTGACGACATACTCGCGGTGAAAGCGTCCGGTGTTGAGGGCGTAGTTGATGAATCCCCCCAGGATGGCGATATCGGTGCCGGAGCGCATGGGCACCCAGATGTCACACTTTGAAGAAGTCCGTGTGAAGCGGGGGTCAATGGAGATCAGCGCAGCCCCGTTCTCCTTCGCCCGCAGATACCACTTCATGGAAATCGGATGGTTCTCCGCAGCGTTTGAACCCATGAAAATGACCACGTCGGCGTTGGCCACGTCCCACCAGGCGGTGGTCATGGCGCCCCGCCCCAATCCGGCGCCCAGACCGGGCACCGTGGAGCTGTGTCATATCCGGGCATGGTGTTCCAGATACACCATGCCTGTGGCCCGGAACAGCTTGGTCAGCAGATAGGCCTCCTCGTTATCAATACAGGCCGAGCCGATGTTGGCGATGGCCTCGCACCGGTTGACGGGGACACCGCCTTCCTGTTCGATAAACGACTTGTCGCGCGTCGCCTTGAACCGCTCGGCCACCTTATCCAGCGCCCAGTCCACATCGACGGTCTCCCACTGGGTGGCGAACGGCTTGCGGTACAGAGCCTTCTGGAGGCGCCGCTCGTTGTAGGCGAACTGGAACGCCGCCGAGCCTTTGGGACAGAGTGATCCTTCACTGATGGGATGGTCCGGGTCACCTTCGAGGTTGATCAGCTTGCCTTCTTCTACGTGGGCAATCATGCCGCAGCCCACCGAGCAGAACGGGCAGATGGTATGAACCTCCTGGGCCCGCTTGATGCGCAGGTCCGACGTGACGGCCGCCGCCCTGCCCCCACCGACGACGAGTGTACTTGCTGCCGTTACCGAAAGACCGCTGAGCTTCAGGAACTCCCTCCTGTCCACGAAACACACCACTCCCCTTGTGATGGCATTGACAAATTCCGGCTACCGAAACAAAAAGAAACCCCGCACCCAACTGTCCGCTGGGTGACGGGGTTTGATGTAACGACGAGCTTAAAGGTGACGATAAAGGGCAGTCGACAGTTTAATCATATCACATCAGAAACTCGTGATCATCCGGGGGTCGGCGTATTTTCTCACAGGCTGTCTCCAGCGTACAATGTAGTTTGAACATAGTGATGTGTTGGGCAACAACCTCAAAGCGGAGGTTCTGAGTATGCAAGTCATCGATGTACTGACGGTTCAAGGTACTGGTCGAGAACGGCGTCGATTTCGGCGCCGTTGAGGCGGTAATTCTGAGCCACGGCCACTATGACCACTTCGGCGGCATCCGCAAAGCTTTGGAACTGGTGCGCGGGTCCAACGGGGGGAAGAGCATACCCGTTTTCTTGCATCCCGGAGCGTTTGTGCAGCGCGGGTCACGCTTGCCCGACGGCAAGGTAACCCCGTCCGCCGAGCCGCAGGAGATAGATGAGGCCGGGCATTGCACCGGCTGGTGGGGCCGGCACGCCTTTGTGAGCGCCTTTGGCGATGACGTGGTCGATCCTCTGAACGTTGGCACACGATGGACGATATAGGCGTGCATAAAGGAGACGACGTATGTCAGCCGAGGCCAATATCGATCTGGTACGCGTATGGGTTGAACAGATTTGGAATGCCGGGCATGTGGAGCGACTTACGGATTTTCATCCTCCGACCTTTGAGAATGAGGGTCACCGCGTGACCGTCGAAGAGATGAAACAGTGGCACATCCGTACCCGTGTTACGTTTCCGGATATTCACTACACCATCAGCGATATCTTTGCGACGGATGACCGGGTGGCATTTCGCTGGAACGCTACAGCGACGCATCGTGGGGCGCTGTGGAACCTGATTCCGCCAACCGGCAGAAGCATCACGTGGAATGGTATGCACCTGCTGCGGCTCGCCGACGGGCGTATCATCGAGATCTGGGCAGTGCAGAACGGTGTTGCGCAACTCCGGCAGATGGGAGTCACACTGCTGCCCGCGCAGGATGCTGCGGAGTGAACAACAGTGCGGGTTCCGCGCGGCTGCCTGCCCGGAGATCGGAAGCAGTTACTCTACAGAAGGAGCCGGGCTCAGCCGAGCCTGGCTCCATTCCTTTTCTGCAAGACCGCTACCTGATAGTCCCGCCCTTCCCACCTGCCCTCCCTGGGCCAGTAGAACGTGAACGTGAAAGGCGTCGTCTGCTCCAGCCCGACGGGCAGGTCGACATACTCGAAGCCCAACACCGTCGGGGTTGAGAAGCTGTCGGTTGCCGCGGCCCAGCCGTCAGCCGTCCAGCGCAGGCGGAAGGGCGTCTCCGCCTGGATGCGCAGGGTTGCACCGGCTTGCACGCTGCGGGGCTGCCGGTTTGGCTTCCAGATTTCCCGGGCCTGCACCGCGCTCCGATCCGTGCAGTAACGCCGGAAGACCGGTTCGATCAGGTCAAAGATTCGGCCGTCGTGGGTAGAGCGCAGCAGCTTGATGTACTCGGCGTGCGCCCACATCAGCGGCATCGCTGAGCCCGTCGGGCGCCCCAGAAAGAGTCTGCGCTCAGGTTGGTCCGCCTTGTCCCAGACCTGCTCCGGCAGCATGCCCGTGACGGTCGCAAATCGCTCAAGAGCCCTTATGTACGGGACTGCGTCCCGGCCTGCTGCCAGTTCGTAGTGGCCCCGCTCACCGGCCAGCAGGGGCCACGCCCGGCCCACGCCCCAGCCGGTGTATGGCCTGCTGTCTTCCTTCTGGCCGTAGCCGTCGTGGTTGTAACGGCGCCAGGCAGGGCCGGAAGGGGTATCGACTTTCAGAACGGCGTCAATGACGGCGAGCGAGTCGACAATCAGCGGGTCGTCGGGTATGCGGATTCCATAGCGCACCAACTCCAGGAAGCCCGCGTCGACGATATCCTTCGCTGCAAACGCGACGCGGGCGCCGGGCGGACGGTTGGCGATGTACAACTGCCCCTGGTTGGGATCCTCGTCCGGGCAGACGTTGGTCACATCCACCGGCATGATGCGTATGTAGTGGCGGGGGATGGCGGGCACCAGCGTCCCCTGCGTGGTGACCGTCCACGCCTCCAGGTGGCCTTCCAAAAAGTCCGCATATGCCTCCAGGAACTCGGCGGTCGCCGAGTCGCCCCGGTCGCGGGCCAGGCAGGCCGCGCAAATCAGGGCGGCAATGTTGACGGCCAGGGTAGAAGGGGAGTAGCCGCTGGCCTCTTCCCAGCGTTCCTGCTGGGTGGCAGGACCGTGGCGAATCAGGTAACCGGCGGCCCGCAGGACCATTTCGTACGGATCGAAGGCGCCCAGGGCGCCTTCCTGCTTCAGCCGCCAGGCCAGAAGAATGGGGAAGGCGACTTCGTCCAGCTGGACGCCCCGCCAGTGGGGCTCCCCGTTGATCCAGAAGTTCTGGGGGAAGCCGCCGTCGGCCTGCTGGCTGCCAGCCAGGTAAATCAGGGCGCGAAACGGCGTTTCGGTATCGCCGCCCGCCAGGAGGCCCATGGCGGAGTTGACCATGTCGCGGGTCCAGACCAGGTGGTAGCCGCCCGCGTTGTCGTCACCGGAGGCTTCGCCCCAGGGAATCGACAGCGAGGCGATGAGGGCGCCCGGGAAGGTCTTGTCCTCGTGGGCCCGCAGCAGGGAGTGGCTGCGCCGGTGCAGGAAGCCGCTGTCGCCGGAGACCCGGTCAAGGGGCAACAGGCACCGCTGCGACCGGTGCCACTGGTTGAGAAAGACCGCCTGCTGCTCGTCAAAGGGCGTGCCCAGGGCCTGGAACAGGGCGACCACGGCGCTCTGCATGCTGTCGCCGAATGCCACGCCAATGGTAAACGCATGGGCAGCCAGTGCGCCGGTCAGGGCGATGTGGCCCTCCAGTGCTCGGTCAAAAACCCAATCCATCCGGCAATTATCGGAGAGATCCGTCCAGCCGTCGCTGTGGCCCATGTACCCGCAGGAGAGGCGGACGAAAGGCACGGTGGCGCCCATGGCCAGCCAGACGCCGTTGCGCTCGGCCACCAGCAAGTCCCGGCCCGCCACCTCGACGACGTACCCGTTGTTACCCCACCCGCCGCCGCCCAGCCGCGGAGAAGCAAAGGCGTACAGGACCAGGCCGGGGGGAGCGCTCGGTCCGGGCTCCAGCCGTACCCGCTGCAGTACGCAGGGTAACACGGGGTCGCTGATGATCTCTTTCGTGATCGTATAGAGGCCGTCCGGCTCCCGGTTGATGATCCGGTAGCCGAGGGCCTGCTCCGACAGCGCCTCCGTCTCGCTCTGCAGGTTCTTTTTTTCCGTATGGCAGAGAGTCCGGCCGTCCGAGATCAGGAACTGCAGGTCCCTCAGCTGCGCCCGGTCGACTGTGGGGTAGTAAACCTCCGACAGGGCGCCCCGGCTCAGGGTGAACCAGACCCGGCTGGCGGGGGAGTTAGCGGTGCCGACGCCATCCTTATTGCCATGAGTCCAGCGTGGCTCGACACCGGGCCATCCGAAAGCGGTGCGGTCTCCCCGGAATTTGGCCATCCGTGTAACTCCTCCAGGTTCTTGTCTCGCTTAATTGGAACATACCGGTGATCAGACTTTTAGCACTATAGCGCTATATCCTGTAATATACTAGTATTATGGAGTAGACGGTAGGAAGGATTGAACCAAAACTAGACCTTTGTCGGGAGGTCCCCTTCGTGAAGGCCGTAGTGACGGCCCGGGTTCCGCAACGTCCGGGCCGTGGCCCGGACTGCCCGGGCTGTGCTGCAGGACGAGGGGGTCGCGGCGATTCTGGTCGACCGCCCGGCCCCTACGCCAGCGGACTTACGTTCGCGTATGACGCTATGTACGGGGTCGGCTCGGAATACATGGCCCGGCTCCGGCCGAAAGTCTTCCTGCACGGCGAGCGTGACCCGCTCTTCGGCGGCGTGACCCCGGAGCCCACGGAAGACGGCCTTGGGCTGTTGATCAAGGCGATGAAGGAGTCGGGCGGCCTCTCCATTGGCGGGCACATTCCCGAAAACGACGGCGTGCTGGCTTGCCTCCTGCTGGCCCAAATCCGGGCCGAGAGGTGCCTCCTTTCCAGGACGCTCGCGCGCATTTACGAGCAGTACGGGCATGCGCACAGCCGCCGGGTCGACGTCCACCTCCATACCGGCGAGCGGGCGCTGCTCCGCTTCAGCGGCACCGAACCGCTGGTTCGTGTATATGGTGAGGCACAGACCGAAGATGCGCTGGAGGCCGTCCTGGAGGATGCCCTCATGGAGGTGCACCGGACGTGAGCGCTACCACCGCTGTTAAGGAAACCCGGGACGGCCGCCTGGGCGTCATGGTCCGCACGGCCAAGGAGATTTTCGTGTACTGGCAGGGCGAGGCGCCCGAGGGCCTGACGCTCCGTGTTACGGACCTGACGGGGCGCCCGCCGTCCGAACTTCTGGACGGCCGGGGCTGGCGCGAACTGCCGGCGGCACCAGCCGTCTACTTGCCCAACTTGCAGCCCGGCCACTTATACTTTGTGGAAGTCGGGTGCCAGGGGCCGGAGGGCTTCGTCCCCCTGCTGGGGGCGGGGCCCGTTCAGACGCCCTGGCTGCCCGTCACTGACCATACCGCTTTTCTCGCCCCGTATCACCGTTCTTAGGAGGGTGTGCCGTGGCCGCGGAATTTGCCTTGATTTTGCACGCACACCTGCCCTACATACGCCCCGCGGGCAAGGAGATCCTCGAAGAGCGGTGGCTGTATGAGGCGGTGGCCGAGACGTATCTGCCGCTGCTCTGGGCGTTTGAACGGCTGCAGGCGGACGGGGTGCCCGCCCGGGTGGCGATTTCACTCTCCGGCCCTCTGCTTTCCATGCTGGGCGATCCGGGGCTGATGGCCCGCTGCCGGGGTCACCTGGCCCGTGTGGCCGACCTGGCCCGCCTGGAGGCGGACCGGTTGTGTCTGACACCTCTGGCGCCCGCGGCGGACTACCATTGGCAGCACTTTGCCCGCCTGGTCGAGGAGATGGACCGGCGGGAGAACGACCTGCTGGCCGGGTACAAAGCCCTGGAGAACGCCGGTCTGGTCGAGCTGTTTACGGCGGCCGGTACTCATGCGTATTTGCCCCTGCTGGGCTCCGACGCCGCCCGCGCCGCTCATATTGAGGCGGGCGCCGGCGAGTTCGCCCGCCACTTCGGGCGGCGCCCGGCGGGCCTGTGGCTGCCCGAGTGCGCCTATGCCCCGGGCCTGGAGCACCTGCTTGCCGCCGCCGGCGTTCGCTGGTTCGTCGCCGAGTCGACCAACGTGGCCGCGGCCTTTCCACCCGTGGCGGGCCCCGTCGTGCAGACCCCGGGCGGCGTAACGGCGTTCGCCCGCGATGTGGAAGCTTCCCGCCGGGTGTGGGACAGCAAAATCGGCTACCCCGGCGACGCCGTGTACCGGGAGTTCTACCGGGACGCCGGCTTTGATCTGCCGCTGGACGTGGTCCGGCCCTGGCTGGTCGATGGCGTCCGCTCAGACACCGGCTTGAAGTACTACCGGGTAACCGGGGGCGAAGGCGAAAAGGAGCCGTGGGACCCCGTGGCCGCGTTTGAGCGGGCCGCTCAGCACGCCAGCCACTTCGCAAGCGTGCTCGCGACCCATAACGGCCTGGTAGTGGCGCCGTTCGACGCTGAACTGTTCGGCCACTGGTGGTTCGAAGGGCCGGTCTTCATCGAGATGCTGTTCCGCGAGATTGCGGCTGGCGACGCCGTGCGGGCGATTACCCCGTCTGACTGGCTGAGCGAGCACGGCGAGGCGCCCCTGGCCCGCATTCCCGCCGGCTCCTGGGGAGACGGCGGCGACTACCGGGTGTGGCTGAGCCGGGCAAACGACTGGCTCTGGCCCGATGTCCACGCCGCCGAGCGGAAGATGGCCGAACTCGTCGAGCACGGCCTCATGCCGCCGAACACGCTGAATCAGGCTGCCCGCGAACTGCTCCTGGCCGAGGCCTCCGACTGGCCCTTCATCCTCTATTTCCAGACGGCCGCCGAATACGCCCGCGAGCGGGTGCGGCGCCACCTCGACCGCTTCAGCGCGCTGGCGTCAGGGGCGGGTGACCCATGTACTTTCCGCCCCGAGGACGGCGTTTTCCCGGCGCTGCAGGCCCGGACCATCTTCCGGCGGCGCCCGCCTGTGCCTACCGATGGCCCTTTGCGGGTGCTGATGCTCTCCTGGGAGTTCCCGCCCAATCATGTGGGCGGCCTGGGTCGCCACGTCCATGACCTGGGCGCCGCCCTTGTGGCGGCGGGGCACTACGTCACCGTAATCACCGTCGCCGACCCGGGTCGGATGCCTTCCACCGAAGAAGCCGCCGGCGTCCACGTCCGGTGGGTGGCCCGCCCCCCTGAGGAAGGGAACTTCCTCGCCTGGGTCTACCGCCTCAACCGGGCGATGGTGGCCGCGGCGGAAGAACTGGCCGGCGGGCGCCACACCTTCGACGTCATCCATAGCCACGACTGGCTCGTCGGTCAGGCCGGCATGGCGCTCAAGGCGCGCTGGGGCACCCCCCTGATCGCCACCATTCACGCCACCGAACGGGGGCGCAACAACGGCATCCGGGAGCCGCTGCAGCAGGCGATTCACGAAGAAGAGTGGCTTCTGACGTCCACCGCAGACCAGGTCATTACGGTGAGCCGGGCAATGGCCAAAGAGGTGGAGGAGTCGTTCCGGGTGGCGCCCACAGTGATCTACAACGGCGTGACAATGCCGAACCGGGCGCCCGGCGGCCCGCCTCTGGAGCTCGATGCACCCTACTTCTTCTATGTCGGCCGTCTCGTGCAGGAGAAGGGCATCCATGTGGCCCTTCAGGCGCTGGCGATCATGCAGAACATTGCCCACTTCGTAGTCGCGGGTCGCGGGCCCATGGAAGCCGAACTGAAGCACCTGGCTACGGCCTGGGGCCTGGAGAACCGGGTTCATTTCGTCGACCGGGTGACCGACGCGGAGCGGGACGCATGGCTGCAAAACGCAGCCGGCGGCCTCGTTCCCAGCCTTTACGAGCCCTTCGGCATCGTCGCGCTGGAAGTGATGGCCGCCGGCGTTCCGGCCATTGTCGGCGATACCGGTGGCCTGGCCGAAATCGTCACCCACGGGGTCGACGGCTTCAAGGTCACGCCGGGAGACCGGGCGGAACTGGCCGCATATATGGACCGGCTGCTCGCCAACCCTGCCGAGGCGCAGCGGATTGCCGCAGCGGGGCGGGCGACGGCAGCAGGGCGGTTCGGCTGGCCCGCCATCGCTGCGGCGACGGCAGCGGTCTACCGGGGCGCCGCCGAGGCGGGCGCCGAACCGGGCTTCCGGGACGTGGCGGCGGCGAAACTGCCATCCGAGTAGATCACCGCTGCTGACGGCGGAACTGTTCCAGCAACTGCACGTGCAGCGTCGACCATGCCTTCTGGCGATAGTGGATATAGATGCCCGCAGTGAGCATCAAAGCCCCGACCAGCCAGAGCAGGACCCAGGTCCACGCCGGCATGGAACGGATCCCCTTTTCCATAAAGGGAGTAAAGATCAGACCCAGCAAAGGTATGCCTGAAAGAGCGGCGGGTATCAGCCCGAGGCCGCTCTCTTCTTTTTTGGCCCAGGCCAGCAGCAGGTCCCGTTCCCCGGGGTCAAGGCCGGCGTAGAACTGAGCAATCGTCCGAACGTGGTTGAGTTCCGCCATCGGTCCTCGAGGCGGCGTGGGGTACGAGCGGCGCAGTCGGCAGTATAGGCGATGGCTGTCGCCCCGCAGCATGCGCGGCACCTCCTCGCTCGTTAGTATGCGACGGTGTGCAAGGGGGAAACGCTATGCTCAATTCCGACGTTCGGATGAATAGGGGGAAACCAGCAGATGTCTCGATCCCGCAAGTTCTCGGTCACCGTGGCAGCGTTTGCGCTGGCCGCGTCCGTCATCACGGCCTGCGGCCCCAGGGCTCAGCCCAACCAGCCTGCGCCCGGCGCCGGGGCGCCCCAGACGGCCGGCAGGCCTGCCGTGGGCGGCGAAGTGACGCTGCGCCTGTCCAAGGACCCGGACAGCATGAACCCGATCCTGTCGTCCAGCGCCTACGGCAGCAAGGTGTACGCCCTTGTTTACGCCAGCCTGTTCGACTTCAACGAGAAATGGGAGCCGACGCCTTACGCCGCTGACTCCTGGACCTACGCCGACAACAATACCACCCTGACCATCAAGCTGAAGCAAGGGATCAAGTTCCATGACGGCAGCGAGCTGACCGCCGAGGACGTGGTCTACACCATTGCGACCGTTATGGACAAGGACTACACCGGACCGCGGGCATCCAACGTCGCCCCGATCAAGGAGATCACCAACCCTGACAAGTACACCGTCCTCATCAGACTGAAGGAGCCTTCTGCTTCACTGCTGGAGGATATCAACTTTGGCATTCTCCAGAAGAAAGCCTTCGCCGGCACCGCCGTCAAGGACATTGAGAAGCATCCCCAGAACTTCGCTCCGATCGGCGCCGGGCCGTACAAGTTTGTTGACTACAAGCGGGGACAGTACGTCACGCTGGAGCGCTACGACCAATGGTTCATGAGCCAGATCTACGGCGGCGCGCCTTTCATCAAGACCATCCGGATGCGGGTCATCCCGGAAGATGCGACCGCGCAGGCATCGCTGGAGAATGGCGAGATCGACGCCCTGACCCCGGATCCCAAAGATGTGACCCGCCTCGAGAGGGACTTCGCCACCAAGCTCGGCATCTACAACTACGAGCGGAACGGCTGGGGCTACATGACCCTGAACGTCACCCGCCCGCACCTGAAGGAAAAGCTCGTCCGGCAGGCCCTGACATACGGCCTGAACCGGCAGTCGATCATCGACAGCCTTATGGATGGCCGGGCGGTCATTCCCCCAGGGCCCATTCCGCCGGTCTCCTGGGCCTACGACCCATCCATCAAGATTACCCCGTACGATGCGGCCAAGGCCAAACAATTGTTGGAGCAGGCTGGCTACAAGCTGAACGCGCAGGGGATCATGGAGAAAGCAGGAGCCGGCCCCCTCAAGCTGACCTTCTATGGGTCGTCCGGTTCTTCCCTGATCGAGGGCATCGCCGCGATTGCCAGGAAGAATTGGAAAGAGATCGGCGTTGATCTGGATGTTCAGCTTATGGATTTCAACGCCATGATGGAGAACTATCTCGAGCCCGGCAAATTCGACGTCAGCTTCTCCGGGTTCACCCTGGGCCTGGATCCCGACCAAAAGGCGCTCTTCCATTCTACGGCTGTCTCGGGCTTCAACCGGGGCCGCTACAATAACCCCAAGGTGGACCAACTGCTGGAGCAGGGCTCCCGGGAGACCGACCAGGCCAAGCGGAAGACGATTTACTCCGAGTACCAGCGGACTTTGATTGAAGATGCACCGGTCATCTTCATCTACGCCAACAAGTACACGGACGTCGTCAATAAGCGAATCAAAGGCGTGGTGAACTACCCCGGCGCCGGCGCCGACTCCGGCTACGCATACCGGTGGTGGGTCAACGAACAGTAGCCCCCGTTCCCCCTGTGCGCTTTTCCTGGCGCACAGGGGGTTTGCTTCCCAGTTTCCAACGGCTATCTATAAAAAATGGGACTTGTGTCCTATTCGAACGTATGGGACGATAGGACTATCGACAAAACGAACTCAGGGGGAGGATGCCGTCCATGGCATACGAGATCTGGGCACGGGCCACGGCAAAGTGGCGTGGGGTTCTGACGTATATTGTGTTGCAGGCGGCCATGCATTTCGTGACCTCTGTCATTCTCATGAGTGCCGACACGCAGGGGCTGCGCCTCTATGCTTCGCTCGCCGACCTCGCCACGAGCGTTTACTGCCTGATTCGCATGGGGCAGCTGCTGCTGACGGATGCGCCGGGCGACGAGGACTGGCCGCCGCTCTGGTCGTAATACGATAGATGAAGGAGCTCACCCGCTAATGACCGGATGAGCTCTCTTTTTATTCCTCGACTTCTTCCACCGTAAGCTCAAACTCAACATCCAGGATGCTGATGCGGAAACGGCGCCCGGCGGACGGGGTGGCAGGAGGTTCGGCTGCTGGTCCGGGAACGGGCGGCGGCACCGGCGTGGTCGCCACCCTCGCAATGTGCCCCTGGGCTTCAGCCGAACTGCGGTCCATGTCCCGCTCCAGATAGCGGCGGATCTGGGCCAGTTTCCGCCGCTCAGCCCACGCGACGGAGTGCGCCTCCGCGGCATCGACCTGCCGGAACTGTAGCCGATCGCCCGGCCGCAGCTGGCTGGCCGGTGACAGGTCAGGGTAGACTGCCACAGCGATCTTGGTGTACCCGCCAACGGTCTGCCGATTCCCCAGCAGCAAAATGGGCTGGCCCCCTGCGGGCACCTGCACGCTCCCGGCCGGAATCGGCTCGGAGAGAATGTCGGCCTTGGTCACATGAGAGAGCGGGGGACCGTCCAGCCGGATGCCCTGCCGGTCAGATTGCGCCCCGATTCGCCACGCTGTGCCGAAAAAAGCCGCCATCGTTTCCGGGCTGAAAGCCGCCGCCTGCGGGCCGAGGGTCGCCCGGACCACGGCCGGGCCGCCGTAGGTCGGGATGGCATCGCTGGGGACCTGGCGCCCGGCCAGGTCCGCCGGCGGCTGCAGCGGCAGGCCCGCCGGGAGCCAGTCGCCCGCCTTGAGCCGCCGCCCCAGGGGCCCCAGCTTGCCAAACATATCCTCCGACAGGCTGCCCAGTACGGGCGGCAAGTCGATGCCGCCGGCCACGCAGAGGTAGCTGCGACAGCCTGCCGTAACGGCGCCGGTGCGTAGCCGGTCGCCCGGGCCCGCCAGCAGGGCCGCCCAGCCCGGCACCGGCCTGGGCGACTCGCCGCCGGCGGGAATCAACTCGGCCTGAATGGGGGCGCCGGTCAGGCAGAAAGCAACCGGCCCCGTAAATTCCACTTCCGGGCCCAGGAGCGTAATCTCCAGCGCGGCCGTACGCGCCCGATTGCCCAGCAGCCAGTTGCCGACCATGAGGGCCATGAAGTCAGCGGCACCTGCGGGCGATACGCCATATGCCTGGAAGCCCCGCCGCCCGAGGTCCTGAACGGTAGTGGCCATGCCGGGCTGCAGGATGCGCAGGCCCGTGGTTCCGTACCCGGACTCAATAAAGGACGGCTGCAGCGCGGGCCGGTCAACCTCGTCAAAGGAAGCGGCGTCCAACGGCACGAACCGGATGTCGTCGCCGGGTTCCAAAAGGGCCGGGGATTCACGGAAGGGGTCGAACAGCCTGACCGGCGTCCGGCCGATTAACTGCCAGCCGCCCGGCGATTCGGCCGGGTAGACGCCCGTCTGCCCGCCGCCGATGGCCACGCTGCCGGCGGGCACTTTCGTGCGCGGCTGCGCAAGCCTGGGCGTGTGCAGAGCTGTCTCCAGCCCGCCGAGGTAGGGGAAGCCCGGGCTGAACCCCAGGCCGAATACCCGGTACAGTCCCGCACAGTGGCGCCGGATCACCTCGTCCGGCGAGAGTCCGGTATGAGCGGCCACGTTCTCCAGGTCCGGGCCGGCGTCGCCGCCATACTGCACCGGGATTTCCACGGTGCGGTGCGGCCCGGGACCGCTGGAGTGCGCCTCGTGCACGGCGCCCAGGACCAGCTCCTCCAGCTGATCCGGCCGGATCCGCACGGGGTCATATTCGACCATCAGGCAGTGGTATGAAGGGGTAACCTCTACCAGTGCCGGGTGCTGTCTGCCTTTGAGGATCCGTGTGACCGTATGTACGCGCAGGTTCAGATCCGCATCGATACCTTCGCCCAGGTAGACCAGGAGGGACCGGTCGCCACAGGACACCAGGTGGGCAGGTGCCGTCAAACCGCATCATCTCCGAAACGTTACCCTTGATTCTCATTGTTCGCACTTCACCTAGCCTGCCCCTGCCATTAAGAGCAATTCATATGACCAGCACATCAAAAGACCCCGGGCGGCGCCCGGGGTCTGATCGTCAGAAGTCCGCACCGTCCATAATCAGGCGGATTTCGCGCTCCGTATAAGGACGCTCTGCCTCGACGGCGATTGCCAAAGCCTGCTCGCAGAAGTTGCGTAACCCAGCGACTCTGCCTTCCGCCCTGGATATGCGGGCCGCAAGGATCAGGCATTCAAGGCGGACAAGCGGACTGGGTCTTGCCTGCTCCGGTGTCTGCGCCAGCACTGCAGTTCCCGTGTACAACGCCTCCTGGGCAGCCGGATAGTCTCCCTGGCTGATGGCCAGATCCGCCTTGGCCAATGCGAGGTGCATTGGACTAATGTAAGGGCGTTCACGGAATATCTCCTCGGCCTGTCCTACGTCTGCGATCGCCTCGCCAATCCGACCTACGCGTAGGGCTGCCCGGGCATGCCAGCACCGCAGCGGAAGAATCCAGCCCTCGTCGTATTTCCGCTGTTCGGGGGAGAGTGCCAGATACAGCTTGAGGGCTTTCGTATTCGCTCGATAAGAAGGGTACCATCGGCGCAAGAATCGGTGCAGGAACCCAACGTTGTTCCAGAACCGCCAGTCGTCGAAGAGCTCCGTTCGAATTCTCGTGCGCGTCGATTTCGGCAGGTTGCGCAACTGATCCAGCCGTTGGGACGCTACGGCGTCGTGAATCAGCATGAGCACAAAAAGCGGGTTGTCCTTGTCAAGCCGGTAGGCCTCCTGCCAGTCAGCCTCTGCAGCCGAGTGTTGTTCCGGTGTGCCGATCTGTTTCCTCATATTGGCCCGGGTAGCCAGCCAGAATGCCTTTTCCCGGCCTTCTGCCTTCTCTACCTGCTCGTCGAGCAGCCTTAGGGCCGTTGCCCGGTCATTCCTTCGGATCGCCTCTACTATGGGACCGGCGGCTTCGGGTTTGTAATTGTTTAACACTTCGACTGCCCCCGGTTGGTAGTCCGATTACTCCCATGGTTCCACAGGGTCGCCACCTGCTTCCGGAAACAAATCTGGCACCCATAGACGATTCTACGTCTGTCGAATGCTCCCTTGTTCAGGGCACAGGTATTCGAGGCCCTCATCAAGCGGACGCAGCCGGAGGCCAAGATCACACATGACGGCAGTGTTGTCCACGGACTCCTCCATCAGCACAAAATCTACGGCAGCCGGGGATAGCGGAGGAGTGGGCAGCAGTGTCAGGGGGGCGGTCAGCAGCTTCATCAGCCAGGCGGGCTGATGGATGAGCCGTCTGCGCTTGCCCATGACGCTCAGCATCGTTTGAATGATCTCATCCATGGTCAGATTCTGCGGTCCGCCGATTTCATACACCTGGTCTGCGGTGCCGGGGGTACCGACGGTGCGGGCAACCGCTTCCGCCAAATCGTCGACGTGAACGGGCTGTACCCGCGTCTGTCCGTTCCCGATGACGGGCACCACGGGCAGCATGCGGGCAAAGGTGACGAACTTGTTGAGGCTGCGGTCCTCCGGCCCATACACCCAGGAAGGCCGGAAAATCGTGTGGCGCAGGCCGCTTTCCCGGATCGCTTTTTCGGCATGCAATTTGGCCAGAAACCAGGGGGCGGTCTGCCCGGGCCGCGTCCCTGCGCCGCTCAGGTAGACAAAATGCCCGACACCGGACGCCCGAGCTGCCTGTACCTGCCGCTCGGTCCCCAACCCGTCCACGGCCATATAAGTATAGCCGCGGCGGGGGTTTTCCACCGGATGATTGGGGAACTGCACGGCGTCCACTACCGTATCAACCCCGCTCATGGCCTCCCGCAGCGAGGCGGCGTCTTCGACATCGCCCGGCCGTACCTCTGCCCCGGCGGGAACGCGGGCGTGCCCGGGATTGCGGGTCATTACCGCCACCCGGTGCCCCCCGCCCAGCAGTCTCTGCACGATGTGCGAGCCGATGAACCCGGTCCCCCCGGTAACGAGTACAAACGCCATCACCCATCCCTCCCGAACCTTTCTCTGCTACTATGCTACCGTGTGAGGGGTTGACATGGACAGAGGCGCGTGTGACATTGTCCGCAACCGGACAGCGATTGGCATTTCCGTCCCGGAGGTGACTTACGCGATGAACTGGCTCTTCTGGGTTCTCCTGATTCCTGTAGTTGGCTACCTCGTGTATCAGCAGTGGTGGCTTCGGCGGGGCCTGACGCATGTCGCGGTGCATGACATCAAAGCGTATCTCGACGCGAGACATCCCTTCTTCCTGGTGGATGTAAGAGAATCGGCGCAGTACAACGCCGGGCACATTCCTACGGCTGTCAGCGTGCCGCTGGACCGTCTGGAGCAGGAAGCTGAGGGGTGGGATCGCACCAGAGAGGTACTGATCATCTGCACCAACGGAACGCAGAGCGTGCTGGCCTGCCGCAGGCTGGCCGCGAAGGGATTTACCCGTGTGCGCAACGTGGAAGGCGGCATGCGCCGCTGGCCATGGGGCCGGGCTTGAGACATGCTAACGCCGGAAGGGCAGCATCGCTACCTCGCACAGAGGTCGCGACGCTGCCCTTTTCATATGACAAAAGGCCTATACGCCCCTGACACCAAAGGTTCATTTTCGCTCCGGTCAGGGGCCGCCAGGATCCCCCCAAGTGGATCAGCAGGCTTGCGGCACATGGCTCGCGGCAGACGGAAACACCGGGGAGCGCATGCCTTGCCAAATGGGCGTGCGAACGCCAGAGCCTTGCCGCGCATGAGGGAGATAAACCTATAAGGGCGGTCAATTCCCGGATTAACCGGTTATTTTGGCAGGTTGGTAATCTGAGAAACCTGAGGGTAGAATGAGCACAATCTGAGTGTAAGATTTTCGTAAGGATAAGGATAACGCTGTTACGAGTCTTACAGAAAAATGACAGCCCGCTTCCGGGAGTGAACGCCCCCGGTGGGGATCAAAAAAGGGAAAGAAGGGGGGTGCTGCGAAATGACCCGGAAGACTCTAAAGATTGCACTTGTATCGGCAGCCGCAATGCTGATTACGCTCACTGCCGGTGTCGTTGTCGCTAGCACGAAGGCCAAGGCCGAGCTGCCTGAGTACCTCGGACCGCAAGCCTGTATCGGGTGTCACTCGGACAAGTTCCTCAGCTGGGAAACGTCGCTCCACGCTAACTTCGTCACCGAAATCAAGACGGTGGCGGACCTGCCGGCCGACCCGTCCGGCCTTTCGCCTGAGCTTCAGGACGAACTGGCTGCGGCTAAATACGTCTTCCACGGCAACCGCTTCCTGACTCCCGACCTCGTGACCGGCGAGTTGAAGTATGTCGGCGTTGAGTACGACGACAAGAAGCAAGAGTATGTCGCGTCCACCCGTAAGGGCAGCAGCTGGGACGCCTCCTGCGGCGGCTGCCATGCCGGCAAGGACTTCCAGAGCGGCATCCGGACTTCCATCGGCGTCGGCTGCGAAAGCTGTCATGGTCCGGCCCGCGACCACGTCCTCGGCCGTGGCGACCGGTCCAAGATCAGTGTCAGCGTGGATCCTTCCGAGAGCTGCGCGGCTTGCCACAGCGGCTTCAACACGAAGGCCGGCGCTGCCCGCTTCCCGGTCGGCTATCGCCCGGGGATGAACCTTGAGGAGATCGGCTTCATCCCGGCGACTGTTGATGCGTCCAAGCCCGCCCAGCCTCAGCACCACAAGGGCGCCTACCCGCAGTGGAAGGCTTCGGCCCACGCCGGCGCCGCCGCCACCCTGAACAACAACCCTGGCGCCAAGGACCGCTGCTACGGCTGCCATTCCACGACGTTCATCAACGCCAACGAAGCTGGCCAGCCCATCAGCGTCAAGGATCATCCCGTCGACGACGGCGTGACCTGCGTCACCTGCCACGACCCGCACGGCAGTGCCAACGAGAAGCAGCTGAAGAAGCCGGCCAAGGAACTCTGCACTTCCTGCCATACCGGCGAGCCCACACCCACCGGCTTTGCCCCCGGTAAGGAAGTCCACCATCCGCAGGCTGAAATGCTCGCCGGCGTGGCTGCGATCGGCATCGCTCCGACCGAAGGCCCCCACACCCCGGTAAGCTGCGAAGAGTGCCACATGACCGGCGGCAACCATCTGTTCAAGGTGGTTAAGCCCGGCGAGGTGATCGGCACCACAACGAAAGACACCTGCACGACCTGCCACACCAACTCCACGCCTGAAGTCCGCGACGTCTACCTGTCCATGTGGCAGGAAAGCGTTGAAGCCAAGCTGGAAGCCCTCAAGGCCGACATCGCGGTTGTCGACACGGCACTGAAGGCCAACCCGTCCGGCCTGGCCGACGAGTTGAAGGCCAGCTATGCTGCCGCCAAGACCAACTTCTCGATGGTTGAGGCCGACGCTTCGAAGGGCGCCCACAACTTCGAGTACGCCATCAAGATCCTGACGGCTGCAAAGAAGGATATCCGCGCTGCCAAGGAAGCGCTCGGCAAGTAGATGCCTTGCGTAAGCGGTCCGGGGGAAACCCCGGGCCGTTTTCTTTATGACCAAACCCCCGCCATCCGGTGAGCGTTGTGAGCCTTGTCATCATTTTGATAGTTCCTTGGTACTAACTTACCTTCATCTGACAAAAGTCGCTCGAACGGGGAGGATGCCATAAGCCCTAGAGCCCCAAGGCCTTCGGCAATTCCCGAAACGGCGATAAATGGGCGCCGCAAACATCCGGTGAAGCAACAGCAAGTATTGGCGAGAATGATGGCGATAAGAGGGCACCATGGCGAAATTCGCATGAAAACCACGAACTCTGCTTCCTTGGTTTCTGAGAAACCTGAGAGTAAGATAAGCCTTGGTTAATGTTAGATATCCGTAAGATTACAGGTAGACATATCTGTACTGTTGGACAATTGTATCCCTTGTCTCCGAGCGGGCGCTCCGACGCTCCCCGGCTCCTCCCACATTGTGAACGACATCACAGAGAACTCACCCAAAATCGGGGTAGAGGAGGGCGACAGTATGAACCTGGCACGGTGGATTCGGGCCGCCGCACTTCCCGTGGTTGGCGGGCTTCTCCTGGTGGGGGGGCTTACGCTGCATCCGGGGACTGCCAGTGCTGAATCCATTCTAAAGCAGTTGCCGGTCCCGGCAGAACCCGAAGGCAACGCCGCTTGCCTGGAGTGCCACAGCAAGGAACAGACGATGACCCGGAACGGCCAGCAGATCTCGATCCATGTAGATGGCAAGGAGTATGGCGAGTCCGTTCACGGGATCATCGGTTGCGTGCGGTGCCACGCCGAAGCTGGTCCGGAACACAGCAAAGATCCCAAGAAGCCGCTGAACCTGCCCACGGGCCGCGACCTCAAGGTGCTCAAATCGGCAGGCTGCGTGAAGTGCCACGCCGGCCCTTACGAGGAGAGCTACAAGCTGAGCTTCCACGGCGTTGCCAACACGAACGGCGATGAGCGGGCTGCCACCTGCGTGGACTGCCATGGCGTTCATAATGTGCTGCCGTCGCGCAACGCGGCTTCCACGGTCTCGCCGGAGAATCTGGCCAACACCTGCGGTACGGCCGAGTGCCACCCGGGCGCCCCGGACTCGTTCGCTGACGGCAAAGAGCACGTAATCGCCTCGGAGAAATCGGCTCCCCCTATCCTTCACCTGATCTACAAGGCCTTTATGGTACTGATCCTGTTCGACACGATGAAGGACGGCCCGATTGTTATGTTCGAGCTGCTCCGGCGGCTGCAGAGCCAGAGGAGGCACTAGACGATGAAGGAGCACAAGCCGGCTTTTCACCAGCGCTGGAATCTCCAGCATCGCCTGCAGCATGGCACCCTGGCCACCTCCATGTTCGGCCTGATCGTCTCCGGCCTGGCGATCAAGTTCCATGCCGCCGGATGGGCGCAGGGCTGGTACAAGATCATGGGCGGTTTCCATAACAACCTGATCCTGCACAAGATCTCCGCTACCCTGCTGGTCGCCGTCTCGGTCTGGCACCTGGCCTACATGCTGGCGTCCTGGGCGAAGGAACGGAGCCATCCGCTTTCCTGGGCCATGATGCCGACCCTCAAAGACGGTATCGACATGTGGCACCACATGCTCTACCTGCTCAACCTCCGGAAGGAACCGCCCCAGTATGATCGTTACACCTACCTCGAGAAGTTTGAGTACCTCTCGATCTTCTGGGGCATGATCGTTATGGGTTTGACGGGCTTCTCCCTCTGGTTCCCAGCCACGGCCGGCATCTTTGTCAGCCGGACCATCCTGGACCTCTTCCGCATCGTTCACGGCAACGAAGCTGTCGTTGCCTGCATCGCCCTTCTGTATGGCCACTTCTTTACGGTTCATTTCAACCCGTCCGTCTTCCCCAGCAGCAGTGTCTGGTACAACGGCAAGATCTCCCTGGAGCACATGCTGGAAGAGCATCCGCTGGAGTACAAGCGTCTCGTGGAAAAGGGCGAACTGCCTGCCGTCGACGGCCACCACGAGCACGCCCTGTCGCCCTGGCGCAAGGGGCTGGCTTTCGTAGAACTGGTTCTTTACTCGGCGGTTTTCTACTGGCTGCTGATTTCGTACCTGCCTAAGGTGCTTGCGTAAAGGGGGAGGCCACGGTGAAACGCTTCAAGATCAACTGGGCGATTCCAGGCCTCTTCGGGATCATCTTCGTGATCTCTGCCGTCGCCTGGATGCAGTCCCAGGCCGCGGTATCGCCCGACCCGGCGAAATTGGCCACCCAGTGCGCTGCCTGTCACACGATGGACTCGCATGTCCAGCAGTGGGAAGAGGGTTCCCATAAGGATGTTGCCTGCACGGCCTGCCATGCTGACCCCGGCGTCTCCGGCTGGGTGAAAATGAAGGTTGGCCAGATCCAGATGAAGTTCCGCCAGGAAGAAGTCGATCTCTCACAGATCGCCACCGAGGTGCCGAACTCCCGCTGCCTGGAGTGCCACGCCCGCCAGATGCCGTGGGTCATGCAGGACCTCAAGCCCGCCAAGCTCGACGAAAAAGGCGAACCGATTCGCCCTGACAAGTCGGAGCTGAAGTACCTGACGGCGATCGCCGGACACGACGTCCACCTGACCATGGAGAGTCCGCTCAAGTGCACGGACTGCCATTCCATCGTGAGCCACGGCCCGGCGCCCGCTAAGCGGCAGGACCATGCGCAGGCCATGCATGAGATTTGCCTGGACTGCCACGCCCAGCGCCAGGTGACGCTGAACGTCCGCAGCAGCACAGCGTGCTCCGCCTGCCACATCAACCGGGAGAAGGTCGTTCCTAACGACCACTTGTCGGCCAGCTTCCGGTCAGGCCACGCCGACTCGGCGGCCAAGGACTCCAGCACGTGCACCCAGTGCCACCTGAACACGGGCATCATCAGCAATCCGGGCGTCGCTCCCCATGGGATCGTACCCAAGCTGCCCCCGGGCTCCATCAAAGTCCCGGCTGGCACTGAGGATGCCTGCTCCACTTGCCACGGCATCACCATGCCACACCCGGCAGACTTCCTGAGCAAGCACGCCCAGGGCTTCCAGGAGCAGCCCGCACTCTGCGCCTCCTGCCATGGCACCCGCGACCAGGGGTTCAACCTGACGTTCAAGGGCGATCCCCGGACCCTGTCCACCACCAATCCGAGCTGCACCGGCTGCCACGCTCAGCCGATGCCGCACCCGGAGAACTACCTGAACGGCGGCCACCAGGCGGCAGGCAAGGCTGCCCCTCAGACCTGCGAGCAGTGCCATTCGCCCGCCAACAAGGCCAATCCGAAGGCTGCACACGCCACTTCCCAGTTCTGTAAGGACTGCCATCTCGGCAAGTACAACCATCCGCAGGGTTATGTGTTCCAGCACGCCGGCGTACTCGCCGAGTACGGCAACAACTATGCCGCAGCCGGCTGCGTCCAGTGCCACAGCACGACCCAGGGCGGACAGAACTCCTGCACCTCGTGCCATACCAACGGCATCACCAGCGATGTGTGGCACCCGGCTGACTTCACGATTACGCACAAGGAAACGCTGGCACAGTACGGCAACAACCAGGGCGCCGCAGGCTGTACGCAGTGCCACGGCCAGACTCCTGCCCAGAACGCCTGCACAACGTGCCACACCGGCGGCATTACCGGCACGCAGTGGCATGCGGCCAACTTCGTCGGCACCCACAAGGATACCTTGGCTCAGTACGGCAACAACCAGGTTACCGCCGGCTGCACGCAGTGCCACGGCGAGACCCCGGCCCGGAATTCCTGCACCGCCTGCCACAGCAACGGCCTGACTAGCGGTCAGCCGACCGAGTGGCATCCCACGAACTGGTGGATCACGCATGCGCGCACCACCACGCCGAACGATGTGGCTAGCTGCAACAAGTGTCACAGCTACGTGGAGCCCTCCTGCTCCAAGTGCCACACCGGGTTCTAGTTGTCCTGTACCGGGGCCCCACAGGGAGGGGCCCCGGTTAGGAAATAATACTGAACCAGGGAAAGGAGGTGCCTAGGAAATGAAAAAGGCTCTGAAGATTGCTTCGCTGGTGGTGGCTGCGGTTTCGATCCTCGTGGCAGGGAGCATGTTTCTGAACCAGGAGAGCGCTGACGCCAAGCTTCCCGAGTATGTTGGCGCCCAGGCCTGCCTCGGTTGCCATTCGGACTTCTACGAGCGTTGGGTCGGCTCCCCGCATGCCCACATGATCGATGAGGTCATCCACAACTCCGACCTGCCCGCTGATCCCAACACCGCCCCGGCGGAACTTCAGGCTGAATTGGCCAAGGCTACGTTCGTAGTCGCCGGCCAGCGTTTCCTGGCACGGGACCCGGTTTCTGGCGAGCTCAAGTATCTCAGCGTCCAATTTGACAAGGCCGCCAACAAGTATGTCGCCTACAAGGGCGGCTCCAGCTGGGATCAGGGCTGCGCCGGTTGCCATTCGACCGGATGGGACATGGCTGCCAAGACCTGGGCCAACCCCGGCATCGGCTGCGAAGCCTGCCATGGCCCCGGCCGTGAGCACATCCTGGGCAAGGGCGACCCCGAGAAGATTACCGCTTCGGCGAATGCCGCCGTCTGCGGCCAGTGCCACAACGGCAGCGGCAAGGTTGCCAGCGGCACAACGTGGCCCGTCGGCTACCGGCCCAACATGAAGGACCTGAGCGAAGTGGGTTTCACCTATCCGACGGTTGATCCCCACGGCGCCGTGCCCGAGTATGGCAAGCCCAAGATGCGGCAGTACTCCATGTGGCAGGCTTCCGCCCACGCCACGTCTCTGACCACCCTCAAATCCAACGACCATTGGGGACCGCAGTGCCTGAAGTGCCACACGGCGGACGCTTACAACGCCATTAAGCACGACAACGAGCTGCCGGCCGATCACAACTACCAGGATGGCATCACCTGCGTGACCTGCCACTCCGCCCACAGCACCAAGGTCTCCGGCGCCAGCCCGCGGGCCCTCTGCGAGTCCTGCCATACGGCTGAGATCGAACCGGGCCAGACGGTTAAGGCCGGCTCCACGGTTCACCATCCGATGAAGGAAATGCTGGCCGGCTACGGTGCCATCGGCGTTCCCGAAACGAAGGGTGCTCACTCGGAAGAGAGCTGCGTCGAGTGCCATATGACCGAAGGCAACCATATGTTCAAGGTCATCAAGCCCTCCGACGTCATCGGCACTGCCCGTAAGGACACCTGCTCCACCTGCCATACCAACTCGACACCCGAGTCCCGCGAGGTGTACCTGAACCTCTGGCAGGAGAACGTCTCCGTCAAGCTCGAGACCATCGCGGCCCTCCGCGCTGAGATCGAGGCGGCCGTGAAGGCCAACCCGAACGCCATGAGCACCGACGTCAAGGCGAAGTTCGACGCCGCGAAGACCAACGCGTCCTTCGTCGAAGCCGACGCCTCCAAGGGCGCCCATAACTTCGAGTATGCCATCAAGGTTCTGACGGCGGCTCAGAAGGATATGGAAGCGGTCGCCAAGCTTGTGAAGTAGTACGAAACCGCAAACAACCGGGAGGTCTGCCTCCCGGTTGTTTCCTTTCCATGCCTCACGACAGTTGCGATTCATGCTTCCTGCGCCAAATGTGGTACACCAGGAAGCCAACCCCCGCGAAAACCTGAGCCAGTGCCATGATTTGCGCCACCCGCAGGTCGCCTGAAACAAACGTGCTGTCCTGGCGAATGGACTCAATGATATACCGGCCCAGGTTATAGAGGATCAAGTAGAGGCTGAAGACCACGCCGATGGCCGGCTTGCGGCGCTCCGCCCAATAGAGCACGCCGAAGACGAGGAAGTTCCAGACGCTTTCATACAGGAACGTCGGGTGCATGACGGTGCCCTCGATGGTCATGCCTTCCCTCAGCCAGACCGGCATCGCGTTGATCAGCCACTGCGGGGCCGGGGAGCCGTATGCCTCCTGGTTAAAGAAGTTCCCCCACCGCCCGATGCCCTGAGCCAGGATTAACCCCGGGCCGATTGCATCGGCCCACCGCCAGAACGACTGCTTCCTGTACCATACGTAAACGCCCCCGATTAGGAGCGCGCCGAGTACACCGCCATGGATGGCCAGGCCGCCTTCCCAGGTAGCGAAAATCTTCAGGGGGTTTGCCAGGTAGTAGGCCCGATTGCTCCACTGCAGTACGAAGACTTCATAGAGCCGGGCCCCCAGGATGCCGCCCATCACCACCGGGACCGACACGTCATACACGAAATCAGGGTTTAGCGCTCGCAATCGCGCACAGATCGTTGTCATCCATACGGCGGACATGATGGAAAGCACAAAGATAATGCCGTACCAGTGAACGGTGATGGGACCCAGTTTGAAGGCAACAGGGTCAATGACGGCCAGGGCGAACATGGAAGGCCTCCTCGATTGCGGTCTTTCATGCAAGGCTCCCTTACATTATTGCAGTCCGACACCCTAAAGGCCAGCCCATATCTGCGCGGACGGCGGAAAGTCCAGGCGGTGCTCCAGTGATCCTTTATGTTTCCTGAGGATCATGAGGACTATCTTAGGGTCTTCTCATAAAGGCCTAAGGAAACACCACAAAATGAGAGTGTGGATAATGTCCATAGCTTGCTACAATTTGTAATAAGTTCGTAAGAACAAAGAGACTCGGTCTCTTGGTCGTCGCTCGCGTGCGGCGGTCCGGAGTGCCGGAAAGGGGGGTTCTCGTGTCTGAGACACGGCGCCCGCGGTGGAAGCGCATATTCTGGATCGCCGGCCCGCTGACACCGGTACTGATTTTGTTAGTACTTGGCCTTGCGGGCTATGGGGGCATGAACTATGCTTCGACACCTGAGTTCTGCGCCAGTTGCCATTCCATGTCGTCCCACTTTGACTCCTGGCAGGTATCCCCGCATGCTCCGGAAGTAACGTGTATTGAGTGTCACTCTGACCCTGGCGCTCTGGGTGAGTTGGCCGCCCACGTGAAGGGCGTTCGCATGCTGTATAAGACCATTGCCAACATCGCACCCCATCTGGTCATGGATCACAAGATCGCAAACACAAGCTGTACCAAGTGCCATGAGATGGAGGACGAGAAGGCGAAGGGCGTCCGGGTCGATCACAAGAACCACCTCGACAAGGGTGTGAACTGCCAGGACTGCCACTTCGGTCTTGTCCATCTGGCCAACGAGGACAAGCCCGGCAACGAACGGTTCCACAACATCTGCATGGGCTGCCACGAAGAGAAGGGCGTGGTGCTGCAGGCGACCGGCTCCACCAGTTGTACCGCCTGCCACACCACCAATCTGGAGCAGCGCAAGCCAGCCGATCACGCGACGGACTGGCTGGCGAAGCACGGCGAGACGGCTGTTGCGGGGCAGAACTGCGGTGCGTGCCATATGGCGGCGACTGCGGGAACGCACAGCCGCATGTCGAACCCCGCTTTCTTTAAGACCGACAAGACGGACGACGCCTGCGCCGAGTGCCACAAGATCGCGATGCCGCACACATCGCCCTACTTGCTGTCGCACGGCGCGGATGCCCGGTCCATGGGAAGCGCCGTCTGCGCCAACTGCCACAGCCCGCAGACGCCCATCTCACCGAAGCCTGACCACGCTGCGGCCAACTTCTGCTCCAGCTGTCATTCCGGCGTCACCATGCCGCACGACAAGGACTGGATGTCCAGGCACGGCGCTGCGGCGGGCACGTCCGACAACCCGGTGTGCCTCACCTGCCATTCCAGCGCCAACCGGGTCAATCCGGGCGCCGAATATGCGGCGAACAACTACTGCGTCAAGTGCCACAACGGTTATGACATGCCGCATACCGAGAAGTTCGTCTCGCAGCATGGCACATTGGCCCAGAAATCGGGCATCTCCTGCATGGTCTGCCATTCGGCTCTGAACCCGGTAAATCCCACGGGCAAACATGCATCGAGCAGCTACTGCGCAGCGTGCCATAGTGACGTCAAGCATCCCGCGGGGTGGGTCGGACAGCACGGGGCCAAGGCCAACGAGTCGTGCCTGATCTGCCACAGCGAAGAGAAGGGTGGCCAAAACTCCTGCCAGGCCTGCCATAACGGCAAGCCCAGCGAGAAGAACCTCTTCCACCTGGATCGGTACTGGTTTATCAACCACAGGGCGGCTGCCAAGGCACAGGGTGAGGAGACCTGTAAGAAGTGCCATGCAGAAATCCAGCCTTCGTGCTCCAACTGCCATTCCACCCGTTGAGTCACAGACACAACGGCCCGGGGAAATCCCCGGGCCGTTTCGTCTTACCCACAATTCAGGCAGGTGCCTTTGCATGGCTGACGAAAAACCTAGGTTGTGAAGGTAACATACATGAAGCGGAGGGGACCCATATCATCGCAGAGCTCTGGCAATCATCTCCGCTCCTACCGGGACTGGCGGTCAGTTGCTTTGCCGGCCTCGCTACATGCCTGGGGGCCATTCCTGCCTTTTTTGCCCGGCAGATTCCCCCGAAGGCCCACGACGGCATGCTCGGGTTCGCCGCCGGCGCCATGCTCTTCGTCATTAGCGATGAGATCATCCCGGAGACCCACCAGCGGGGAAACGAGCGCGCTGCTACATACATGCTTTTGGTAGGGTTCATTTTGATGATGTTTCTGGATACCACACTGGGGTAGCTGCTCTGCTCGGCGGCTCTCCGCCCATCGAGGTGGCAGGCCGTGCTTCTCCGCCCCCGTGACGCCGCCCGGGACACCGATTGTGGTCAACTTGCGCGGATGAGCCGCTCAAAGCAAAGAAAGAGACCGGGAGGACGACCTCCCGGTCTCTTTGGTGATGCTACCGCTTATCGGAGAAAGTGACCTGATCGAGCAACACCGACTGACGGGCCAGCTGTTCGGCCAGCACACGGCGGACGGAGTCGCAGACATCCATAATATGCTCGGAAGAGAGCCGGTAGTACATGTTGAGGCCTTCCTTGCGGGACTCCACCAGCCCGTGCTGCTTCATCAGGGACAGGTGCTGGGACAGGTTGGGCATTGTGACATCAACAGCCTTTGCCAGATCGCCGGCGGTTAGTTCAGTCTCCTTCAAGGTGTAAAGGATCTCCAACCGCTTTGGACTTGCGAGCACCTGACACAGCCGGGCCTGGAACTCGAAAATCCGCTTATCCTGCTCCACCGTTTACGCCTCCTGTGCATAAAGAAACCTTCTAATATAGCAATTATTAACCACACGGCCGAATTTGTCAATTGGGGTCGAACGATGTCGAACCAGTTTTTCCGAGAAATTTTCCGGCCACCGGTATCGAGCATTAGGCGAAAAGGAAAAAATTATATGAGCACTGCCATCTTTCGTCAACGATTTTCCGGCGAAATGCAGTGGCTAGTCCATATTGACCATAAGATGGCGATGGACTACAATTGGAACCAACACCAAGTAACTAAACATCTATGCTACTTATGTTTAAAAAGGCCGGCACCATGTGGCCGGCACCCAAGACAAAGGGGGAACTGCTCGTGCAGCTTGCTGAAACGACGTTGAATATGGAAGAACTGTTCGAGGTTCGGCGGGTTCTGGGCCCTGACGGCGTCCTGACCGGGCCAGAACCAGACTTCACACCAGAGCAGCTCAAAGAGGTTCACCGGACCATGGTCTACCTGCGGGTATTTGACCAGCGCTGCCTGAACCTGCAGCGCCAGGGCCGTATGGGCACATTTGCTCCTTACAGCGGCCAGGAGGCCTGCCAGGTCGGCTCTGCATACCTGTTACGCAAGGGCCAGGACTGGATGTTCCCGACGTATCGCGACCACGGCGCCATGCAGACGTTAGGCGTGCCCGGCGTGAACATCCTGCGGTACTACATGGGTGATGAGTGGGGCAGCCATGCGCCGGCAGGTGTCAACGCTTTCCCCATCTCCATTCCCATTGCTACGCAACTGGTCCACGCGGTTGGTGCCGCCTGGGCAGCCAAAATCAAGGGTGAGGATACCGTAACCGTGGGATACGTGGGCGATGGCGGCACCTCACCCGGCGATTTTCACGAAGCAATGAACTTTGCCGCCGTGTTCAACACCGCCACGATTCTGTTCGTGCAGAACAACAAGTATGCCATTTCGACACCGAACGCCAAGCAGTTCAAGACCAAAACCCTGGCGCAGCGGGCGCTGGCGTATGACATTCCCGGCGTCCGGGTGGACGGGCAGGATGTGCTGGCTGTATTGACTGTTTTCAAAGAGGCGATCGAACGGGCAAGGTCAGGCGGCGGTCCGACGCTGATTGAGGCCCTGACGTTCCGCTTTGGTCCGCACACAACGTCCGACGACCCCAAGCGCTACCGGACGCAGGAAGAAGTCGAAGCGTGGCAGGTCAAGGATCCAATCGAGCGTTTGCGCAAGTACTTAGTAACCAGGGGCCACTGGTCGGACAGCGAGGACGATTCACTCTGGGACTGGGCCAGAGATCAGGTCAACGCAGCGGTGACCGAGGCGGAGGGAATGGACAAGCCCAAGATCGATGATCTGTTCGATTTCGTGTACGCGAAGCCGACGCCGGAACTGCAGCGCCAGAAGGAGTACCTGAAGGCCTACCTGAGCAGGCGGGGACAAGGGGAGGCGAAAGCCCATGGCTAAAATGACATTGATCCAGGCGATTAACGATGCACTGAAGACCGCGATGCGCCGGGACTCCAGTGTTCTGGTCATGGGTGAGGATGTCGGCGTCAACGGCGGCGTCTTTCGGGCGACCGACGGCATCCACACCGAATTCGGTCCCGACCGCGCCATCGACACGCCACTGGCCGAATCCGGTTTCGTGGGCGCCGCCTTCGGCATGGCGGTTTACGGCCTGAAGCCGGTGGTGGAGATTCAGTTCGACGGCTTCCTGGCCCCTGCTCAGGAGCACCTGGTCAACCACATCGCACGAATCAGGCATCGCAGCCGCGGGCGGTTTACCTGCCCGCTCGTCCTGCGCATTCCGGCCTTTGGCGGCATCAAGGCGCTGGAGCACCACTCCGAATCGATCGAGAACTGGTACGTCAACAACCCCGGCCTGAAGATCGTCGTACCCTCAAACCCGTACGACGCAAAGGGCCTCCTGCTGGCGGCCATTGAGGATCCGGACCCCGTGATGTTCTTTGAACCCAAGCGGCTCTATCGGGCGTTCAGGGCGGAAGTCCCGGAGGAATACTACACCGTGCCCATCGGCAGGGCTGCGATCGTACGCGAGGGCCAGGACATGACGATTCTGACGTACGGCGTCCATGTGCACACGGCTCTGGAGGCTGCCGAAAAGGCTGCCGCGGAGCGCAACTGGCAGGCGGAAGTTGTCGATTTACGCAGCCTCAATCCGCTTGATCTGGACACCATCATCGGGTCGGTCAGGAAGACCGGGCGGGTCGTCATCGTGACGGAAGCGCCACGCTCCGGCGGCTTCCACAGCGAACTGATCGCGCAAATCAACGACCACGCGCTTGAATACCTGGAGGCGCCCGTCGCGCGGGTCACCGGATTTGATGTGCCCATGCCGTACTTGCTTTCCGAAGATCTCTATATCCCAGACGCTGGCCGGGTCGTTGACGCAATGACCACCGTCAGGGGTTTCTAACCCGCCACAGGAGGACCATCATGGCCAAAGCATTCAAACTCCCCGATGTGGGCGAAGGCCTGCACGAAGCCGAACTGCTCCGGTGGCTGGTCAAAGAGGGCGACTACGTCCGCGAAGACCAGCCAATTATGGAAGTGCAGACTGACAAGGCTGCCGTCGAAATTACCTCGCCCACCACGGCTAAAGTGGCGAAGCTGAACGGCAAAGTGGGCGACATTCTGCACGTGGGCAGCGTGGTCGTCGAATTTGATGATGGAAAGGCAGCGACCGTTCCGGGCGAGCAAACGGCCGAACTGGCCGTCGCTGCGGCGGCGCCTGACCATTGCACACCCCGGGCGGAAGCCGGCGTAGCGGCGGCAGCAGCCACGGCGCCCGTCACGGTACCGGCAGGGCGCCGGGCCCTGGCTTCGCCTGCCACTCGCAAGCTGGCCCGCGAAATGGGCATTGACATCAACCAGGTGCCAGGCACCGGGCGTGCTGGCCGCGTGACTGCCGCCGATCTGCGGAATTTCGCCGCCAGCTCGGCCCAGGCGCCCACCTTGGCACTCGTGCCTGGCCGGGCCGCCGCACCGCCGGCTCCTGACCGTCCGGCCCCTGTGCCAGCAGCGGCGGCGGCCGGCGACGAACGTCTCCCTCTCAAGGGCATTCGGAAGGTCATCGCCGACCGGATGGTCAAGTCCGTCTACACGGCGCCCCATGTCAGCGTGGTGGACGAAGTCGACATGACCGAGTTATCGGCCTTCCGCGCACGGGCCAGGGAACTGGCCGAAAAGAAGGGCATCCGGCTCTCCTTCATGCCTTTCATTTTCAAGGCACTTACAACCACCTTGAAGGAACACCCCTATTCGAATGCTCAGATTGACGATGAAAAGCAGGAAATCGTGCTCCGCAAGCAGTATCACATCGCATTTGCACTGGACACCGAGGCCGGTCTCCTGGTGCCGGTGGTCCGGGACGTCGACAAGAAGTCGGTGTTCCAGATTGCCGCCGAAATGCAGGATCTGATCGAGCGGGGCCGCGCCGGAAAACTGCAGCCCGACGAGCTGAAGGGCAGTACCTTCACCGTCTCCAACCAGGGCTCGGTCGGCGGCCTTTTCTTCACCCCGGTCATCAATCATCCGGAAGTCGCCATTCTCGGTGTGGGCTCGACCCAGGAGCGTCCCGTCGTGAAAGACGGCCAAATTACCGTGGCCCCGATGATGTACCTGGCGCTCTCCTTCGACCACCGTCTCATCGACGGCGCTCCCGCCGCCCGCTTCCTTAACCGTGTCAAAGAACTGCTCGGCAACCCGACCCTGCTGATGATGGAGGCGATGTAGCCATGGTCATGGGTTCCATCAAAATTGGAACAGAGGTCCTGGTCATTGGCGGCGGTCCGGGCGGCTATGTGGCGGCGGAACGCGCCGCCCAGTTCGGAAAGGACGTCGTGCTGGTCGAGCTGGATGAACTCGGTGGAACTTGTCTCAACCACGGCTGTATACCCTCCAAGGCCCTCATTTCCGTGGGCGACCTGCTTAGCAAGGTCAAGGAAGCCGGCGAACGCGGCGTGACGCTGAACGGCTCGCTAGACATCGACTTTGCCAAGACTCAGGAATGGAAACAGAACAAAGTGATCAAGCGCCTGACCCAGGGCGTCGCTGCGCTCATGAAAGCCGGGCAGATCGAAGTGATCAAGGGCAAGGCGCGCTTTGTCGACGGCCATACGGTCGAAATTGCCCTGAACGAGGGCGGCAACGCCGTGTATACGTTCAAGAGCTGCATCATTGCTACCGGCTCGAAGGCGGTCAACCCGAAGTTTTTCCCCATTGACCATCAGAACGTGGTCAGCGCCCGCGATGCGCTGGCATTCCGGGAGATTCCGGGCAAGTTTGTGGTCGTGGGCGGTGGGTACATCGGCGTAGAATTAGGTATTGCCTACGCCAAGCTGGGCTCCAGCGTGACCATTGTCGAGGCGGCGGAGCAGCTTCTGCCTGCCACGGACCCCGACCTTATTGCCGTCCTCATGCGAAAGCTGCGCCGGCTGGGCATTACGGTGATGACGAATGCCCGGGCGTCGGGCGGTTTGCAGGACGGAAAGGTCAAGGTGGAGGAAGCCGGCGGCAAGGTTACGATGCTCGAAGCCGACAAGGTTCTGGTGGCTATCGGCCGCAGGCCTTACACGGAGGGGCTGGACCTGGAGAACGCCGGTCTGACCATCGACGAGATGGGCTTCATTCATGTCGACGACCAGATGCGGACGGCCGTCAGGCACATTTACGCGATTGGCGACGTGGTCAGCCCGGTCATGCTGGCGCATAAAGCGAGCGCCCAGGGGCGGGTCGCGGCCGAAGCGATTGCGGGCAAACCCAGCTATACGGATTGGAAGACGATCCCGGCTGTGATTTTCACGGACCCGGAGATCGCGTACGTCGGACTGACCGAGTATCAAGCCCGGGAGCAGGGCATTGACGTGGCCGTCTCCCGGCACCCGTTCACCGCGATTGGGCGGGCGCTGACGATGGGCGAGACCGACGGTCTGGTCAAACTTGTGGCGAACCGGACCACGGGCGTGCTGCTGGGCGCCCAGATGGCGGGCCCCGAAGTCTCCGAGCTCATTGGGGAGATCACCCATGCGATTGAGATGGGCGCCCTGGTGGAGGATGTGGCCCTGACGCCGCACTACCATCCGACGCTGTCGGAAGGCATTCTGGAGGCGGCGCACAAGCTGCTCCATGAGCTGGAGACGGGCGGCAGGCGCAAGGTGGCAGCCCCGGTTTAGCGGTTTCCGTTTAGTGGGAGGCGAATCGATATGCCCAAGGTTGAGGTTGAGGGGCGCGGGACCTTTGAGGTGCCGGTGGGTACGAAGCTGGTCCTGGCGTTGGAAGACAACGGGGTGGACATTCTGCACCGCTGCGGCGGCAATGCCAGGTGCACATCATGCCGGGTGGACGTGCTGACCGGGGACCTGGGGCCGGTCAGCGAGGCTGAGCGGGAGGCTTTTGCCAAGAAGGGGCTGACGCCTGAGCCGCTTCGTCTCTCGTGTCAGGTGCGGGTGACCGGCGACCTGAAGGTGCGGCCCGCCATGACGGTGAGCGGCAGCGGCCTGGAGGCGGGGCCCCGCCCGGCTGAGTGAGGGCTGCATGGGGCGGCGCCCCTGTGTCGTGACCTCAACTCAAGGGGCGGCAATACGTCGGCTTGACTCCTGCCGCCCGCATGTCCGAGGGTGCAACTGCTTCTGCTGTTCCACCGGGCTCTCGCGGGACTGGGCAGAACGCTATGCGACCCTGACCAGTTCGTGCGACACGGGGGTGGGAGTGAGTGCAGCATCAATGTCGATCCGGCCGGTCCAGACCTGGCCCAGCAACTGCCAGGAGAGCTTGCGCACCACCCGGTCAAACGCCAGGGGGCAGAGCGGCTCTTCTGCTGCCGCTTCGTCAATGCGGGCGACCAGGGTGTCGCCGGTCCGCCCAAGGGAAATCAAGTCGATGCCGGTGCCGTCAAACTGGCCGAGCAGGGCCCGGGCCATGGTGCTCAGTGCGCAGTCCGTCAGGTCATAAGCGACGCCGGGCATCGCCGTAAAGCTTGCACCGTTCTCCATCGCCATCACCCGAGCCGCTGCAGTCAGCACATCTTTCATGTTCAGGCCCTCCTTCGGTTTCACCGTTTGTTCTCTGCCCGTAAGGTCGAGCGCCCCCGCGAATTCTCCTCGCGGGGGCGTCAACTTTTTTCGATTTTCTACCGCAGTATGGGTGAAAACGGGAGCCCGAGGCGGGTCAGCCGGATCTCCATGGCCCGGGCCGACACGTTGAAATGACGGGCCAGCTTTCCCACCTGGCCGCCGGTCACCTTGTGCATGGCCGCGACCGAAGGCGCCGGCATGAGCAGCTCGCCGGCAAACAGGTTAGCCTCCACTTCCCGGCGGCAGTGGAGGAGGCGGGCGGCACTCTCGCGGGCCGGCACGGCATCGGTCTCCATGTCCCGGCTGGTGCAGGCGAAGACGCCCACCGGCGCCGTGCGCGGCAAATAGTGCAGGACGTAGTGGCCCACTTCGTGGGCGATGGAGAAGCGGCGCCGGTGCTCGTGGTGGGTCTCTTCCACCACCACCAGCCCGGCGTCGCCGTCCAGGAAGCCGGCGTACTCCCGCTCGCCGACCCGCAGGTCCGGCACCTGCTGAACCCCCAAATCGAAGAGAATGGCTGCCAGCAGTTCGACATCCACGTTATAGGCGTCCCACTGTTCGCCCAGGGCGACGGACTCCTCACGCGCCCGCTGCAGCACTTCAGTGGCCTTCGCCTCGGCGGGGCTGCGCGGCGGGGCCATGCTACTGTTCCTCCGGCGGCTTGCGGGTGGCCTTGCGTACCTTGTCCCGCAGGGCTTTCTGTTCCTCGGCGGAGCTGGTCTCCTTGTCGCGGGTGAAGACCGTGCCGCCTTCCAGATTGGAGAGCGACCAGAGCGACTTGACCCGCCGGAACTCCTTGGCCAGAGCGGCGAACGGGGCGGCCACCCGGTCCGCCAGCTGCTTGATGCCGGCGTTGTCCAGGCTGGAGACGGGCGTGGGGTCATTCAGGATCGCCTTAAGCGCTTTCACCGGCAGGCCGGTCCGCCGGGACTGCTCTTCGAGGGAAATGCCGGACTCGGACAGCTCCTGGCTGAAGAGGGCGCCCACGGAGCCTTCGGCCCGGGCCGGGGCGCCGAGCTGGGCAAACAGCCCGACGGCGAACGCCCGGCTTGCGGACTCGGCCGCCTGCCAGCGCTTCTCTTGATGCAGCGTGAGCATGACCGGCAGCAGTTCCTGGAGTTCAGCCGCATGCTCCGGATAGGCGGAGAGATAAGCCGCCGTGTCGAGCCGGCCGGTGGTCTCCAGGCGCTGCTGTGCTTCGGCCACGATCGATTCGATCGGCCTCGTCATGCTGCGCCACCTCCTCCATTGAAGCCCAGAGCCTCCAGCTGGCGTTTCAGCTCCTTGAGGCCCCGGTAATAGTAGTTTTCGACCCGCTTTTCGACATTGCCGTCGTCGGTGACCAGGCCTTCGGTGACCAGCAGCCGTGCGGTCTCCTTGTTGGACAGACCTTCCAGCTGCCGGGAGACAATCACGAGACGGTAGTGGTCAGGCAGTTGGTCGAGCGCCCGATACAGAAGCTGCTGCTCTTCGGAACGGACACTGGCTTCCTGCGGATCAGGCTCTTTCCCGGTCTGCCGCTCCAGGAGCGAGCTGCCTTCGGACTCGTCGCCCTGAAGGGGGGCGTCCAGAATGGCAGCTTCCTTCGTACGCCCCTTGCGGCGCAGCTCGTCGATGAGGCGGCGCTTGAGCAGAGTCCAGAACAGGGCGGCGAAGTGGTCGGGCAGTTGGCGCCGCACGGCGCCGACCAGGGCGATCCACAGATTCTGCATGATGTCCTGGGCCAGGTGCGGGTCGTCGATGTGGCGGCGGACGTAGCGCAGGCCCGCGGGATGATACCGGTCCACCAGGGTGACCCAGGCGGATTCAGAACCGCTCAGGGCCGACTCCAGCAGAGCCTGGTCCGTCCAGGTAGCAAGCTGCCCCAATCAAGCCGACCTCCTTGCCTATCCCCTTCGTCGTCACGGGGTAACATTCTCCTCATGGCCTCATGAATTCTTTCCGAGCCAGCGGGAGTCCTTTCGGTCCGGGAAGGAGGGGAAAAGCCATCAGCGGGTGAAATGTTGCGATGTAGAAATATGTAGGAAGGTGTTTCCCGGATGTTCACACGAGATGGTGTCACCCTACGTCCGCTGGAGCCGTCGGACATCGAAACGATGTACCCGTGGCACCTGGACTATGAACTCGATCTACTCAGCTCGTGGGGCCCCCGCCGATCCTACGCCCAGTTTGAGAAGCGCTGGGAAAGCAAGATGCTCGAGCCGGACGACGACATGGTCTATTTCGGCGTTGTCTACGAAGACCGGTTAGTCGGACGGGTTCAACTGGCCCTGATTGACCGGGAGCAGCGCCGGGCTGCCGTCGGCATCGTCATCGGGGACAGGTCCGTCTGGAGCCGCGGCGTGGGCCGCACGGCCCTGCGCATCCTGTACGACTATGCGTTCTCGGTGGAGAACCTGGAGCGCCTGTATGCCGAAGTCTATGGCTTCAATACCCGGTCCCTCCGGCTGATGACCGCCTCTGGCATGAAAGGCGAGGGAATCCTCCTCGGCCACGAACTGCATAACGGCGGCCGCCAGGACGTCCACGTTTTCGGCCTGCTACGGGATACCTTTTACCGGGAGTACGATACGATGTTCCGGATTCCCGGGCGGTAACGTCAAACGCGGGCATACTCAGCTAAGAACCCCAGAAAGGAGGCGCTGCTTATGCCACAGCGCATTCTGGTCGTCGATGATGATGCCAAGATCACTTCATTCTTGAGGCGTGCTCTTGTCCTGGAGGGGTACGAAGTGCTGGTGGCCAACGGCGGACCAGACGCCTTGCGCACCCTGACCGACTTCAGCCCTGACCTGATGATTCTGGACTGGATGATGCCCGAAGTTGACGGCCTGGAAGTCTGCCGCCGGGTCCGGGCGGCCGGCGAAGAGGTGCCGATTCTGATTTTGACGGCGCGGGATGCCGTTTCCGACCGGGTACAGGGGCTCGACATGGGCGCCGACGATTACCTGGTCAAGCCGTTTGCCCTTGAGGAACTGCTGGCCCGGGTGCGGGCCCTGCTGCGCCGTCAGAAGGCGCCGAAGCAGGAAGATGACGCCAGGCCGGGCATTCTCCGTTACGCCGACCTGCAGTTGGACACGGCCAGCCGTGAAGCGCGCCGCGGCGAACGGGTCATTGACCTGACGGCAAAAGAGTTTGAGCTGCTGACCCTTTTCATGAGCCATCCCAGGCAGGTCCTGACGCGCGACAACCTCATGGAACATGTTTGGGGCTATGACTATACGGGCGAAAGTAATGTACTTGAAGTATACGTAGGATATCTGCGGCAAAAGCTGGAGGCCGGGGGTGAAGCCCGCCTGATCCAGACCGTCCGGGGTGTTGGCTACGTGTTGAAGGAGTGACCCCCGTGTCCATCCGGCTGCGGCTCACCCTGCTGTATACCGGCCTGCTGGCCGTAGGCCTGATTATGTTCAGCCTGCTCCTGTACAACGTGCTCCGAATGACTTTCATGCAGGCGGTTGACTCCACCTTGCAGAACGTCGCGGAAAAAGTCGCCCTGCATTTCGCCTCCAAGGGTACGCTGCCCGACATGAACAGCCTTGGCGACAAATCCACGTTTGTGCTGGTACGGACAGCCGGTACGCAGATTGCCCACTCTTCCAACGTCTTCGGCATGTTTCCCCTGCCCGACGCCGCCCGCAACGGGTCGGCGGTCTTTTCCACCGAAGTTGATCTGAACAAGGAGACATACCGGCTTTATACCATGCCGGTCTTCAGCAAGGGATTGCCCCCAATGTACGTCCAGGTGGCCGACAACCTCAATACGCTGGAGTTGGCGTCCGAGCGGCTCCGCCTGCCGCTGGGCGCAGGCGTCGTGTCGTTTATGTTCCTGGCTGCCCTGGCGGTCTGGTGGCTGGCGGGACGCGCGATTGAGCCCATCGAAAAAGTGGCCAGCGCAGCGGAAATGGTTGGCGAGTCGGCCGACCTTAGCCTGCGCGTTCCCTACCAGGGGCCGGAGGACGAAATCGGGCGCCTGGTCGCCACGTTCAACGACATGCTTGACCAGTTGCAGGCCATGTATGCCCGCCTCGAAGCCTCGGTCGATGCACAGCAGCGGTTCGTGGCCGACGCGTCGCACGAACTGCGCACGCCGCTGACGATAATCCGGGGAAACATTGACTACCTTACCCGGGCCGGTACCCTGGATCCGGAGGCGCTGACCGACATGGCCTCCGAGGCCGAGCGGCTCAGCCGCATGGTGGATGAACTGCTGACCATGGCGAGGGCCGATACGGGACATGAACCCGACCTGCAGCCCGTGGCTCTGGGACCGCTGGTGGCCGACGCTATCAGAAAAGCGCAGGCGATGCCCCACGACGCCCAGTTCGTGGGGAATCTGCCGGAGGCACTGGACCAGGTCACGGTGTTGGGGAACAGCGAGTGGCTGACCCGGCTCATACTGATTCTGATCGATAACGCCTTCAAGTACACGCCCTCCGGCACTGTGACTGTGCGGGCGGGGCGCCAGGGGGAAGGCGTGGTCATTCAGGTGCAGGACACGGGCATTGGCATCGCCCGGGAAGACCTGCTCCATGTGTTCGAGCGCTTTTACCGGGCCGACCGGGCCCGAGCCCGGGGCGGCGCAGGCCTGGGCCTGGCCATCGCTCAGTGGGCGGCGAACGTGCACGGCGGCAAAATCAGCGTGGAGAGCGAACTGGGTAAAGGGAGCACGTTTACGCTGTGGCTGCCGGGATACCGCGGAGAAGCATAAGAACAACCGCCCTCTGGCCGAGGGCGGTTACTTTACATGCTCTGGATCGATCTACATGTTGGGGTCATCGAGCACGAGGCCCATCAGGTTCCCCTGGGGGTCCTGGAACTGAGCGAAGGTAACCATGCCGGGCACGTGCGTGACCGGGGTAACCACTTTTCCGCCTAGAGCGACGGCCTTGTCCAGCGCTGCCTGCAGGTCAGGCACCGCAACGTAGACCACGACGCCGCCGGGACCGGAACAGATACCGCCACCAATTCCGCCTCCGCTCGCCGGGACCAGCCCATATTCCATGGGGTTGTCGGCATTGACCTTCCAGCCGAACAGGTTCGCATAGTACTCCTGCAGCTTACGGCCATCGCTTCCCGTAACCTCGAAGTGGACGACAGGGTTGGACACTCCGCTCATCCTTTCGGTATGTACTTGTCAGAACTAGAACAAGTGTTCGTAGTCCGCTGTGGAAATCATAGCATGGGCCGGTCGGGTTCGTCAACGTCCCGTATACTCTGGCCAAAAACCGCACATTCTCCATAACAGGAAGACAATCATGCACGGTGGTTGAAAAACCCTGGTGAGCGGCTCCCCGCGGGCATTCGAGTAGAAACGTTGATCAAACGCTAAGGGCTGCTTCACACATCTTTCAGGTAGAACTCAGCGTCCTAAGAGAGAATGTGATCGTCGGCACGATACAACTCTGATGGAGGGAATAGAGTTATGCTAAACGACAAGGAGCATCCCATCTATGACAACGGGGAGCATAGCGAGCAGCCCTCAGCGGGAGCTACTCCGGACGCCGGCCGGCCCGAACAGGCCGCGGCTCCGCAAGACCCCGTCATGCAACTGCCCGAAACTCCGGGGGCGGCCGCACCGGCTGAACCGATGACGAATAATGCGCCCCCGGCTCCGAAGCAGTCCCGTTCCGGCCTGAAGATGTTTGCCGCCGCCCTGGCCCTGGTGGCGATGGGCGCCGCCGCCGGCGGCGCCACCGCATGGGGCGTGGCCAGCAAGTATGTCAAGGATCACACGCCCATCGGGTATTCGGTTAACACGTCTTCCGGTCTGAAGGCGATTTCGCAGACCAGCGCCGAGGTGGCGGCGAGCGTGATCCCGGGCATCTGGCAGCGGGTCAGCCCGGCCGTCGTCAAAATCGAGACGGAGACCAAGCGCGGCTCGCTCCGCGGCTCCGGTTTGGGCTCCGGCTTTGTGGTCGATCCGCAGGGCTACATCATGACGAACCACCACGTCATTGAAGGCGCTTCCTCCATTAAGGTCAAGTTCGTCGACGGCACGGTGCTGGACGGTAAGGTGATGGGTTCCGACAGGTATAAGGATGTCGCCATCGTTAAGGTCGATCCCGGCAGCCGGTCCCTGGTCGCTGCTCCACTGGGCGACTCTTCGGTGGTCCAGGTCGGTGAGCTTGCCGTCGCGATCGGCAGCCCGTTTGGTCAGGAGTTCACTGTGACAGCCGGCATCGTTTCGGCGATCAACCGGACGCTGAATGAAGATCCCGCCGAGAATCCGCTCTTCTCCATTCCGGGCGGCATCCAGACGGACGCCGCCATCAACCCCGGCAACTCCGGCGGCCCCCTTCTGAACGCCAACGGCGAAGTGATCGGCATCAACACGCTGATTGACACCGGCACCAGCGGGGTACGCGGCAACCTGGGCATCGGTTTCGCTGTTCCCATCGGCCTGGCCAAGGAACT
This sequence comes from Symbiobacteriaceae bacterium, assembly GCA_035628915.1. GTDB lineage: Bacteria > Bacillota > Sulfobacillia > Symbiobacteriales > Symbiobacteriaceae > JARBUG01. Next base: position 40,294 of record DASPIW010000012.1, on the reverse strand, counting down.
GATGCCGACCCTTATGGCGGGCAAGCAGGTGGGTTACGCGTATCTCGGTGTCGGCCCCCTCGACCTGACCCCGCAGATCGCCAAGCAGTTGGGCGTGGACGTTACGGAAGGCATCGTCGTCGAGAAGGTGGAGGAAGGCAGTGCCGCCGAGAAGGCCGGCCTCCAGAATCCGACCCGCATCGGCAGGACCATTGTTGCCGACGTGATCATCGCCCTGGATGACAAGCCGGCCAAGACCGCTAATGACCTGTACACTTTCGTGGCGAGCAAGAAGCCGGGCGATGTCGCGAAGATCACCGTGCTGCGCGGCGGAGAGAAGGTTGAACTGACGGCCACCCTGGGTACCCGCCCCGAAGCAGAATAGCCATGAGAGGCAGCCGGTCGTGCTTTGACCGGCTGCCCTTATTATGGATTCTTATCTTCCTCTCAGGTCCATTTCATATGGCCTTCATATGTTTCAGGCATGCTGAGATCACAGGTACGTATCTTTCCTCGCTGTCCGACAGCGATTCGCTCGATAAACCTTATAAAACAAGAAGAGAGTACGGTAGCTCTCAAGGAGCAGTCGGTAATCCCTGGACCGGCTGCTTTTCTCATTTTGGGCATGCTAACGCTGCCACCGCAAACTGAGGAGGGAGCAGCATGTCCGATCAGACCAACCGGACTCCAGCGCGGTCCACCGACCGGAAAACAGATGCCCAGGCGGTGCCCTACCTGGACCACGGCGTGCCCTCGTCCGTCGCCATGGACAACCCCGACGACTCCCAGCTTGGCGCCGACCGGACCCAGAGCAGGGACGAACGGGCATGAACCGCCACGACATCAGCAGCATCGCGAACGTGGTGGAAGCCCTGGAACAGGAGATTGTTGCCCTGACCAGGCTGGACCCTTACGATCCCCAGATTTATCGTCTGCATGAGCGACTCCATGTGGCCCTGCAGAACATGTACACGGAGATGCCCCGGGGCGTTTAGTCGACGTAACGGGAATCTTGTCCCCCCTCGCTCTCATACAGTGATGAGAGAAGGGGGGGTCTTTTATGCGCATGAACTGGTGGATGGTCCCGCTGGCCATCCTGTTGGTGCTGGCCGGCGTTGCGGGCGGCCTGATGCTGGCGAGGCCCCGGGCGCCGGTCCCGGGCACGGTGGGGAAAGTGACGGCTCCTTCTGCCGGGGAGAAAAAGCCGGCGCCCAAACCCCAGATCCAGCCGCAGCCGCACGAGCCGCCGCCCAAGGAGCCGGAGCCCAAAGAGCCGGAGCCCAAGGAGCTGGAGCACAGCCGGCCTCCGAACAGTGAAGCGCAGGCGTTCATCCGGGCGTTTATGGAGGCCCGCATGGCCGGCGATGCCGCTACCGTGGCATCGATGGTGGGGCCCCAGGCCGTGGGCAAGGGGAGCATCCGCCTGAGCGGCCCGGGCGCCCGGATTACCGGGTACACCGCCGGACTGCTGGGGACGGGCGATGTAGATCTGTTCGTGTTCCGGCTCAAAGTCGGCTTCGCGACGGGCCAACCTGGGGGCGAAGTCGCGGCGGAAGAGATTCGCCTGACCTGGCAGGGCGGCCTGAAAGTGGTCGCCTACACGGAACAGGCAAAGGAGACGCTGACCCTGGGGGTTGGTCAGGACGGTAAGCTGTACCTGCACAGGGGGCAGGATACGGCGGTGGCCGGCGATTTGAGCCTGCTGCCAGCCAAGGCCAAGCCCTGGGGCGCCGGGCCGGGCATTGAGTTCGGGGTCGGCGCGGAGGGCTGGTCCGTGGCCGCCGTGACCACAGCGGGCAGCCATGTGCTGTGGGTGACCAAGGGGCACCACCCGCTGCTGGGCATTAGCCAGATTACGTGGGGCAGCAATCCGGTCATGACGCCGTTGGACCTGCTGTTTGAAGCAGGGGCCGTCGACGCGGCATGGGCCCCGGGGGGCGCCCGGTACGTGGCCGTTGCCACGGCACAGGCGTCCGGTGCGACGACCCTTACCATTTACGATGTGACAGCGTCGCAGAAGTACGGGCCGGACTTGTCCGCGGCCCTGGGCGGCGGGCAGGATTTCGCCGTCCGGAACATCAGGTGGGTCTCCGGCACGGTGGTCGCGTTTGATGTTGTCCAGGGCGGCGCCACGGTAAAGGGGCCCTATGCGTACGACGTGGCGTCCCGGCAACTGAAGCAGCCTTAGGTCCCTCTCGCAGGAGTCGCCGCAGCAATGGGCGAATTTGGGTTCCATGAGGAGGCGAGGGACACCCATGCAGCATCCTGGCAACTCGATGCCCGAGTTTCAGAAGTTCCATGAGTGGCTTGACCGGGAAAAGGGCTTCGGCCCCGACTTGTTCATGAACACGGTCTGCCTGCAGAGCGAAGTGGGAGAGCTGTGCAAGGAGATTCTGCACTACCGCTGGTGGGCTGAAACCTACGGGCCCGACGACCCCCGCGTCGAAGAAGCCCGCGTCAAGCTTGGCTTCGAGTTGGCCGACGTGCTGGCCTATCTGTTTAAGATCGCGAACTACACCGGCCACGATTTGCAGGCCGTCTACACGGACAAGATGATTCAGAACATCCATCGCAGGTGGGAGCAAAAGCGCACATGAGCACCGGGCGAATCCTGACCGTCTCTCTGCATGCAGCCGTCGACGTGGTCTACGTGTGCACCCGACAAAATCATCAACGTCCGGGACGTGCAGCGAATGGCGGGCGGTAAGGCGAATTGCCCCGCAGAACGAAGATCCATCGGTCCAAAGTACGATAGCGCTTTCAGCCGCAGGTACCTTCGGTGCCTGCGGCTTGCTTTGCTACAGTAGGGTCATCAGGAAGGCGCCGTCGGCGCCGCACGGAAAGGGTGGACCCTAGAATGGCAGCTGTTGCAGAAACCACGCCGAAAACGGCGCAAGCCGGCCTCTTTAGAAACCGTACGTTCCTCTCCATCTGGCTTGGCCATACCATCTCCATCATCGGCGATGGATTCCACAGCGTGGCCCTGGGTCTTTGGGTCCTGCAAACGACGGGCTCCAGCACCGCGATGGCCACCATTATGGCCGTGCGGGCCCTCTCCGGTGTGCTCCTGGGCGCCGTCGCGGGCACGGTGGTAGACCGTACTGACCGCCGCCGCATGATGATCGGCACGGATCTGATCCGGTTCGTACTGGTGCTGGCGGTCGCCGCACTGGTCATGCGGCCCGGAGCGTCATTCGCCGTCATCCTGGCTCTATCCGCACTCATTTCGATTGCCGGCCAGTTCTTCGGTCCGGCGATGAACGCCAGCCTGGTCAACATCGTTGGCAAGGAGAGCCTCCAACAGGCGTCCGGCCTGCTGCAGATGACCAACACCCTGGCGCAGGTCCTCGGCCCGTTCCTCGGCGGCACCGTGGTCGCCCTGTGGGGCGGCTGGGTGGCATTGACTGCAGACGCTGTCAGCTTCCTCATCTCGGCGGTCTTCATCCTCCTGGGCGGGTACTTTGCCAGCCCCCGGGTCGAAAAGGAGCAAACGTCCTTCTGGGGCGACCTGAAGGAAGGTCTCCGCTTCATCAAAGGTCACAGCCTGGCGCGCGGCGTGGTCACTTTCGCTCCCGCCATCAACCTGTTCGGCAACGCCCTGGGCGGCGTGCTGCTGCCAGTCATCGTCGTAAAGGTTTGGCATGCCACCGCTTTCGAGTTCGGTCTGGCTGAAGCTGCCTTCCCCCTGGGGTTCGCCATCGGGGCCGGGCTGCTCATGGCCTTCGCCACGAAGCTCCGCCGCCGCGGCTACATCATGTTCGGCGGCCTGCTCCTGGCATCGGTGCTCATGACAGTCGTGCCGCTTATGCCCTCGACGTTGCCGGCGATTCCCATATACGTGTTTAGCGGCCTCTTCCTCGCCTTCCCGAATGTGATTTTCATGGTGACGCTGCAGAGCGAGATTCCTACGGAGGTGCAGGGCAGGGTCTTCGGCATGCTGGGCAGCCTGCTGAGCGCCACGGCGCCCCTGGCGTTCTTGGTGGCGGGCCCCCTGGCGGATATTTTCTCCCCGGTCCACGTCTCCCTGGCTTTCGGATTCGGTCTGGTGCTGACCTGTCTGTCCGGCTTGGTAACGGCTCCGGCGCTGCGTGATTACAACTGAGGGTGTTGAGCCCGCCGGCGGACCGGCGGGCCTTCCGTTTGCCAAGGGCGATGTTATAATGAATGCGGAAAGGAGTTGCGTGTCGATGGCACGTCCACCCTGCTGATATTGATCGGTAACTAGCAGAACAGCCCTTTCCGCCGTGGAGCCTCAGGCTCGACGGCTATTGGCGTTTGCCCGGCCCCGTGCTCCTCCTTGTCGCCGCTCGCCTGTGGCATCTGCCCCAAACGAGACGAAAACAAGGAGAGAGTACCAAATGGGTGTTAGCTTCGTACAGAACGCCGGGGTTCGCACTTTCTCGGGACGCGAGCTGGACGCATCCGACCGCATTGCCAGGCTGATTCAGCGGGGCGGGCTCGCCGTGCTGGAGGGTCCCTGGGAGCGAGTGTTCCGCCTGCGCGAGACCCTGCGCGCCAAGGGCACACGGAAGGAAGCACTTGGCCGCCTGATGCTCCGCACCGACGACGACGCAGTCCGAGGGGCAGTACCCGGCCTACGGGCGCTCCAGCAAAATGGATTGATCGCCCTGGAGGACGCTCTGTTTGCCTTGGCCAGCCATATGCAGCATGTGGATGCCCTGGGCGGGGCTGTTACAACGGTTCACCCCGATGTGCTGGTGCCGCGCAGTCAGCCGCTCATCCACCTTCTGCGGCGGGCCCTTGAGACGGTCAGACCGCAGCTGCCGGCGGCGCCGGCCGTCCTGGACATGGGCTGCGGGTCAGGCGTCTGCGCCCTGCTGGCCGCCCGCGTCTTCCCGCAAGCAAGCGTTGTCGCCACCGACCATCTGGCGGAGGCGGCCGCATCGACTGAAGTAAACGCTGCCCGCTTTGAAGCGCAAGGGCTGATCCGCCCCGGCGCAGTGACTGCGGCTGAGCCCGGCGATCTTTACGAAACGCTGGGCGGGCAGCACTTTGACCTGATCATTTTCAACGCCCCGTGGGTGGCAGCGCCGGCCCGCAACCGCATGGAGATGGCTCTAAACGATGGCGGCCAGCAGACGATTCGCCGTTTCCTCATTGGCGCCCCGTGCCATCTCAACCCCAATGGCCGGGTGATCATCGGGTATGCCGACCATTCAGGCCCGAAAGCAATTGCCAACCTGGAGCGGTTCATCGCCGAGGCGGGGATGCGCATAAGGGCCCGTCTGGCCGACCGCATCAAGACGCACCGGCGCAACAAAGCATGGGAGGCAATCTTCGCATACGAACTCGGCCTGTGAATGATGTTCTGTCGACTGCGCACACTATAGTGTGTCCCGGCGGAACCTCAGATGTGCGGAGGTGTTGCATGTGGCCAGGCGCATCGCTGTGGAGGACGGCCTGACACCGGTCAAAGACGAACTGCGCTCCCGGGGGTTTGAGGTGACGAAGTTCACGCAAGGCACCATGGCCAACGTGGATGGCGCCATCGTCACCAGCATGTCCAACAATTTCATGGGCGTCGCCGATACGCAGGGCAATAAGTTCCCCATCGTCGAGGCGAACGGCCTGACCGCCCAGGAGGTTGTGAACTCGCTGGAGACCCGCTTCGCACGGATATCCGACGAGGCTGACACACTCTAGACCCGGCTGTGGGAGGTGGCAGGAGAATGGCACTCCTGGAAATCAGCGTCGTTCCCGTCGGCACGGAAACCGCCAGCATATCCAGCTTCATTACGGAAGCGTGCCGCGAGGCCAAACGCAACGGCATCAAGTTCGACGTGACACCCACCGCAACGGTTATGGAAGGCGATCTGCCGGCGCTCTTGGACGTGGCGCAGCAAATGCACCATGCCGGGTTCGGGCACGGCGTCCAGCGGGTTGTGACCAACATCAGCATCGACGAGCGCCGGGACAAGGATCTGGTTATGGAAAAGGCCGTTTCCAAGGTCGAAACCAAGTTGTAGGCCCCGACAGGAGCACCCGGCACTCCCGGGTGCTCGTGTTCCGCTAGCCCAAAAACGCGAGAGGACCTCCCTTCCAGGGGAGATCACTCCGCGCCGGTCTTATCGGTTGCCGACCTGGGGACTGTTCGCGGCGAGCCTCTGTTCCGCCACGGCGATCGCAAACTTGACCAGATTCCCGGCCTCCTTGGACGTGAGGCCGCCGAAATCGCCTGGCTGAACCCGATCACCTGCCCCCTGCAAACGAGCCAGTTCGATTTTCGTGGAATCGGAGAGCAATGAGCGACGGTTGCGGGCCACGTGCGTCCCCTCCTTATACTGGTTGTCTGTAGTGTGGCCGCAAGATTCCTGAACTTGCGTGGAGGCTTATGGAAAGCGAGGCGCCCCCTGCTGGGAGCGCCTCGCGCTGCAGCTAGTCCAGACGCCGGACACCGTTCTTCGGGCCCTGCTCCTTCGGGATGAACGTGTTGCAGAGCGTCTGGTTGGATTGCTGCGCCTCACGTCCGCCGATGGAACCGATCTCCATGCGGGTATTGCCAAGGGTTGCATTATTGTTCTGGACCTGAATCGTCTCCGCCTTGCACCGATCGCCGCTGCCATAGTAATAGCAGCTATTGACGGTGCAGAAAATCTGTTGGTTGGCCACAATGATCACCTCCCTGCGGTAGTATCGTCACCCAGGGGGCTATTCATGCTTCCGTCGTTCTGCTTCAATAGATAGGACACGACCGCAAGACGAGGTGATTTGCGTGGCGCGCTGCATCATGGTGCAGGGTACAGCATCCGGAGTAGGCAAGAGCCTGTTGGCCGCCGCGCTTTGCCGCCTGCTCATGCAGGATGGACAGAAGGTGGCGCCTTTCAAGGCCTGGAATATGTCACTAAATGCGTTTGTGACGGCAGACGGGGCCGAAATCGGCCGCGCACAGGGCATTCAGGCTGAGGCCGCCGGCGTGGCAGCCGAGAGTGACTTCAACCCCATTCTGGTTAAGCCGAAAGGCGGCATGACCGCTCAGGTGATTCTCAACGGGCGCCCCTACGGGGACTTTTCCGGATTTGCCGCTCCCGATTTCGTGGCGCTCGGCCATGCCACTGCCGCCGCTGCGCTGACGCGGCTGAAGGCAAGGTTTGACTGGATTGTCATTGAGGGCGCCGGCAGCCCGGCGGAGCCCAACCTGCGCGACCGGGACCTGGCCAACATGGCTGTGGCGGAAATCGCCGGCGCCCCCGTTCTGCTGGTTGCCGATATGGAACGAGGCGGGGCGTTTGCCGCGCTGCTGGGAACGCTGGAACTGCTGGAGCCACGCCACCGGGACCGCGTGGCCGGACTGGTGCTCAACCGTTACCACGGCCCGAAAGAGATCCTCCTGCCTGGCATCCGGGAAGTGGAACGACGCACCGGCAAGCCGGTTCTGGGTGTGCTCCCCTGGCAGGGCGACCTTTACTGGGAAGAGGAGGATTCCGTGCACGTCGCCCCAATGGCGCCCGATGGCGGGCGAGTACTGAAGGTTGCCGTGCTCCGCCTGCCCCACATGGCGAATTTCACCGATGTCACACCCCTGGCGGCCGAACCCGACGTCGCCGTCACCTACGCGGACCAGCCGGGTGAACTGGTGAACGCCGACCTGGTGCTGCTTCCGGGGTCCAAGAATACAATCAGCGACTTGCGCTGGCTCAGGGACCGGGGCCTCGCAGCGGCCATTCAGGAACGGGCCGCCGCCAAGGGCGCCACCATCGGTGTTTGCGGCGGCTACCAGATGCTCGGCGCCCGCCTTGATGATCCTCTCGGGCTGGAAGACGCTCCGGGCGCCTACGCGGGCCTAGGCATCCTGCCCGTTGCCACCCGCTTTGAGCCGGGAAAGCTTACTACCCTGACGCAGGTCGTGGGCCTGACCGGCCTGCTTGCCGCCTGGAGCAAGGACCAGCCGCTGGACGGCTACGAAATTCACAGCGGCCGGACGGAACTGCAGGCTGGCGCCCGCCCGGCGTTCCGGGTCATGGCACGGGGCGGCGCCCCCGCCGACGCGGCGGACGGCTGTTACGTTAAGGGCGGCTGGACCTTTGGCACCTATTTGCACGGGCTGTTCGACAACGACCGTTTCCGCCGCAGCTACCTCAACGCCCTGCGGGCGCGCCGGGGTCTGCCGCCGCTTGAGCCCGGAACGCCCGCCGCCGTCCTGCGCGAGCGTACGTATAACCGTCTGGCGCAGCTGCTGCGGGACCATCTTGACCTGTCGGAATTGATCGGATGAGCCCCATGCGAGCCTTACTGCCACAAGGCGTTTCATCGATGCAATCCGGGTATGCAGCAATGGATAAAATCGCTCGGAAATCTTGCTCAATGCCCTTGAAGTTGGGGCCACTTTTCGCTATGATGTGCTAGGTTACCTAAACCAAGGACGGCAACGGAAACGTCTTGCGTGCGATGATTTTCCCATCTTCATTGAAGCATTGACAATACCGTTCGCTTCTCTTACAATCCAGGTTATTGTGCTACGAACGCACCAACGTCTTCCCGTTGCCCAACTTACGGAGGTTTGAGACGGCTCAACACGCGGTCCAATTACACAGGAACCTAGTACGCCTTAAAGGGTTGGGGCTTCCGACGAGGTGCCCGACTTTTCCCCCGTTGGCGTGACGATGGTCCCGTCTAGCTTGAGAGGGCTAGAATACGCCACAGGGGGAGATACAAATGGCTTTCTCTACGTATGGTCGTCATGTCACCATGGATCTTCGGGACGTTTCCTTCGACAAGCTCAACGACGCCGCTTATCTCAAGAGCGTCATGGTGGAGGCGGTTAGCCGCTGCGGGGCCACAATCGTCGGCGAGAACTTCATTCAGTTCGATCCGCAGGGTGTGACGGGAGTGCTGGTCCTCTCAGAATCCCACCTTTCGATTCACACCTATCCGGAAGAAGGCTTTGCGGCAATTGATTGCTACACCTGTGGCACCACGGTTGATCCCGAACTTGCCACGGACTATATGGCGGAGGCCCTTGGCGGACGCGTTGCCGGGTATCGTGCCCTGCAGCGGGGTACCGGCGAAATTCAGGATCTCCCCAAGTACCGTCTGGCGGCCGTCCGGTAGAGGCGCCACCCCAATATTGCATGCACCGAGGCTTCCGCACTGCGGAAGCCTCTTTTATTTTCCAGCTGGCAGGAAAAAGGTGGGTGGGTGGAGAAATTTACACGTTAGACACTATAATGTCCAGCCTTATCGCTAAAGTGGGGGACTGGTACACGAAACTCAGGAGGGAGCGCTGTGTCCGCAAAACATGGTCACGGTCCGAACCCCCCCGACTACCAGGTGGCATTGCGCACTCGATCTGTCATACCGCTGGTTCTGGCGGGGTTGGTACTCGGCTTTGAGTTGGTATGGAAGGACCGTCTGATTCAGCCCGGCACCACCGCTGACCGGTTGGTGAACCTGATGCTGTTCCTGCTGGTCGGACCTGTCATGGCCTGGTGGGGGCAATCAATGGCCAAGAGCCTCATGGTGCGCCTCGCTCGCTCGGAGGCGGCCAGCGAGGAGAAAAGCCGGTTCCTTGAGCAGCGTAACCGGCAGCTGCAGACCGTGCTGCAGGCTTCCAGGGCCATGACGGCGGTCCTGGACTTGAAGCAGGTGGCAGCGCTGGTGGTCGATCAGGTGGTTACGTATACGCGGTTCACGAAAGCCTGTCTGGTATTGGGCCCTGACGAACTTGACCGTTATACGATGGCTGCATCCGCCGGATTGCCCCAAGAGTTTGACGATGCCTTTATTGAAGCCTCCGCAGGGTCCGCGAAGGCGTCGTCACCGGTGGAGTGGTGCCGGCTGACCCGGCAGCCCGTCGTGGTGGAGAACCTGGCGAAGGACTTCCGGACATCCGGCCTCAAGCCGGTTTTCGCGGTCGGCAAGGTCGAAGGGATGATCGCCATCCCCTTGCTGTACAACGACCAGTTCCGGGGCACCCTCCTGGTATTCCAGGAGAAAGGGAGCCCCATCTCCACTTCCGAGATCTCGCTCGTATCGGCGCTTGCGGCCCAGGCGGCCCTGGCCCTGGAGAATGCCCGTCTCTATACCCTAACGGCCCAGCACCGGTCCAGGCTGAACGCCACCCTGGACTTCTTCCGTGACGTGGCCTCCACGCTGGCGCGGGCACGCTCGGGCGTCTCCCCGGTGCTCCACCTCGTCGCACAGGTGACCGCCCGCCTCATGGCCCCTTCCCGCGTCCATTTGATGATTACCAAGTCCGCTCGGCAGTCGCCCGTGTCGGTAACCGAGTCGGTGGGGTGGGAGCCGGACATGCAGGAGCACCGGGCGACCACGCTACCTGTCGCCCTGGATGCCGACCAGTTCGGTCAGATCGACATCTACCTCCCGCGCAAGCGCACGATCGATGTCGAGGAGATGTTGATTCTCCAGTCGTTCCTGAACCTCACGGCCTCTGCGCTGGGCAGCGCCACCCTGGTCGCCGAAATGCGCCAGGCGGTCATTGAAGTGGAAAGCGCGTACATGGGCACCCTGGAGGCGCTGATCAAGGCCCTGGAAATGCGCGATCACGAGACGGAAGGCCACTCGCGCCGGGTGGTCCAGTACTCGCTTTCCCTGGCGCAGAAGCTAGGGCTGGCGGAAGAGGAGCTGGTGCCCATCATGCGGGGCGCCCTGCTCCACGACATCGGCAAAATCGGCATTCCGGACTCGATCCTGCGCAAGCAGGGGCCCTTGAACGACGAGGAATGGGTCGTTATGCGGCAGCATCCGCGCATTGGCTACGAGATGCTGAAGAGCATAGATTTCCTGCGGGATGCGACGCCGATCATTCTGCATCATCATGAGCGGTGGGACGGCACCGGTTATCCGTTTAGTCTCAGCGGCGAGGCGATACCTGTGGGCGCCCGCATTTTCGCTGTCGCAGATGCCTACGACGCCATTACCTCGGACCGGCCCTACCGCAAGGGCAGATCTCATGAGGCCGCCCTCGCAGAGATCACCGCCGGCGCCGGGCGCCAGTTCGACGCCCGGGTGGTGGAGGCCCTCCACGCACTGCCCGACGAGGAATTGGCCCGCATTCGCGGTCGCGACCTTGATTTGGTGCGTCACCGGTAGCGGGCATGCAAAAGCCGCTGTGAACCCGTCATGGGCTCACAGCGGCTTCTTTGCTGGCTACATGTCAGCGACTTCTTCGGCTGAGGCCATCACCCCGACGGCGTGCATCACCTGCTCGCCGGGGGCCGGGGTGACCAGGCGACGGAAGACATCGGCGACGGGCACGATATCGTGAATATCGCCGACCCGGCCGCCGCAGAAGACGAGGCCGTTCTCCACATCGCCCTGCTGGGCGTTGATAAGCGCATTATAGATGCAGTGGGCCTTCTTCTCGTCGCGGTGCAGGCAGTGTTTGAGGCAGTCGGTGCAGCGGACGCCGTTCTGGCCGACGATGGGCAGCTGCTCGTCCGTATGTGGCACGATGGCCCGGCTCGCCATGCCCGTGGGGCTCCAGTATTCGACCTGCGAGCCGGTGGCGGCCAGCCAGGCAGCCTTCATGGCGTCTGAGGCCGCGCACTCTTCCGTCATGGCGAAGCGGGTGCCAATCTGGACGCCGTCGGCACCCATGGCCAAAGCCCGCAGGACATCGTCCCGGTCGATAATGCCGCCTGCCGCGATGATGGGCCCGGTGAAGCCATACTCACGCAGGGCAGCCCGCACAGGCGGGAAGAGGTCCCACGTGGAGATTTCGGGATCCTCGGGGCCAAGGTGGCCGCCGGCCTGGCCGCTCTCGACGACAATGCCGGTGACACCTTCCGTCTTGGCGGCGATGCGGGCCGCCTTGACCGATGAAATGATGCAGAAGCCCGGAATGCCGGCCTCTGCCAGGCGCTTGAACGGGCCGCGGGCGAACCCGGCGCCTATGGCGACGTAGTCGACCCGCTCTTCGATGCAGACGTCGAGGAGGCGGTCAAACAGGTAACCGGCGTACATCAAATTCACGCCGATGATGCCGTCAGTCAGAGCACGGGCGGCTTGTATTTCACGGCGCAGTTCCGCCGGCGGAATCCCCATGCCGCCGATGGTGCCCACGCCGCCTTCCCGCGCCACAGCCGCAACCAGCCGGTGCAGGGAAATGCGGACGGACATGCCGCCTTGAATGATGCAGTAACGGGCCGTCTTGTCGCCAACGCGCAGGCTGGGAATTGTCACGTGGCACCCCTCCGGAGTTTGCTTCTCTCCATTCTGCCTCATCGCGCGTGATTTGACGCTACTTTGATGGCACATTGGTCTATTAATGAGGTGAAGACACTACGCGCCGACTGGGCTCCTCTGTCTGCGGGCACAGAAAAGGGTTGTCCGCGATCTGCCCGTGGGTATAGACCGCGAGTTCGGCGGCATAAACCCCATGCCCGTCCATAGGAATGGACGGGAGGGGGGACGATCATGTCCGGTGACAGGGAGGCCCGGCCCGAGCCCTGGGCGGGCCTGGTCAGACAGGCCGGGGAGGCATACGATAGGTTTCGCCGCAGCCGGCTCCCTTTTCAGCTGATCGCATCGGTATGCCTGGTTGCCGCAGCCTGGACGGTCTCAGTCCTTCCTCAGGCTCCCGTGGACCGGGTCAGGCAGGCTCTGACCTGGACGGTCACCCACGACTATGACTTCGCCGGACGCTGGAACGCGGCGAACCGCTGGGCGACGGGGAAGGGCGGGTGGCGCCCGGCGCTGGCTGGCCTGTGGGAGAGCCAGTTGGCTCGGTTGGGGGGGAAGGCGCCGTTCGCCCCGGAAACCAAGCTTGCGCCGGCACAGCCCGGCAAGACACCTGCCCAGCCGCCGGCAGGGCCGGAAGCGGAGGATGATCCCGCCGCCCACGCCATCATGCCCGTCGACGGGAGAGTATTGTACGGATACGGGTGGCTCCCCAAGGGGCAGGAGCCGCACGGGGGGTTGGATCTGTCCGCACCGGCGGGAACTCCCGTCGTCGCGATTGCGGATGGCACCGTTATCAGAGTCGGCACCGATCCGAACCTGGGCGCCCTGGTGGAAGTCGACCATGGTTTCGCTGTAGCCCTGTACGGCCAGATTGGCGGGGCCAAGGTGAAGGCGGGCGACCAGGTGAAGCAGGGCCAGGCTCTGGCAGCCGTCGCCAAGCCTACGGGCAAGGAGGGCGACCGTTCATCCCACCTGCACCTGGAAATCCGGACCAACAAGGACGGCAAGACCATCGACCCGGCCCCGTTCCTGCCCCTGAGTGCCGAGCCGCGGGGAGGGGACGGCAACTGAAACTGGCCACCTTGGCGGGGATGCGCATCGGGGTCCACTGGCTCTTCCTGGTGCTCCTGGCTGTGGCCATCGGCGCCGGGTACTTCGCCGAGACGATGATCCTGGTCGGTTCGCTGACCGCCCATGAAATCGCCCATCTGGCCGTCGCCTGGGTGTTGGGGCTGCAGGTGGAGGAAGTGATCATCACGCCGTTCGGGGGCATGGCCAGGCTGGATACCCTGGTGGAGACCGATCCGCAGGCCGAGACCTCCGTCGCCCTGGCAGGGCCTTTTCAGTCGTTTTTTCTCGCGGGACTGATGCTGTTCTTGACCGGGGATCAGCTGTTTGACCAGCGGCTGGTCAAGTTCTGTTTTGATGTGAACGCGAACCTGGCCTTTTTCAACCTGATTCCCGCCCTGCCCCTGGACGGCGGACGCGCCCTGCGGGGGCTGATGGCCCAGCGCTGGGGCTACCGCCGCGTAACGGGCTGGATGGCGCTGCTCGGCCGCTTTTGCGGCGTGGGCATGGCCGGCGCCGCTCTGTTGGTCTGGCTCCGGACGGAAGCCCACACGCTCTTCCTGACGCCGCTGGTGGGCGGGATGTTTGTGGCTTTCGGGGCAGGACAGGAGGTGGAGACCGCAACGTACCGTTCATATAGGCAGTTTCTGCGCAAGCGCGAGCAGTTGAAGGAGAGCCGGGTTCTCGCGGCCCGGCAGCTGGCAGCCGTGGAAGGGACCCGGTTAGGGGAGGTGATGGAGCACCTGGTCCAGCGCCGGTATCATATGGTGCTGGTGGTTGACCGCAACCTGCAGCCCCTGGGCACGCTGTACGAGGCGGAGTTGATGGAAGCCTTTCAGGAACTGGGCCCTGAGGCGACGGTTGAGCAGATACTGGACGTATGATTGAAGTAAGCCCTCTTCTTCTGGGATGAGGGGTCATTTTTCAGGGGGCCGTCCAGGATACCGGCCTGCCCACGCTTAATTGAGGCTGCTAGCGTGGGGTATTGGAGGCATTCTGCCACGGAGGGCGCGGAAGGCGCGGAGGACACGGAGTGGGACAATAAAATGGCGATGGCGCTGATTCCCACTTCCACTGCCGCGATTTCCGTGTCCCCTTCCGCGTTTTCCGTGGTAAAAATCCCGTTCCCATTCCCACATGCAAGGCCGGACTGTGGCACAAGTGCCAACCTGTGGAGACGCGGGGCACTTTTTCAACTCTCACTATCCGTGGTATCATCCATTTGGCACATCGATTATCTACCGACGAAGGAGACGTGGGACGCAGTGAGTGATCTGGCCGCGAAGATCGAAGCGATACTTCCCCAGGTCTCCAAACCGGCGCGCTACACCGGCGGGGAATGGAACGCCGTCGTGAAGGATCACGCCGGCGTTGATCTCAAGGTGGCATGGACGTTCCCCGATGCGTATGAAGTCGGCATGTCGCACCTCGGTTCGCTAATCATGTATCACCAGATCAACCGGCGGGCGGACACCTGCTGTGAGCGAGCGTACGCCCCCTGGCCCGATATGGAGGCGAAAATGCGGGAAGCAGGAATCCCGCTTTTCACCATGGAGACGTGGACCCCGGTCGGCCACTTTGATCTGATCGCTTTCCCGCTCCTGTTCGACCTGACCTATTCCAACGTGTTCACCTGCCTGGACCTGGCCGGTGTGCCGCTGTACAGCGCCCACCGCACCGAAGCGCACCCGCTGGTGATCGCCGGCGGGCCCTGTGTCTTCAACAGCGAGCCGCTGGCGCCCTTCCTTGACGTGGCCGTCCTCGGCGACGGCGAACAGGTGATTCACGAGATTCTCGACGTGTACAAGCAGTGGAAGCAGGAAGGCCGTCGGAGCCGCACGGACCTGCTCCGGCGCCTGGCCAGGATTACGGGCTGCTATGTGCCCGGCTTCTACGAGCCTTCTTACAAGGCGGAAGGCACCATTGACCGCTACACCGTGCTGGACGCTGCCGCACCGGCGATGGTGGAGCGGGCGATAGTCGAAGACCTCGACAAGGTGAATTTCCCCACGGCGCCGGTGGTACCCAACATCGACATCGTTTTTGACCGGGCGCAGGTGGAAGTCTTCCGCGGCTGTACCCGGGGCTGCCGCTTCTGCCATGCCGGCATGGTGACCCGTCCCGTGCGGGAGCGCTCCCCCAAAATCGTCCAGGACCTGGCCCGCCAGATTGTCGGGAACACCGGATACAACGAGCTGTCGCTGGTCTCGCTGTCTACCGCCGACTATACCGACGTGGAGAATACCGTCCGCAAGCTCTCGGCCGAAATGTCGTGCGCCGGCGTAAACGTGACGCTGCCGTCCACCCGCGTCGACGCGTTCTCCATCCAGATAGCCGATGCGCTGCAGAAGGTGAACCGGACGTCCGTCACTCTGGCGCCGGAAGGCGGCTCTGCCCGCATTCGCCGGGTGATCAACAAGACGGTCTCCGACTCGGATATCCGGGCGGCGTTCCGGGCGGCTTTTCAGTCCGGGTACAAGGCGATCAAGCTGTATTTCATGATCGGCCTGCCCACCGAGACCGACGACGACCTGCGGGCCATCGCCGAGAAAGGCTATTGGGCCCTGGAGATCGCTGAGGAGATCCTCGGGAAGCAGGAGGCGCGGAACGTCCGCGTCACCGTCAGTGTCTCGACCTTCGTGCCCAAGGCGCACACGCCGTTCCAGTGGGAGGTCCAGATACCGCCTGCGGAGACGCAGCGCCGCCAGTGGGTGGTCAAACGGGCGTGCAAGGACCGCCGCATCGAGTTCAAAGGCCACCATTCGGAGTCAAGCTATGTCGAGACGCTGCTCTCCGTCGGCGACCGCCGGATTGCGGCCGTGCTGCTGCGGGCCTGGGAACTCGGCGCCCGCTTCGACGGCTGGACCGATCAGTTCAACTCGGCGTGCTGGAAGCAGGCCTGGCGCGAAGCCGGGGTCGACCCGGACTTCTACATCAGCCGAAAGAAGAACTACGCTGAAGTGTTTGCCTGGGACCACCTGTTTGCCGGGGTGACTAAGGACTGGCTGATTGAAGACCATAAGCGGGCCATGGCCGAAACCGAAGTGGAGGATTGCCGTTGGGAGCGGTGCGACGTGTGCGGCGTCTGCATGGCCTTCGGTGTCCAGCCTGACCTGAAGCCGGCAAGGGGGGAGAACCCGTGAAGCTGAGAGTCAGGCTGGCCAAGGAACGCAGGGCCCGGTTCTTCTCGCACCTGGACGTGCAACGCACGCTGGAGCGGACGCTGCGGCGGGCGGCGTTGCCCCTGGCTTATTCGCAGGGCTTCAGCCCGCACCCGCGCATCAGCTTCGCTTCCGCCCTGGCCACGGGCGTGAGCAGCGAAGGTGAGTTTATTGATGTGGAACTGAGCGAGTCGGTGACGCCTGCCGAGTTCATCGAGCGGTCGAACGCGAGCTTTCCGCCGGGGCTTGCCTTCCTGGAGGCCCGGGAAGTGGCGCCCAAGGGCGATTCGCTCTTTTCCTTGATTGACGCGGCAGAGTACCGGCTTACGTTCAGCGGGGTTTCGGCGTCAGCGCTCGCCGGCGCCGTAAAAGCCTTCCTGGCGCTGGAGAGCGTGGAAGTGGAGAAGGAAGGCAAGCGGGGCGCCCGCCTGGTCAACATTCGCGAGCAGGTCCACCTGCTCGAAGTGGAGGGCGGCGCGGAGCGCGGCGTTACGCTGCGGGCTGTGCTGCAGTCCGGCGCCCAGGGCAGCCTGAAGGCGGAAACGCTGGCAGATGGACTGAAGCTCATCTCACCGGACATGGTATCTGCTGAACTTGCAGGTGTCCACCGGCTGATGATATACCGCCGTGATGCTCGGAGCGGGGCCCTGGAGCTGCCGTGGAATCTCTAGCAATGAAAGCCGGGGAAAGTCTCCCCGGCTTTCGGAGCCTTGTACTGGTCGCGGCGCACCTTGACGGCGCCCTGGAATGCGGTCGTCAGAATCGAAACGGCCAGCAGGGCCACCAGGATTCTGGCCATCCAGTGCTTCAGCCCCAACCCTCTTATGGGCAGATAGAGCACAAAGTAGATCGCGGTCGCGATCCACAGAAAGTTGTTGAGGAAGCCGAGCCACGAGCTGTCGCCCAGCGGCAGGTTGACGGTTGAGAAGTACAGGAGCACTGGCAGGGCCACGGCAAGGATCAGCCTGATCGTTACGGACACATGAAGTCCCCCTCCGTTCATTCTGATACCTGCCACCCCTTCGCCATGGGGGTGGCTATCGCCTGCCTCCGCGTCGTCGTCGTCTCCCTTTCTCGGGGCCAGTAAAGGAGGGGTTTCCCATGCGTGTAGGTGTATCAGGGGCAGTCGACCTGAACGCATCTGTCGCCGATGTGGCTGCCAGCCTCGATTTCGGGCTTCGCCGGCTGAAGGGGCTCGTGAGTGATCTGACGCCCGGGCAACTGGCCACGGTGCCTGCCGGCTGCACCAACTCGGGCCGATTTTGGACCGGACCAGCAAGGCTTGCGGTGGGTGCTCTCGCTGCTGCCCAACCACCAGGCCCAGCACCTGGGCCAGATCCTGGTGATCAGGCAGTACGTGTAGAGAGAAGTCTCACTCTGAAACATAAACCCGAGGCGTCTGCGGGCAGACGCCTCGGGTTTTGTGCATCATTACACTCGCAAGGGCCGCCGGGCGTGGCCAGACATGGTGAACGCCTCGCCCTCCAGAAGTGCTGCGGCCAGCCAGTCGGGGTTGGCGTATGGCCACAGCGCATCCGCCCGCGGCTGAATCTGTACGGGCAACAGGAGACGGATTTCGGGCGGGTCGGCGACCAGCAGACCCGCAGACTCCAGCGCCTGTTGCATTTCAGGCCAGGGGGGAAGGCGCACACCGTCCAGCGCCAGGCGCTCAGCACCCTCGCCGTAACGGAGCGACCAGCCCTGCTGGGCGATGCGCCCGATGGCGGTCGCGACCAACCATGTCTCACGGTCCAGCGGCTCATCCGACAGCACGGCGGGGACGTGCAGGATGCCCGGGTTGGCGACCAGCGCCTCGAGGGCGCCGGCGGGCTCCGTGCCCAGCAGGACACGGCACCAGCCCGCAAACCAACCGGGTTCCGGCAGCCCCGCTTCAAACTGGCGGACCAGATCCTGCGACCATGAACGCCGGGATGCAGGCTGTGCGGCGAGGAACCGGGCCAGCCATTCGTTGTAGGCGGGCACCAGCGGCGCAAGGGGTCCGTCGAGCAACGGCTGGAGCAGGTGCCACTCACGGCGGCCTCGGCGGGCAATCAGCGCCATGCAGACGCGCCTGACTAGCTGATAGCGGAACTCGGCTGACCGGAGGTCCGGGACCCGATGGGCAGGCTCAGCCGGACGGCCCAGCGGAGGCCACCGGACCGACAGGTCGGACCGGGTGGCCGCGATGCGGCCGCGCTGCGTCGCTTCCACCATCGGTCCGATGGAGACCAGCATGCCCAGATCTTCCAGGTATGCCCGGTACGGGCGGAGCAGCGCTTCCGGCCAACCCAGCGAGGCGGGCGCAACCAGTCGCTCGGGACGGGCACAGACCTGGCGGAGGAGCCGCCGCAGCGCCGACTGCAGCGGCAGCGGACCCCCGACCAGCACGTCGGCCGCTTCCCGCCGTTGCGGGCTCATGACCAGCGCAGACGGCCCCGCGGGCACAGCGGGGCAGGCATACGCCCGCCCCGCCTCCGTAAGGCTTCCTTCGGGCGTCGCGAGCCCCAGCGCCACTGCCAGACCCAGAGCCGGCCCACCCGTGGGCCGCTCTCCCCGGGCGATTGCATCGACCACGGGGTTGATTTCGCGCAAGGACGCCGGGAGATCCATATCACATTACCCCAGTCTGCCCCGGATGATCTGCGCCAGCGTCGGCGAGCCGATTTCCTGCAGCTCGTAGCCAACCCGCAGGATCGTCTTGTTGGGCTTAATGACCCGGGTGATGTCGATCGGGGTCGCCGAGACGACCAGGTCGCAATCGCAGGCGTTGATCGTCGCCTCGAGATCCTTCATCTGCTTATCGCCGTAGCCCATGGCCGGCAGCAGGCCGGCGCCGATGTTCGGGTACTTCCGGAACGTATCGGCGATGGTGTCGACCGCGAAGGGGCGGGGGTCGACCAGTTCGCGGGCGCCGAACCGCTTGGCGGCAACCACGCCGGCGCCGTACTTCATTTCGCCGTGGGTCAGCGTCGGGCCGTCTTCCAGCACCAGCACCCGCTTGCCCCGAATCTGTTCAGCGCCTTCCACGAAAATCGGGGAGGCGCCGTCGACCACGATGGCGCCGGGATTTACCTTGGCGATGGACTCCCGCACCCGCGTTACGTTCTCAGGCGAGGCGGTATCGATTTTGTTGATGACCACGACATCGGCCAGGCGGATGTTGGTCTCGCCGGGATGGTAGGTCATTTCGTGGCCGGGCCGATGCGGATCGGCCACCGTGATGTAAAGGTCGGCATCATAGAAGGAGAAGTCATTGTTGCCGCCGTCCCAGATGATGACGTCGGCTTCCTTTTCGGCCTCGCGGAGGATTGCCTCATAGTCGACGCCAGCATAAATGACGGCGCCGAGATCAATATGCGGCTCGTATTCTTCGCGCTCTTCGATGGTGCACTTATGTAGGTCAAGGTCGGCATAGGAGGCGAAGCGCTGGACTTTCTGCGCTTCCAGGTCGCCGTACGGCATCGGGTGGCGGATGGAGACGACCTGCTTGCCCATCTCCCGCAGCGCCTTGACGACGGCCCGGGAGGTCTGGCTCTTGCCGGCGCCTGTACGGACGGCGACGACGGCGATGACGGGCTTTGTGGACTTAATGCGGGTCGACTTGTAGCCCAGCAGCTTGAAGTCGGCGCCGGCGGCCATGGCGGCCGAAGCCCGGTGCATCACGTATTCGTGGGGAACGTCGGAGTACGCGAAGACGACTTCGTCGACCTTGAGTTGCTCGATCAGCTTCGCCATGTCGGCCTCATCATAAATGGGAATGCCATTGGGATAGAGGCGGCCGGCGAGAGCGGCCGGATACTTGCGGCCGGCGATGTCCGGGATCTGGGTGGCCGTGAAGCCAACAACCTCAAAGGCCTCATTGTCGCGGTAGTACACGTTGAAGTTGTGGAAATCGCGACCAGCAGCACCCAGAATCAGCACACGAGTCTTCGCCACAGAAATTCTCCTTTCGCAATGCAGGGACGCACAATCGACGCAGACTTGCTCCGGGTCGTGCGCGAGCCAGAAGTTGACAAGTTCCTCGGCAGAGGACCCGAACGGGACATCGCAACAGCCGCGGTTCTCCGCAGCAGCCGTGTTGAGGGGTGCTCCGCAAACCCTGCACACTTTCATACGTTGCTCCCTCCCATCCGGGTCCTTGCCGGATCGACCTACCCCATAATCAGGGCCATGATCGCCTTCTGTACATGCAGCCGGTTTTCCGCTTCATCAAAGATCACGCTGTTGGGCGAATCGCAGACCTCGTCGGTCACTTCCTCGCCACGGTGGGCGGGCAGACAGTGCATGAATAGGTAGTCGGGCTTGGCCAGTTTGACCAGATCAGCGTTGACCTGGTACGGCGTGAAGTGCTTCTTGCGCTCCGCGGTCTCGGCTTCCTGGCCCATAGAAGCCCACACGTCCGTGTAGATCACGTCGGCACCGGCCACAGCCTCGCGGGGATCATTCACGACCCGGGCACCGGTGCGGTCCAGGTTGACCTGCTGCGGCTCATAGCCCTTCGGGCAGGCAATGACGACTTCCATGCCGAAGCGGGCGCCGACTTCCATGAGGGAGAGGGCCACGTTGTTTCCGTCGCCGACGAAGACCATCTTCAGGCCATCGAGGCGGCGCTTCTTTTCGCGGATGGTCATGACGTCGGCCATGGCCTGGCAGGGGTGGCTGTAGTCGGTCAGAGCGTTGATGACGGGGACGTCGGCATACTGGGCCAGGTCCTCGACATCCTTATGGGCGAAGGTGCGGATCATGATGCCGTCGAGATACCGGGAGAAGACGCGGGCGCTGTCGGCGATGGTCTCGCCGCGGCGCAGCTGCAGGTCGGCGGAGGACAGGAAGAGGCCGTAGCCGCCTAACTGATAAATGCCGACTTCGAACGAGAGCCGGGTCCGGGTCGAGGCTTTGGCGAAGTACATACCCAGGGTCTTACCCTTCAGGGGCTGGTCGACGATGCCCATCTTCTGGCGGAGCTTGAGCATGTCGGCAGTGTTCAGGATCTGCTCGAGCTCCTCGCGGTCAAAATCCCATATGTCGATAAAGTCGCGGCCCTTGAGAGACACAGCCATAGCAGGGACCTCCTTGCTGTAAGTTACGGATGGATAATGGTGCCCGATTTCCCCTCAACTGCAGCCAGAGCTTGATCCAGACAGGCAATGACGCCCCACTTGCCGGTGGACTCGACAAACCGCATGATCGCTTCGACCTTCGGACCCATGGAGCCGGCCTTGAAATGGCCTTCCTTAGCATACTCACGCATTTGCGCGAGGCTCACATGGCTAAGCATTTCCTGATCCGGCTGCTTATAGCGCAGGCAGACCTGCGGCACGTCCGTCAGGATGCAGAACAGGTCGGCGCCCACGTCAGCCGCCAGGCGCTGACCGGCCAGATCCTTGTCGATGACGGCTTCGCACCCGATCAACTTCTCCCCGTCGAGGTAGACGGGCACGCCGCCGCCGCCCGAGCAAATAACTACTGCACCGGCGTCGACCAGCGTCTTGATGGCATCCTTCTCCCAGATCGCGATGGGGTTGGGTGAGGGCACGACCCGGCGCCAGCCGCGGCCCGCGTCCTCCTTCATCTTCCAGCCCTTCTCCTCTGCATACCGGGCAGCCTTGGCCTGGGTATAGAACGGACCCACGGGCTTGGTCGGGTTCTGGAATGCGGAGTCGCTCCGGTCGACCAGCACCTGCGTGACCAGCGTGACCACCGGCCGGGTGATGCCGCGCTCGCGTATGAGGTTATCCAACTGGTTTTGCATCCAGTATCCAAGCATGCCCTGGCTCATGGCGCCGGCCACGTCCATCGGCATGGGCGGCACCACTGCAGAGGCTTCTTCCTGCTGAATCAGTAGGTTGCCCACCTGGGGACCGTTGCCGTGGGTGACGACGACCCGGTGCCCGGCTTCAATGAGCCCGGCGATTTGTACGCAAGTTTTCCGGATGTTCTCGGCCTGCTCGGCCGCTGTTCCGGCCTGCCCCGGCTGCAGAATCGCATTTCCGCCCAGGGCGATGACGATGGTGGCCATATGCGTGGCCCTCCTAGTGTGGTGAGTTATTCCGCGTTGATTATACAGTATTGCATAAGACTTCTGGAAGGACCTTGCGGCTATTGTTTCATCAACAGAATCTTTTGTGCCTTGAAAGGTGATTCCAAAGTGCTATGGCGGCGGTGCGGCAGGAATTCGCCCGTGGGAGAAGAATCCAAAACGAGTTGGTATACTAGTAGCAGTGGGACGCGCCCCCCTCGGGCGCAGCCTACACGCCCTGTGGCGTTAAGCAACCCCAAAAGAGATGGGGGAATTTTTTATGGCAAAAGAGATTCTGGTCACCGTGGATATCGATGAAACACGGGCCGCAGTCGTTGAGGACGGCGAGTTGGTCGAGCTTTTTGTCGAGCGGCCGGTCCACCAGCGGGTCGTGGGCAACATCTACAAGGGTAAGGTTGAGAACGTCCTGCCGGGAATGCAGGCGGCCTTTGTGGATATCGGGCTGGAGCGGAATTCTTTCCTTTACGTGGACGACGCCCTGCCGGGACGGGCTGAGGTGGATGGCGAGAGCATCGGCACCGCCAGCAAGAGCAAGCTGACCATCAAGGAGATCGTCCGGCCCGGCCAGGAGATCATCGTGCAGGTGGCCAAGGAGCCCATCGGTACGAAAGGCGCTCGGGTTACCCGGCATATTACCCTGCCCGGCCGGTTCCTTGTCCTGATGCCGCATGTGGACTACATTGGAGTGTCGCGCCGCATTGATGATGATCGGGAACGGGAGCGGCTCAAGCAGGTAGCGGCGCGGGTTAAGCCTGAGGGGGCCGGCCTGATTGTGCGAACGGTTGCCGAGGGCGCCCACGAAGAGGAACTGGCCAAAGATGCGGCCTTCCTGGTGAAGCTGTGGGAACGTATCTCCCAGCGGGCAAAGAGCGCACCGTCGCCTTCACTGCTCCACCGGGATCTTGGCCTGGTGCACCGGATTGTGCGGGACTGGTTCGACGATACTGTTGACCAGTTTACCATCGATAACAAGGAAGAGCACCAGCGGGCGCTGGAAGTGCTGGACCTGCACGCTCCGCATTTGAAAGAGCGCCTGCGGCTGTATACGCGGGCCGATCAGTCGCTGTTTGATTTCGCCGGCATTGAAATGGAAATCGACAAGGCGCTCAAGCGCCGGGTCTGGCTCAAGAGCGGCGGTTATATCGTCATCGACCAAACCGAGGCTCTGACCTCCATTGATGTGAACACGGGCAAGTTCGTGGGCACCACGAATCTGGCGGATACGGTATTCAAGACCAACCTGGAGGCGGCCCGGGAGATCGCCCGGCAACTGCGGCTGCGTGATATTGGCGGCATCATCATCATCGATTTTATTGACATGGAGGTTACCGAGCATCGGCAGAAAGTCATCAAGCTGCTGGAAGATGAGCTGAAGCGGGACCGGACCCGGGCCAACGTGCTTGGCCTGACCCAGCTCGGCTTGCTCGAGATGACCCGCAAGAAGTCGCGGCAGAACCTTGACGAGGCGATGATGCGGCCCTGCCACTACTGCGACGGGCGCGGCAAGGTGCTGTCGGAGGAGACGATGGCCCGGCGGGTGCGGGCCGAAGTGCGCCGCATTCTCAAGCAGAGTTCCAGCGACGCCGTGCTGATGGAAGTCCACCCGTCCGTGGCGGCCCTGCTGATTGGGACGGGGGGGACTAACCTCAAGGAGCTGGAGACTGAGCTGGGCAAGATTATCTACATTCGTGGGAATAACGATGTTCACCTTGAAGAGATGCACCTGCGGGTGCTGGGAACCCGCGAGGAAGTGGAGGAGCGGGCGCTGCCGGTGCGGACCGGCCAGGTCGTCGAGCTGAAGATCGATGAGGCGCACGTCACCAACACGGCGGACGGCATCGCCCGTGTCGACGGGTATGTGATCGATGTGGAGGAAGGCGGGGCGCTGGTCGGCAAGCGGGTGAAAGTGGAGATCGGCAAGGTTTTCCGGACGTATGCGAAGGCGCGAATCATTTGAGTTTCTGCTGCGATAGACGAAGGTCAACCCTTTCAGGGGTTGGCCTTTTTTCGTATGTGATTACTTCGCCTGGAGATTGTTTCTAGTCACCCCCAGAAATTGGAAGGAAATGGCACTGGAGAGTTCGAATTCTATTTGCCGTGCGACAAGACAGACCGGGGGGTGGGGTGAAGGTGGGCCGTTGGCCGGAACGATCAACCCGGGCTGGAGCGGCCATTTGCATCCTTGTGGTGACGGCCACCGCGGCAATGGCCGGGCAGGTGGACCGGACCGCGAGTCTCTTCCTTGACCATAAGGAGGCCGCAAGCAGCATCGACGCTGCCCCGGGTGTAACTCTGCCGCCTATGGAGTTCAACGTTGGGACGCTTCATGTCGGCGACAAGTGCACGAATGTGGTACTGGGCCAGATCACGGCCACCTTTCAGATGACGCTGTCGGTCGACGTGTCCGGCGGGTGGCTGCGGGACAAGGAGGTGTCGGTCGATCCGACATCGATCGGTCCGGGGGATACAGCCACGGTATATTTCACCAATTCCGCTGTTAATGGTCCGCAAATCATTAGCGATACGGTGACGGTGACTGCGGATCCGGGTGGGGTTATTCAGACGATCCAGGTGTTGGGCGAGGTAGTGAATCCGGCGGATCCGGATGTGCATGATCCTGATCCCCTGCCGCCCGGGTGTGTGCACCCGGCGGGGAAGATCAAGATCTTTGACCCGGGGCTCGTGGGGCCGGACGGTGCGCTGCTCGCGCCGGAAGCCCCGCTCCCGGCGCCTGAGGCTCCGCCGCCGGCGCCCGAGGCCCCGCCCCCGGCGCCGCCCGAGGCCCCGCCCCCGGCGGCGCCCGAGGCTCCGCCGCCGGCGCCCGAGGCCCCGCCCCCGGCGCCGGACGAGGCCCCGCCCCCGGCGCCGGACGAGGCCCCGCCCCCGGCGCCCGAGGCCCCGCCCCCGGCGCCCGAGGCCCCGCCCCCGGCGCCCGAGGCCCCGCCCCCGGCGCCGGACGAGGCCCCGCCCCCGGCGCCGCCCGAGGCCCCGCCGCCGGCGCCCGAGGCCCCGCCCCCCACGGGCGTTTGATCCGCACCAAAAGGAGGGTGTTCTTTGAAGATTGCCCTGAAGATCCTCAACGGGCTGATCACGGGCCTGCTGGTACTGGCCATCGCCACGGCAGCAATCCTGGCCTTCTCAGCCCGGCGCTCCGGCGATGCCATCCCGACCATCGCCGGGCGCAAGGTCCTCTCCGTTCTCAGCGGCTCCATGGAGCCCGCCATCCACACCGGCGACGTCATCATCGTCCGCCCCCTGGCCGACCCGGCCAACGAAGTACAGGACGGCGATATCATCACCTTCCGCACCAAAGAGAAGGCGGACATGCTGATCACCCACCGTGTCATCGGCACCGTAAAGGTGGCCGGGCGCCCCGTGGCCTTCGGCACCAAGGGCGACAACAACCTCGCACCTGACACCGCCGTCGTGGCGCCCGAGCAGGTCATCGGCCGGTATGAATGGCGGGTTCCCTACTTTGGCTATGTCTCCAGCTTTATCCGCAAGCCGATTGGGATCGCGCTGTTCGTGATTCTCCCTGGCGTCATCATCATCGCCATGGAGTTCCGCAAGATGTGGCAGGCCATGTCCGAAGCAGAAGCCGCCAAGCGCGCAGAAGCCAGAGCCGAGGCCGGCCCGGACCAGACTCCGGACCAGACGCAGAACCAGTCCCAATCCCAGTGAAAACCGCGCGAGACCCAGGCTCCCTGTCGTGACGCCCTGACGTCAAATAGCCCCGGCGCCGGCTCAAAAACTAAGGTCTACTCTGAGGAGGAGTACACGAATGTTCGGAAAGAAGATGGCTCTCTCGCTCCTGGCCGTTGGTGTGACTGCGCTGATCGTGAGCGCCGCAAGCTTCGCATTGTTCACGGCTCAGACGGCGAACAATGACAACACGTTCTCGGCGGGTACTGTGACCCTCGGCTCCGTCGCCGGCTGCACCAACACCTATAACAACATCGCCCCGGGCGACAACGGCAGCTTTACCTGCGACGTCGAGTACACCGGCAGCCTCTCCGCATGGATCGGCTACACCGCCATGCTGTCCGGCAGCCTGGCTACCTGCGACGGCGCCAACAGCCTCCAGGTCAGCAACCTGGCGAACACCAAGACGGTTGTCGGCCCGGCCGCCACCAACGGCCAGCATCGTGCCGTCACCTTCAACTGGATGCTCCCGCTGGCTGCCGGTAACAGCTGCCAGGGCGACAGCGCTGTCGTGACGGTCAACTTCTACGCCGTCCAATCCGCGAATAACACCACCGGCGCCGGCCCGACCTCCTGGAACTAACGCATAGCCGTACGCCCAGCCGGGGTACGCCAACCCCGGCTGGGCTGAAATGGAGGCCCGAAACGTGAAGAAACAGCTTATCCTGGCGAGTTCAGCGGTGCTGGCAGTAGCGCTGGGCGTGGGGACGACACTCGCCTTATTCTCTGACTCGACCTCATCGACCAATAACTTCACCGCCGGCACGCTCTGTATTACGTCTGAGCGCAATGACGGCGACCCTGTCCCCGGCCCCATGTTCTATGTCACGCCGGCGCAAGGTGCCACGCCGCCGCCGGTCAGCGTGCCCGGCACGCTCCCCACCGGCTTGTGGGCGCCCGGGGATGAACACACCCGGACCCTCACAGTCCATAATCCCAATTCCTGCAGCACGATGAGCGCCTGGCTGACCACCATTGAGGCGAGCATGCATCCCGGCGGGTACCTCCCCATGGCCAACAAGCTGTGGGTCGAGATCTGGACCCCCCAGGGCGGCGGACCTGACGTGAAGGTTGGCGAAGGCTGGCTCAGCACCTTCCTGGCCGGCCCGGTGCCCATCCTGTACCCGGATACCACCCAGATTCCGCTCTTCCTGAGCAGCAACCGGCACATGAAGTTCAAAGTCAGGTTCGACATCAGCGCCGACAACAGCTACCAGGGGCAGTCGCTGGTCATCGACTTCAAGGTCAACTCCGTGCAGATGCCCAACAATCCCTAGCTTGCTGACGTCAGGGCGTCACGAGAGCTAGCGTGGGCGATCAATCGACGGGAGTGCTCACGCTGGGCACTCCCGCTTCTTTCGAGCAGCGTGGAGAGGAAGGACACACCATGCGCTTGAAGCGTCTTCTGGTGAGCTCCGGCCTATGGGTAGCCACGACCGCCGGGGTCGTCGGGGGTTTCGCCTTTGCCGCCTGGTCCGTGCCAACGCCGGCCTTCTCTTTTTATGAAGCGTCTGTCATCAGCTGGCGTGGCAACGGCGACAGCGTTCCACCCAACGCGGCATCAGTGGGGTGGGCGGGACCCATGTTCTACACCACGCCGTCCGAGGGGGCTGCCCAATCCGGTCCTGAGGGGCTGTATCCTACGGGGCGGTGGGCCCCAGGCGACGCAGTCACCAGGGTGCTGACCGTCAGGAACATCGACTGCGATGATACTTTTCAGCTGGATCAACTGCAAATTCAGGTCAGCGGCGATGTGATGCTCGCCCCAAAACTGACCCTCACGGTGCGGAACGAGGAGGATCAAGTACTGTACGACGGGTTCCTTTCCGATTTTGACGGGAACGCCGTCCTGCCCCTCTCGCAGCCCGTTCCGCTTCCGCGTGGCCGACGAGCGGACTTGACCTTCTCCGTCTCCTTTGACCGGAGCGTCGGGAACAGCTACCAGGGTCGGTCACTACAGGCGGACATTCACATTCTGGCCAGTCAGGTCATCCATCCGCTCACGATCGATGTGCACCCCAACAGCTGGCCCAACCCGATCAACCCGGGCGCCCGTGGGAACATCCCGGTGGCGGTCAACGGCAGCGCCACCCTCAACGTACGGGATCTGGACTGGGAGACGGCCCGCTTCGGCCCGGGTCGCGCACGCCCCCTGCGCAAGTCGTACGAGGACTGGAACGGCGATGGCTATCAGGATCTGATGCTGAAATTCGACAACCGGGCCAGCCGCTTCACCTGCGGCATGACCCAGGCAATGCTGACGATTTCCGGCGAAGACGGCGAGCACTACGAAGGTTCCGACGCCATCGTGACGCCGCCGTGCCGCTAAGCCAAGCAAGGGGCCCCGGGTTGACCCGGAGCCCCCATCGCTTTGCCCCGAACGAAACACCTACGGGTTGTTCTTCTTCTGCTCTGCGTTGATGAAGAAGTTGACCCGCACCGTCTCACCCTGATACGAGTTGTCTGCATCCAGGGGCAGCGTCACCCAGAAGTGGAACGGCTTCGGGGGCCGGCTGGGTATCGGGATCGCCGGAGCGTTCAGAGCGATCTTGCTCGGAAATGCCACATCCGTACCAATCAGGCTTCCCAGGGTGCCACTGGCAATGACTACGAGCCCGGCGGCGTCGGTAGTCACCTTGTACTGCAGCTTGTTTGCCAGGTGCATGGATCCCGAATGCAGGTCCGCACCCACGCTTACCAGCCAGGCATCCAGGCTTCCCTCATTGCGCACCATCAGCACCCGGTGGTGCGTATCGCCGGGCGCCCACAGGCCCGTAGGCAGGAGGCCGTTGGTTCCGCCCGGTGTCTGCCCTTCGGCCGGCGTGGTATAGAACATGGGACCCGGAATCGTGTCGCCCTGGTCCCGCCAACTGTTGATTGCCAGGGTACCGGCGGTAATCGTGTTGTCCTGGTTCGCCGTGGCCGCACTGAACAGGGCGACTGTACCCGCAGATACTCCCAGGGCCGTCACGAGCACCGCGCCCAGAACCAAGCGGAGTTTGGTTCGCATCAATAGCCACCTCCTACGGAATGATGTGGACCAGGGCCTCGCCAACGAACTGATCGCCAATGAATACTTTCACTTGCAGGTCAGTGCCCGCCGAGAGGCCGTACCATTCGGCGTAGAAGGTCTGTCGGTACTCCTCCGCGAGGTCGTCGATTTCGATGTCAGCCCCGTACATGTAGGCGGTCACCGGGTATTCCAGATGCGCCGGATCTTGAATGAGGATGATCACTGACTCATCGTGGATGAACCCTCCGCAGGACCCGTACGTAAAGCTGATGGGCAGCGTACCGGCGGCGGAGAGGTTGTACACCGCCGCAGTGCTGAGCGGTGAATTCCACTGCAGTGTGGGCGTGGGCGGGCACGGAACCTGCGGCTGAATGTCGACGTCGTACAGCACAGGCGTTACCCCGTCGGTGGTCGTCTCCAGTTTCATTTCGATCTGGATGTATCGTCCGGTCACGCCGGAGAAGCCGAAACCGTTGCCGACGCCTACATACGGCTGGGCGCCCAGGCCCGCCAAGGTATCGGCGGCCCGCACCCGGCCAGAGATACCGGTGCCGGCCGGCGTCGAGCCGTTCCAGGAGAGCGTGCCCCAATCAGTACCGGCTTCGCCGCTGTCGTGGACCACCGTCCAGGTGCCGACCGTGGTGGTGATGTTGCGGACGATGATCCCGGTCATGTCGGAGTAGTTGTAAGGGCCGGCGCCCACGGCGAAGTTGCTGGCAGCATGGGTGACGGGGTCGATACGGGTCACATTGCTAGAGCCGTAGTTGGTGACCCACACCTTGCCGGCTGCGTCAACGGCCACACCGGTCGGCGTGTTGCCGGTGATGACGTTGCCCTTGTTGGATCCGTCGTTTCCCAGGTGGTTGGCCCGGCCCGTGCTCGAGTTTGCCACCCAAACATCGCCGTTGTCCTCAACGGCGACGCCACGTACACAGCCGCCGCCCGGAATCGGGTAAGTGGCTGTGATGGTCGCCGTGGCCCGGTTGATCTTGCTGATATTCCCATGACACCAGCCGCTGTTCCAGATGTTGCCGAACTGGTCGATCCCGAGGCCGTAGGATTCGTGCGGCAGGTTGACAGTTGTGAATGTGTCCGTCGCAATGTTGTACTTGTGCAACTTCCAACTACTAAAGGTGGCGATCCAGAGGTTGCCTTCCGGGTCGACCAGTCCGCCGTAGTTGATGCCCGAAGGCAGCTGGCGGGAGAGAAGCAGCGCGCCGTCGGAGCCGCGGAAGTGGTGGAACCATGTGCTGTTCGAGGCACCGGCCCACACGTTGTTGTCCGCGTCGATGGCCACCATGCGGACGTTGCTCCCCTTGCCGGACGGGAAAGCGATATGCAGGAGGACGCATTCGTCCGTGGGACCGGCCACCGGCCAGGCTCTGATATCCCCCGCACCGGTCGACGTGTCGATGACCCCGTTGCCATTGCGGTCGATGCAGTTGCCGGCCTCTTTCAAGCCCACTTTGGTGATGGTGTTACCGTCACGGTTGCCAACCCAGACGTTTCCGTCCAGGTCGACCGTCGTACGGGACGGGTTGGTGGGTGAGCCGACGGGCGCCGTCCGGTACCGGCCCAGTTCCGCGCCCGTTACGGTGTCGAGCTTGGAGATGGTGCCGTTATTGGAGTTGGCGACCCAAATGAAGGGGAAGGTAGTGGAGCCCACATTGAGCTGAAGCTGGTTGTTGTTGGGCGCATCGTGGTTGACACCGACCAGGATCCCTTCGTCAAAGTCTGCATCATCCGTGTAAGTCCTGCCGGTTCCCACCGCATGAGCAGCGGGCATGTTCCCCACCAGTCCGGCGAGCATGACCCATAGGACCGCCACGGCTACCCAGGGGCCTGACCGCCGTCGAAGCAAGCGTGCGTGCATACGCAGCCTCACCTTTCTGCCAGAAGTTCCCGGCAAATATTTACAATCCACCATGTGGATTCCTGCGAGGCGTGGGCTTATCCTTGCTTCTGGCAGCGAAATACTGCGCCGACGCCGCTGGGAAAAATGTGGGTGGGATGCGCGATCGCGGCCTGCGTTGACAGCCAACTAAATGACATGGTAAACTGACTTGTCGCCTGCGCGCGTCTATGGAAAATGGACTACGGCGGGGTGGCAACCGCTCGGACAAGGTCGCAAACCGTGGGCATTCCACGTACCTGCGTTCGGCGAGTCTACATCTCGGAGGTGCCAGTTTGTGACTTACGCGATCATTGAGACCGGCGGCAAGCAGTACCGCGTGCAGCCCGGCGAAACCGTCCGCATCGAAAAGCTCACGGCTAACGAAGGCGAAACCGTCGTCCTCGACAAGGTTCTGATGGTGAACACCGACGGCAACCTGAACGTGGGCGCTCCCTACGTGGCCGGTGCCAAGGTTACCGCCACGGTCAAGGCCCAGGGCAAGGCGAAGAAAATCATCGTCTTCAAGTACCACAACAAGACCAACTACCGGCGCAAGACCGGTCACCGGCAGCCGTTCACCGCTGTCACCATCGAGAAAATCGAGGCGTAATCCGCCATGACAGAGGTCCAGGTACGGCGGGCGCCCGACGGCACGGTCACCGAGCTGCGGGTTGCGGGACATACGGACTACGCTGAGCGCGGGGAGGATATCGTGTGTGCCGGGGTCAGCGCCCTGGTGGTCACCTGCCTCATCGGGCTCAAGAAAGTGGCCCGGCACCCCCACGCAGGGAAGGCCAGGGCCGGGAGCATGTACTGCAGGCTCCTGCCGGGTGGCACCCCCGACTCCGCCGCCAGGGCCCAGGCGATTCTCGAGACCACGGTCTTAGGACTTCAGGATATTGCTAGAGATTATCATCAATTTGTCCGTGTGACGGAAGGAGGCTGAAAGCTGTGTTTCTCCAGCTTTTCGCTCATAAGAAGGGCGTTGGCTCTTCGAAGAACGGTCGCGATTCCAATCCGCAGTACCTCGGTGTGAAGCGCTTTGACGGTCAGATCGTCACCACCGGCACCATCATCGTCCGGCAGCGTGGCACCAAGGTCCACCCCGGCGAGAACGTGGGCATCGGCAAGGACGACACCCTGTTCGCCCTGGCTGACGGCACCGTAAAGTTCGGCCGCAAGGGCGCCGACAAGAAGATCGTCAGCATTCTGCCCGCCTAAAAGGGTTACTGGCGGCCCCAGCACTGAACGCGGTGCTGGGGCTTTCTGCTATGACCACTGAAGAACCAGGGGTCTTCTACTATGGGATATGCTTGGATGGGGGAGGACTTATGAGCGACGAGATCTCTGTCACCCAAGCCCTGAACCTGCTGCGTCGGCAGCGCCACAGCTTCTTGAACCATCTGCAGGTGATTTACGGCTGGCTCCAGCTGGATCGCCC
Organism: Symbiobacteriaceae bacterium; assembly: GCA_035628915.1. Taxonomy (GTDB): domain Bacteria; phylum Bacillota; class Sulfobacillia; order Symbiobacteriales; family Symbiobacteriaceae; genus JARBUG01. The sequence continues at coordinate 7,834 of DASPIW010000012.1, read as the reverse complement.
GGAGAGGGCGAGGGCTTACCTGGACGCCGTCGCATCCGGCATGGCCGCCGAGTCCGATGCCCTGCGGCAGGCGGCCGCGCCCCTGGGGCTGCTTATGCTGGAACTGGGGCTGGAGGCGGAAACGCACGGTTTGCGGTTGGAATGGCGCCTCTCCGGCGCCAACGCAGCACTGCCGGACGCTCAGCAGGCGGAACTGCGCAGGCAGGTGCAGGCCGCCATGGCCCAGGCGGCGGCCGGGGCCGTCGTGGTCGACCTTTCGGCGGACGGCTTTTCTGTACATACCCCTTCCGGCAAGGGTGAAGGCTAGGAATACGATGCGGAGCGGGAAGTGATGGTAAGATGTTTGTAGATGTGGCACGGATTTACGTCAAAGGCGGCGACGGGGGCCGTGGCTCCAATGCCGTGCGGCGAGAGAAGTTTGTGCCTGAAGGCGGGCCCTGGGGCGGCGACGGTGGCCGGGGCGGCGACGTGATTTTCGTGGTCGACTCGGGCCTCAACACCCTGGTTGACTTCAAATACCAGAAGCACTTCAAGGCCGAAAAAGGCGAAATCGGCGGCACGAAGGGCATGTACGGCGCCAAGGGCGACGATTTGGTCGTGCGGGTCCCCCCTGGCACGGTCATCAAGGATGATGACACCGGCGAAGTGCTGTTCGACCTGATCGAAGTAGGCCAGAAGGTGGTCGTGGCCAAAGGCGGCCGCGGGGGCCGGGGCAACATGAAGTTCTGGACACCCCAGAACAAAATGCCGACGTTCTACGAGAAAGGCGAGCCGGGCGAGGAACACTGGCTGCTTCTTGAAATGAAAGTCATGGCCGACGCCGGCCTGGTCGGGTTCCCCAACGCGGGCAAGTCGACATTTCTCTCGCGGGTTAGCGCTGCCAAGCCGAAGGTCGCTAATTACCCCTTCACGACGCTCAACCCGATTCTCGGCGTCGTGGAAGTGGGCGATGGCCGCGCCTTTGTGCTGGCCGACATTCCCGGGCTCATCGAAGGCGCCCACGCGGGCGTCGGGCTTGGCCACGAGTTCCTGCGCCATGTAGAGCGCTGCAAGGTGCTGATTCACGTGCTGGACGGCGGCGGTACCGAGGGGCGCGATCCCCTGGAGGAGTTCGCAATCATCAACCGCGAACTGCAGGAGTATAACCCCAAGCTGATGGAACGGCCCATGCTGGTCGCGTTCAACAAAATGGACCTGACCGAGGCCCAGGAGAACCTGCTTAGGGTCAGGACCGAACTGGAGAAACGGGGCTACCGGGTCTTCCCGATGTCGGGCGTTACCGGCGAGGGGCTGAAGCCCCTGCTGCAAGCCGCGGCCGATGCCATTGCCGCATATGTTCCCCCCGAGGAGCCGGTAGTCGCCGCCGAGGCAGTCTTCCGGCCCAAGGAAGACGAGTTCAGCATTCATGCCGAGAACGGCATCTGGCACGTGGAAGGCAAAGAGATCGACCGCCTGGTCGCCATGACCATGTGGGAGAACGACGACGCCGTCAAGCGCTTCCTGCGCATCCTGCGCGCCAAGGGCGTGGAGAAGGCCCTTCGCCAGTATGGCGCCGAAGAAGGCGACACCATCCGGGTCGGCGATGTGGAATTTGAGTTGACCGACGAGCCGATTTCCTAAAGGCATTGGGACATTTACATTGATTACACAGATTACGAGATTACACTGAGGAGACCACAATATGGAACTGACAGGAAAGCAGAAGCGGTTCCTGCGAGCCCTGGGCGTGAACATGGACCCGATTTTGACGGTTGGCAAGGACGGCGTTTCGGGCAACACCATCGCCCAGGCGGACGGCGCCCTGCTGGCCCGTGAACTGATAAAAGGACGGATTCTGCAGACGGCGCCGGAAAGCGTCGAAGACTCTGCCACGACCATCGCGGAAGCGACCGGGGCGGAACTGGTGCAGGTCGTGGGCCGCAACTTCCTGCTGTACCGGCCCAACCCGGAAAAGCCTGTCATTGAGTTGCCGTGAGGTGGTAGCCATGCCGTACGTCGGCATTCTGGGCGGCACCTTTGACCCCATCCACTTCGGCCACTTGGCCGCCGCGGAGGGCGCCCTCCACCTGACCGGTCTGGACCAGGTGCTGTTCATGCCCAACCGGCAGCCCCCGCACAAGGCGGGGCGCCCCGTCACCCCGGCCGAACACCGGGCGGCGATGGTCCGACTGGCCATCGCCGACAACCCGCGCTTTGCGTTCTCCAGCCTGGAGTTGGAGCGGGCAGGACCGTCCTACACCCTGCTGACCGTCCAGGCTATGCTGGAGCAGCACCCGGGGTGGCGGCTTGCCTTTCTGGCGGGCATGGACAGCCTGGTGGAGATCACCACCTGGTATCAATTCCAGACGCTGCTGGGCCTGATCGACATGATCATCTTCACCCGGCCGGGGTATAGCGCCGCCGACCGTGACGCGGCGCTTGGGCGGCTCGGGCCCGACCTGTCGGCCCGGATTCGCCTGCTGGAGATACCCGGGGTAGCCGTCGCCGGCACCGACCTCCGGCGCCGGGCGGCGGATGGCTATCCGCTCCGGTACCTCGTGCCCGATGCGGTGGAAACTTATATTCGGGAACACGGACTATACCGGAACTATGCCAATGCAAAAGACGTCTAACCTTTCAAAAGAGATGGAGTGGCTGCTTTGACCCCATGGGCTGACCTGGCGGCCGCCGTGGCCAAGCGAATTTCCGGAGAGCGCCTTGCACATGTGTACCGGGTGTTGGAAACCGCCCGGGGGCTTGCGGCCCAGTACGGAGTGGACCGCGCCCAGGCCGACGTTGCCGCCCTCCTGCACGATTACGCCAAGGCGATGCCCGAGGCGGAACTGCTGGTGGAGGCCCGCCGCCGCGGCCTGATCATCGACCCGGCCGAAGAGAAGCACCCGGACCTGCTGCACGGCGCTGTCGCTGCTGCGCAGCTTGCTGAGCAGAGGCTCGTTACCGACCCCGCAGTGCTGGACGCCATCCACTGGCACACCACGGGCCGGGCGGGCATGAGCCGGCTGGAAATGGTGATCTGGCTGGCCGATTATATCGAGCCTGGCCGTGCTTTCCCCGGCCTCGACGAGATTCGGGAGACCGCCGATTGGGACCTGGAGCGCGCCCTGCTGATGGCATTGGACCATACGATCGCGTACGTGCTGAGCCGTGGCTCGTTGCTTCATGTTTATACGGTTCATGCTCGGAATTGGCTGCTGACACGGTAAAATCCGCTCGGGGCAGGGAGGGACGGCTGTGGTCTCCCATACCGACCTGTTAGGTTCGCGCAGTTCACGCCGCAGACCGCCCCGCCGCTGGGGCCGGCTGGTACTCCTGCTGTTGGCCGGGCTGCTGACCGCCGCTTCTGTCTACGTCTTTTCCATGGTCGGCGTTGCAGTGCAGGAAGTGACAGACCCACTGCCCCCGGAAGTCCGCCCCGAAATGCGCCCCGTTGCCGTCCAGGCCGGCCAGCGCGTCAACTTCCTTGTGATGGGCCTGGACCAGGACAAGCTTCGCTCTGACACCATGATGCTGGTTTCCGTCGATCCCGAAAGCAAGAAAGCCGCCCTGATCCAGATTCCCCGCGACACCCGGGCGCTGCTGGCAGGCAAAGGCACCTTTGAAAAGATCAACGGCGCCCACGCCTATGGCGTGGACGACAAGCAATTTCCGGGCAGCCTGCGGGCGCTCAAGACCGTGGAAGACCTGCTGGACGTCAGCATTCATTACACCGTCGTGGTCGATCTCGACGGGTTCAGCCGGGCCATTGACGAGGTGGGCGGCGTCACCATCGATGTTCCGCAGAAGATGGACTACGACGATCCCACACAAGACCTGCATATCCACTTTGAGCCGGGGCGGCAAAAATTAAACGGAAAGCAAGCACTTGAATATGTCCGCTGGCGCGGCAACAATGATGGTACAGGCTATATTGACGGCGATCTGGGCCGCATCCGGGCGCAGCAGCACTTCCTCGGCGCCCTCATGGACCAGATGCTCAGGCCGTCCAACCTGGTCTCACTGCCCAACCAGCTGGTGGGCATCTCCAAATACATCAGCACGACCATGGAATCGAGCCGCGTGCTGGCCCTGGCCAAGCTGGCGGCGACCATGCGCCGGCAGGACCTGGAGATGGCCACGCTCCCCGGCACAGATGCTTACCTGCTGGACCCGGTTCAGGACAAGCGCCTCAGCTATTACCTCATGGACCCGGTCGAAACGCGCAAGCTTGTGGACCGCGCCGTGCGGGGCATCGATCCCAAAGCGGTGGCCGGCGTCAGGGTGCAGGTCGTGGGCGGTGCCGCTGCCGCTGATTTGGCGGAGCGGCTGAAAGCCCAAGGGTTTGCTGCCTCCGCCGGTACATCTGCAGAGCCGGCAACGGACAAGACCCGCATTGTGGCCCTCACAGGCGATACCGCCAAGAGCCAACTGGTGGCCCGGTCGCTGGCATCCCTCGGTTTGACCGTGGAGATTGTCTCCCAGCCCGATAGTGCCGCTTCTGCCGATGTAAAGGTCGTCCTGAGCCGTACGCTGGCCGGTAATTGATATTTTTAAACCAAAGCGGAATCGCACACGGGAGGAACCTGCCCTTGCAGATGGAATACGGTAAAGTAGGAGATGTCGAAATCGCACGACGAAAGGGGAATGAAGGATTGGTAGAATCCGCCCAACTGGCCCGGGTGGCAGCCTTGTCCGCCGACGAGAAGAAGGGCAAGGATGTGCGAATCCTGGATATCCGCTCCATCAGCACGGTCGCCGATTACTTCGTGATCTGCACCGGTACGAGCGCTACGCATGTTCGAGCCATCGTTGACTTCGTTGAGGAGAAGATGGCGGAGTTCGGGCGAAGGCTGCATCACATGGAGGGGTACCAAAACGGCCGGTGGATTCTCCTGGACTTCAGTGACGTCGTGGTTCATGTTATGCAGGCAGAAGAGCGCAGCTTTTACAATCTGGAGCGCCTGTGGGGCGATGCGCCCGAAGTCGCGTTCTCGCAAGCTGTGTAAGGTACCGATTCGTTCGCCCCGGTGCGCACCGACGCGCCGGGGCGTTTCTGCGCCCAGACGGTGGAAGTGCGACCAGCAGTGTCCGGTTGACGTTAAAGATATTTTTCGCATATAGTGCTTATGTAAACTAAGGTCGATATGTGGCGGACCGGGGCAATCACCCCGGTTCTTCTCTACGCACGACGCGCAATAATAAGCAGTGGGGTGAGTTTGTTGACCGCATCAAGGCAGCGAAAGCGTTCAGGCCGGAAGATTCGCATCTGGCTCGGCGGCTTTGCCATCATGCTCGCAGCGTTTATTACCGGGGGCGTTCTGGCCGGCTGCAGTGCGGTGGCCTCGGCCCCCGACGTCACCAAACTGGACTGGGACTCCAGCACGATCCTGATGGACCGGGACGGCAATGAGATCTACCGGCTGCATGCCGGGGAGAACCGGACCCCGGTGAAGCTCAGCCAGATGCCCGAGTCGGTCAAGCAGGCGTTTATCGCCATCGAGGATCCGACCTTCTACGACCACGTCGGCATCAACCCGCGCGGCATCGCCCGCGCCGTTTGGAAGACATCGCTCTACAAGCTGGGTCTGCCCGGCGGCCGTCTGGAAGGCGGCAGCACCATTACCCAGCAGTTGGCCCGTGACGCCTGGCTGAGCCAGGAGATCAGCATGAAGCGGAAGCTGCAGGAGGCGTGGGTGGCCATCCAGCTCGAGCGCACCTACACCAAGGACGAGATTCTGGAGATGTACATCAACCAGATCTACTACGGCCGGGGCGCCTACGGCATTGAGGCAGCCGCGCGCACTTTCTTTGCGAAGGACACGGGCGAACTGACCGTCGCCGAAGCGGCACAGCTGGCCGGTATGGTGAACGGGCCCTCGTACTTCGATCCCTACGAGTATCCCGAGGATTCCCTGCAGCGCCGCAACCTCGTACTCCAGGCCATGCTGAAGGAAGAGTTCATCACACACGAGCAGTACGAACAGGCCAAGGCGGAGCAGCCGAAGCTCGGCAGCAAGGAGTCGGCCGAAAGCGGCACGGGCAACGCCGGCCACTTCGTGGACTACATCATCAACATTCTGCAACAGGCCAAGCCCGGCCTGGCCGAAAAGTTCGGCCTGAAGCTGGGCGAGCCCGGCAGCATTGCCAAGGCCGGCCTGCGAGTGACGACGACGCTGGACCCGGAGCTGCAGAAGCTGGCCCAGAAGGCCGTCACCGATCAGATGAACCAGGCGGACAAGGAATACGGCATCGGCGGCAAGCCGGCCCGCCCCGAAGCCGCCATGGTCACTATGAATCCCAAGACCGGTGAAGTGCTCGCCATGGTCGGCGGGCGGGAGCACAAGGCCATGCTCGAGTTCAACCGTGCGACCGACGCCCTGCGCCAGCCCGGCTCCGTCATCAAGCCGTTCGTGGCCTACATGCCGGCCCTGGAGGCCGGTCTGAGCCCCGGCACCATCCTCGACGATGCGCCGGTCATGCTGACCCAGGACGGCAAGACGGTCTGGCCGCAGAACTACGACTTCAAGTACCTCGGTCTCCGCCCGATGCGCTACGGCGTGGAGCAGTCGGTGAACCCCATGGCCGTGCGGGCGATGCAGGCCGCCGGCGGACCCTCCAAGGCCGCTGAGGCCGCCCGCCGTTTCGGTCTGAGCACCATCGGCAAGGATGACGAACACTTGGCCCTGGCGCTGGGCGGCGTCTCCAAGGGCACGACCCTGCTGGACATCACCGGTGCGTACAGTGCCCTGGCGAACATGGGCACCAAGGTCGAGCCGACGGTCATCACGAAGATTGTGGACCGCGAAGGCGCCACCATCTACGAGGCCACGCCGCACCGCAAATTGGTCGTTAAGCCGTCCGTTGCCTATTTGATGATCGACATGATGAAGGACGTCATCCGCAAGGGCACGGCCTACGGCTTTACGGGCGGCTTCAAGGGCTGGCCCGCTGCCGGCAAGACCGGCACCACCGAGTACAACCGCGACGGCTGGTTTGTCGGCTTTACGCCCGAACTGGTGACGGCTGTCTGGAACGGCTACGATAACCCGGACAACCGCCTGCCCTGGACGGCGGCGTTTGTGCCGGTCAAGATCTGGAACCAGTTCATGACCCAGGCGGTGACCCAGAAGCCTGCCGATTGGGTGCGGCCGGAGGGCATCAGCACGGTGACCATCTGCCGGCAGACCGGCATGCTGCCCAGTGACGCCTGCCCCAAGGAGCAGGTCGGGCCTGAGCTGTTCCTGTCCGGCACCGAGCCCAAGACCCCCGGCGATATGCTGGTCAAGGCCAAGGCCGTCCAGGTGGCGGTGGCGTCGGCGGACAAGAAGACGGTGACCACCGAGTGGCAGCTCTGGCAGGCCGGCTGCGCCGGCAAGCCCGTCGAGCGTACGTTCATCAAGCGGCCGCAGGCGCGGGTACTCCATCCGACGGAGCCGTTCAACCCGAAGTACGTTCCGGCAGACGCCAAGGATGAACTGCCCCTTAAGGTCTGCCAGCCCGGCACATGGCTGGACCGTCTCCTGCCGAACCTGCCGAAGCTTCCCTGGCAGGACGGCGACCAGGCGCCGGTAACGTCGCCGCCGGCGACGGGCAACCCGGCGACGCCGCCGACGACCGGCAATCCGACGACCCCGCCGGCGCCGGGCGCCAAGCCGGCCGTGCCGGCACCGGGCGGCAACTAATAGCGAACGGGAGGTGACGAATGTCGCCTCCCGTTTCTGTACTTTGGCCCTTTTCGTAAGCAGAAGGACCCCACAGGCGGCGCTAGCCTTGGGGTGCAGGGGAATTCGTGTGAGTCGTTTCACGCCAGCGGCGGCAAAATGTCGCTGGTTAGGCTGCCTTGGGCCTGCCTGGGGGA
>DASPIW010000011.1:0-65990 GCA_035628915.1 Symbiobacteriaceae bacterium | reverse complement strand
TTCTCCTGCGAATGCTTCTTCGGCAAAAAGAACAACTCCCTTCGCTCATCATGCTACGCGAGAGCGCCGGGAGCCCGCAAACTCAGTTGTTGACATAAAAACCGCTTGCTGCTGTCTGTCCGACGATGGGGCGGGGCAGTCCCTATCCATGAGTGTCCAATAGAATGTACACGACACCACACCTTGTGTCGCAAGGTCCAGCGGTGCTTGGTGTCATTCGAGCGTATAGTAAAGTGGACACGCCTGCCAACAAGATAAAGCGCCAGAGGCGTTCTACAACTCCCCTGGCGCTTTGACGTACCCTGGTCAACTAGTTGTTAGGGGTCCTGTGACGATAGCGACTCAGCGATTCTCCGTACCACTTCCATTTCAGCCGTTGGCCCAAACACCCGGTACTCGACGTTGTCGATGGAAAGGTAGTAGTTGATCTCGGCCCCTTGCAGTAGCTCCAACGCTTCTCGCCCACCGAGCATGACTGGCTTGGCATCCAGCTTTGTGGTTCCGACAAACTCCCTGTAACCCACCAACCACCTAGTTGCTATCATGACAGCATGGCCGTCACTAACCACCACAAGGGAGTAGCGAGGGTCACTGGTATCACCTTCAAGCGGTAATTGAAGGCGCTTGGGTGCATCCTCAGGTAGCCAGGCAGGCAGGCGGAACTGGTTTCTCATCGCCTTCACCGCAGCGACGCCTTCGGCGGGAAGCGGACCACTCTCGGTGTAGAACCACCGATTGTCGGCGTCGGGCTTGGGGTTCAAGTCATTCACTACAGGCTCCTCAACCGTCGGCACCGGGTCAGAACCAGAGTTGACCACGTACTCCACCGGGCCGATGTGGAAGACCTGTCGAATCACGTCTGTGGCTGCCGCACGAACCCCAGGTAGTGATACAGCGACAAGAACCGAAGCAACCAACCCGGCCAGGGCGATTCGGGACCAAACCTTCCGTTGAGGCTGTGTCCGCTGCTTGGCGTCCAATTCCACCGTGTAAATTAGACGCTCAGTAAATGCCGGGTCAGGGCTAATTCCCTGCCAATACGAACGGGCCCCACGCTTCACCCTCTGTTCAAAGTCACTCACAATCCCACTCCTCTCTTGCATGTAAGTGCAGCGGGAACGTGGGCCGACAAGGCCCCATGCTCCTGGAAGGAGGGTACTTCCCCTATTCCTTCGCTTGTAGGAGCCTTCTCAAGCTGTTATAGGCGTCAGACAGTAGGCGGCGCACGGAGCCAACAGGCTTCCCGAGGAAAGCAGCAACTTCCTTGGTTGTGAACTCCTCTGAGTAGTACAGCAGGACCGTCGCCCTCTGGAGTGGAGACAGCCGCTCGATAGCCTGCTGAACCTCTGTTGACGTTTCGTAGCGCAGGACTATGTCCTCTGGTGCGTCCGCCACTCGGTCGCCACTCTGCTGCAACCGCTCTGGCAGACCACGCTGCAAACACTTGCGGCGAAGTGCGTCATTTGCTTGGTTTGCTGTTATCCGTGAAACCCAGGTCCGAAAGGCCCTTTCGTCCCGCACAGTGTGAAGCGACCTGAACACTTTGATGAATGCTTCCTGCACTACATCCTCGGCATCATGCTGATTACCCAGGATGGCAAAGGCGACCCGATAAGCCTGTGTGCTGTGCTGCCTGATAAGACGGGCTATAGCGGCTTGGTCGCCTTCCCTTGCCTTTTGCACGTCAAGAGCGACTGCCGAAGACACGGCATCTTCCAACGGTTCATCCCCCTCAGCCCCGTTGCATTCACTCAATAGACGGTCGGGGTACAAGATGCGCTCGGGTTCGTCCATCATTTCCTGGGGCGCACCTGAAATTGTTTTCTGAAAAAGAGGGGCATCACCCGTTAAGGTGTGCCCCTCGCTTCATCGACTATTGCCTTGCACACGGCGGTATCTCTGGATTTTACTTCTCACGGACGAGTAGTGAGCAGCACTCCACATGAGACGTATGCGGGAACATGTCCACCGGCTGTACCTCCACCGTCCGGTACCCTAGCCCCGACAGGAGTCCCAGGTCCCGCGCCAGGCTCGCCGGGTTGCACGACACATACACAATGCGCTCCGGCCCCACAGCCGCCATGGCCTGCAGGACAGGCTCGTCACAGCCCTTGCGGGGCGGGTCGACCACGATTACCTGGGCGCGGACGCCCTCCCCGGCCAGCCGCGGCATCTCCACGGCGGCATCGCCGCAAATGAACCGGGCGTTCGCCACACCGTTGCGCCGGGCGTTCTCCACCGCATCCTCAATGGCGGGAGGCACCACCTCAATGCCGATCACTTCCCTCGCCTTGCGGGCGAGGAACAGCGATATCGTGCCGATGCCGCAGTAGATATCGAGCACCGTCTCGGCCCCTGTCAGCCCCGCGTACTCAAGCGCCTTGCCATACAGGACTTCCGTCTGGGCAGGGTTGACCTGGAAGAACGAGACCGGCGAAATGGCAAACTCCAGATCGTCTATGTAATCGATGATCTGATCCTTCCCGGCCAGCACCTTGCTCTTGCGGCCCAACACCACGTTCGTCTGCTCTGGGTTGATATTCTGCACCACGCTGACCACGGCGGGCACCCGCTCCATCAACCCTCGCGCCACTTTGGCAGCGGCGGGGAACTCCGGACCGTTGGTTACCAGCACGGCCATCGCTTCGCCGGTGCCCCGCCCGATGCGCGCCAGCACGTGGCGGAGGACGCCCTTGTGCGTCCGCTCGTCGTAGATGGGAACGCCAAACTGTCGGGCCAGCTCTTTGACTGCCGCCATGATCTCGTTGCCGAGCGGATGCTGGATGTGACATTGCTCGATATTCACGATCCGGTGGGTGCCGGGCGCGAAGAAACCGGCAACGACCCGGCCGCTCCGGGTCCCCACCGGGAACTGTGCCTTGTTCCGGTAATGCCAAGGGTCGCCCATGCCCAGGGTGGGATGGACCGTCACGCCCTCGAGCTTGCCCAGCCGCTCGATGGCATCCACCACCTGCTGCCGTTTTAACTCCAGTTGGGCGCCGTACCGTATGTGCTGCAGCTGGCAGCCGCCGCACTCGTCTACTACGGGGCACGGCGGGGCCGCCCGGTCGGGTGATGGCTCCACAAGCTCCACCAGCGCTGCCCGTGCGTAGTTCTTCTTTACCTCGGTTACCTTGGCCGTCAGCGTGTCGCCGGGCGCCCCCCCGGGCACGAACACCGTCAGCCCTTCGTAGCGGCCGACGCCTTCGCCGCTGTGCCCCAGCCCGTGAATCGCAACGCGAATTACCTGCCCCGGACGAATGGGGGCCACTGGATTTGTCGTGCTCATAGGCTTAGTCTACCACACCCGGACTTCAGTTTCACATGCCCGCCTCCGCCTGCTGCCGGGCGTCCCGGTCGATCAGCTCCCCCAGCGCCCGCAAGAGCCGTACCAGATCGTGCAGCGCCCGCGGATTGGCCGGCACCAGCAGCGAGACGGCCCGGAACCCCTCGTCGAGCACCAGGGCGCCCTGCGTCTCCCGGCCGCCCAGTTCGGTGCCGGTCAGCCGCCAGTCCGGATGCTGGGCCGCCAGTTCTTGCAGGTGCCCGGCCAATTCATCGTCGCTAAGCTTGGCGGGCATGACACCCTCGGCCAGCGTGTAAGCCGGCCCCCCGCTCTGGCGGCTCTCCAGGACCACAAAGTCGGCTTCGGCCAACAGGCGGCCATACTGCTGCAGAAAGAACTGCAGCCCAACCATTCCCGGCTCGCGGGCACCGGCAAAGACCGTCCAGACTTCCGTGTGCTGCAGCGGCACCTGCGCCAGGGCTTCGCCCGCGGCCAGTGCGAGCGCCGGCCCACCGGCCTCGCCGCCCTCCGGGCGCCGCCCCTTGCGGTGGGCGCACACCAACAGCATAATGCCCCGTGCGATCAGGAGCAGCGGCACAACACATAGCCAGGCCCACGCCGCATTCCCGGTGACGGCTGCCGCCGCCGCCAGCACCGGCAGGATCATGACTCCGGCGCCCGCCGGCTCGACTGCCGCGGGCGCCGCCCCCGGCGAATCAACGTGGGCCACGAGCACCAGGCGCCGCCGAATCGCCCGCTCCGACGGCACCACGGCCACCACATTGCGGCTCTCCCCCCGCTCGAACAGCCAGCCCAGTTGGGTCCAGCCCAGAGACTGACCGGCGAAGGCGGCCGCCGCCAGGGTCGAAACTACCGCCGCCGGGGCCGTCCCAAACGGCAACAGCAGCCCGCCGGCCAACGACACGGCGAAGACCAGGAGATACGGAAGCACGGATGATCGGAAAGACGGGAACGGCTCCATCCAAACCTGGTGGGTATAAGCTCTGGCTGCTTCAACGATGTAGCGGGCGGCGGCGGCTTCGCCGGGGCCGGCTGCCTCCCGGGCGCCGGCCAGCGCCCTGACATGGCGAAGCGGGTCGGGCAAAGGCCCACCTCCTGAAACTCATCGCGCTTGCAGCGCTGGCTCCAGCACCGTCAGCGTTCCCGCAGTCGCATCCAGCCGGACGGCGGTGCCCAGGGGGAGCGTCGCCCGGTACGCGGTGTGACCGCAGGGGAAGCCATACAGCACCGGTATGCCCAGGGGCTCAAGCAGCTCCGCGAAAACCTCCGGCATGGTTAGCGATGGCTTTCCTTCCGGATGATGCATGCAGGACGGCGAATCACCGAAGAGAATGCCCGCCGCTTTCTGCAGTTTTCCGGCCAACAGGAACTGGACCAGCATCCGGTCGATCCGGTACGGCGCTTCGTTGACATCTTCCAAGAGCAGAATACGCCCCTTGAAGTCCGGCTCCCACGGCGTGCCCATCAGGTGCGCCAGCAGGCACAGGTTGCCGCCCAGCAGCCGCCCCTCGGCGACGCCGGGCTGCACGGTGAGCGGGGTAGGTACCCCTTCGCCGGGCGCCGGCCAGGGCACCTCGCCGAGCGGTGCGGACGAGGTCATCGCCGCCAGCAACCTGGCTTCATTATATGCGTGCGCCTCTACCTTTCCGAACGCCGCGATCATCGGCCCGTGGAAGGTGACCAGCCCTGCCCGCAGCTCCATGGCCACGTGCAGTGCCGTAATGTCGGAGAATCCGCAGAAGAACTTCGGGTTGGCGGCGACCATCGCCCAGTCGATCCGCTCCAGGATGCGCATGGCGCCTTCGCCGCCCCGCGCACAGATGATGCCGTCCACCGCCGGATCAGCCCAGATCCGGTTAAAGTCGGCTGCGCGCTCGGCGTCGGTCCCGGCGTAGTTCCCGTGCTGAGCCAGCACCGACTGGCCCACCACCGTACGGAACCCGCTGGCGTGGAGCCGCTCTAGCCCTTCCCGCAGATCGGCCTCCGGTACCGGGCTCGACGGCGCCACCACCCCGATGGTGGCGCCGGGCCGAAGCGAGCGCGCCATCCTGTTCGCCATCAGCGAAGACCCCTTTCTCTTCAGATTCTACGCCCGATTGGCAGATCCTCCCATCAACCAGCCAAGCGTCTCCGCCCAGGCGCATGCCGGATCGGACGGCTCGTGCCCCAGTTCAGCCCGGGCCTTTTCGCTGCTGCAGCGCCAATTCGCCGTCCAGCTGCGCACGTCGTTGGGATGAACCGGCGGCTTGCGCGAACAGGCCGTGACAAGACTGGCAGCGCCCAGCAGCACGGGCGCGGGCATCTCGAAGAACGGCGCCCGCCCCCCGCTGACCCGGGCCAGCAGAGCGAAGAGCTCCTCGTGCGTCAGGTCGGGGCCGACAAGGTTATAAATCTCGCCGGACCGACCCCGCGCCATGGCTGCCAGGCAGCCCGCCACCACATCCTTGACCGGTACCACGTTAACCCAGGTCTTCCGGGAGCCCAGGTAAAAGGGCAGCAGCCCGCGCCGTGCCAGCTTCAGCAATAGATTGATACCCGCGCCGTCTCCCGGTCCGTAAACAGCGCTGGGCCGGACTACGACCACGTCCAGGCCGCGGGCGGCATACGACACCACCAGCCGCTCCTGCTCCGCCTTGGATCGCCCGTACGGGTCGTCCAGGGGCGCCGGCTCGTCGGCTTCCGTCACAGGCCGTCCCGCCCGGGCGGGTCCTCCTGCCGCCACCGAAGACATGTGCACCACCCGCCGCACCCCGGCGGCGAGACAGGCGTCCAGTAAGTTGGCCGTGCCCTGCACGTTCACCTGCCACACCTGTTCCCAGGGCGCCTTGTAGGAGATCCAGGAGGCGCAGTGATAGACCTGCTCCACGCCCAGCAGGGCTTGGGCCAGCGAAGCCGGATCACCCAGGTCGCCCCGGGCCACTTCCACCGGCGCCACCTTCACCCGCCGCGGGTCCCGCGCCAGCACCCGTACCGGCTCGCCGCCGGCAATCAGCCGTTCCGCTAACTGAGCCCCGATGAACCCCGTCGCCCCGGTCACCAGAATCACCAGTACCACCTCATGGGTGGAGATTACGGCGGATGAAAGAGCGCTCCCTCCTTTGGTGAGACAGATTTTGCCGCCGCGCTGTTCCTATTCCGCGTTCTCCGCGTCCTCCGCGGCAGGTTTCGCCTGTCCCATTCCCAAAGCAAAGGGCGCCGCCCAATGGCGACGGCCCTCTCAATCGCTATAGTGTTTCCAGCGCCTCCGTGACCAGCTTCAAAGCCAGCTGCGGATTGGCCCGCCCGCGGGTCGCCTTCATCATCTGGCCCACGAACCACTGCACGGAACTCGCCTTACCGGACTTCCAGTCCTCGACCACCTTCGGGTTGGCCGCGACGATCTCCTGGGCGATCTTCAGCAACTCGCCTTCGTCGGCGACCTGCGTCAGACCCTCTTCCTTCACGATCGTCTCCGCATCCTTGCCCGACTCGACCATCTTCTCGAAGACGGTCTTCGCGATCTTGCCGGTAATCGTGCCCTTCTCCATCAACTTCAGCATGCCCGCCACCTGCTCGGGCCTGACCGGAATCTGATCCGGCCCCAGCCCCCGGGCGTTCATGATCCGGTTGACTTCGTTGATCTGCCAGTTCGCCACCGCCTTGGCGTTCGCGGCGCCCGCCAGGGCCACCGCCCTGTCGAACCACTCGGCAAACTCCTTCTCCGACACGATGATCGAAGCGTCGTACGCCCCGAGCCCGTACTCGTTCATGAGCCGGTGGATAATCGAGTCAGGCAGCTCCGGCAGGGTCGCCCGCACCTTCGCGATCTCCTCGTCGGTCAGGACGACCGGGGGCAGGTCCGGCTCCGGGAAGTACCGGTAATCCTCGGCCTCTTCCTTCGACCGCAGGGTCACGGAGATGCCCTTGGCATCCCGCCAGGAGCGGGTCTCCTGATCCACCGCGCCGCCGGCCTCCAAAATTGCGATCTGCCGCTTGATTTCGTACTCAATGCCCCGGGCCACAGCCGAGAACGAGTTCACGTTCTTCAGCTCTGCCCGGGTGCCGTACTTCTCCGACCCGGCCGGCCGCACCGACACGTTCACGTCGGCCCGCATGGAGCCCTCTTCCATCTTCACGTCGCTGACGCCGCAGTACTTGATGATCGCCCGCAGCTTCGTCAGGTACAGAATCGCCTCTTCCGCCGACCGCAGGTCCGGCTCGGAGACGATCTCAATCAGCGGCACGCCCGCCCGGTTGAAATCGACCAGCGAGGAGTCGCCCGCCACCACGTCGTCCCCGGCGTGCAGCAGCTTGCCGGCATCCGTCTCCAGCTGAATGCGCTGAATACGGATCTGCTTGGTGGTGCCGTCGGCGGTGGTAATCTCGACATGGCCGTTCTTGCACAGCGGCAGATCGAGCTGGCTGATCTGATAGTTCGTCGGGTTGTCCGGGTAGAAGTAGTTCTTCCGGTCGAACTTGGAGTAATGGGGGATTTCGCAGCCCAGGGCCAGGCCCGTCTTGACCGTATACTCCAGCGCTTCGGCGTTCAGCACCGGCAGGGCGCCCGGCAGGGCCGCGCAGACCGGGCAGACGTTGGTATTCGGCTCGGCGCCGAATTCGTTCTTGCAGGAGCACCAGACCTTGGTTTCGGTGGACAGCTCCACGTGGACTTCCAGGCCGATGACCTGTTCCCACTTGCTCGCCATGCCTTACAGCCCCCCTTCCAGCGACGGCCGGGCCTGGGTATGGTTCGTGACCCTCTCATAGGCCCAGGCGTACTGCAGCAGCTTGTGATCGTCAAAATGCTTGCCGATTAGCTGCAGGCCGACGGGGAGACCGCCCGCGAAGCCGCACGGAATGGAGACGCCGGGAATACCCGCCAGGTTGACGGGAATCGTGCAGACGTCCGCCAGGTACATCGTCAGGGGATCGTCGGTCTTTTCGCCCATGCCCCAGGCGGGCACCGGCGAAGTGGGGGTAATGAGCGCGTCGAACTTGGCGAAGGCGTCCTCAAAGTCCCGCATCACCAGGGTGCGAACCTGCTGGGCCTTCTTATAGTAGGCGTCGTAGTAGCCGCTCGAAAGCGCATACGTGCCAATCATGATCCGCCGCTTCACTTCAGAGCCGAAGCCCTCGTCCCGCGTCTTGGAGTACATCTCCAGCAGCCCGGAGGCACCGGCCGTGCGGTGACCGTATTTGACGCCGTCGAAGCGGGCCAGGTTGGCGCTGCACTCCGCCGGAGCGATGATGTAGTAAGCGGCAAGGGCGTACTCCGTGTGCGGGAGAGAGCACTCCTCCACCTCGGCGCCCAGGCCCTGCATCTGCCGGACAGCTTCTTCAATGCGGGCCTTCACTTCCGGGTCAATGCCCGCTGCGAAGTACTCCCGGGGCACGCCGAACCGGACGCCCTTTAGCGTTGGTTCGCCGCCCAGTTTGACCGGGTGCGGCGCCCTGCCGGCGTTGGTCGAATCGCGGCGGTCGGGGCCCGCGATCACCTCAAATAGGCGGGCGCAGTCTTCCACATCCCGGGCGAAGGGCCCGATCTGGTCGAGCGACGAGGCGAAAGCGACCAAGCCGTACCGGCTGACATAGCCGTAAGTCGGCTTCAGGCCGACGATGCCGCACAGGGAAGCGGGCTGCCTGATCGAACCGCCGGTGTCGGAGCCCAGCGAGACGGGTACCTCTTCCGCAGCGACCGACGCGGCAGATCCGGAAGATGAGCCGCCGGGGACGCGGTTCAGATCCCAGGGGTTGCGGGTCGGGCCGAAAGCGGAGTTTTCGCCGGAAGAGCCCATGGCGAACTCGTCCATGTTCGTCTTGCCGACGATGATCGCGCCCGAACCCCGCAGCCGCTCGACCACTGTGGCATCGTAAGGCGGCACGTACCCGCCGAGAATCTTGGAACCGCAGGTCGTGCGGACTTCATCGGTGCACATGTTATCCTTGACCGCCACCGGCACCCCGGCCAGCAGGCCCAGTTCGGTGTCACCGGCCTTGCGGCGGGCGTCCAGCTTTTTGGCCCGGTCCAGGGCCCGCTCGGCCGTCACCGTCAGGAAGGCGTGCACCTTGGGCTCCACCTTCTCAATGCGGTCCAGAACGGCCTGCGTAATCTCCACCGCCGACAGTTCACCGGCTGTGAAGAGCCGGTTCAGGCGGGTTGCGCTCAGCTTAAAGGTCGATGCTGTCATAGTTAGCCCTCCGTGATCTTGGGAACCTTGAAACAGCCCCCCTCATGCTCAGGTGCCTGGCTGAGGAGCTTCTCACGGTCCAGAGATTGATGAGGCTTGTCCGCACGAAGGACGTTCTGCAGCGCCACGGCATGATAGGTCGGGGGCACATTGCCGGTGTCAAGCCGGTTCATCATCTCCACGTGGTCCAAAATCCGGCTGACCTGCTCCGTATATATCTCCTTTTCCGCCTCAGACAGAGCGAGGCGGGCCAGTCGTGCCACATGTTCCACCTGACTGCGCGATAGTGCCATTGGAAATCACCGCCTATATAATCTGGCTCATGTAACCCTTTGATTCTACCACACCGTAGAAAATGTGGGCAACGTGACATGACAGGTCAGAGTTGAACCTTTGGAAATCAGCTGGTGGCGGTGGGCTCTAACCGGTACGGCCACTGCCTGTGCGTGATTCGCGAAGTCTGAGTGATCTGACGAAAAAAGCGAGCCAGAGCACGTTGCTCTGGCTCGCTGTGTTACGCCCTTACTTCAGCCGCATGTGGCAGGCAACCCAGTGGTCGTCGCCAATCTCGATCAGGGGCGGTTCCTCGGTCTTGCATTTCTCGCCGACCTGAGCGGCGTAGCGGCACCGGGTGTGGAACCGGCAGCCGCTGGGCGGGTTGACCGGCGAAGGCACGTCGCCTTCCAGCACGATCCGCTCCCGGCGAACCGTCGGATCGGGAATGGGGATGGCGGACATGAGCGCCTCGGTGTAGGGATGCAGCGGGTTGGCGTACAGCTCTTCGGCCGGGGAGATCTCCATGATCTTGCCGAGATACATGACGCCGACCCGGTCGGACACGTGCTTGACCACCGACAGACCGTGGGCGATGAAAATGTAGGTCAGGTTAAACTCCTTTTGGAGGTCCTCCAGCAGGTTGAGCACCTGTGACTGAATTGACACGTCAAGGGCCGAAACCGGCTCGTCACAGACGATGAGCTTCGGGTTGAGCGCCAGCGCCCGGGCGATTCCGATGCGCTGCCGCTGGCCGCCGGAGAACTCGTGGGGATAGCGACGGGCGTGGAAAGAAGCCAGGCCGACGACGTCCAACAGTGAGCTGACCCGCTTCTGCTTCTCGGCGCCGCGGGCGACACCGTGAATCTCCAGCGGCTCGCCGATGATCTCACCGACGGTCATGCGGGGGTTGAGCGAGGAGTACGGGTCCTGGAAGATGATCTGCATTTCGCGGCGCAGCTTCCGGAGGTCTTCCCGGTTCAGGCCGAAAATGTTCTTGCCCTCGAAGAGCGCTTCGCCGCCGGTGGGCTCGATGAGGCGGAGGATGGTCTTGCCGGCCGTGGTCTTGCCGCAGCCGGATTCGCCCACGAGGCCCAGGGTCTCGCCCTTGCGGACGTTGAAGCTCACGCCGTCGACGGCCTTGACGTGACCGACCGTCCGGGAGATAATGCCGCCGCCGGAAATGGGGAACCACTTCTTGAGGTCCTTGACCTCAAGCAGAATTTCTTTCTTGGTTTCAGGCTTCACTGCCGTCGCCATCGTTTACCTAACCCCCTTGGCGAGTCGATCTGCGGAGAGGTAGCAGGCCACGAAGCGACCGGGCGCCACCTGCTCGAGCGCGGGCTGGGCCTGCTTGCACTTGTCGACGGCGTAGGGGCACCGCGGGTGGAAGCGGCAGCCTTCAGGCAGATGCAGCGGGTTCGGCACGACGCCTTCGATGACGTGCAGGCGATCCACATCCTCGTCCATGCGGGGAATGGACTGGAGCAGGCCTTCGGTGTACGGATGCAGCGGGGACTTGTAGATCGAGACGGCGTCGCCTTCTTCGACGACCTTGCCGCCGTACATGACCACGACGCGCTCGCACATTTCGGCAACGACGCCCAGGTCGTGGGTAATCAGCATGATGGCCATGCCCAGTTCTTTCTTGAGCTTCTTCATAAGCTCAAGAATCTGAGCCTGAATGGTAACGTCGAGAGCCGTGGTCGGCTCGTCGGCGATGAGCAGCTTGGGGTTGCAGGAGAGCGCCATGGCGATCATGACGCGCTGCCGCATGCCGCCGGACAGCTGGTGCGGGTACTCCTTCACGCGCCGCTCCGGCAGGGGAATGCCGACCAGGCGGAGCATTTCAACCGCCTTGTCGATGGCTTCTTTCTTGCTGAGGCCCTGATGCAGGATGATGGCCTCGGAAATCTGGTCACCGATGGTGTAGACCGGGTTGAGCGAGGTCATTGGCTCCTGGAAAATCATCGATATATCATTGCCGCGGATTTTCCGCATTTCCGGTTCGGTCTTCTTGAGAAGGTCTTCACCTTCGAAAATAATCTCGCCGCCGACGATCTTCCCGGGCGGGGAGGCGATCAAACGCATGACGGACAGAGAGGTGACGCTCTTGCCGCAGCCCGATTCGCCCACGACGCCAAGGGTCTCGCCGCGCTTGACGTACAAATCCACTCCGTCGACGGCCGGTACGACGCCATCTTCCGTATAGAAGTACGTTTTGAGATTGCGAATATCGACCAGTTTCTCGCTCATCGGCTCACTCCTCGTCTCCTTCAAAATCGACGTCATACCGGACGACCCGGGTCTGTCGGAGGCACCAATGCATGCAATGGATGTGACGGGCATTCTCGGTCTATGGTTCACCCTGACCAAATTGTCAGGTTCGTCACAGTACGCCGATTCCCCTGGCAAGCAATAAAATAGGTTATTCTAGACGACTAGGATTCTTCGGGTTGCGCTTGTTATCCTCCTGGGATTAAGTTGCGGTTTCATGATTAATTCGACTAAGACATGCCACCGGATGCTTATGCACGTTGGAGTTGCGCCATTCTGCCCGACACAGAAAAGAGCCGGAAGGGGCGCAGCCCTCCCGGTGCAACCATTTTATCATAGATGAAACCAATCAACCAAGAGTCCAAAAACTTACGCCGCTACCAACCACACGGCGCCGCCTACGGCCGCCACGATGAAAATGGCCGTTGCCCACTGCAGCCACCAGGGTACGGGGCGCTGAACCGCCTCAAAATCGCCTTCGGACAGTTGCGGATTGCGTCCGCTGGTGCCGACCACCGGCGCCGGTTTGTCAGGCGCCCGGCGTGCAGCTTCTGCCGCCCCAGTGCAGGCCGGGCACGCCGCCAGATGCTGAACGACCCAAGCTGCCTTGTATCCGGGCAGCGAACCTTCCGCATACTGTTCGAGGTACGGTCGAATCTGGTCACATTGCACGCCGGCATTCCTCCCAGGAAAACATGTAAAAAAGAGACGCAGCCCCCTGGTGGGAGTGCTGCGTCGTCTGCGCGAAAGGGGATTGTCAGGAGCCGAACTGCGTGAAGAACTCGTCTTCGCTGAGCACGGGCACACCCAGTTCCCGGGCCTTGTCCAGCTTGGAGCCGGCGGCTTCGCCCGCCAGCACGAAGCTGGTCTTTTTGCTGACGCTGCCGGAGGCCTTGCCGCCGAGCCGCTCAATCAGCTCTTCGATCTCCTTGCGGCCCAAGCGGGTCAGCGTGCCGGTGACGACCACCGTCTTGCCGGTAAGCGGCCCTTCTGTGGGACCCACCTTTTTTTCGCCCACCATGTTGATGCCGGCCTCGCGCAGTTTGCGAAGCAGGTCGTGTGAGCGAGGTATGCTAAAGTATTCGGCCACGCTCTCGGCAATTTTGGGGCCAATGCCGGCGATTGACTGAATCTCTTCCGGCCTGGCGGCCTCAAGCGCTTCCATGGTCCCGAAATTGTCGGCCAGCAGTTTCGCTGCCCGCTCGCCGACGTGGCGGATGCCCAGAGCGTACACCAGCCGGTGGAGCGGATTTTGGCGAGTGGCGTCGATCGCGGCCAGCAGGTTATCGACAGATTTCTCGCCCATCCGTTCGATCTCGATCAGATCGCTGCGGCGCGTCCGCAGGGTGTACAGGTCGGCCGCGTCGTGGATCAGGTCTTCATCAAGGAAGAGCTGTACCAGCGCTTCGCCCAGCCCTTCGATGTTCATCGCGTCGCGGGAGGCGAAGTGCAGAATCGCCCGGTACTGCTGGGCGGGGCAGAGGCTGTTGACGCAGCGGATGGCCGCCTCACCTTCTTCGCGGACCAGTTCCTCGCCGCAGGCGGGACAGACCCGGGGGTACTCCCAGGGCACCGACTGCTCAGGCCGCTTTTCCGGGACGACCCGGACGATTTCCGGAATGATCTCCCCGGCCTTGCGAACGATGACTGTGTCGCCGATGCGGAGATCCTTGGCGCGGATGTTGTCTTCGTTGTGGAGGGTGGCCCGCTTGACGGTGGTGCCGGCGATGCGGACGGGCCGCAGTTCCGCCGTAGGTGTCACGGCGCCTGTTCGCCCGACTTCGAGGGTGACGCCCTCCACTACGGTCTCCTTCTCTTCGGCAGGGAACTTGTAGGCCACGGCCCAACGCGGGAACTTGGCCGTGAAGCCCATGCGCTCACGCTGTCCGAGATCGTTGACCTTGACGACCAGGCCGTCGATTTCGTACGGAAGGTCGTACCGCTTCTCCCGCCACTCTTCCGTCCAGGCGATCACGTCGTCGATCGACGTAGCCAGCATGCGGTGCGGGTTGACCTTGAAGCGGAAGCGCTCCATCAACTCCAAGCTGTCCAGATGATGGGCGACGGTGAAACCTTCGGCTTCAACCAGGTTGTAGAAGAAGCTGTCCAGGCGGCGCTCGCGGGTCTTCCGGGGGTCTTTCTGGCGGAGGCCGCCGGCGGCCGCGTTGCGGGGGTTCTGCAAGAGCGGCTTGCCCTGGGCTTCGAACTGCCGGTTCAGGTCCTCCAGGACTCGCTTTTCCATATAGATCTCGCCGCGGACGATCAGGCGGGCGGGCAGACGGCCCTCGACCGGCTCGATGCGCAGCGGCACGGAGCCGATGGTCCGGAGGTTCTCGGTGACGTCCTCCCCGGTCTCGCCGTCGCCACGGGTGGCGCCTTGCGCAAAGCTGCCGTTTTCGTACCGCAGGGAGATGGAGAGCCCGTCAATTTTCAGTTCGCAGACGTACTCTACCGGCTCGCCGTCCACCAGGCTGCGGGTCCGGCGGTCAAAGTCGCGCAGGTCGTTAGCTCCGAACGCGTTGTCCAGCGAGAGCATGGGCGGGTTGTGGGGCACCTTCGCAAAGTCGGAGGTAGCCTGACCGCCGATGCGCTGGGTGGGCGAGTCGGGACGGATGAGTTCGGGGAACTCCGCCTCCAGGCGCCGGAGTTCGCGCGTGAGTTTATCGAATTCGTAGTCGGATATGATTGGGTTGTCCAGAACGTGGTACGCATATTCGTGTCGGCGGATTTCGGCCGACAGTTCGGCAATCCGTTGTTCGGCTTCTTGCCGGGTCACCCTCGGGGCCTCCCCTCGTTCGGCTGCAGGTAGTCTTCCCAATAAGTTTCGCCGTGCCAAAGATTCGCCAGGGAGAGGCGTACTCCTACCGTTCGTCGTCCGTGTGAACAGGTTCTTGCTCGCCCAGGGTTCGGCGGGGGACCGGGGTGAACCAGGGGCCCCAGAGTGAACATAGGTGAAGACATAGGCACGGCCCGCCACCGGCCGGCGACGACGCGGCCCAGTTCGTGCAAGAGGAAGATGGCGCCCATGCCGGCCCCGTACCACCAGTCTTTCCAGACGATATAGGCCCCAACGAAGAGGCTGAGGCTCAGCAGCGTTTTGCCCGTCTCCCTGGCGATGGTCAGCCGGTTATGTCCTTAACGAGGTAGGTGGTGTCGAGCCGCATGACGTAACCGAGCCGGCGGTTGAGGGCGAGAATCGGCTCGGTGGCGGCGTTGTTGTGAGTGCGCAGGCACTGGAGCCCCTTGTGCAGCGCCCACCTGATGGTAAGAAGCTTGAGCGCCAGGGCGATGCCCTGACCGCGGTAGGCTCTGGTCACCCCCATGAACTCGGTGTAACCGTCGTTATCCGTCATGGAGTAGCCCACCGGGCACCCGTCCGCCCAGGCGCTGATGACGCCTTCCGGGTCGCAGGCTTCGACCGCTGCGCAGTAGTCCTTGTACCCCGGCATGACGCCTGACCATTGTGGCACGTCGCGGCTGAGGTGTTCATCCAGTTCATACAGATTCTTCAAAACACCGCGCTCATCCTGCGCCTGTAACAGACTTGTAAAACGGACGCCGCGACTTTGGGCTGCCGCTACGGCGCCGGACCATTGCGCGAGGTCAAATTGGGTGAGGTCAAGTTCGCCCGCGACCATCTGATAGTCAAAGCGAAACCCCAGGCCCTCGGCCCAGCGCAACGAGTCTTCATCATCGGCGGCGACGGCGCAGGCGAGGGACTCAGCCCAGGTCTTGCGGGCGTCGCGCTCAAGGGCCCGGTACAGGGCGGTGCCGATGCCGCTGCCACGGAAGGCCGGTTCGACCCAGACGTCGACGAGCTGCTGACCGGACCGGAGCGGCTGACCGTGAAGCTCACGGGAGCGGGCGCCCCGACCAATCACTGCGCCATCCGGGCCATGGACTTCGTACCGGAGCCGGTCGATGCGCTGCAGCACGGGCACAGCCATCCCTCCGCTCTGCCGACGGGACAAGACCTCACACCTGCCGAAACCGCCACCGGGGCGTCGTGAAATACCAGAGGTTTATCGCGCCCCGGACCGTCTCATCTACCAACTGAGCGACCAACACCCCGGCCAGGCCGTACCCCAGCCGCACGAACAGGAACGCCAGCGGCACCGAAAGCAGCCAGGTGCCAATGGTAGTCAGAACCGTAGGCCACTGCGGATTGCCCGCCCCCCGGTAAATGCCGCCGCATACGATGTTGAGGCACTGTCCGGCCTTGTACAGCGCGGCAATCCGGAGCGATACACCGGTGATCTTCAGCACTTCGGGATCAGAAGTGAAAATGCCAGCGATCTGGCGGGGAAACAGTAAGAGAAACAGGCTCAGCGCCAGAATCGTCATCATCCCGTACGACATCGTCCGCCGACCGGTTGCCACGGCCTCGTCGCGGCGCCGGGCGCCCATGAGGTGGCCTACCATTATACTCGCCGCCGTACCCAGCGCCACTGCGGGCACGTAGGTGAACATCTCCGTCTGTGCGGTAATGCCGCGGGCCGCGATCACGGCGGTGCCCAGTCGCGCAACCAGAGCGGTCACAACCAGCTGGCTGGACTGCCAGGAGATCCACTCGAGGGCGCCGGGCAGTCCCATCCGGCCCACTCGCCACAGTGCCCGACCGCCGAAGTCGAAGAAACCTTTGATCCGCACCACGATTTCGCTGCGATGCAGGACCATCAACAACATGAGCAGCGCCCCGATTGCCCGTGCGATCGATGTGCCCAGGGCCGAACCGAACAGACCCATGCCGCCGCCAACGCCCGGCACCGCCAGACTCCCCAGATGAAGCGCGGGGATGCCCCACACAAACAGAAAGTTGAGGGCGACGTTCAGCACGTTGACCAGGAGTGTGATCGTCATGGGACCCCTGGTGTCGCCGGTTGCTCTCAGGATCGCGCCTAGAATGGCCAGCATGCCCATGGCAGGCATAAAGAGGGCGAGGGTGCGCATGAATGTGACGCCCTGGGTATGAACGGTCCCTTCGGCGCCCATCAGGCGCAGCAGCATCGGCGCGCCCAGCCAGACCAGGGCGCCCAGCGCCACGCTGACCAGCAGCCCGGCACCGGCCGACTGGTCGGCGGTCCTTCCCGCCTCCCGCCGCTCGCCCGCCCCCACCTGGTGGGAGATGACGACCGAAGCTCCGGACGCGACCACGGCCAGGATCAGGCCGATGACGTTCATCAGCTGGCCGCTCATTTGGACAGCGGCAAAGGATTCGGTGCCCAGCCGGTGGTTGATGATGATCGAGTCAACCCACATCAGCGTCATGTTAAACAGATTCTCCGTGGCGATGGGCCAGGAGAGCCGGATCAATTCAGCACGGGTCACTGGCAGAGCCTGGGCAGCGCCTTGGGCCATCGTTGAACGCCTTCCCCTTTATTCAAGTGCATCGTCACAATATAGACCGAAATGGTCCAGGTCTGTCAATAGCCAAATAGAAAAACAGGGCGCCCGCGTCGGGCACCCTGTTCTTACTTCATGTAAATTGGTACCGGCCGGTGGGCCGGAGTTCTACAAACTTGTCTTGCCCCCGGGGCTCAGGCTCAGGGCAGCAGCCACCTGCTCCTGCGTCTCCCGGTCGACCTTCTCGACCCGGTATCCGTTCACCTCAATGACCAGCAACTTCACGTCGCCGTAAGTCTCAGGGCGGCATTTGAAGGTAGTCTTGTGGGTGGAGTTGACCTTCGGGAAATCGAAGGCCTGGAGCGTGGAGAACAGGCTGAAGGTAGCGGTCTTGAAGTTCGGGCTGACGGTGACGCCGTGGGACTTGGACGCCTCGGGGTTGCAGGACCGCACGAAAATCAGGCCTTCGTCCGCCCGGGCCGCGCACTGGACCGCCCGGACCAGGGAGCCGGACGCCTCGTCCAGCCATTCCTTAACCGTAGCGTTGCAGAAGGCCTGCCACTCCCACATGACGATCTCCCATTCGGGCTTGGGCCGGTCCTCCGGGCCGACCAGATCATCCTCGGTAAAGGGCAGGTTCGAAGGAACTCTATGGTTCAGCTCCAATCCGTCCACCTCCGAAAGAATATGTATGTTTCTCTATATCCCCATACGAAGAGAACGAAGAAAAGTTCGGTACGAAATCATCAGGGCCGCTACCTTGATTGGCAGCGGCCCCTTCCATTTACTCTTCAACCTTTTCCAGATAGGAGGCCACGAGGACCTTCTGGCCGGTGCCGGGGAAGTGGACCGTAATCGTATCGCCGCGGACGTCGCGGACGACACCATCGCCGAACTTGCCGTGGCGGACCCGGTCGCCGGGCTCCAGACTGGGTCCGGCGGGTACTGCCGGCCCGGCGGATTCCCAGGCGGGGCGGGCATCGGTCCGGGTCCGGCGCTGCATGCGCTGGGCGTCGCTGCTCTGGCCCCAGCCGCTGGCGCCGATGGCGGGGCTGAAATCGTCCTCGTCGGCGCGGCGCCTGGTCTCCCCCCAGCCTTCCACCGAGCGGCGGCCGCTCGGCTGACCCCAGCCGCCCGAATAGGTGCCGGCGCCCCGGGCAGGTGCCGCCTGGCGGGCGCCGCCGGCCATTTCGACCAGCTCCTCCGGCACTTCCTGCAGGAACCGGCTCGGCGAGTTGTAGGCGGCCTGACCCCAGAGCGACCGGCTCATGGCCGACGACACGTAAAGTCGGCGCCGGGCCCGGGTCATGCCCACGTAGCAGAGGCGGCGCTCTTCTTCCATTTGCGCTTCGTCGGTCAGGGACCGGTTGTGCGGGAAGACCCCCTCCTCCAGCCCCACCAGGAAGACCACAGGAAATTCGAGGCCCTTGGCGGAGTGGAGCGTCATCATCGTCACCTTATCCTGCCCATCTTCGACCTCGTCGGCGTCGGACATGAGGGCGGCGTTGGCGAGGAACATGTCGAGCTGCGTCATGCCCTCGGCATCTTCGCCGGTGGGCACCTCGAACTCCTGGGCCGCCGAAATCAGTTCCTGCACGTTCTCCACGCGGCTGGCGGCCTCGATGGAATCGTCGGCTTTCAACTCGTCCAGGTAGCCGGACCGCTTGAGGATCTCTTCGACAAGTTCGCCGACCGACAGGTAGGCGCTCATGTTGGTGAGCTCTTCAATCAGGGCGGCGAAGGCTTCGATTTTGCCGCGGTAGTTGGCCGTCAGCCCGGGGACCAGGCTGCAATCCAGGGCGACCGTCGCCACGGGCAGGCCCCACTGTTCGGCGTAATCCGCGACCTTGTCGACAGACGCCGGACCCACGCCGCGCTTGGGTACGCCGACGGCCCGCCGGAACGAAAGGGTATCGGCGGGGTTGGCGATGAGCCGCAAGTAAGCCAGCACATCCTTGACTTCCTTGCGCTCAAAGAACTTCGTGCCGCCGGTGATGCCGTAGGCAATCGACTTGCGCACAAAGACTTCTTCGAGGGCACGGGACTGGGCGTGCGTGCGGTAAAGCACGGCGAAGTCCTGGTAGGTGAGCCGCCGGCCGTCGTCGAAGCCGCGGGTGACCAGCCGTTCGATCTCGCCGGCGACAAACCAGGCCTCGTCGTTCTCGTCGGTTGCCTGATACCGCACGACCTTGTCGCCCGGGCCGGCTTGCGTCCAGAGCTTCTTCTCCTTGCGCCCGATGTTGCGGCGGACGACTTCGTATGCGGCGGCCAGGATGTTGCCGCTGGAACGGTAGTTCTGTTCGAGCTTGATGACCCGGGCGTCCGGGTGCTGCGCTTCAAACTCGAGGATGTTCTGAATGTCGGCGCCCCGCCACGAGTAGATGCCCTGGTCGTCGTCGCCGACGACGCAGAGGTTGCGCTTGCGGGCGGCCAGCAGGAAGACCCAGCGGTTCTGGACGTGGTTGGTGTCCTGGTATTCGTCGACCAGAATGTGTTCGAACTTCTCCTGGTAGTGCTCCAGCACTTCGGGGAACTGCTCCAGCAGGCGGACGCACATGACGAGCAGGTCGTCAAAATCCAGGGCGTTGTTGGCCTTGAGCCGCTCCTGGTAGAGGCGGTAGACCTGGGCTACCTGCTGCTGATAGTAGTCCTTGGCACGCGTGGCGAACTCCCGGGGGTCCAGCAAGTTGTTCTTGGCATTGGAGATGGTGCCCAGCACGGCGCCGGGCTGGAACTGCTTGTCCGAAAGGTTAAGCTGCTTGAGGCAGTCCTTGATGACCGATTGCTGGTCACCGCTGTCCAAAATGACGAAGTTCCTGGCGTACCCGAGTCTCTCGATGTCGCGGCGGAGCATACGCACGCAGGCGGCGTGAAAGGTGCTGACCCAGATATCCTTCGCGGCCGGTCCGACCAGGCGCTCGACTCGCTCGCGCATTTCGGCCGCGGCCTTGTTGGTAAACGTGATGGCGAGGATGCGCCAGGGGCTGACGCCGACTTCGATCAGCCGTGCGATCCGGTGGGTCAGGACCCGCGTCTTGCCGGAGCCGGCTCCCGCAAGGATCAACAGCGGGCCTTCGCCATGCAGGACCGCATCCTGCTGCTGCGGATTCAGTCCCTCCAGGTTGAGTGCCATGGTGTTTTTCCCTCTCCCCTGTTCACGAATCGACCTGATTCAGTTCGCCTGTGCCCGAGTAACTTCCTCCCGAACGTTTTCTTAAAGTGAGTGGTACGGATCGCAGGAAGGTACATTTTTACACAGATTACACAGATTTAAGGATTACACAGATTATACGTAAATAATTTGTTTATTCGGATGTGTCAATCTGTGTAACCCAATAATATGTGTAATCTGTGTAAGAAATTGTATTTCAGGAGATGTAAAGCTTGACAGGATGTTTCCATATGAGGTAAAGTCGAGCCTGTGCACTTTAGTCGATAATCATTATTGCCTAATAACGTCCCGGTCGGGATAGGACTGCGGTCCCGTCCCCGCACTTATCATACTGACAGTTGAAATATGCGAAAGGGGTTTACTATGTTACGACGTCTTCGACTGCGCCGGTCCGTCTGGCTGGCAGTCGCAGTCGGCATTCTGGCGACCCCCCTGCTGCTGGGGGGAGCGACGGCTACGCCCGCCGACGCCGGAGACCAGCTGCCACCGCCCGAGCCGGACCCGCGGGAGACGCCGCCGCCTGACGGCGCTTCGGCCGAAGCACTTCTGGAGCTTGCACAAGCCAATACCATCGCAGACCTCGCTCCGGAGGAGTACCGCTCCCTGGTTGTGGCAGCGGCCAGCCGTCATAAAGTTGACCCACGGCTGCTGGCGGCGGTCATCTCCGTTGAGACCGAGTGGGACCCCACGGCGGTGGGCATGTATGGTGAACTTGGTCTGATGCAGATCCTGCCCGAAACGGGCGCCTATCTGGCCAATGAAGCCGGCCTCACCGAGTATGACCTAGCCGATCCGGCGACCAACCTGGCGCTGGGCGCCCTGTACCTCGGCAAGCTGGTCACCGAGTACGGGGACGTGCAGACCGCACTGGCCGTATACAACGGCGGCCCCGGGGCCCTGGCCTACGCGTCTACCAGCGTGTACGCCCACAAGGTGCTGAAAAAGTATCTGGTCGCCCCCAGAGATCGTCATACTATGTACGAATCAGCTTCCTGATCGTCCGCGAGGCCACCCCCGGGGTGGCCTCGTGCCGTTCGGCGGCCTGCGCTCTATGACCGGGGCGGCCGTGCTGCCGTTACTGAGTCTCTGGAGAGAGTCGGGGGGTGGGGAGACTGACCGGTCAGCGGTTTGGGACCTGCTGCGAGACGCTGGCGAAAGCGCTGGAACATCCCGAAGTTTCCTTCTTCATGGTGGACGAGCCGACAGGCCTGCTGTACCTGAGCTACGGGTACTCCCGGGCAGGGGAATCCCTCGTGTGGGAAGATGCGCCGGTGCTGTTCTGCCCCTTCTGCGGGGCACTGCTGCAGCACCCCGGGGAAGTGCAGGCCAAGGTGAGACCCATGCCACACAACTAGCAGCAGGCGCCCCGGCGGGGCGCCTGCTGCTAGTTCAGCTCCCGGGAAAGGTAGACGGCAACCTCGTCCTTGCCCGGTCCCTTTGGGTCGTAGAGGTTCGTGTCCAAACCGCAGATCCGGAAGCCGCGCTTTATGTAGAACTGCAGGGCCGGGTAGTTCACATTTTGGGCTTCCAGCCAGACGCACCAGGCGCCGGCCGCCTCCGCATACGCAAGGACCGACTGCATCAAGGCGGTGCCGATGCCGTACCCACGGTAGGCCGGCAGTACATAGAGGTGCCACAGCACAACCCGGTTGTTCCAGGCGCTATGCTGTGCGGCAGCAAAGCCAACCACCATGCGGTTGACCGCCGCCACGACCGTGTGCTCCATCTTTTGGAGAGAAGAGATCTCGTCTGCCATATGGCAAACGGTTTTCGTGAGGGGCGGTGACACGCGCTGTTCGGCAAGTGTGAAGGAAAACGCCTGGCGGTCCAGGCGATAGATGCGATCCGTAGTGAACGAGGTATCGAGCCCGCACAGGGCGGGGATGTCTTCCGACCAGACTACGGGCCTGACGATCGCCATGTTGCACCTCCTGTTCCCCTGGCAGTGGGATCACCTCAAAGGCAGGGTGATCGTAAAGGTCGTCCCCCGCCCCACCTGGCTCTCCACATCGATGCGGCCGCCGTGCGCCTGCACGATCGAATAGCAAAGCGCGAGCCCGAGCCCCGTGCCTTCTTCCTTGGTCGTAAAGAAGGGTACAAATAGCCGCTTGAGGTTCTCCGGCGAAATCCCGACACCGGTGTCGGAAACCGCGATGGCCACGCTGTCCGGGCCCTCTGGCCGGAGCACAAACCCAAGGGTGCCGCCGTACGGCATCGCCTGAATGGCGTTCAGGATCAGGTTGAGCAACAATTGCCGGAACATCTTCGGATCGACCGGGACCAGGCCGACGGTGGGGTCCAGCTCCTGTTCGACGGTGATGTTCGTCCGCTGCAGGTCGGACTGGTGGAGCAGCAGCAGCTCATCGATGATGGTCGGAATCGCGGCTAGCTGCTTCGTCAACTCGCTGGGCCGGGCCAGCAGCAGCATATCCCGGATGATCCAATCAATGCGGTCGATCTCGTTGAGGATGATCTGAAAGTACTCGCCGTCCGTCCGCGACGCTCTGGTCTGCAGCAGCTGGATAAACCCGCGGATCGACGTAAGCGGATTGCGGATTTCGTGGGCGGCGCCTGCCGCCAGCTCGCCGATGGCCGCGAGCTTCTCAACGCGCCGGACCTGCTGCTCCATGGAACGCACCTGGGTGACGTCGCGCACCAGGCAGATGGCACCCATCGTCACCCCGTGGCACTCCCGGAGGGGTACGGACTGCACCTCCAAGGTATAGCCTTCGAACATCCAGTCGACTTCCGGCCCCGGCTCGCCGCTCAGGGCGCGGTCCACCTGTGCCACGCGCACAAGCTCCTCGGGCAGGCGCTGCCCCTTCTCCGTCGGCAGCCGGTCGCCGAAGCGCTGGCGGGCGGCGAAGTTCGACATGACCACCAGCCCTTCCGGATCAACGACGATGATGCCGGAAGAGAGGTTGTCCAGCAGCGTCGCAGTCAGCGTGTTCAGCTCGGTGATATGCCTGACCCGCTCTTCCGCCTCAGCGATCAGGTTCGCGTTTTCCAGGGCCGCGGCCGCTTGACCGACCATGAGTTGGATGAGACCCACCTCGCGCGGGGTAAACCAGTGATGACGCTGCAGCCCGACGAACAGGAGGCCGGTCGTCTCCCCACGGTGGACAATGGGGAGGAAGAGCCCCGAACGAATGCCCTCGTCCGCCGCGAACTGCTGGGTCAGAGCGTTGCGGAGTTCCCGCACATCGGCCAGCTGAACGGGCACCCGGTCCAGGACGGCCCGATTGATCAGACCGTACGAGAGCGAGACAGGCGTTCCCACCGGATCAAATGACGTAAAGCCATAGGAAGCCTTACAGCGGAGCATCAGCTCCGTCTGACCTTTCTCACACAGGGCGACGATCACTTTGGCGCCAATCAGCTGGCCGACGGCCTCCGCTGCGATCTGGGCGGTCCGGTCGGTATCGGTGCTGGACGTAAAGTATGTAGCCAGGCTGGCCATGGCCTGCACCTCGGGCGGGAGGTCCGGCGCCAGGCCGAACCGGCCCCAGAGCTGGTGCCACACCCGGCGCAGCCCCACCAGCAAATACGAAGGGTGGTCGCTCTCCCGCACCAAGCCCTGCAGCTGCCGGACGGCTTCCGGCAGACCGCTGGCGACTTCGGCCCGCCAGTCGCGGTCGGTAAAGACCTGTCCCGTCGCCCACAGCACCTGGGGGCTGAACCGGGTGGCCGCGTGCACGCGCAGCCACTGAACAGCCTGTGCGCCGGTCATCGGCTGCCCCAGATGGCCTTCCGTCAGCATGGTAACGGCGTTGGCAGCCGCCACGACCTGCGCCGCAGCCGGAAAGCCGCTGCCGGCGACATCCGGCATGCCGCGGCCATCATACGACGCGTACCGCTGCCGGATGAGGCCCGCCACTTCCTGCAAGGCGCCGTCGGACTCGACGCGCTCGGCGGCCGCATTAACCCGCTCGCGCAAATCGGCAGTCCGCGCTGCGTCGGGCATTTCGGGCAGCCAGAGGGGCAACAGCGGCCTGGGGATGTCACACCAAATCTGTAGGAGCGCGGCATAGCCGATCAGCCGCATCTCACGGGCCGACAGCGACAGCGCTCGCCCGATGGCATGGGCTGTCCGCATGATGCGATGCGTCATCGTCCGTTCTTCGGGCGATGGGCCCGGAACGCTCTGCAGCACGCCGGTAACCGCCCGGTCCTGGCTCATGGTGGTAAAGGCCGGCCCCAGCAGCGACTGGACCCAGACCAGGACGAGGCAAGCAATCAACTCCAATGGGTATCCTGAATCGTGAACCCATTCGATCGGCCATGCGACGATGAGAAAGAGCAGCGGCGCCCACCAGGTCTGCTGGACGGATTGAATCAGTTCCTGCGCCCGGTTGCGGCCGCGCGTGGGCGCCTTCATCACCGCCCAGATGGCGTTCAGGCCGACCCAGAACGCATACACCATAACCAGAGACGGCGTGTCGAAGTGGATTTGGGGAGGCCCGGGCGTCACGGCCGGGCCGCCGCTTACAAGCATCTGGAGCCCGTACGCGCCGGAGAACGCAGTGAGCACAAACAAAGGACGGTGCCATTCCCAGTAATAGCGCCCGTGATACATGACCAGCATGCGCACCAGGAACTCCACGGCAAGCGTCACAAGCGCCGTGGCCAGCCCGTGATGCCAAAGCCCCTCCAGCACCAGACCCGTGACCAGGACTACCCGGGCTCCCGTACCCTGAAGGATGATCGGCCACCGCATAGCCACCGCCAGCGCAACGCCGTAAATGATGGCGGTTGCCCAGTGAACCGGCTGCCCGTAGCGGTCGCCGACCAGGTTGACGGCGGCAATGAGCGTGCCGAGCACCAACACCCGCGGCAAACCGGGGGACCGGCGCCACCAGCCTGCCATCCGCTCACTCCCCTTCAGAACGTGCATAATTTAGGGGGTTCGGTCCAGCGCGCCGATTCTCCTCCCTCGCCTGAAGAGGAGGGATTCGACGGTTTGGAGCCGAAATGACTTTGAATGGAATTCAGTACTCATGGCGGAGGGAAGACCGGTGAGTTACCAGCCGCAGAACCCCCTGATCGTGCAGAGCGATCGGACCGTCCTGCTGGAAGTGATGAACCCGCTCTTCGAAGAAGCGCGTGACGTCCTGGCTCAGTTCGCGGAACTGGTCAAGAGCCCGGAACACATTCATACGTATCAGATCACGCCCCTGTCGCTGTGGAACGCAGCTGCCAGCGGCCTTGATGCGGGCGCCATCATCGGGGATCTGGAGCGGCTGGGGAAGTTTCCGCTACCCGACGTCCTCATCAAAGATATCGGCGACTATGTATCGCGGTACGGGCGGGTCCGGCTGGAGAAGGACCAGGGCGGTCTGGTGCTGCGCTCTTCGGACCCCTTACTCCTGACCGAGATCTGGCACAACAAGGTCGTCCGGCCTTACCTGCTCGAAGCGCTCCCGGACGGGCTCCTGGTCGATCCGGACCGCCGTGGCCACGTCAAGCAGGCGATGATCAAGATCGGCTTTCCGGTGGAGGA
This sequence comes from Symbiobacteriaceae bacterium, assembly GCA_035628915.1. GTDB lineage: Bacteria > Bacillota > Sulfobacillia > Symbiobacteriales > Symbiobacteriaceae > JARBUG01. The sequence continues at coordinate 39,951 of DASPIW010000011.1, read as the reverse complement.
TCTGGCGGGCTATACCACGGGTGCCGCCCTCGAAACGGCCCTGCGGGCCGTGACGCTCACCGGGCGCCCATTCGACCTGCGCCCCTATCAGCAGCAGGCCGTCGACGCCTTCTACAAGGGGGGCTCGGTCTTCGGCGGCTCGGGCGTCATCGTGCTGCCCTGCGGCGCCGGCAAGACCGTGGTCGGCATGGGCGCCATGGCCGCCGTGCAGCAGCAGACGCTGATCCTCACCACGAACGTAACCGCCGTCCGCCAGTGGATCGATGAACTGGTCGACAAGACGACGCTGACCCGCGATCAGATCGGCGAGTACAGCGGCGAAGTCAAGGAGATCAAGCCGGTCACGGTGACCACCTACCAGATGCTGACCTACCGCGAATCCGCCGAGCAAGGCTCGCCGTTTCCCCATTTTAAGATCTTCACCTCCCTGCACTGGGGGCTGATCATCTACGACGAAGTCCACATGCTGCCGGCGCCCGTCTTCCGGATTACGTCCGAAATTCAGGCCATGCGGCGGCTGGGGCTGACTGCGACGCTAGTCCGGGAGGACGGCGCTGAGGAAGATGTCTTCTCGCTGATCGGCCCGAAGCGGTACGACTTACCGTGGAAGGTGCTGGAGCGGCAGGGCTTCATCGCGGAGGCGACCTGCACGGAGATCCGCGTGCCGCTGCACGACGAACTGCGGCTCTCGTACGCCGTGGCGGAAGACCGTGCGAAGTTTCGCATCGCTTCGGAGAACCCGGTCAAGAGCAGCCTGGTCAGCGAACTGGTGCGGCGCCATCCGGATGATCTGATCCTGGTCATCGGTCAGTATCTGGATCAGCTGAAAGCGCTCTCCGCCCAGCTGGGCGCCCCGCTGATCACCGGGCAGGTGCCGAACCGGGAGCGCGAGGAGCTGTACGCGAAGTTCAAGCGCGGCGATATCAAAGTATTGGTCGTCTCCAAGGTGGCCAATTTCGCCATTGACCTGCCGGATGCCACCGTGGCCATTCAGGTCAGCGGCACCTTCGGCTCCCGCCAGGAAGAGGCCCAGCGGCTGGGCCGGATTCTGCGGCCCAAGGCCGACGGCTCGGGCGCCCACTTCTATACGCTCGTCACGCGGGAGACCAAGGAGCAGGAGTTCGCCGCCAAACGGCAGCTGTTCCTGACGGAGCAGGGTTACCGGTACGAAATCGTCCACATGGAAGACTTCTAAACTACGCCGAAGGCGGCGACCAGGGAGGTGAGTAGCTTGCGGCTTCTCGAGTGCCTGCAGCGTACGCCGGTCGAACAGTTGAAGCGGATCATCCAGTCGACCGCGATGGAGGCGGAAACCGATCAGGTGGAGGCGGCCCTGGCTGCCCGCCTGCTGGACAGGTCGTGGCTGCAGCAGCTGCTGGATGGCCTGTCCGAAGAAGAATGGGCTGCCCTGAAGGTCGTCTTCTTCAACGGGGGCGATCAGGGCATTACGGTGGAACTCTGCCACCAGATCGTCAACCTGCTGTCGGGGAAACGGCGCAAGTCGCCCGCCCGGGCGGTGGAGGATCTGCAGAACCGGGGGCTCATCTACCCCCGCACCCAAAACTACCGGCAGGTCTTCTTTATCCCGACCGACCTGATGGTCGCCCTGGGCGATATTCTCAACAGCCAGATGATCCACCGGATCTGCCTGGATGCGAGGGAGTCGGTGCGCCCCGCCGCACCCGAGCGCGACCTGGTGGAGGACGTGCACCGGTTCCTGGCCTATGTCTACAAGAACGAGATCACCCTGACCCAGCAGGGCCAGGTCTTCAAGCGCCACATGAAGGCCCTGCTTGATCTGCTGACCATGAGTACGGAAGATGAAGAGAGCCTGGTCGGCCGGTATCCGGAGCCGCTGGGCCTGCTGGTCGGCTACGCCCTGGACCGGCGGCTGGCGGTGCGTGAAGAGGGCATGCTGAAGGCATCGCCGTCCCTGCTCGACTGGGTCGGACAGCCCATGGGCGTTAAGCAGCTTGATCTGTACCGGTATTGGCAGGACCGGTACTTCTACCAGGACCTGCAGACGTTCCTTTCGGTGTTGCGGACGGTGGGGCGGCAGTGGCTGTCGGTGAGCCGGCTGGTGGCCGAAGTGGAGCCGCTGATCAACCCCAGCCAGCGTGGCTCCTTCCTGCTGCGGCTCAAGCATCATCTCTCGATGTTCCTGGCGCCCATGGGCCTGTGCGATCTCGGCCAGACGGGGCCCCTGGACGAGCCGGAGCTTGCCTGCCGGGTGACGCCGGCGGGGCTGGCCGTGCTGGACGGTATCGCACCGGAGACCCCTGGAGGAGTGCCGCTGCAGCCTGCCCTGATGCTCCAGGCCACCTTTGAGGCGATTGTGCCCCGCCCGGTGGCGCCGACGGTGCTGTGGACGCTGGAACTGATGGCCGAACTGATCCGGCGGACCGACCGGACGCTGACTTACCGCCTGGGGCGGACGAGCGTCTACCGGGGGCTGAAGACGGGGTTGTCGGGTGAGGCGATCCTTTCGTTTCTGGCGTCGCACTCGGGCACGGGGATTCCGCAGAACGTGGCGTTCGATCTCCGGTCGTGGGCGGAGTCGTTCGGGCAGGTCTATCTGCAGGCGGTCACGATCTTGCGGTGCGCGTCGCCCATTTTGGCGCAGCAGATCAAGGCGTCCCGCCGGACGGGCCGGTTTGTGGTCGGGGAGCTCTCCCCGACGGATTTGATTGTCCGGGAGCCGGAATACAAGGAGCTCCTGGAAGCCCTCGAGGCCGACGGCCTGATGCCCCGCCCGGGCATTGAGCGGCCGGGGCAGGAATAAAAGCAGGCCAGCCGTGAGCGCTCACGACTGGCCTTTTCTTCATCCGCTCCGGCGTTCCGGTGGCTGCCGGATGCTGTGGGGTAATGCTCGCAGGTCCGTTCAGAGGCGTAGCTACGGGGACTTGGCCCCGTTACCTGCGTGATCAGCCGCCATCGGCGGTGCGTCCCTCAGAGAACTTACCCGATACCGGTTCCGATGGCGGCGCTTGACCGAGGGCCTAGTCCCCGTTGCTTAGCCTCTGGGGGAGATGGGCATTACCCCACGGCAGCCGGCTTGCTCCGGCAACTAGCTGCCGCCACCGCCGCCACCGCCGCCACCGCCACCGCCACCTTCTTCGCCCTTCTTATCCTTACCCTTCTTCTCCTTGCCACCGCCACCGCCTCCTTGCTGGCCGGCGGTCCCTTTAGTCAACATCTCCATTATGGATTGCCGAATGGCGAGCTGAACCTGAGTCTGGAAAGCCGGGTCCTCCATCATTTCGCCGACCTTGTTGGTAATGGCCTGCTGGCCGACGGCTGAACTGAGACTCCGCTTCACCGCGTCCTGCAATACCTTTTGCCCATCTTGAGTATCCAGCGAGAGTTCCAGCAACTCGGCTCCCGCCTGGGTACGGACTGCAGTGCGCAGGAAGTCCTTCATGTCGTCATCATGAAGGGCCTTTTTCACGGCCTTTTCGACTTCCTCTCCACTTGGTTCAGGCGCCTGCTGTCCGCCGCCGCCACCGCCGCCGCCACCCCCGCCCATGCAGCCGGCGGTCAATATGGACCCGACGAGCACAGCCGCCAACCACTTGCGCACGTGACACGCCCCCTGTCTGCCATGGTCTTTTCTGTACTTACTTTCTCCAACCCGACGAAGTGCCATGCTGGAAAGTTTGCCTGCTGGTGCCACGGCCTGACAGGCTTCGCGGAAAAGTTGTCGATCATTCGCAGGGAACTGCTTTCGACGGGCGAACATTGCGTAAAGAGAAGATCCATTCCGACAACAGGAGACAGAAAGATGACAGTCAAGATTGTCTGTGACAGTTGCGCCGACCTGCCCGCCGCGCTCCTCGGCCAGCGGAGCATCGCCTGTATCCCCCTTGCCGTCAGTTTCGGGTCCGAGCAAGTTCGCGATGGCGTAGACATCAGTGCGGAACAGTTTTACGAACGGCTGAAGGGCACCAAAGAGATGCCAACTACATCCCAGATCACGCCTGCTGAGTATGCGGCGATTTTTGGGCCGCTGGCGGCGGACGGCAGCGAACTGGTATACGTGGGCCTTTCCTCGGGTCTGAGCGGTTCTTACCAAAACGCGGTGATTGCCGCGCAGGAGTATGGCGGCCGCGTCCACGCGGTGGACAGCCTGGGCGCCTCGGTGGGACTGGGCCTCATGGTCCTGCAGGCCGCAGACCTGGCGGCCGCCGGCAAGTCGGGGGCGGAGATCGCTGCGGCCATTAAAGCCTTCCGGACACGCCTTTGCCACATCTTTACCCTGGACACCCTTGAATATGCCCGCCGCGGCGGACGGGTCTCCGCCATTTCGGCGCTGGCGGCAAACGTGTTGGACGTCAAGCCCGTCTTACATATGGATATGGCCGGCAAGCTGATCCCCATCGACCGGGTGCGGGGCCGCAAGCGTTCCATCGCCCGCCTGTTCGACGAGATGGAGCGGCTTGGCGTCGATCCCCGCGATCAGCGCGTGGGCATCAGCCACGCAGCGTGCGAAGAGGAAGCCCAGGAGATGGCGCATCGATTCCGGACCAAGTACGCCGTCAAAGATGTGGTGATCGGCCAGATTGGTGCGACCATTGGCGCCCACGTGGGGCCGGGCTGCGTCTCCATCTTCTTTGAAGGTCCCGCCGGCCGGGGCGACTGAGCTGCATATGCCCGTCTGCGCAGGCGAACCCTATCTGCGGGAATTCGCCATACGACAGACGGGAGATGAACGATCCATGGCTGTGAACTATCAGGGCAACGATGAGACCGCGGGCATCGCGGGTACGCTGGACAACTACACCGCCGATAATGCCCTCGCCGGCGGCGCCACAGCCGGAGCCGTCGCGGGAACAGCGGCCACGGCCGGTACGATGACCCATGCGGGCACCGCTGCGACCATGGGCGCCACAGGCGCAACAGGCGCCGGCGTCGCCGACCAGGTCGGGAGCTCCCTGCAGGGTGAGCACCGGGCTACCGCCGGCGTCAACCCCCGCACCTAGCATCAAAGAAAGCTCGCCTTCGCGACCGAAGGCGAGCTTTCTTATTCTACAACGCCTCCAGGTCGTCGAACCACCCGGCGCCCTCGGGCAGGCGCCGGATCAGGAAGGCGCCCTGGTCCTCGGGCCGCCGGGCCTGGTGGTACTTCAGGTAGATCATGTCGCCGGCGACAGCCAGCACCTCGATTTTGCCGGAAGCGTGACTCATGACATACTTGAGCCGCTTCCCCAGTCCCGAGGTACGCGCCTTGGCCGCCTCCACAATCGCGAACCCCTCGGCGAGCGGCACGACGAATTCAGCGTTGCCGGCCACCGGCCGGTTCTGAAAGATATAATACGGCGTCACCCCGGACCACGAGAGCCGGTTCAGCAGTTCGCCAAGCACCGTCGGATCATCGTTGACCCCCCGCAGCAAGGGAGTCTGGTTCACCACGATGGCGCCGGTGCGCTGCAGCGCGGCCAGGCACTGCAGGGCCTGCTCTGTCAGCTCACGGGGATGGTTGAAGTGCGCCATGATGTGGATGCGGGCATCGGTTCGCCCATGCCGGGTCAGCACCTCCAGCAGCGCCGCATCCCCGGCAATCCGCATCGGCTCAAATGCGACCATTTTGGAGCCAAGGCGGATGATCCGGACATGGGGAATGGCGCGCAGAGCGCTCAGGATGCGGTCCAGCCGCCCGGCAGAGAGGATCAGGGGGTCGCCCCCGGTCAGAAGCACGTTGTTGATCTCCGGGTGGGCAGCGATATAAGCTAATCCCTCGCTGATGTCCAGACTGATCTGTTCGTCGTCAACGTCGTCGCGGAAGAGCCGTTTGCGGAAGCAGAAGCGGCAGTAAGCCCCGCACACATCGGAGACCAGCAGCAGCGCGGTGGGCGGATACTTGTGCTGGCACCCTTTCGCCACGTAGTTGCCCGCTTCGTCCGATGGATCCAGGCGTCCGTACTCTTTCAACTCTCCCGCCGCAGGAATGACAATCCGCCGAATGGGATCGTCCGGATCGTTCCAGTCGATCAGCGAGAGGTAATAGTCGCTCACGCGGAACACATACTCGTCCGTCACCGGTCTCAGCTGAAGGCGCTCAGCATCTGTCAACTGCTGAATCTGCCGGATATCCGTCCGATAGCGCACGCCCCACCTCTCCCTAAGAAGACCCTCAACAAAGCCTATTCGCAACTGCTGGTGGAAGGTGACATAACGGCCGGACTGCATAGATTGTACGAGAGTGGTGTTTCACCCAGCAAGGGCCCAGTCCATGAAAGGAAGCGAATCGCTTGGACCGATCCCAGGTGCTGTCCCGGACCGAGACCCGCGGGCCGCTGATCGGCCTGCTGATCAGCGAAGCAAAACTCCGTCGGGTGCTTGGCGGCCAGGGTGACCGGGTCTATTGCCGGTACGCCAGGTACGCCCGTGAAGTGGGCGCCTCACTCGTCTTTTTTGCGGCTCCGGGCCTCGATGAAGAGAGCCGGACCGTGCACGGATTCCATCACCGGTGCGACCTGAACAGCCCGTGTTCCTGGGAGCCGGTGAACGTACCGGTTCCGTTCGTCGTCTACGACCGCTGCTTCGGACTGGCGGCCCGGGGCGAAGCGCTGTCGGTCAGAGAAGCGGGACGCCGCCTCCTCTTCACGGTGGTCAACAATCCAGCCAAAGTCACGAAGTTGATGACGTTTGAGGCCCTGAGCATGAGCCTGGACCTGGCCGGATACCTGCCCTATACAACGGCCCTGACGCCGGAGTCTCTGGCCGAGGCCCTCGTAAGGTATGATGATCTGTACCTCAAACCCGATTATTTGTACAAGGGAAAAGGGGTCTACCGACTGACGCGCCTGGCCGGGAACTGGCTCCTTCAGCACCGGAGCGACGAAGGAAACGAGACCGAGCAGCTCCTGCCGGGGCGGGAAGCAGAGGTCCTTGGGCCATTGCTGCAGGCGGAGGCCCGCTACCTCATTCAGGAAGGGCTGGACCTGGCCACCTATCAGGGCAACCGCTTCGATTTCCGCTCGCTGGTGCAGAAGGACCAACGGGGACGCTGGGTAATGACGGGGCTGGTCGCCCGCATTGCCGCCGCCGGAAGCGTGATTACCAGCCCTCGGAGCGGCGGACAGGTCGCATCTGCCGAGCGCGCGCTGCGCAGCCACTTCGGAACCCGGGCGCCCGCCCTGGTCGAAGAGATCGCCCGCGTCTCGATCCTCCTGTCAGGCGAGGCAGAACGCCACTTTGGCACCTGTGCTGAGTTCGGACTTGACTTGGGCGTGACCCGCGACGGCCGGATCAAGCTGATCGAGATCAACGGCAAGCCACTGCGCGTCAGCCTGGCCCGCCTCAGCGACCCCCTCATCTCGGAGCGCATTGACCGGTACCCCATCCACTTTGCGGCGTACGTGGCATCCGGCGCACTCGAACAGGCCCGCCTGCCCGCCACGGACGCGCCGCTGGTCGGCGTGCTGCTGGGGTCGCTCGCTAAACTCATGGAACCGGGTCCGTGGGCAGCACGATATCTGCGCATGATGCAGGAAGGCCGCAGTGCCGGGACGGTCCCATTCGTGTTTACGGCCCCGGACATCAACCTGGCCGAAGGCGTGGTGCATGCCCGGGTGGAGCGCCACGGCGAGTGGATTCGGGAGGAGATTCCGCTCCCCGAAGTGATTTACCACCGTGCGATCTATAGCGCGCCCGGCCTCCGAAAGGCAGTGCGGGCGACGCTGAAGCAGATGTCGCTTCACAGAGGAACCATCCTGCTCAATAAGCTTGGCTCGTTTACCAAACTGCAAGTACACCAGGCGCTTACGTTCTTCCCGTCCCAGGCTGCGCTTTCACCGGAGACGAGGCCCTTTACCGGTCCGCAGGATCTGGAGGAGATGTTGGCGCGGCACCCCGCAGTCTTCGTCAAGGCGAATGACGGCAGCCATGGCACCGAGGTCGTGCGGATCACCGCCTTGCCTTCCGGCTGGGAAGTCCGCGGGAAAATCGGCGGTCGCACCGCCGCCGAAACGTTTGACTCGCTGCCGCAGGTGCAAGACTTTCTGGCCCTGACCACCGCGGGGCGCCTCTGGATTGTCCAGCAGGGAATCGCGCTGCCGCAGGTCGACGGACGCATCTGTGACCTGCGTGTGATTTTGCAGAAGGATGGGACGGGTGAGTGGCAGACGCCGCTGATCCTGCTCAGGTGGGGCCGGGCCGGCAGCGTAGCCGCCAACATGAGCCAGGGCGGCGAGCCCTGCCTGCCGGAAGCGTTCCGGCAACGAATGGGCGCCCGGGCCAGCGTATTTCGGCACGTTGAGCCCATCGCACAGGCCGCCGCCCTGCAGGCAGCCCACGCCCTCGAGACCCGGTTCGGGCTGCTCGGTGAGATAGGCGTCGATGTCGCCGTAGATGAAGACGGCAGAGCCTGGATTCTGGAAGCCAATACGAAGCCTGTGCATCCGCTGATCGAGGGCCTGCCCGTGCCGCTTGAGCGGTATCCGTTCAGCTACGCCGGGTATCTGGCAGGGCGGGCCCGGGCCGCTCTCAGGACGCCATAATGAAAGGCCAGCCCGCACGTCGGGCTGGCCTTTCGTCATCGGGTCAGGCTGAGGGCATATTCGGTCTGGCTGCGGGCCAGTGCTTCCTCGACCGCCTCGGCATATCCCCATCCCGGCACAGTATTGGCCTCCAGCAGGTAGATCTGCCGGGTCCGGGCATCCACGGCAAGGTCGATGCCCAGAATGCCAACGGGATCAAGGGCGGCGGAAAGCGTCTCCGCAGCCCGCAGTGCCAGCTGGGTCAAATCATCGGCGACCTGCTCGGCGGACTCCGGGGCAAGACCGTAGTGCTCAGCCAAGGCAGCCGGCATGTCGGCGTCCTGGGCGCCGTTCGCCAGGTTGATAAACGCCAGGCGCTCATCCGGCGCCACCTTGGCGTGGCGGAAGGCGCATCGCCAACCCGCCCCCGGCTCGCGGACGGCCAGGACTCGGAAATCCAGCTTTCGACCCCGGAGTCCGACCAGGTCAAGCCCCTCCTGCACGATCAGCCGGCCCGAGCCCAGGGTTTGCCGGAGGGCTGGCATCAGGTCGGCGGGCTGAGACACAACCCGATCGACCATCGCTCCCCGTTCGATGTGGCTCAGTTCAAAGCCCTCCGGCACCCGCCTGATCCGCGCCATGCCCATTCCCCGAATACCGAAGACCTGCTTGACGAAGACGGTTCCGTGCCGGGCCAGCATGGCTGCCAGATCGACCATGGAGTTCAGAAGCCTGGTGTCGGGCAGGTACTCCGCCAGACCGCGGTCCGTGGAGAGGAGGGAATGGAACTGCCATTTGCTCATGTTGCGGACCCAGTTGAAAACCTTTCCGCCCGTCAGCGTCCGCAACCGGTCGATGACCTCACGCCGGATGGCCCACCTGAGGTGAACCGCGGCGGGAATCGGGAACCGGGCAGCGACGATGTGCATGTCGGAGCAGCCCCGATTGTCCAGAACGAAACCGTCCATGACACCCGCATCCCAGTCGATCGACTCATCGAAGCCGAGGGCGAAGAGACCGGCCTCGCCTGCCCGGGCGCCGAAGAAGGTGCGCATGCGCTCCTCCGCTTCCCGGGTGGAATGGCGGCTCACCCGCCCCGCATACAGAACGGCCACGGCCGGCCCCAGTATCAGTTCCCCGTCCGCTGCGGGCCGGGCGTCGAGCCGAATGCGGCCGTACGGGACAGCCAGCCGGGTCCACAAATCCGGTGAGAGCACCAGCTCGCCCTGCAGACCCCGCTCTGCCCGTTGAGCGGCCACTGTGGTGCACCCCAGCCGAAGCGAGCGGATTTCCCCGAATCCGCCGTCATCCGGGAGTAGAACCGTCCCGTCGGGCAGGCTGTGGTCACAGCCGATGGCGACCTCCACGCCGGTCCCCTCCTCTTATTGGAGCCGTACAATTTGGCCGCGAATTTCGCCGTTGGGATTCCGGACGGTGTGGACGTTGACGTACGCGTTTCCCGCAATGATCTGCTGGATCAGGGCGGAGAGGGACATGCCCATGAGCGGGCCGGTCAGGTTGATCGCGGTGATGACCCGGTCCGACAGAATCGTGACGGGGCCGAAGTTCGTCGGGGCCGAGGGGCCGAACAGGAAGGCGACGATCGGCCCGTTCTGTCCCGGGCGCCCCAGGTGAATGTGGGCGGCGGTCACCTGGTTGATCTGGCCGACCGCGGTGACGACCCGTAGCGTCGTGAGCGCCGGGTCAAAGGAGATTCCCGAGACGCCGACGCCCGTGGTGGTGACCGGCGGGACTTCCTGGGCGCCTGTGAGCATAGCACCGAACGGGAAGCGCTGGCTCAGGATGTTCATGCAGCAGCCTCCTGACAGGACGATATGGAACCCGTCCCATCATACGCCGGCGGGGGCGGGGCGGTAACACAAAAACCGGGAGACCATGAGGTCTCCCGGTTTTTTGTCCACGTTGGTGGACCGCGAAGGACTCGAACCTTCAACCGTCCGATTAAGAGTCGGATGCTCTACCATTGAGCTAGCGGTCCGGATGATGGCGGAGAGAGAGGGATTTGAACCCTCGCGGGACTTGCGCCCCCTACAGCTTTAGCAAAGCCGCCCCTTCAGCCGCTTGGGTATCTCTCCGGCTGCAGTACCAAAGATGCGTATGAAGTTGTGGGGTCGTCCTGGTGGACCGCGAAGGACTCGAACCTTCAACCGTCCGATTAAGAGTCGGATGCTCTACCATTGAGCTAGCGGTCCAGGATGTGGCGGAGAGAGAGGGATTTGAACCCTCGCGGGACTTGCGCCCCCTACAGCTTTAGCAAAGCCGCCCCTTCAGCCGCTTGGGTATCTCTCCAAAGCTGAAAAAAAGATGGTGGCCCAGGCCAGAGTTGAACTGGCGACACGCGGATTTTCAGTCCGCTGCTCTACCAACTGAGCTACCGGGCCATCTATTCGCTTGTGCACCGTTTGCGAGGCGGCGCAGGAGATAATATATCATGTTCTGCGCCTCGAATGCAACATCCCGAACTCTGTTTCATGTTGGAAAATGCGCGGACACCTTCGTCTGGGGAGTCCGCGCATTTGTGGAGGGCCGGGCGGCGCCGGAACAGATCGGGCGCCCAGGCCGTCTTACTCGTGTATAAAGGGGGTGTGTGGCGATGCGCCGGCTGAGCGCCTTGCTGCTTACGGTGTCGGTTTTGATTGGCGGGTGCGCGCTGAAGCGGGAAGCGGTCGATCCCTGTTCGGTGCGGGGGCTGGCGCAGGCGGCGCTCCCTGCCTTACTGCCGCTGCCCGCCTGGCCCGTTCCCGCGCCGGAGACGGCGCCGGCAGCGTTGGGCAGCGCCGCCTACGCCACGCTCTACGAGGGCGCCCGGGCAAAAATCATCATGGATGGCCGATGGGGCGACCTTCATGACTCGATCAAGCAGATGCTGGCCGAACAGCCGGTCCAGTTGGTGCGGAAAGGCGTCTGGCGCGCCGTCTGGCCGGAGGTGCTGCCCTGCCTGGCGGGGCGCCCGATTCTGCGGTTGGGCTATAGCCGGGCGAACCGGCTGGAGCCGCCCGTGGTGGCCCTCCTCCCCTTCCGCCTGAAAACTGGGGAGCAGCAGGTGCCGACCAACGCCCTCTGGATCGCGCCATCCCGCAGCAAGGGCGAGCCCACCTGGATCATCGCGACCGCCATTGGCCCGCTGGATCAGCGCTTGCTCATCTACCGGCAGCCGAACGCCGGTTATACCCTGGACGGTCCCATCACTATTATGGCGATGAACTCCACGGCGGCGGCCCGCACGCTGGCGGCGGACCTGGGCGCCCGGCTGGCGGGTCATGCCCCGGGCGAGGCACGGGCCGCGGCCCAGGCCGCAGCCGAGGCGGCTGCAGAGAATGAGGCCTGGCCACAGGCAGCCGACGCCTACGAACGGCTCCTGGTGGCGACCGAGCGGGAGGCCCGCGAGCCGGGGCCGCCCCAGCCCGGCATGGAGTTCTTCGCCAAGGAGTATCAGGTGGTGGAGCTGAGCCCACCGGAGGTGCTGCTGGAGATGGCCCGGGCCGACATGGCCGCCGGGCGGACGGTCTACGGCGCCCGGGAGGCCCTGCTGCACGCCTCCTATCTGGCGGAGGAGCAGGGGCAGCAGGAATTGCTGGGGGCGGTCCGGGCCGCCATCGCGGCGTTCATCGAAAAGGATCGCTCCTGGAGCGAGATGCAGCACCGCCTGGCTGAGCTTGAGCCCGGCAACGCCGAGCACTGGTGGAAGCTGGCGGAGTATCGCATGATCGCCGCTGGATTCGAACCCCAGCCGGCGGTGGCGGTGGCCGAGGCGGTGGGCGGCGCCGACCCGGGGCGGGCCGCCGATCTCTACCTGCGCATGGCCGGTGAGGCCGTAGATGCCAGTACGGCGGACTTCCGCCCACCGCAGGAGAAGCAGATGCCGGATCAGGCCGCCCGCCTGCTGGATGAGGCGCTCCGGCGGCAACCGGATCATCCGTACGGGCGGCTTTTGAAAGGCGCCCGTGAGTCCAGGCTGGGCAACCACGCCGGGGCTCTCCGCTGGTTGGAGGCGGTGGACGGCCCGGCGGCGGCCCATGAGCGGGCCATCGCCGGGAGGAGCACGGTTGCGCCGGTCCTGACGCTGGATCTTTTCGCGGCGCCATCTACCATGGCGGATGCGGATTTGAAGTCTGCCTATCGAATGATGGGCATGTGGACCTACGCGCCCCGCATGCCCGCCCCGCCCAGGCAGGAGGCGGTCTGGGCGCCGTCCGGCCGGTGGTTGGCCACCACCTGCACCCGGTTCACCGGCGTGGAGACCCGCCATGAGACCGACATCTGTCTGGCGCAGGTGCCGGAGGGGACGGTGCACCGAATCGCCGCGCGACCTTATCAGATGGAGTGGGCCGGGGACCGGCTGGTGTACAGCCGCGGGGAGGACGGGCTCTGGTTCGCCGCCCCGGGCGGGGCGCCCCGGCAACTGGCGCCCGAGGCGCACGACATCGCGGTGGCGCCGGATGGCCGGCGGGTGGCCTTCAGCGGCGGCGACGGGCTGTGGGTGGTGGATCCGGGGGTGGGCGCACCACGCCGTGTCACTGACGGAAGGCATAGCCGCCCGCTGTGGAGCCCCGACGGGCGGGAGCTCTTCTTTGCGGCAGAGAGGCAGAGGCCGGTCGAGCATATGGTCGAGCAGATGATCTATCGCGTGCCGGTGGACCGGTCGGCGGCCCCTGCGGAAGTTGGGCGCCGAGGTATGATCTCGCTGATCTGGTTCAACATATCGGCCCTGCGCTGGTGGGAGCCGGGCGAGACGCTGCTGGTCCGGCACAGTACGTACCGCGTGCCGGAAACGGCGGCGGAGGCTGCGCTCCTGCCGCTGAGCGGGGCAGAGCCGGTCACCATGCAGGAGCGGGCGCCCGCCGAACTGCGGGAGCGGGTGCATATCATTCGGCAGATTCCGGACCGGCAGCGGGAGTTGATCTGGCTGCTCGATGGCCCCAGGCTGGTGCCGGTGCCTGTCGGGGCGGGCGCGACGCCGCCCCGCACGATCGACGTGGGGTCTTGGCGTGGCTTTACGGAGCCGGCGGTGGGCGTGGCCGCCTTTGCGCCGGGCGGCTCGGCGGCTCTGGCCTACACCTATAGCTTCGGGGCGGGGACCCATCTGTTTATGGATGATGGGCGCCTCAAGTACCTCGGGCAGGTGGAACTGGGCGTTCTGGGGGCGTTGAATGACGAAGCGTACGCCGGGCCTCTGGAGGCATACCGGCAGCGGGCGCTGCCGGGGTGGCCCGTCTCGTGGTCGCCGGACGGGCGATATCTGGCGTGGGTGAAGGGCGACCGGCTGCTATTGTTCGCACTCCACCCAGATGCCCTGGGCGCCCCAGCCCACTGAATCCACGAGCAGCTCGAACGGGCAGGTGCGCGGCACCGTTACTGGGCCGGGTTGACCTGTACCTGCAGGCGGATCGGGTCGCCCCCGATCAGTGCAATATGCCGGGCATCCGGCGCCCACAGCAGCTGGAGTCCGCGGCCCTTCGCCAGAGGGTGCGGCGCCCTGTGGGCGAGCGGCGAGACATACCAGTGCCCGTTGGCGCGGGCAAAGGCGACGAGTTCACCCTGCACCAGCGGCGGGACGGGCCACTGCGGCGGATCATCCGGCAGGTCCTGCAGCCGGCCCAGTTCTGCCGTCCAGATGAAACTGGTGGCCATATAGTCGACAGATGCGGGCAGGAGCATCTCCCTGCTCGGTACATTCACCAGCCAGAGTTCCAGGGCGCCGGTGCCCATGCCCTCGGTGTAGGCCAGAGTATGCTCGTCCACCCATCGATCAACGAAGATGGATCCGCTTACGCCGTGGATGGCGGTGGTGCCTTCAAACAAGTCGACGGGCTCACCGCCGGTGACCGGTTGGACGTAGACGGTGCGGACGGGCCGCCCCTGTTCAGGACGGTCGGCCACGTAGGCAAAGGAATGCCCGTCGGGGCTGAATGCGAGGCTGTAGGCGGGCGCCGCGGTGACTCCCCGGGGCTGGTCAGGCCGGTCCAGGTCGAGGAGCATGGCGGGGCCGTAGCCGTTCCCCCCTGACTGACGTACAGCAGCCGGCGCCCGTCAGGCGCCCAGTCAACGGTGTGACGGTCGGCCTGGGCGGGCAGGTCGGCGACGGCCCGGGCGGGCGCCGGGGCCCGTGCACAGCCACACAGCAGGAGGAGTCCCAGAACCAGGCTGAACACTGATTGCATATGCTTCCCCCTTTGTCACTCACTTGGACGTCTCACAGGACTCAGAAATTGTCACGGAATTCTTTCGAGACCACCAGGCGCCTGCTCATCAGACGAACCGGGAGGAATCCAGCTCAGAAAGGGGCGTACACCTTGCGACAGGAACTCGGACGGATCGTCTACTGGGTGATTGTCCACTACGTGTTATCGGTCGTTCCTCAGGTCAGAACCATCGCGCCCTTTGTCCGGGTCTTCCTGGGCGCCGACGGCGGCCCCTTGAAGGCCGGTCGGAATGCCCGCGTGTGGGCGGAAGCCATCCTCGTATCGGGAGTCTGGTCGGGCGTGCCGTGGCTCTGCTGGCAAATGATTGAGAAGCCCCTCAAGCATGCCGGGATCATCATGCCATGGATTGGCGACCCCGGCACCGGCGGCGCCGCGTTCTGGTGGTTTGTGGGCGTCGGTTTGGCGTTCGGCGTCCTCCAAAGGAGTGTACTAGCTGCCATCATTGCTGCCGCCATCGCATTCGCCTGGCAGTGGGTGATGCTGGGAGAGTCAGTGAATCAGTTCATTCGGCAGTGGCCGGATGGGGCGAAAGCCATCGCCCCCCTTCTGTTAACCGGGGCCACCGGATTGGTGGTCGGCATCGCAGACGTAGTGGCGGGTGACCGTCATAGACGGGGCTAGTCTCTGCGACATGTCGAGACTTGACGACCGAAACGGAGAACGCGCCCTCAGCTTTACGACAAGCCGAAGGCGCGTTCTCTGTTATCCTATATCTGGGAGTCACGACAGGCCGAGCCCCCGAATGGGGTGACGCTGATGGTGCTCATCACTCTCCTCGCCTCTTGCGAACAGCCGTCGCCGTCTCATCATAAGGGGCGCGGCAACTGCGGGCGCCTCTTCACATTCTAACCTGAAGCCGTGGCGGATATACCATCACTCTTCCTGCAGCACCTGCTCCAGCGCCTCCAGGAAGCGTTTGTTCTCCGCCTCCGTCCCCACCGTCACCCGCAGGCAGGTCGGCAGACCGAACGACCCGCAGGGCCGGACCAGCACTCCCCGGCGCAGCAGCGCCTCATACACCTCGGTCGCCGGCTGCTCCACATCAAACATCACGAAGTTCGCCTGGCTCTGGGTGTAGGGGATATCCCACTCCTCGAAAAACTCGTACAGGCGCGCCTTGCCTTTCCGGGTCAGCTCCTGCGTCCGCTCCAGATGCTCCGTATCATCCAGCGCCGCCAGTCCCGCCGCAGCGGCCAGGTTGTTGACGCTGAACGGGTCCCGCACCGTGTAGAAGGGAGTGAGCACCTCGGGCCGCGCCACCCCGTAGCCCAGGCGGAAACCCGCCATCCCGTATATCTTGCTGAATGTCCGGGTGACCACCACGTTCGGATACTGCATCAGCAGCGCCTTGCTGTCAAAAGGCGTCTCATCAAACTCCCGGTAGGCCTCATCCAACACCACCAGGGTATCCGACGGCACATGCGCCATGAACGCCGGGAACAGGTGCTGCTCAAACACGGCGCCCGTGGGGTTGTTGGGCCGGCACAGGAAGATCATTTTCGCATGCAGGTTCTCCGCCATCTCCGCCATCGAATCCAGGTCCATGGAGCCGTTGGCGGCCAGGGGCACCGGCATCGGCGTGGCGCCCATCAGCTCCACTACCAGCGGATAGCCGGCAAAGGACGGCACCGGAATGATCGCCTTGTCGCCGGGCTCCAGATAGGTCTCGGCCAGCAGCCGGAAGACCTCATCCGACCCGTTGCCGACAATGAACCACTCGGGCGGCAAGTCCCACATGGCGGCGAGCTTTTGGCGCAGGGCCCGGGTCGTACCTTCGGGGTAGGTATGTACCTCCCGCATCGCCGCCGTGGCAGCGGCCACGGCTTTCGGGGAGGGGCCCAGGGGGTTCTCGTTCTGGTTCAGCTTGATCAGATCGGTAATCCCCAGCTCCCGCTGCACGTCGGCCACGGGCTTGCCGGGAACGTACGACCGCATCGCTTTCACGGCAGGGCGCACGGCAGGCATCTCATCTACTCCTTCTCAGCGTCTCATGTCCGGGACCTACTAGCTTGATCAGGAGTAGCGGGAGCGCTCCTGATCGAGCGATCTGCAGTTGGGGGAGAGGTGAGAGGGGGGTGACAACCCCCCTCTCACTTTCATTCAGGGCGGCGCTTCCCCCTGCGGCCGGCCAGCTGCTCGGCCACGGCACGGGGGTCAAGCCCCTGGTCCACCAGGGCGATCAGGGTAAAGAACCAGAGGTCGGCCACCTCGAAGGCGAGGTTCTCCCGGTCCCGGTTCTTGACGGCGAGCACCACCTCCGTGGCCTCCTCGCCGATCTTCTTGCAGTACGCATCCGAGCCCTTGGTAAACAGCTTGGAGGTGTAGGATTCAGGATCGGGATGTGCCCGCCGGTCGACCAGCACCTCCGTCACCTCACGCAGAATCGTGCCGATGTCGTACGGCGGCTCCACCGCGGGCTGCGCGGGCCAGTAGGCCGAGTCCTGCAGGTCGGCGCCGGACCCGTCCACCCGGCGGGTAAAGCAGCTGTACGTCCCCTCATGGCACGCCGCGCCCTCCTGCTCGACCAGCACCAGCAGCGAATCGCCGTCGCAGTCGGTGCGAATCTCCTTCACGTGCTGAAAATGGCCCGACGTGGCGCCCTTGTTCCACAGCTCCTGCCGACTGCGCGACCAATACCAGGCCGTCCCGGACTCAAGGGTCTTGCGCAGCGACTCCTCGTTCATATAAGCCTGCATCAGCACCTGGCCGGTGCGGGCATCCTGGGCGATGGCGGGAATCAGGCCGTCCGGCCCCCACTTCAACTCCACGGTCTTGCTGTCCATCATTGGCGCACGGGCACCCCTTTCGCCGCAAGGTACTGCTTGGCGTCATCCACCGTATACCGGCCGCTGTGAAAAATCGAAGCGACCAGGGCGGCATCCGCCTTTCCTGCGGTGAGGACTTCGGCGATGTGATCCAGGGTGCCTGCTCCGCCGGATGCGATTACCGGAACGTCGACCGTCTCCGCCAGGCGCTCGTGCAGCTCCAGGTCGTACCCGGCGCGGGTGCCGTCGGCGTCCATGGAAGTGACCAGCAGCTCGCCGGCGCCCCGCTTCCAGGCCTCCTCGGCCCACTTGATGCCGTCGATGCCCGTGGGCGTCCGTCCGCCCTGCAAATAGACTTCCCAACCGCCTTCCGCTTTGCGCTTCACGTCAATCGCGATGACGATGGTTGACGAGCCAAATACTTCCGCGCTGCGGTTGATCAAATCCGGGTCCTTTACCGCTCCGGTGTTGATGGAAACCTTGTCGGCGCCCGCCCGCAGGTAGGACCGTACGTGCTCGACAGTAGAGACGCCGCCGCCGATCGTCAGGGGGATGAAGACCTGCTCCGCCGCACGGGTCAGGATCTCCAGGGTCGCCGACCGCTGTTCCCAGGAAGCGTTGATATCGAGGAAGACGACTTCATCGCCGCCCTGCCGGTCGTACATGGCCGCCAGTTCGGCGGGGTCGCCGGCGTCCCACGTGCCGTGGTGGAAGTTGACGTTCTTGACCACCCGCCCGTTCTTGATGTCCAGGCAGGGGATGATGCGCTTGGCTAACGGCACAGCTGCAGCGCCTCCTTGAGGTCGACGGCGCCCGTATAGATCGCCTTGCCGAGAATGGCGCCCATCACGCCGGGGATGGTCATCAGCCGGCGGATATCGTCCAGCGATGAGACGCCCCCGCTGGCGATGATGCCCGCACCCGTCCGCCCCATGACCTCCATTTCGGCAAAGTTGGGGCCGGCCATCATACCGTCCTTGCTGATATCGGTGTAGATAATCGTCGTGACGCCGGTGGCCTTCACCCGCTCCGCCAGGTCGACCGCCTTCACGGCGGAGACGTTGACCCAGCCCTCGGTGGCAACCATGCCGCCTTTGGCGTCGATGCCGACCACCACTCGGTCGGGGCCGAACCGGGCGACGGCGGCGGCGACCAGGTCGCCATCCAACGCCTTGCTGCCGATGATCACCCTTGCCACCCCGGCATCCAACACCTTCGCGATGCTCTCGAGCGACCGAATCCCGCCGCCAAGCTGGACCGGAATCGAAACGGCGCTTGCGATGGCCCGCACCGCTTCGAGGTTGCGCGACGCCCCCGCAAACGCGCCGTCCAGATCGACCACGTGGAGCCAGGGCGCCCCGGCCCCCGCCCAGCGGCGGGCGGCGTCGGCGGGGTCAGGGTTATATACGGTGGCGTCCTCCATCCGGCCCTGGAGCAGCCGGACGGCCTGTCCGTCCTTTAAGTCAATGGCCGGGTAGAGAGTGAATGACATACGATCCTCCCGAAGTTGGTCAGCATTTGGAGCCCCACCCGCGAGGACTTCTCGGGGTGGAACTGGATTCCCGTGACGTTTGCCCGCGCCACCACGCTCGGATAGACCCGTCCGTAGTCGGTGACCGCGGCCACATCTTCTGGGGCGACGGCGTCCGCCGCGTAGCTGTGGTCAAAGTAAGCATAGTAGGGCTTGTGCAGCCCTTCGAAAATCGGGTGGCCCTTTGCCACCGGCTCCACCAGATTCCAGCCAATCTGCGGCAGCTTCACCGTGTCGGGCAGCCTGGTGGCCCGGCCCCGCAGGAGCCCGAGGCCTTCCCCGCCCCCATACTCCTCGCCGTACTCGAACAGCAGCTGCATCCCCAGGCAGATGCCCAAGACCGGGCGCCCCCCCGCTGCAAACGCCTTTACCGCCGCCACGAGGCCCCGCTCGGCGAGCTTGCGCATGCCATTGCCGAAGGCGCCCATGCCCGGCAGCACGATGCCGTCCGCGTTTGCGACGACCTCCGGGTCAGGGGAGATCTCCACCGCATACCCCACCGCCTTGAAGGCGTTGCGGACGCTGTGGAGATTGCCCATGTCATAATCGACGATGACGATGCGCACCGTCATGAGAGCGTCCCCTTGGTGCTGGGCACCCCGGTCACCCGGGGGTCCACCGTCACCGCCTCGTAGAGCGCCCGGGCGAACGCCTTGAAGAGCGCCTCGATCATGTGGTGGGTGTTCTGCCCGTAGTGGACTTTCAAATGCAAGGTGATGCCGGCGTTGAAGGCCAGCGCCCGGAAGAACTCCTGCACCAGCTCGGTGTCGAATTCACCGACCTTGCCGCGGGGGAACGCCGCATCAAAGACCAGGAAGGGGCGCCCGCTCACGTCCATCGAGGCAAACGCCAGGGTCTCGTCCATGGGCACAAAGGCGCTGCCGTAACGGCGGATGCCCCTGGCGTCGCCCAGAGCCTGGCGCAGGGCCTGCCCCATCACAATGCCCGTATCCTCCACCGTGTGGTGGGCATCAATCTGAATGTCACCCATGGCGAGGACCGTCAGATCCGTCAGGCCATGGCGGGCGACCTGGTCGAGCATGTGATCGAAAAACGGCACGGATGTACGGACGGAGGCGGCGCCCGCGCCGTCCAGGTTCCACTCCACGTTAATGTTGGTCTCCCGCGTCTCCCGGTTCACCTTGCCGATGCGCCCCACGCTTACACCCCCCGATCTTTCAGCCGGACGAGCATCGCCCCGGCGTGCGCCTGCAGCTGCTCGAGCTGGGCGAGTTTGACCGCCCGGGGTGCCTGCTCCAGGAAGGCCTTCTCGCTGTAGTACACCACCGCCGACCGCTTGATGAACGTCTCCACGTTGACCGGCGAGACGTACCGGGCGGTGCCTTCGGTCGGAATCACGTTGGACGGCCCGGCGATGTAGTCGCCGATGGGCTCGGGCGTCCACTTGCCCATAAAGATGGAGCCGGCATGCTTGACCAGCGGCAGCAGGGCCCAGGGGTCGGCCACCTCCAGCTCCAGGTGCTCCGGCCCGATGGCGTTGACCAGATCGGCAGCCTCGGCATACGAGGAGACGCACAGGGCGGCGCCCAGTTCGGCCACGCTCTTGCGGATGGTGTCGGCCCGGTCCAGGAGGGCCGTCTGCCGCGCCATCTCGGCGCCAATGGCCTTCGCCCGCTCCTCGCCCGCCGTGGTGACCAGAATCACCATCCCGTTGGGATGCTCCGCCTGCGACAGCAGATCGGCGGCAATCCAGCGGACGTCCGCCGTACCGTCATCGACGGCCAGCACTTCCGTAGGGCCGGCCAGCATGTCGATGCCCACCGGCCCAAAGACCAGCTTCTTGGCGATGGTGACGTAGTAGTTGCCCGGCCCGGCGATCTTGTCCACCTTGGGAATCGTCGCCGTGCCGTAGGCCATGGCGCCCACGGCCTGGGCGCCGCCCACCTTGAAAACGCGGCCGACGCCGCAGGCCTGCGCCGCCACCAGCATGTGCGGGTCAATCTTGCCTTCCGGGTTCGGGGGCGTGCAGAGGATGATATCCTTCACGCCCGCCACGGCGGCGGGAATCACGGTCATCAGCAGGCAGGAGAAGAGCGGCGCCGCACCGCCTGGCACATAGACGCCGACCCGGTCGACGGCGGAGACCTGCTGGCCCAGCACCGTGCCGTCCGGACGGGTCATGAACCAGGAGTTCGGCACCTGCGGCTTATGAAACTCGGTTATGTTGTCAATGGCCAGCTGCAGGGCGGCCCGGAACTCCGCCGTCACGGCTGCCTGGGCCGCCGCGAACTCCGCCTCAGAGACGGCGAGGCCCGTCGCCCGCAGGTCCGCCTTGTCGAATCGGGCGGTCAGCTCGAAGAGCGCCTCGTCGCCCCGGGCGCGGACCTGGCCCAGGATCTCCCGGACACGGTCCTCGATTTCGGGGTAAAACGTCGAACGGCGGGTCGCGAGAAAACCGAGAAAGTCGCCCGCCTGCCAGATCTTCAGCATAATGATTCCCTCCTGGGGCTACTGTATCATAGGCTGTTACGGGAAGGTGATTATGTCATGATTCCCCCACTGCCGCCGCCGATGCCGCCCTGGCCGGGCAACAAGCCACCGTGGGAGCGAAGCCGTGAGGGGCAGAAAGGGCCGGAAGGGCAACCGCAGGCGCAGTCGCAGCTGCAACAGCAACAGACCGCCCAGCAGCAGCAGTTCCTGCCGCGGCCACAGGTCCTGCATGGCCTGGTGCCGCCTCAGATGCTGCACCCGACCTACCCACACTGGATCACGCCGCAGCCATACTTCCGGCCCGGTCCGCCGCCGCAGCCGGTCACCCGACCGCCTCAGCAACAGCTGGCAGAGCAGCCCAACCCAGGCTCTATGAAAACCGAGCGGACTGAGGAAAAGGTCCAGTCACAGCCGTTCCGCCCAGTCCTGCCCGTATCGGCGCCCGGGCTGCCGCTCGGGGCCCGGCACCGCCACTACTGGAACCTCACCTGACACACGGAACTGGGGGCAACGCCCCCAGCTTTCGTCTTTACTGGGCCGTCAGTTCCCGCAGCCGCTGCACCAGCGGCGCGATCCGCTCCGCCTTCAGCCGGTAGGACGCCCGGTTGGCAATCAGCCGCATGCTTGACGTCCACAGGTTATCGATAATGGCGAGGTTGTTCTCTTTCAGCGTCCGCCCCGTCTCCGTAATGTCGACGATCATGTCGGCCAGGCCGACTTTAGGCGCCACTTCAATCGACCCGTGCAGGTAGATCGTCTCCACCTGCAGGCCCTTGCTCCGGAAATACGCCTCGGTCATCTTCGGGTATTTCGTCGCCACCCGCCGGGCGGCAGAGCCGTCCAGCAGCCGGCGGGGGTCTGCCGCAGCCGGAGCGGCGAGAATGAACCGGCAGACGCTGTAGTTCAGGTCCAGCAGTTCGTAGACTTTCGGCTCGCTCTCCATAATCACGTTCTTGCCGACGATGCCCACGTCGGCGGCACCGTGCTCCACGTAGGTCGGCACGTCCGAGTCCCGGGCGATGATGAACCGGGCGCCCTGCTCCGGGCAGTTGATCAGCAGCGCCCGCGACTCCTCATCGGTCAGTTCCGGACCGGCGCAGCCGGCCGCCCGGAGCAGCTTGACGGTTTCGCCGTAGGGCCGGCCTTTCGGCACGGCGATGGTCAGCAGATCCATGTCGGGTATATCTCCTTTAGTGAATGGGCGTCAGTTCGGCGGTGCGGTGCCGGCGCCTGGCCTCCAGCACGTCGGCGGCCCCGCCGCCCGTGCCGACTTCCAACGTCACCACCCGGGCGCCGCCCCGGGACTTGGCGTAGGCTGCCAGCTCCTCGCCGGTCCGGCCCAACACATCCACCTCGACCCGCAGGCCGCGGGAGCGCAGCTCCCGGGCGCAGGCCATCGCCTGGGCGACACGGCCCGGTGGGCACTCGACGACGGCATCCGGGCCGGGCTCCTCTGGCAGGCGACCCTGACGATCCAGGGCGACCAGCAGCCGGTCCATCTCCAGGGCAAAGCCGGTGGCCGGGAGGCGCCCGCCGAAGTCCGCCAGCAGATTATCGTAACGCCCGCCGCCGACTACGGGTGAGCCGACGCCGGGGGCGTATCCTTCAAAGACCACACCCGTATAGTATCCAAGCGTCCGGGTCAGGCCCAGGTCAAGGGCGACCTGCCCGGCCATGCCCAGGTCGGCCAGGAGGCTGAGCACGGTCCCCAGCTCGGCCAGCGCCCGGGCCACCCGCCCGTTTCCGACGCCTGCAAACAGCTCGACGGCCTGCTCGTAAGTACCCTGGAAGTTGGCCATGGCGATCAGCAGATCCGCCTTCTCGGCGGGGACGCCCGCCTCGCGCACGCCTTTCTCGAAAGTGACGAGATCCCGGGCGACCATCGCGTCCTTCAGCTCTTCTTCCCGGGCGCCGTCCACCCCGGCGGCTGCGAAGATCCCCTCCACGAAGTCGACGTGCCCCAGGCCGATCTTATACCCGTCCAGCCCGGTCGCCGACAGGGCGGCGCAGGCCATCGCCACCACCTCGCCGTCGGCGGCGGTGCCGCCCGCCCCGATCAGTTCGATGCCCGCCTGCCAGATTTCGCTGACGCTCCCGGCCTTCTGCGCCCGGTGCCGGTAGACCGGCGCCAAATAGGAAAGCCGCAGGGGGAGCGGCTCGCCGGCCATTTTCGTGGCGGCGACCCGGGCGATGGGGGTGGTCATATCCGGCCGCAGGGCCAGCGTGCGGCCCTTGCGGTCAAACAGCTGATAGAGATCTTCACGCCGCCCCAGCGAGCCCGCACCGGCCGTGACGGTCTCCAGGTACTCCAGACCCGGTGTGACCACCTCGCGATATCCCCACGAGCGGAAGACCTCCGCCAGCCGTTCCGACAGCCGGTGCATGCGGGCCGCCTCGCGGGGAAGCTGGTCGCGCACGCCCTCGGGGATCTGGTTACGGATGTTGGGCATGTTCATCGTTATTGCCTCCATCGCCATGTGCTTTAGTATGGTAAAGCGGTAGTGGGCTAAACGGAGAATACCATAAGATGCCCATCCTGGTCAATATGACAGTTGCATCAAACCTGCCGGGTACAAAGAACGGCCCTGAGGAAGGTGCCTGGGCACCCTCCCGAGGGCCGTTCACAGCTTGCAGGTCGCCGGCCGGGGCTGCCTACGCGTTGCCCCGGGGGGCGCCCTGTTTCGACAGGGCTTCATTCACTGTCAGAGGCCGCCCGCCGTACTCGTAGTTGTGGAGCTCGGCGATGGCCTTCGTGCCGGCCTCGGCTTCAGCCATATCGACGAAGCCGAAGCCCCGCGACCGGCCGGTCTCGCGATCGGTCACGATGCGGGCGTTTTCGACCGCTCCGTAGGGCTCGAAGAGTGCGCGAAGATCATCGGCAGTGGTGCGCCAAGGGAGATTTCCAACGTAGATGCTAAAGCTCACGGTGCGTTTGCCTCCTCCTGTGAGTCACACCGACTGCGACTGAGCGGTGTGCACCCATATCGGTTGCTAACAGTGTACGCCGGACAGTCGGTTCGCAGTCGGTAAAATCCTGGATGAGAACCCGGTGCGATTTACTGGCGGTTGACCCGCTCTGCCAGGCTCCGATCCCGCGGATCGCTCCCGAGATCGACGCTAAAGTCGGCGCTGTAATCGGCACTGGTCTCCATTGAAAAATCCGCGTCATACTTGGCCGGCTGTGGCTTCTTTTCACCGATCGGCACTGCGTCGAGGCCATGGTAGTCCATTTCGATGTCGTCCGGTCTCCGCACGTCAATCACCCCCTCGATGGTGGTGCTGCTAGTATGTCCTACCCGGGCCGCACCGTTACCACGGCTCCAGGAACCGGGATATGCTGCTCCGCCCCGCCCCCATGCATCGGCGTAATTACCAGCATAGGGACCCCGCCCAGGGTATAGACACCGGCCAGCATGCCCACGTAGTTCTCCCCGCCGACACGGGCGGTGATCTCCTTCCCGATGCACTTATCCAGCGCAGTGTAAGGTGCAAACATAAAGGCCCTCCTCTCTCCCCAGCATCTTCGCCAACCGCCCCCGATCTCCTCTGATGAGGAAGCGCAGGCAAGGGCAACCTACCTCCGCACATACTTCCACGCACCTGAAGGAGCTGTCTACGTGAGGATTGCGGTCATCTCCGATATTCACGGCAACCTGCCGGCGCTGGATGCTGTCCTGCGCGACATACAGACCCACAAACCGGATGCCACGGTCTGCCTGGGCGACCTCGCCTACAAGGGGCCGCAGCCTGCGGAATGCGTCAAACGCATTCGGGAACTCGGCATTCCCTGCGTCCACGGCAACAGTGACCTTTATCTTCTCCATATTGCCGGCATCGCACCAACGCGGCCCCTGCCGCCCGGCTTCACGCTGCCGCTCCACCTGAAATGGCACACCGAGAAGCTTGGCGAAGGCGGCCTCCGCTACCTGGCCGAGCTCCCATTCGAGCACCGGATCGATGCAGATGGAATCCGGCTGCTCTTCGTCCACGCCAACCCCAAGGACTGCCTGGCTTGCATTCGGCCCACCATGGGGGTGGAGAAAATTGCGGACCTCACCTGGGAAATGGACGCAGACTGGCTGGTCATGGGCCACATTCATTCGCCCTTCGCCTTCCGGTTTGCGGGCGGCCTGCTGATCAACTGCGGCGCCGTCGGCTATTCGCTGGACTACGAGTGGTGGGCGTCATGGGCCCTGCTGGACACGGCCACACGATCCGTCTCCCTGCAGCGGGTGGAGTTCAGCATCGCCGATGCCGTGGCCGCCGCCCGCCAGAGCGACTTCCCCTTCGGGGCAGACTGGTACGACCGGGCGCTCCGCATGGGTTATCACAATTGATATCCAACCGCCGGGGGCTTTTGCTCCCGGCTTTTTCTTCAGATTTTTGAAACAAATTACAGCGAACGTGCGTGATGGGTGTAAGACAGACCGAAAGGGGTCGAACTCACTTGATCACGCGGTATCGCAGCGCAGCCCTGGTGTTGGGCGGTCTCATGCTTGCAGTTTGGCTGGCCCCCCTGATTCGGGCCCATGAGACCTACCCCACTGTCCGGCTCGACGGCGCCACGCTGACCATGGACACCCCTGCCATTCTGGACCGCGCCGCCGGCCGGACCCTCGTGCCCGTCCGGTTCGTGGCGGAGCCGCTCGGCTACAAAATCACCTGGGACGGCGCCGAGCGCACGGTACTGGCCGAACGCAACGGCCGCTCGATGCTGCTGCGCATCGGCGAGCGGGAGGCGCTTGTCAACGGCCTGCCGGTGACGCTCAGTGTGGCGCCGCGCTTGGTTAAAGGCCGCGCCCTCGTACCGCTGCGCTTCTTCGCGGAGTTCGCCGGCGCCGGCGTTCAGTGGGACGAAGCCTCGCAGACCATCGACATCACCTCCCCAACGTCGCGGCTGGACCGGCCTGATGCAGGCTGGTCGCTGCCGCAGGCCGGCATCCGCCGCACGGGCTTCAACGTGGGCGCCACGGTCGGCAACCGGGTCGCCCAGGTCTGGCAGGCGCCCCTGAAAACCGACGCGCCCGCCGCCTTCTTCCCCGCCACAACGGGGCAGGGGCTGGTCTTCCTCGCCGGAGAGAGCCAGAAGCTCTACGCCCTGAACCAGAAGTCCGGCCAGGTCGCCTGGGAGTCCGACCTGCCGGCCACCGCGTCGCCGGTGTACGATGCGGCCCGCGGCCAGATCTACGTGACCGCCGGCGGGAGTGAATCCGCCAAGCTCTATGCCCTGGATGCCGCAACAGGCGCCGTGCGCTGGTTTGCCGCCATCGGCAGCAGGTCCGGACGCCAGATGCAGCCCCTGCTGGTCGGCGCCCGGGTCATCGTCAACGTCAGCGATGAGATGAACCGCGGCACGCTCCTCGCCTTTGACGCCGCCACCGGCAGCAAGCTGTGGCAGGCAGCCGTGCAGGGCACGGGCGTGCCCGCGGCATACGGCGCCCGCCTCTTCCTGGCGGATGATTTCGGCGGCGTCTACGCCTACCGGGTCGCCGACGGGAGCCCCCTGTGGAGCCGTCCGGGCGACGGGCGGGAGCGGGAGTTCGGCAAGTACGAACTGCTCGTCGACGGCGGGCGCGCGTACGTGGGCATCGGCCGGCGCGTCATCGCACTGGATGAGGCCACGGGCCGCCTGGCGTGGGAACGCACAGATATGTCGATGATCACCGGCCTTGCCTCCGACGGCAGCAAGCTGTGGGTGACGGTCCGGGATGGCGTCAACATACTGGACGCCGCCAACGGCAGCCCGATGCGCTATCCGGCCATCTGCAACACGTGGGCGTCTTCGCCGGTCATCAGCCGGAGCCACGCGTTCGTCACGTGCGACCGCACGATCTACGCGATCGACCGGCAGAGCTATCAGGTCACGACGCTCGGCCACGGCGAGGGGCCGCTCTCCCTGGACGGCGATGCCCTCTACTTCGTCAAGGATTACAGCGACCCGGTCATGGTCGCCCTGGGCGCCAAAAAGTGACCGCGATAAAGCCCCTGGGGTAGTCACGGCCCCTCCGCCCGGATGAGGGTCGTTCTATGCGGCCACCTCGTTCCATACCATGGGGCGAGGTGGTCTGGTTATGTCCCGTTGGCTCCGGCATGCCGCCGCGGCGGCTCTGGCCTCGTCCTTGCTTCTGTGTGCGGGCGCCCCGGCTTCGGCCCGGTCCCAGCTGATCTCCCGTGGCCCGGTTACCGCCTGCCGCGATGTGGCACTGACGTTCGACACGGAGTTCAGTTCCTCGACCCAGGCGCTTGCGGATTTGCTGGACGAGTTGAATGTGAAGACGACATGGTTCTTCCTGGGCAGCCAGGTGGAGAGCCATGCGGCGTTGGTCCGGCAGGTGGCGGCCCGCCACCAGATCGGCAACCACACGTTCACGCATCCGATCATGCCGCAGCAGAGCATCGCACAGATGAAGTGGGAGATCGCCCAGGCCACGGATACCATCGGGCGTGTGGCCGGGGCGGGTCCCCGTCCCCTGTTCCGGCCGCCGTACGGCGAGTGGAACAATACGCTGCTGAACGTGACGGAGTCCGAAGGGTACCCGTACGTCTTCCTTTGGTCGATTGACACCCGCGACTGGGCCGGCCCCTCGGCGGAATCGATCCGGCAGCATGTGCTGCGCAATATCCACCCGGGCGCCATCGTGCTGCAGCACGGGTCGGCGAAGAACACGGTGGAGGCGACCCGCATGGAAGTCCAGGACCTCAGGGCCCGAGGCTACCAGTTTGTCACATTGACTGAGCTTCTGGGCATCGACCGCGATCAACGGGACTTCGGCGGCGATACATACGTGGTGCAGTACCAGGACACGTGGGCTCAGATCGGGGTCTGCCACAATGTGAGCGCCACCCGGCTGGCAGCGTACAACGACTACTCCAGCACGCCCGTGGGTTACGTGCTGCACATTCCCCACCGCGATGAACTGATTGTGGAACTGGACGGCAAGCGGCTGGAACTGCCGGTCTATCCGCGGGTAGTGCCCCCGGGCCGGGCCATCGCTCCGGTGCGTCTGGCCGAGCAGTTGGGCGCCGAAGTCGAGTGGGACGGCCGGCAAGCTACAGTGCGTAAGGGCGACACGGTAATCATGATCACCCCCGGCGACCGGATGGCCCAGTTGGGCCCCGATGCGGTCGATATGGGCACCGAAGCCGCCTGGGCCGACGACCGGCTCCTAATGTCCGTGCGGTTCCTCGCCGAGCAGTTGGGCTACACAGTCACCTGGAACGGCAGCACCTGGACCGCGTCCATCACATCACCCGAGCCCGCCGCACCGCCCCCCGCAGACCCGACTCCCTGACACCCCCTAGGTCACCCATGCATAGCATAGCGCTGTACGAAGACCCTCTTGAGAGGAGGACGAACCGTGCAGCAGCAAGGCGGACCGCAGTTCAACCCCCTGGGCGCCGAATGGGCCCAGCCCCTGGCCCAGCAATTCGGGCAGCCCTTTGCCCAGCCCCAGGCCCAGCCCTTCGCCCAGCCCCAGCCCCAGACCTATGTGCAGCCCTACACATTGCCGTTCGCCCAGCCCCAGGCCCAGCCCTTCGTCCAGCCCCAGCCGCAGCCCCAGGCGCCACCCGTTGCGCCCGTCACCTGCCCCGTGGCGCCCACCGGTACGACCAGTGCGGCCCAGCAAGGTCCGCAGCAGCAGTTTGCCCGCCACCTCACCGGTATCGCACGCACGTTGGAACAAGCAATTCCCGGGCACCAAATCCTGGTCTCCCTGCTCCAGGACCTGGCTGCCTCCCCCCGGGGGCAGGCGGTCAGCGGGCTTAGCGCCCTGACCGACCTCATGGCGCAGTCCACCTTCATACACTATGGCACCCTGGGCGCCATCCGGCGGTTCCTCTGCGGCGAAGCCACGCCGGATGTATTGGCATTGCTCGCCGCCGGCGTCAACCAGCTGATCAGTCTACATAGCCAGACGCGCCCCCTGTGGGAAAGGGCGGTCATGAGCGCATCACCGGAACTGCGCAGCACCTTCTCCAACCTCAACCAGGTAGTGACCGGCACCGAAACACTGCTTTCCCAGGCCGCAAACGCCGTGCAGACGGCGGTCGGCCCGCAAATCTGGGCCGCCGCGCAGGCGAGAACGGCGGGCGCCACGGCGCCTGCGGCCGGGACCGGACAATAAACGATGAGCGTCCCGCCTGCCCGCTCTCGCCGGGCTGGCGGGACGCTTGCTCGTATGCCGCGGGGCGCCCGACACCATACTACGTGGGGACACGCATCTCGCACCAGGGGTGACGCCCTTGTTCTACCTGCCGCTCGCCTTGGCAATCTGGCTCTGCCTCGATCACATTATAGACCGCAGGCAATTGCCCGGGCTGCTGCCGTACGGCCTGTTCGGCGCCGCCCTGGCAACGCTTCAGGACCGCCTGGTGCTCGTCTACAACCTCTGGGAATACGCCGACATCGGACCGGCCGACACCCACGCCGAAATTGCCCTGCTCATCAGCCTTAGCGCCGCGCCGCTCTTCGCCATGCGCTTCGCTCAGGGACTTCAGACCGGCAGCGAGTTGCCCTGGCGCCGCATCGCCAAGTTCACCACCGTCTCGATGCTGCCCGAACTCGCAGGGCTCGTGACCGGGCATATCCGGTATCACCAGTGGTGGAATGTGGGCTGGTCCGTCCTGGCGTATGTGCCCATCTGGGTCGCCATCTGGTGGATGAACCGGTGGCTGGACCATCCCGTCCGGGAGGCAACACGGGTCCCCGATCCATAAAACGACGGCCCCCGGGACTTGCCCGGCGGGCCGCCTATTTCTGCAGCCGGCGCAGCTCCAGCTTGAACGTAGTCCCCCTGCCGGGATTTGACTCCACAGTAAGGTCGGCGCCCATCTCCGTGGCGAGCTTGTGCGAAATCGCCAGACCCAGGCCTGTGCCCGTGCTCTTGGTCGTGGTGTAAGGCTTGAACAGGTTCTCCAGCACCCCCGGGTCGATACCCGGCCCCGAATCGGCGACCGTCAGACTGAGCCCGAGGAGAGTCCGCTCCCGGCCAATCAGCAGCCGGCCCCCAGCCGGCATGGCCTCGAAGGCATTAGCGACGAGGTTGCGCACAATCTGCTTCAGGGACTTCCGGTCGGTCACGACCCTGAGCCCATCCTCGCCAGTCAGTTCAACCTTCACGGGGTTTTCCGGGAACTGCAGCGCCATGCTGGTCAGCACTTCCTGCAGAAGGCCGTCGACGGGAACATCCTCCGGTTGAAGGTCTGCTGTGCGGGAAAGATCCAGAAAGTCGCCCACAACCCGGTTGATGTGCTCCACTTCCCCCTGCACGAGGGCGAACGTCGAGTAGTGGCCCGAAAACTCCCGGCGCCCCGCCAGCAGCTGCAAGAAGCCTTTAATGGTCGTCAGGGGGTTCTTGATCTCGTGTGCGGCCATAGCGGCCATCCGCCCCAGCATCTCGAGGCGGTCCCGCCGCGCTTCTTCCCGCTCCTGCCGGATCACCTTGGTCACGTTTTCCATGCCCAGCAGCATGTTGCCGTCGTTCAGGGGTACGATCGACACCAGTACAATCCGTTCGGGGGCGTGGGGGACCTCCACCGTGACGCGGCATCCTGTAAGCCGCTGGTGCTGCTTCAGCGCTTCGGCCACTTCAGGATGCGCGACCACCGCCGGGGGAAGCGAATCGCCCCCGACCAACGTGCGGGCGGCGTCGTTGGTGCCGATCACTCTGCCGGTCGGGCCCAGGACGAAGATCGCGTGGGGAATGATCTGCAGCAAGGCTTCGGTAGAGCGAAGCGCGTGTGACAGGTTGACTTGCAGACGATGTTTTTCGTTGATGTAGTCCACCTGAAAGTTGATAATCCAGAGGCTCACCACCTGGATGACCGTCAGCGCCAGCCAGAGCGGGCTGGTCGCTTCCAGCCCCGGCGGCTGGCGTTCATAGTAAATCTGCCCGACGGCATACCCCGCGAATGACTGCGCCACGCCCATCAGGGTGAGGCTGAGAAGCGTCTTCCGCCGTCCGTGGAACAGCGGGATCATCGCCACGCAGAGAATGGTGTAATAGAAAGTGGTGACCACGCCGGGGCCGCCCATCATCGTCCGAACCACCACGATGACGGTCCCTACAACCGCCGCTCCCGGCAGCCCGTAAGTCCAGCCGGCCAGACCCAGCGGCACCATGCGGATGTCCATCTTCATGCCCGGTCCGGGCTCCCAGACCGCGATCATGCAGAACACGGCCATCACGCTGGCAGCGATCACGCTGCGCCAATAGCGGCCGCGGGGCGATACCCCCGATTGCCAGAGCGGGGGGTAGGCAGCCAGCGATACCAGCCCGACACCGACCATTACATTGATGAACATCCAGAACAGGGCCTTGCCGACGAGGCCCCAGGATAACACGGCTCCTCCTAGCAGGCGAGTGAGCGCAGCACCGCCCGCAGGGGCGATCCGTCGGCGCCCACCAGCTTGAGGGGCAGAGCGATCAGTTCATAGTCGCCGGGCGGAACATCCGCCAGGTTCAGGTTCTCGATGATCAGGATTCCCGCCCGGCCGCACGCACGGTGAGCCGGCAGATCCTTACTCGTGCGCGGGTCCATCGAATGGCCGTCCGTGCCGATCAGCCGCACGCCGATGCTGGCCAGGTGTTCAATCGCCGCGGGCTCAAAGGCGGTAAAATCGAGGTCGAACTGCGTATAGTCCGGGAAAGAGCCCGTCCGGAACAGCAGCCGTTCCACACCGGCAAGATCCAGCCCCTGGAGGTCGGCTTCGGTAATCATGGTGCGCCCTTCGAGCGCGACCAGGCGCGCCGGTCCGATGTATCGGTCCAGCGACACCTCGTCAATGCCAGGGCCGGTATCCACATAATGGTACGGGGCGTCGGCATGTGTCCCGTTGTGGGGACTGAGCGAAAGCCGGGAAAGGTTGACCGCAGCCCCCTCTGCCAGCGATGCCGTTCTCTCCAGCCGGAAGGGTTCATCCCCAGGCCAGTGCGCCGTCGCATTGCACAGGGGATGGGAGATATCATACAGCTTCATTTGCTCACCCGCTCCAATACAATCCGATACCCGTCGGCACCGTAGTGCAGACACTTCTTCACCCGGCTAATGGTGGCGGTGCTGGCGCCGGTCGCCGCCACGATATCTTCATAAGTCATTCCGGCGTCGAGCATTTTGGCGACTTCCAGCCGCTGTGCCAGGGCCTTGATTTCACTGACGGTTGCAAGGTCTTCGAAGAACCGGTAGCACTCATCCACGGTTTTCAGCGTCAGAATCGCCTCAAACAGCTTGTCGATCAACTCGTCGCGCAGCTTCTCGTTGACGGACACGGATGCTTCCCTCCACTACTGCGGCCGCATTGGCGAACAGTGAGTGGATTCGCTTTCACAAGTGAAAGTCCTTCCACATATTTACCTTCCTACTGCCGCTCCTCCGCCCCTTTCGCCTCAACCCGGTCGCCGACGAAAGAGACGTCCGTGGCTTCTCTGGCGCCGAGTTCACGCCGTGTGCGGGCGCCGGTCCGGTCGGGCCAGAGGTCGACCTCGTTCCCGTGCTGGCTGGGATTCACGTTGGCGCCCAGGTCCCGCTGTTCGCTCATATGCAGCCCTCCTTCGCCCTAGTGTACGCGACAGAGGCGGGTTCGATTTCCGAACCTGCCTCTGTGCACCGTTCCTTCCCTATTGAGCGGTCGCTGATGCCTCGGCGGAGGGTGCCGACTCGTTTGCGGCTGTGTCAATTGCCGTGATCTTGTAGTAGTAAGTCACGCCGGGGACGACTGCCGAATCGGTCCAGGAGGTGGATGTCCGCCCCAGCACACTCGCTACGAGCGTCGTCGAACCGGCCGTAAAACCAGGGTTGGTAGAGCGGTAGATATTGTAGGACCTGGCCATAATCGTCGCCACACCCGCGTTCGCGGTCCAGTTGAGCACGATCCGGGACGGACCCGCCTGGGCGGTCGCCGTCAGGCCCGCCGGGGTCGGTATCCCGGGCGAGTGTGAAAGCTCGGTCCGGGAGACCAGGGCCTGGGCGGCCGCCGCGTTGCCGCGGTGCAATTCCATGTTCGCATGGGTGCCGTTCTCGTAGTAGTCAATCTGGATGTCGTAGGTGACCCCTGCCTGGAAGCCGCCGGCGATGGTGCCCGATGACCAGCGTGAAGAATGATCCGTATAGTCGTTGACCACCAGAGCACCGTTGATGAAGATCCTGACGCCGTCATCCGACCAGGCCCAGAGGTGCGAGTGGTTGACGGAAGGCGTGTACTGCCCGGTCCAGCGGACCGAGAAGGTCTCACCGTTGGTGATGCCCGCCCCGGGCGGATCCTGCTGCCACTCGAAGTTGATCCGCTCGTCCACGCGCGTGCCGCGGAGGTTGGTGAAATTCATGTTGTCGTAGTACTGGCCCACCAGACCTTCACCCTGCGTCAGCGGAAGCGGCACCGGCGGGTAGAGGTTGGCTGCGGGTACGACCGTCTGGGCGACGGGACCCCGCCACTGCAAGGCCACATCTGCGCTGCTTCCGGTGGCGTTGTAGAACTCCAGGGTAATCGGCACTTTGACGCCGGCGGTCAGCGAAAGGTTCGCCGAACAATCGGTCCGTCGGCTGTTGGTGTCCGACCAGCGGTTGACCACCTGGACGCCGTTAATCCAAAGGCGGGCGCCGTCATCATCGTGTGCCACGCAGAACTGCCAGTTAGATGCGGTGACGGGCACCTGGACAAAGCCAGTCCACCGGATCGACCAGAGCTGGTCTGAACCATAGAGGGACGGATCCGGAGTGGTGCCAGCCCAGTCGAAGCTGACCTGCGGATCGAGACGACCGAAGACGTAGCTGTCGAAGTACTTGCGGTTGGCAGCGCCCGGGTCGCCGTCGGGATTGTTCGGATCGGACGGGTCGTCAAAGTACTCGCCCCACAGGCCGATGCCGTCACCGGAGGCCGTCACCGTCGCTGAGACGGGGCCCGGCACCTCGTAGTAGTTGTTGACCAGCAGGGTCGCTGTGATGGTGAGGTTCTCCCAGGGCGGGTTCGGAATGGCCACGGCGGCGTCGCCGTTGGCATCGACAGCGGCATCGAAGGTCTGACCGGGGTTCGGCCACGAGCTGCTTACGACCCTGAAGCGGACCGTCCCGGCACGGGTCAGGTCGCCGGTGGTGCCGTCTGCCTGCGGAATCACCTTCGCCATCAGCATATAGCCCGGATTCGGATTTTCTAGGTCGCCCGTGTAGTAAAGCGTGGCCGACTCCCTCGTCACATTGACGTTCACGGTGTTGCTGGTGTCCGCCAGGTAGAACGCATCCTGCGCGATCTCCGCGGTCATGGCGTAGGGCCCAGGTTGCGGCTGGTCAACCGCCCAGTTGAGGGTCGCCACACCGGCGCCGTTTGTCGTCGCCGTGCCCACAACCAGGCCGTCGCGGCGGAACGTGATCGTCGCACCGGTGACTGCCGGGGCGACGGTCGCCGTCAGTACCGTCACATCCGAGTACTGCAGCGTCGTCAGCGATGCGGCCAGAGTCAGCGTGCGGGGCGCCCGGTTGACGGTCAGGTCTGCTGTATCGCTGGCAGCCGTGATGTCCGTGCTGCCCGGGTGCGAGGCCAGAATCGTGTGGGTGCCGGCCGCCTGGGTGATGGTGAAGTTCACCGTCGCCACGCCGCCGGCGTTGGTGGTGCCGGTACCGGCCGCCACGCCGTTGACGAAGAAGTCGATCTGTCTGCCCGCCTCGTTCGGCGTCAGCGTTGCCGACAGGGTGACAGTGGTACCGTAGGTCCCCGTCACGTCAACCGCCAGCACGATGCCCGTCGCCTGCGTTACCGTGAGAGTGGCGGTGTCGCTGGCAGCCGTGATGTCCCCATCGCCGACCCAGCTCGCCACGATGGTGTGGCTGCCGACCGAGTTGCTGATGGTGTAATTCGTCGTGGCGATGCCTGCGGCATCCGTGACGCCGCTGCCCGCCGGCGAGCCTGCCACCGTGAAGGTGACGGTCTTTCCGGCCAGGGCTGGCGTGAGCGCTGCCGTCAGGGTAACGACGGACCGGTACTGGCCGGACACATCCGCCGCCACCATGCTGCCCGCAGCCTGCGTCACTGTGAGGGTGCCGCTGCCGGTGGCGCTGGTGAAGTCCGCATCACCGGCGAAGCCGGCATCGATGGCATAGCTGCCCGCGCTGCGGCTGGCCACGTAAATCAGGGTAGCCACGCCGCTGGCGTTGGTCGTGCCGCTGCCAACCGCAACGCCGCCGACCGAGAAGTTGATGGTCTTGCCGGGGGCGGCCGGACTGAGGGTCGCCTCAAGCGTCACCGTCCCGCCCACCGTGGTCGTGCGGTCGGCTACGGTCAGGTTCGACGCGGCCTTGTTCACCGTCAGGGTGCCGTTCCCGCTGGCCGCCGTAATGTCGGCGTCGCCGGCAAAGCTTGCCGTGATGGTGTACGAGCCGGGGGTCAGGTTGATGGTGTAGGGGGACGTCGCCACGCCGCTGGCGTCAGTGGTGCCGCTGCCCGCGGCAGCGCCGTTGACTATGAAGCTCACGGTCTTGCCGGCCAGGGCCGGCGACAAGGTAGCCTGCAGTGTCACCGATCCGAGGTAATTGCCAGTCCGGTCGGCGGTCACGATGCTGCCCGTCCCCTGCGTTACCGTCAGAGTTCCGGAGGCGCTTGCCGCCGAGATGTTGGCATCGCCGGCGAAGCTGGCCACGATGGTGTGCGTGCCGACCGGCTTGCTGATGGTGTAGTTCACCGTTGCCACGCCACTGGCGTCGGTTATGCCGCTGCCTGCGGCGGTGCCGCCGACAGTGAAGGTAATGGTCTTCCCGGCCACGGCCGGGCCGAGCGTCGCCTGCAGCGTCACCGGGGTGCCCAGGGCGCCCATCCGGTCGGCCACGCTGATGGTGCCGGTCGCCTGCGTGACAGTCAGGGTGCCGGTGCTGCTCGCCGGCCCGATGTCTCCGTCGCCGGCAAAGCCGGCGCCGATGGTGTAGCTGCCCACCGGGAGGTTGATGCTGTAGGGCGCCGTCGCGACGCCGGCAGCATCAGTGGTGCCGCTGCCAGCCGCGACGCCGTTGACCGCAAAGTTTACGGTCTTTCCGGCGAGGGCCGGGGCGAGGGTCGCCTGCAGCGTGACCGCGGACAGGTAGGGACCTGTCTGGTCGGCCACAGTCATTGTGCCGGGGGCGGGGGTTACCGTCAGGGTGCCGTTGCCGGTGGCTGCGCTGATGTCCGCATCGCCGGCGAAGCTGGCCACGATGGTGTGGGTGCCGACCGACTTGGCGATGGTATAGGTCACCGTCGCCACGCCGGCCGCGTCCGTGGTGCCGCTCCCCGCCGCCGTGCCGCTCACCGTGAAGGTGACCGTCTTGCCGGCCGCGGCCGGGGACAGGGTCGCGCTCAGCGTTACCGTGGCGCCGACGGCGCCTGTGTTGTCGGCGACGGAGACCAGGCCGGTGGCCTGCGTCACCGTCAGCGTGGCGTTGTCGCTCGCCGCCGTAAGATCAGCGTCGCCGGCGAAGCTCGCCACGATGGGGTAGGAACCGACGCCGTCGGTGATGGTATAGCTTACAGTGGCAAGTCCCGTCGCATCTGTGATGCCGGACCCGGCCGCCACACCGTTGACGGTGAAGGTCACGGTCTTGCCGGCCAGAGCCGGAGTCAGGGTCGCACTGAGCGTGGTTGTGGAGCGATAGGCGCCGGTCTGGTCAGCCGCCAGCATGGACCCAGTGCCCTGCGTCACCGTCAGGGTGCCGCTGCCGCTGTCCGCCGTAATCGTGCCGTCGCCGGCGAAATCGGCGTCAATGGTGTAGGTGCCGACCGGGCGGCTGATCGTGTAGTCCAACGTGGCCACGCCGCTGCCGTCGGTAACGCTGCTGCCGATCGCCGTGCCGCCCACCGAGAAGGTGATCGTCCGGCCTGACACGTTGGGACTCAGGGTTGCCTGGAGGGTGACGGTGGTGCCCACGGCGCCGGAGCGGTCGGCGACTGTCACCGTACCGGTCGCCGCGCTGACCGACAGGGTGCCATTGCCGGTGGCCGCCGTCAGGTCTGCGTCGCCCGCAAAGGTCGCCGTGATGGTGTACGAGCCCGGCGAAATGGCGGCGTAGTAGCTTGCAGTCGCCAGTCCGGTGGCATCGGTTGTGCCGGTGCCCGCAGCCGCCCCGTTTACCGTGAAGGTCACGGTCTTGCCAGCCAGGGCCGGCGTGAGGGTGGCCCGCAGGGTGACGGTGGACCGGTAGTCAACCGATCTGTTCGGGACTGTCATGACGCCGGTGCCCTGCGTAACCGTCAGCGTGCCGTTGCCGGTGGCGGCACTGATGTCCGCATCGCCGGCGAAGTTCGCCACGATGTTGTACGTGCCGGTCGGGTCGGTGATGAGGTAGTTGGCCGTGGCGACGCCGCTGCCGTCCGTGACGCCGCTGCCTGCGGCCACGCCGTTCACCGTGAAGGTGACGGTCTTGCCCGCCACGTTCGGGGTCAGGGTGGCGCTCAGGGTCACGGAGGTACCCACGGCTCCGCTCGGGCTGGTCGCTGTGAGGCTGCCCGTCGCTTGCGTCACCGTCAGGGTGCCGGTGTCGCTCGCCGTACTGATGTCGGCGTCGCCGGCGAAGCTCGCCGTGATCGTGTGGATGCCGACACTGTTGGTGACAAGGTAGCTGGTGGTTGCCAGGCCCGTGGCGTCAGTGGTGCCGCTGCCTGCCGCAATACCGTTGACCTCGAAGGTGACCGTCTTACCCGCCAGGGCCGGGCTCAGGGTCGCACTCAGGGTCACCGTGCTCATGTAGACGGCCGGTACGTCTGCGGCAAGCATGCTGCCCGCCGCCGGCGTCACCGTCAGGGTGCTCGTGTCGCTTGCCGCACTGATGTCGGCGTCCCCCGCGAAGCTGGCGCTGATGGTGTAGGTGCCCGTAGGCTTGGCGATGGTGTAGCTGACCGTCGCGACGCCGCCGGCGTTGGTGGTGCCGCTGCCAGCGTTCGCACCGTCCACGGTGAAGCTCACGATCTTTCCGGGCACGCCCGGGGCCAGGGTCGCCGTCAGGGTGATGGTCTCGCCCACGGCGCCCGTGCGGTCGGCGGCGGTGATCAGTCCGGTGGCCTGGGTGACCGTCAGGATGGCGTCATCGCTGGCCGCGCTGATGTCGGCGTCGCCGGCAAAGCTCGCCACGATGGTGTATATGCCGGCGGAGTTGGTAATCAGGTAGCTGGCGGTCGCCAGGCCGCTGGCGTCGGTGGTGCCGCTGCCGGCCGCAGAGCCGTTGACTATAAAGGTGACGGTCTTGCCGGCCAGCGCCGGAGTAAGGGTCGCACTGAGCGTGGTCGTGGAGAGGTAGGTGCCGGTCTGGTCAGCCGTCAGCATGGCGCCGGCGCCCTGGGTCACCGTGAGGGTGCCCGTGCCGCTGGCCGCCGTGGTGTTGGCGTCGCCGGCCCAGTTCGCCAAGATGTTGTACGTGCCGGTCGGGTTGGTGATGAAGTAGTTGGCCGTTGCGGTGCCGCTGCCGTCAGTGATACCGCTGCCGGCGGCCACGCCGTTCACCGTG
The DNA here is from genome assembly GCA_035628915.1 of Symbiobacteriaceae bacterium. Classification (GTDB taxonomy): domain Bacteria; phylum Bacillota; class Sulfobacillia; order Symbiobacteriales; family Symbiobacteriaceae; genus JARBUG01. Next base: position 1,046 of record DASPIW010000011.1, on the reverse strand, counting down.
AAGGTGATGGTCTTGCCGGCATCCGCCGGGGTGAGCGTCGCGCTTAAGGTGACCGTAGTGCCGAGCGGGCCGGTGCGGTCGGCGGTCGTTACGCTGCCGGTGGCTGCGCTGACCGTCAGGGTTCCGGTGCCACTCGCTGCGGTGAGGTCTGCATCGCCGGCGAAGGTAGCGACGATGTCGTACGTGCCGACGCTGTTGGTGATGAGGTAGCTGGCAGTCGCCACGCCGGCGGCATCGGTGGTGCCGGTGCCGGCTGCCGCGCCGTTCACCGTGAAGGTGACCGTCTTGCCTGCCAGGGCTGGGCTCAGGGTCGCGCTGAGCGTGATTGTGGAGAGGTAAGCCCCGGTCTGATCGGCCACGGTTATTGCGCCCGTCCCCTGCGTCACCGTCAGCGTGCCGTTGCCGGTCGCCGCCGAGATGTCCGCGTCCCCGGCGAAGGTAGCGACGATCGGGTACGGACCCACGGCAAGCAGCGGCACATAGGTGGCCGTTGCCACGCCGGCGGCGTCGGTGATGCCGCTGCCGGCGCCCGCACCGTTTACCGTGAAGGTGACGGTCTTGCCCGCCACGCCCGGCGTCAGGGTGGCGCTCAGGGTGACGCTCTGGCCCACGGGGGCGCTCGGGCTCGCCGCCGTGAGGCTGCCCATCGCCTGCGTGACCGTCAGGGTGCTCGTGTCGCTGGCCGCGCTGATGTCCCCGTCGCCGGCGAAGCTCGCCGTGATCGTGTGGTCACCGACCGAGTCGACCACCAGGTAGTTGGCGGTCGCCAGGCCGGTGGCGTCGGTAACGCCGCTGCCGGCTGCCACGCCGTTGACTTCAAAGGTGACCGTCTTGCCCGCCAGGGCCGGGCTCAGCGTCGCACTGAGGGTCACCGTGCTCATGTAGACACCCGGTACGTCGGCGGTGAGCATGCTGCCCGTCGCCGGCGTCACCGTCAGGGTGCTCGTGTCGCTCGCCGCACTGATGTCCGCGTCCCCGGCGAAGGCAGCTTCGATCTGGTAGGCGCCCACGGGCTTCGCGATGGTGTAGGTGACCGTCGCCACGCC
>DASPIW010000010.1:0-59050 GCA_035628915.1 Symbiobacteriaceae bacterium | reverse complement strand
CTCTTGAACCAGCCGGGATTGGTTGTAACGCTTGCCCTGCATGATTGTGCTGCACCTCTGCTGTGTTTCTCACAATACAGTTTCGACGAAGGTGCAACAGAATCATTTTGGTTCAAGAGATCTTTTCACCAGACTTCTAGGTCGCGACCTTTGTAAGCAGCCTGAGAAGCCGGGCCGCAAAGGCCCGGCTTCCCCGCGTTCAGTTCAGAACGTCTGCAGCCGATAGTAGTGGTGAACTGGCGGCGCATCGGTGATCAACTGGCAAGTCCGCCGGTCCGGCGAGACCATCAGCGTGCCTTCGGGCACCGGATACTGCTCCGCCGCCTCCGCCGGATGGAAGCCGAACCGGCCCCGGAAGCGGTCGCCGGACCCGACGTACTTGGCCATCCAGCTGTCTTCCCCGATGGTGATCAAGTACTCGTTGGGTATGTTCACGAGCACACCTCCACCGGGTAGTCTGCCCATTATGACATCGAAAAGAGCTCCTTCATCCGCTTGACGTTGCTGCGGCTGACGATCACTTCCGACTGGTCCTTGTCCTTCATTTTGAGCAGATAGGCCCCGTTGAAATACGGGCTGATCTCCTTGACCTGGAAGATGTTGACCAGGTAGCTCCGGTGGGACCGGAAGAAATGGTCAGCCGGCAGCCGGTCCGTCAGTTCCTGCAGGGTGGCGCGCACCAGCAACCGCTCGTGATACGTCTGCGCGAACACGTTGTATCCTTCGGAAAAGATGAAGATCACATCGCCCAGCGGAACGGGGATCTGCTTCTCATCTTTCTCGGCCATCAGGAAGCTGGGCGCCGAATGGCGTTTGGCGGGCGGCGCCTCTTCCCCGGCTCTCTCGTGCGCCACCCCGGCCTCGCCGTGGGCGACCAGTTCCCGCAGGCGCTGAATCGTCTCCGCCAGGCGGTGACCGTCAAACGGCTTGAGCAGATAGTCCACGGCCCGCAGTTCGAACGCGGAGACGGCGTGGTTCTCATACGCCGTCACAAAGACGACTTTGGGCATCGGCTCGCGGCCCTTGAGCTGCTTGACCAGCTCAATGCCCGTCATGCCCGGCATCTGTACGTCCAAAAAAATCACGTCGTAATCGAGCGCGCCAATCAGGCGCAACGCCTCACGGGCGTTGGTCGCCTCGCCGATGATCTCCACGTCCGGAAAGTTCTCAAGCTGGTACCGCAGCTCCATCCGGGCCGGGTATTCATCATCGACGATCAGCGCTTTCAGCATCATCCCTACGCACCTCTCCCTGTCTGAGGGGAATCCGCACCAGCACCGCCGTGCCCCGCCCCGGGCGGGAGCGGATGCGCAGGCCGTATTCTTCGCCATACAGCGAGATCAGGCGCTCGTTGACGTTCGTCAATCCCAGACCCATGTTCTCGCCGTAGCCTTCTTCAAACACCCGGGGCTGGTCGGCCATCCCGATGCCCACGCCGCTGTCGCACAGGAAGAGGTGCGCATCGTCGTGGACCCGGTGAATCCGGATGGCGATCCGGCCACCGTCTTCCTTCGGCGCCAGGCCATGCACCACGGCGTTCTCCACGAGGGGCTGCAGGGTCAGGACCGGGACCTGCATTCGCAGCAGTTCCGGGTCGATCCGCATCCGGACCTGAAGCTTGTCGCCAAAGCGGGCTTTTTCCAGCGAGAGGTACGTGTTGACGTACTCCACTTCGTCGGCCAGGGTGATCTGGTTGCCCCGGTTGGCCAGCGTCCGGCGGAAGAACTGAGCCAGGGTAATCAGCAGTTCCCGGGCTTTGGCCACGTCCGTCCGGGTCAGCAGAATAATCGTATTGAGCACGTTAAATAGGAAGTGCGGCCGAATCTGGGCCTGCAGGGCTTCAAACCGGGCCTTGGTCACCAGCTCGCGCTGCCGGTCCGCTTCGCCCAGTTCCATTTGAATGCCCAGGAGGGCAGCGATGCCTACCGCAAGCCGGTGAATGTAGTGGGGAAACGGCTGTGATGAAGACCGGTAGAGCTTGAAGGTGCCGACCACCCGCCCCCGGTACCGCAGCGGCGTAATGACGGCGCTCTTGAGCGGGTGGGGGCAGTCCTGCTCGTCGCAGGAGAGAATCCGGGGGTCGGTGACGATCATCGTCTCCCCGCTCGCCAGCACTTTGGCCGTGGCGCCGGTCAGAATCGGCCCGCCCTGGCGGTGCCGCCGGCAGCCCACACCGTGGAATCCCAGAATCCCGCGGTCGTCCGTAATGGCCACGGCGTCCACTTCCGTGATCTTGTGGATGATCTCGCAGATCTTCTGGGCCGACTCTTCGTTCAAACCCTGCTTGAGGTAATCCAGCGTCTCATCGCCAATGCGCAGCGTCGTGTCGAAGCTCGAGATCGACTCCAGCAGCCCTTTGGAAGGCGGCTCCTCCTCGGGCGCATTAGCCTTCAGAACCAGGTAGCAGAGGACAAGAATCTGTGCAGCCAGAGCGATTTGGGCGTACACCCGCCAATGCGGCGGCGTCCAGATGATCAGCAGCTGGCACAGCACGGCGGAGAAAGTGACCGCGAGGAGCAATCGTCTGCGTGTAAGCGGCCTCATGTCCGCCGTCCTCCTTCCTGACCCATCAACGGTTGACCTCGGCGTAGTGCGAGACGGCACCGGCTTTCGTCACCGCCGTCACCCCCCAGATTCCCTCTTCGCGGGAATCGGCGAATTCGGGCAAGGTTGCGGTGCCTACCTTCATCCATGTAGCGTCCTGGTTGGGTCTGTAGTAGATTTCGTACCGGGTCACGTCCGTTTCCGGGTTCCTGGACCAGTGGAGGAAGGTGCCGTCGTTGCGCGGGTGGGCTGTCAGGTCTGCCGGCATGTTGGGCCTGGCACTGGCGTTCCAGTCGTGCATGAACAGGTCCCGGTAGTAGTTGGTCACCTGCGGCATCTCGTCGATCTTCAGCGCCAGTTCGCGGGCGTACCGAAAGCTGTTTTCCGACCCGTTAATCGACGAGATCACCACGGCGCCGTCGACGATCAGCGACTTGTTGTGATAGGTTCGCCCGATGCCGGCGCCGTCGGCGTTGACCAGGCGGGCTTCCAGCTTCAGCTGCTCCATTTGCGCGAGGCCGTTCAGATAGTCAACCACATAATGATTGTCCCGCTTGGAGTTGAGCGTCACCTTGCGGTCGAGGATCACCTTGACGTCGACGCCGCGGCGGGCCGCTGCCACAATCTCCGTCAGGTAAGGCTGCGGGTATTCGGTGAAGTTCTGCTCCGCGGGCGCCGGCCCCCACCACTTGTTGATGTAGTTCGCGCTGATGAGCAGCTCCTGTTTGGCGTTGCGCAGGATGCCGAGAAAGCCGTTCTCGCGGTCCATGGTATTGTCGGGTGAGAGAATGCGGGTGACCGTCGCCTTGCCGCTGAACGTGGCCGGCTCGGGCTTGACAGCCTTGTACGTAAGGCAGGGGCCGGGATCGTACGTGTCGGGCCGGAGGGGGCGGTCGAGCTTTTCGCCGTAGTGGCGCACCCCGGCGTACCCCGTGCCGAAATCGGCTTCCCAGATGTCCTTGATCAGGTCGATCATGTCGGGGTTATCCGCAAAGACGGCCATCCACTCACGGTTACCGCAGGCGCTGTCCATCGCGTAGCTGGAGTTGGTGAAGTTGCCCGACGAGACGAAGACCGTCTCATCATCGAAAATGCCGTACTTGCTGTGGATTGGATTGAGGGCCGTCGAGAGGTCCCCGTCCCATTTGTAGTAGTAGAGGATCTCCACGCCGCCCTTGGCGAGAAGCTCCTGGGCTTCCTTGTCCGAGTCGAACAGGTCGCCGCCCCCGGGATTGCGCTCCACGCCCACCTGCACTTTGACGCCCCGCCGGGCCGCCGCCACCAGGTGCTCCGCCACTTCCTTGTGGTTGAACTGGTACGCGACCAGCCGGATGGACTTTTTGGCCCTGTCGATCAGCGACAGCAGCAAGGGCCCGGTATTGTCCGGCGCCGCGGCGGCAGTGATGGTCATGGGGCCGCTGACGGTCTTGACGGGAAAGTCGGTCTGGCCGGCGAAGTAGACCCGCTGGGGCGCCATGCGGGTGCCGCCGGACCAGGACTCGGCCCGCGATTCCATGCGATACGCCGTGCCCTGCCTGAGCCGGGTGATGACCTGGTTGGCGGGGATCAGCGGGAACGAGTTGACCAGTTCGACGGGCGGCCCGGACCAGGGGGCTGGGGCGTTTGATACCGTGCCGTACGCAAGAATATCGATTAACTTGGCCTTGTCGTCCAAAAGGCGTATCACGTCGCCCTGGTCGTTCATCACCGGTGGATTCGTGCCTGTGAGCTTCAGGTCCGGAACGGCCTTGTCGGTGTCCTGCCCGTATTCGTAGTGAGGGGCGAAGTTCCAGTATTTCGCGAAGTACTGGGCGTCGTTGGCCAGGTAGATGATCCGGCCCGCTTCGATGGTCAGCTTCGGCAAGAGGACCCGGCCGGAACCCGTTTCCACCGACCAGCCGGATACCGTGTGCGGTTCGGCGCCGGTGTTGACCAGCGCGATTGCTTCGCCTTCACCTTCGGTTTCCACGAGTTGACTGCTGCGGGCAACAGGCAGTGCCTGATAGATGCGAATATCGTTGGCCGCTTCCAGATCGCCCTTGCTGGCGCAGGCGGAAAGGAGCGGGGCGAGCAAAAGAAACGCGGCGAGTGCGGCGAGGAGCCGGCGTTGCACAGCTACTTCTCTCCCATTCTCGTGTGGCTTACGAATTGGTTGTATTCGCTGCTGGTGCCGCTCTTGCCTGCCGCCGGTCTACCTTAATCACCTGGGAGGGAACCATTCTCTTGTCAGTTCTGCAACCCCCTTACAAATCGCCGGCAGAAGTTGCCGACGGGATCTTTCTGGTGCCCATTCCGGTCCCGATTCCCCTGAAGTACGTCAACTGTTACCTCTGCCAGGGCCCGGCGGGCTGGACGATCGTCGACGCGGGCTTTCACGATGCCCTCGCCGTTGATGCGTGGCCGCGGGCATTCGCCGAAATCGGCATCCGGGCGCAGGACGTCGACCGGATTCTCGTTACGCACTATCACCCGGACCATATGGGCGGTGCTGGCTGGCTGCAGCAGCTGACGGGGGCGCCGGCTTTTCTGCACGAGCCGGAGCTCCGGCAGGTCGAGCTGTTCTGGGGCATGGGCATGGAGCAGCAGGCACGGGCGCTCCAGGACTTCTTCACTGCGGAAGGGATGCCGGTGGAGACGGCGGCGGCCATCTCCGCCCTCCACCATCACCAGTGGGGGAACGTGCAGCCGCTCGCACAGATGCAGCCGATCCCGACGGGATCGCGCTTTGCCGTGGGGGCAGCGGAGTATGAAGTCCTCTGGCTGCCTGGCCATTCAGATGGCCTGGCCGTCTTTTGGGACCCGGACTCGGGCATTCTGATCGCCAATGACATGCTGCTGGACAAGATCACGCCGAACGTCAGCCTCTGGCCTGACTGCCGGCCCAATCCGCTGGAAGACTATCTCGGGTCGCTGGCCCGCGTGGAGGCGCTGGGCGCCCGCCTGGCCCTGCCCGGCCATCGCAACATCATTACGGATGTGGCGGGGCGGGCCGCGGCGATCAGGCACCATCACGCAGAGCGGCTGGACCGCATGGAGGCGGAGTGCCGGCACGGGGCGACGGCCTGGGAGGTGTGCGAGCGGGTCTTCGAGCCGGGGAGACTGACGATCCACCAGGTGCGGTTTGCCATGTCCGAGGCGCTGGCGCATCTGGTCTATATGGAAAAACAGGGCCGCCTGCGCCGTGACGGGGTCCGGTTCGTGCTCCCCTAAAAAGGGGGACCCGCCTCAGTCAGCTGCGGCGGGTCTTTTCTGTCCCTATTGGCCGAGTGCGAAACCGTCCATGATCTGGCCCGCTTTGACTCCGCCTTCATCACTGGCGGCATCATACGTGACCATCACCATCCAGAAGTTGGTTCCCTCGGCGAACAGACGCATCCGGTAGGGTACGCTCACCTGGCCGGCGCCCATGGTGCCCATTAGTTCTTGGGCGGCGAAAGCGCCCTTGATCGGGGCAATGGACTTCTGAGAAGTGACCTCAAACTCAGCGGCGTTCCGAAAGCCCTCGACAGTGGCCGCAACCATGGTCTGGAAGGGCACCCCGTCCGGCATCTGCCCCCAGTTGACGATCACCATGGACCCGGGTCCGGTGACGGCCAGCAGGTTGTCGTCATCGTTCTTCCTGTTCCAGGCAGAGGGCAGTCTGATGCTTGCGCCCTGATAGGGCATGCGATAGGTCGTCGTCTCGCCCGCCGTGGCGGCCTCGACGTATCTGGAGGTGTAGACCAGCACCGACTTCGAGGCATCGTCCCAGGCTACTTTGCCGCCGAGCGCCTCTGCGAGCGCCCGTGCGGGCACATATGTACGCCCTTCCGCCAGGACGATGAAGGGCTGCGAGGCGCCCGAATCGACTGCTTTGCCGTCGACTCTTACCTGGATGCCCGGATACTCGACCTCGATGCTCTTGCGAATGCTCTCCGCCCCTGCGCCCGCGACAACGCCGATGAGCAGTGCCGCTGCGGCAATCAGACCCACCATACTCTTGCGCATATTCCCACTCCTGAGCTGATCATATTCTTCCGGTTCTAATTGACATTATAGCGTGAAGTATCAACGTAATGGCATCCCGATTGAGATTATTTGGGGGAGAACGTGAACGAACTCGCTGCCTCGTACGTCCGACCGTCGGACGGTGCTGATCAAGCCCGTGGAGCGGGGCGAGAGGTGGATCGCACCGAAAAGGCGGGAGATCTGACCGTCACCTGCCAAAGTGAAGTTATACCTTTGGATAGATGTTCAGCCTCTCCGGTTTAGCCCCAGAATGGGGTCAGAGACCGGGGAGGCTGATGTTTATGCGGTACGAAATTCGGGTGGCAGGGCGCCTGCCGGCGAACTGGGCCGACTGGTTTGACGGATTCTCCTGCACGGCGACGGAAGCGGGCGAGACGGTCCTGACAGGGCCGGCCCCCGATCAGTCGGCCCTGGTGGGGCTGCTGACCGTCATCTGCCACATGAACCTGATTCTCCTGTCCGTCAGGCTGGTGGACAGGAATGGCAAATGAAGGAGGAACCATGGCTGAAAAATCGATGACCCGCCGGGATTTTCTGAAAGTCGCCGGGTTGACTGTTGGGACCGTGGCCCTCGCCTCGGGAATCGGCTGTGCGGCGCTCGGCGACTCTGCGGCCAAGGATGCGGAACCGGAAACACCTGACTTTACGTTTGGAGAGGATCAGACGATGAGCAAGCGTATTCTCGTGACCTATGCCACCCGCACCGGTTCCACCGTCGGCGTAGCCGCCGCCATCGGGGAGACTCTGGGCAGCCGCGGTTTCGCCGTCGATGTCAAGCCCGTCAAGGAGAACCCGCGCACGGACGGCTACGATGCGATCATCATGGGCAGCGCCATCAACGGCGGCCAGTGGCTGCCCGAAGCGGTGGAGTTCGTCAAGAACAACCGGAAGGCGCTTAACCGAGTACCGCTGGTGCTGTACTGCGTGCACATCATGAACCTCGGCGACGACGAAAAGAGCAAGCAGAAGCGTCATGCTTACCTGGACGCCGTCCGACCGCTGGTGGGGCCGGTGGACGAAGTCTGGTTCGCCGGCCTTGGCTCCGACCCCAGCAAGGATTCCTGGCTGGCACGCTGGGTGTACCGGACGTTCAACATCGGGCCGGAAGGCGACTGCCGCGACTGGGCGCGCATTCGCGGTTGGGCGCAGACGGTGCCGGTTGCGTAAGGCGCAGCTACTGCACCAGCGGCAGGTGAACGGCGAAGCGGCTGCCCTTTCCCACTTCGCTATGCAGGGTAACGCGGCCGCCCATCCGGCCGGCGGCTTCCTTGACGATGGAGAGGCCAAGGCCGCTGCCGGGGATGGTCTGGGTGTCCGAGCCACGGTGGAAGCGCTCGAAAATGCGCTCCACTTCGTCCGGTGCAATGCCCGGGCCGGTGTCGCTGACGGCGATAACGGCCTCGGGACCGCTCCGCCCGGCCTCGATGCGAATCACCCCGCCGGGCGCCGTGAATTTGCAGGCGTTGCTGACCAGGTTGGTCAGGGCGATCTCCAGCAGCCGGCGGTCCAGCCGAACCGGCAGCGGCTGGTCCAATCCCGCAGTCTCCAGCGTGTGCCCGGCGTCGCGTGCCAGCATGCGGTAGCCGGGAAGCAGTTCACGGAGGGCCTCCGCGGCGTCGCATTCAGACAGCTCCAGCCCGGTCCCCTCGCTGAGGCGGGCCAGTTGCAGCAGACCCGTGATGATCCCTTCAATCCGATCGATCGACCGGCCCATGCCCGGCAGCACTTGCTGCAGGCGCTCGGGTCGGTCTGTTGCTGTCTCATGGTAGGCCTTCAGCGCCGTCAGCGGTGTCTTCAACTCGTGGGCGGCATCGGAAGCGAAGCGCCGGGCGACGTCCCGCTCCGCGGAGAGCGTCCGGAACGACTCGCTCAGTCGCTGGACCATGCGGTTGAACTGCTGGACCAGGCTGTCCAGCTCGGTGGTGCCGGTGGGACTGACGGTCTGCAGGAAGTCCCCTTCGGCCACGGCTGCCGTCGCCTGCGTCAGCCGGGAGATGGGGCGGGCGAGCCAGCGGCTGAACCACCAGCCCAGCAGCGTCGCCAGACCGGCGCCCATGGCGAGCAGGAGGAAGATCTCCCGGTAGAAGGTCTTGAAGAGCAGGCTGCCCGGCCTGGGCTCCGCGAAGAACGTACCCACAGGCAGCCCGAACGGCGTATAGACGATGGTGTAGCCCGAGAACGGCTCACGGGCAGGCATCAGCAGGTCAAAAAACTTGCTCGGGAGGCGGACCTGGCTGCCCTGCTTCGCAACGACGACCAGCCCGGGCACGAAGGTGAACTCCAGGTCGGGGAACTGGCGGTTCAGTTCCGCCACCAGCGCATCGGGGCCGCCCCGGGAGTTCTTCACCACCGCCGCCGCCCGGTCCATCAGCTCGCTGATGCGTTGCTCACGCATGCTTTCGGCGTAGTTGACAAAGGCCGTGGAGAAGACCAGCCCCATGCCGGCCAGCACCAGCAGGGCCAGGACTACGTAAGAGGCGATCAGGCGGGCCTGCAGGCTTCTCATGATCGTTCCTCCACCAGTTTGTAGCCAATGCCGCGAACCGTCTGGATGTAGCGGGGGTTATCCGGATCGTCTCCCAGGCGGTCGCGGAGGTTGCGCATGTGGGCGTTTACCGTCAGCACGCTGCCCGTATTCCGGTCGGTCTCCCAGAGAGCTTCCATCAGCATCTCACGGGTGAAGACCATGCCCGGGCGCCGGGCCATGGTCAGCAGCAGGGTAAACTCGCTGGCCGTCAGGTGAAGCCGCTCTTCGCCCCGGTAGACCGACTGCCGCTCCGGGTAGATGGAGAGATCGTGGACCCGCAGGCGCTTCTCTTCCTCGGGCCGGACGGTAGCCCGGCGCAGCAGGGCCCGGATGCGGGCCTTCAGCTCCCGGATGCCGAACGGCTTGGCCAGGTAGTCGTCGCCGCCCAGTTCCAGCCCGATCACCTTGTCCAGCTCCTCGCCGCGGGCGGTCAGGAAGAGCACGGGGACCGTGCTGCTGCGCCGCAGCTCGCGGCAGATGTCAAAGCCGTTCAGGCCGGGCAGGCGGACATCCAGGATGATCAGGTCGTGGTCGCCCGACTGGGCGCGCTTGAGGCCCGTCGTGCCGTCGGCGGCATGCTCGACCTTCCAGCCTTCGTCTTCCAGGGCCATTACCACAGCGTCGGCCACATCGCGGTCATCTTCCACTAGCAGCAGGAAGGCACCCACCAGCGATCACCTCATCTCTTTCGGATCAGAACATCCCCATCATGTAGCGTTACTTCGACGCGGCTGCCGATTCCTGCTGACTCCAGCAGGTGGCGCGGAATCTGCAGCCGCCCGGCGCTGTCGAGGACGACGACTTCCTCAGCGCCGCGCAGGGTCTCCGTGGCGACTTTGCCGTCCCGGATGCGGACTGTACGCATGGCCTGGCGGGCGACGCCCCAGTCGTGGGTCACCATGAGGATGGTGGTGCCGAGCGCTTCGCCGACCCGGCGGAAAGCGGACATGACCAGGCCGGCGGAGGCGGCGTCCAGCGACCCGGTAGGCTCGTCGGCCAGGAGCAGGCGGGGGCGCCCGGCCAGGGCCACCGCCACGGCGGCCCGCTGCTGTTCGCCGCCTGAGCACGTGGGCGGCAGGGCGTCCTTCTTGGCGGCCATGCCGACCAGGTCAAGGAGCTCCAGCGCTGCCTTGGCGTCGGGGCGGCGCCGCGCGACGTCCATGGCCAGGAGGATGTTTTCCAGGGTGCTGAGGTAGGGCAGCAGGTTGAGGCCGCTGTTCTGCCAGACGAAACCGGTGACGGTGCGACGGTAGGCGTCCCGGCGCCTGGGCGTCAGCCGGGTCAGGTCCCAGTCGCCGACACGGGCGGTGCCTGCCGAGGGGGCGTCGAGGCCGCCCAGCACGTTCATGAGGGTCGATTTGCCGCTGCCGCTGTTGCCGACGATCGCCACCCATTCGCCTTCGGCGACTTGCAGGTCGAGGCCTTGCAGGGCAAAGACCTCCACGCCGGAGGCCCGGTAGATCTTGACGAGTCCTTCGCAGGTGATCATGGGTTCACTCCTTGGCGTGTTTTCCCGGACCCTTCCCAGACCCTCCTCAGACCCTTTCCAGACCTAACCGTCCTCCCCCAGCCGCAGGACGGCGCCCACGTTCAACCGGCGCATCTGCGCCCGGATCATCAGCACACCCACCGCCAGCGCCACGGCAAGCGACAATACCAGCGACCACCGGTCCCCGGCCACCGCCGCAATCCGCACGGGCAGCACCGTCTCCCCGGGCTGCTGGCGGAAGACGGGCACATACCAGCCCGCGGCCAGCGCCCCGGCCCCCAGCCCCGCCGCGGCTGCCGACGCCACCACGGCCAACTGCTCCACGTAGAGCGACATGGCCACCTGCCGGGCGCCCATCCCCATGGCCCGCAGTACCCCGAGCTCCTTGGCCCGCGACTGGAGCGTCAGCCCCGAAGCCAACAGGTATGTCAGTACCATGGCCGCGAGGGCGACCACGAACCCAGTCGAGAGCGTGGCGTAAATGCCCAGCCGGAACGGCTCCCGGCGCCCCGCCGCGAGCTGGCTCGGCGCATCGGCGACGGTCGCCAGCCGGACACCGTAGCTGCTCACGGCGCCCACATAGGCCGCCGCATCGGTGCCGGGCGCCAGGCGAACCCACACATCGTAGGGAGCAAGGCCCAGCAGATCCTGCAGATACAGCAGGCTCCCGACCACGAACTCCCCCTGCTCGGGCAGGCGCCCGGGCCAGAAGGGCACAATCCCCGCTACCACCAGGGCCGCTTCGCTTTCGCCCTGCCTGGCCGTAAGGCGGTCACCGGGCTTCAGACCCGCCCGCCGGGCCAAATCCCCCGAGACCAGCACGGCCTGCTCATCGGCCGCGAGCGCATTCAGACTCGCCGCCGGTCCGGGCGTCAAGTCGGTCAGGAACCGGGCCACCTGCCCGAACTCCACCGGTGTAATGCCGACCAGATCCATCTTCCCCAGACTGCGGGATCCGGCAACGAAGCCCACCTCCCGCCGGGTCTGGACTTTGGCCAGCGCCGCGGCGCCCGGCACCGCTTCCAACTCGCTGAAAGGCGGCTCCCGATAAGCCATCGATGTAGCTTCTCCTTCGGGGCTCATCTCCAGCACTTCGCTCTCCCAGACCGTCCGCAGGGTCAGGTCCGCCCCGACCCGGTACTCGGTCCGTGCGACCAGGTCCAGGTCCAGCGTCCGGGCGAAGGCCGCCCCGTAGACGCCCAGCCCGGTGGTCAGCACCAGCATGAGGGCGAGAATCCGGTGCCGGGCCGGAGGCCGCTCCAGCAGCGTCAGGGCCAGGAACGCCGGCGGCGACAGCCACGGCCGAACCAGTCGGCCCAGCCAGCGGACCGCCGGCTCAAAGAGCCGGAGAAAGATCAGCCCTGCCACAGCCAGCGCAAGCGGCGGCAGCGCCCACATCAGCAGATCATTCGCTACCCCGGCGGAGCCGGCCCGCCAGGTGCCATATGCCACAAGCCCCAGGAGCGCCGCTTCTCCGGCGCCCTGCAGGGCGGCCAGAGCCACGGAGTGCGTGGCTGCCTCCTGGCGGAGGGTGACCACGCTGAAGCCAGTCGCCCGGGCCAGGGGAATCAGCGCCACCGCCTCGGCCGCCACCGCCGCCCCCAGGGCCAGCAGGACCGCCGTGGCCGACAGCCCGGCGGGCATCGGCGGGCGCCCGACCAGCTGCAGAAAGCCGGCGCTCAGGCCCATCACCCGGACGGTGGCGGGCGTCAGCAGCAGGGCTGTTCCCCAGGCGGCGGCCGCCAGGGCCAGGCTCTCGGGCAGGTAGAAGGCGACCGTTCGCCACGGGCTCATCCCACGGCTGCGCAGGACGGCGATCTCCACCTTCCGGCTCTCCACCACCGCCCCGGCCGTGGCGGATACGAAGAAGAGGATCAACAGAAAGACCGGGGTGAGCAGCACAAACAGGAACTGCTGCGTGGCGGCCATCTGCCTGACGAAGTCGGCGATGGGCTGCAGGGGCGTCTCCACCACCTCGGCCCCGGACAGATACTGCTGGACCCGCACCGGCAGCTCCGCCAGGGCGCCCGCCAGAGCCGGCGCTTCCGCCGCGTGGAGCCGGTCAGCCGGGAACGCCACGGTCCAGACGGCCTCGCCCACTGCGGCGCCGAGGCTCTCCCAGTACTGCCCGGAGACCAGCAGCGCCCCGTCGAGCGGGCCGCCGGCGGCGGCGGCGACGCCCACGACGGTCACTTCCACCGGCTGGTCGAGCGGCAGGCGCAGGCGGGTTCCCACTTCATACCCGGTCTTGGCGGGCACCAGCACTTCCGGCTTGCCCGGCTCGGGCAGGCGCCCGGCCTGGACTTGTACCCCGGAGGGAAGCGCCGCCAGACGGTAGTACTTCTTGCCCGCCAGCAGTTGGCCGGCGGCATCCCGCTGCTGCACCCCCAAGGGCCCGGTGGAGAGCATCTGCTCGACCGGCCCGAACGAGGCCAGATACTCGTTCAGTTGGCCCAGCCCTGCCGAATGGTCCACATCATCATCAGGCGCCGTCCAGGCCACCACCGCCGCCGCCCCGTCGCCGGAAGCGGTCAGCGTCCGGTGGAGCACCTGCTCCATCGCCCCGCTGACAAACACGGGCACGGCGGCGGTCAGCAGGGCCGCCAGGACCAGCCCGCACAGGCGCAGGCCCGTCAGCCCCGCGGCGCCCCGCCACCGGCGCCGGAGCAACCTGAGCTTCATCGGCTCACCACCCGGTCGCCTTCCTTGAGCCCTTCCAGCACTTCCGCATACTGGTCGCTCTCCAGGCCGGTCTTGATAGCCACTTCCTTGCGGGCATCACTTTCCATGACGGTCACGAACTTGCGCCCGCCGAAGGTGCGAATGGCGCTCAGGGGCACCACCAGGGCGTCCGCCTTGGACTCCAGCACGACTTCGGCCTTGCCGTTGCGCCCGATGCGCATCCGGTCGGAAGGCTTATCCGGTGCGAGCAGCAAGGTCTTGTCCTGGGAGCCAACCTGGGGCACCGACACCACTTTGCCCCGAACGGGCTCCGGGTTGCCGTCGGTCGGGAAGATATCCACGGCCTGACCGGCCCGGAGTCTGGCCGCGGTGGCCTCGTCCACCGTCGCTCGGGCGACGGCGCCGCCCTCCCCGGCCAGGACCATCAACTCATCAAACGATTCGACCATATCGCCTTCGGCGGCGGCCACGCTGACCACCTGCCCAGCGAAAGGGGCATAGAGCAGGGAATCGGCGAGCTGCTCCTGCTGCCGCCTGACCCGCAGTTCAGCGGATTGCAGCTCCAGCTCAAGTCGCCGGAGGTCCGCCTCGGATGGCTCATCGACAAAGCCGATGCGGGCGCGCGCCTTCTCCAGGTTCAGCTTCGCCTTCTCCAGCTCGATTTCGGCAGACTGCAGGTCGTAGGGCAGCGAGCCCGATTCCAGTTCGGCGAGCAGGGCGCCCGCCGCCACTGTCTGGCCGGGGGTAACGTGCAGCCGCTTCAGCCGCCCGGATGAGCGGAAGTACAGCTCGGCTTCCCTTGCGGCGCCGAACGTTACATTCAGGGTCTGCCGGGACTCGATGGCGTCCCGCCTGACCGTAACCACTTCTCGCTGGGTAACCTGCGCCTCCTGTACCTCCACCACCGGCGGGGCGGCCTCCTTCGGCAGCAGTGAACAGCCCGTGGCCAGCAGTGCGACCACGCCTGCGAGCATCATCTTTTTCACGACATCACCTCTGCGGCCGGGGCAACGCGCCCCTCGGTTATGCGGTAGGCCCTGTCCACCCGTTCCTGAATGGACTGGTCATGGGTAACGATCCAGACGCATGCCCCGGTCTGCCGCGCAAACCGGACCAGCGTATCGATCATGGTCAGGGATGTGGCATGGTCGAGGGCGCCCGTCGGCTCGTCCGCCAGCAGCAGCCGCGGCCGGATGGCCAGCGCCCGGGCCGCGGCCACCCGCTGCCGCTCCCCGCCCGACAGCTCTGCCGGGCGGTGGTGGGCGCGCCCCATCAGGCCCACCGCTTCCAGCGATTCGTCGATGCGCTCCCGCCAGAGCTTGCGGGGCGCCCCGCAGAGCCGGAGGGCGAATTCGATGTTATCCCGGGCGGTCAGGTGCGCCAGCAGCCCGTAGGACTGGAAGATGAAGCCGATCTGCGTCCGCCGCAGTTCGTCAAGGCGGCGGGCGTCGAGCGCGCCGAGCTCTTCCCCCGCCACGCACACCCTTCCGCCGTCCGGCCGGTCCAGCCCGCCGGCGATGTTGAGCAAGGTGGTCTTTCCCGACCCCGAGCGGCCGTAAATCGCGATGGTCTCGCCCGGTTCCGCCGTCAGGGTGATGCCTTTGAGCACCTGCACAGGTCCGAAGGAACGCGATACCCCATCGATCTGCACCAGCGCGCTCATCGGGCAGGCAGCCTCCCCAGCATGTTCTGCGCCGCATCGTGATAGAGGTCGAACTCCGCCCCCTCCACCCTGGCGAACGCCAGCACGCTGGTGCGGCGGGCGCCGGGCGCCACGGCGCCCGTCACCGATCCGGTGACCGGGAACTCCTGCTTCTGGTAGTCGTACTGGCGCCCGGCCTCGTCGACCAGCATCAGCCGGGCGGGATCGAGCGTGACGGCCCGGGGCGCCGGGTTATGCAGCGTCACCAGGAGCAGGGTCCGGGTCTCCACGAGCGCCCGGAGCTTCAGCTGGGTTCCCCAGGGGATGCTCAGGGACGGGTCGGCAAGCAGCTCCGGGGTGAGGGCGACTACTTCCAAATCGTAGGGGCTGCCGCCATCCCGCGCGGCGGTTGTCAGCGAATGGGCCTTCAGATCCACATGGCCCGCATCGCCTGAGGCGGCGTCATACCTGGTCAGCAGGACGAACTTGCCGTCCACAATCAGGGAAAGGCCGAGGTCGGCCAGCACTTCCGCCGGCACGAAGAGGCGCCCGGAGGCCAGCAACGGGGCTGCTTTGAGCAGTCGGGCCTTTCCGTCAATGCGGGCCACGTCGGAGCCGAGCCCCAGCTCCACCGTCACCGGCCCCCGCTCCAAGCGGATGGCGTCACCGTCGACGGCGGGGCGCAGCTCCAGCGCCGCCAGCAGCTCTTCAGGCACGAGGACGGCGCCCTGCACGGTCAGGATATCGACCGGCAGTTCCAGTTCCCGGCCCCGCAGCACATACGTATATCCTGACGAAGTCAGCACCCCGGCGCTGGCGGCCGGAACAGCGACAGCAGCCAGCACGGCCACCAGCATCAGAGTCAGCATCCAGCGCTTGGACATGCACAGAAGCCTCCTTACTGCAATCTCTCGATCAACCCGGGCACGACCTCATCAAGCGTGGACTTGCCGGTGAAGAACGGCTCCAGCCCGGACAACGCCTCCCGGTAGTTCGGCCTGACGGACTCGACGTAGGCGCCCTCCAGCGACAGCTCGATGGCCTGGGATGTGGTGGTCCCCACCGCTTCCTGCCAGGCGGCCAGGGCCCTGGCATCTTCGATCAGGGGGCGGACGCCGCCCTTGGCCAGGGCCTGCTGCATGGCCGGGTTGGCGATCAGCTCCTTGAGGAAGTCCGTGGCCGCTTCGGGATTGGCCGATGCGTTGAGCACGGCGCCGACCTGGGCGGAGACTGCGACGGACCGGCCTTTGGGCCCCTTGGGCAGCGGTAACAAGGTCAATCCGGGCATCATGGCGCTGGCGTTGCCGGGCAGCACGCTGAGGGCCGGGGCGTCCGGGCCGCCCCCGATCATGACCATCACCCTGGCGCCGTCATCGACGGGGAGGATGCCCTCCTTCGTCAGACGGCCCACAAAGGCGAGGCCCTGCTTGGCTTCCGGCGTGTCGAAGGCCCAGGCCTGCCTGGCCGGATCGTACATCTTTCCGCCGAAGGCCCGCACGAGCGGATCGATCAGGAAGCCGAGCGAGAGGTTGTACTTGACGCCGGCTGCGTCCAGCGCCGTCACCACCTGTTCGAAATCCTGCACCGTCCAGTCGGCAGAGGGCATCTTCAGGCCGGCTCTTGCCAGCACATCGGGATTGACCATGATCAGGCCGGGCGTGATGGCGTAGGGCAGGCCGTAGCGCTTGCCGTCCAATATGCCGAGCTCATCGAAGAGCGGGGCGGACAGGTCGTTGAGCTGCGGCGCCCGGATGCTGCTCAGATCCCGGAGCAGGCCGGCAGTGTGCATATTGCGCGCCTGGGCGTCAGGGACCAGCACGATGTCGCCGCCCTCCACCGTGGCGGGGTTGAAGGTGCCATCCTTGGTCTGCATCTGCTGCAGGGGCAGTTCACGCACGCGGATCTTCGTGTTGGGATGCTTGTCCGTGTACGCCTCAATAGCGTCATCGAGAGCTTCCCGGCGCAGGCCGAAGGGGGCGTAAATCGTCAGTTCGGTCGGCTTATCGGGCGCCTTGGGCGCCGGGGTCTCGGCGGTCTTGGCGCCGGCGGAGCAGCCCGCCAGAAGCACCGCCGAAAGGCAAAGGGCGATCATTCGGTTGCGCAGCATCTGCACAGTCCCTCCTGTAAGTCCGTCTTCGTCCTTGATTCAACCAGAAGCCGGTGCAGATACCGCTTCGGTTTCCGTGAAGGAATATTGACCAAGCTGTGGCGGCCGCGCGCTACTGAAGCCTTGCGATCAGGCCGGGCACGACTTCGTCGAGCGTGGCCCTTCCGGTGAAGAAGGGTTCAAGTCCGGTGAGGGCGTCAGCGTAGTTCGGGATGACCGATTCCACATGTGCGCCTTCCAGCGACAGGTCGATGGCCTGGGCGGTGGTACTGCCCACCGATTCCTGCCAGGCGGCTATGGCCTTGGCATCGTCTATGACAGGCCGGACGCCGCCCTTGGCCAGCGCCTGCTGCGCGGCGGGGTTGGAGATCAGCTCTTTGAGGAAGTCGGCAGCAGCTTCCGGGTCAGCAGACGTGTTCAGGACAGCGCCGACCTGGGCGGATACAGCAGTGGAGCGCCCTTTGGGCCCCTTGGGAAAGGGAAGCATCGTCATGCCGGACATCATGACGCCGGCTTTGGCTGGCAGTATGCTCAGGGCCGGGGCGCCCGGGCCGTTGCCGATGATGATCTTCGTGTTGGCGGTGCCCGCCGTCAAAACGCCGTCCCTGGTCAGACGTCCCACCAGCGAAAGGCCCTGTCTGGCTTCCGGCGTGTCAAAGGCCCAGGCCTGCCGGTCCGCATCGTACATCGCGCCGCCGTAGGCGCGGACGAGCGGATCGATCAGGGAATTGAGCGGCAGGAAGTAGCTGGCGCCGGCTGCGTGGAGTGCGACCACCGCCTGTTCGAAGTCCTGTACCGTCCAGTCGACAGTGGGCATCTTTACGCCGGCCCTGGACAGCGCATCGGGGTTGGCCATGATCAGGCCGGGGGTGAGGCTGTACGGCAGGCCATAGCGCTTGCCGTCCTTCACGCCCAACTCGTCATACAGAGGGGCGGTCAGATCGTTGAGCTGCGGCGCCCGGATGCTGCTGAGGTCCCTGAGCATGCCGGCCGCGTACATGCCCTGTGCCTGGCCATCGGGCACCAGGACGATGTCGCCGCCCTCGACGGTGGCGGGGTTGAAACCGCCGTCCTTCGTCATCATCTGCTGCGGGGGCAGTTCACGCACGCGGATCTTCGTGTTGGGATGCTTCTCCTCGTACACTTCAATGGCATCGTCGAGGGCCTCCCGCCGCAGACCTGTGGGGGCGTAGATGGTCAGTGCGGTGGCCTTGTCGGATGACGGGGGCGGCGCCTGAGTGCCGCCGGCGGGCGTCGCACCGGCGGAGCAACCCGCCAGCAGCACCGCCGAGAGGCAGAGGGCGACCATTCGGTTGCGCAGCATCTGCACGTTCCCTCCTGTAGTTCATCTCCGTCCTTGATTCAACCAGACGGATGTGCAGATTGCGCTCCGGTTTGCGTGAAGGATTCTTGAGCGACGCGCGTGGGCCGCGACCGGCTGACGGTCGCGGCCCTTGTCTGAATGGAACTCTTCGGCTCCGGCAGCAACAAAGGGATCCGAGGCGGCGAGCCTCCGGGCTTCTTCCAGTGACGCGATTCACGCGTAGCGCCGGCTCATCGCTTCTAAGTGCGCCACCGCCTCCCGGGCAAATCCTTCGATCACTTTCACTTTCGTCAGCCACCGGTACGTCGAATGGTAGATATCGGGCTCCCCCGGCGGCAGGCTGTCGATGGCGGCCCGGGGGTCGATCTTCGGGTCGGCCTCGAGCTGGCGGAACATGTTCAGAATTGACATCAAGTTGTAACGCGCCCGGCGCAGGGCGCGGATCACCATCAGCCGGCGCAGTTCAGCGGGGCCGTACATCCGGTACCCGCTCGACGGGTCGCGCGGCACCGCCACCAGCCGGTTCCGATCCCAGTTCCGCAGCGTGTGGGCCGTTACGTGCAGGTACGCCGCCGCTTCCTTGATCGACATACCCGCCGGCGCCGCGATGCCTGCGGTCCGGCTGCTTGCCCACTCGGCCAAAAGCTCGGCGGCCAGCTCAGCCCGGCGCCGCTCCCCGGCTACCAGCGCCAGTACGGCGCCGCCGGCCTCCCTGGCGGCAGCGAAATCGCCCGTGGCCGACAGCATGACCGTATCGAGGACCTTTAGTCTGATCGTCTCCCCCAGCCACGAGCACCGGAAGAGCGCCACAACCAGCCTGAGCTGATCCAGGTGGCGTTCCGTAAACTCCCGGTAGCCGTTTGCCCCGCGCACCGGCCTGGGCAGATAGCCAAGCTCTTCGTATTTGCGCACCGTATTGGCATGGATCCCCGTCGCTCTGGCGATCTCCGATGTCCGTAAGGGCTTCATCAATTATAACCCTCCACTAGAGCACGAAGGTTGGGGTGCTATGATAGAATCATCGGGTAGTCAATCCCGAAAGGAGCGACGTCGGCATGTCTGACGAGATCATCATCCGGGGCGCCCGGCTCCACAACCTGAAGAACGTCACGGTCCGCATTCCCAAGTACAAGTTGGTCGTCCTGACCGGACTCTCCGGGTCGGGCAAGTCCGCGCTCGCCTTCGAGACCCTGCACAAGGAAGGCCAGCGGCAGTTCCTGGAGTCGGTCGGCATGGTCACGTTCCAGCTGCAAAGGCCGCCCATCGACCGGATTGAAGGCCTGTCGCCGACCATCAGCGTCGACCAGCACCTGACCAACCGCAGCCCGCGCTCCACGGTCGGCACCGAGACGGACATATACACCTATTTGCGGGTCCTGTTCGCCAAGATCGGGCACCGGCCCTGCCCCGCCTGCGGCAAGGATATCGCGCCGCCCCACATGCTTGAGGAGATCACCCTGGAAGAAGCAGACGAGCCCGACGAAGCGGCCACCTATCCCTGCCCGCACTGCGGCACAAAGGTTCAGGAGTTCGAGATGGGCCACTTCTCCTTTAACAAGCTGGAGGGCGCCTGCCCCACCTGCACGGGTCTGGGCGTCGTCAATCAGGTGGACGTGAGCCAGCTGGTCGACGAGAGCAAGAGCATCCCCGAAGGCGCCGTTCACGGTTGGGTTGAAGGATTCAACACGTATCAGATGAATACCCTGCAAAAGGCGGCCGCGCATTACGGGTTCCGGTTCGATCCCAACCTGCCCATTCGGGAGTACGGCGACGTGCAGCGGGATCTGTTTCTGTACGGTGCGGAGAGCCCGCAGTTCCGCCGGCGCTTCCCCGGCGCCCAGCCGCCTGCTACCGTGAGCGCCGGACGCTTTGAAGGCGTCGTCACCAGCTTCATGCGGCGCTACGCCGCCCGCATCGAGGATCAGAAATACCGTGAGAAGATGGAGCGATACATCCACAGCTACCCGTGCCCCGACTGTGAAGGCCAGCGCCTGCGGGCCGAGAGCCGGCAGGTCACCGTGGCCGGTCAGACGATCATTCCGCTCTCGCAGATGCCCCTGACCGACCTGGCCGAGTGGATCGAGTCGCTGCCGGCGGTCGTCGATCCCGCCGAATGGTCGATCATTCAGCCGATCATGGATGATCTGCGGGAGCGGATCAGGCGGATTCTACGCGTGGGCGTGGGCTACCTGACCATGGAGCGTTCCTCGCCGACGCTGTCGTACGGCGAGGGCCAGCGCCTCCGCCTGGCGGCGCTGCTGGGCTCCGGGCTGGAAGGCGTCATCTACGTGCTGGACGAGCCCACCCTCGGTCTGCACCAGCGCGACACGGCGCTCCTGATCGATATCCTCCGCCGCCTGCGGGACCTGGGCAACACGGTGGTGGTGATCGAGCATGACCTGGAACTGATCGCCGCGGCGGATTACATCATCGATATGGGCCCCGGCGCCGGGCGCAAGGGCGGTGAAGTGGTGGCGGCGGGAACGCCGGCGGAAGTGGCGCAGGTGGCCGAATCGCCGACCGGGCGGTTCCTCTCCGGGGCGGAATCGATCGCCGCGCCGGCGGCCCGGCGGCCCGGCGACGGGACGCACCTGACCATTGAGGGCGCCCGGGCGCACAATCTGAAGAACATCACCGTCAGCCTGCCGCTCGGCAAGCTCATCGCTGTTACGGGCGTATCGGGATCCGGGAAGTCGACCCTGCTCTTTGACATTTTGGACCGCGCCGCCCGTCAGCGGTTCTACGGGGCCGCCGACCAGCCGGGGGAGCACGACGCGATCCGCGGCTGGGAGCACCTCGACCGGATTGTGACGGTCGACCAGACGGCCATCGGGCTGACGCCGCGCTCGAACGCCGCGACCTATACCGACGCCTTTGCCGCCATCCGCAAGGTCTACGCCTCGCTGCCTTACTCGAAGAGCCACGGGCTGACGGACGGGCACTTCTCCTTCAACGTCGCGGGGGGCCGGTGCGAGAAGTGCCAGGGCGCCGGGGTCCTGACGGTCCAGATGCATTTCCTGCCCAACGTGACGGTGCGGTGCCCGGCCTGCCGGGGCCGGCGCTTCAAAGAACAGGTGCTGGCGGCCCGATATGGGGGCTACAGCATCGCCGACGTGCTGGACATGGCCATCGAGCAGGGCGCCGATCTCTTCCGCGAGGTGGCGCCGGTGTATGACCGGCTCTCCCTGATGGTCGAGTGCGGACTGGGCTACCTGAAGCTGGGGCAGCCGGCGACGACCCTTTCGGGCGGCGAGGCGCAGCGCATCAAGCTGGCCAAGGAGCTGGGGCGGCGGGGCGCCGGACGGAGCCTATACCTGCTCGACGAGCCGTCGATGGGGCTGCACGCCGCCGACACCGCCAACCTGATCAAGGTGCTGCAGGGGCTGGCCGACGCCGGCAACACCGTTGTCGTCGTCGAGCATAACATGGATCTCATCAAGGTGGCCGACTGGATCATCGACCTGGGCCCCGAAGGCGGCAAGGCCGGCGGGCAGGTGATTGCCGAAGGCACGCCGGAGCAGGTGGCCGAAGTAGCGGCCTCCCATACCGGCCGGGTCCTCCGGCCCCTCCTGGGAACATGACTCGTTCGGACGCTCAGGGGCCGCAACCCGTCACGGTTGCGGCCCCTGTCCTGCTATCGGCTGAACTGTACGGTGGGCAGTATCACGTCAATCGCGGCTTTCGACTCCGGCCGGTTGAACCAGTGGAAGTCGATCCAGGCCTGGGCGGCGCCTGGCACCAGCACCGATACCGTCCCGTTGCTGAAATCGAGGCGCACGGCGGGCTTGCCGCCCACGGTCAGATTCTGTCTGCCTGTAATGTCGATATCCTGCCTGGGCGACCCGATGGGCTCCCGGTACTGCTCCAACAGGCCCTCGACGGCTTCGTCCATCGTCTTGCCGATGTAATCGCCGCGGAAGTAGACGCCCATGTCGATCCGGCCCTGCGGCGATGACGGATGGGTGGCAAACCACCAGTCGCCGCCCGTCGTCTCCATGGAGACCACCCAGTCCTGGGGCAGGGCGAAATTGACACCCTGCCGGAAGAGCTTGTAGGTGGCCAGACCGTTCTCCACCTTGTAGGGCCTGCGCTCCAGCGCGACGGATGCGTTGCCGCCCCAGTTGCCCTTGGGATCCGCCTGAAAGAGCTGATCCAGCAGTTCGATCGCCTGGGGGTACTTGCCCAACTGGTTGTAATAGATCGCAAGGTCCTGATCCAAGCCGCGGAGCCAGTTCTCCTCATAGTTCGCGGCCTGGGTCTGCCCCACCTTGCGGGCCTCCTCCGCCTGCGTCGCCGCCTGCTCCCACTGTTTCATACGGCCATAGGCGGCAGCGGTGGCGCGCAGCACTGCCGGCTTGTCTTCGGCGACGGCGTATTTGCTCGCTTCGGTGAACGCCTTCAGTCCCAGCGCGTTCTGCTGGGTCTCCAAATACGCCCACCCCTGGTTGTAGTAGGCGAAGTAGCTGGCCGGATTGATGGCGAGCATTTGGTCAGCCAGCTTCAGGGCTTCCGCGTAGTTCTTGTCCGCGAAGGCGTTGTCCATTTTCAGGTTCAGGGGATTATCCAGGGCGACCCAGAAGCGGCCGTCCGCCTTGACCGCCACCAGCGGCATGGTGGGGTACGTGTAGTCTCCGACGTTGACGTCGTGTACCGGCACTGCGTACCAGGGGTCTTTGGCGCCCTGGGTTACTTCGATTCTCCCGTACGAGACGATTTTGGCGTCCTTGTAATACTCCTGATAGTCGGCAAAGGAAAAGGTTTCCCGCGCCTTGGGGCTGATCAGTTCATAGGCCTTGTCCAGGGCGCCGGCCTTCCGGTGGTCCAGGTACTGTTTCACCACGGCGTCCGCCCCGTTGGCCACCACAGCCTGGTCCTTCTTGTCAGGTGTAGGCTGCGGCCTGGGGTCATCATCGCCGAGCAGGGCGAGGCCGATGATGGCGACCAGGAGGAATCCGGCAACGCCAAGGATGATCCAAAGCCAGGTCAGACTCTTCTTCCGGGGGGGCATGGGCATCGGATATGGCTGTTGGTAAGGCTGCTGGTACGGTTGCTGATACGGCTGCTGGTATGGCTGCTGTTGCGCTGCAGCCGCCGGCGCGGCCGCCCCGCAGGACCCGCAGAACTTCGCATTCCCCACTTCTGCACCGCACTGTGGACACTGCATCATCGGGCGCCCCCTTGTTGTCGGTAGACCAAGTAATCAGGTCATTATATACAGGCATAGTCATTTCGGCCAAGTTGCGCAAAGTCCTGCCTGCCAGCGGAAGCCAATACAGCAAAAACCACGCCGCCCTCGGTTGCCGGGCGGCGTGGTTCAGTATGCTTATGCGCCGGTCTCAGCTGCTGATTCGGCCTGGCGCCTGGCAACGGCGCCCGCCGACTGCTCGTCGGCGTGGTAGCTGGAGCGGACCAGCGGCCCGGACTGCACGTGGGCGAAACCCCGCTTGAAGCCTTCGTCCCGCAGATGGCCGAACTCCTCGGGCGTGTAGAACTTCTCCACCGCCAGGTGGCGGGCTGTGGGCCGGAGGTACTGCCCGAAAGTGACGATCTCCACCTGATTGGCCCGCAGGTCGTCCATCGCCTCGTACAGCTCCTGCATCGTCTCGCCCAGCCCGACCATGATCGACGACTTCGTCGGAATCTGCGGCTTCATGGCCTTTGCCCGGCGCAGCAGCTCCAGCGACCGGTCGTACTTGGCCCGGGACCGGACCCGGTCCGAGAGGCGGCGCACGGTCTCAATATTGTGGTTGAGCACATCTGGCTCGGCGTCCATGACGACCTGGAGGTCGTCCGGGTCGCCGTTAAAGTCGGAAATCAGGACTTCCACGCCGGTCATGGGGTTCTTGCGCCGAATCGCCCGGATGGTCTCGGCGAAAATCGATGCGCCGCCGTCCTTCAGGTCGTCGCGGGCGACGGACGTGACCACCACATGGCGTAGGTTCATCTGCACACAGGCGTCGGCCACTTTCTCCGGTTCGGCCATATCCAGTTCCGACGGCATGCCCGACGTGACGGCGCAGAAGCCGCAGTTGCGGGTGCAGACCTCGCCGAGAATCATGAAAGTCGCCGTGCGCCGGTTCCAGCAGTCAAATATGTTCGGGCAGCGGGCTTCTTCGCAGACCGTGTGCAGCCCCTTGCCCCGCATCAGCTTCTTTAGCTCGGAAAAGTCGGGGTCGGTCTGCAGGCTGATCTTGAGCCATTCGGGCTTGCGGCTGACGTCTGCGCGTGCCCGGCTGGGCATCACCGGCAGTGCGAGTTCAGGGTCGGTCTTGAACTCCCCCAAGACAGTCACTTCCTATGCTCCAAAGTGGTCCCCTTCAGTTTACCCTAAGCCGGCCATGTTTGGGTGAACCAAACCAGCCCGGTGAAGAGTCTCGTATACGAAAAGATTCCCCTCCGAATGGGGAATCCCCTGCCGCACTACATATGGAGGCGAATGCTGTTATGACGGTATCGCAAGAAGAACGCACACTTGCCGGTCTGGTCCACCTGGGCGTCCTGTTTGGCTGGCTCGGTCTCGCGTTCCAGATCATCATGCTGGTGGTCTATCTGCCCAAGTCCAAATTCGTAGCCAACCACGTCAAGCAGGCACTGGGCGTCTCGGTCATCCTGTACCTGATTCGGTTCGCTTTCGGCACCCTGGTGGGCGGTGCCGGCCTGTGGGTCGCGTTCAACCCGGTCCGGCTATTCACAGCCGGCTTCATCGGCCCGATGTTGCTGGCCGGCCTGGCCACGGCGGTGCTTGGGCTGACGGTTCTGGTGCTGGTGATCATGGCGATGGTCAAGGCGTTTGGCGGCCAGCCGCACCGCTACCCGGTGATCGGCGACCTGATCGCGTCGCTGACGGGCGAGTAAGTGCGGCCACGGCGGCGGCGCCCGTGACGAGCCACGGGGGGGCGCCCAGGGCGATCAGGCCGCCCGCGAGCAGGGCGACCAGGAGCCCGTGGAGCAGGGCGATATGGGGGCGGAATTGCCCCCACGACCACCACAGCGGCATTCCGTGGAGGACCCATAGCAGTAGCGCAAGCATAGCAGTCATGTCGGGCTGCTCCTTGGCGGGGTCCGTAACACGTCTCTCCCTGCCGGGAGATCAGTCCCGGAACATGTCGGCGACGTTGTAGTCTTCAAAGGTAAAGCGAGGTCCGGGCATCGACACAGGCACCTCACCCCTTTCCGCTGTCTCTGATCTCAGTGTAGGCACCATAGCCAAATCACGTCAAATGAAGGCGCCAGTGCAAGCACCGGCGCCTTTCTCGGCTTTAGTACAACGCTACGTTCCCCGGTCCGTACCCCTGCAGCCTGGCCTTGACCGCCTGCAAGAACCTGCCCGCCACCAGCCCATCGAGAATGCGATGGTCCAGGCTCATGCACATGTTCATCATTGAGCGGATGGCGATGCCGTCGTTCTCCAGCACCACCGGCGTCTTCGTGATCGCCTCAAAGGCCACGATCGCCGCCTGCGGGTAGTTGATGATGGGCGCCGACATGTAGGAGCCAAAGTAACCCGTGTTGTTGACGGTAAACGTCCCGCCGCTGATGTCGTCCAGCGTCAGCTTCCCGGCCCTGGCCCGGGCCGCCAGGTCGGCCACGGCGTGGTTCAGCCCCGCGATGGAGAGCCGGTCGGCGTTCTTGATCACCGGCACCGCGAGGGCCGTCTCCGTGGCGACCGCGATGGAGATGTTGATCTCCTTCTTGATGATGATGCTCTCGCCCGCCCACTGGGAATTGACCAGCGGGAACTCCTTCAGCGACTCGACGACCGCCTTGACGAAGAAAGGCACGTACGAAAGGCTGATGCCCTCCCGGCGCTTGAACTCTTCGCCCATCTGCTCCTTCAGCTTCACCAGCCCGGTGACGTCAACCATGAGCATGGTCCAGGCGTGGGGCGCCTCGTGCTTGGACTGGACCATCTTCTCGGCGATGCGGCGCCGGACGGCGTCGACGGGTACGACCTGGTCGGTATTCAGCGGCTGGGGCGCCGGGGGCGGGGTGTACGCCGGGGCTGGTGCCGGGGCGGGGGCCGGCCTGGCAGCCGCGGTGCCCGCGGCGATGTAGTTCTCCACGTCCTTGCGGGTGATCCGGCCGCCGAGGCCGGAGCCCGTCAGCCGGCCCAGGTCGATGGCGTGCTCCTGGGCGAGCTTGAGCACCGCCGGGCTGAAGCGCCCGGCTGCGTCGCCCTTGGGCCCGTCCACTGCAGCTACGGCGGCACCGGACAGGGCCGCCGGTCTGACCGCCGCCCCCACGGCGGCGACCGGGGCCGGAGCAGGGACTGCCTCACCGCCGGCGTTCATGCGGGCGATCAGCGTCCCGACTTTCACGGTCGTCCCTTCGGCAATCTCGAGCGCAGCGATCTCCCCGTCCGCCGGGGCGGGAATCTCCGCGTTCACTTTGTCGGTAATCACTTCGGCGATCGGTTGATATTTCTTCACGGCCTCGCCGGGTTTGACCAGCCACTTGCCCAGCGTGCCTTCGGTGACCGACTCGCCTAGCTGTGGCATTCTGATCTCCATATTGTCACTCCCCTCAGCAGTCTGGTTCCGGGCCTGCCACGGGCACCCCCTTGTGCCCCAAGTCTCCGCCAACAGGCAGTAAGCCCTCGGTCAAGCGCCGTCGTCGGAACCGGCATAGGGTACCTTCTCTGAGGGACGCACCGCCGACGACGGCTGATCACGTGTGGTAGCGGGGCTAACTGCCTGTAGGCGTCAACTCAAACGGCCCTGCGGAGGTGCCCATGACAGGCCCTCCGCCCGCCGGCTCGTGCCGCTGTAGGGCCGATGCGACAGACCAGTCTCGTATTCCGCGCCTTTCTAGTACTGCGCCAACTTCCGCATTGCCTCCAGGCATTTCTCCTGCGACAGCATGAAGAACTTCTCCATGGGTCCGGCGTATGGCATCGCGGGCACATCGGGTCCGCAGAGGCGCTCAATGGGGGCGTCCAGGTCGAAGAGGCACTCCTCAGCGATGATTGCCGACACCTCGGACCCGATGCCGTGGGTCTTGCCAGCCTCGTGGACCACCAGCACCTTGCCCGTCTTGCGGGCCGCGGCCACAATCGCCTCCCGGTCAAGCGGCAGGAGCGTCCGGAGATCCAGCACCAGCGCACTGTACCCCTCCTTCTCCAACTGCGCCGCCGCCTCCAGGCAAAAATGCACCGCCTTGCCGTACGTAATCACCGTAATATCCGACCCGTCCCGCTTCACATCGGCCTTGCCGATGGGGATCACGTAATCTTCCTCCGGCACCTCGCCCTTCACGGCGCGGTACAGCCCCTTGTGCTCGAAGAACAGCACCGGGTCCGGATCGCGCACCGCCGCGGCCAGCAGGCCCTTCACGTCGTAGGGGGTGCTGGGAACAACCACCTTCAAACCCGCAGTATTGGTGAAGTACTGCTCCACGGACTGGCTGTGATACAGCCCCCCGTGCACGCCGCCCCCGAACGGCGCCCGGATTACCATGGGCACCGTCCAGGCTGAGTTGGACCGGTAGCGCATCTTCGCAGCTTCGGAGATGATCTGGTTAAACGCCGGGAAGATAAAATCGGCGAACTGGATCTCGCAGACCGGCCTGGTGCCGTACAGTGCCGCCCCGATGCCCACGCCCACGATGGCCGACTCGGTCAGCGGGCTGTCCTGCACCCGTTCCGGGCCGAATTCGTCAAACAGCCCCAGCGTCGCCCCGAAGACGCCGCCCTTGCGGCCCACGTCTTCACCCACCAGCCAGACGTCGCGGTCCCGCCGCATCTCCTGGCGCAGGGTCTCCCGGACGGACTCCAAAAAGTTGAGCACTGCCATGGCGGCCCTACCCCTCCTCCGGCGCGTAGACGTGGGTCAGCGCAAACTCGGGGCGGGCGTAGGGCTGCGCTTCCGCCCACTCCGTGGCGTCGTCGATCAGGGCCATGATCTTGCGGTTCATCGCCTCGAGGCTGGCCTCGTCAACCAGACCCTGCTCCAGCAAATACGCTTCTGCTCGGGCCAGCGGGTCCCGTCCCTTCAGCGCTTCCAGTTCCGCCGGATCGCGGTAGCGCCGCTGGTCATCATCCGACGAGTGGGATGTAATGCGGATGCACTTCGCCTCGATCAGGCTGGGGCCTTCGCCCCGGCGGGCCCGCTCGTGAGCCTCCTTGAACGCCGCGTACACGGCCAGCAAATCCGTCCCGTCCACCTCGATGCCGGGAATGCCGTACCCCTGGCCGCGGGCGGCGACCGAGCCGCCGGCAACCTGCTTTTCCAGGGGGACCGAAATGGCATATTCGTTGTTCTGAATCATGAAGATCACGGGGAGCTTGTGGACGCCCGCCCAGTTCAGCGCTTCGTGGAAATCGCCCTGGTTCGACGAGCCCTCGCCGCAGCAGGTGTAGACGACCACGTCGTCGCCCCGCATGCGGGCGCCCTGCGCGATGCCCACTGCGTGCAGAAGCTGCGTCGTCACGGGGCTGGAGCCCGAAAGCACGTTGTGCGGCCGGTTTCCCCAGTGGCTGGGCATCTGCTTGCCGCCCGAAGCGGGGCAGTCGGCGCGCGCGAAAGCCCCGAGCATGATCTCCCGGGGCGTAACGCCCGCGACCAGGTTGATGCCCAGATCGCGGTAATATGGCGTGAACCAGTCGTGATCCTTCCGGAAGGCATAGGCCGCGCCCACCTGCGCCGCCTCTGCCCCCTGCGGCGAGATGACAAACGGAATCTTGCCGCCGCGCTGCAGGAGCCACAGACGCTCATCCATGCGGCGCGTGAGCAGCATGTAGGTGAACATCTCTACGACCTGCTCGCGCGACAGCCCCAGTGCTTCGTGCCGGGCCTGCGTGTTTGCCGTCACGTAGCTATTTCCCTCCCCAGGGTTGTGGATCTTCTCTCTATCGGCTCTCTTTCGTTCGCCGGCTTCGTCATTCGGCCGGCTAAACTCGAAACCGATCGAACAACGAATCCGCCTCTCTCCTTACATATGGATGGCCCGGCCGTCCACCGCCAGGGCCGCCTCACCGAAGATCTCGGCGAGGGTCGGGTGCGGATGGATCGTCTGGCCAATCTCCCATGCGCTGGCGTTGAGGACCATGGCCAGCCCGGCCTCGGAGATGTAGTTGGTCACCTCCGGCCCGATCAGGTGGGCGCCCAGCAGATCGCCCGTTTTGGCGTCCGCCACGAGCTTGGCAAAGCCGTCGATCTCCCCATGGACCTGCGCCTTGCCGATCACCCGGAACGGGAACTTGCCGACCTTGACCTCAAAGCCTTTCTCCCGGGCCTCCGCCTCCGTATACCCCACTGAGGCGACTTCGGGCCGGGTGTAGACACACTTTGGCACCTTGTGGAACTCGAAGGCGTGCGGATCGAGCCCCTTGATATGTTCCATCGCGATGATGCCCTGGTGCGAGGCCACGTGTGCCAGGCCCCCGCCCGCCACGTCGCCGATTGCGTAAATGTTGGGGTCGCCCGTCCGGCAGTATCCGTCGGTCTCGATAAAGCCGCCCCTCTTATAGACGATCTTATCCCGGTTTTCGAGACCGATCCCCTGGGTAACCGGCTCACGTCCGACGGAGATCAACACTACTTCGGCGCTGAACCGGCGCACTTCGCCATTTATTGTCGCGTTCAGGCTGGCTTCGCCGTTCTCCACCTTGACCGAGGCCGGATCCACCGCCGCCCCGGTGATGATGTTGATTTTGCGGCGCTTCGCCAGCTTCTCGAGTTCCGCCGCAACCTCTTCATCTTCCGTGGGCAGAATGCGGGGCAGGAACTCGAGCACCGTCACTTCAACGCCGAAATCGTTGTAGAGGCTGGCCCATTCCATCCCGATGACGCCCGCCCCGATGATGATAGCGCTCTTGGGCAGCGACTGGCGCATCAGGGCATCGTCGGAGGTCATGACGTGGTGGGGGTCGGTGGCAATGCCCATCGTCTTGGGCCGGGAGCCCGTCGCGAGGATGATCTTCTCGGGTTCGAGCAGTTCCTGCTGGCCGGCTGCGGTCATCACCGATACCAGGCCGTTCGGCGAGAAGATGCTGGGCGGCACCAGGGCGCCGGTCCCCTCGATCACCGTCACGCCGTTCTTCTTCAGCAGGGCCTGGACGCCTTTGTGCAGATTGCCGACGATCTTCTCTTTGCGGGCAAAGATGGCGCTGAAGTCGAAGCCGACGGACTCGGCGCTCAGGCCGAACTCCTTGGCCCGCTTGAACGTGTGCAGCAGCTCTGCGCTGCGCAGGAAGGCCTTACTGGGAATGCAGCCCCGGTGCAGGCAGGTGCCGCCCACCTTGTCTTTCTCGACCACCGCCACTTTCAGCCCCAACTGCGCACCACGGATCGCCGCAACGTAACCGCCCGTTCCACCGCCGAGCACTACAACATCAAAAGTAGACATGTTCGGGTTCGTGACTCCCTTCGCTGGAAAGACAGAGTAAAGTGTATCCAGGCTGCCTATGTGCTAGAACCGCGGGGCCGGATCAAGACGGAACGGAAAGCTGGGCGTACAGCTCACTGACGCTCTTTCGGAAGAAGCGCACTTCGGCCCACTCTTCGTACGCCGCGGGCACCGGTACCACCGCCGCCTTTCAGGCGTCGCCCCGCTGCAGGCCAGCTCGCTCACGAAATCCTTCATATCCCGGATGTACTGGGCGAGCGCCGAAATATCCTCCTTGGTACCCACGGGCCCGTGGCCGGGCACCGCGCACCGCAGATTCAGCGCCAGGACGCGCGAGCGTGTCGAGCCACCGGTCGGCATCGCCGTGCGTCATATTGGTGATGACATACGTCACGGGGCGCCCGTGCTCACACCGGGCCGCGCGGTCGCGGCAAAGACCCCCGGAACGACTTCTTCCAGGGAAAAGAACCGGCAGTATGGCAGCGTATACACAGGGGCCATGGCTGATTCCTCCTCAAGCAGGCAGAGGTGGCTGCTTACCCGTCCTGCCGCCCTGCAGCCGCCTCGTGGCCAGGCAGCTCACAGCGAGAGAGCGTCCCCCATAGCGCTTCTGTTTCGGCACTGACCCGGCGCCCTGCGCCCATGATGGCCTCGCGGCAGGCGTGGTAAGCCTCCGCCGCCCCGGGCAGGTCGCCCAGATAATAGTAATAGACCATCATCCGCTGATATGTCTTCTCCCGCAGCGGATCATGGGACAGCGCCTTGTGGCAGAACCCTACCGCATCCTGATACCGGGACAGTACCGCATGCCCCTCCGCGAGCCGGTCCAGAATCTCTGTATAGAGCTCCCGCGCTCCCCGGCGGGCCGTGGCCACCCAGGGTTCGTTCAGCTCTTCGAGCAGGGCGCCCTGGTAGAGCGCATCAGCTTCCTGGAAGGCAAGAATGGCCGGGAACATCTCGCCTCGGGCTGCAGCCCGCAGGCCCGCCCGGTAATGCTCCTGCATGGCGTCAAGGTCGATCCAGCACTTGGCGCCCGGCTCAAAGCGCAGCTGCCCGTCCTCCAGGTACAGGGCGGCAGCCGGCTTCAGCACGCGGCACACGTGATCGACCAGCGCCGGCAGGTCCTGAGGCTTCGTACCGCCCCCCAGCCAGCGGCAGGCATCCTCCGACGACACCCGGTCGGGGCGCATGACCAGGACAATTTTCAGCAGCTTCGCCGCGAGCGGATTGCGCCACGCCGACGGCGCCACCGGGACGAAATCCCAGCAGACTTCAAAAGGCCCGAGCAGGCAGATCTCCAACTCAGCCACGCGCAGCACCCCCCAACCGTGAGAATTGTCCGGCTGGCTCCGGAAATCCTCCCTGCATGCAGTGGCCGCACAAAAATGGCGGGTACCTGTGAGTTCGTTCACAACTCCATTACCGTAATCTATCGGTCGGATTGGCGATATTGATTAGCACTATCACGACCTCCGTGCTAACCTGAAGTAGCGGGACGATTCAAATTGACGGCGCTCATGTGCGCCGGGCTGCGGGAGGTTTGTTTCAAGTGAAGGCGAACCTGGCCATCAACGGCTTTGGTCGCATTGGTCGCATGGTCTGCCGCCGGGCAATCGGCAATCCCGATCTCACGCTTGTGGCCATTAATGCTTCGTATGATGCTGCGACCCTGGCTCACCTGCTCAGGTACGACACCACACACGGCCGCTTTGAAGGCACCATCGAGACAGAGCCGGATGCGCTGATCATCAATGGCCAGAGAGTCCAACTGGTCCACGAACGAGACGCCGCCAAGCTCCCCTGGCGGGAGCTGAACGTCGACATCGTTGTCGAGGCCACGGGCAAGTTCAAGGAGCGCGAGAAGGCCGCCCTGCATATCGCCAGCGGCGCCCGCAAGGTCGTCATCACCACCGCCTCCAAAGATGCGGACGTGACTGTCGTGGTCGGTGTAAACGATGAAGCCTATGACCCTGCACACCACGACGTAGTCGCCGCCGCATCCTGCACCACCAACTGCCTGGCGCCCGTTGCCAAGCTGCTGCACCGGAAGTATGGCATCGTCAGCGGGCTCATGACCACCGTCCACGCCTACACCAACGACCAGAATATCCTGGATAATCCCCACAAAGACCCGCGGCGCGCCCGGGGCGCCGCGCAGTCCATCATCCCCACCACCACGGGCGCCGCCCGAGCCGTGGCTCAGGTCCTGCCGGAGCTGTCGGGCAAGCTGAACGGCTTCGCCCTGCGGGTGCCCACGCCGGATGTCTCCGTCGTCGACTTGGTGGCGCGTCTCGAGCAGCCGGCTACGGCCGCCGAAGTGAACGCCCTCTTCCGCGAAGCGGCCGAAGGGCCGTATAAAGGCATTCTCGGGTACACCGACGAGCCGCTTGTCTCCAGCGACTTTCGGGGCGACGATCACTCGTCCATCGTCGACGGGCTCTCGACGATGGTCGGAACCGATAACATGGTTAAAGTGATTGCCTGGTATGATAATGAATGGGGCTATTCCTGCCGGGTCGTCGATCTCGCCGCCCTGCTGGCCCGCTCGCTGGCAGCCGGCCATCCCGCCCGTATGATGGAAGCTGCAGACTGACAAAAACTGCCGCCGTGCATTAGCAACGGCGGCTCTATTTATGTGTGCAGACTAACGCGCGGAGGTGGTTGACAGTTGGGTTCCAACACGCCGCGCGGCCACACGGGACAGCGGGTTGAAGAGATCGGCACCTATCGGGCCAGCGACAGCCGTGAGACCTGGACGTACGTGCCGGGCGACACGTTCCGGGCAGACCCCAAAACGGGCAAGCCGACGGTCTGGGTCAAGACCTTCGAGCCGGATCATCCCGGCGGAAGCCGGTAGCAGACGGGCGGGCGGCTATGCCGTCCGCCTTGCCCACACCACATCCAACGCAATGAACATGCGCCCGAGGTCCCCGTGGTTTGCAGCCCACGGGGACCTCAGTGATTCTTCAGGGCGTGATCTGCTCTTCCGGCTGGGCGCCGGCGCCGTGCTGGTGGCCGGCCGTGCCGCCTTCGCCGTGGGGCGCCGCGCCGGCAGCCGCCAGGTAGATCTCATGGACGTAGATCTGGTAAAGCAGTTCGGCCTCGACCCGCTCGCGGTCGGCCTCCACGGTGCCTTGGGTGGCGGCACGCTCCCTGGCCTCCAGCACGGCGTGGTACTTCGCCGCCAAACCCTTAGCGATCGTTTCGTCGAGCACCGCCTCCACGTCCTTGGTCTTGCCGGTTGCTAACGCTTCCTCGGCGGCGTGCAGCGCCGGACCGTAGTCATCTTCATACTTGAGTCCGGTGTAGGCGGCGCCTTCCCCCTGCCGGTGCAGCCGAACTGCGGTTTCGAAGAAGAACTGGTCAGCCAGCGCCTGCGCCTCGCCCCCGAGCCGGCGGACTTTCAGCGCGTGGTCGAAGGCTGCCGACAGCTCGGCTTCGTCTGTTGCCTTGATGTAGGGCAGGATCAGTGTGGCGTCGCCGGCTTCGAGCGCCTGGCGAGCAGCGGAAACCACGGGGCCATTGACGTTGTCGCAGTGGGCCTGAGCGGGCTTCGGCAGGGCAAACAGGGCGGCACCGAGAGCCAGGGTCACGGACAGAGCGATTCCAATCAGCTTTCTCATTGCGGTTATCCCTCCTTGGTCCTCATCTTCGCATAAGGGGTGGGGGGATGACCTTGACGCGCGTCAAGTATTCGCGGAATCATCGTTTGTAGAGGTCTCTTCCAACATTTCGGGCCTTCAGTGTGAGAGTGGGAATGGGATTTTGCCGCGGAAGACGCGGAAGGAGACACGGAGTCATGGCAGTGGAAGTGGGGAGGTGATATGGACTCGCATTGCGCTGATGGCGCGGATTTGGGGTTGACACAAGGGCGCCCCACCAAGCGGGGCGCCCTACTCTATTCACATGGATGCTTCTGCAGATAGCCCACGATCGCGTCATGAATCTTGCCGTTGCTGGCGAGAATCGAGCCGCGCTGCGTGGGATCGAGCGGCAACCCGTCGGCCCGGGTGACGCGGCCCCCGGCTTCGGCCACCAGCAGGGCGCCCGCCCCGAAATCCCAGGGCGAGAGCCGCCACTGCATATACGCGGAGAGCCGCCCGCAGGCCACGTAGGCCAGCTCCAGGGCGGCGGCGCCCAGCGAGCGGATGCCCCGCACATGACAGCCCAGTTCCTGCATGCCGGGCAGATTGGCCGCCCGCTCCTCGCGCATGTCCCACATGAGATTCGTCGCAATCAGGCTTTCGTTCAGGGTCGCAGCCGGATCCACTTGGACCGGCGCGCCGTTCAGGAACGCCCCCGCCCCCCGCCGGGCGGAAAACAGCTCGTCGCGGCTCGGGTCGTATACGGCCCCGACCACCGCCTCCCGCCCCCGGTAGCAGGCGAGCGAGCAGACGAAGTTCGGCAGCGTGTGGGCGAAATTCGTGGTACCGTCCACCGGGTCGAGCACCCAGGTGTACTCCCGCTCCCAGCCCCCGCCCCCTTCCTCGCCGACAAACCCGTGGCCTGCAAACTGGGCGAGCACGGAAGAGCGGACAGCCTGCTCCACCGCTGTATCCACCTCGGTCAACAGGTCGGACCAGGATGTCTTGTACTGGACGGTCATCCGCTCGCCGGTGCGGCTCTTCATGATCGCGCCCGCCTGGCGGACGGCCGCAAGGCAGGCATCGTATAGCTGGTCGGTCACAACGCTAGTACCCCCTCTGCCGGTCGACGGCGCCCACCGGCTGCTGTCCGGCGATGAACCGGCGGAAGTTGGCGGCAAAGTACTCCGCCACATCGGCCGGAATGCTGGGACCGGAAATGTGCGGCGTCACCGTCACGCCGGGCGTGCTCCAGAGCGGATGCTCCGGGGACAGCGGCTCGGCGGCGAAGACATCCAGCACGGCGGTGATCCGGCCGGAACGGACCGCCTCCAGCAGGCGCTCCTCGCTGATGGTCGCCCCCCGCCCGATATTGATCAGCATGGCGCCTTCCTTCATGCCCAGCGGATCGATCAGGCCGATGGTATCGGGCGTCAGCGGCAGCACGCTGACCAGGTAGTCCACGCCCGCCGTAAACTCGTTGGCCCGGTCGGGCGTGAAGACCCGGTCGGCAGCCTCCATGGGGCGGGCGGAGCGGACCAGGGACCAGACTTCCATGCCAAAAGCCTTGCCCTTTTGGGCTACTGCCATGCCGATGGAGCCTGTGCCCGCCACACCGAGCCGCTTGCCGGCCAGCTTCCCGATGGTGAAGCCCTTCCAGGTTCGGGTCGCCTGGTTCGCGTATATGCGGGGCAACTGCTGGGTGTGCGCCAGCATATGGGCAAAGGCGTACTCGCT
Organism: Symbiobacteriaceae bacterium; assembly: GCA_035628915.1. Taxonomy (GTDB): domain Bacteria; phylum Bacillota; class Sulfobacillia; order Symbiobacteriales; family Symbiobacteriaceae; genus JARBUG01. The sequence continues at coordinate 23,061 of DASPIW010000010.1, read as the reverse complement.
CATGTATGGGCCGAAAAGCCCTTCCACACGTGTCACCAGGCATCCCGCGGGCAGCGGTGCGCGGATCAAGTCTTCGACGCCGGCGCCCATCGCCTGCACCCAGCGGAGCTTGGCAGCCATAGGGTACAGGTCGGCGGGGAACTTCCAGCCGAAAATCACATCTGCCTCGGGCGCCGCGGCCGCGGCTTCCTCCCGGGTCTGGCAGGGCAGCAGGCGGACATCCGGGAGCAAAGGCCGGAGCAGGTCGGCGTAAACTTCGGCCCGGTTAACGCTGTAGATGAGAACGGTGAACGGCATGTGTGGCATCTCTCCTGTGAAATTCGCTCCCGGGGCGCCGAACGGCGGCGCCCCGGGCTGCGTGCTACGAAGTAAAGGGAGTTGATCGTCGTGACCGTGACCACGCGGCTGATCATCCGGGGTCTATTGGCCGGCGTGGGCCTGACCGGGGCCCTCGCCCTCGTCGATGCCTTCGCCTTCGGTTACTACTTTGGCCTGCAGACGATGATCCTGGGCGTCGGTGCCGGGGGCATCATGCTGGTCCTCGCATTTGTGATGTCGCTGGCCTGCTACTGGCTGGCTTCCCGCGGGCGCCTGCCCGAGTTCCGGCGGCGCATGCTGGCTGCCGCCATCTTTACCGGGGCGGCGGGCATGGCCTGCGGCTTCAGCAGCGCGGCTGTCTGGTTCGCGGCCGGTCGCCCGTTCTTTCCTTAAGGAGGGCCGTCAGCGCCCGAGCCCCTGCCTGCGGCGCATCCGGTCGGACGTGAAGCCGATCAGCGCGCCCAGCCCCAGCACGAGCAGCACCACAATCAAGATGAACTTCCCGCCCACGTCCCACTGCAGCATGGCAAACGGCCTGTGGCCCCGCACCAGTTCGATCGCGGCGTAGGCCCCCACCAGCGCCGCCCAGATCAGAGCCGTAAGGCCCAGCCCGATCAGCGTACCCCTCATCGATCGATCCCTCCGTCGCACATGGTTTCGCCTTCAGGAAAGAGAAACCTGCAGGAACTGATGTGCCGCCTCTCGAAGACGGTCTGGTCATTTATGTACGAAAGGTATGAACAACACGTTGACGTGGGATCGAACGGTGCCGCTGCGATTGCTGTGGTTCTATTTGGGGCTGGTTACCACATGCGCCGGCATTGCGATGGTGATCAAGCCGGGCATTGGCGCCGCCCCCTGGGATATCTTCCATCTCGGAGTGGCCGGGCGGTCGGGCATACCGCTCAGCCTGGTGATTCAGCTGATCGGCGTGATGATCATCCTGCTCGACTGGTCGCTCAAGATCCGGCCCAGCATCGGCATGGTGCTCAACATGTTGTCCGTGGGTCCCATCCTTTCGTCGATTCTGAACCTCCTGGAGGTACCGCAGACCCTGCCCGGACGCTGGCTCATGCTGGCAGCGGGCGTCCTGGTCTTCGGGTTCGGCACCGCCATGTACATCAGCGCCGACATGGGCCCCGGCCCGCGCGACGGCCTGATGGTCGGCCTGACCCGCCGCTTCGGCCTGCCCGTGGCGGTAATCAAGAACGGCATCGATGTAACCGTGGCCCTGGTGGGCTGGGCGCTGGGCGGCCCCCTGGGGCTGGGGACCGTCATCGTCGCCCTGTCCATCGGGCCGTCCGTGCAGTTCGGCATGAGCCTCATCGCGCGCATGGCAAGGCTCCGGCCGTTCGCCGGCTTCGTGCGCCCGGTCAGCCTCAAGCGTTCCTGAAGAGGCGCCGCCCACCTGTGACCGAGGGGGTGAACACCCATTGCGTCGCGCCCTACCGTTCATCCTGCTTGCCGTCATCGGCCTGACCGGCTGCGGTCGGCCCGCCAACCAGGCCTACGCGACGCCGCAGAAAGCGATCGAGGGCCGCCTCCGGACGCCGGTGACGGTCTATCAGGAGACCCCGACGGACGGTGGCGTGCTCCTGATCTTCCAGAGGCAAAGCGATCCGGCCCCCATGGTGGGCCTGGTGGAAGGCGCCGGCTGGGGCCGCTGGCGCATGTGGCCCGGCTATGACGCCGGCCCTATGACGGATATCGGCCCGGTCGCCTTTCACCAGAAGACCGTGGGCTACGTGGTAACGAAGTATGAAGACGGGAGCGAGAGTTTCCACGGGAAGACCTTCACCATGTATGGCGTCGTCAACGACCCCGGCATCACCTGGGTTGAAGTCACCCTGCCGCAACTGCCGGACGATCCGCGGCGGGCCCCGGTGGTCAACGGGACCTGGCTGGTGCAGTGGCCAAGGGATGTCAGGTGGCCGCCTTATCCCAAAGCGCGGCTGCGGGCCGGGAACGACACGGGCGAGCTCTTTGCCGCGGACAACGTATGGGCCGTCCCAGAGGTCAAGCGCTGAGGCGATACCGCCAGCCAACAAAGCAGAAGACGCACTTTCGGCCTGCCATAAGTAGGCTGAAAGTGCGTTCCCTTTTTACTCTTCATCCTTCCCCCGGCCTTCGCCGTCTTCCTCGTCATGAACCTCCTGCTTGTACTCCTCGGCGGCCTTGCAATTCGGGCGGAAGTACTGGTCATACCCGTTGCCGAACATGGCGGCGCCGGCCTCCTCGCCGGGGCGTACGCTCGTTAGGTAGATCGTATCACGCAACGATAACGTTCGGAGTTGGGCGACATGCCGCCCACTTGACCAACCCGTCGAATCTAGTCGACAGGTTCTCCTCCACACCCGAACAAGTATTTGGTATAATCTGGATGGTGGCCGCCCTCGCAAGGGAGGTGGCAATCATCGCAAAGCTGACCGTCGAAATGTCGCTGGAAGAACTCTTCATTCTTCTTGCAGTGGTCGCTGCAGCGCTGCGCTTCTCTTCATAACGCTGCTCGGCTAACAGGCTGCGTACACAACACAGCACCATTCTTGGGGGCGGCTGCCATCCTTTTTCATCATGCCCGGCGCGCATCACCGGTATTCTGGCAGCCATCCCCCGTGTGCCGCGATCAGATCATCCACCAGCGCCCAAATCTGGTCGATGCTCAACTCCGCCGCCGTGTGGGGATCCAGCATGGCTGCGTGATAGATGTGCTCCCGTTTCCCCGTCAGGGCCGCCTCCACGGTCAGCGCCTGCACGTTGATGTTCGTCTGCATCAGCGCCGCCAGCTGCGGCGGCAGGGCACCGACCCAGGTGGGCTGCACGCCATTCTTGTCCACCAGGCACGGCACCTCCACGCAGCAGCCCTGCGGCAAGTTGTCGATCAGGCCGTCATTCATCACATTTCCGTAGATGACCCGCGGCATCCCCGTCTCCCGCGAATGGATGATCAGCGAGCCGTACTCGTTGCTCCGCTCGTGCTCGATGGCGCCCTCGCCTTCCAGGTACTCCTTCAGCCCATCCCACCCGGCAATCTGGTTTACACACCGGTTCATGTACTCATCCAGCGGGATGCCGAAACGCTCGACCAGGTCTGGCCGGTCCCGCTTGATGAACCAGGGCACGTACTCGCTGAAGTGCTCGCTCGACTCGGTCACGAAGTAGCCCAGCCGCATCAGCATCTCGTAGCGGACGCGGTTATGGTCGGGCACCCGTCCCTCCTCCACCACCTTGCGAATCAGGGGATAGAGATCCTGCCCGTTCCGCTCGAACTTCAGGTAATAGGCCATATGGTTGATGCCCGCGCAGAGGTAGTTGATCTGCTCAATCGGCACCCCGATATTCCAGGCCAGCTGCTCAGCCGTCCCCTGTACGCTATGGCAGAGACCGACCGTCCTGATCTTTGTCGCCCGGTTGATGGCCCAGCAGTTCATCGCCATCGGGTTGACGTATTGGAGGAAGGTCACGTCCGGGCACAGCTCCTCCATATCCCGGCAGATGTCGAGCAGAACGGGAATCGTCCGCAGCCCGCGCATGATTCCCCCGATGCCCAGTGTGTCGGCAATCGTCTGCCGGAGGCCGTACTTTTTCGGGATCTCGAAATCGGTCACCGTGCAGGGCTCATAGCCGCCGACCTGAATCATGCAGATGGCGTAATCGGCCCCGTCCAAGGCGCGACGCCGGTCGGTGGTCGGCTCGATGACGGGGTGCGCGCCGAGCGCGTCCGCCACCTTGCGGGCGACGATTTCGGAGGTGCGCAGCCGGTTGGGATCGATATCCATCAGGCTGATGGTGGAGTCCTGCAGTTCGGGGAAGCTCAGAATGTCGCCCAGCAAGTTCTTGGCAAACACTGTGCTGCCGGCGCCGAGGAATGCGATCTTCACCATGGGAAAACCACCTCTGCCGGTCTGATTTCCCATGCAGGTGCCTATTTTCCTTCCGCCGAAATGAAACCCGGGGTGATTGCCGTGAGCGCATACTTCGTGGCACAGCTTACGATTCATGATGCGGCCCTGTATGAAAAATACCTGGACGGGTTCGACGCGATCTTCGCCCGGTATCAAGGCGAGGTCGTCGCCGTCGATGAGAACCCCGCCGTGCTTGAGGGCGCCTGCCGCCACAAGCGCATCGTGCTGATCCGCTTCCCCGACGAAGTGCAGCTGCGGTGTTGGTACGACTCGCCCGAGTACCAGGCCATCGCCCAGATCCGCCACTCGGCAGCCGAGGGGGATGTACTGCTGGTCCACGGCCGGGAGGAGGCGACACGGTCATGATCCTGGTCAGCGCCTGCCTGGCCGGCTGCAACTGCCGGTACGACGGAAAGAACAAGACGGTGGCGGCAGTCGAGCGGCTGCTGCGCGAGGGGCAGGCGATCCCGGTCTGCCCCGAGCAGATGGGCGGCCTCTCTACGCCCCGCCTACCCTCGGAGATTGTGGGTGGCAGCGGCGAAGACGTCCTGTCCGGCACCGCCCGGGTGGTCGATTCGGCCGGTCACGACGTGACCGCCCAGTTCATCCGGGGCGCCGCCGAAGTGCTGGAACTCGCCCTGGCCGTCGGGGCCGATACCGTGGTTCTGAAGGAACGCAGCCCGTCGTGCGGCAGCACCGCCATTTACGACGGCACCTTCACCGGCGCAGCAATTCCCGGCATGGGCGTCACGGCAGCCATGCTGCAGACACATGGTATTCGCGTCAGTTCGGAGGAGAGTTTTTCGGAACCCTATTGACTATCAGTTTCACAGTCCTTATAATCAGGAACAATTAACCGAATGGCGATGAACGAGGAAAGTAAGCGGAACGAGATCCATGCAGGGAGGCAGCGTCACCGACTGAAAGCGCTGCTATGGAGTTCCCCGCCGAAGTTCCCTCCGGAGCTGCAAGCTGAACACCCGCCGCTACATTGCGGGCAGGTAGGCCGAGCCGGTCCTCCCACCGTTACAGGGGAGCGGTGTCGCGGTGCCTTGCGCATCCGCCGCACCTGCTACGAAGAGCGGCTTCTCCCATTGATTTGGGAGACCGAACAAGGGTGGTACCACGGGCAATAAACGCCCGTCCCTTACCAGGGGACGGGCGTTTTTATTTTTGCAAAGACTGTGCTGGAGGAGGCGGATGAGCATGGCTGGGAAAGTGAGCGCTATGACGATGCATGAGGTGGCGGGTTCTTTTGGGGGTCTCGGCTTTGGCTCTGGCCGCCCCGTAATCATGGCGGGTCCGTGCAGCGTCGAGAGCGAAGAGCAGATTCTCTCCGCCGCCCATGCCGTCAAGGCTGCGGGCGCGACCGCCCTGCGGGGCGGCGCGTTCAAGCCCCGCACGTCGCCCAAGGCGTTCCAGGGGCTCGGCGAAGCAGGGCTGAAGCTGCTGGCCGAAGCCCGCCGGCAGACGGGCCTGCCCGTCGTGACCGAAGTGATGGATGGCTCCCACCTTGACCTGGTCGCCCAGTACGCCGATGTGCTGCAGATCGGCTCCCGCAACATGCAGAACTTCAGCCTGCTCAAGGAAGTGGGTCGGGTGGGCAAGCCCGTCATGCTGAAGCGGGGCCTGAGCGCCACCCTGCAGGAGTGGCTGGGCGCCACCGAGTACATCGTGGCCGGTGGCTGCAGGGAAGTGATCCTCTGCGAGCGGGGCATCCGGACGTTCGAGACCTACACCCGCAACACGCTGGATTTGAGCATTGCCGTGGCGGCGAAAGAGATTTCGGGCTTCCCGGTGATCATCGACCCCAGCCATGCGGCGGGGCGGCGGGATCTGATTCCCGCTCTCTCGGAGGCGGCCCTGGCCGCCGGCGCCGACGGCCTGATGATTGAAGTCCATCCCAAGCCCGAAGCGGCGCTGTCGGATGCCGACCAGCAGCTGAACTTTGAGGCGTTCCGCTCGCTGATGTCCCGCCTGCAGCTGCTGCCAGTGGCGGCGATTGAGACCGTGGAAGGGTGCCGCAGCGAAATCGACCGCATCGACGATCAGATGCTGGAACTGCTGGCCCGGCGCATGCAGGCCGCCCGGCGCATCGGCGAGCTGAAGGAGCAGAACGGCATGGCGACCTATCAGCCCGACCGGGAGCGGCTGATTTTGGAACGGCTGGTGGCGTCGGCGCAGGGCCTCGGCCCCGGGGAGGTCCGGGCCGTGTGGGAAGCGATTATGGGGTGTTCGCGGCGGGTTCAGGAACGGGCTGGGTAAAGGGGAGCCGGGCGGACCGCGGGGGCGGTTCGCCCGGCTTTTTTGAGCGGGTGGCGGGGGGCGGCGCGGCTAGCTGGCCCTTTTTCTGGCGATACGGGTAGTGATTGAATCGGCGAGACGGCCGGCGGCCCGCTTCAGTACACTCAGGGAATTGGATAGTACCGCACGATTTTGCCGCCGCCGAAGAAGCCTTGGGTGACGATGCTGGTGAAGGTCTTCCCGAAGAACCGCGGGCGATGAAAGACGAAACCAAGTATGTCAAGGAAGAGCTTCAGAATGGCGGAGACCTGGAACGAGTAGTTCGGGGATGCGAAGACGACGCCATCGGACGCCATGATCTTATCAAAGAGCACGTCCCGGTCGTCCTTCAGAGGGCAGAACTCCCCACCCTTCCCGAAACACACCTTGCAACCTCTGCAGGTTGCGAGCCGGTGGTCACCAGACGACTGGAGGTTGTCCAGGAACTGGCGCACGGCGTAATGCGTACTGCCCTGCTTGTGGGCACTTCCAACGAAAACTTTTTTCAGGTGAATCCTCCAGAGTCTCTTGATGAGCATGCCGCCCCCGGGCGGCGCTCCGCTTGTGCCATGCCCAGTTTAGCCGCCCCGGAGTTGTAATCGGATCGCACCAAAGTTGTAGCCGGGGTAGCATCTCTGCATGCCCCGGCTAACCTACAACTCTATAGCACTCCCAATTTGCGCGCCCTCGCTACTGCCATTGTCCGGTGCGTGACGCCCAGCTTTCCGAAGATGCTGTAAACGTGCCGCTTCCCGTCGCCTCCGAATTATACAGCCGTCTCCCGATCTCCGCATTCGTCAGGCCGCGGGCGATCAACCCCAGCACCTCTCGTTCGCGGTCGGTCAGCGGCTCGGCCAAGTGCTGTTCGCCAGGCTGACGTAACCCTGTACAATCGCGGCCGGTGTGCACCAGCCCAGCCCTCGATCCAACCCCTCCAGCAGGCACCGCTCCGCCTCTGAAAGCTCCCCCTGCTCACGCAGCAGTTCGCCAAGCGCGATGAGCGCCCACGCTCCAACGACCACCCGTCCCCTGCGGCGCTCTTCAGCCCAGCGCAGGGCCTGCCGCACCCGCTCGACCGCCTCACGCAGCCGTCCCCGGGCTGTCAGTAGACGATTTCGGAAAGGCTCAGGTAGACGTTGCCGCATTCACGGGCCGTCTGCACGGCCACCCGGACAGCCCGTTCGGCATCATCCAGGTTGCCGGTCATGAGGTTGCAGCCGGCCAGAATCAACTCCACCATACCCCGTGTTCCCCGGTCGGCAGGTGGCAGGAGCCCTAGCGCTTCACGCCCGCAGTCTGCGGTGCGGGAAAACTCACCCTTCAAATACGCACTGAGGGCGTGGATCGCAGCTGCGTTCCCGAGCAGGTGGGCCGCGTCAGCTACGGCCGGGGCTTTTTTGGCGGCAGCATCTGCCAGGCGTTCGGCCTCCGCCGCCTCCCCCCGGAGATACTGCGACCAGGCCTGGTACATCATGAGCCAACCGGGCCCGGCGATGATCGGCTCGGGCAGCTGGGCCAAATAGCCCGCCAACGTGGGGGCATCGCCGTAGAGCAGCCTGTCGCCAGGTTGACGCCTGGCTCATGGGAGGCCTACGGGTGGTTTTCAGGGGGGGACGGGTGGTTTACGGACGCTATTCGGGTGCTTTATGGGTGCTTTATGGGTGCTTTACGGGTGCTTTACGTACGCATTCGGGCGCGTTCGGGGGCATTCGAGGGCATTCGGGCGGTGCTCAACCGCAAGGATGCCTACCAGTCACAGCCGGATTCCGCCGGTCAGGCCGCCGCAACTATTGCGCCTTGATCCTGATGGGTATGTACAGATCCAACTGCCGGTACCCCATCGCCCGATAGGCCGTGTCTGACGTGATGACGTGGAACAGGGTGCGGCGCCCTGGCCGCTCATCGACGGCAAAGCAGCCGCTGTCTTGCACCCAGTCCAGAACAGCGCGGTAGACCCGCTGCCCGTCCTGATCATCCTGGTCCCGGGAGACGAACGCGGCATAGAGTCCACCGGAGAATTCCACGACCTCGTAACCACCCGTATCTGTCACCCCGTCGGGCAAGGCATAGTACCAGACCAGGCTCTGGTTCTCGGGATCAAACCACATGAAGTCCCGGGGAAAGAAGCGATCCTTGCGTTCCTTGTCGATGTGCGACCACCACTCGTCGAAGCCCTGAAGATTCCGGTTCCCGGACGTCACCATCGTGGCGGCCGGCAGTTCGATGATGCGGATCCCGTCCATGATATCGCCTTCCCTTCTGCAGGCGGCTGCTCACTGCTTCTGCTCGGTTTTTCTAAGATTCCACACCCGCTTGCAGGTCGCCTGTCGTCACTCCAAAGTCCCGCGAGCCGCTGCAGCTTGCGGACGATCGTCGACTGGTTCACGCCCAGGAACTGCGCCATCTCCCGGGTGGAGGCGCACTGGCGGCGGGCGAGCAGCAGCAGCTGCCGTTCCAGCTCTGCCCGGGCCTCCTGCAGGGGGAGGACTGCGGAGACATGCACGGGCGAGTCTGCCGCCGTTGGCCGATTCGATCATGCCCTGGCGCCCTTCCCTGGTGGCGCCCGCAAAAGCGCCTCCCTCATACCCGAAGAGCTCGGATTCGATCAGGTTCTCCGGCAGGGCGCCGCAGTCGATGGTCTGAAACGGCCCCGCCGACCGGGCACTCCACCCATGCAGCAGGCGCGCCAGCTGGCCCTTGCCGGCGCACCAGCTCAAGCAGGGACTGCATGACGACAAATCGGTCTGACAGGAAAGATAGCGTAAGCCTAGGAGGATTTCGTTTTGCACGAGCGGGCCGGCGGCATGTGGGGCAGGTCAAATTCGGCCTGCTGGCGAAGGTTCGCAGCACTGGGTCTGTCACGTTCTACCGGCAAGGAGGTACTGTTACGAAACGACTCCTTCTCGTTCTCCTGGCTCTATCACTCCTGCTGAGCGGTTGTGCCCGGCAGTGGGAACGGCTCACCGCCCCTGCTCACGAACGGCAGAGGGCCCGAGATGTACTTCAGCGTGCAGATGCGATTGCAGTGGGACTGATGGGCAGCCCGGGTAAGGGGTATCGGGAGGGAGGCTTCATCTACACCGACTACTCGTTCCAAGTCGCACGCGCCGAGAACGCCCCCGTCGGTACCACGATCACCATCAAAATGAGCGGGGGCTCGGTGGTCGATCCATCATCAGGGGAGACCACCAGCGTGCATGTCGACTATATCACCCCAAGGCCCAGGGAGGGCGACGAGGCCTTCCTGCTGCTGCAAAAAGCCGGCGAGAAATATGTCATTTTGGACGCCATGGTGCTCAAGGACGGTGCGCCCGTCCACTCCAGACCGGCTAACAGCATCTACCTGCCTGCAGAAAAAGAGCTCCGGTAAAGGCGCTTGTGGGAGAAATGGGCCGCAGGCATTGGCTTGTGCGAAGGACGGCACAGGAGTTGGGCATTGACCCGGTGCTCCGATCCCTGAGGGAGATGCACGATACCGAATTCCTGATGCTAGATAGGCTCCCGGAAGAATGCCAAGGGGCCAGTACCAAGCGATCGCCTACTGCCCCGCCTTCAACTCCGTAAACGCCTTGTCGAACAACGTCGCCGCCTCGCCCAGGTCGCCGGCCAGTTCGGCCCTGGCCACCCACTCCTGCGGGGGATACGACGCCGGGTTGCTTTTCACGTCGGCGGGCAGCAGCTTGACGCCTTCGGCGTTCGCCATCCCGTAGGGGTAAGCCACGCCCACCTTGGCAGCAATCTCCGGGCGCAGCATGAAGTTGATGAAGTCATGCGCCAGCTGCGCATTGTGCGCACCCTTGGGTATCACCAGGCTGTCCAGCCACAGACTGCCGCGGTTCTTCGGCAGTGCGTACCTGATATCCGGGTTCTCTTTCATGGCCAGGGCGGCATCGCCGTTCCAGACCAGGCCAATCCAGGCCTCGCCGGAAATCAGCATGGCCTTGGGGTTGTCGCTGTCCCAGGCCTTCACATTGGGCATCAACTGCTTGAGCCACTCCTGCGCGGCCTGCACTTTGGCCGGGTCCGTCGTGTTCCGCGAATGGCCCACGGCCTGTAGGCCGAGGCCAATAATGTCCCGCCCGTCATCCACGGCGACAATCCGGTCCTTATACTCGGGGTTGAGCAGATCGGACCACTGCTCGGGCGCCGTCTTCACGTATTTGCTGTTGTAGGCGATGCCCAAGGTGCCCCACATGTAGGGCACCGAGTACTTATTACCCCGATCATGCGCCTGATTCAGGAACTCGGGGGCGATATTCTTCAAGTTGGTGAGCTTGGCCGCATCCAGCGGCTGCAGCAGTCCGTCGGCCGCGAGCGAATGGACGGCGTATGTGCTGGGCACCGCCACGTCGTACTGCCCGCCCCCCGCCCGGAGCTTTGCCGCCATATCTTCGTTGCTCGGATACGTATCGTAGGTGACTCTGGCCCCGAACTCCTTCTCGAACTCGCCCAGCACCTCATCCGGGAAGTACTCGGCCCAGCTGTACAGGTGGAGCGTCTTGCCGGACTTGGCGCAGCCGGCCGCGAGGGTCATCAGCAGCACGGCCAGAATGGCCGCTGCCACGCGCCTGGACATGGGACTCACCCTTTCTCTTTAGCTGCTGCGGCGGCGGAGCCACTCCGCCGTCACGATCATCACCAGCGTGACCGCCAGGAACCCGGTGGAGAGGGCGTTGATCTCGGGCGTCACCCCGTACCGGACCATCCCGTAAATCTGCAGCGGCAGCGTGGTGGCGCCCGGCCCGGCCGTGAAGAACGTGATGATCATATCGTCCAGCGAAAGCGTGAAGGCCAGGAGGGCACCCGCCAGAATGCCCGGCGAGACCAGGGGAAACGTGACCCACCAGAACGTCAGCCACTCGTCGGCGCCCAGGTCCATGGCAGCCCGCTCCAGGGTCTGGCTCAGGTCGTGCAGGCGCGCCCGCACCACCACGAAGACAAAGGGCGCCGAGAAAGTAATGTGCGCGATCACAATCGTTCCCAGCCCGAGTTTGACGCCCGCTGCCGTGAAGAGGCCCAGCAGTGAGATGCCCATGATGATCTCCGGCAGGACGATGGGGATATACATGCCGCCTTCCAGGAGGCGGCGCCCGGGAAAGCGCAGCCGGTGGACGGCAAAGGCAGCCAGGGCGCCCAGCAGCGTGGATGCCGGCGTCGAGACGGCGGCGACCAGCAGGCTGTTCCTGACCGCATCCATCACCTTCGTGTTCTCCAGAAGCCGGGCGTACCAGTCAAAGGTAAAGCCCTGCCAGGTGACGTTGAGGCGCGATGTATTAAAGGAGAAGACGATCAGGATTACGATGGGCAGATAGAGGAACGCGTATGCCAGGATGGCGTAGGCGCTGAGCAGGCTGCGCCCCGTGCGGGACAGGTTCACAGCAGTTCCTCCTCCTTCCCGCCGCTGCGCACATAAAGGAAGATCAGCACCAGGGTCAGTGCGCTGAGAATCACCGATGCGGCGCTGCCGAACGGCCAGTCGTTCGCCTGGGTAAACTGGTCCTGAATCAGGTTGCCGATCAGCACCGTCTTCGCCCCGCCCAGCAGGTCGGCCACGTAAAAGAGGCCCATGGCCGGCACCATCACCAGCACCGAGCCGGCGGCCACGCCCGGCATCGTCAGGGGCAGGATGATCTTCCGGAACGTGCCGGCCGGCCGGGCGCCCAGGTCGTAAGCGGCGCGGATCAGGTTCGTGTCCAGCTTTTCCACGCTGGTGTAAACAGGCAGGACCATAAACGGCAGCAGCATATAGACGAGCCCCAGCACTGCGGCCCCGTTGTTGTAGAGCAGGTTCAGCGGGCCTTCTGTCACGCCGAGCCGCATCAGCAGCGTATTGATCAGGCCATTGCCGCGCAGGAGGAAGATCCAGCCGTATGTACGGATCAGCATACTCGTCCAGAACGGGACGATGACGAGGAAGAGCCAGCGGGTCCGCCTTTCCGGCGGCTGGGCTGCGATGAAATAGGCCAGCGGATAGCCGACCACCAGTGTGATGATGGTGACGCCCAGCGCCATGGCGAACGAATCAACCAGAATGCCCAGATAGAGCGGGTCGGCAAACCGGAAGTAGTTGGCGAACGAGAAGCCGTAGGCGACGGCGCCGGACCCGGTGCGGGCGCCGAAGCTGGTCACCAGAATCAGGGCGAGCGGAACGCCCTGAAAAAGCAGCAGCCAGAGGCCCGCCGGACCGGCCAACAGCAGCTTGCGCAGCCAGGGGCGGGGGCGGATCGTATCCAACATCGACCGGATGGGCGCCGGTGTGCGCGGCTGAGGCGCCGCCGGGCGCCGGTCCCGGAGCGGGTGTACGGGCGCCGACATCAGGCCGCCCCCTCTTCCGCTGCGGGCAGCGGCACGCAGGCGTCCGCGTCGAACGTAAGGGAGACGGGCTCGCCGGGCTGGCAAGCGGCCAGCGGGGTGCCGGGCATGCCGGTGGCCGTAATGGTCATGCCGTCCGGCCCCCGGGCGATGATCTTAACGCCGGAGCCTACATAGATGCGGTCCGAGACCCGGGCCTCAATGCTGGCACGCCCCGGGGCCCCCGCCACCCGCACCCGCTCCGGGCGCACGGAGAGCACAAGCTGGTCGCCCGGCGGCAGCTCGCGCACAGGCAGGGGCAGCCTGACGCCCACCGCTTCCACGACGGCGCCCGCCGCCGTCCGCTCCAGCACCCGGGCCGGCAGCAGGTTCGTCTCCCCGATGAACTCCGCCACAAACCGGGTGCGCGGCCGGTCGTAAATCTCGGCGGCAGGGCCGATCTGCTCGATGCGCCCGCCGTTCATCACGACAATCCGGTCGGAGAGCGTCAGCGCCTCCTCCTGGTCGTGCGTCACGAACAGGAACGTGGTGCCCAGCTTGCGGTGCAGGTGCTTCAGCTCGACCTGCATCTCCTTGCGGAGCTTCAGGTCCAGGGCACCCAGGGGCTCGTCTAGCAGCAGGACTTCCGGGCGCAGGACCAGTGCGCGCGCCAGCGCCACCCGCTGCTGCTGCCCGCCCGAAAGCTGACGGGGCCAGCGGTTGGCGTACTGCTCCATCTGCACAAGGGAGAGGGCATGGCGCACGCGGCCCGGGATTTCGGCGCGGGCGGTCCGCCGGGTACGCAGCCCAAAGGCCACATTGTCCGCCACTTTCATATGCGGAAAGAGGGCATAGTTCTGGAAGACGGTGTTGACGTTGCGCAGAAACGGCGGCAGGCCGGTCACGTCCTGCCCATCTATCAGAACCCGTCCCGCAGATGGGAACTCAAAGCCGGCGATCATCATCAGCGTCGTGGTCTTGCCGCAACCGCTCGGCCCCAGCAGCGTCAGGAACTCCCCCTGGCGGACGGTCAGGTTCAGTTCCCTGACCACCTCCACGCTGCCGTATTTCTTGACAACGTTCTCCAACACCACTTTCCCCACCGTCAACGGGCGTCCCACCTCTCCCATCGATTCCCTTCTCGGCGCTAACGCGCCATTTACGGTGCCGTGCGGCCTCGCCGCTGCGCGGCGCCGCACTAGACTTTGTCGCCAACCCTTATTCTGCAAAAGCAAGGCCCATGCCAACGCTTGTCAAACGGGCGGTCGCCATTCGCAGGCGGCTGCCGCCCGCCGGCTGATGCGCAGGGGCATCATATTGATGTCCCTGTGCATCGACACAAGTTCGTCCCAGCACTATATGCAAGAACGCCCCGGCCTCAGCATAAAAATCGAAGGCGGATGTAGCGATGGGAAGCGGTGATCAGGTGCTGCACGTAAAGATGCCGCCGACATTTCCCGCGGAGCGGCAATATGTCTGCGGCGTGGTTCTCGGCGATTTCCTGGGCCAGGACTACCGTATCGAAGTGATGGAGCGGTCCGACGTCTCCATCAGCCGTGGCGACGGCAAGGAACTGCGCCTGGCGGACATCTTCTTTCAAATGCCGGGGGAGCGCTGGCTGAAGCTAGAATCGCTACCCCGACAGCCCCTGGAGCGCTGGGTGCTGCCCGGCACAGTCTGCCAGCCCACGCTGCCCGTACTCTACGGGCACCGTTACTACGAAGTCCATCCGGACCACCTGGCGCTGGGCCTTGACATCTTCGGCAGCGTCTTCTTCATGCTGACCCGCTACGAGGAGGCCGTGAAGCCTGACCGGGACGACCAGGGCCGCTTCCCCGCCGCCGCCTCGCTGGCCGTCCGGGAATCCTTCCTGGACCGCCCCCTGGCCGATGAGTATGTCGAAGTGCTCTGGCGCGCCCTGCAGACGCTGTGGCCGGGCCTGACCCGCCGGCCCCGGGAGGGCCGGGTGCTCCTCAGCCACGATGCAGACACGCCCAACTCGACCCTGGGCCGCAGCTATGCGGAGGTGGCCCTGACCACGGCCGGCGACCTGGTCAAGCGCGGCTCACCGTTGCTCGCCGCCCGTCGCCTGGCGGGCAGCGTCCGCTCCTGGCGGGGGCGCCCGGAGGCCGACGTCTGCAACACCTTCGATCTGATTATGGATGCCGCCGAGCGCAGTGGGTTCCGGTCCGCCTTCCACTTCACCACCGAACGCGGCGCCTACTCCATTGCCGACCCGTGGATTCGCGCGCTCATGCGCCACATCCACGGGCGAGGGCACGAAATCGGGCTGCAAGCCAGCCCGGCCGCCTACTCCAACGGCGCCCAGTTGCAGGAGGAGGTTGACCGGCTCCGGTATGCCGCCGAGCGGGAAGGAATCCGGCAGGAATGGTGGGGCGGGCGCCAGCACGGCCTCCGCTTCGCGGCGCCTGCCACCTGGGCCGCGTGGGATGCGGCGGGCCTGGACTACGACAGCACCCTCGGCTACGCCGATCGGCCCGGCTTCCGCTGCGGCACCTGCCATGAGCACCGCGTCTTCGATCTGCACCGGCGCCGGCCACTGCGGCTGCGGGAGCGACCCCTGATCGCCTCCGAGGTGGCGCTGCTGGATTGCCTGCGCCTGGCCCCGGAGGACGCGCATAAAGAGATCCGCCGCCTCCGGGAGCGCTGCCGGCTGGTGGGCGGCGACTTCACACTGCTGTGGCACAACGACCGCCTGGCCGACCGCCGGGAGCGGGACCTCTTCCTGCAGGTCGTCCGTGACTTGTAAGGCGCGTAGCAGCCCCGTGGAAATACTCCACGGGGCTGCATGCTTACTCGGGATCGACGATGGAGCCGACGAACAGCACCGCCCCGGTCTGATCGTCCCGGATGGCGATGAAATACGGCCGGTCTGCCACCAACTTGAAACGGTCATCCACCGGCGGGGCTGACGTAGCCGTCACGGTTACGGCAGTCACGGCCGCCGCCTCGGTGCCATGCTCGTTCATATCCAGGTAAGTCTTCTGCTTGACCAGGCTGATATACAAGTGCTCGTCACTGCCTGCAAACAGATTGCCAAAGTCCGCATGATCTCCGTCGAAGGCGATGGCCATGCCAAGGGCCTTCAGTGCATCGTTCAGTTCCTTGTCGTACTCCAGCTTCAGTTTGGGAATCGCCACGGCGCCTTCTTTCGGGGCAAAACGTCCCATCCAGGACTCCCAGTTCTCCGGTGTCAGTCCTTCGTAGAACCGGTTCAGGGTGACGCCCTGGTCGGGGACAAACACGTACAGGTTGATCCGGCCTTCGCCGTAGGGCAGGACGGCGGCCTGGAAGTTGTCGCCCTTGAGATAGCGGTAGCGGCCGCTCTGGAACATCATCGGATGCTCCTTCACCGAGCCGTCTTCTCGAGTGAAGGGTGCGGGCCGGGTCGATTTCTCGTTGAACGGCTTTTGCCAGGTGCCGTTGAAGTAGATGGCGTTGATCAGGACCATCCGGTCGAGCGGCTTGGTCCGGTCGATGATCGACTTGATCCGGTCCTGCGTCGCTTTGGCCACCCACTGGTTGATGGTCTTCTCGGCGCCGGCCTCTCCGAAGTTGACGGGCTTCACTTCCGCCCGATAATGCTCCTGCACAGCCGACTGGAACTGCCGATTGATGGTGAACCCTTGCTTATACCAGATGGAGTTTGCGATGTCGATGCGGACTCTCTTGTCCGGGTTCGCCAATATGCTCTGAAGGGCGCCGTTGGCCTGGTTCACTTCCGCCGCCGTCATTGCCTCGACGGACAGGGCCCGGGCCATGGCCTGCTGCGTATCGCCTCGGGCGCCGTTGTAGGTCATGAGCAGAGCCAGGGAGGCGCTCGCCGGCGACAGGAAGATGTTCTTGTCCGGCTCTTCGGCCCGCACCTTGTGAAAGAGATCCAGGCCAAACCGGGTATCCGCCGCAATCAGCCGCTGATCGACGCTGGCCGCCGCTTCCGCCCTGGGGCCTGCCGGGCCCGCACCGGATGCTCCGAAACAGCCGGCGAGCCCGCCGGCAAAACAGAGCAGCATCGGGATCACTCCATGCGTATATAGCCTTGTGCGCTGCCTCATGGGTCCACCCCCTTCGGCATGATGGACGTAGTCGCCTCCCCATTGGTTTCAGCGTGTGCAGAAAAAGGCTGCGTTAGCCGCCCCCTAAGGGAAGCAAAACACCGCTTTTTCGTCCCGCACCGTCACCTGAATCGGCTCCAGGAAGGTTGAGTCCACCACTCCACAGGTGGGGCAGAGATACTCGCCGCGCCGGTGGTATAAGGTCAGGCCGTCACGGGGACAGTGGCCGGCGACTGCGCGCACCCGGTCTCCTTCATCCCACAAGTACACCGCCTTGCCTCCCAGCAGCCGCATGACGGGAGCCGCCGTTACCTCGCGCAGCGGGATGCTGAGATCGGGCTCCCCCGCCTGCAGCGAGTGCGCCGCCACCCTGGCCCTTTCGAATGCCCGCCGGAGAAGCTCCAGACGGTAGAGCGGCACTTCATGCATGGGATGCAATCACCTCCCGGGGCTCCGGTGGGTAGCCCCATCTTGCGAGCCATTCGGCAGTGCGCTCCAGCACTACCGGCATGGCGGCAGAGACGGCCGGGCTGAGGCCGGGCCCAAGGTCCAGCCGTTCTGCCACCACCCCGAGCAGGACGGTCCGCTGCGGCAGGCGCCCCCGCCAGGCAGCCAGACCCAGGACCTCGCGTATGGAGACCTGATGCTCTGACAGACTGAGCGGCGTGGCACCGCAAAGCCCGTCCCCTGCCACTTCCACGCAGTCGCCAGGATGACCCGGCCCGGCTACCGCGTCGAGAATGATCAGCTCCGAAGCATCCTCAATCAGACCAAGCAGGCCAAGCCCCTCAGTCCCGCCATCAACCAGACAGACCGCCCGGCCAAATCGGTACCGCTGTGCCAGGGCATCCAGCGCCTCCACCCCGAAGCCGTCGTCGCCGTACAGGGGGTTCCCCACCCCCAACACAACCGCCGTCGGCGTTACGTCAGTCTCCGGCAAGGCCCTTCCCCGCTTTCGACCCCGACTTCAGAACCTTCTCCGGCACATGGTAGTAGCCTGTGAACATGGACGAGACAAGCCCCTGGCGCGTCAGGTTGTCGGTACGGAAGACCTGGTAGAGGTGGGCCAGCACGAAGATCGGGAAGAACCAGGTTGCGTAGTGATGGATGAGCACCAGCGGGCGCCCGGAGCCGGCGAGCCGGTATACCCACCGCGTCAGGCCATAGGCCCAGCCAGTCGGGTTGGCTTCGCCGTACATGGCAAAACCGGTCACAATCATCAGCATGGATGCCGTGAAGAACAGCCCGTGGGCCATACGGGCCAACTGGTCACTGCCGGGCATTTCGCCGTCCATCTCCGGGGCCGCCGTTGCAATTCCCTTGAGGTGATGCCCCACCGACCGCCAGGCGCCCGGCGACCAGAACCGGAAAATGTTCTTGGCGTACCGATTGCCGGCGAAGAACCAGTAGATGCGGAAGATCCAGAGGGCGAGGAAGATGTAGGCCGTCACAAAGTGGATATACCGGACCCACCCGAGCACGAAGACGTTCGTGGCCTCACCGGACGGCGAGAGCACCGGATGGCCGATGTACAGCCCCGTGCAGAACAGAGTCGTAATGCAGAGGGCATTCTGCCAGTGGAAGAAGCGCACAGGAAACTCCCATACGTAGACCATCTGGCGACGTTCCATTCGCGTCACCTCCTTTGCCGCTAGCCAACGGTAATCGGCGTACCCGTCTGCACACACACCTGCTCCGTGCCCTTCGGATCAAAGAGGTGGACGGAGCAGGCGAGGCAGGGGTCGAAGGAATGGATGGTCCGGATGATCTCCAGGGGTTTCTCCGGGTCGGCCACCGGGTTGTCCAGCATGGCCGCCTCAAAGGGACCCCGGACGCCGGCGGGATCGCGCGGCGAGCCATTCCAGGTGGTAGGCACCACCAACTGGTACTGAGCGATCTTTCCGTCCTGAATCGACACCCAATGCCCCAGTGCGCCGCGCGGGGCCTCGGTGATGCCGATGCCTTTGGACGCCTGCGGCCAGGTGGAAGGCTCCCAGCGGTCACGGTTGACGGTAACCGTGTTCCCGTTCTTGATATTGGACAGCAGTTCGCCATAGAAGCGCTCCAGCCACTGCATGCACAGCTGCGTCTCCAGAGCCCGGGCCAGCGTCCGGCCCAGGGTCGAGAACAGGGCGGCGGCAGGGAGGCCAAGGCGCTGCAGGCTGCCGTCAACCAGTTCCCGGACATCCTGATTGCCGCGGGCATACGCAACCACGATGCGGGCCAGCGGCCCTACCTCCATCGGCCGGCCTTTCCAGCGAGGCGCCTTCAGCCAGGAGTACTTCGCTGCTGTGTCCAGTTGATCGTAAGGCGGTTTCGGGCCGGTATAGTTCAGCTTCGTCTCGCCATCGAACGGGTGGAGGCCTGTCTGGTCGCCCTTGCCGTACTCGTACCAGGAGTGAGCCACGAACTCCTGAATCTCCGAGGCATCCTTCAGGTTCAAGTCCAACGCTTCGTGCAGGTTCCGATCGATCACGGCGCCCTGCGGCATCAGGTAGCTCTTCACATCCCGGACATCGGTGGTGGGAAGATCGCCGTACGCCAGGAAATTACCGACGCCGCCGCCCCAGGTCACATCCTTATAGAACGAAGCGATTGCGAACAGATCAGGCAGATACACCTTCTCGACGATCTCCTTCGCCTGCCTGATGATGCTGCCCACGAGGGCCAGTCGCTCCGCGTTGATGGACTGTGGCATGTCGGGGTCGAGCGAAACCGCCATACCGCCCACCAGGTAGTTCGGGTGCGGGTTCTTACCGCCGAAAATCGTGTGGATCTTGACGATCTCTTTCTGCCAGTCGAGCGCCTCCAGGTAATGGCCAACCGCCATCAGGTTGGCCTCCGGGGGCAGTCTGTAGGCCGGATGCCCCCAATAGCCGTTGGTGAAGGGTCCTAGCTGTCCGCCGGCGGCAAACCGGGTAAGCCGGTCGAGCAGATCCTTGTAGTACCCCGGTGACGATCTCGGCCAGCTGGAGATCGATTGAGCAAGGTCGCTGGTCTGCTTGGGATCGGCCTTGAGAGCGCTCAGGACGTCGACCCAGTCGAAACCGTGCAGGTGGTAGAAGTGCACCACATGGTCGTGAACCATGAGCGTGGCAAACATGATGTTACGGATGAGGTTGGCGTTGGCGGGAATCCGTATATCAAGGGCGTCTTCCACGGCCCGCACAGAGCACAGAGCGTGCACCGTGGTACAGACACCACAGATGCGTTGGGCAAGCGCCCAGGCGTCCCGCGGATCGCGCCCGGGCAGGATCAGTTCCAGGCCCCGCACCATGGTTCCGGAACTGTACGCATCGGTCACCTTGCCGCCATCCACTACCGCTTCGACTCGCAGGTGCCCCTCAATGCGCGTGATGGGATCAATGACGATTCGCCGGCCTGCCATGCTCAATCACCTCTCCTCTTCCGATACGGAGACCTGCTTTTCAATCCGGTCCTTCGCCCTTCGGGCGGTCACCTGGCGCCCTGCCGTGACCACGGCGTGAGCGACCGCTGCAGCCGCCGCCCCGCCGACCACCACGGCGCCAACCTGATCAGGATTGCGCCCGACGGCGCCGGCCGGGATCTCGGCCAGGTGGGTGTAGAGCCCCCCGTGATCCCAGAAGTGCTTCTCGGAGCACCCCAGGCATGGGTGCCCACTTTGAACGGGGTAGCTGACGCCTTCGTTCCAGCGCATCAGGGCGCAGGCGTTGTAAGTGGTGGGACCCTTGCAACCCAGCTTGTACAGGCACCAGCCCTGCCGGTAGCCCTCGTCGCCAAAGGCATCGGCAAACTGTCCGGCGTCGAAATAGGCCCGCCGCACGCAGGTGTCGTGAATCCGCTTCCCGTAGAAGGCGACTGGACGATTCTGGGCGTCCAGTTCAGGCGCCCTGCCGAAAGTCAGTAGGTGTACGATGACGCCGGTGATCACTTCGGCGATGGGAGGGCAGCCTGGCACGTGAATAACCGTCTTGCCCGGCAACAATTCGGCGATGCCCCTGGCACCTGTGGGGTTCGGCTGTGCGGACTGGACGCAGCCCCAGGACGAGCAGTTGCCGTACGCGATGATCGCAGCGGCCCCCTCGGCATCACTGCGGAGGATGTCGACAGCCGATCGGCCTCCGATTGTACAATACGCCTCGTTGACCGTGGGCACCGACCCCTCCACACAGAGGATGTAGGCGCCCTTGTGTTTCTGCTTGGTCGTTTCCGCTGCTTGTTCGGCCCAGTGACCGGCGGCAGCCATGATCGTTTCCTGGTAATCCAGTGAGATTAACTCCAAGACGAGATCGGTGGCAAGCGGATGCGCAGTCCGAATGAGTGACTCACTGCAGCAGGTGCACTCCTGGAATGACCGCCAGATTACTGGCGGGCGTGGCTTCGATTCCAGGGCGTGTGCCACGCGGGGGATCGCTGATGCTTCAAGCCCCAATGCAGCCGCCATGGCCGTACAGAACCTCATGAAATCCCGCCGCGTCATGCCGCGGGCTTCGAACAACTTGTACACTGTGTCCGACACACGCCAGCCCTCCTCGCCGCATTGTGTGAAATATACCACTACCCACTCCATTCTGTTACAATGCGGTCTCCATTGGAATCAGACTAAGCTCGCATTTTTGGTCTATAGTCTATCGAGTTATAGTACTTTCGTGCCACACCCAATCCGACGGATTATCCACAAGCAGAAGTCAATGACGGGGGGATGAAAGCCGCCAAAATGATCAAAACCACCGCACGAGCAGTGGTCTAGGTCTCTCCTCACAGCCGCCCGCCCGGATCAGCCTGGTCTCCGCACCGTAGACTTCCGAAATTGCTTCACGTGCTGCCACTGCAGTCGGATGGTCGAGGGGAATCATCCCTGATCGTAGAATCGCTGCGGCCCAGGGGTGGGTGGGCAGATCTGGAGCCCGCGGCCACCGGGCGCCTGACGATGCTGAAAGATTTCCAGGAGTTGAGCGCTACCTACCGGGAATTAGGGAAGGGCCGCGGCTGCCATACTGGTAGCCACGGCCCTTCACGTTTACTGCACTTGCGTAAACTTAATACACCAAGAGCCTACCTGTGGGTGATTATTTAGTATAATAATATGTCAGAAGTACGATGGAACGGGAGGAGGGCCCGGGTGAGTCGGAACAGCCTTGCTGCCTGCTTCTGCAGGTCTGTACCGTTCCGATGGTAGGGAGGTCAGTCCTCCCGACTGGCTTCGCCGCCTTTCCCATCCGATGCAGAAGGGGGTCCAGTCCTCTTCCTTTGCCGTTCAGTTCCGGCCGTTGTCCTTGCTCCATTCCTGGGCGCTCTGGCCGACCGGTTCCCCCCGGAAGCAGACCCTGATCGCCATGGACCTCGTACGGGTGGTACTGGCCCTGGGGTATATCCTGGTGTGCCGGCCCGAGGACCTCTGGCTCGCCCACTTGACGGCATTGCTCATGTCGATTGCTGACGCTGTCTTCAACCCCACATGGAAAGCGGCGGTTCCGTCCGTCATCGATCGGGAAGAGTTGAAGAGGGCCAACGGTGTTCTCAGTTCCACACAGGTATACGGCCTGGGCGCTGCTGGCATCGCCATGCTGTATGTCATTGACGGCGTGGGGGTATTCGTTGGCGGAAGCCTGGTCAGCGTCCTGAAGGGGCAGATCATGTCCCGCACGCTGAGGCTGTTCGGGATCTGCTACGTATTGCAGGGACTGCTCTTCGCCCTCTTTTCGGGCACATCCAACCTGGCGGTAGGCGCTCTGTTCCTCCTGGGCATGCGGATAGCCAGCGGAATCATCATCCCCATCGACACCTATCTGCTTCAACGTACGGTACCACCGGAGCTACACGGAAGGGTATTCTCGCTTCACTCCGCCACCTATGGTGGTGTCATGCAGTTGTCGGTCGCCCTGACTGGTTTGATGCTCGACCAGATCGGCCACCTGTCCGGCGTGGTTATGGGGCTCGTAGCGTGCGCCTGCGGCTTGCTCTGGGTTACTGCGCTGAAGCGAATCAGGTTCACTGCTGGGGTGGGGGGATAGAACCCAGGGCAGGGCTGCGTGTCCAAGGGAGAGTCGGTCGCCAAAATGGTGGAAGACCGCCACAAAAGTGGCGGTCCAAATAGTTTGGGCGGCGACCTACTCTCCCACGCTCGAAGCGTAGTACCATCGGCCCTGAGAGGCTTAACGGCCGTGTTCGGAATGGGAACGGGTGATCCCTCTCGGCATAGCCACCCT
>DASPIW010000009.1:0-121450 GCA_035628915.1 Symbiobacteriaceae bacterium | reverse complement strand
AACTTCGCCCCAGCCAGCGCCGGGCAACTCACTGGCTCGGAAGGATTGCCAGACGAGAGCCAAAGCTGTTCTCACACTGGCAATGGGGGATCCTGCCCTCGGCTGGATAATGGGAGCCGGATGAGCTGAGAGGTTCACGTCTGGTTCTGAGAGAGCCTCGGGGTGTAACTCCCCGGGGCTACTCGCCCAGGAGACTACGACTAGCCTCCATTTGTGACTGAGCTCAAGCCATTTCGGTAACCACAGACGGGCGCCCAGGCGGATGGAGAGGCGGCTGCTGTAGCGGGAGGAAACCAGTTGATGTCAGTCAAGCTCACGTTAGCGACTACCTTGACTACCGTAGTTCCGGTCGGGTGTGGCAGGGCCTGTTCATCATCGCTGCCGCTCGGTGACCTTCGGACCGTAGCGTCACGTTTGGCAAGCCTGCAGGAAACCCAAAACACTCTGCTACAGGACTCTACCAAGACGTTCATGGTGGCAAGGCCAGCCCGCTGCGGAAAGCAACATGCAAGCCGCTGCGTGCGCTATCATCGCCAGCAGCGGCTTATCAGGGCATCACACAACTGGATATGCAATAACGGCGCGTCGACGTGATTTAGATCGCAAGGGCTCGTCCTCATACCTGAGGGCGGGCCCTTTTATCCGTGATGATAACCCGAACAGGATCCGGCGATGACCGGAACATGACCCGGCGATCACCCGACGAACCTCCCCTGATGATCACCCAAAGATAACCGCTGCGAATGCTTTCACCACGACGCCGACCCGGCTGCAACCTTTCGGGCGCCCGAGAAGTCTTACAGATGAAGGAGGGGTGGGCATGAGGCGGTGGCTGATACTGGGCCTGCTGCTGGTGATAAGCGGCGCCGCAGCCGCGCTGGCCTTCGCCCGCCCCGTAGCCGTGGCCGCGGCCGGGGGCCGAGCCATAGCGGCCTACCGGTTCTTCGGCTCCAACTGGCTGTTGCCCCTGGCGCCCCGGAGCGCCTGGCTGCTCCCCCTGCCCGCCGGCGAGGTTCGCCTCGTTGCCTCTGGCGATACCCTGGCGACCATAGCGGGCAGCCAGGTGCGGGTGCTGCGCTTCGGCGCCGGCCCCGGGCGCCCCCCCACGGTCGCTAGCGGCAATATCGGGCCGGAGCGCGTGCAGCGGGCGGCGGCGGGCGACCTGGACGGCGACGGCAGCGCTGAGCTGCTGCTGGTTCGGGGCGAGCCGGCCGAGCCGCCCCCGGAGGGGCGCCCGGGGCTGGGCGGCGCCCTGGAGGTCTGGCAGCTGCGGGACGGCGGCCTGCAGCGTGCATTCCGCGGCCTGGAAAAACACACCCCCTGGCAGGCCGTCGCCGGCGACCTGGATGGCGACGGCAAGGCAGAACTCGCCGTGGGCACCTGGGGGCAAGCGGCCTATGATCCGCGGTGGGCGGAACGGCCCTGGGTCTACCGCTGGAAGGGCGGCCAGCCCTTCGCCTTGTGGCTCGGCTCGCGTCTGGCCCACCCGTTCGCGGATCTGACCCTCCTGAACCTGAGGCAAGGCGAACCGGCCTTCCTGGTTGCCACGGAAGCGACCCGGGACGGCGGACAGGCCCTGGGCATCTATCGCTGGACGAACGATTTCGGCTTCACGCTGGCTTACACCGGGCCGCCCTGGCAGCGCATCCACAAGGTCTGGCCGCTGCCGCAGCAGCCGGGCTGTGCCGCCCTTGCCGCGCTGGCAGAGCCGGGCGGGCTGGTACTGCTCACACTGCCATCCAGCCCTGAAGGCTCATTGGTCGAAATGTCGCGGTGGCCGGCCACGAGCGCCGCGACTGCGCAAGTTGCCAGTATCCCCGGTCGCCTCTGGCTGCTGGAGGACGGGGAGTTGACCACCTTTGTCACCTGCCGCAGCTGAAAGAAGGGTCGTTCATGTTCAGACGTACGTTTGCCGCTGTAATCTGCCTGGCCCTGCTCCTCGGTGGCTGTACCAGCTCGAAAACCCCGCCGGGCCCGCCGGCGCCCCCCGCAGAGCCGGCGCCGACCGCACCCGAAACGCCGGCACCGCCCGTCGCACCGGAGCTCCCGCCCACCGCCTCGCCCGTAGACCGGGAGGCCCTGCTGGCGGATTCCGTCGCGCTGGGCCTGGGCTTCCTCTCCGGGCGCCCGGCGCCGCCGGTGCCCGGGCCGGGGCCCTACGCCCCGCCTACCGTAAAGGCTGCGGTGCCCAATTACCATGTCGCCACCGACCTGGGCAACATCGCTAACCTGGCCCAGTTCGGCACCCTGACCGGGCAGCAGCGGGCGCTCCTGGCGCAGAACCGCTTCGTGGCGGCGCCCACCGACTTCATCCAACCGTTCTTCCTCTACGAAAATAATACATATCTAGATGTCCCAAGCTTCATCACGACCGATTCCGTGCTCCATACCTTCCACATGTTCTACGACTGGGCGATGCGCGGCGTCGAATACACCCGGCTCTACCCGGACCTGGCCGACCTGACGGCAGCCATGCTGAAGAAGGCAACCGCTGCCTATGACCAGGCGACGACGCCCAACCGGAAAGCGGCGGCGCTCGATGCGGTGGTATTCTTCGGCGTGCCTCACCGGCTGCTCGGGCTGCCGGGAACGGCGCCCGAAGCGGCAGCGCCTCTGATCGAGCGGGAACTGGCGAAGATCGAGCGGCACGCCGGGCGGGAGCAGCTTTCGTTCCTGCCCTACACCATCGACTACACGGCCTTCATTCCCCGCGGCCACTACACCCGCAGCGAGCGGTTCGCACAGTACTTCCGGGCGATGACCTGGTACGGCACGGTCCCCTTCCCGCTGCCTGAGGCGGGCCGTGAGCCGGGGCCCGCGGAGATCGAGGCCGCCCGGGCGGCGCTCCTCATTGCCGGCCTGATCGGGCCGGATGAAGAGAAGCTATGGCGCAACATCTACGAGGCGACGGCCCTCTTCGTCGGCCTGGCCGATGACGCAACGCCGCTTGAGTACCGCACCCTGGCAGCAGGCGTCATGGCCGGGCTCGAAGACGATGCGATCGTCCGCGACTTCATCAAAAAAGCGATGGCGGAACTGAAGGCGCCGGGGATTCACCAGCAGCTGGAGGGCATCCCCACCGGCCCGCAGATGCGCTTCATGGGCCAGCGGTTCGTCCTCGACTCGGCGGTGCTGCAGGGGCTGGTGCAGTGGCCGCAGCGCCCCGTCCCCACCGGGCTTGACATCGCGGCCGCCTGGGGCTCGGCCCGCGCAAAGGAGATCCTCCTGGGCGCCCGCAAAGAAGGAGAGAAGTGGCCCGCGTACCCCGCCCGTCTGCAAACACAGACGGCAAGGGTGGCGGCGGTGCCGCCCGCCGAATGGCAGTCGAATCTCTACCGCGGCTGGCTCTGGACGTACCAGCCGCTCCTGGCCGCCAAGGGGGAGGGCTACCCCGCGTTCATGCGCAGCCCGGCCTGGCAGGAGAAGATGATCAACACGGTGCTCGGCTCATGGACGCAGGTGCGCCATGACACCATCCTGTACGTCAAGCCGTCGGGCGCCCAGTGCGGCGGCGACGACGAGATTCCGCCCCCGCCGCCGGGGTATGTCGAGCCGGAACCGGAGTTCTACGCCCGCCTGGCGTGGCTGGTCCGGAGCAGCCTCGCCTGGCTGACGGAGCGGGGCCTGCTCGATCAAGCGATGTATGAGCAATTTGAGAGCTTCGCGGTGCTGCTGGAGCAGCTTCAAGGGATCACGGCAAAGGAGCTGACGGGGGAGGCCCTCACCCGGGAAGAGAAAGATCTGATCCGCTTCTACGGCGCCAGGCTGGAGCACCTGAGCATCCGGGCGCTGGGGGGCTACAAGGGCTGGTACGAACTGGCCTCTGAAGTCGATAAGGAGATGGCTGTGGTAGCGGATGTTCACGTCTCCGGCGGCACCGTGCTGCAGGAGGCGGTGGGGCGCCCGGGCGCCGTGCTGGTCGCCTTCCCAGAGGGCGGCAAGGTCTGGCTGGGCCGTGGGGCGATCTACACCTACTACGAATTCCTCCATCCCGCGGCGGACCGGATGACGGACGAAGCCTGGCTGGCGCAGGTCCAGGCACACCAGACGCCCCCGCAGCCTGACTGGACGGCCAGTTTTATCAGCAGCGGCAAGGTGAAAGTGATCGAGCCGGAAGTCCGCATCGAGGTGCCCTGCGGCGGCAACGGCTCCGGCGGGAGGAATCCGGGTTGAGCGTCTACGTGAACCTTTTGCTTGCCCGGTGCACTCCTTCTTTGCGTAAGGAGTGAGCGCAGTGGATAGTGGCCTGGTCATCCTGATCGTCATCATCTTCCTTCCCCTGGCCTTCTTCCTCAGACACGTCAAGCGGCAGAACTTTGAAGCAGAACTGCGGCAGGCGGTGGAAGCCCGGGGCGGCACGGTGCTCTCGGTCTACAGCCCGGTCTTCGGCAACGGCCCCTGGTGGTTCCGGGGAAAGGGCCAGATGGTCCTCAAAGTCGTCTACCGCGACGCCGATACGCAGCTTCGCCAGCTCTGGGGGCGCACCGGGGTCTTCGGCAACGATCTGAACTGGGAGTACGACGACGGCGAATATGAGCAATAGCGAACAGGGCGCCGGCGGCCAGATGGCTGCCGGCGCCCTCCTTGGCGTACCGCCTATGCTTTTAGAAAACCCTGCGCGGCAAAGCGCTCAGCCCCCACTGCGGTCAGCTGCGCCAACTCGCCGAACAAAGGCTCGTCCAGACTCACAAAGTTGAAACAGGACTTCCCCTGCATCCGCCTGCGCAGGTCCGGGGAGATGCCGCCGAGCAGCTCCGGATATACGTAGACCGGGAACAGGTGGTAGCTGACGTAGTTCTTCTTGATTTGAACGGCCCCGAAGAAGAGTGGCGTCTTGTTTTTCTGGATGATGGCGGTGTCCAGATAATAGGTATCGGCCGTATCGGCCTTCACAACCAGCCCGGGCGCGTGAACGGCGAGAATCGCCTTCAGCCGTTCGAAGATGGCGCCGAAATCCGTGGTTTTGCCCATGAAGTCACGCTCCTTGCTACTGCTACTGTACCACAGCGGAGGACGGACTCCTGAACGAGCGCAAAAACGCCCGCCGAATCCCGGCGGGCGTGTCGTCATCATGTTTAGCTCGAATGGGCAGTGGTGGCTGTCCGGTGGATCCGGGACCACTTGCTGAGGGCGGAAGCCGCCATTTCGATGCTGATGTGCATATCCCGGGCGATCTGGTGGAGCGTCTTGCCCGCCTTGACCTGGGCCGCCACGATTGCCGCGAAATCGTCCGTAATGTGCAGGAGGTTCATCTCGCCCACCCCTTCGGTGTTGTTACAGCCACAGCGTATCACCGATACCCACACCACAGCATCGGAGAGAGGAAGGAATTCCGCCGCCCTCAATAGGAGGAGGAGCGTCTCCTTCGAAAGGAGGAGGGCTATTGCTTCGGTTGTGCAGTGGTGAGATGATTGGAAGGAAAATCTTGCCGAGGTGATGCCATGATCGCGCGCATCAAGGACCCGGTCAGCGCCCTGACCCACTGGGCGGGCGCCGCTCTGGCGGTCGCCGGGCTGGCGGCGCTGGTGCTGGACGGCGCCCGGAACGGAACGGTGTGGCACGTCGTCTCCTATGCGGTCTACGGCGCCAGCCTGATCATGCTCTACACGGCCAGCGCCGTCTATCACACCGTGCCCGAAACGGGGACCGGCAGACTGAACCGCGTCCTGCGCAAGCTTGACCACATGATGATCTTCGTGCTGATCGCCGGCACCTACACCCCGTTCTGCCTCGTGCCCCTGCGCGGACCGTGGGGGTGGGGCCTCTTCGGGGCCATCTGGGGCTGCGCGGTGTCCGGGCTCGTCCTGAAGCTGTTCTGGATGAACGCGCCGCGCCGGCTCTCCACCGTCATCTACGTCGTCATGGGCTGGCTGGTGGTGGTGGCCACCTATCCCCTGCTTAAGTCGGTCAGCCCCGTGGGGCTGCTCTGGCTGCTGGCGGGGGGCCTTTTCTACACGGTGGGCGCCGCCCTGTACGCGACGAAGTGGCCGAAGCTGTGGCCAGGCGTCTTCGGCTTTCACGAAGTCTGGCACCTGTTTGTGATGGCCGGCTCCTTTAGCCATTTCCTCGCCATCTACACGCTCACGTAAGTGGGCATGTGGCCCCTGCACGGCGCCTGTCCGCAGTCCGGAAGACTTGTGGACAGGCGCGTTTTCTGGTACGATAATGCGGGTTTGGCATGTCCGTCTATCGGAGGTGGGCCGTTTGGCCAGCATTCTCGTCATTCACGGCCCCAACCTGAATCTGCTCGGCCAGCGGGAACCCGGCGTGTACGGCAGCGCAACGCTGGCCGATATCAACGCCCGGCTCGTCAGTCTGGGCGAGGAATTGGGCGTCTCCGTCGAGACCTTCCAGTCCAACCACGAAGGTGCCATCATCGACGCCATTCACGGGGCTGCGGGCAGGTTTGGCGCGATCGTCATCAACCCCGGTGCCTTCACCCACTATAGCATCGCCATTCGCGACGCCATCGCCGCGGTGGCCGTTCCGACGGTGGAAGTCCATCTCTCCAACGTGTACCGGCGGGAAGAGTTCCGCCACCGCTCCGTGATCGCACCGGTGGCAGCCGGCACCATCGCCGGGTTCGGTGCGGACAGCTATTGCCTGGGCCTCCGGGCCGCCGCCCGGCTGGCTGACTCTGCGAACAAGGGGTAATGGAGCATGAGCATCTCCCGGTTGGCCAAGCTGCGTGCCGCCATGGCCGGCAAGCAGGTCGACGGCGTCCTGATCGCTAAGGCTGAGAACCGCGCGTATCTGAGCGGGTTCACGGGCAGTTCCGGCTGGCTGGTGATCACGCAGGAGAAAGCGATCCTGATCACTGACTTCCGCTATACCGAGCAGGCGGCGGCGCAGGCGCCCGCCTTTACGGTCGTAAAGCCCGAGGCCGCTCCGCATCCGCTGGTCGCCCAGTTGTGCGGCGAGCTGAACATCGGGCGGTTGGGCTACGAAGGCGACTATCTGACGGTCGATGAGTACGCCCTATACCAGGCGGCGCTGACCGGCGTCGAACTGATCGCCGTATCGGGCATGGTCGAGGCGCTCCGCATGATCAAGGATGAGCAGGAGATCGAAATCATGGCCCGGGCGGCGGCGATTACCGACCAGGCCTGGGGCCAGATCATCAGCCTGGTCCGGCCCGGCGTCGCCGAGCGGGAGCTGGCCGTCGAGCTCGAGTACATCATGAAGAAGCTCGGCGCGGATGGGCTGGCCTTTGAGATCATCTGCGCGTCGGGCGTGCGCTCCTCGCTGCCCCACGGGCGGGCGTCGGAGAAGATCATCGAAAAAGGCGATCTGGTTACGTTTGACTTTGGTGCGGCGTACCAGGGCTACTGCTCCGACTGCACCCGGACGGTCATGGTGGGCGAGCCGTCGGCGAAGCAGCGGGAGATCTACGAAATCGTGCTGGAGGCCCAGCAGCGCGGAGTCGACGCCTGCAAGGCCGGCATTACGGACCGGGATCTTGATGAAGTCTGCCGCAGCTACATCCGCGAAAAAGGCTACGCCGACTATTTCGGACACGGCACGGGCCACGGCGTGGGCCGGTTCATCCACGAAGGCCCGAAAGTCAGCTTCCGGGGCACCGGCGAAGTGCTGCAGCCCGGCATGGTGGTCACTATCGAGCCCGGCATATATCTACCCGGCTGGGGCGGCGTCCGCATCGAAGACACGGTGCTGGTGCAGGAGAACGGCTGCCGCCGGCTGACGCAGACGCCCAAGGATTTGATCATCCTCTAAAGTTTTCATAGCCTCTGGGTGGGAAGCAACCCGACCCGTTTGGTTTATCCTAATCTATCGCACTTTTGTTGAGCGGAGGGACCATTTCACATGATTTCTGCCAGCGATGTTCGCAAGGGCACCACGATTGAGATGAACGGCCAGGTGTTCCAGGTCATCGACTTCCTGCACGTCAAGCCCGGCAAGGGCGCCGCCTTCGTGCGCGTCAAGCTCAAGGGCGTTCAGTCCGGCTCCACCGTTGAAACCACGTTCAACCCCGGCGACAAGCTGCCCCGCGCCCAGGTCGAGCGCCGCGAGTTCCAGTTCCTGTACTCCGGCCAGGGCACCTGGACGTTTATGAACAACGAGACTTATGAGCAGATGGAACTGAACGCCGATCAGATCGGCGACGCCAAGAACTACCTGCTCGAGAACATGAACGTGCAGATCGCCGAGTGGAAGGGCACGATCATCGGCGTCGACCTGCCGAACACCGTGGAGCTGGAAGTGGTGGAGACGGAGCCCGGCTTCCGCGGCGACACCGCCACCGGCACCACGAAGCCCGCCAGGTTGGAGACGGGCTATACCGTTTACGTGCCGCTCTTCATCAACCAGGGCGACAAGCTGAAGATCGATACCCGCTCGGGCGAATACCTGGGCCGGGCGTAAGTTCATCAGGGTACGGCAAGACGGAGAGGCGGAGATGCCTCTCCGTCTTGCCATTGTGCGGTCCTAGGCAGATAGAATGCGAGTAAAGAGAAGCCGAAGGTGAGCACAAACATGCGGGGGGATAGCGGCAGGTGTGTGGGAGAGCCGCGCAAGCCTTGTCGCAGCAGTGCTCTAGGGGGGCATATCCGGAGCGCCTGGTTGGGGGGAGGCATCCCGTAGGAGGGGGGGTGAGGAGCGAAGACCTGCGAAACGCGGAAACCGGTGATCGGAAGACGGCCGTGAGAGGCGTCGCAGTAAGGGTACAGGCTTGGCATAGGAACCCGGAATGAGAAGCAAAGGCGAGGCAATCTGGGTGCTCTTCTCCCGGTTCAAACTGCTTGGCAGCTGGACCATGTGGGAGACGCTGCTCCTCTACGCCGTGGCCAGCGGCGACTTTCACCGGATTCTGCTTCGCCCCCGGTCGACCGTGCTGCAGGTCTGACGCCCGCAAAGATCGCCCTGCTCGCCGGTACGGTCATCGGAAATCTACAACGGCTGGCTGCGGCGCTTTTTCACCTTCCATAGCGGGTCTACATATTGATCAGAAGCTTTGGTATTTATCCACAGCCGCTTGTGGATCGTGTGAATATCATCCAAAATGCCTAGTTGACAACCAGAAAGTCTACTGCTCTGCCGCGCTGCATAGAACGGTTCGCACCCCCCCACACTATCACGTGAACGCATATGAAGCAGGGGGGATGGAGCCATGAACGATATTCGCTCCAAAGTGGCGTACCTGCAGGGATTGGCCGAAGGTCTCGACCTGGATACCGGCAGCCCCGAAGGCCGTGTGCTCAGCTCCATGTTGGATGTTCTGGTGGACCTGGCCGATGAGCTGACCGAAGTCACCCACGCCCAGAATGAACTGGCCGAGTATGTGGAGGATGTGGATTACGACCTGGGCGCCCTGGAAGAGACCATCTACAGCGACGATGACCAGGTCGTGGAGTTTGTGCCGTCGGTCGCACTTCTGGAAGAGGAAGACGGCGTGGAGATGACAGTCTGCCCCGAGTGCGGCGAAACCCTCTCGGCCGCCGCCGGCGATGTTGAGACGGAGGTTGATGTCATCTGTCCCACCTGCGGCTGCATGATCTGTGAGGGGTATGTGGATCCGTCCGATACGGTAATCGACTGAAGAGCGGCGGGCCGGTATGGCCCGCCGTCTTCCTTGTCAAATCGGTTCCGCAACTAGTTCATGCATTCAATCTCTAAACGCTTGGGAGGGACTCCAGCAGCGGGTGCATAATCCTCTTTATCGTGGAAGTCTCGCGCCCGCCGAGCACGGGTGCGGCACGAAGGAGGAGGGAAGGCCATGAAGCAGTGCCCTGTGGTCCAGGACCTGCTGCCGTCTTATCTGCATGATGCCCTTAGCCCGGAGAGCCGGGCCATGGTTGAAGAGCACCTGCCCGGTTGTCCGGACTGCCAACTGGCGCATGACGCCCTGCGTGCGGGTCCGCCTCCCCTAGAGGTGCGCTCCCCCGGCCACCCCGGCCGGGGGGTGGGCAGGGCGCTCGGGGTGGCGCTGGTGCTGCTGGTGGCCGCTGGCCTCGGCGTCAGGGGGTATGGCGCCTGGCAGGCCGACCGGGAGCACGGCAGGCAGATGCAGGCGCGGGTAGAGCAGGAAAAACGACTGTTGGCGGCCATGCGGGAGGCGAGCCCAGATCCCATGGCCCGCCTCCGGCGCGCCGGCGTTACCCTCACTAACCTGAGCGCCGCACGGCAAGGGGACGCCGTCCGCGTGGAGTACACGCTGAAGGCGGACACCCCGGCGGATATGGCGATCCCATTGCTGGGCGGCCGCGCCCCGTCGCCCCGGCTGCTCGATCCGGCGACCGGGGGGGAGGTCGGACGCTTTACCCAGGGCGGGAGCCAGCACACCCCCGGACAGCCGGTCACGGGCCATGCCGTTTTCGAAGGCGCCGCGGCCCTGCCTGCCGGTGCAAACATGCAGTTTCCGACGCTGCTGGTTTACATGAAGCCTGCTCGCGAACTGCACTGGGAGGTACAGCGGCCCTTCGTGGAAGGTGAGGTCCCCATCGGGCAGCGGTTCACGGTGGCGGGCGTCGAATTCGAGGCAGAGCGCATCCGCTTTAGCAAGAGCGGCGCGCAGATCGACTACCGCCAATTGACTCCGCCCGCCGAAGTTGGCCTCCACCTGCTGAGTTTTCGCCTGAGTGACCGGATGGGTGGCAGATGGGACGAAGCGTACCGCCCGGACCGGCTGCCCGATCCGGCTCGCCCCAGCCAGACCTTTGAGTTTGTCGCGGCACTGGGTAAGCACTGGCTGGTCCAGGTGCAGCATGCCGTGCTGGTCCTGCCGGGGCCTGCCGTCCCCATGGAGGTGAAGTAGGATGCGCAGACAGTTGGCGGTCTACGTTCTCTGTTTCAGCCTCGTGGCCAATCTGTTTCTCGGTCTGCAGCTTTACAACCGTGACCTGACGCTGAACCAGGTGACCTGGGGCAACGCCGTCAGCGATTTGTGGAAGCATGTCAACTGGGCGAGCATCAGCGTCACCGCCCGCAGCGACGGCAGGGTCATGGGCCCTGACCTGGAAGGCCTAAGCGAAGCGCTCGAGGACCTGGAGGCGCTGCAGTACCTGCCGTTTTACGGGCAGCGGGCCAGCTTTGAGGATGTGAACACGCTCCGGCAGTTTCTCCGCTATACCGGGCTGGCGTACGCCCTGGCGCTCAAGGAACAGGGTGATACGGGAACGGTCAGCGCCGAATCCGCCGACCGCCTGCAGCGGATCCATGAGGGGTTGGAGCTGGTCTTGCAGGCTAATGAGCGGACGAACCAGCTGACGAACGCTAGGAAACCCTGGAGCCACGCACCGTGGCGCGATCTGTGGCGGGAGATCGCTGAGAATCTGCGACAACTGGACTTCGTCCCACTTCCGGAGTGATGCCGCAAGTGGCGGGCCGCCCTGGCCCGCCGCAGGCTCCGAAAGCCCGAGGATTCTGACCGATTCGCCCGCCCGTTCATTGGAGACCGTATACCTGACGGAGGCCGACCCTTACGCCGGGCGCCGCCCCTGCTGATCAGGGGCCGTCCCATTTCAGCTGACCATAGACATACCGCTCAATGTCGCTGCCGCCTTTTTCGACGAACCGGCAGGCGTGTTCCAGCCCCTCGAGGGCAGCCTGCACCTGCTCGGCGGAGAGTTCGCCGGCGGCGATGGCGGCCCGGAATTCGTCAATGTCGAGCACCTGCCAGCGCCCGTCCCGCATGAGGGTGACGTCCAGATACAGGTCTTCGACCAGCACCCGCTCGCCCTGGTCCAAAATGCGGGCCATGTGCATGTAGCACCGGGTCGGATGGGGGCGCCCGTGCCCTTCCCAGAACATGACCCAGAGGTGCAGCCGGGGAATCATGATCGTGCGCGCCGAGGAGATGTCGGGATGGCCGGTGTAGTTGCGATCCAAATAGATGTTGCCGCCCTGCCGCTCCAGTCGCTGGTCGATCACAAAACTGCTGCCGCTGAGCATGTGCTGCTCAATCCGGTTCTTTATGTCGATGATAATTCGCTTCATTCTAGCCCTTCCAGGTGCAGAGTGTAGTTGAACTTTACCAGGCGGACCGAGCCCCGGGGTTCGCAGTGCAGTTCGTGCAGACCCGTGTCGGCGGCGGCGAAGGCGGCCGGGGAGCCCGGCGGCAGGCCGAGGGCGGCCCGCATGAACGCCTGGCCGGCGCCGCCATGGGTGAGCAGCAGGAGCGTCTGTCCGTCCAGGCGCTGGTCCCAGGAAAGCAGGCTCCACAGTTCAGCCACACGTCGGTACAGATCAAGGTAGGATTCCCCGCCGGGCGGCCGGTGATGCATGGGGAGCGGATGCTCCGTCGGAAAGAGCCGATCGGCCTCTTCCGGCAGCAGCCCGGCCAGCCTGCCGGTTGACCGCTCGGCGAGGCGTTGCTCCAGCCGGAAGGGGACTCCGGTCGCGGCAGCGACGGCTTCGGCCGTCTGACGGGCCCTCAGCAGGGGGCTGGTCAGAATCTGGCTGACCCGGTAGCGGGCCGCGACCCAGGCGCCCAGGGCTGCAGCCTGCCGACGGCCCCGGTCGGTCAGGGGGAAATCGGCGCTACCTTCGATACAGCAGGGATCCAGGTCGGCCGTCGATTCGCCGTGGCGGCACACGAGCAGGCGGATCACAGGATCACCCCCCACATTCATAAAAAGAGAGATTCCGGGGGGGGCGGCCCGTTTCCTCCCCGGAAATCTGCAAAAAAAAGGAGGGAGCGGCAATCGGCAGGGCGAGGGTTGCGCACAGGCCGGAGCCGCCCAGGCGGAAGCTGTGGCGGGGGTCAGGAATTGTCGCCGGGGCCGTGCTGGTCGGAGCCGGCCTGGAACTCTTCCTAATCCCCAACCAGATCATCGACGGCGGCGTGGTGGGTGTGGCGATTATGACCGCACACCTGACCGGGTGGCCCGTCGGGGCCTTTCTCTTTCTACTCAACCTGCCGTTTTTGTGGCTGGGGTACAAACAAATCGGCAAGACTTTCGCGCTGACCACCCTGGGCGCCGTCGTGCTGATGTCCAGCTTCGTCTCCAGCTTCGCCCGCTACGGCGTCCTGACCGAGGACCCGCTGCTGGCGGCGGTGTTCGGCGGCGCGGTCCTCGGGCTGGGCGTGGGCATCATCATCCGCAACGGCGGTTCGCTGGACGGCACGGAGATTGTCGCAATTATGCTGACGAAGCGGTGGCCCTTCTCAGTCGGCGAGATTGTGATGGGCTTCAATCTGTTCATTTTGGGCAGTGCCGCCTTCGTCTTCGGGTGGGACCGGGCGATGTACTCGCTTCTGGCCTACTTCGTGGCGTTCCGGACGATCGACATCGCCATAGAAGGGCTGGAGGAGTCGAAGTCGGCGACGATCATTACGGAGGCGCCGGCGGATTTGCGGGCCGCGATCATCGACCGGTTGGGGCGGGGCGTCACGGAGTTGGAGGGGAAGGGCGGCTATTCGGGGGCGCCCAAGGGCGTGCTGTTCACGGTAATCACCAGGCTGGAACTGGCCAAGCTGAAGGCGATTGTGCTGGAAGTCGATCCGGAGGCCTTCGTGGCCATCGAAGATGTCCATGAGGTGCTGGGCGGGCGGCGCTGGAAGCGGGCGATTCACTGAGCCGCGTGCAACCGATGATGACTGCGGCGGCGGTGGGCCAAAGGCCGGGTCCAGGTGTTGTCCCCCGGGTCCCAGGGAGAATCGTCAGCATTATAGGGACATGCGCGCCCTGCCGCGGAAGAGCGGTGACGATTCGGGGCTCGGCGTAGCAAATGCGGTGTGAAATGGCTCGAAATGGGGTCCAATCGGTCCCGACATCGGGATCAAGATGGCCCGAAACGGGCGCAAATGTCGCCAGGACAGCTTCCTGCACCATGAATCGTCAGCATGACGGATGCTGAAAAACAGCTTGCCGAGTGCTCCGTGATGATCCGCAATGTTCTTGCGATACCCCGGATGCCCATGAGATAGCAGCGGCATCCTGACGCTTTACCAGCACCAGAGGCCCCATCCGGCGGCCTCTGGTTTCTCATTGCTCCATCCCGCTCGCTGAGCCGATGTTCCGGTCATAGACCGAAGGCGCGTCCGATAAACATGTCCGTGGGTAGGAGGTGGCGGCATCCATGCTCCCTGCGCGTTTTGACCTGGAGATTCTGCCCATGTTGGCCCCCCGCGTCGCCGCACTGATTCAGGCGGCAGCGCTCCATTTGCCTGCCCCGCTTGAGGAGATCCGGCTCCGGGAGGACCGCCCCCTGCACCTGGTCTACAGCGGCGGCGACAGCTTTGTCGCCACATGCGACGGGGAACTTACCCCCGACCCGAGCCGGGCGGCCACCGCCACGCACGACGACCTCCTCCGCACCTTCCAACTGATGGCCCAGGGCTCCGTATACGCCTGGGAAGACGAAATCCGGGGCGGCTTTCTCACCTTACAGGGCGGGCACCGGGTGGGGCTGGCGGGGCGGGCCGTCACCGACGGGGGGCGCATCAAGACGCTCAAACACGTATCCAGTCTCAACATCCGCATCGCCCGGGAGATCCTGGGCTGCGCCACCGGCCTCCTGCCTCGCCTCGTGGGGAGCGGGCGCCTCGTCAGCACCCTGCTCATCTCCCCACCGCAGGCGGGCAAGACGACGATGCTGCGGGATCTCGTCCGGCAGGTCTCACGAGGCGCCCCCATGGCCGGGCTGCGGGGCTGCAAGGTCGGGCTGGTCGACGAGCGCTCTGAAGTGGCGGGCTGCTGCGCCGGCGTGCCCCAGCGGGACGTGGGCCCCCGCACCGATGTGCTGGACGCCTGCCCCAAGGCCGAGGGCCTGATGCTCCTGATTCGCTCCCTCTCGCCTGCCGTCGTAGCGGTGGACGAGATCGGGCGCCCCGCCGACGCCGAGGCGGTGATGGAAGCACTCCATGCGGGCGTTGCGGTCCTCGCAACGGCCCACGGCCACAGCCTGGAAGATGTAGCCCGGCGCCCCGCTCTGGCCGAACTGATCCGGGCCGGCGCCTTCGGGCGGGCCGTGATCCTCGGTCGGAGCCGGGGGCCGGGCACCGTGGAGCAAGTGATGGACCTACCCTGCTACCCTGGGGGTGGCCGCGTTGCTGGGTAAGGTAGTCGGCGGCCTTCTCATTTTGGGCGCCACCAGCTATGCGGGCTGGCAGGTCGGCGGTAACTACGCCCGGCGGCCCGCCGAGCTGCGCGACCTGCAGACCGCCCTGGCCGTGCTGCAGACGGAAGTCGAATACGGGGCGACGCCCCTGCCGGAGGCGCTCCGCAGCGCGGCCGCCGCGGCCGGGCCGGCCGTGGCGCCGCTCTTCGCCCGGACTGCCGAACGACTGGCCGCGGGGGGAGGGATTACGCCCGGCGATGCCATGCGTTCCATCCTGGACGCCGGACTCGAAGGCGCCGTCCTACGCCCGGAAGACCTGGAGGTCATGCGGGCCCTGGCCGGCGTGCTGGGCGCCTCAGGCCGGGAGGATCAGGTTCGCCACCTGGCCCTGG
Source organism: Symbiobacteriaceae bacterium (assembly GCA_035628915.1). Lineage (GTDB taxonomy): Bacteria > Bacillota > Sulfobacillia > Symbiobacteriales > Symbiobacteriaceae > JARBUG01. The sequence continues at coordinate 106,040 of DASPIW010000009.1, read as the reverse complement.
CCCGGGAGCGGCTGGTCGCCCTTGCGGCCCGGGCCGCCGAGGAGCGCTCCCGCTATGAAAAGTTGGCACGGTATGTTGGCGTGCTGTCGGGTACAGCCCTGGTCCTGATTCTCTTGTAGTGAGCTGAAGGACGGTTCGAGCCTGACGAAGCGGGGAGGAGGCGGATGCCGTGGATATCTCATTGCTGTTCAAGATCGCCGGCGTCGGGTTCATCGTGATGGTGATGGCGACCATGCTGAAACAGGCCGGCAAGGACGAGCAGGGGCAGATGGTCTCCCTGGTAGGCGTGCTGCTGGTGCTGGTGATGGTGGTCACCTTGCTGGGCAACCTGATCAACCTGGCCCGGTTTACTTTCGGGATGGGTTAGGGGGCGCGGCCGGTGGACATCGCGAAAATCGTCGGGATCGGCCTGCTCGCGGGCGTCCTGATCAACCTGATCAAGCAGCAGAAGCCGGAGCTGGCCATGCAGCTTTCCATCGCCACCGGGGTGATGCTCTTCATTTTGATGCTCTCCCGGGTCATGACGGTCGTCGACGTACTGCAGACACTGGGGACGAAAGCGAAGCTGGATCAGGCGCATATGGGCACGGTACTGAAGATCATCGGGATCGCGTATATTGCGGACTTTGGCTCTCAGGTACTGCAGGATGCGGGGGAGAAATCGGTGGCTACCAAAGTGGAGATGGCCGGCAAGGTGATCATCATGCTGCTGGCCATTCCGATTGTGCTGGCGATTGTGGATACGGTGATGAACCTGCTGGGGTAGGGGACGGAGAGATGAAACCAATCCGGGCGCTGCTGATGTTCCTGGTTAGCCTGCTGCTCTTAGGGGGCATCGCCCTGGCCGAAGGGCCGCCGGGCGCCCGGGAGCGGGACGAGTTGCTCCGCCGCCAGGCGCAGAACATCGACACGTCGGCGGTGGAACGCTTCCTCGGCGACATAAGCAAGACGTGGGCCGGCTACGGCCCCGACATTTCGCTCAGCGACTTTCTGGAAGTCTATCGCACCGGCGGCGACGCCAAGTACAGCCCGAAAGCGATTGCCACCGGGCTGATGCGCTACCTGGTCCGGGAAGTGCTGGCCAATGCCGGAATTCTGGCGACCATCATCGTCCTGGCCGTGGCCGGCGCAGTGCTGCAGAATCTGCAGTCGGCCTTTGACGCCGAGGCGACCGGCAAGCTCGCCCACTGGGTCGTCTACCTGGTGCTGGTCGGGCTGGCCGTCACCGGCTTCGGCATCGCGGTGACGACGGCCAAGCAGATCATGGATACGCTTTCGGGCTTCATGCTCGCCATGCTGCCGACGCTGCTGACCGTGCTGGCGGCCATGGGCGGCATCACCAGCGCAGCCATTTTCCAGCCGATCATGGTCACCCTGGTCAGCACGGCGGCCACGACCATGGCCGCCGTCGTCTTCCCCTTGATTTTCCTCAGCGCTGTGCTGGATATCGTCTCGGGGCTGAACGAAAACTTCAAGCTGACGGGTCTGAGCAACCTGTTTCGGCAGAGCGCCAACTGGACGCTCGGTCTGGTCTCCACCATCTTCCTCGGCACGGTGGCCGTCAAGGGCGCCGCCGGCGCCGTGGCGGACGGCGTGACGATGAAGACGGCCAAGTTCCTCTTCGGCAACTTCATCCCCGTGGTGGGCAAGATGTTCGCCGAAGCCAGCGACCTGATCTTCGGGTCGACGGTGCTGCTCAAGAACGCCCTGGGCATGGTGGGGGCGGCGGGCATCTTCTTCATCACGGCCTTTCCCCTCCTGAAGATTCTCAGCCTGATGGTGATCTATCAGGTGGCGGGCGCCCTGGTGGAGCCGGTGGGCGCCGGTCCCACGGCGAAGCTGCTGAACACGATGGCCAAGTCGCTGCAGATGGTCTTTGCTTCCACGGCGGTCGTCGCCCTGATGTTCTTCGTGGCCATTACGGTAATCGTGGCCGCCGGGAACTTAACGGTGATGGTCCGCTAAAGTAGCCCACGGTTCAGAGGTGACGTTTGTTGGACGCATTGAAGGAATGGGTCAAGAATCTTGCTGTACTGGCCTTGCTGGCAAGCTGCCTCGAGCTGATGCTCCCGATGGGCAGCATGAAGAAGTACGTCAAACTGACCATGGGGCTCCTGATTGTCCTGGCGACCCTGAAGCCCGTCTTCGGCTTCCTGGGCCAGCCCGTGTTGGCCACCGCCCAGCTGTTTGATGAGGAGCCGCAGGCCGGCCTGCCGTCATTGAGCGAGATCATGGCCAGGGCAGCGGACTTTCGGGAGAAGAACAAGTCGCTGGCGGCGGGCGAAGTGAAGGCCGGCCTCGCCGCCGAGGCGGCCCGTGCCGCCCGGTCGGTCAGCGGCGTGGCCGACGCTGAAGCGGAAGTGGAGATCAGCGAAGCCGGCGGCGAAGTGCAGATTCGGACGGTGACGGTGCGGGTGGTGCCCGGCACTCCGGGCGGCGTCCAGCCCGTCCAGCCCGTGGAGCCCGTCCGGTCGGTGGGCGGGAGCAGCGCCGCCGGGGGCGGCCGTAAGCCCTCCGGCATAACGGCGGAGGAGCGGAAGCTGACCGAGGCCGTGCGGGCCGAAGTGGCCCGGCGCCTGGGGCTGGAAGACCAAGCCGCCAGGGTAGCTGTGCTAATTGAAAAGTCTCAAGGGAGGTAAGCTGACGTGCGCGATCAGGTGAAGAAGGGGCCACGGACGTGGCAGGAGTTCTTTGGCAAGCCGCCGGAGATGATGAAACTGGTGCTGGTTGCTACGGCGGCAGGCGTCATCTTCATGACGGTGCCCGGCCTCTTCGGCCTGAAGGGCGTCGGGGGCGGGGGCGGGGGCGGGGCGCCCGTCGGGGCCGTGCCGGTCACGGCCCAGCCAAAGCCCGGCAAGGACACGGAGATCGGCCGGCTGGAAGAGCAGCATAGCCGCGACCTGGAATTGATCCTCTCCCAGATCGAGGGTGCCGGCAAGGTCCATGTAGACGTCCGCCTGGCGACCGGCGTCATCCGCATTCCCGTCATCAACACGAACAGACAGGAGACCCAGACCAACGAGAAGGCCGGCGACGGCTCGACCCGGGGGACGACGACCAGCACCGTCACCGACACCAACGTGGTGGTGGAGAATGCGCTGGCCGTTTCCAAGGAACTGCGGCCGCAGATTGCCGGGGTGCTGGTGGTGGCGGACGGCGCCGGCTCGGCGGCCATGCGCTACCGCCTGACGAAGGCGGCGGCCGAGTCGCTGGGCATTCCCATGCACCTGGTGCGGGTCGAAGCGTCGGAGAGGGGGCGGAGCTAGATGATCATCGTCAGGCGCAAGGGCGAGATTCTGCGCATGGGCCTCTTCCTGCTCCTGATGGGGGCGATGGCTTACTTCATCCTCAGCAAGTCGTCGTCGTTTGCGACGTCACAGGAAAGCGCCGGTCCTGCGCCCGCCAGCGCCACGCCGGTGGAGCCGTTCATGCCCCAGGTGACCGATGGCCGGGACTTCTACGCCGAAACCCGCCTGGCCCGCGACCAGGACCGGTCGCTGCGCCAGGAGCAGCTGACGGCCATGGTCAATAACGGGAACGTAGACGCCGCCGTGCGCAAGTCCGCCGCCGAGGAACTGCAGACGGCGATGAAGTACGCGTCGCTGGAGAACCAGGCTGAGGCGCTGGTCCGGGGTCAGGGCGTGGACGATGTCCTGGTCAAGCTGACCGACAACCAGGCAATGGTCTATGTCAAGGCGAAGGATGCCAGCCACCAGCAGGCCGTCCAGGTCGCCGACGCCGTGGCGACGGTGACGGGGCTGAAGCTGAGCGCCGTGAAAGTGCGGTTCCAGGAGTGACGCTCGAATGGGCCGGCCCAAAGTGCAGGGCCGGCCCGAAGTATGTCTATTGCTCTTCGCGTTCAAGGTCAAGGGTGCTTTGGCGAACTGGCGCCCCTGGAGCCCTATTGCGCCGGGCAGGTGCTGATGGCGCTTGGCCGGGCTGAACACGGTGCAGCTTGCGCTCAACCGCCCTGAACGCCGACCGGCGGTCCAGCCCTGTCTCCAACACGCCAACATACTCATCGTACAACAGAGCCCAGGGGCGCTCCGGAATGAGGGGACTGAGCATCAAGTTCAATTTGCCTCTGTCCACGAGTTCGATCACGCCGCCCTTCGCCGCGACTCTCCGCCGGAGGGCCCGGGCGTGGTGCGTAAAGTGGTCGGCGGTGGATACGACGATACCGCGCAGCTCCTTGTCCTCATACATGACACCCAGGAGGTTCCGCAGCGTGTTGACCGATTCGCCGGCGCCCGTCGACCGCCGCTTTACCTGGACGACCCACTGTCGGCCGTCCGCATCGATCAGGAGAACATCCACGCCGCCGTCGTGCGGCATGCCCAGGTGCACGACTTCACAGGGCTTGTAGTTCGCCCTGAGAATCTCCGCCACCAGCGTCTCCAGGCGGCGGGGTTCCAGCGACGACCAAAGCCTGCGATCCCGGCGGAGGGCCTGGGCCAGCTCGGTTTCGCACCCCAGGGGAAGGAGTTCCTCAAAGGAGCGCGCACGCGGGATATACGCCTCCCAGTAGATATAGGAGTGCAGGTACGCGTCCACCCAGTGCTTGCCGAAGAACTGCCAGTAGGCGCAGTTCGGACAGTGAACGAGGTCCCAGTCCCGGGGGGCTTCGCCCTTCTGCCAGTGGTGCGAAGCGTGGCGCATTGGGTGGCGGCAGTACGGGCAGGAATCGAGCACGAGAAGCTTCTCGATAATCCAAGGGCCGACTTCGGGCATTTCGCCGTCCGCGATGATCTCGGCGTTGAGCCAGCGGTCACCATCTTCCTCGGCCTCGAGCAGGTCGTATTCCAGCATGCGCTGGACTGCCCCGGGCGCCTCTGCCAAAACTGCTTCACCTCCCGGTCGAGCCGTCGCAATCGTGTGGTATTTTCAAGAAAGACCGGGAGAAATCCTCTCACCCGCACCATCGCCGCGCCCTGCCGGCAGGTATTGGACGTGTGGCCGAAGAGGCGATTCAGGTAGGAATGGGAAGTCCCCGTCAAGGAACAAGCTGACCTGACCGGACGTCTGCCCAGGGGAGGAGGATGATCATGAAGAGCTACGACTATGCATATCGCGACGGATTCATCCCCATAACCTGGGACCGGTTCGCCGAACTTTGCCGCGCCCTGGCCGAAGGCCTCGCTGAGCAAGGCGTGCGGGCCGTGGTCGGCATCGCCCGGCCCGGGCTCTTTCCGGCCACGCAGGTCGCCCTGCACCTGCGGACGGAGCTCTACCCCGTGCGGGTGACCCGGCGCGTGGCCGACGTCGTGACCCACGCCCACCCGGTCTGGAAAGTCCCCGTCTCCCCCGAAGTCGCCGGCAAGATCGTCGCGGTCGTTGACGAAATCGCCGACACCGGAGAAAGCCTCGCCCTTGTGGCCGAGGCCGTACGGGCCGCCGGCGCCGCCCGGGTCATCACGGCCACGCTGGCTTCCCACACCTGGGCCGCCCCCCGGCCCGACCTCTGCCCCCTCGTGAGCGACGCCCTGGTGCTCTGGCCCTGGGACCAGCGCGTCCTGATCGGCGGCGCCTGGACGGCTCATCCGGAGCTGGTCGGTGCCGCCGCCGCCCAGGGCATCGCCCTGCCCCCCGGCTGGATGGTCGTGTGAACCGACGAGTGACAGGACGATGGGAACGGTCGGGCAAGGTGTCCGGCCGTTCGGCGACGAAGCACCTTTCAGCAATCGTAGGAAGCTGGGATGGACTTGACCGTACTGCCCGGAATCGACATCTTGATGAAGAGCCGCCTGGACCTGGTCCGTGGGCAGCGCGTGGGCATTGTGACGAATCACACGGGTACGAATCGAGATCTGCGGGCGACCGTGGACCTGCTGGTCAGCGAGCCAGGGGTGACCGTGACGGCACTCTTCGGCCCAGAGCACGGCATCCGGGGCGATGTGTCCGCGGGCGAGCATGTCGGCGGGAGCACCGACCCCCGCACGGGACTGCCCGTGCACAGCCTCTATGGCGAGACCCGCAAGCCCACGCCGGAGATGCTCACGGGCGTCGATGTGCTCGTTTTCGACATGCAGGACGCCGGGGTCCGCTTTTACACCTACACCTGGACCATGGCCCTCTGCCTGCAGGCGGCAGCCGAACAGGGCAGGCGCATGGTGGTCCTGGACCGACCCGACCCGATCTCCGGCGCCATCGTGGAGGGCGGGGTGGTGCACCCGGGGTTTGCGTCGTTCGTCGGGCTCTATCCCGTTGCGACCCGCCACGGCATGACGCTGGGTGAGATTGCGCTGTGGCTGAGTGGCACCTTCCGGCTCGGATGCGACCTGCACGTGGTGCCCATGCAGGGGTGGCGGCGCTCGATGTGGTGGGAGGAGACCCGGCTCCCCTTTGTCCCCATGAGCCCCAACGCCAACTCCATGGAGATGCTGGCGCTCTATCCCGGTACCTGCTTTTTCGAGGCGACCAACCTCTCCGAAGGGCGGGGCACCGCGCTGCCGCTGCAGATTTTCGGGGCGCCGTGGCTCAACGAGCAGGCCGTGATCGCTGAACTGCAGTCCCGCCGGCTGCCCGGCGTGCTCTTCCGGCCCACCTATTTCACGCCCCTGGCATCGAAACATCAGGGCGAACTCTGCCGCGGCGTGCAGATTCACGTGACGGACCGGCGGGCCCTCCGGCCCGTCGCCCTGGGCGCCCACCTGCTGGACGTCTGCCGGCGGCTGCACCCCGGGGAGTTTGCCCTGCGCCCCGCGGCCTTGGGCGTCGTCCGCCCGCTGGACCGGCTGACGGGCTCGGGTCGCCTGGCGCAAGTGCTGGAGTCCGGCGAGCCGGTGGCGGGCGTGCTGGCGGAATGGGAGCAGGAGGCAGCGGCCTTTACCGAGGCTGCCAGGGCCTATTACCTGTACGGCTGATGCCGAGGTGTGGCTAATGGCAATATTCTTGCAATCTGTATTCCAAGCCTGTAAAATAATAAGGGCTCAGTGTCAAGTTCCGTGGAGCGTCGGCTCTGATCCGTCCAGGCCATGGCCCCGACTGCTGCTCCGGATCTAGCGAAACCGTGCCACCGAGGTCCACCGCAGCGGCCAGCATGGTTGTCAAAATATACAAGCTGTCGGCCCAAAGTGGACTTCCGTTAGCTGGAGGGGTATTCAGAACTGCCCCACGGCGGTGCGGTCGTGAAGATCTACAATGAGCCGCCCACGACTGATGCACGAAATCAGGCAAAGAGCCATAATCGGCAGGTAAAGGGGGGTGACGGGTTTGGCGACCACCATCGATGCGGTCAGCAGTGTAGCAGGCCTCTCCCGGCGTGAGGCGGTTGCCCGCACGGTCCGGCAGCGCGTACTGCTGGTGCCCGATACGCCCTTGCGCTCCCGCCAGGTCGGGCTGACAGTCATGAATCAGGCCCTGGCCGGCTCGGGGCTGAGAACGGGCCTGGCCGCCTACCTGCGCCAGCAGGAGCAGGTTTCCCGGTGGAAGGAGGCTGCCGATTCCCGGCCCGTCCGCGAAGTCACGGTGACGGGCGTGCCCGAGGACAGGGGAATCGGCTCGCATCTGGATCTGCGGCTGTGATGGGCACAAGGCTGGCGCCACTCGGGCGCCAGCCCTCACTATGACCATGAGTGGGCGCCAGGTGGGCGCTAGCCGGGCTCGAACTGGGCTACGACTCGACTCTTGCGGTCGCAAGGGAAGCCGGCACCACCACCCTGCCGGTACAGGGGTAGGGACCGAAATCGCACCATCTGGGTTTACCGAGGCCTCGGTGATCGAGTGATTGAAGGTGTACCAACTCCACGTGCCCCAGCGCCTCCTGTCGGGTGGGCAACTGCCGCTGCCCAGCGCCCCGCTCAAACGGGGGCTGTGGTACAATAGGTTGGCGCCGGAATCCCCGCGCATTGTTAGGAGGCGGATTTCGTGGAAGGCTCCCAGTACCTGCAGCGCCTGATTCGCCAGGCCGCGGCCACCCCGTCCGTCCTGGCTGCCGCCGTGGCGGGCCCCGCCGAGGGGGACCGCTTCGCGGAACTTGCGCTGTATCTTGCCGTAGACCGGGGCCTGCCGGAGGGCTGGACCGCCCCGGCGGGCGCCGCCGCCTACGCCGGGGCCGAACAGATCATCACCGAAGACGGGCTGACCATCCGCCTGCGGGTCAACGAGCCTTTTCCGCCGGGCGCCCAACCCCTGTTCGACCGCAGGGTTGCCACTGCGGCGCCGGAGGCACCGGTGCTGCCCGACCTGGAGAGCGCCGCGGCCCGGTTTTGGAGCGATCTTTACGGCGCTGGCGCCGCCATCGGGCGGGCGCAGCCGTTTACGGTCCACGGCCGCCTGGAGCGCTGCCGTGCGGCGCTGCTCGACATCTACCGGCTGGCCCTGCGCCCCGACGGCCCGGGCGCCGGCTGGGAAGGCGCCGAGGCGCTGCCCGGGGCGGCCAGGGTGCTTGACCCCGTACAGGAGTGGCTCGTCCAGCCCCTGGACCTGCGGGCCCAGTGGCGGTGCGCTTATAAGCTTGCCGAAGCCTACGAAAAGCTGATGCTGCCCCTCGCCGAGCGGCTGGGCCTGGCCTATCCGTGGACCATGCGCAATCTGGCCTTCCGGCGATTGGACGAAATCCGCCCCGACCGGGGCGGGGCGCCAAACACCACAGTGCCCCGGCTCCGGGATACGGCTGACGAGCCCGACCCGGCGCCCAGGCGCGGCGGCCCTGGCCGGTTCCGCGTCAGGACCCGGCGCGGGGAGGAATAACATGACAAACACGGGTCCGCTGTGCTAGAATGTGTGCGCAACCCGTGTACGGGTAGCGGTCTGGGAGGTCGGAAGTCCGTGACAAAGGAGAACGACCTGTTTCCGGGAATGGACGAGCAGGTTGACAACAGCGTCCGCATTTCCGACGATGTGGTGGGCGTCGTGGCGGGAATTGCCGCCATGGAAGTGGAAGGGGTCGCCGGCATGTTCGGCGGCTTCGCCGCGGAAATGAGCGAGCGCATGCTCGGCAAGAAGAACCTCTCCAAAGGCGTCAAAGTGCAGGTCGGCGAGAAGGAAGCGGCCATCGACCTGTACATCGTGGTGGAGTTCGGGGTGCGCATTCCCGAAGTCGCCACGCGGGTGCAGGAGAACGTCAAACGGGCCGTGGAATCGATGACCGGCCTCGAGTGCGTCGAAATCAACATTCACGTGCAGGGCGTCTCGTTCCGGAGCGAGAACCGGGACGAAGAGGTAAGAGTCCGCTAAGGGGTGCAATACGCCTTGTTAAAGTTCGTCGACCGGATTGTCCTGAGCATGTACACCCTGGCCCTGGCCGGCCTTTCCGGCCTCATGATCGTCGTGGCGATCCTGCCCGATCGCGTCCAGCCCCAGCGCTGGCTGGAAGACGCCCTGATCACGCCGAGCGGGCGGTGGTGGGTCGGCTTCATCGGCGCGGTCTTCTTCAGCGTCTCCATGCGCCTGATTTACGTGGCCTTCAAGCGGAGCGGCGGCGGGCAGCCCGTCGTCCATGAGACGGGGCTCGGCGTGGTCGCCATCAGCCTCGACGCGGTGGAGAACCTGATCCGCAAGACGGCCCGGTCGATCAAGGGCGTCCGCGAAGTGAAAGCGATCGTCACCCACCGCAAAGACGGGCTGGCCGTCCATCTGACGGCGACCATCTCGCCGGAAGTCTCCATTCCCCAGGTCTCCGAGGAGATCCAGAACTCCGTCCGGCAGTATGTCAAGCGGGTGGTGGGCGTCGAGCTGGCCGACGTGCGCATCGCCGTGGAGAACATCGCCAACGAAAGCCGTCGCACACGGCTGGACTGATAGGCCTAAGTACCGCGCCGCGACAGCGGCGAGGCCGTAAGGAGCCCGGGAAGGGAGGGGCCATCCATGGACTGGGAGTGGCTCCGCGATCTGGCGCAGCATCATCGCAATAAGGTCATCGGCGGGCTGGGCGGGCTCGTTTTCGCCCTGTTCGTCATCCGCTTCGGCTTTTTTTGGACCCTGTTTATTCTGATCTGCTGTGGGTTAGGTTACTGGATAGGAAAACGGCTCGACGATGAGCCGGAAAGCCTCGTGCAGATCTTTGACCGCATCTTTCCGCCGGGCGGACGGTAGTGGAGGTTATCTTCTTAGGAGGCATGGCGCGTGAGTAGACGGCAGGCACGGGAACTAGCCCTGCAAGTATTGTTTCATGTGGATGTAGGGCGCTCTGATCCCGACACCGCACTGTTTCAGGCCTTCGCCCGCGAGCGGGAGGAGGGCGCCGGCGAACCTCTGGGCGAACGGGACGCCACCTACGCCCGCGACCTGGTGCTGGGCACCTGGGAGCGCAAGGACGACCTGGACGAAGCCATCGCTTCCTATGCCAAGGAATGGGCTGTCGACCGTATGGCTGCCGTCGACCGGGCCATCTTACGCATGGCCATCTACGAAATCAAGCACCAGGAAGATGTGCCCGACGGCGTCGTGGCCGACGAGGCGGTGGAACTGGCGAAAGCCTACTCCACGGCGGAGTCCGGTAAGTTTATCAACGGCATATTGGGCAGCGTCATCCGTGCTCTGAATCAGGAGAAAACCAGTGCCGAACCGACTATATCTCGGGATTGACACAAGCTACTATGTCACGAGCGTGGCCCTGGTCGACGATGCCGGGCGGTTGCTGGAAGACCGGCGCCGCCCTTTAGTTGTTGCGAAGGGCGCCCGGGGCCATTCGCCGGCGGAGGCCGTCTGGCGGCACGTCAAGGCGCTGCCGGAGGTAATCGAGCCGGTATTGCGGCAGTACGGGGGCGATATGGCGGCGGTAGCGGCATCGACGCGCCCCCGGCCCTTCGAGGGCGCTTTCCTGCCGCCGTTCAAAGTGAGCGACGGGTACGGCCGGACGGTCGCGGCCGCCCTGGGCGTTCCGTTCTACGAAAGCAGCCACCAGGAGATGCACATCATGGCCGGCCTCTGGTCGGCGGACCGGCCTCCTGAAGGCGACCAGTTCCTGGCCGTTCACCTGTCCGGGGGCACCACGGAGCTGATTCGGGTCACCCGGCGGACGGGCGGCTTCGATGAGGAACTGCTGGGCGCCACGGCGGACCTGCATGCTGGTCAGTTCGTCGACCGGGTCGGGGTCGCTCTGGGCCTGCCCTTCCCGGCAGGGCCGCATCTTGAGGCCCTGGCGGCTGGCGGCTCGCCCGGCAAGGTGACGCTCCCATCTCACGTACATAACCGCACCGTCAGCTTCTCCGGCCCGGAAACGGCCGGCCAGCGGCTGGTGGGGAAGGTGGAGGCGCCCGACCTAGCTCTGGCCGTGATTCATTGCGTCGCCAAGACTTTGGAGAAGTGGCTCCGCCCCGCCGTGGCGGAGACGGGTCTCAAGGAGATCCTGGTCGTCGGCGGCGTTGCCTCCAACGGGATTCTGCGCGAGCGGCTCCGTACGATGCTGGAACACCGGGCGGTGGGCGCCCGCCTTGCCTTCGCCCTGCCCCAGTTCAGCTCGGATAACGCCGTGGGCACGGCGCTGCTCGCTCGCGCTAACCATATGGTGACAGACGAAAGGCAGGTCTGAGGTACGCATGGCAGCACAGATCATCGACGGAAAGGCCATTGCCCAGCAAGTTCGAGATGAAGTTGCCCTCGATGTCGCACAGCTGAAAGAAAAAGGGATCACGCCCGGCCTCGTGGTGATTCAGGTCGGCGACGATCCCGCGAGCACCGTCTATGTCACGAACAAGGAGAAGACCGCCAAGGAGCTCGGCATGTACTCCGCCATGTACCGCTTGCCCGCAGAGACTTCCCAGGCGGAAGTCGAAGCGCTGGTGGAGAAGCTGAATGCGGATCCCGCCGTGCACGGCATTTTGGTGCAGAGCCCCCTGCCCAAGGGGCTTGACGAACAGAGCGTCTTCCGGCGCATCCTGCCCCAGAAGGATGTCGACGGCTTCCACCCCGTCAACGTCGGCAACCTGTGGCTCGGTGAAGAGGCGCTGGTGCCCTGCACGCCCGCCGGCTGCATGGTGCTGCTGCAGAAGATGGGCGTTCAGCTGAAGGGCAAGAAGGCCGTCGTGGTCGGCCGGTCGCATCTGGTGGGCAAGCCGATGGCCGCCCTGCTGCTGGCCGAGCATGCCACCGTGACCGTCTGCCACAGCCGCACGCAGGACCTGCCTGCCGTCTGCCGTGAGGCGGATGTGCTGGTCGCCGCCGTGGGCCGCCTGCAGATGATCAAGGGCGACTGGATCAAGCCGGGCGCCGTCGTGATCGACGTGGGCATCAACCCGGTGCCGGGGACCAAGAAGCTGCGGGGCGACGTCGACTTTGATTCCGCCGTCGAAGTGGCCGGGGCGATTACGCCGGTGCCCGGCGGCGTGGGGCCGATGACCATCGCGATGCTGATGTCCAATACGGTGAAGGCCTGCAAGATGCAGGTGCGGTAGATGCGTATGGGCTCGGGCCGGCGCCGGCCCGGGCCCTGTCCATGCGGCTTGGGGCTGGCCAGAGATCTGGTGGCCGGCGGGGCCCTTTGGGGCAGCCCAAGGCTCTGTACCGGGCGTCGGGCGCACACTCTGCCGCGACACTCGACAGCTAATTCCCCGGTTCTTTCAGGGATTTTATACAACCCATGGCTGGTCCGTCACTATTTGTACGACCTAACCGGGTTGGGATTGCTCACTTGTTGATGCGAAAAGCCGCTGGATGCCCGAAAGCTTACCCTCCAGGGGTATCAAATCTCCCTTTCGAATGGGCTTGATGATTTTTCGGGGTATGTCCTGAGGGGGGCGGGGGTGGAAAACAGGGCTATGCAAGGGTGCATAATCACTTTTTCGGTGATTACCCGGCGTGAAGGCCGTCAAGAACTGACGGAAAGGCTGTTCGAGAGCGGTTTTCCCCTTCTGCGGGTGTCTCGGGAGGGGGATACCCCCCTTGCTCACTCCGCCACAGGCAGGTGATGATGGTGGAATTCTTGCTGCGGCCCATGCGCAGGGAAGATGCGGTACTTGTAGCGGCCTGGCACTATGACGGCCCATACTCGTTCTACGACATGGATCAGGATCCGGAGGACCTGGCGGAACTTCTGGATGGTCGCAGTTGGGAGCGGAAATACCGGTCGGTCGTGGATGAAACCGGCGCCCTGGTCGGGTTCTTCTGCTTTGACCCCGATGGCAGCACTGTGGAGATCGGGCTGGGTCTGCGCCCGGACCTAACGGGACAGGGCCTGGGTCGGCCCTTCCTGGAGGCAGGGCTGGCATCCGCCCGGGCCGAACACCGACCCGACCGCTTCCGTCTCTCGGTAGCTGCCTTCAATCAGCGTGCCGTTCGCCTCTACGAGCAGGCGGGATTCAGTGCGGTACGGGAATACACACAGACGACCAACGGCGGTGAGTATCCGTTTGTAATGATGGAAAAGCCCGTTTAGCGGGCGGGGGCTTTGGGATATGGGGGCATCCCCGCGAGCGGAGCGTATGGCGTCTCGGGAAGCGTCACGCCCAACTCCTCGCTCCAGGAGACGTACTCCTGCAACAGATCGGCGCCCAGGTACTTGGAGGCCACAATCACGTGGGCGAGGAACCAGGCCAGGCTACGGCGCATCTCGCGGAGCAGTTGGTCCGGTGGTGTCGATCCTCCCCAGGTCAAGTCCCGCATCTGGTGAAAGTAGGACTGCGCTCTGCTGGCGAAGTACCCGGCGTCCTTGCTCAGAAATGCCGCCATGTCCAGCAACTGCTCTTCCGGGGCCAGGCCTTCAAGGCCGTCGCTCACTGGAAGCCCCTCCAATTGGAAGCGCACGATCTCACCCCAGGGCAGGCCGTCATACTTCCCTTGCATCGCGAATCCTCCCTTACAGATAAGATGCTGAGTTCAGTGTACAGGAACGAATGTTCGGTTACAACAAGGAGGGGACTCCGTGTTTGACCGCGGTTCACCGGTCACCGTGCGGGAGCTGACATTGTACATCAAGCGGCTCCTGGAGAACGACTCCCGGCTCTCCTCCGTCTGGGTGAAAGGCGAGATTAGCAACTTCAAGCTGCACACCTCGGGCCACATGTACTTCACCTTGAAAGACGAGTCGAGCCAGCTAAAATGCGTCATGTTCCGCAGCGCCGCCCAGCGGCTCCGGTTCCGGCCGGATAACGGCATGCAGGTGCTGCTCTGGGGCAGCGTGCAGGTCTACGACCGGGACGGCGCCTACCAGCTCTATGCCCAGGAGATGGAGCCCGCCGGCCTCGGGGCGCTCCACCTGCAGTACGAGCAACTAAAACGCAAGCTCGAGGCCGAAGGCCTCTTCGACCCGGCGCGCAAGCGCCGCCCGCCCATGCTGCCCCGCCGCATCGGCATTGTAACGGCGACCACCGGCGCCGCCCTGCGTGATATGATCACGATCAGCCGGCGCCGGTTTCCGGCGGTCCGCCTCCTGATCTCACCGGCTTTAGTGCAGGGCGCCGAGGCGCCCGCCAGCCTGATCCGGGCGCTGCAATTGGTCGCCGCGGAGCCCGAGGTGGATGTGATCATCATCGGGCGGGGCGGCGGGTCGCTGGAGGACCTCTGGGCGTTTAATGATGAAGCGCTGGCGCGTGCCATCCGGGCGTGCCCGGTGCCGGTGGTCAGCGCCGTGGGGCACGAGACGGACTTCACCATCGCTGACTTTGCGGCCGACCTGCGGGCACCCACCCCTTCGGCTGCGGCCGAACTGGTAGTGCCGTCCCGGCTGGATCTGCTGGGCAGCGTGGAATCGCTGCGGCTGCGCCTGGTCTCCGTCACGCGCCGGCTGCTTGAGCGCAAGCGGCTCAAGCTGCGGGCGCTGGCCGAGCGCCCGGTTCTGCAGCGGCCCCAGGGGCGGTTGTTGCAGGACCGGCAGCGGCTTGATGACCTGGTGCGGCGGCTGGGCTTTGCCGGGGGGCGCCGGATTGAGCGGTGCCGCCAGCGGCTGGGCGCCCTGGCGGGGCGCCTGGACGCCCTGTCGCCCCTGGCCGTGCTGAGCCGTGGCTATGCGATCGCCCGCGACGCCGAAGGCGGCGTCATCAAGGATGCGCGGAGCGTCGCTGTCGACGACGCCGTATCCATTATGCTCCACAAGGGTACCCTGCAGTGCCGCGTCGAATCGAAAACGGAGGAGTCGTAAGGTGGAAGAGAAGCTGAGCTTTGAGCAGGCCCTGCAGCGGCTGGAGCAGGTTGTGCGTGAGCTGGAGAGCGGGGACCTCAGCCTGGATGCCGCACTTGCGCTGTTCCAGGAAGGCGTGGACCTCGCTCGTCGGTGCGGGTTGCAGTTGGATGAAGCTGAGGCCCGGATCGAGAAGCTTTTGGATGCGGGCAAGACCATTGAAGTTGCCGAGCCGTAGTCCCGCGGCGGCACGTGGCCCGGCTGGGGGGCGTCGTCGCGGCAGAGCGGCCTATTATTGAAATGATTCTCGGTCCGGTTGGCGTCCTCGCTCCGCTGCGGGCGCGCAACCGGCCCTGCGAATCTTGTACTATCCGCTCTGATGCTCCTCAACCCCCCAGCCGGACCACATGCCGACATCTCTGACCGCCCCGGCCACTCCCCGCCCCGCACCGGTGCTTCTCCGCTCCGGCCCCGCCCCCCCGCACTTCGCCCTGCCCCACTCGCTTTGAGAGGACGATATGGAAATGAACGTAGCAGATTACTTGTCAAGTCAGTCCAGGGTTGTCGATGAAGCCCTGGATCGCTATACAGACCCGGCCCGGCCTGCAGCGGACGGGCCGGACCTGCGGGGCATCCCGGCGCAGCTTTTGGAAGCGGTGCGTTATAGCCTCCTGGCCGGCGGGAAGCGGCTGCGCCCCGTACTGGTCATGGCTGCGGCGGAACTGTTCGGCGCACCTGCCGAACGCGTAATGCCCGCGGCCTGCGCCCTGGAGATGATCCATACCTACTCACTCATTCACGACGACCTGCCCTGCATGGACGACGACGACCTTCGGCGGGGCCGTCCCACCAACCACAAGGTCTACGGGGAAGCTGTGGCCACGCTGGCCGGCGACGCCCTGCTGACCATGGCCTTTGAACTCCTCGGCAGGCAGGCGAATGTGCCCGGGGTCACCCCCGCGCAGGCACTGCAGGCGGTGGCAGAAGTTGCTAAGGCCGCCGGGGCCGCCGGCATGGTGGGGGGACAGATCGAAGACCTGCAGTGGGAGGGCAAGCGCGCCCCCGCCGAGCAGCTCAAGCAGATCCACCGGCTTAAGACGGGCGCCCTCTTTCGCGCCTCGCTCCGGTCCGGCGCCATTCTCGCCGGCGCCGGGGCTGCCGACCTGGCCCGGCTGGACCAGTACGCCGAGCACTTCGGGCTCGCTTTCCAAATTCAGGACGATGTGCTGGACGTCGCCGGCGATGCTGCCAAAACCGGGAAGGGCGTCGGTCGTGACCAAAAGCACGACAAGTCGACATATGTCAGCCACTACGGCCTGGCAGGTGCGAGTGAGCTAGCCCGTGCAGAAGCTGCGACCGCTTGCGCTACGCTAACGCCATACGGCGTGAGAGCGGATTTCCTGGTCGGACTGGCACAATTTGTGGTTGACCGCGAAGGATAAGCGATGTTATGATCCATTACTGCCCGGCGCGCATGCGCAGGTAGCTAATTTATACAGATCAAGTTTCGGGTGGCGCAGTATCCTAGTCAGTACTACCTTCTCTGAAGGCGGGCCTAAAAATCCGTCGAGGGCACATCGATGAGGTCTCTGGTGGTGGCTGCCGATGCCCAATCGGGGGCTGCTGCTGGGGGATCGGTCGACGGTCAGTAAGACCCCAGACCGCCGGGAGGAAGGGCGATCCGCAATGGCATGCGGGCGACGACCCTCCTTCCGAGGAGGCCTGCGATAAACGTGGCGGTTGCACCAACGCGAGCAACAAGGCTACGGCGCAGTGAACACCTGCTACTCGGTGCTGAAACATGGTGAGGCGCTGGGGGCAGTGTAGCCTGCCTTGAGTGGGTGTGGCGGATAAAGCAGGGGATGGGATCCGACCCGTCCGAAATTCCTCGCAGGAAGCCGGCCAGCTGAGAGCGAGGGAGACGGCTTTTGAAACCACATCTGCAAAAGAGGCTAGGGGAAGGTGTGTTGTCGAAGAAAATTCCTAGGCTGTTCGCAAGAGACCTGACGGGGATTAAAGTGTGGACTCAGTGGTAATCTAGCCCTGCCGGTGGTGACACGGCAGCTCGGCCATAAAGGGAAACCGCCGGTGCGGCGACGCACCGGAGGCCGTGGGGAAACCCTGCTGGACCTAAGCCACAAGATTTACCCGTCGGGTTGCCACCCACCTCTTGCCGCATACCCCCGCCAGGGGGTATTGCGTCATAAAGGGTGAAGTTGTTCACAATCATGGGTATTGCCATGCGTCTTACATAGTTTACCCGTGAGGAGCGTTGGTTATGGCACAAGACCCCGCGCCAGGGCGCTGGTGGCAGCGGGCGTTGCGAGTGGGAGGCCTGTCGTTCGGTCTGGCGGCCCTCGTCAACTATATCGGTCAGGCGGCCCTGACCAGCGTGCCGGCCCTGGTGGCCATGTTGATCGTCCTATTGCTCATTGCCATCGGTATCTCCTTTGATATACTGGGCACAAGCGTAACCGCGGCGGATCAAACGCCGTTAAACGCCATGGCGTCCAAGCGTGTCGCAGGTGCGCGCCAGGCTATCTGGCTGGTGAAGAACGCCGACCGTGTCGCCAACTTCGCCAACGACGTCGTCGGAGACGTAAGCGGTGCTGTTACGGGCGCCGCCGGCTCAACGGTGGCACTGCAGCTCTCCGGCCGCATGAACGGCGGCGAACTGTCCGACACGTTGATCAGTCTGGCTGTCATCGGTCTGATTGCAGGCCTGACCGTCGGCGGAAAGGCTGCCGGCAAGACTTTTGCCATCGATCATTGTACGGAGGTGCTCACCCTGGTCGGGCGAGTGCTGTATGGCGTAGAACGGCTTACCGGCCGTTCGCTGACTGGAGGACGGGGACCCAACTCCTCACGAAGGAGGACCACTTGAGCGATGCATTTGCATGAACTAACGGGTCCCGAACAACTGAAAGGACTCTCTACACAAGAACTGCTGGCCCTCGGCGAGGAGATCCGGGAGGTCATACTGGAGACCGTGGCCGTGACGGGCGGACACCTTGCCCCTAACCTTGGCGTGGTGGAACTGACCCTTGCCTTGCACACGGTCTTTGACAGCCCCCACGACAAAATTTTGTGGGATGTCTCTCATCAAGCCTATGTGCACAAGCTGCTGACGGGCCGCTACCAGCGCTTCCGTACGCTCCGGCAGTACGGCGGCATTGCCGGATTCACCGATCCGGCGGAGTCGATCCATGACCACTTCCATTGGGGCCATGCCTCCACGTCGATTTCGGCGGCGGTGGGCATGGCGCAGGCGCGCGACGTCAGGGGCGAAAAGTATGAAGTGGTAGCCGTCATCGGTGACGGCGCCCTGACCGGCGGCATGGCCTACGAGGCGCTGGACCATGCGGGCCACGCCAAGACGCGCATGATCACCATTTTGAACGATAACTCGATGTCGATCGCCCCCAACGTCGGCGGCATCTCCAACTACCTGGCCCGCATCCGGACGGGGCCAAGCTATCAGCGCGTCAAGCAAGATGTGGCGGAAGCGCTGAAGCATATCCCGCTGGTCGGCCAGCAGGCGTTTGAGTTCGTCGACCGCCTGAAGGAGGGCGTCAAACATCTGCTGGTCAGCAATATGTTCTTCGAGGACCTGGGGCTGACCTACATCGGCCCGGTGCCGGGGCATAACCTGCCCCTGCTGCAGCAGGCCCTCCGCCAGGCACGGTCGTATCCCGGGCCCACGGTGGTCCATGTGGTAACGACTAAAGGCAAGGGCGTTGCGTATGCGGAGGAGCTGCCCGACAAGTTCCACGGCGGCGGCCCGTTCGACGTCAAGACCGGCAAGTCGGCGCCCGGCGCCATTACCTACAGTGAAGTCTTTGGCAATACGCTGCTCAAGCTGGCCAAGCGCGATCCCCGCGTGGTGGCCATCACGGCAGCGATGCCTTCCGGCCTGGGCCTGAGCAAATTCGCCAAGGAGTTCCCCGACCGGTACTACGATGTAGGCATCGCCGAGCAGCATGGCGTCACCTTTGCCTCCGGCCTCGCCAAGGCGGGCATGCGCCCCGTTTTCGGCGTCTATTCGACGTTCTTGCAGCGGGCGTATGACCAGGTGATCCATGACGTCGCCCTGCAGAACCTGCCGGTCGTCATCAGCCTCGACCGCGGCGGCCTTGTCGAAGACGGGGCGACGCACCAGGGCGTCTTTGACGTCACCTACCTGCGGGCGATTCCCCGTATGGTCTGTATGGCGCCGAAAGACGAGAACGAACTGCAGCACATGCTCTGGACGGCGGTGGCCTGCGACGGCCCGGCTGCCCTGCGCTACCCCCGCGGCAAGGCCGTGGGCGTGCACATGGATGAGGAACTGCAGACGCTGCCTATTGGGAAGGGCGAACTGCTGCGGGAAGGCGCGGATGTGGCCCTGGTTGGATTGGGCACCATGGTGCAGGTCTGCCTGGCGGCCGCCGATGAACTGGCCCGCGAGGGAATCTCCGCAGCCGTGGTCAACCCCCGGTTCTTCAAGCCGCTGGACAATGAGCTGCTTACGAAAGTCGCCAGGCAGACGCGAGCGGTGATCACCGTGGAGGAGGCCTACCTGACCGGCGGGTTCGGCAGCGCCGTACTGGAGCTGCTCGCCGACGCCGGGGTGGAGACCCGGGTGAAGCGGATGGGCATTCCTGATGAGTTCGTGGGCCACGGCGCCCCGAAGCACTACCTGGAGCAGTACGGCCTGACCCCAGTGGGCGTGGCTGCCGCCGCCCGGCAGTTGGTGGCGCAGGTCAATTCCGAACTGGGCACCCGGCGGCGGGGCGCCCGGGGGCGCAAAGCCCCGGCCATCGTCGGCGATGTGGCCAGCGGATTGGATCAGTAGACAGTCAGAGGGGCGCCCGCACTGGGGCGCCCCTCATGTTATGGTTTCGTCTCCTGCGGTACCAGTTCGCTGACCTTGACCATCTGCAGCCCTTTCTCCCGCAGCCCCCTGATGATCCCCGGCAGGGCCCGGGCCGTCTCCGGCGACCAGTCGCTGGCCGACAGCCGGATGATGTCGCCCTTGCGGGCGCGCCCCACCACCCGCTCGACGATGCGGGGCGCCTTCAGACCCAGGTGGTCCTCCGAGTCAAGGCTGTGGGTGACCGTCACCAGGTTCGCCTGCCGGGCTGCGGCAACGACAGCTGCCGTCGCGTCGCCCTGCGGCGGGCGGAAGTAGCGGACCGGGCCGCCCAGCATCTTCGAGAGGGCCGATTGGCTGGCGAGCAGGGTGCTGGTCACTTCGGTCTCAGGCAGCTGCGACAAGTTGATGATCTTCTGCCCCAACGTGCCGATTTCGTGGCCCTGGGCGCCCATCTGTCGGACGAGGTCGCCGTGCAGCCCCAGGAACGTGCCGCCGACGAAGAACGTCGCCTTGATGTCGTTCGTCTGCAGGATCGCCAGGATCTTGCCCAGCTCCCGCTTCTCCCAGGTGACGTCGAAAGTCAGTGCCACGCGGTTCTCCGGCGTGTCGGCCCGCGTCAGGGGCCGGTCCTCGGCCGGCGTGATCATCGTCAGGCGGGCGCCACCGCAGCCAGCAGCCGTGAGCAGCATGACCAGCGTCAGCAGGGCCGTCATAATTGGTTTTGTCCGCACAGGAAATCCCCCCGGCCAAGTATTCTCCCTTGGCCGGGGGGATATGCTTGCCGCGCCTACTGCTTGGTTGCGATCTGAATCAGGTTGCCGCAGGTGTCATCGAAGACCGCCGTGGTGACCGGCCCCATCGTCAGCGGCGCCTGGGTGAAGTGAACGCCCAGGGACCGAAGCCGGTCGTATTCGGCGTGTACATCGTCGACCGCGAACGATGTGAACGGGATGCCGTCTTCCACAAGCGCCCGCTTGAACGGCCCGGCGGCGGGGTGGGCGTCCGGTTCCAGCGCCAACTCGGTACCGTCGGGGTCGTTCGGGGATACGAGGGTCAGCCAGCGGTATTCACCTACGGGAAATTCCGTCTTCTTGACGAAGCCGAGAACCTCCGTGTAGAACTTCAACGCCTTCTCCTGATCGTCAACCAGAACGCTTGTGATGTAGATGCGCACGCTCTTGCCCCTCTCAGTCTGATTGTGACCAGCGCTCAACGAGGATCTGCAACGGCTTGGTGTCAAGGTAGTGGAACTTGTATCTGCCCTGCCGGACGGAAGTGACCAGGCCAACCGCTTCGAGCACCGTAATGTGCTGTGAAATGCCCTGGCGCGACAGATCAAACCCGTGCTTCATGGTGAGCCGGGTGCACAGCTCAAACAGCGTCTGGCCGTTCCGGTCGTGCAGTTCGTCGAGAATCGCCCGTCTCGCCGGTGCGGCGAGTGCCTCGAAGATATCGCTCATGACCTCATAATACGCAAGTCAGGACTTGCCTGTCAAGGCCCATGTCCGCGAAGAAGCTCGGCGCGGCTAACCGGCGCCGAGCTTCTTGTCGAGGCGACCCAGGCGATGCTGTACGTCCTGGAGGTCTTTGAGCGTTCCAGGGCCGTAGGAGCCGGCAATGGACCGGCGCCGCTCGGCGATGGCCAGGGCCCGGGCGGCCATGTCCCGGGCCGCGGGTACGTCCTTGGCCACGTGCTCGTAGTACTTCGCCAGTTCGATATACGGAAAGAGCGACAGGCCGCCGGGCCCATCCAGCATCTCCTGCCAGATGGAGACCGCACGGTCATGCTCCTTGACACGCTTATAGACGGAAGAGAGCGCCCGCTTCGCCCGAGTATCGCTGATCGCTTCCATGCCGCGCTCCAGGGCGGCCTCGAAGCAGGCGATGGCCTGGCCGGGGTCACCCCGGTCGTCGAAGAGCCGGCCCAGCGAAAAGAGGTCGTCCCCGCAGACGAGTTCCCCGTCGGGCGTGGGGTCAAGGGGGCTGGTGACCATATGGCCCATCCACCCGGCCAGCGAGACAAGGCTGACGACGTCCAGCCGGTTGTGGAGAATGACGCCTTCAATGGCCCGGATATCGCCCGTGCGCAGATACTCAAAGTAGAGGGAAGGGATCATTTCGCCGGCCACGTCTTCGACCCGCTCGACGCCGAGCACTTTGGACTCCAGGTTCTGCAGGTTGCACTGCTGCAGGCGCTCTTTCCAGAGCCGCCGGGCCGGGTGAAGGAGGTCGAGGTGTGGGGCGCCTGCAAGGGGCGCCCGCCGCCGGTTCAGCCGGAAGCGCGTCTCCATGAGCGGCCAGTCGAAGGCCTTGCCGTTGAACGAGACCAGCATGTCGAACTGGGAGAGATCGATGGCCAGGGCTTCGAGCATGGCGTCTTCTTCGGGGTAGTCCCGCAGGAAGTACTGCCGCACGACGAAGTGGTGGCCTTCAAAGAAGCCCAGGCCGGCAAGGAAGGCGTAGGTGCCCGTCCCACCGGAGAGCCCGGTCGTCTCCGTGTCGAAGAAGGCGGCGCGCCGCAGGTGCAGGCCGTCCGGCACCCGGCAGAGCATCTGCCAGCCCTGCCCCGGAATGTCGAAGCAGTATTCCAGGGGGAGGGGGCCGCGGCAGTACTCGACCGGATACCGTGTCTCGGTGTAGAAGGCTTCGCCCGCAGTCACCTGCCGGACATAGCCTTCCACGACCCCGCCCACGACGGTCGGCAGGGCGGGGTCACCGGGCTGGGGAATGGGCCGGAGTTCGGCATCATGAACCACCCTTCCGGCTCCAGTGACTGGGCCGAATTCCTCTTCCGGCTCCCGGGGGCGCTCGTCGCGTGCCGCCCCCGCGGCCCGGAGCATGCGGAGCCGGTCCTTCAAGTTCACGCTGCCTTCACCCCCGTTTTATGTCGGGCGAACCATTATTTTGCCGCGGAGGACGCGGAAGACGCGGAAGAATACATATGAAAACATAATGTCCTGGTAAACATTGCAAGACGCGTCGCGTCCCAATTCAGCGTCTTCCGCGTCCTCCATGGCAAAAACTGTATTAATTCAGCACGGAACCACCAGCCCCCATCGCCCGATGCAGGAGGCGCAGGACGCCTGCTTTAGCGCCTTCAATGTTACCCGTCTCCGCCGCCGGGCCCACGCACGACGGGCAGCCGGATTCGCAGGGGCAGGACTGGACCCGCTCCAGGGCGGCGCCCAGCAGCATGGGGTGCAGGTCGTAGCACTTCTCCCCCAGCCCGATGCCGGCGGGGTAAGCGTCGTAGAGGTAGACCGTGGGCAGTTCGTTGAACGGGGAGCGTACCTGCACCACCCGGTGGATATCCTGCGGGTCGCACATCAGGTAAAACGGCGCCAGCCCCTTCAGCAGGTTCCCCAACCCAACGAGCGATGACTGCAGCTCGTCCTGCGAGTAGCCCTCCGTCAGCTCCTCCGGTAGGGAGACCCAGTAGGCAGCCGTATGCATTTCGTACTCCGGCAGATGGATTTCACCCCAGCCCATGTTCTCATGGGTATGCAGCCGGATCTTCTTGAAGATCGTCGCCTTGGCGGCCGTCATCACTTCGCCGAACCGGACGCGCAGGCCCAACTCCAGCTTCTCCTTGAAGACGTCCAGGGGCTTGATCGTAACGGCCAGGTTCGCATCGGTATAGTATTCCACATCGACCTTGTGCACGTAAGCTTTCTTCTCGCCCCAGTCGAGCTTATCGACATGATACTGCACGCCCTGGTGCAGATAGATCGCGTTCGTGTGCACCTGCGTCATCGCCCCGAGCTGGTCGATTTCGCCCAGCACTTTAGTCTGGGCCGGGACCGACTGGTCGATGATCACCACGTTCTCCGCATCAACCGACCGCAGCGAAATGTTCTCGGCGGGGAAGTTCTCCGCCGACCAGTGCCACTTGCCGCCGGCGTGCCGGAGAATCTTCTCTTCCTCCAAATAGCCGAGAATCTCCGCCGTGGTCTCCACGCCGAACTTTTCGCCGTCCACAAAAGGCAGCTCAAACGCCGCACATTTGAGATGGCTGACCAGAATCAGCAGGTTATCCGGATTGATCAGCCCCAGCTCCGGCGCCTTCTGAAAGAAGAACTCCGGGTGGGTGATGACATACTGATCCAGCGGCGACGCCGACCCGACCATCACCGTCAGCGAGGCGCTGCCCCGGCGCCCGGCCCGGCCCGCCTGCTGCCAGGCGGACGCGATGGTGCCCGGGTAGCCGCACATGACGCAGGCCTGCAGCTGGCCGATATCGATGCCCAACTCCAGCGCGTTGGTCGAAATGACGCCCATGATCTCGCCGGAGCGCAGGCCGGCTTCGATCTCCCGGCGTTCGTTGGGCCGGTAGCCGCCCCGATAGCCGAAGACCTTTCCCGCTCGCGTGCCGCCCACCCGCTCCCGCAGGTAGGTGGTCAGAATCTCTACCGTCTGGCGGGCGCGCGCAAAGACAATCGTCTGCACATCGTTCTTCAGCAGTTCCGCAGCCACCCGCGTCGCGGAGAAGACCGAGGACTCCCGCAGCCCGTCCCGCCCGACCAGGGGCGGATTGTAGAGGACGATGTGCTTTTCGCCCCGCGGCGCCCCGTTATCATCGACGAGGGTGACCGGTTGCTCCAGCAGCCGTTCGGCCAACTCCTTGGGGTTCGCGATGGTCGCCGATGAACACAGGAAGACAGGGTCCGAGCCGTAGAACTCGCAGATGCGCCGCAGCCGGCGCAGCAAGTTGGCCAGATGCGAACCGAAGACGCCCCGGTACTGGTGCAGCTCGTCGATGACGATATACTTCAGATTCTCGAACAGCTTGACCCACTTGGTATGGTGCGGCAGTACGCCGGTGTGCAGCATGTCCGGGTTCGTAATGACGATATGGCCTGCCTGCCGGCAAACCTGGCGAACGTTCGGGGGCGTGTCGCCGTCATATACGTAGCTCTTGATCTCTGCCCCGAGCTTGTCGGCCAGGGACTTGACTTCGACCACCTGGTCCTGCGCCAGGGCCTTGGTGGGAAACATGTAGAGCGCGCGGCTCGCCGGATCACGCAGGATCTCGTTCAGCACGGGCAGGTTGTAGCACATCGTCTTGCCCGAGGCCGTGGGGGTGACCACCACCACGTTCTTCCGGGCCAGCGCCGCCTCAATCGCCTGCGACTGATGGGTATACAGCTGCCGGATGCCTCTCTCCCGCAGGGCGGCCGCGATGCGCGGGTCCAGCTGCGCCGGAAAATCGGCATACCGGGCCGGGACAGGCGGGAGGGTCTGCCAGGCCGTCAGGTTGGCTTTCAGGGCCGAATCCGTCTTCAGTCTATCGATCAACTGTTCGAGGTTCATGGATGCACAAGACCTCCCGCAGGTGTACAATTCGTGGGAACCACTACATAAGGAGTCGAGACCAGTGCAGATGGACATTCTGGCCTTCGGGCCGCATCCGGACGATGTGGAACTGGGCATGGGCGGCACGCTGGCCCGCCAGAACGCCGCCGGGTACCGGACGGCGATTATCGACCTTACCCGGGGGGAGATGGGCTCCAACGGCACGCCTGCCGAGCGTGTGGCCGAAGGAGAGGTGGCGGCTGCGATTCTCGGCTGCACGTGGCGCCGCAACCTCGCCCTGCCGGACCGTGGGCTGGACTGCCGAGACCCGGAACAGCTGCGCAAAGCGGTGGACGCCATTCGCATGTTCCGGCCCACCGTGGTGGCCGTCAACTGGGGTGTCGACCGGCACCCGGACCACGCCGCCGCCTGCCGTCTTATGGAAGAGGCGGTCTTCTCCGCGGCGCTGCGCCGCTACGAGACGGAGCATCCGGCCTATCGACCGGCCAAAGTGGTCTATTACTTCATCAACGACGAGGCGGAACCCTCCTTCTATGTTGACATAACGGAGTTCCAGGCCAAAAAAAGCGAAAGCGTGTTCGCTCACCGCTCGCAATTCACGGTGAGCGAAGGCGGTGTCGAAACGCGGCTCAACCGCGCCGGCGGCCTGCCGTATTTCGTCGACAGCCGGGACCGTCTCTTCGGTGCCCGGGCGGGCGTCCAATATGCGGAAGGCTTCATAACGAGGCAGCCAAGGCTGGTGGCGGATCTCACCGGTATCTGATGAAAGGGGCCGGGCACGTGCGCATAGGCATCGTCTGTTACCCGAGCGTCGGCGGCAGCGGCATCGTGGCGACGGAACTGGCCAAGCAGCTGGCCAGACGGGGACACGAACTGCACATCATCTCTTCCGAAATCCCGTTCCGGCTCCACGAGTTCCTGGAGAACATCTACTTTCACCAGGTCGAAACGCCGGCCTACCCGCTCTTCAAGGAACCGCCCTACCTGCTGACGCTGGCCAACAAACTTGTCGAGATCCACCGGTTGGTGGGCCTGGATATTATCCACGCCCATTACGCCGTGCCGCACGCCACTGCCGCCTACCTCGCCCGGGAGATGATCGGCCCCGGCGGGCCGAAGATCGTCACCACGCTGCACGGCACCGACATTACGCTAATGGGCGCCGATCCGTCCTTTACGGAGATCATCGCCTTCTCCATCAACCAGTCCGACGCCGTTACGGCGGTCTCCCGGTCGCTGCGGGCCGATACGCATAAGAACTTGCCCGTCCACCGGGAGATCGACGTGATCTACAACTTCCTGGAATGCTCCGAGTGGCGGGAAGTCGAGACGCCCGGCATGTGCAGCCGGCTTGCCCGCTGCGGCGAGAAGATCATCGTCCATATGTCCAACTTCCGCAAGGTCAAGCGGGTGGATGACGTCGTCCGGACCTTTGCGTATATCGCCCGGGCGATGCCCGCCCGGCTGATCATGATCGGCGACGGCCCGGAGACGGCCGCCTGCTGCAATCTGGTCCAGGACCTGGGCCTGCGCGACCGGGTGCTTTTTATGGGCAACCAGGAGCAGGTGGTGCCGCTGCTCTCCGTGGCGGACCTGTTCCTGCTCCCTTCCAGCCAGGAGTCGTTCGGCCTTGCCGCCCTGGAAGCGATGGCCTGCGGGGCGCCTGTCATCGCCTCCGACGCCGGCGGCCTGCCGGAAGTGATCGTCGACGGCGAGACCGGCTACCTTTGCCGGGTCGGCGATGTGGAGGGCATGGCGTCGCGGGCGATCGCGCTGCTGGGCGACCCCGTCATGCACCAGGAGTTCAGCGACGCCGGCGTCCGGCGGGTGCGCACGAATTTCTGCTCCTCGCGGATCATCCCCCAGTACGAGGACCTGTACCGGCGGGTCCTGGGCGTCAAGGACGGATTCCCGGTCTTTCCCAATGTTGGCGACTAGAGCAAAGGGCGAACTGGGAGGCCTCACAGAGGTCTCCCTTTTTTGCGAGCGCTGGAAGAAAGTGTTTATCAGTTGTTCATAGTCTTGCCCCGGAATTGAAGGCGCACGTGTCGTATTCTCTACGGGGAGGGCCTGATCTTCAATCCGCTGGAGAGAAGGGGGATACCATGCGCCGCCGTCTGGCTTTGCTGATTGCTGCCGCCAGTCTGGTCGCCGGATGTTTCGGTGCTGGCGGGCAGGTGCCGGACCCGCAGACTGCTGCCGCCTCGGCGGCCAAGTCCATGCTCCTCTCCGGACCTCCGGCGTTGGCCAGGAACGCCTCCGCACCGGACATGCGCACGCTGCGAAAGCAACTGCAGGAGTATCTTGCCGAGCAGGACGGCACCTATGGCGTCTACGTTCTCGATCTGGCCTCTGGGCGCGGTGTCGGCATTAACAGTGACAAGGTGTTTCCCGCTGCCAGCACGTTCAAGCTGCCCATGGTGCTCTACATTCTGGATCTGGTGGCCCAAGGGAAGGCCACTCTGGACGAGGCAGTGACCTATGCGCCCTCCGACTGGGAAGAGGGCACCGGCACCTTGCAGGACTGGATCGGCGTGGGCGACAGGCTGCAAGTGCGGGAGTTGATCGAACTGGCCATTACCCAGAGCGACAACATCGCCACGCAGATGCTGCTGCGCCGGTTCGGCGTGCAGAACGTCTACGAATACATGCACCGGCTGGGCGGTCAGGTGACCCATTACGACGACGGCGTCATCGGCACCACGCCCAGAGAGATGGCCGCCTATATGCGGCAGGCCCAGGCGAATCTGATCCGCGATCCGGGCCTGAAGGCATTCCTGCTCGAGGCGCTGGAGAACACGGCGTTTGCGGATCGGACGGCAGCAGGCGTGCCACAGGGTGTTGCCGTGGCCCACAAAATCGGAACCCTGCCTAACGTTGTCAACGATATCGCCCTGGTGGAGGCGCCCGGCCATCCGTTCATCATCGCTGCCTTCAGCGTCGGGGTGGACGATGAAGTGGCGCCGTCCGTCATCACCGAAGTGACCCGGAAGGTCTATGACTTCCTCATCAGCGGATAGAAATGAGAAGGGCAGGAGCCGCTGTGCTAATGCAAGGCGGCTCCTGTCGCGCGCGCGTCCCGGGCGGCGGGTGCCAAGTGGACAAGTCAGGCCATTCCCGGTAAGATAAGTAGCGTTAACCGGAAGGAATTGAGGGGTGTGGGGGTTGGCGCAGTTTGTGCCCGGCGCGCAGGTGGCCGGTCAGCAGGTCAAAGTGGGGTTTATCTCGCTGGGCTGTCCGAAGAACCTGGTGGACAGCGAGTCGATGATCGGCCTGCTGCAAAACACGGGCTATGCGATTACGAACCGCAAGGAAGAGGCCGACGTGCTCGTGGTCAACACCTGCGGGTTTATTGACGCGGCCAAAAAAGAGTCGATCGATGCCATTTTGGAGGCCGGACAGGAAAAAGTGAACGGCCGGTGCCGTGCCCTGGTGGTGGCGGGCTGCATGGTGCCCCGTTACGGCCACGAACTGATGGAAGAGATCCCGGAAGTCGACGCGCTGGTCGGCACCGCCGACTACCCGCGCATCGGCGAAGTAATCTCCGGCATCTTGGCCGGCCAGAAAGTGGAGCAGATCAGCGATCCGGATGCGATTACGGACTGGAACTTCGAGCGGGTGCTGGCGACGCCCGGGTACACGGCCTATGTCAAGATCGCCGAAGGCTGCGACTGCGCCTGCGCGTTCTGCTCGATTCCCATCATGCGGGGCAAGCACCGGAGCCGGCCCGTCGAGTCGATCATCGATGAGGCGAAGCGCCTGGGCGCCATGGGTGTCAAGGAACTGATCGTCATTTCGCAGGACACCACGGCTTACGGCATCGACCTGTACGGGCGCCCCAGCCTGGCGCGGCTGCTCCGTGAGCTGTGCAAGGTTGATGGCATCCGCTGGATTCGGGTCCACTACAGCTATCCGACCCGCATTACGGATGAACTGATCGAAGTGATGGCGACCGAGGAGAAAGTCTGCAAGTATCTCGATATGCCCCTGCAGCACGGCTCCAACCGGATGCTGCGGATAATGAACCGGCCGGCCAACGCCGACGGCTATGTGAAGCTAGTGAAGAAGCTCCGCGAGCGCATCCCGACGATCTGTCTGCGGTCCACCTTCATCGCCGGCCATCCCGGAGAGACTCAGGAGGACTTCGTGGTCCTGCTTGACTTCCTGAAGGCCTGCGAGTTTGACCACGTGGGCGTCTTTGCCTACAGCCAGGAGGAGGACACCCCCTCCGGGCAGATGGAGCAGCTTCCCGAAGAAGTGCGGACCGAGC
This sequence comes from Symbiobacteriaceae bacterium, assembly GCA_035628915.1. Lineage (GTDB taxonomy): Bacteria > Bacillota > Sulfobacillia > Symbiobacteriales > Symbiobacteriaceae > JARBUG01. Next base: position 76,607 of record DASPIW010000009.1, on the reverse strand, counting down.
GGCGGGACGCCGCCATGGCCGTGCAAAATGAGATCGCCCGGCGCCGGAACGGCGCGCAGGTCGGCAGGATGCTCGAAGTCCTGGTGGAAGGCCGGGCCGCCAGGGGGCGCGACTGGTACGTGGGCCGCTCCTACCGGCAGAGCCCCGGCATTGACGGCGTGGTCATCTTCCAGGCGCCGCCGGGGGCCGAGTACAAGCCGGGCGATTTCGTGCCGGTGGAGGTCATTTCCGTCAAGGAGTATGATTTGAAGGGGAAGGCGGCGGGTGCCGTAGCCGCGCCTGCCGACGATCTGATTCTCCCCGTCATCGCCGTCAACCGCCATCAGTAACAGAGGTGCAGTGACCGTGAAGACCATCGCCGCCCGCATTCTCGACCAGATGAAGATCCCCTACGAGCTCCGTGAGTACGACTGGAGCGAAGACGAACTCGACGCGGTCACCGTCGCCCGCAAATGCGGTCTGCCGCCGGAGCAGGTCTTCAAGACGCTGGTGACGGAAGGCGACAAGACCGGCGTGCTGGTGGCCTGCATTCCCGGCGATGCCGAACTGGACCTGAAGGCGCTGGCGACCATCAGCGGCAATAAGAGAGTCGAGATGGTCCCGGTCAAGGAGATTCTGGGGCTGACGGGCTACATCCGGGGCGGCTGCTCGCCCCTGGGCATGAAGAAGCAGTACCCGTTCTATTTGGATGAGACTGCCGAGATCATCGACCAGATGGCCGTCTCTGCCGGGCAGCGGGGGCTGCAGATTGTGCTCTCGGGGCCGGATTTGATCCGGGCGACGGGGGCGAAGCTGGCGGCCCTTACAAAGTAAAGTGAAAGACGCCCGTCTCGGTCAGTCCGAGGGGGCGTCTTCTTTCTTGGAAGTCAGGTGCAGGCCCAGCCAGGCGAGGGGCAGGCCCAGCGACAGGCTGAGCCCGATGTTGGCGGCGGCGTAGCCCCAGTGGCCTGTCTCCCAGAGCCGGACGGTGTCGACGGCCCAGGTGGAAAAGGTCGTGTAGGCACCGACGAAGCCGGTGGTCAGCGGCGCCCGCCATCCGTGGGGAATCAGGCCCCGGTGTATACCCAGGCCGGTCAGGGCGCCGAGCAGAAAACTACCCGTCAGGTTGATCAGGAGTGTTCCCCACGGCATGGGGGACGGGAACGCGAAGGTGACCAGGAGGCCCAGCAGGTAGCGGGAGAGGGCCCCGGCGGCGCCGGCCAGTCCAACGTGAATGTAGGCTTTCATGTGAGCTTCCTCGCCAGGAAGAGGCCCGCGGCCGCCGCCAGCAGACCGCATGCGGTGCTGAGGGAGATGTTGACCAGGGCGAGGCGCCGGTGAAGGCGCGCACTTTCGAGCATCCAGGTGGAAAAGGTGGTGTAGGCGCCCAGGAAGCCGGCGCCCAGCGGCACCCTGACCGCGGAGGGAATGCGGCCCGAACCGGCCACGAAGCCGAGGGCGAACGCCCCGGTAATGTTGATCAGGAAGGTGGCCCAGGGGAAGACCCCGGGGCGGCGCCGGGCGATGACGGTGCCGACCCAGAACCGGGCCACGGCCCCGGCGAACCCCGCGGCCGCGATGGAAAGCAAAAGCACCGAGGCACGCTCCTCACGTTGACAGTATTAGACAGAAGCATAGAACCTGGTGCGGCGAGTCGTCAAGAGGAGGGGTGCGGCAGGCCGGCTTTTCTGATAAGCTTGAGAAAATTCAAGGCAGTACGGAAGGAAGCAAGACACATGTCCATTCGGTACAGTGACACACGGGAATACTCCGTTGCGGAGCTCCGCGACCTGTTCCTTTCGGTGGGGTGGAGTTCCGGGCAATACCCGGAGAAGTTGCAGGTGGCCATGCGCAATTCGCACAGCGTCGTCTCCGCCTGGGACGGCGACCAACTGGTTGGGCTGATGAATTGCTTGTCCGACGGCATCATGACGGCCTATTTCCACTACCTGCTGGTCAAGCCTGCGTATCACAACCAGGGCATCGGTCGGACGCTGGTCCGGATGATGCTGGACCACTACAGCGACTACGCCCGCAAGGTGCTGATCGCGTATGACGAGGAGATCCCGTTCTATGAGCGCTGCGGGTTCGAGGTCGGAAAGGGCACGACGCCGCTGCAGATCACGGATCTCGCGGATTGAGTGTGTACAAATGCGAAGGTGAGCGCCACCCCGTGCTTCGGCCGGGGTGGCGCTCTGCGTGGGCCCATTACTCGGATGCCGGTTCCGTCACGTCCGCCTCTGGCTCAGTCGGCTTCTCGTTGGAATCCTTGTTACCGGAGTCCTTGTTGCCGGAGGCCTTCTTGCTGGACCGCTTCTTGCGCTGCTTGATCTGCGGCAGAGCGATATTCAGGTGGAGGACGAAGTAGGGGTTCGTCGCTTCCTCGTCATGGAACGTGACGGAGACCCACTTCTTCGTTTCGGGACGAAGCAGCGGCTTCTCTTTCAGAACCCCCCGGAATGTTGCAGTCAGCAACCCGTCTTTCACTTCACGGATGCCAGTCACGCCCTTTGTTGTCGGAGGCACAAGTGCACCAGCCAACTCCCCTTGTTCGGCGTCGGCCGCCCACAGGATGCCGCACTTCGTCAGATCTTTGAACTTCGGTGATGCCTGGTTTCGTATGCCTTCGCTAGCGGCGGTGTTGAGCTTGACGTGGCCGGATGGGAAGACAAGGGCGCCGTGGGGATCGCGCAGAACCTCACGCAGGTCCACGATCGTCTGGACCACCTGAAACCGAGGGGGAAAGAACGGCTTAGCGTTCTCCTGAGGCTTCTCAGGCATGAGAGCGCACCTCCGAAATAGGGATGTATCGGGGCCTCCTTGTTCAAATACGATGCTTGAGCAAAGAATGTTCGGTACATTCCTAAACAATAAGTGACGTCCGGTCTCGTTTCGTTCTGGTTGGGCACCTGCGTCTTCCGCAGAGGTCATTCAGTGTTGCGTTGGCGTTATGGAGTGTTTTGTCGGGTGCATGGCCACTCGATCGGAAACGAAAGCCGGTTCATTTTGGATCATCGTCGGTTTCGTCCGGTTCAGTGCGGTTCAGAGCAGGGTTACACTGCGTTCCGTTGGGTTCAGTTAACGGTGTTTTCGCATCATCGAACTGGAAGCTCACACCAAATAGCGAAGAGTACGGGGTAATCGGGAGCAGAGAGCGAATGGAAGGATTTGATGGTGCATGAACGCGTGGGAATACTTGGAGCGAATCACACACCATCCTCATCGCGGGACAGCGACGGACGGAGAGGCCGCTGCAGCCGTGGAGATCAAAGATTGGCTCGAAGATCTTGGCTACCGGGTTGAAACGCAGGAGTTTCGGACGCCGCGAGACACGCTCTATCTGGGGCCGTCAGTGGTGTTGGCCGGCTTCGCAGTCGCCGCCTGGCTGGGCCGGCAGTGGCCGTGGGTCAGCCTGATTCTATGCTTCCTCCTGCTCGTGCCTATGGTTGGCGAACTGCTGGGCAGCAGCCGCTTTGACTTTGACCTGGTCTTGCCGACCTACCGTTCGCGCAATCTGGTCGCCCGCCGGCCAAGAACGGGCGCAGTCCGCCGGCGCATCATTTTGTCGGCCCATTACGATACCCAGCGGGCCAGCCTGCTCTTTCATCCAAAGGTGGCGCCCCATCTGCAGACTTACTTTACATTCGTCTACGCCTTGCTGGCCCTTGTGCCCCTGTTGCTGGCCATCCGCTGGGCGATGCCCGTGCTTGCGTGGGCTGCTCCGGCGCTGATCTGGCTGGCTGGGCTCTTGGGGCTGAATCTCTTGGTTCTGCTCTGGTGCCGCTTTACCGGGGGCTACATCAATGGTGCGAATGACAACGGCAGCGGGACGGCGCTGGTTCTGGCCCTGGCTGACCGGTTTGCCGCGATGCCGCCGCCGGAGACTGAACTCTGGTTCCTGCTGACGGGAGCGGAAGAGGTCGGCACGCGCGGCATGAAACACTTCTTGCGGTATGCTGATCTCGGCGATGTGCCGACGGTCTTTGTCAACCTGGACAACATCGGCGGCGGCAAACTGCACTATCTGTTGGGAGAGGGCATGCTCGCTTTCCGGCCCTACAGCCCTACGTTGACCGGTCTGGCCGCGCAGATGGCCGCCGAGCATCCGGGTCAGGTTCGTCACAAGCGGAACCTGCTGCTGCCGACCGATGGCCTCATCCCATCGCTTGCCGGCTACGAAGCCATCAGCTTCCTGGCGTTTGAACATGACGGCAGCCTGCCGAACTACCACTGGTACACGGATACGCTGGAAAAGATCGACCGTGAGTTATTGGCCTTTGCGGAGGCGTTTTTGGAGCGATACGTCCGGCGCCTCTCCGGAGCGAGCGAAACGGGATAGAAAAAGCGCCACCATCGCCTTAACCGATGGTGGCGCTTCTGGGTATCTCAGAACTTGTCGCCGCCCCCGGTCCGCTGGAACCAGCCGTGATTCTGCCACTGCTCCAGAAAAAACTGGGTAACATTGAGGACGCGCAGTGGGATCATGTTCTTTGGCCTGGGCTGGTGAAAAGGCCACGAGCAGCCCGAAGGCGCACATAGATGCGTGAAAAAGTGTATAAGAAATCGCCGCCAGGAACGCCAGCATTTACAGTCGGGCGAAACCAGGCAGACGTGCTATAATGCAACGTGCATATTCAACAAGAGTGTAACGTTAATGGACATACGCGAGGGGGGTACATCAGCCGTGAATCTGCAGAACCTCCGCTGGCCGGTGATCGTGGCAACGATGGCCGTAACGCTGGCGGTGCTTTTCGGCGCCGGATTTCTGGTGAAGAGCCAGACCGTGGAAGAGCCGCTGAAGGCCGCTTACACCAAGTCTCCCGTGGTGGAGACGTCGAGCGTCGAGCGGCAGGGCGATAAGTATGTGATCAAGGTGAAGTTCAAGGATGTGCCTGACTTTGCGCTCGCTTACGGCGACCTTTACGAAGAGACGGAGCGGCTCCTGAAGGAGACGCCGTTTACCATCCAGGTTGCGGATCACCGCAGCCCCAAGCTTGAGCAGACCTTCCGCCGGGTCAACTTGTACGTCCAGGAGGCCCTGGCGACGGGTCAGTTCTCGGCCATGGCGGATCGGGTGGAGGCGGAGGCGGCAAAGGCCGGCCTGACGGCCCGCCTGGCGGTGGATAACGACCGCGTCTTCGTGCAGATGCATGATGAGGGCGCGTACCTGTACAGCGTGGCCGAGCGTAGCAAGGAGCAGGAGAAGCAGCCCCGCATGGAAGGAGGGATCGGCCTGTGAAGCGCTTCCCGGTAATCGAAACGGCCCTCGGTCTGTCCGTGGGGCTGATTGTGTACCTGGGCATCAGAGGGTATAACGTGATGCCGGTCTTCTTCATGGCGGGACTGGTGCTGATGCTGAGCCAGACAAGCCAGTTGAAGAACATGAGCACCAAGAAGGTGACGACCGCATCCAGCAGCACCGTGCCCGGCGTCCGGTTTGAAGACATTGGCGGGCAGTCGTCGGCCAAGAAGGAACTGCTGGAGGCCATCGACTTCATTACGAACCGTGAGCAGATCAAGAAGATGGGCATCCGCCCCCTGAAGGGGATTCTGCTGACCGGCCCGCCCGGTACCGGCAAGACGCTGCTGGCGAAGGCCGCGGCGCACCACACCGGGTCCGTCTTCATGGCGGCTGCGGGGTCGGACTTTGTGGAGATGTACGCTGGTGTGGGCGCCCAGCGGGTGCGGGACCTCTTCCGCAAGGCCCGGGAAGGCGCCCGCCGGGAGAAGAAATCGAGCGCCATGATTTTCATCGACGAAATCGATGTTTTGGGCGCCCGCCGTGGCAGCCACGCCAGCCACATGGAGTACGACCAGACGCTCAACGCCCTCCTGGTCGAACTGGACGGCATCGTCGTCGACGACGAAGTCCAGGTCCTGATCATGGGCGCCACCAACCGGGTCGACATGCTCGACCCCGCACTGCTCCGACCGGGGCGCTTCGACCGGGTGGTCAACGTCGACCTGCCGGACAAGGAAGGGCGCCTTGCCATTTTGCAGCTCCACACCAAGGGCAAGCCCCTGGCGCCGGGCGTCAACCTCGAAGACCTGGCGCGGCAGACCTTTGGCTTCTCCGGGGCCCACATCGAGTCGCTGGCTAACGAAGCGGCGATTCTCGCCCTGCGCGATGGTCTTGAGCAAATCCAAATGCGCCACCTCGTCGAGGCCGTGGACAAGGTGATCCTCGGCGAGAAGCTCGACCGCAAGCCGACGCCCGAGGAGAAACAGCGGGTCGCCATCCATGAGACCGGTCACGCGCTGGTCGGCGAGTGGACTGAGCCGGGGTCCGTCTCCACCGTGACCATCACTCCCCGTGGGCGGGCGATGGGCTACGTGCGGACCAATCCCAGCGATGACCGGTACCTGTACACCCGGCCCCTCCTGGAAGCCCAGATTGCCGTGGCGCTGGCGGGCTTTGCCGCCGAAGAAGTCGTGCTCGGCGAAGGATCCACCGGCGCCAGCGGCGACTTCGCCCGGGCCACCGACCTGGCCCGGCGCATCGTCCAGGGCGGCATGAGCGAGCTTGGCATCGTCGACTCGGAGACGACTAGCCGGAGCCAGGAAGGCGAAGTCATCCAGAAGATCATCCGGGAACAGCAGGCAAGAGTGCGCTGGTTCGTCGAACAGCGCCGCACGGTGCTGGAGCAGGTGGCCGCCGTACTGATGGCTGATGAGGTGATCAGCGGCGACACCCTGCGGGCCATGCTGGCCGAGGCGCCGGCACTTGGGACGGCGCCCTGGGAGCAGACTCAGGAAGCAGACGAGACCGAGGCAGCATGAGGGAGCGGCGCCATGTAAGGCGCCGCTCTTTTTGCTTCGCCAATCAAGCCACGACTTAACTTATTGGACGAAAGATTCGATATCTTGGGTGACGAATGAAATCGGCGTCAGCACGGAGGTGAAGCGGCCCGGCCCCGGCCTCGTCATGACAATTACATACAGGAGGACGACAGAAGAATGCGCATCAATACCAACATGAGCAGCCTGATTGGCTGGCGGAACATGTCGGGGGTGGACAGGGATCTGACCAGGTCGCTGGAACGGCTGTCGTCGGGCTACCGGATCAACCGAGCCGGCGATGACGTCGCAGGCCTGGGCATCTCCGAGAACATGCGGGCGCAAATCCGGGGCCTCAACCAGGCGGTGCAGAACGTGCGCGACGGCACCAACTTGATTCAGACCGCCGAGGCGAGCCTGAACGAGGTGCATACCATCCTCCAGCGCATGCGGGAACTGGCCCTGCAGGCATCCAACGGCACCCTGGGGGCATCGGACCGGGTCTCCATTCAAACGGAGATGGACCAGGCAGCCGCTGAAATCACCCGTCTGACGTCAAGTACCCAGTACAACAGCAAGCAGTTGCTGGACGGCTCCATGATGGCCGCCACCACCGGGCAGCTGAGCCTGCAGGTCGGTGCCAACGAGGGTACGATGGTAGCCGTTGAAGTGGGCGCCATGGATGCGGCCTCGCTCGGAGTGGCCCGAGATATTTTGACCGGGACGGTCGACAACGCGGGATTCGCCGGAGGCGACCTGTCGAGCAGCAACCGGGTCCACTCGCAGATTCAGGCCGTCGGGGACGGAATCGTGACGGGCAAGTACAAGCTGTCGTTCAGCACTCCCCCTGCACAGGTGCAGTTGGCGGACGCCAATGACCAGCCAATCGGAACGGCCATGCCGTACGACCCGGCTGCGGAGAGCATCACGGTCGGTGACGCGGTGACCGGACGGACGGTGACGTTCAAGCCGACATCCTGGGTGCAGGCCGGCGATACGGATGTGATCGTGATCCCAGAGCGGACCCACGCCGTGCGGAAGGCCGGCGAGGTCGGCGCCGGACTGAAGGCGGGTATCTACACGGTCGAGTTCAACGCTTCGGACCAGACCATGCAGCTCTTCGCAGGTCCTGCCCAGCCGGTGGGCGTAGCGATGAAGGTGAAGCCCGGCGAGACGGTAACCCTCGGTGATCCCAATACCGGCCGGACGGTGAAGGTCCAGATTGCCGAGCAGCTGCCGGCCCAGAATGCCGTTGACACGCTGAACATCGGCGGCCCGCTCGGACGGGTGACCAGCACCCTGCCCCAGCCCCGCCCGATTCTGGCCGGAAACCCGCAGGGCGTTGTGGGCACCGGGGCAGGCCTGACGAACGGTGCTACGTACAACATCTACTACAACGCCAACACCGATACCGTACAGCTCAGGCTGGGCGGGATCGACATCGGTCTGGCAGTGGCCTTCGTGCCGGACACCGTCGTTACCCTCGGGGACGGGGCCACGAACGAAACCCTTACCCTGCGGCTCGGGAAGGAACGTTCACCGGTTTCGGCCAGCGCCTCAGTTCTGGTCAGCCGGACCGCCACCGTCGATAACGGCGTCCCGACGTTCCCGCTGGCCACCAACACCATCGCAGCCTCGGTCGAAAGTGTTTCGACCGGCCTGGTGAACGGCAATTACCGGATCAACTACGACCAGAGCACGAACCAGGTCTATCTGACGACCGGCGCAGGAGTGCCCATTGGTGCGGGCGCCACGCTCGACCCGAACCAGTTGTCCATGACCATCGGCGACGCCGCCACGGGCCGGACGGTCACATTCCAGCTGCAGACGCCCTCGCCGGCCACGAGCACCAGCGACGCCTTCACCGTGCAGAACTGGCGCAACGGCATCGCACAGGTGAACGCTGCCGGTGCGGGTATGGTAGCCGGGAGCTACCGGGTCGTTTATGACAACGTGGCCGAGGAGTTGCAGCTTCAGACCGCCGGTGGCGTCGACATCGGCGCCGCGGTTCCCGTCACGGCGGGCGCCGTGGTGACAATCGGCGACGGGGCCGGCCAGACGCTGGTAGTGCAGATGGGCAATCTCCTTCCGACGGGCAACACGACCGACATCATCGTGATGGACGGGGCCCGTGTGGTTCAGGATGCGGCGGGCTGGTCAAACAACTGGCTGGTTTCGCCCGGTGCAGGTTCGGTCTCGAATGTGGATCTCGGTCTCACTTCCGGAACGTACCGCATCGCCTACGACAAGCCGACGGACACCATCACGCTGCTTGATGCTGCGGGCCGGCGAATCGGCGGCCCCATGGCCGTGCCGGCCGGGCCCCCCGCCCAGACGGTCACGCTCGGTGATGCCACGACCAACCGGACGATCGATCTCTCCGTTCTGGGCGGAACCTTCGCCGACTCCTTCGTCCAGAGCGTCGAAATCATCAACAACGACGGTGTGGCCCACGGTGCCCAGTTCGAGGGCGGTATGCGGTCGTTGTCCGCCAGTGCCCGGGGCGGTGTGAACGTCAGCTCGGCTGATGCGGCCCAGGAGGCGCTGCTCGCCATCGACGGCGCCATCAAGAAGATTACTGACCAGCGGGCACAATTGGGCGCCGTCCAAAATCGGCTGGAGCATACGGCGGTCAATTTGGAGGTGGTCAGTGAGAATCTGGTGGCAGCTTCAAGCCGCCTGCGCGATGCGGACATGGCCAAGGAAATGACGGATATGACCAAACGGCAGATGCTATTCCAGGCAGCGGCCAGTCTGTTGGCTCAGGCCAACCAGAAGGCGCAGTCGGTGCTCCAACTGCTGAGGCAGTAAGGGGAGCCGCCGTCGGCCTGGCAAGCGCAGAATGACTCGGGGCTGGACCTCTCCGGAGGAAGCCCTCAGCGCCGCTAATCGACCGAAGCGGTGTGGTGAGCCATTCCCATTGCACTGGGGACGGCGGTTCGGCTACAGCAGGAAAGCGGCGCCCGCAAGGGCGCCGCTCACTGTTGCTGCTGGGGCTGCAGGGCATTTTGCGGCGGCTGCCAATCGGGGACCTGGCCGTCGCCGCCGGCCGATTGCTGGTCAGCGTTCTGGTCGTCCGAGGGCTGCTTCTTGAGAGATGGCGGATCCCAAGGCTTCTCCGGCTTCTTGCTCTGTCCCTGTGGGGCGCCGGGGTCCCATTGGAGATCCGTGGCCTTGGGCTCCGCCTTGGCTTCCTTGAGGACGGCTTCCATATCTTTGGCGATTCGCTGCGTCTCCTGCAGAACAGATTTTAGCTGCTTGAGATTGGCCTCCATCTCTTTGGCCAGTTCCTGCTTGGCCGAGTGGAGTTCAGTAATCACTTCGGAGGCGGCCCGTTCCAGCCGTTCCGACGAAAAGACGGTCCACCGGGGAGCTTGATTGCCCTGGGGCTGATCCTGCCCCTGGGCTTGATCTTTCCCCTGGGCCTGTCCCTGAACCTGCTCCTGAACCTGCTCCTGAGCCTGCCCCTGGGCCTGAGCCGGCCCCTGGGCCTGAGCCGGCCCCTGGACCTGGTCCTTCGCCTGTGCCCAGTCCTTCGCCTGTGCCCGGTCCTCCCCCTGGGATGGATCCTTCCCCCGAGCGCCGCCTCTCCCAAGCGTGGCCAGGACGGCCCGGGTCACATCCTCAAGCGGAACGTCGAGCTCCGTGGCGGCCTCGGTGCGCCCCATCTGGCCGAGAACGGCGTTCACTACTTCCTCGAGAGGCAGATCGGAGGGCTGCCGGCGCTGGTCCTCCCCGGCGCCCGCAGGTTGTGGCGTGCCTCCTGACACCACGTTCGCACCGCCGCAAGTCTCCCCGGTTCCGCTCCGGGTCAGTTTCCGCACCGGCATCGAGAAATCGCCTCCTTGAGTCTGTCGCTCTTAGCATGCGAGGCGGAGGAGATGGAGTATGTCTGGAGAAACCTACCTGAAGCGGTACACACCTTTTGGAGGGAATTTGCGTGAAAGCCGAGCTTGTTTTTGTGGGGACCGAGCTGCTCCTGGGTGAAATACTGAACACGAACGCACAATATCTCAGTCAGCAGCTGGCGCTCCTGGGCATTGACGTCTACTACCAGCAGGTGGTGGGCGACAACTATGACCGGGCGAGGGCAATCTTCGCCCAAGCCTTGGAGCGCAGTGACGTGGTGATTGCCTCGGGTGGATTGGGGCCCACCATGGACGATATCACCCGCGATGTTGCTGCCGAGGCAGCGGGCAGGCCCCTGGAACTGAATGAACAGATTCACGCCGAGTTAAAGGCCTGGTTTGAGCGGCGGGGCCGCACCATGACCGAGAACAACGCCCGGCAGGCGCTGGTGCCGGAGGGCGCCGCCGTCTTGCACAACGACCGGGGCACCGCCCCGGGGCTGGCGATTCCGTGTGGCGGCGGCAAGGTGATCATCTTGCTGCCGGGGCCACCCAACGAACTGCGCCCCATGTTCGAGCGGCACGTCGTGCCCTACCTGACGAAACTGACCGGCGGGGCGCCGCTGGCGCTCGTCACACGGACCCTGCGTTTCATTGATATCGGCGAATCCGCGCTGGAAGAGGCGCTGCGGGATATCATCACGCAGCAGAGCGATCCGTCCATCGCCCCGTACGCCAAGACGGGCGAAGTCCACCTGCGCCTTGCGACGAAGGCGTCCACGCCTGAGGCCGGACTTGCCCGCATTCTGCCGGTGGAACAGGCGATTCGGGGACGAGTCGGGCATCATATCTACGGCATTGACAGCACTTCGCTGGAAGCAGCCGTCGGTCACCTCCTCAAGGAGCGCGGCCTGCACGTGACGGTGGCCGAGTCATGCAGCGGCGGCCTGATTGCCAAGCGCATCACCGACATTCCCGGCAGCTCCGCCTACTTCGATTTCGGGTTCGTCACCTACAGCAATACCGCCAAGATGCGGATGCTGGGCGTTCCCGCTGAGCTGCTCGAAGCCCACGGTGCCGTATGCGAGCAGGTAGTCGCGGCGATGGCGCAGGGCGCCCTGGCGGCAGCCGGAGCCGACATCGCCGTTGCTGTCTCGGGGATCGCCGGACCGGATGGCGGCACGCCGGAGAAGCCCGTCGGCACGGTTTGCCTCGGGCTCGCGGCCCGGGGGTCGGGCGTTTGGACCAGGACCTTACACCTGTGGGGCAGCCGTGCCGACATTCGCGACCGTACGGCGACCCAGGCATTGGCCATGATTCGGCGCCATCTGTTGGGACAGCGAGTCTAGGCATGCATTGTGCGGGCGGCGCCCGGCGCCGGGCGCCGCCCTCGTCCTCCCCGCATGCCGGTTCGGCGGCGGATGAAGGGGGCAGACTAGAGCAAAAGACCTACAGGAATTGGCACATGTGGAGGTTTGTTAAGCGACTTTACGGTGTAACTTGACATTTCGCCGGAAGTTGGGGAAAATATAGCTGAAGCCGCGGATCAGCGGCTCTCTCTCGGCACACTTCGTTAAGTCGCTTTACGTAAGCCTGAGGGAAGTGAAGTGCATGCTTGCCGGCCCTGAATTGATCCGGGCGATTAACAAACAGCGGGTCCTGCGGCTGATCCGGTTAGCGGGGCCGATCTCGCGCGCCGATGCGGCGGAGCAGACGGGACTGACCAGGCCGACCATTTCGGCGGTGGTGTCGGAACTGCTCGAAGAAGGCTGGGTAGAAGAGATGGGCACCGGCGAATCATCCGGCGGGCGCCCGCCAATTCTCCTGCGCTTTAACCCCCGGGCGCGGTACGTAGTGGGGGCGGAGCTTTCCGCCGGGCACGTCAGGGCGGTGCTCTCCGATCTGGCGGGCCGCGTGGTGCGCCGCGTGAAGTATCGGGTGGAATCGACCGACCCCATGCGGGAACTGAGGCGGGTGGAAGAGGCCGTCCGGGAGCTGCTCTCCGACTTGCCGCAGACCCAGCGCCCCGTGCCCGTGGCCGGCGTCGGCCTGGGCATCACGGGCATGGTCCACCGCAGAGAGGGCATCTGGCACTACTCACCGCACTATGACGTGAAGGATCTGCCGGTCGTGCAGCTGCTGGAGAAGCGGCTCGTGCTGCCCGTCTGGATTGAGAACGATGCCCGGGCCATGGCCTGGGGCGAGCACTCCTTCGGCTGTGCGCGGGGCGTCGACAACTTTGCTTACATACGGGTCGGCATCGGGATTGGCGCCGGCCTGATCATCGGCGGGGAGCTGTACGGCGGCGCCCATGAAGGCGCCGGCGAGATCGGCCACATGGTGGTCGACAACGAAGGTCCCCGCTGCCGCTGCGGCAGCTTCGGCTGCCTGGAGACCGTGGCGAGCGCGACGGCCATCGCCCGGCGGGCGGTCCGGCGGATGGGCCAGGGACAGCCGTCACGCATCGCCGAGATGGTGGAAGGGGACCTGGACCAGGTCATTGCCACAACGGTGATTGAAGCGGCCGACGAGGGCGATGAGCTTGCGCGGGATACACTAGCGGAAGCGGGCCGGTATTTGGGACTGGCCGCTGGCAATCTGATCAACCTGCTCAACCCGTCCATGGTCGTGGTCGGCGGCGGCACCGGCCGGGCCGGCAACTTCCTGATGCAGCCCCTGCGGGAAGCGGCGATGGCCCGTTCGCTCCCGGCGCTGCGCGAAAAGGTCCAGATATCCCTGACACCACTGGGTGAAGACTCCTGCCCCCTGGGCGGAGCGGCCCTGGTGATAGAAGAACTGTTTCGGGTTCCTACCGTCGGCTAAAGCGTGTGCAAAGCAGTAGAGGAGGCACCTACAATGACCGTTCGGGTTGGCATTAACGGATTTGGATCCATCGGTCGCCGCTTCTTCCGTATCATCATGAACCGCCCCGATATCGAAGTGGTTGCCATCAACGACCTTACCCCACCCGCCACCTCGGCTCACCTGCTGAAGTACGACACCAACTTTGGCATTCTGGACGCCACGGTCACCGCCACCGAGGATTCCATCGTCGTGAACGGCAGGCCCATTCGGGTCTATGCCTCGAAGGATCCCGCCGAGATTCCCTGGGCCAAGCATGAAGTCGACGTCGTGGTCGAGTCCACCGGCCGGTTCACCGAGAAGGAGAAGGCCGAAGTCCACATCACCAAAGGCGGCGCCAAGAAAGTCATCATCTCCGCTCCGGCCAAGAACGAGGACATCACCATCGTCATGGGCGTCAACGAAGGCAAGTATGACCCCAAGGCACACAATGTGATCTCCAACGCTTCGTGCACCACCAACTGCCTGGCGCCGGTGGTCAAGGTGCTGCAGGAGAAGTTCGGTATCGTCAAGGGCATGATGAACACCGTCCATAGCTACACCAACGACCAGGTCATCCTGGACTTCCCGCATAAGGATCTCCGTCGGGCCCGGGCCGGTGCACTCTCCATCATTCCGACCACCACCGGCGCCGCCAAGGCCGTCGCCCTGGTGCTGCCCGAGCTGAAGGGCAAGCTGACCGGCTTCTCCCTGCGTGTCCCGACCCCGGTCGTCTCCGTCGTCGACTTCACCGCCGAACTGGCCACCAAGACCACGAAGGAAGAAGTCAACGCTGCCCTGAAGGCCGCCGCCGAGGGCGAACTGAAGGGGATTCTGGCCTATGAAGAGGCCGAGCTGGTCTCCATGGACTTCAAGGGCAACCCCAACTCGTCGATCGTCGACGCCCCCAGCACCCTACTGCTGGACGGCAACCTGGTCAAAGTAATCGCCTGGTACGATAACGAATGGGGCTACAGCTGCCGCCTCGCCGACCTGATCGCCTTCGTCGCCGCCAAGGGCCTCTAGGGAGTTGAAGGAAGGGTCGGACCGTTTCCGTCCGCAACTCCCGGCCGACGGAAACGGTTCGAGCCTGACGAAACGAGGAGTCCGCTGGGACGCCCCTCAGATACTGCTGAGGGGCTCCCGTTTTGTCCGGGGGTACTCGTGGCGCCGTTTGGCGTCGGAGGCTAGAGGACAGTTGGCCTTACCGACGTCTGGTGCCATCGGCGGTGCGTCCCTCAGAGAAGGTCCCTTAAGAACGGTTCCGATGGCGCCGGAACCCGACATTAGGCCTACTGCCTCTTGCCGGAGACCCAGTGGCGCAACGAGTGCCCACGGCCGCAGCCGTTCACGAAGACCCAGGGGCGGAACGACCACCCCGACCACAGCCCCCCCCACAAGGAGGCGAAAAAGAGCATGCGAATCGCCCTGATCGCACACGATAACCGCAAACTGGCAATGATTAAGCTGGTCGCGGACCACAAGGCCGCGTTCGAAGGCCATGAGCTCTTCGCCACAGGCACCACCGGCAAGCTGATTTCCGAGCACACCGGGCTGGGCGTCCACTGCTTCCTCTCCGGCCCTATGGGCGGCGATCAGCAAATTGGCTCGCTCGTGGCCACCGGCCAGATGGACATGGTCATCTTCCTGCGCGATCCGCTTACCGCGATGCCCCATGAACCGGACGTCTCGGCGCTCCTGCGCCTCTGCGACGTGCGGGACATTCCCGTTGCCACGAATCTGGGTTCTGCCCGCATGTTCGTTAATGATCTGCTAAAAGCCAGATAGGGAGGCCCTGACCCATGCCGCTGACAACGCTGAGCGATGTTCTGAAGCCCGCCGAAGCGGGCAACTATGCAGTCGGCGCCTTTGGCATCCAGAACCTTGAAACCGCCCAGGCCGTCATCGAGGCGGCGGTCGAAGAAAAATCCCCGGCGATCCTGATCATTTCTGAAGGCGCAATCAAATATGCCGGTCTCCAAACCATCGCGAACATCGTCAAAACACTAGCTGACGCTGCGCCTGTGCCCATTGTCGCCCACCTCGACCACGGCCCCTCGTTTGACATGGCCGCACAATGTATCGTGGCGGGTTTCAAATCGGTTATGGTGGATGCCTCGCACTTCTCGTATGATGATAACGTGGCCATCACCCGGAAGGTGGTGGAGATGGCCCACGCCGTCGGCGCCACCGTGGAAGGCGAAATCGGCAAGATTGGCGGCGTGGAGGAGAACATTGTCGTCTCCGCCGCCGAGGCGACCATGACCGAGCCTGATGAAGCCGCCCGCTTTGCCGTCGACACCGGCATCGATGCCGTTGCAGTCGCCATCGGGAACGCCCATGGGCTCTACCATGGCGAACCGAAGCTGGACATCGAGCGCATGGGCCGCATCTTCCGGGCGGTCAAAGCAGTTGCCCCGCAGGTCGCCCTGGTGCTGCACGGCGGTTCCGGCACCCCGGACCATATGATTCGTGACGCGATTGCCGCAGGCGTCAGCAAGATCAACATCGGCACCGAGCTGAAGCTGGCCTTCGTGGGCGGCGTCCGTGAGACGCTGGCGAAGAAGCCCGGCGTCGATGACCCCCGGCACCTGATTGGCCCTGCCCGTGCAGCGGTCAAGGCGGTCACCAAGGAGAAAATGCGGCTGTTCGGCTCCAGCGGCCGGATTTAGCCCGTAGATGCGCGGCGTGGCACGGGTGAGGGGGTTCCGTGTCGGCTAACAGCGCGGGAGGAAGCAACCGAGGAGAGATTACATGACGGAGACCAAGTTGACGTTTCGGGATTTAGGGCTTTCGGACAAAGTGCTCAAGGCACTGGATGACATGGGATTTGAAGAACCGTCGCCGATTCAGGAGCAGGCGATTCCCAAGCTGCTCGAGGGCCACGACGTAATCGGCCAGGCTCAGACCGGCACCGGCAAGACGGCTGCGTTCGGCGCTCCGATTATCGACAAGCTGGACCCGAAAGTGCGGGGCGTGCAGGCGCTTGTGCTCTGCCCGACCCGGGAACTGGCGGTTCAGGTGGCCGAAGAGATTACGAAGATCGGCAAGTACGCGCGGATCAAGACCATCGCCATCTACGGCGGGCAGTCCATCGAGCGCCAGATCAGGTCGCTTCATTTCGGAGTCGACGTGGTGGTCGGCACGCCCGGCCGGATTATGGACCACATGCGGCGCGGCACGCTCTCCATCACCGGCGTGAAGGTCGTAGTGCTCGATGAAGCCGACGAAATGCTGGATATGGGTTTTGTGGAGGATATCGAGTTTATTCTGACGGGGACGCCCGAGGCCCGGCAGACGCTGCTCTTCTCCGCCACGATGCCCGACGAAATCAAGCGCCTGGCCCGCCGCTATATGAAGGATCCGGTCCATATTCAGGTTTCGCCCCAGCAGCTGACCGTCCCGCAAATTGAGCAGCTCTTTTACGAAGTTCGGCCCGCCTTTAAGACCGAGGCGCTCTGCCGCATCCTGGACATGGAGGATGTGGAGCGGGGCATCTGCTTCTGCCGCACCAAGAAGGGCGTCGATGAGCTGGTCGAGGGGCTGCAGGCCCGCGGTTACCTGGCCGAGGGCATCCACGGCGACATGAACCAGGCCCAGCGGACCCGCGTCATGAACCGCTTTAAGGAAGGCGGCGTCGAACTGCTGGTCGCCACCGATGTGGCCGCCCGCGGCCTCGACATTCAGGACGTGACCCACGTATTCAACTATGACATCCCGCAGGATCCCGAGGGCTATGTGCACCGCATTGGCCGCACGGGCCGGGCCGGCCGGACCGGTACGGCGATCACCCTGATCTCTGCGCGTGAGTTCGGCCAGCTGCGCCTGATCGAACGGGTGATGAAGACCCGCATTCAGCGGCGCCCGCTCCCGTCGCTCATGGACGTGGCGGAGAAGCAGCGGGAGCAGTTGAAGGAACGGCTGCTGAAAGTGATGGACGAAGGGCAGCTGGCCTTCTACAAGGAGATGGCCGACGAGCTGCTCGACGAGTACGACCCGGAGATTCTGCTGGCGGCTGCACTGAAGATGATCTCCGGCGAGGACAAGACGACCCCCGCCGCAGCGCCCGCCGTGGACTTCGGCGATACCGGGGCGGAGCCCGGCATGGTCAGGCTCTTCCTGAACGTCGGACGCCAGCAGATGATCCAGCCGGCGGATGTGGTCCGCTCCATCGCCAGCCAGGCGGGCATTCCGGGCAACATCATCGGCCTGATCAACATCTACGACCGGTTTACGTTTGTGGAGGTGCCCAAGGACGTCGCTCACCAGGTGATCACCGCCATGCAGGAGTCGACGATCAAGGGCCGGACGATCAATATCGAGCCCGCCAAGCGGCGGTAGGTACAGGGGCCAGCCTCCTTCACGGAGGCGGCCCTTCTTGTTTGTCACCAAACCAATAGGCGAAAAACTATGAACCTTCCGTTATTAACAGGTGGACAGCCTTTACTCCGCCACAAACGCGTGGCGGAGGGGGTCCGACTGGTTCTTGTGAAGGAGGGTTCAGTGTGTCGTCGCCTCTGATCCAGCATGCGCTGCGCCTGGAGATCGGCTTCCAGGCCCATCCCGAAATGGAGGTCCCCGTAGCTGTTTACGCCTTCAGCCCGCATGGGAAGCTCCTCGCCACCGCTCCGGTCAAGAACGGCATCGCGGAGCTGCCCTTGCCTCCGGAGCGGGCAAGGACTGCCCGCATTTTGGTAGCGCCGCCCCTGGAGGCCGCTATGGTGCCCACCCTGCCGAAAATCACGCGGATGAACCCCTACAAACCCCTCTGGGACTTCCGGGACGGGCAGGCGGAGTACAGACTGCTGCCCATTCCCGAGGTCTACTGCAGGGCCTGGGCGCCCGTCGCCACCCGGGTGCGCGGCCAGGTCGTCAAGGCGGTGGAGTATCATGGGACCGTTGTGGACGTGCCGGTCCCCCGTACGCGTGTGGTTGTCTACGAGGTCGATGCGGTCATCCGGTTCATCATGGGGCTGGAAGATGCGCCGGTCTTCCGGGTGCGCGACGAACTGCTCCGCCTGATTGAGCAGCGGGCCCACGGCCTGCAGATTCCGACCGATCCGCAGATCGTCCGGGCGCTGCCGGTGCACGCCCTGAGGGATTGGATGATCGGGCTCTACCAGGCGTGGCCCCGGCGCTGGGAGCTGATCCACGTGCTGCGGCCCTGGATCCGCTACACCCTGGAGGAGCAGGCCCGCATCCCCACCGACCAGAACGGCCGGTTTGACGTCTCCTTCCACACGTGGCCGTATCTCAGCAGTCCCGACGGACCCCTTGGGCCGTGGCCCGACCTGTACTTCAAGGTCGAGTATCAGTTGGGCGGGGAGTGGACGGTGGTCTACGCGCCGCCCGTCGGCGAAGCAACGCACTGGGAGTACCGCGGCCAGGAAGTGATTTTGCGGATCACCGACCCGCGGGTCGAAGTCTTCCCGCCCGCCGAATACCTGACCGGCAACGAGGTGGGCATTCTGACCATCGGCAACTACGTCAACATCAGCGACATTGTGGACGGGCTGGCGCCCGGCGGCGCACCGTTCGCCGGACGGCTGGAGCCCCATGTCTTCTTCGGCGAGGAGTTGGCCGAAGCCCACGCCTACTACCGGTGGTCCTACCACAAAGTCGGCTCGGCCGATCCGTGGCAGGTGATCAACACGCCCGTGGTGCGGCACTACATTCAGCAGTTGGCCAACGGCGACGTGATCGTCGGGCAGGATGCCATGGGCCCCGTGGCACTGGCCGGTGTCGGCGAGGTCTTCCGGGTGCAGCCCCTGACGCCGCCCGCCGGCACGTGGGCGCCGCAGGTCGACGCCCGGGCCAATACGGCAACGGCGATCTGGAAAACGCCGATCCTGAACGGCAACAGCGAGCTGGCCTTTGGCAGGTACGAGCTGAAGCTGGAGCTGTTCGATGCGGGAGGCCATCCGCTGCCTGTGACGTTCCGGGTGCCAAGGGCGGGCCAGCCGATCGAGCAGGCCAACCTCGATCCTGCCCCGGAGGGCCAGGTGACTACCGACCCGGCGGGCGGCGGGCTCGCCTTCACCATGCAGCTGCAGGTCGACAACCGGCACTGCGTGGCGCAGATTCGCGATGTGGCGGTGCCGGGACACCTGCTTGACAGCTGCGGGTTCATTACCTTCACGCACCCGGAGGCGCCCGATGCGCAGGTCTCGTTCCGGGCTTACCACCCCGACGGGTGTGCGACTTTCGCCTTTGATCTGGTGAAGGGGAAGACGGCCATCGACAAGGTGGGCGGCAAGGTAGACGAGCCGGCGATTGCCCAGCATCAGGTTGTTGATCCGGTCCACGGTGCTGATGCGGCCGGCGAGACGACGATGCCCGATCATACCTATACCCGCCAGCCACACGGCGCTTTCGCGGCGAGCATCCCTGCGTTGCAGATGATGGCGCCCTGCACGCGGGCTGCGTTCGCCGAGTACCTGTATGTGCGGGCCATGGCCACGGACGGGTGGTACCGCCAGTCCCAGTACGACGCCGCCGCCGGGCCGGTGGGCTTTGCGATTGAGCAGATGCTGCCTCCGACGCCGTGACGGTGTCTTGACAGGGGCCGTGGTGCCGTTGTATGATTAGGGGCAATATTTCGGCCGATGACGGGGAGAGTACCTGCGGCGGAGCCGGCAAGCGAGTCCGGGGCTGGTGAGAGCCGGGCGCGGGCGCCGCAGGGAAGCGCACCCCTGAGGTCCGGTCTGAAGGCCCGTCAGGGCTGCGTAGGATGCGATGGGTTCCGCCCACTACAGCGGCTGGAGCGGCCCTGTATACGGGGCAACAAGAGTGGCACCGCGGGAGACGCCCGCCTCTTCGACAACTGGTCGGAGTGGCGGGCGTTTTGTTATCTGCAGGCTGACTGGAGGGGATCAGTGTGCACGTCTTCTACCCGGAGGTGGCCGCGATTGTGGCGGCTCACCTTCCCCTGGATGCCGAAGCGATCAGTAACAGTCTGGTGCCGCCGCCTAACGCCGCGATGGGCGATATCGCCTTCCCGTGCTTTTCGCTCGCGAAGGGCCTTCGAAAGGCGCCTTCCGCCATCGCTGCCAATTTGGCGGCCTCGCTGCGCAGCGCCGGGCTTACCGCCCCGCTTGCAGATGTGCGGGCCGATGGGCCCTACCTGAATCTCTTTCTCGACCGCCCATTTGCCGGGGCGGCACTGATTGAGCGTGCCCACGCAGAGCACTGGGGCAGCAGCGGCAGCGGCGCCGGGCGCACCGTCGTCATCGATTTCTCTTCGCCGAATATCGCCAAGCCGATGCACCTGGGGCACCTCCGGTCGACCGTCATCGGCAACAGCCTGATAAAGATTTACCGCCACCAGGGCTGGTGCGCGGTCGGCATCAACCACCTCGGCGACTGGGGGACACAGTTTGGCAAGCTGATGGCCGCCTACTTCCGTTGGGGCAACCCCGAGCGTGTGCGCTCCAATCCGATTGATGAGCTGCTGGCCCTATACCAATTGTTCACCGACCGGTTGAAGGAGCAGCCCGAACTGGAAGCGGAGGCCCGCACCTACTTCAAGCGGCTGGAGGACGGCGACCCCGCCATTCGGGCACTCTGGCGCTTCATCGTCGACGAAAGCATTAAGGAAGTGAGTCGGATCTACGACCTGCTGCAGGTTCACTTCGATGCGTTCACGGGCGAGAGCGCCTATGAGGAGCAGATGCCGGTTGTGATTGCAGAGCTGAGGGCCAAAGGGCTGCTGACCGAAAGCCAGGGGGCGCAGGTCGTGCCCCTTGCGGAGTATGACTTGCCCCCGTGCCTGATTATCAAGGAAGATGGCGCCTCAATCTACGCGACACGCGATCTTGCGGCAGCGGAGTGGCGCAGGCAGCAGTACAGGGCTGACCGGATGCTCTACGTGGTCGATCAGGGGCAGTCGGTCCATTTCCGGCAGGTCTTCGCCGTGCTGACGAAGGCAGGCCATGCCTGGGCTGAGCAATGCCGCCACGTTGGATTCGGAGTGCTGCGGGTAGAAGGCAGGCGGCTTCGCACCCGGTCCGGCGACGTGATCTACCTGGAAGATTTGCTGAATCGCTCGATCGATCTGGCCCGGGAGATCATCGCCGAGAAGAATCCGTCTCTGCCGGACCGGGAGCAGGTCGCCCGCTCGGTTGGGGTGGGGGCGGTCATCTTCAACGACCTGCGGCAGAACCGCATTTCCGATATTGATTTTCGGTGGGAGGAGGCGCTCAGTTTCGCGGGCCAGACGGGGGCCTACCTGCAATACACCTGCGCCCGGGCCGGCAAGCTGCTCCGGGACGCAGGGGGCGCTCTCACGCCGTCCGTGTCGCCTGTCTACGCCGAGGAGCAGGAGTGGGCGGTGCTGCGGGAGCTTGGCCGTTTCCCTGAGGCCGTGGCACGGGCCGAGGAGCAGATGGAGCCCTCGGCCGTCGCCCAGTACCTGCTCGATGTGGCCCAGGCCTTCAACCGTTTCTACCACGACCGGCCAATCCTGAAGGCGGAGCCCGACGTGCGGCGGGCCCGGCTCGCACTCGTTAAGGCGACGGCCAACACCCTGCACATCGGGCTCGGATTGCTTGGCATTGAGGCTCCGGAGCAGATGTGATTCGTCGCCGGTCGATATCGAGAGACCGGCACTTGTCTCCCAGGACGTTGCCGATGACTTCAGTGCTCCGTCACCGCCGTGTCGTGGGCCCTGCCGATGATCCGGCTCCCCATCGCGACGACAGCGCCGTAGCCCTTGTTGCCTTTCCGCAGGGATGCCCTGGCTTCTGCAACGGCCAGCCGCATTATCTCTTCAAAGGCCACGCGCACGATGCGTTCGAGGCAGTGATCTGCGTATGGCCTGATCTCTTCATAGCTGCGCAAGAATCGCAGCTGCGGGTCGAGCCGGGAGAAGACCTCCCGCCACACGGGTTACTGCTGCACTGTCGGCGCAGCGATCAGAGTTCGGGCAGACGCTCGGCGATTCGGGCTGTCAGAATCAGTTCAAAGAGCAGCCCTTCGAGTTCGGCGGCCTCCAACTCGTCGGGGCCGATGGTCTCGCCCTCCTGCAGGATCACCCGGCCGTCGGCGGCCTGCAGTAGTCGGCCGGCCTTCTTGCCCAGCAGGAAACGGTGCCACTGTGCTGCTGGTTTGGCGCCATGCCGTGCCGCGGCGGACGGAATCTCCGCAAGGACGTCCAGCCCTGCGGGAACGCCGTGGCGCCCGGCGACGGAGCGATAGAGGCTTGCCACAAGCTGGCGCAGCGCCTCGTGTTCCTGCCGGATGTCCGCACTCAGGCGCACGGATTCCAGCCGCAGGTTTCCTGCGGCTTTCTGTTCATCCGCCTGCCGGTCCAGCAGCCGGGTGGCCAATACGGCCCGGGCCGCCCGCTCGTGGGCGAGCTTGCCCCGCAGCACTTCCACCACGTTGCGCAGCGCTTGGAGGCGCCGCTTCTGGCGGGCCACTTCCAGGGACAATTGGGCGATGCGGCTGCGCTCGGCTGCAATCTCCTGGTCCAGGGCGGCCGTTTCACCGGCGTGGAGCTGATCCTGCTGGTCCAGGGCGCCGCGCACCTCCGATGCGGCCACGCCCCACAGGGCGCGCGACAAAGTGGGCGGGGCGGAGCCGTCCGGCGCTATCGTCCGCCGGACCCTGAGTCTCTTGCTGCCAAGCCACTCGGCCACGCTGTTTCCTCCTTCCGTTCATCCCCAGGCCGGGTTGCCGGGTCCGGGGCGAGAAACGGAGCGATCAGCGACAGAACAGAGCCGCTCAGCTGCGTCTGCAGGGAGCGATAGTGCCGCAGGGTGCGGCGCTGCGGCGCCAGGGGATCCGGCTCTTCTGCCGGCTCCGGGGAGAGCGGCTGCCAGGGCTTCCCCGCGATCTCCGCCAACTCCCTCAGCAGCATGCGCTGTTCATCTTCTAATACCACGGCTTCCGCTGCCAGCATCGATTGGTACTGGCTCAGGTCGGCCGCGGCGTTTCGGAGCCGCTGCAGTTCACGGCGGCGGGGCGACAGGCTCCGCCCGTGCGCATGGCGCCGGCGCACGAGCTCTTGCTTCAGGAGCTTTTCCGGGATGCCAAAGGGCATATGGCGCAGCGGCAAGCCTGTCACCTCCCGGGCAGTTCTTTGGTATGAATGTTTATACTCCATTATATCTACTACACAGTAGACTGGCAATGAGGCCATCCGTGAAGTGACGGAGGCTCCAAGGGTGGTGTTTCCCGCAAGAGGCCAGATATGTAGCAGTTCGGGTCTTGAATGTGGGAATGGGAACGGGATTTTTTCCACGGAGGACGCGGAAGGGGACACGGAAATCGCGGCAGTGGAAGTGGGAATGTGGTGTGGTCGCGGATTCCGACCGTGGTGCGGCAGCGCATACTGCCGCCCGCGGTCCTCGTCGATCACATATTCCTGCGCAATCGCGGGTCGAGCATGTCGTTCAGCCCGTCGCCCAGGAGGTTAAAGCCCAGCACCACCAGGAAGATCGCCAGGCCCGGGAAGATCGCGATGTGCGGGAACGTTTGGATGTATGCCCGCCCGTCGGCCAGCATGGCGCCCCACTCGGGGTCGGGCGGGACGGCACCCAGGCCCAGGAAGCTCAGGGAAGAGGCGATCAGAATCGCCTGGGCCGTGCGGAGGGTGGTCATGACCACGATGGGCACCAGCACGTTGGGCAGGATATGCCTCGCCAGGATGCGGAAGTCGCCGGCGCCCTGGGCCTGGGCGCCCTGAACGTAGTCGAGCGTCTTGACCTGGAGCGTGGAGCCACGGACGAGCCGGGCGAATTGCGGGATGCCGAAGACGGCGATCGCGATCATGACGTTGCCCAGCCCCGGCCCCAGCAGTGCGATGATGCCGATGGCGAGCAGAATGCCTGGGAAGGCCAGCAGCACGTCCATTACCCGCATGATGGCCGTGTCCCACCACTTGCCGTACCAGCCGGCCGTCAGGCCCAGGGGGATGCCCAGGGCGGCGCCGACCAGGACGCCCGCCAGGGCGACCATGAGCGAAGAGCGGGCACCGTGGAGGAGCCGGCTCAGAATATCGCGCCCCAGGTGGTCGGTGCCCAGGAGATAGAGCCGGCTCGGGCCTTCCAGCATATGATCATAGAACTGCTTGGCCGGGTCGTTCGGGGCGAGATTCGGCCCGAAGATGGCGACCAGAACCAGAAGGAGCACGATGAGGCCGCCGATAACGGCGGGCGTTCGCTTGACAAACGGGCGCACGGCTTTCCATAGTTCGGCTCTATTCATAGCTGATCCTCGGGTCGATGACGGCGTAGAGCACATCGACTGCCAGGTTGATGACGACGAAGGTGAGGGAGAAGAAGAGCATCAGGGTCTGAATCACCGGGTAGTCACGGCTCTCGACCACGTCGACCAGCAGCCGGCCCAGACCCGGCCAGGCGAAGACGCTCTCCACGACCACCGTGCCGCCCAGCAGAAAGCCAAATTGCAGGCCGGTGATGGTCACCACGGGGATCAGGGCGTTTTTCAGGGCATGCAGCAGGTTGACTTTCGGCTCCGGAAGGCCCTTGGCCCGGGCCGTCCGGATGTAGTCCTGGCTGAGGACCTCCAGCATGGCGGCGCGGGTAAACCGGGCGATGGCAGCCGCGGCCCCCACCCCCAAGGTGATCGCAGGCATCACGAAATGCCTCCACGAGCCGTAGCCAAAGGTGGGCAGCAGCCGCCACTTGACTGCGAGCAAGTACATCAGCATCAGCGCCAGCCAGAAGGAGGGGAGCGACACCCCGGCGAGGGCGCCCGTCATGGAGAGGTAGTCCATCCAGGTGTTGCGCTTCACGGCGGAGAGGATGCCTGCCGACAGGCCGATCGCGATGGCGATCACCATGCTGACTACGGCGAGTGAAACCGTCGGCATCAGGCGCAGGCCGATCTCTTCCGTGACGGGGACCCGGGTGCGCATGGATTTGCCGAAGTTGCCGGTCAGGGCCTTGCCGAAGTAGTCAAGGTACTGCGTCACGGGTGGCTTGTCGAGGCCCAGGTCCTCCCGGACCGCCTGGATCTCCTCCAGCGTCGCCTGGGGCCCGGCCAGCAGCCGGGCGGGGTCGCCGGGGATCATCCGCACGAACAGGAAGATCAGGATGGATACGCCGAAGAGGATGGGAATGGTCTGCAGTAGCCTGCGGACGATGTAGCGCCACATCGGGTCGATCACCCCTCAGTTGGGCATGGCCCCGCTCCGGGAGCGGTGCCAGGAGGATTCGAAGGAGGCTATCAAGGATGCACGGGAGTAGCGGAGCGCTCCCGTGCATCCGGCCGCGCCAATGGTGGGGATGTAAGGGGAGGGCGAGCCCTCCCCTTACTTAAGAAAGTAAATCCCGTTGTAGTTGACAATCCCGTCGCCCTGGACGAAGACGCCGTCGACGTTGGCCCCCATGCCGGAGACGTTGTGCGGCACATAGAGGAAGACCCACGGGAAGTCGTTCCAGATCTCCTTCTGCAGGTCGGCGTAGACCTTGGCCCGCACGCTTTCGTCGGCGGTCTTCAGGCCGTCTTCGATCAGCTTGTTGACGGCGGCGTTGTCATAGAAACCGACGTTATAGGAGGCAGGCGGGGCGCTCTTGCCGTACAGCAAAGGCCGGATCGCCCAGTCGGCATCGCCGGTGGAAGTGGACCAGCCGCCAAGGTAGAGCTGGACCTTGTTGTTGTTGCGGTCCTGCGTCCAGAGATTGGCCGACAGGGCGGCGTTGTCCATCGGCACGGACTTGGCCTTGAAGCCGACTTCAGAGAGCTGCTGGACGATGGCCGCAGCCAGGTCCTTGCGTTCCGTCGAATTGGCGTGCCAGATCTCGACCTCTTCGCCCTTGTAGCCGGCTTCCTGCAGAAGTTGCTTGGCCTTGGCCACGTCGCGCTTGATCTCATCGCCCTGCTTGACGTAGAACTTCACCTGCGCGGCCAGCACCGATGTCATGGGCTCCGCGAAGCCCCGGAGCACGCCCTGGCGAATCGCCTGCCGGTCGATGGCCAGGTTGAGCGCCTCGCGGACCCGCTTGTCGTCAAACGGCTTCTTGGTGACGTTCATCGCCATGTAGAAGGCATAGATCGACGGTGCGGAGACGATCTTGACGTTGGGATCGTTCTTGAGCACCTGCGCATCGACCGAGGGCACCGGCAGCACGAAATCGATGTCGCCCGCCTTCAGGCCGTTGACGCGGGTAGCGGATTCGGCGATCGCCCGGAAGGTGATTGATTCGACCTTGGCGGCGCCATCCTTGTTCCAGTAGTTCGGGTTCTTGGTGACGGTGATGTGGTCGTTGGTGACCCACTCTTTGAAGATGAAGGGGCCGGTGCCGTACTTTGGGTTGCGGGCCAGCTCATCCTTGCCCTTGTCGATGCCGGAGGGAGCAATCACCTTGCCGGCGGGATGGGCGAAGTTGTAGAGCATGGCGCCGAACTCTTCTTTCAGATGGAAGACTACGGTGTACTCATCCGGTGTGTCGACGGAGGCGATGTTGGAGAAGAGGCTGAGGCGCCGCAGCTTATTCTCCGGGTTGGCCACCCGCAGGAACGATTTCTTGACCGCCGCAGCGTTCAGATCCTCGCCGGTGTGGAATTTGACACCCTTGCGGAGCCTGAACTCGAAGGTCTTCGCGTCGATGGCCCTGTAGCTTTCCGCCAGGACAGGGGTCACTTTCATATCCTTGTCGAAGCCGACCAGGCCTTCATACATGGTGTTCTCGATGCCATACGAGAGGTTGTCGTTGGTGTCGTGCGGATCGAGCACGATTGCATCGCCGGCGGTGGCCGCTACCGCGGCTGTCTTTGCCGGTTTGCCGGGCGCCGGAGCGGGGGTGGTCTCTTTGGGCGTTTCAGCCGGAGTGGTAGGTTTGCCTGATCCGGAGCATCCCGCGAGCAGCCCGAGCACGAGTCCGGCCACCGCAATCCGGGTCCACAGGCTCTTTCTCATCTCTGTACCCCCTCAGTTATCAACCTCGTATGGAGGTTGCCTTTCATTTCGCTACTCAGATAAATTATCCCTCCCTAAATCTTCTGGCGATGACGGTCCCGAACGGATGTTCTCATTTTGTTGACATTGTGGCAGGAAAGCGGAATGCGATTGTCGAAGTCGTTGGAGATGGTGCTGGAGGTGAATGATCCTGCCGCGGTGCTTTGTCGCAGTTGAAGTGAAGGATGCAGGGCTCCTGCGGACCCTGGACGCGGCTCAAATGGGCCTCCGGCGGGCGTTTGGCACGCCGGATCCGGTCAAGTGGGTGCCGGCGCATCAGTTCCACTTCACGCTGAAGTTCCTGGGCGAAGTGGAGGCGGCGGCGGCTGCAAGGGCCATGGCGGCTGTCCGGCGGGCGGCAGCCGGGGCGGCCCCGTTTAGCGCGGCCATGCGGGGACTGGGCTGTTTTCCGGGCCCGGTGCGGCCATCAGTGCTGTGGGCCGGCGTAGCCGAAGGAGCGGACGGCCTGGGGCAGCTGGCAGCCCGGGTCGAGCAGGAGCTGGCCCGGGAAGGCTTTCCGCCGGAGCGCCGGCCGTTCAAACCCCATTTGACCCTGGGCCGGGTGCGTGAAGGCGCCTTCGTGCCGCGGGCCGCCGTGGAAGCATTGGCAGAGGCCGAACGGCAGGATTTCGGCCGGTTTGGCGTCGAACGTCTGGTGCTGATGAAGAGCGAGCTGACGCCGCGCGGGCCGATCTATACCCCGTATGGAGTTGCTGCGCTGGGCGAGGATATCCGTTGAGTGCGGCGACTACTTTTGGAGACGGGGCAAAAAATCTCTCTGTTTCCCCTTGCCCGAACAAGTGATCGTCAGTTATACTGGTAGCGAATTCGACTTCCAATATATGGAATCGACCATAGGGAGGCTGCGGGAGAATGGCGTTGGAAGCCAGTAAGCAGAAGGCCATCGACATGGCCATGGCGCAGATTGAGAAGCAGTTCGGCAAGGGCTCCATCATGAAGCTTGGCGAGCAAGCGGCCCGCATGCACGTGGAAGTGATTCCCACGGGCTCCGTCGCGCTTGATGTGGCCCTTGGTGTCGGCGGCCTGCCCCGCGGCCGTGTGGTCGAAATCTACGGCCCTGAATCCTCCGGCAAGACCACCGTCGCCCTGCACATGCTTGCGGAGGCGCAAAGGGGCGGCGGTGTAGGCGCCTTTGTGGACGCTGAGCATGCGCTCGATCCGAGCTACGCCCGGGCCCTGGGCGTTGATATTGACAACCTGCTGATCAGTCAGCCCGACACGGGTGAGCAGGCCCTGGAAATCACGGAGACCCTGATCCGTTCCGGCGCGGTGGACGTCGTCGTCATCGACTCCGTCGCCGCCCTGGTGCCCCGGGCGGAGATCGAAGGCGAGATGGGCGACTCCTTCGTCGGCCTGCAGGCCCGCCTGATGTCGCAGGCCCTCCGCAAGCTGACGGGCGCCATCTCCAAGTCAAAGGGCATCTGCATCTTCATCAACCAGATCCGTGAAAAAGTCGGCGTCATGTTTGGCAACCCGGAAACGACGCCGGGCGGCCGGGCTCTCAAGTTCTACGCCTCGGTCCGCCTCGAAGTCCGCAAGACCGAAGCGCTGAAGACCGGCACCGAAGTGGTTGGCTCCCGCACCCGGGTCAAGGTGGTCAAAAACAAGGTAGCCCCGCCGTTCCGGCAGGCCGAGTTCGACATTCTCTACGGCGTGGGCATTTCCAAGGAAGGCAGCCTGATCGACATTGGCGTCGAGCTGAACCCGCCCATCATCAACAAGAGCGGCGCCTGGTTCTCCTACGGCGACCAGCGCATCGGGCAGGGCAAGGAGAACGCCCGCGACTGGCTCAAGCAGCATCCGGAGATCGCTCTGGAGATCGAGCGGAAAATCAAGGAGCGCCTGATGGCCGGCGGCGCCCAGACCAAGGCGTTGGGCGGCGGCGGCAGCTCAGACGACGGTGGCGACGAGTAATTGGGCGGGGGCCCGCTTCGGCGGCCCCCGTGTTCGTGCCAGGACGGCGCCGGACCTGGAGGCGCTGGCGCAGCTCTCCGGGCGCATCACAGCCATTGAGCCCCAGCAGAAAGACCCGAAGCGCCGTTCGGTCTTCGTGGACGGCGAGTTTGTCCTGGGCTTGCACGAGGAGACGATCATCCTCGCCAAGCTCAAAGTCGGGCAGCAGGTCGACGGACCCAAGCTGGCCGAGGCCGTACGGCGCGATGAAGCGAAGCGGGCCTGGGACGGCGCCCTGGGCTATCTGGGCGCCGCCCCCCGGAGCCGGCGCGACGTCGAGCGCAAGCTGGCCCGCCGGTACCCGCCCGAAGTTGTCTCCGGGGTCATCGAACGGCTGGAAGGCGGCGGCTGGCTGGACGATGCCGAGTTCGCCGCCGCCTACGTGCGTTCAAGGTCGGAATACGGCGAGCGGCGGCTGTTGGGCGACCTGGCCCGCAAGGGCGTGGCGCGCGAAGTTGCCGCCCGGGTGGTCCGCGAACTGCTGGGTACCGTGGACGCCGTGATCCAGGCCCGGGAAGCGGCGGCGGGGCGGCTTTCCCGCATGCCCGGCACCGACCGGGCGACGGCGCAACGACGGCTGACCGGCTTCCTCGCCCGGCGCGGCTACGACTTCGCGACCATATCCCGGGCCCTGGAGCCCCTGCTGGCCGGGCTGCCGCGGGTGGAAAAGCCTGCCCGCTGGGGCCGCCGAGAGGAGTTGTAGGAAGGGTCGGACCGTTTCCGTCCGTAACCTCTGGCCGACGGAAACGGTTCGAGCCTGACGAAACGAGGAGGAGCAGGCTGGTGAAGATACTCTACGTGACGGACACCCATATTCGCGGCACCAGCCCGCAGAGCCGGCTCGATGACTTCCCCCAGGCGCTGCTCGCCAAGCTCCGGGAAGTGGTCGAATTGGCGGCGGAGCATCAGGTTGCCGCCATTTTACATGGGGGCGACCTGTTCGACCGGCCCGATGTGGCGCCGGCCGTCGCCCTCGACTTTCTGCGGGTCTTGATGGACGCCCCCTGCCCCATCTACGGCATCGCCGGCAACCATGACATTTTCGGCTTCAACCCGGGGACGGTGCCCCGGACGATGCTGGGCATATTTGACGGGTTCCGGCTCTTCCGGCTGATCAAGCCGGGCGAAATAGTCTGGCTGGAGGAGGACGGGCTGAGAGTGCAGGTGACGGGCCAGGAGTTCCACGCCGAACTGGACCGGCGCAGCGCCGTGCTGGATTACTGCGTGGTGCCGGAAGGGATGGGCGGGTCCCTGCACGAGCGCAGGGCCGAGGCGGACTTCGCCCTCCACCTGACCCACGGCATGCTTTTGGAAAAGCCCTTTTTCGAAGGCTCCGCCCACACGCTGCTCGATGCCGTCATGAGTCAGACCGTCGCCGACGTGACGTTCGGCGGCCACTATCACCCGGGCTGGTCGAAGATCCTCGAGCTGGACGGGCGGCTCTTCGTCAATCCCGGTTCGCTCGTGCGCATCGGGTATCAGGCGGCCGACTACAAGCGCCCCATCCAGGTTGCACTGGTCGAATTGAACCGGGGGCAGCCCGCCCGGGCGGAACTGATTCGCCTCAAGTGCGCCCGCCCCGGCGAGGAAGTGCTGGACAAGTCGACCCAGCAAGCCCAGATGGCCCGCGAACGGGCCCTGGCGGATTTCATTCAGGGCATTGGCGACACCAGCCAGTTCGAAGTGCTGGAAGTCCAGGCGATCATGGAACGGATTGCCGACAACCAGGGCGTGCCCCAGCGGGTCAAGGAGGAGGCCCTCCGGCGGCTGGGCCTGGCCCAGGAAGAGCTGGCGAGAGGCGGTGAGGAGCTGCAGTGAAGCACATTGCAAAGGTACTCATCGAAAACTTCCAGTCCCACGCCCGGTCGGAGCTGAGCTTCGGGCGGGGGCTCAATGTGATCATCGGCCCGTCGGACAACGGCAAATCGGCGGTGCTGCGGGCCATTCGCTGGGCGCTTTACAACGAGCCCCGGGGCTCGGAGTTCATCAGGTCGGGCGCCCGGGAATGCCGGGTCGCCGTTACCATGAGCGACGGCGCGGAGATCCTGCGGGAACTGACCCTGACCAAGTCGGGGGCGCCCTCCCGGAACCGCTACATCGTGCGGCTGCCCGGGGCAGAGCCGCAAGTTTTCGAGGGGTTTGGCACCGAAGTGCCGGTCGAAGTAGTTCGGGCCCACGGCATGCCGCAGGTGCTCCTGGACACCGACAAGCGGGTGGTCCTCAGCTTCGGCTCCCAGTTGGAGGGGCCGTTCCTGATGGCCGAGTCGGGTTCGCTCCGGGCCCGGGCCATCGGGCGCCTGCTGGGCGTCCACGTGGTGGATGCGGCCATGCGCAACACGCAGCGCGACCAGCGGATGCTCAAGCAGGAGACCGGGCGCCTGGAGCAGCGGCTGGAGCAGTACGACAGAGACCTGGAGCAGTACGCCGACATTCCGGAGCAGGAAGAGCGGCTGGAGCGGACCGAGGCGCTGCTGACCATGGCCGGTGAGCTGCAGGCTCGGCTTGCCCGCCTGGAGCAGGTGCGCGATGGGCTCGAGCGGACCGACCGGGAAGAGATCTTCCTGGGCGCCCGCCTGGCGGGGCTCGCGACGCTGAACGACGCTGAGGCGGCCGTAAAGCAAGCAGAGGAGCGCCACCTGCAGGAAGCCCGCCTGGAGCGGCTATCGCAGGAGCAGCAGCGCGTCGAGTCGGAGACCAGGTACTACAAGGTGCGGGTGGATGCGCTCACCGCCCTGCCCATAGCTGAGCAGCGGGCCCGAGCGGCGACCGAACGGCAGGGTCGCCTGACCAGCCTGGAGCGAGCTCAGGGCGAGTGGCGGCTGCGCGAGGGGGAAATGGCCCGGGTGCAGGCGCAGTTGCAGCGTCTGTCGTCCGTACCGCAGGCCGCCGGCCGGCTCGAAGGCGCGCTGGCGAAGCTGCAGCGGCTGGAGCAGCTGGAGAAGCAGCTCGCCCAGGTGCAGGACGTGCAGCAGCGGGTTGGCAGGGGCCAGGAGCTCCTGGCCCAGACCGAAGCGGAACTGCGGGCCCATCTGGCGGAGTATGAAAGTGTGCTCAGGCGCCTGGGCAAGTGCCCGACGTGCATGCAGCCCGTGGCACCGACTTCCATCAAGCAGATCATCGCCGAACTGGCCGGGGGCCAGGCGTCCGGACACTCCCACTAGGAGATTCATGACACGCTTCAAAGCAAAAGTGGCCGTTCATCTGATCCTGGTCAGAGATGGTACGACGCTTTTGGATGGGAAAGGAGCTGAGCTTCCCGTGGCCGCAGAGAACGAAAAGCGGATTGCTGAGCTGAAAGAGCAGATTGAGAAGGCCAAGCAGTTGAAATACAAGTACGAAGCTCGGCTCGATGAGCTTCAGCGCCAGAAAGAGCGGCTGCTGCAAGAACTCGCCGACCTGAAGGTGCATCCGGAGGAGCTTGACGGCGAAATCAGCCGGCTGCGCACCGAAGTCGAATCCCTGCTGCGGGAGGCCGCATCCTTGCTGCCGTCCGACCTGCTGAAGGGCTAAGCCATGGAGAACCTGGAACTACTGAAAACCCGCCTGGGCCGGGCCCGGGTCGCCCTCGGGGAGCGGAAAGGGCAGCAGAAGCGGCTTCTGATGGACCGGGCGGCTTGCGCGTCGCAGCTTGACGAGTACAAGGAGAAGGCGACTGTCTTCGAGCAAGTGACGGTGCTGCTCCAGCAAACGTCGGAACACGCCCGCAAGCAGGCTCGCGAGCAGATTGAGATGCTGGTGACCAACACCCTGCGTTCTGTTTTCGGGGCGGAATACGGGTTTCGTATCGAGCTAACGGAGAAGGCCGGGCGCCCCGAGGCCGAGTTCTACGTCGTCTCGAACTATGCGGGCGACAAGCTGGAGACGAAGCCGCAGGACTCCCGGGGCGGCGGTGTGGTCGACGTTGTGTCGCTGGGCCTGCGCATTGCCATGCTGGAAACCTACCGGCCCCGGCTGGAAGGCGCCCTGATTCTGGACGAGCCGGCCAAGCACGTCAGCGAGGACTTCATCGCCCCGACCGCCAACTTCCTGAAGGTGATCAGCGATTTCTTTGGGCGCCAGGTGATTATGGTGACCCACAACCCGCATCTGGCTGAGACGGCTGAAATAGCCTATACAGTCGTGCTGCAAAATGAGCAGTCAGTCGTCACTCGCACGGCATAAGGAGAACGCCATGGAACGGTATCGGACACACTTTCCCGTCGTGGAGCGGATGCTCTTTCTGAACCATGCCTCGGAAGCGCCGGTGCCGAACCCGGTGCGGGCCCGGATTGACGAGTACCTGTCGGTGGCGCAGGGCGACCCGGACGCGGCCCCCGTTCAGTCCGTGGAACGGGTGAAGGAACTGCTGGCCACACTCCTGGGCGGGGCGCCTGACGAGTACGCCGCAATGCCCAACACGGGCACGGCGGTCGGTGTGGTCGCCAACGGCCTCGACTGGGCGCCGGGCGACAACGTGGTGGTGCCTGACGAGGAGTATCCCGCCAATGTTCTACCCTGGCTGACTCTGACCCGGCGGGGCGTGGAAGTCCGCCGGGTCCCCTTGCGCGACCTGCGGGTCCTGCCTGAGGACGTGGAGCGGCTGGCAGACGAGCGGACCAGGGTCATTGCTGTATCGGCCGTCGAGTTCCTGAGCGGCTTCCGCAATGACTTGAAAGCCCTCAGCGCCATTGCCCGCCGGCGGGGGGCGCTGCTGGTGGTGGACGGCATTCAGCAGGCCGGCGCCCTGCCCCTGCATGTGGAAGAGGACGGCATTGATGTGCTCGCAGCCGGCGGCTACAAGTGGCTGCTCGGGCCCATCGGGACGGGGTTCATGTACGTGCGGCGGTCGCTGTGGGAGCGCATTTATCCGGTGCTGCCCGGCGCCCGGAGTCTGGCGGCGGGGCCGGCGGGCTGGGCCGGTATGGCGGAGACGGCCCGGCGCTACGAGACGGGCTGCCTGCCGTACTCGCTGTACCACGGCTGGACGGCGGGGCTGGAACTGCTCATCGAGGCCAGTATCCCGGCCATCGGCAAGCAGCTGCTTTCCCTCACCGACCGGCTCATCGACGGGCTGCGTGCCCACGGGCTTACGGTCCTTTCACCGGTGGCGACCGAGGCAGAACGGTCGGGTATCGTCGTCTTCACCGCCGGGAGCCCCGAAGCGAACGACGCCCTGGTCAAACGCCTTTATGCGCAGGGCATTGTGGCCGCGCTCCGGCTCGGGCGCTGCCGGGTCAGCCCCCACTTCTACAACACTGCGGCCGACATCGATCGATTCCTGGAGGCGCTCTAGCAGATGAAGAAGGAAATTGGAACCCGGGCCGCCCACGCGGGCAGGCAGGTTGTGCCGTCGCTCACCCGTCCCGTGGCCATGCCGATTTACCAGACGTCCGTCTATGCCTTCCCCGACCTGGATCTGGTGGAGGCCGTGCAGTCGGGCAAGACCAAGGCCTACCTGTACGCCCGCAACGGCCAGCCCAACGCCGAAGCGCTGGAAGCGGCGTATGCCGAACTGGAAGGTGGCGAGGCAGCCGTCTCCGCCGCCACGGGGATGGGCGCCATCTTTGCCGTGCTCTTTGCCATGCTGGAGCCGGGCGCCCATGCGGTCATCAGCCGGGATATTTACGGGGCGACTTTCGCCCTCTTTGAGCAGGAGCTTTCCCGGTATCAGATCCAGCGGACCTACGTGGACGCTTCGGACCTGGCTGCCGTGGAAGCGGCAATGCGCCCGGAAACGAAGATCCTGTACGCCGAGTCCATCTCCAATCCGACCGTGCAAGTGGCCGACCTGCCTGGCCTGGCTGCCATCTGCCGGCGCCACGGCGTGAAGCTGGTGGTCGACAACACGTTTGCTTCGCCGTTCGTGATGCGCCCCCTGGAACACGGGGCGGATGTGGTCATCTCCAGCGCGACCAAGTTCCTGGGCGGCCACAGCGACTTGATGGCCGGCGTTGCCGCGGGCCCGAAAGCGGTCATGGATGCCGTACGGCGCACTTTGGTCCTGAACGGCGCCATGCTCGACCCGTTCGCAGCCTGGTTGACGCTCCGGGGCATCAAGACGCTGCACTTGCGGGTCGAGCGGCAGTGCGCCAACGCCCTCGCCCTGGCGCAATTCCTGGCCCGGCACCCGGCGGTCGAACGGGTTCACTACCCGGGCCTGCAGGGCCATGCCCTGTTGCCCAATGGAGCAGGCGCCATGCTAAGCTTCATCGTCAGGGGCGGCCTGGCCGGGGCGAATCGGGTGATTCGGGGGTTACAGCTGGCGGAGTTCGTGCCGTCGCTGGGCGACGTGACCACTACGGTCTCGCACCCGGTGCTGACCAGCCACCGGGCCATGTCCGCCCCCCAGCGGGAAGCCCTGGGCATCACCGAGGGCCTGATCCGCGCCTCCGTCGGCGTGGAGGCGGAGGCTGACATCATCGCCGACTTTGCCGCCGCCCTCAGCGGCGGCTAGGCGGATTCACCGCCGCACCGGCACCGCCCAAAGAAGGTTGGTTCATCATGCAATATCTGCGCAACATCTATGCTCGCTGCAGTCCCACGGTCTGGCTCCTCGCCCTTGGCCGGCTGGTCGATATGACCACGCTCTGGATGGCCATCCCGTTCATGTCGCTGTTCGTGAAGAACGCCGGCGGCTCCGACGTCACCGTCGGACTGGTGCTGGCGCTGAACCCGGTCGCCCAACTGCTCGGCAATCTTGTCGGCGGGCAGTGGTCCGACCGCCGGGGCCGGCGCCCCGTCATCCTGTTCGCCATGGGGTTGCGGGTCTTTGTCTTCCTTGGCTTCGCCTTCTCGCACACCGTCTGGCAGCTAGCCGCCCTCTGGTTCGGCAACGGCCTGGTGAATGCCCTGTTCAACCCGGCCTACACGGCCGCCATAGCGGACGCCACCCCGCTTGACCGGCGGACCGAGGCTTTCAGCTTGAGCCGTGTCGCTTCCAACCTGGGCGTGGGCCTGGGCCCCCTGCTCGGTTCGGTTCTGGGCGTCGGCGCCCAGCAGCTGATCTTCACCCTGGCGGCGATCAGTTCTGCGATTGTAGGCGCCGCCTTCTACTTCTGGCTGCCCGAGACCTATGCCATCGACCGGGTGCCGCCGCCGGCAGGCGGCCGCCTGCGGCAGACGTTTGAAAGCTGGGCGACCATCTTTGCCGACAGGGCGCTCCTGGTATTCGTGGCCGGCGGGGTGTTGAGCCAGATCGCTTACGGGCAAATCCACTCGTCGCTGGTGCTCCACCTCGCTGCGTGGCTGCCCGACTATGAGACGGTGTACGGGTTAGTCTGGACGCTGAACGGCATCCTGGTAGTTCTGCTTCAGATCCCGATTACCGCGGTCTTCAAACGAATGCCCATGATGGCGGCCTCAGTCGCCGGTTGCGGCACCTTCGCCGCCGGGTATCTGCTCTTTGCCTGGGCCGGCACCGGTCTGCAGGTGCACGCTGCCACGGTGGTCTGGACGCTGGGAGAGATCATCCTCGCTGTGCCGAATACCACCTACGTCACCGATATTGCGCCGGGCAGCCTCCGGGCCCGCTACGTGGGCGCCGCGGCGCTGGACCGGGCGCTGGGCGGCGTTGTCGCCCCGGTGATTGGCACAGCCGTACTCCAGGCCTTCGGCGGCCGGTGGGCCATGACCGGCGCCGGGATCCTCGTCCTGGGCGCCGGTGGGCTGTACGCCATGGCCGAGCGGGAGCGCACCCGCCGTCTGGCGCTTGAGCACGATACCGTACTGAAACAGCATACGTCATGAAAACACCAGCGCCAGAGGCACAAGCCATCTGGCGCTGATTCATTGATCTGCCATGTCAAAACGGCGATGGCTACAGCGATGATTGCAGCCCGATTCCTCCTTTAGAACTAATCATTCCTGCTACCCCACTCCCCAATGAAGCTAATTCCGACCAAGCCAGCAGGATTCGAGCATACGGCAGCAAAATCAGGCCGAGGAAAATGTTTCATACCCGGACAATTTAACAGTCCGTACCAAACCATAGAGGGGGATACAACGGTGCAAAAGACCTCCAAAGTCACCGGTGCGCTCCTGGCCCTGAGCATGCTGGCCCTGACCGCCTGCTCCGGCTCCAAACCTGCTGCACCCAGCGAAGCGGCCAAGGAAGCGCCCAAGAAGGACCCGATCAAGATCGGCTTCATGGCTCCCAAGACAGGCTCCGCCGCTGCCGACGGCCAGTCGGTCCAGCGGGCTGCTGATCTCGCCGTCAAGGAACTGAACGCCGCCGGCGGCATCAACGGTCGGTCCATCGAACTGCTCTCCTTCGACGACCGCCTCGACCCCAAGGAAGCCGTCAACATCGCCAACAAGATGATCGGTGAAAAGGTCACTGCAGCCATCTCGGCCTCCTACACCGGCCCGACCCGCGCCGTCGCACCGGTCCTGCAGGCGGCCAAGATTCCCACCATCACCGCGTACGCCATCCACCCCGAAATCACCAAAGCCGGCAACTTCATGTTCCGCCAGTCCTTCATCGGCACCGTCCAGGGCCAGGCCGGCGCTGAAGCTGCCGTGGCCGTCATGAAGAAGAAGAACATCGCGATCCTCTACATCGACAACGACTTCGGCAAGACCCTGCTCGACTCGTTCAAGGCCCGGGCGACCAAGCTGGGCGCCACCATCGTCGCCGAGGAGAAGTTCCCCGCCGGCGAAAAGGAGTACGGCCCCATCCTGACCCGCGTCAAGGATAAGAACCCCGATCTGATCTACGTCGTCGCCTACGCGGCCGAAGGCTCCAAGCTCGTCCCGCAGGCCAAGTCGCTGGGCATCACCGCACAGTTGCTCGGCACCGAAGGCCTTGACTCCACCGAGCAGTTCCTGAAGGTCGCCGGCGCCTCCGCCGAAGGTTTGATCATCACCACCAACCTCAACCGCGATGACAAGCGCGAAGTCGCGATCAACTTCATGGCCAACTTCAAGAAGGAGTACGGCAGCGAGCCCGA
This sequence comes from Symbiobacteriaceae bacterium, assembly GCA_035628915.1. Lineage (GTDB taxonomy): Bacteria > Bacillota > Sulfobacillia > Symbiobacteriales > Symbiobacteriaceae > JARBUG01. The sequence goes on along the minus strand of DASPIW010000009.1, from coordinate 38,337 downwards.
CATGGTCGGCGCCTCCACCTACGACGCCGTCCGGGTGCTGGCCAACGCCATCAAGGCCGCCGGCACCGACAGCCCCGAGAAGATCGCCGACGCCATCCGGGCCACCAAGGGCTTCGAGGCCGTTACCGGCACCATCAAGGGCTACACGGCAGGCGGCGAAGTCATGAAGACCGTCCAGCTGCAGATCGTCAAGGATGGCAGCTTCCACTCCTACGGCGTGGTGGACAACCCCGAAATCTACAACTAAACCCCGAACTTGCTGACCCGACGACTCATAGCAACAACGGGGCCTGACCGCACGGCAGGCCCCGTTGTTTCTGCCCCCGAGCGCTCTGAATTGGAGGCAGTCGACATGATTTGGCAGCAGATCGTAAACGGCGTGGTGACGGGCGGCATTTACGCCCTCGTAGCCCTCGGGCTTACGATGATCTACGGCGTGCTCCGCCTGCTCCACGTGGCCCACGCCGGCATTTATGCCCTGGGCGCCTATGCCGGGCTCCTGGTTTACGGCGTGACCCACCAGTTCGTGGTCGCGCTCACGGCCGCTATGGTGATCTGCGCCGCGGCGGGGTTTCTCACGCAGCGGTTCCTCTACCGGCCCCTGATGGGCACGCCGCCCCTGGTGCCGCTGATTGCCAGCATCGGCCTCTTCATCTTCCTGGGCGACGCCTACCGGCTCGCCTTCGGCGCCCAGACCCTGCCCTTCCGGGAGGGGCTGGCGGAGCCGACCCCGTATCGCGTGGGCCCCATCGCCATTACAGGCACCCAGCTCGTGATTCTCGGCGTGGCCGCCCTGCTGCTCGCGCTGACCTGGTACATCATCAACAAGACCCGGCTTGGCCTGGCCTGGCGGGCGGTGGCCGGCGACCTGGAGATCGCCCAGGCCATGGGCATCGACCTGAACCGCTCCGTGGCCATGAACTTCGCCCTGGGCTCAGCCCTGGCGGCGGCGGCCGGCCTGTTGGTCGCCTACCACTACAACGAAGTCTTTCCCACCATGGGCGATGTGCCAGCGTACAAAATGCTGGCGATTGTGGTCCTGGGCGGGCTCGGCAACCCCCTGGGCACCGTGGCGGCGGGCTTCCTCATCGGCCTCGCCGAGACGCTGGTCGTCGCGTTTGCCGGCTATCTCTTGCCGCGCGATGCCATCGCGTTCGTGGCGCTGATCATCATCCTTATGATCCGGCCCCAGGGCCTGTTCGCGCGGAAGGGGGCCTGAGGCGATGTACTATTACGTGGTTGTCGGCATCATGGTGGCCCTCTACGTGACCCTGACGCTTAGCGTCAACATCATCACCGGCTACGCCGGGCAGCCCACCCTGGGCCATGCGGCCTTTCTGGGCGTGGGCGCCTACACGGCCGCGATGCTGATGACCAAGGCGCAGGTCAGCTGGTGGCTGACTTTCCCGGCGGCCTTCGCCACGGCGGCCCTGGTGGGCCTGATTGTGGGCGCGGCCAGCCTGCGGGTTCGCGACGACTTCCTGGCCATTACCACCATGGGCGTCGGCTTCGTGGTGGTGGCGGTTTTCCAATACGTCCCCTGGTTCGGCGGTGCCATGGGCGTTGGCGGGCTGGTCCCCCCGCCCGGCGTGGACAAGTATGTCCTGCTGGGCTTGACCATCGCCCTTGCCGTCCTGACGGGCCTCATCAGCTGGCACCTGGAACGCTCCTGGGCCGGCATGGCCCTCCGGTCGGTGCGCGACGATGAGGCGGCGGCCGAAGCGATGGGCGCCGACATCCGGCGCTTCAAGCTGCTGGCTTTCGTAACGGGCTGCGGCCTGGCCGGGCTGGCGGGACCGCTCTACGCCGTGCACCTGGGCTTCGTTGCCGGGCCGGACTTCGCCTTCCATTTCTCCATGACGGTGCTGACCATGGCGGTCTTCGGCGGCCTGGGCACCATCCGGGGGGCGGTGGCGGGCGCCATCATCCTCGGCGTGGCGCCGGAGCTGTTCCGGTTCATCTCCGACTACCGGAACCTGGTCTACGGTGCCCTGCTGATCTTCATGATGCTCTTCAGGCCCACCGGCCTGCTCGGCGTAACCCGGCTCAAGCTGCCCCGGCTGCTTGGCAAGAAGGGAGGGGCGTAGATCATGCCTCTGCTGCAATGTAAGGGCGTGGCCCGCCACTTCGCCGGCCTCAAAGCGCTGGACGGCGTCGACATGAGCGTCGAGCAGGGCGAGATTCTCGGGATCATCGGCCCGAACGGCGCCGGCAAGACGACCCTGTTTAACGTGATCTGCGGAGTCTACCCGCCGACCTACGGCGAAGTGCTCTTCGAGGGCCGGCCCATTCACGGTCTGCGGCCGTCCGCGGTGGCCCAGTTGGGCGTGGGCCGCACGTTTCAGATCAGCCGTGTCTTCAAGTCGATGACCGTCCGTGAAAACGTGGTCATGGCTCTCGGTAAGAAGGAGTATGCCTCGGTCTTCTCGGCCCTGGGCGGGCGCCCCTCCGCTGCCGACCGGCAGCGCGCGGATGACCTGCTCGAAAAAGTCGGCCTGATCCAGTTTGCTGATCAGGGCGCGGGCGAGATGTCCCTCGGCCTGCAGCGCCGGCTGGAACTGGCCCGGGCCCTGGCCCTGAGACCCACGCTGCTGATGCTCGACGAGCCTGTCGCCGGCCTGTCGCTGCCCGAAATGGAAGAGTTCATGAAGTTAGTGCGCCGAGTTCATCAGGATGGCATTACGGTCGTGCTGATCGAGCACAACCTGCACGTGACGATGCAGATCAGCCAGCGCTTGCTCGTGCTGAGCTACGGCAAGAAGATCGCCGAGGGCACCCCGGCCGAGGTCCAGGCCAATCCCGCCGTGATTGAGGCCTACCTGGGGCGCGAGGACGAGGAGGTGGCGGGCAGTGCTCAGAGTTGAAGGGCTGACCGTCCATTACGGCAAGGCCCGCGCCATCGAAAACGTGTCACTGCGGGTCGGGAAAGGCGAATGGGTCTCGATGATTGGCGCCAACGGCGCCGGCAAGTCGACGACGATCAAGGCGATCATGGGCCTGGTCAGGCCGGGTGCCGGCAAGATCACATTTGAGGACCGCGATATCACCGGGCTGCCCGCCCACCTGCGGGTGGGGATGGGCATCGGCTACGTGCCCGAAGGGCGCCGGGTCTTCGGTGACCTGACTGTGGAGGAGAACCTGCGGCTGGGCGCCTACGTCCAACGCGACGCGGCGCAGGTCAAGCGAAACATCGAGCGGATGTACTCGCTCTTCCCCCGGCTGGCCGAGCGGCGCACGCAGCTGAGCCGGACCATGTCGGGCGGCGAGCAGCAAATGCTGGCCATTGGCCGGGCGCTGATGAGCGAGCCCCGCCTGCTGCTGATCGACGAAGTTTCCATGGGCCTGATGCCCATCGCCGTCCAGCAGGCGTTCCAGATCATCGGCGACCTGCACAAGCAGGGCCTGACGATTCTGCTGGTGGAGCAGAACGCCCGCAAGGCGCTGAAGGCCGCCGACCGGGGGTACGTCATTGAGACCGGCCACGTTACGATGGAAGGCACCGCTGCCGACCTGCAGGGCAACGAGCGGGTCAAGCAGGCGTATCTCGGAATTTAAAAGCGCAATAGTAAGGGGTCGAAAAGAGATGAACCGAGTCATTCGTGCGCCCCATGGCACTGAGCTCTCCTGTAAGGGCTGGCAGCAGGAAGCCGCTCTGCGCATGCTGATGAACAATCTGGATCCCGCCGTGGCCGAGCGGCCCGGCGATCTGGTGGTATACGGCGGCACCGGTAAGGCCGCCCGCAACTGGGAAGCCTTTGACGCCATCGTGGCGACGCTCCGCAGCCTGGAGAACGATGAGACCCTGCTGGTCCAATCCGGCAAGCCGGTGGCGGTCTTCAAGACCCACCCGCTCAGTCCCCGGGTGCTGATCGCCAACTCCAACCTTGTGGGCAAGTGGGCCAACTGGGAGCATTTCTGGGAGCTTGAGCAAAAGGGTCTGATGATGTACGGCCAGATGACCGCCGGCTCCTGGATTTACATCGGGTCGCAGGGCATCGTCCAGGGCACCTACGAGACCCTGGCCGAGCTTTCCCGGCGCCACTTCGGCGGCTCGCTGAAGGGGACGATCACTCTGACGGGCGGCCTCGGCGGCATGGGCGGCGCCCAGCCCCTGGCCGTCACGATGAACGAAGGCGTCGCCCTCTGCCTGGACGTCGATCCCACCCGCATTCAGAAGCGGCTCGACACCCGCTACTGCGACAAGCTGACCTACGGCCTCGACGAAGCCCTGGCCTGGGCCGCCGATGCGAAGGCGAAGGGCGAGGCGGTCTCCATCGGGCTGGTCGGCAACTGCGCCGAAGTCTACCCGGAACTGCTGGCCCGGGGCTGGCAGCCCGATGTGGTGACCGACCAGACCAGCGCCCACGACCCGCTTAACGGCTACGTGCCCGCCGGCCTCACTCTGGAGGCGGCGGCGGAACTGCGCCGGAGCGACCCGCAGGAGTATATCCGGCGGGCGAAGCTCTCCATGGCCGAGCACGTCCGCTGCATGCTCGCCTTCCAGCAGCGGGGCGCCGTCACCTTCGACTACGGCAACAACATCCGGGCCATGGCCAAGGAGATGGGCGTCGCGAACGCCTTCGACTTCCCCGGCTTCGTGCCCGCCTTCATCCGGCCGCTCTTCTGCGAAGGGAAAGGCCCGTTCCGCTGGGCCGCTCTCTCGGGCGACCCGGAGGATATCTACAAGACCGATGAAGTGATTCTGCGCGAGTTCCCCGAGAACACGGCGCTCACCCGTTGGATCAAGATGGCCCGGGAACGGATCGCCTTCCAGGGCCTGCCATCCCGCATCTGCTGGATCGGATACGGCGAGCGCGACCGCATTGGCCTGATTTTCAACGAGATGGTGCGCAAGGGCGAACTGAAGGCGCCCATCGTCATCGGGCGGGACCACCTGGACTCCGGCTCCGTCGCCTCGCCCAACCGGGAGACGGAGGCGATGAAAGACGGTACCGATGCGGTCGCCGATTGGCCGCTGCTCAACGCCCTGGTCAACACGGCGGCGGGTGCCTCGTGGGTCTCGATCCATCACGGCGGCGGCGTGGGCATCGGCTACAGCCAGCACGCGGGCATGGTCGTCGTGGCGGACGGCTCCGATGAGGCGGCTGCCCGTTTGAGCCGGGTGCTGAAGACCGACCCCGGCATGGGCGTCGTCCGGCATGTGGATGCCGGCTACGACGAGGCGAAGGCCGTGGCCCGGGCTCGCGGCGTGAAGGTGCCGATGATGGGCAGGTAGGGGGTTGAACGATCATGCAATGGCGGGCGCCCCGGGGTCCACAGCGCACGTGCCGGGGCTGGCAGCAGGAGGGGATTCTCCGGCTGCTGCTCAACACGCTGGACACGGAAGTGGCCTACCGGCCCGAAGAGTTCCTGGTCTACGGCTCCGCGAAAGCGGTGCGGGACCGGACTTCTCTCGATGCGCTGGGGCGGGCCCTGATTGCACTGGGCGATGACGAGACACTGTTAGTCCAGTCCGGGCGGGGCGTGGCGGTCTTCCCCACGCATCCGCTCGCCCCCCGCCTTGTCATGTCCACTGGCATGCTGGTCCCGCACTGGGCCACCTGGCAGCAGTTCTGGGCCCTGGAGAAGCAGGGGCTCACCATGTACGGCCAGAACACGGCAGCCGGCTGGGCTTACGTAGGCACGCAGGGTCTGCTGCAGGGCACCTACGAGACGTTTGCCGAACTGGCCCGGCGCCACTTCGGCGGCACGCTGGCGGGCAGGTGGGTCCTGACCGCCGGTCTGGGCGCCCTGGGCGCCTCGCAGCCGCTGGCGGTCACGATGAACGGCGGCGTCATGTTGGCCGCCGAGGTGGACGCAGCAAGCCTGCAGCACATGCTGCGCAAGAACATGCTCGACATGGTCGCCCCGGACCTGCGCACCGCCGTTGCCGCCGTCCGGGAGGCGGTGGCAGCCCGCCGGCCCCGGGCCATCGGGCTGGCCGGCAACGCGGCCGACCTCTACCCGGAGCTCGTCCGACTGGGGGCCATCCCCGATGTGGTCACCGACCAGACCGCCGCCCATGATCCCCTGCACGGCTATCTGCCAGCGGGCCTGACGGCAGAGGAGGCGGCCCGGCTGCGGGAGAGCGACCCGCAGGGATACATCCGAAGGGCAACCCGCTCCATCGCAGTGCAGGTTCAGGCGATGCTCGATATGACCCGCCACGGCGCCATCGCCTTCGACTATGGCAACAACCTGCGCGAGCAGGCGGCCCGCGAAGGCGTGGCCGAAGCCCTGCAAATGCCGGGATTCGTCCAGGCCTACATCCGGCCCCTGCTGGTCCAGGGGCGTGGCCCGTTCCGCTGGGTGGCCCTGTCGGGCGACCCCGAAGATATCTACAAGCTGGACCAGTGGCTGCTGGAAGGGCCGGCGGCGGCAGACCCGATCGCCACCCGCTGGCTGACCTTTGCCCGGGAGCAACTGTGGTTCGAAGGGCTGCCGGCTCGGGTCTGCTGGCTCGACTACGAGACCCGGGTCCGCTTCGGTCAACTGGTCAATGATGCGGTGGCGGCAGGCAAGCTGGCGGCGCCCATCGCGATCACTCGCGACCATTTGGATGTTGGGGCCATGGCTTCGCCCTTCAGAGAAACGGAAGGGATGCCCGACGGCTCGGATGCCATTGCCGACTGGCCGGTGCTGAATGCCATGCTGAACTGCGCGGCCGGCGCCACCCTGGTCAGCCTGGGCCACGGCGGCAGCGTGGGCATCGGTTATTCGATTCACGCCGGCATGACGGTGGTAGCCGACGGCACCGCGGGGATGGGCGAGCGGCTCCGGCGAATCCTCGCGGCCGATGCCGGGCTGGGCCTCGTCCGGCTGGACGGGGCGGGTTACCCCGGCGCTGCTGCGCCGCTGACACAGTACGGCGTGCGTCCCCTTGGAGGTGATGGAGCTTGAATATCGCCCCCGAAAAAATACGTACGTGGGTCGAGTCCGAACTGGTCATGGGCCTGACCGAGGGCGCCATCAACCCCCGGGAAGCGTGGCAGTACGTCAATCACCTCGGCTGGCCGGCGCTGCCGGACTCCGCCCTGGTGGTGGGCATCGACCACTTTGCCCGGCTGGTGGAGAACAAGAGCGAGCGCTTCCGCCAGGAAGTGCGGCGCAAGGTCCTGGCCTGCGTCCGGCGGGCGCTGGCGCACCTGCCGGCGGGCGCCTGCCTCTACGGCGGCGACCGGGTCACCGTGCTGCTCTGTACCCGCACGGCGACGGCCCTGCCCGGCATGGCGGCCGAGGTGCCGGACCCGGCGGCGGTGGTTGGCCTGGCTGCAGAGGCGGTTATGCAGCGGGTTTCGGAGCAAGGCCTCTGCACGGTGACCATCGGTGCCAGCCGCAGCTACCCGGACCCCCGGGACCTGCCCCTGGCTCACGCCGAGGCTACCCACGCCCAGCATGCCAAGTTCCTGCTGGGCCGGGGCCGCCTGATTCGCGCCGAAGACGTGCCCGGCGGCCAGGCGCCGGCGCCGATTCCGTCCGCCGAGGGCGTGGCCCGGGCGGCGCTCTCCCGGGACATGGCAGCCCTGCGGCTGGCCGTGGGCGACCTGTTCAGCGGGGTCTCGAGCCCCGCCGAGGCCCGGGTGCGGGCCCTGGCGGCCGGCTTCGCCTGCTTCAAGGCAGCACTGGCCTGCGGGGCTGACGAAGCGGCTCTGGCTCGGACGGGCAGCGCCTTCCTGATGCAGGCGGGCCGGTTTGACTTGCTGCAGGATCTGAAGGAGCTGGTAGTGGAGTCGGCGGCCGCCCTGCTGACGCCCGAGCGGGCTGACCCGGTGGAGGAGGCGCGGGTCTACGTGCGGCACAATTATCATTCGGCCTGCCGGGTGGAGGATGTGGCCCGGTCCGTGCACCTGAGCCCATTCCATTTCTGCCGAATCTTCCGCAAACAGACGGGGCAGAGCTTTCTCGAATACCTGACGGCGGAGCGGGTGCAGCAGGCCGGCTCGCTGCTGAAGAATACGGACCTGACGGTCGATGAAGTCGCCCGGCGGGTCGGGTACCAGAAGGCGAGCTACTTCTGCCGCCGGTTCCGGGAGCGCACGGGGCAGACGCCCAGCGAGTTCCGCCGTGAGGTGCGCAGAGCCCAGTAATATGGAGATGGACCAGGGCGAATGGCGCCCTGGTCTTTTTGCAGTTGGGAGGCCGCGGCTACGATACAGTGCAGGCCTTGCATGTGGGAATGGGAACGGAATTTTTACCACGGAGGGTGCGGAAGGAGACACGGAGTCGTTGCAGCGGAAGCGGGAATGTGACATGGCTGCGCGGATGGCGCTGAGTTGGGAACAACGCGGATGAAAAACATTGATGAACCATGGCTCTGGGCCTTGTCTGACGGCTCTTTCGGGATCTGCTATCCATTGAATAGATAATGCAAAATGCAATTCATCGCAGGTTATTGCTCGAAAATCCACGTTGGTTCCGTAATGTCGATCCAACTCCGTGCCTTCGGCCCCACCGCGGCAAAATGCCTCCATTACCTCACATAAGCAGACTTCAATGACAGAGGCGCATGTGACACACGCATCCCGGTCCACATAATTTGTTCAGTGTGGACAGATATGCCGAGCGCACAAGGAGGCCGTGCGCAGTCGTGGCCAAAAAGAGTGTCGCCCTGTTTGCCACCCGCAGCGTGGGAGTGCGCTGCCTGGAGGAACTGCTGCGCCTGCAGGGGATCGGCGAAGTGGAAGTAGCGGCTGTCCGGACGCTGCCCCCTGGCGCCGGCGGCTGGTGGTCCCGCCCCGGCCAGCCCGAAGTGTTCGATGTGGCCCAGGCCGCCGGCGTCCCGGTGCTGCAGCATGATGCCGAACTGCTGGACCGCCCGGTCGACCTGGCCTTCTCGGTCTTTCACCCCGCGATCCTCAAGGAACCGCTCATCAGCCACCCCCGGCAGGGTTTCGTCAACCTTCACGGTGCGCCACTGCCGCGCTATCGCGGGTGCAACGTCGTCTCCCACGGCCTGATTAACGGCGAAAAGCGCTGGGGACCCACCCTGCACTTCATCGACGGCGGCATCGATACCGGTCCGGTGATCCGGGTGGGCTGGTTTGACGTCCCCGCCGGCATGACGGCCCGCCGCCTGGCCGAAGCCACCGACGAGATGGGGTATCAGATCTTTCGCGAGGAGCTGCCGGGGCTCCTGGCGGACACCGCCCGGGCCATCCCCCAGGAGCGTATTATCGCAGAAGAAGGGGTGCAGCCGCTCTACCATCGGCGGACGTCCTTGCAAAGGCTGAAGGAACTCGACCCGGCGTGGCCGCTGGAGCAGATCGATCGATATGTACGCGGGCTAGACTTCCCGCCGTTTGAACCTGCCTTCTTCCGCCTGCCGGATGGGCGGAAGCTGTATCTGGTAGCCGGAGAGGGGCGTCAGATATGAAGGTGGGGGTCGTCGGGTACGGCTATTGGGGACCGAATCTGGTCAGAAACCTTGTGGATATGGTCGGGCTTGAGAACGTGGCAGTCTGCGACCTGGCACAGGCGGGGCGGAACCGGGCGGGCCGGGACTATCCGGGCATCCGAACGGAAGGGGAAGTGGGGGAACTCCTCGCCGACGCATCGGTCGGAGCCGTGGCCATCGCCACCCCGGCGGCGACGCACCGGGATCTGGTCGAGCGGAGCCTGCGGGCGGGCAAGCACGTGCTGGTGGAGAAGCCCCTTGGCACCAGTTCCGCCGAAGCCGCCGCCCTGCTGGATTTGGCAGGCCGCACGGGACGGGTGCTGATGGCGGATTTTACGTTCGTCTTCAACCCGGCGGTGGAGGCGCTCAAATCGCTCCTTGATGACGGACGGCTGGGCCGGGTGGCGGCGATTCTCTCCACCCGGATGAATATGGGACTGCACCGTCCGGATGTCGATGTGATCTGGGATCTGTATGTCCATGACCTTTCGATCTTCCAATACTGGCTGGGCGGCCCGCCCGAAACCGTGACGGCGGTGGGCCGGGATTGCGTGGGTACGGGCAAGACCGATATTGCCTTTCTGGCGGCCCGCTATCCAAACGGAACGATTGCTCAGGTCAGCGCCGCCTGGCTGGCCCCCCGCAAGGCACGGGAGATGATTGTGATCGGGTCCCGGGCCATGGCGGTCTATGACGATACCGCCGCCGAAAAACTGCTGCTTTATGACAGCCACGCTGATCTGATCGACGGGCGCGTGATCTATACCACGGCGGCAACGGCGGTGCCGGTGCCGGTGGCCGGCACCGAGGCGCTGGCGCGCATGATCGGGCACTTCCTGGACTGCGTCCGCGAGGGGCGCCCGCCAGCCACCGGAGCCGCGTTCTCGCTCGCCGTGCTCCGCACCCTGGAAGCGGCCACCCGGGCCCTGGCGGCGCCGGGCAGTCGGGTCTCACTGACGGGGTGGGAAGCATGATCCCGTTTGTCGATTTGCGGGCGCAGTTTGTGGCCATCCGTGACGAGGTCATGCCCCGGATCGCGGCACTCTGCGAGCAGGGCTTATTTGTGGGCGGCGAGGAAGTGGCCGCCTTCGAGCGGGAGTTCGCCGCCTTCTGCGGGGTCGGACACTGCGTTGGCGTGGCCAATGGCACCGACGCACTCTGGCTGACGCTGCTGGCCATGGGGGTTGGGCCGGGCGATGAAGTGATTCTGCCCGTCAACACCTTTTTTGCCACCGCCGAGGCGGTTTCGGCGGTAGGCGCCCGTCCGGTCTTCGTCGACCATGACCTGTATTACCACCTGGACCCGGCGGCGGTCGAGGCAGCGGTGACCGAACGCACGGAGGCGATTATCACCGTTCACTTGTATGGGCAGCCGGCCGACATCGACGCGCTGCAGGCGGTGGCCCGCCGCCACAACTTGAGGCTGATCGAGGATGCCGCCCAGGCCCACGGCAGCCTGTACAAGGGGCGAAAAGCGGGAAATCTGGCCGATGCCGCAGCCTTCAGCTTCTACCCCGGGAAGAACCTGGGCGCCTATGGCGACGCCGGCGCCGTCGTGACGGACGACGCCGGGCTGGCGGAGCGGGTTCGGCTGCTGGCGCAGCACGGCAGCCGGGTGAAGTACCACCACCTGGTGCCCGGCTACAACTCCCGGCTGGATACAGTCCAGGCGGCGGTGCTGCGGGTGAAGCTGCGCCGTCTCGAAGCGTGGAACGAGGCCCGCATCCGGCACGCCGCCGCTTACGACCGGCTGCTGGCCCAAGTGCCGGCGGCCCTGCCGGGGCGGGCGCCGGACCGGACCCATGTGTTCCACCTGTACGTGGTGCGGGTGCCTGACCGGGATGCTGTCGCCCGGCGACTGCAGGCCTGCGGCGTACAGACGGGCATCCACTACCCGCTGCCGCTTCACCTTCAGCCCGCCTACGCCGGGGAGCCGGGGTTCGGGCTGGGGGCCTTCCCCCGGGCGGAAGCGTGGGCCGGGGAGCTTCTTTCGCTCCCGATGTTTCCCGAACTGACGCCGGAACAGATCGAGTTCGTCTGCGAGGCGCTGGAGGGCGCGCTGAAGGGGCCGTAACTACGACGGCCCCTTCTTCACGGGAAGATCCACCGGGCATAGAGGGCGACGGCGCCAAGTTCGAGCGGGTAGCGCAGGGCGGAGAGCCACAAGCTCCACTTTACGAATTGGACACCGCCGGTGGCGAGAAGCAGGGCCTGGGCTGCCAGCAGGACCAGGGCGCCGGCGAGCACCAGGAGGGGTCGTGGCCATTTGCTGCGCACCAGACTGACAAACGCTGCCATGAGGATGAGGGGGAGCAGTTCATAGAGGTTGGCGACGACATGGCTGCCCAGAATCGGGTCGCCGCGCATGGTGACCGGGTATTGCCACAGTCCGAGCACGCTGTGCAGCAAATGGGTGGTCGTGCCGGTCACCCAGAAGGCCATGGCAACCACGTGCACCCACGCCGGCAGCACCCACCTCCCGGAGAAAACCTGCCAGTTTGCCATCAAGAAAGCGAAGTAAAAGGTCACACTGACCGCGGGATGCCACACGCGATACCGTAGATACCCGTGGCGCAGAAACCAGATCTCAAGCAGCCCCAACACGAAGGCGCCGGTCAGGGCCACTGCGAGGGGGTGCCGGCGGGCGAGCCGGACGTGTATGAGCGCCATGCCTGGGTGAACGAACGTACTGACCAGGAAGGCCGTGAGCAGGGTGTCACGAGTCGGATCTGCCGTCAGGCCGGATCTCACCTCATAGGCGCCCAGCAGCGTGCCTGTCACCTGTTCGGCGCCGACGCACAGGGCACCGCCCACGAAGAAGACCAGGATATAGGGGCGCATTGCCTGTCCGGGCAGCAAAAGCAGAGCAGCCAGAGCCAGAACGGCGATCAGAACCAGGTAGGGCAGGAGGATCGCCTCCCTTGCGTTACGGGTTGTATTCTTCCCGTACGCGTGGGTGGAAATTGATCCAGTTCGCCACGCCGAGGACGATCAGGTACCAGCCGTAGATCTCGCGCAGGGCCGCCGGGCGGGTCCGCGCCGCCAGCAGTGCGCCTGCCGCGGCCCCTGCCAGGGCCGCCGGGAGCATCCACCTGGCCAGGCGCCCTTCCATCGTCCCCTGCTGCCACTGGCCGATGGCGGCGACGCTCTGCGTGATCAGAAAAGCCGCCAGCACGGCGCCCTGGGCTTTATGCTGCGCGATGCCGAAGAGCAGGACCAGTCCGGGCACCATGACGGTGCCGCCGCCGGCGGCCATTCCCGTCAGCACGCCGGCGGCGAGTCCCAGCAGAATCAGCCCCGTATTCATCGCAGCATCTGCCAGCCGGCCAGGAGGGCGGTGGTGGCGAAGACCCGCCGCAGCCAGATGGGGGAGAGGTGCTTCATCAGCCGCGTGCCTATGAGGGCGCCAACCGCACCGCCCATGCCGAGGTTGAGGGCCAGGGCCCAATTCACGTTGCCCTGGCGGCTGTAAAGCCAGGCGCCCACCAGGGCCGTAGGCAGCACGACCATGCAGGTGGTGCCGTGCGCCTTATGCTCCGGGCGGCCGATCCAGAAAGTCAGCGCCGGCACCACGATCGTGCTGGCGCCCACGCCCAGCAGGCCGACCACCAGGCCCGCCACCAGCCCGATTGCCAACAGCTTGAGCGGCGGGACATCGACACGTGAGATCATCTGCGGCACCTCCGTTTCCATTTAGGATGTGGAGGCGCCCATGCGCTATACTAATGGCTATGGACAACTATGACATCATCGTGATTGGCGGCGGACCGGCAGGGCTGATGGCTGCGGTCGCCGCCGGCAGGCAGGGCGCCCGGGTACTGCTCGTGGAAAAAGGCGACCGGCTGGGCCGGAAATTGATCATCTCGGGCGGTGGGCGGTGCAATGTCACCAACCGCAGTGCGCGCGACGAACTGGTCAGGCAGATCGTCGGCAACGGCCGGTTCATGTACAGCGCCCTCTCCCGGTTCGGCAGCGAGGAGATCATCCGCCTGTTTGAAGGCCTGGGCATCAAGCTGAAGGAAGAAGATCACGGCCGCATGTTCCCAGTGTCGGACAAGGCGATCAGTGTGGCGAACGCGCTGATCGGCCATATTCGGCAGTTGGGGGTGACGGTCCGGCTCGGCGCGCCCGTCGACCGCCTGCTGATCCAGGATAGGCGCTGCAGCGGCGTCCGGCTGGCGGACGGCGAGAAGGTAGCCGCCTCGGCGGTAGTCGTCGCCGTGGGCGGCAAATCGGTGCCGGCGACCGGCTCCACCGGCGACGGGTACGCCTGGGCGCGGCAGGCGGGGCACACCGTCACTGAACTCTACCCGACGGAAGTGCCGCTGCGGGCGGCGGACGAGTTCATCCGGAGCAAGGTCCTGCAGGGGCTCTCCCTGCGCGATGCCGCGTGCACTCTATACGACCCCCGGGGCAAGCGGCTGACGGTCCAACGGGGCGATATCATCTTCACGCACTTCGGCCTTTCGGGGCCGGCGGCGCTGCGCTGCAGCCACTACGTATCGGTGACGCATCTGAAGCAGGCGAATGTGCCGCTGCGGCTCACCATTGACCTCTTCCCCGATCTGCCGGGCGAAGCGGTCTACCGGCAGTTGACGGCGCTGGTGGAGAGGGAGCCGAAGAAGGCGGTCAAGAACGCCGTGCGCCCCATGCTGCCCGAGCGGCTGATTCCCGTGCTGCTGGGGCTGGCCGGGGTCGATGAGGCGACGACCCTTGCCCATCTGCCCCGGGAGGGGTGGCAGCAGTTTACCCGGCTGGTCAAGGCGCTGCCGGTCACCGTGACGGGGACCCTTTCGCTTGAGCAGGCGTTTGTGACCGGCGGGGGCGTCAGCATCCGGGAGATCGATCCGGCGACCATGGGCTCGAAGCTGACCGCCGGCCTCTATTTTGCCGGCGAGGTAATGGATGTGCACGCGCACACGGGTGGGTACAACATTACGGTGGCCTTTTCGTCCGGCTGGACGGCGGGGACGGCCGCGGCCGAGTTTGCTCTGGCGCTGCAATCATAAGGTCGGCCCCGGGCGTTCGCCGATGCGAACTCCCGGGGCCGTCGCTTATTTCTGTGTCGGGGCGGGCTTTTTCTTTGCCGCGGCCTTGGTCTGCTTGGCAGCGGCATCGACGTTACGTACTTCCTTTTCAATATCGGCGAAGGAGGCCCAGTAGACGATGCCCTGATTGGGGACCTCCAGGATGTTGAGGGGGAGAATGAGCCTGCGGCTGGGCTGGAGCTTGAGCTTCAGGGTGCGCAGCGGCACGCCGAAGGCGAAGTAAGCGGGGCCCATGGTCTCGTCGGAGCGGAACTTTCTGGCCGCCTTGCTGTCAGGGTCCTGCGCGGGGTAGACGAAGACTTTCTTGCTTTGCTCGTCAGTCCGGGTGTGCACGGCCATGACCGGCGCCCCGTGGTTCCGGTCCATGACTTGGCGGGTATAGCTCGGGACATAGGCGGTGGCGCGGGCCACATGCAGTTCGAGCCGCTGCTCGACGCTATGAATGGTTGGGGCGTCGTCCTTGGCCTTCAGGAATTCCTCGAGCGCCTTGCTGATCGCGCCTTGATCAGCCGGGGCCGGTTTGACGTTCAGCCGGCATCATCCTTTGCTGGAAGAGTGGGGCTCGCCAATAAATACGGATGATCCTCGACCATAGTTCGAAGGTATCATAGAAGAACTTGTAACTGCGTGAGCGCTCCGGAATGATACAAGCCCCGGAATCTCCCCAGGGCTTGTCTGTCCTGTTTGGACTGCGATCGTTACCCGCGTGCCCACTTGATCTGGAACTCGAGCTCTTCTTCGTCAGCAGATCGTTCATGCTCAACCGTGTAAGTGGCCCTCACCGGGACGTAGATTCGCTCGCCCGCGACCTTTATCTCAAAGTGCTTGCCGTTCTCAATTGCGTCTGCAAGACGGCGCAGCTTTGCGACGAAGTCTGCCTTTGGGTAGCCCTTCTCGATGTCCCGTTCCTTTTTTGCACCCATCTCTTTGCTCACATCCTTCCAAGCTTCGCTCCTGGCGACGGATACAGTCAAGGGGGACCGATGCAGGGTACCCGCGAAAGATCGCAGTAAGCTCACACAGAGACAACACCAAGACAATACCAAGACCATACTACGACGACACCAAGACCGCATCAAGAGCGCATCAAGACAGCAGAAAGACCACGGGGAGGACCTACTGCGGCGGGGCAGCGATCTCCCATCGACCGTCTCCCCCTTCGATCATGGGCTGCCCGTGCTTCGGCGGCGCCCTGATCCGGAAGGTCAACACTGTTGGCGCCGATTCCGAAGGGCGCAAGTGGAGCAGAGGAGGGGCGTTCGCACATATGCAGGGCGGCATAAGACTGCCGGGGTCTCCTTGTGCGCAACACCCGCCGTCGGCGGCACAGGACGGTTGTCTCGCGCCAGGCCTGGGTGCTCATGCATTTGTCAGACTTCCGAAACCGCATAAGACCGATTGCCATGACTTCATCAACCCTTTGCGCGCACTGAACACGAGCAGCATGCGGCATCAGCGCGGCTCGCACATGGGGACGCGCGCCTTTGCCATGGGATACTCAAGGACGTCACATGGTAGTTCCAGGCCAATCGGATCTACTCCTCCAAGTCGTGCCCTGATCAGGTAACGGCTCTGTCCGGAGTCCGGGGCCGCCGGGCAGGGATGAATAGCCAGTCCTTCCAAGACATAAGATAGCTCCAGGGAATCATTCCCGGGGGTGGCAGTCTCATGGAAGGACAAGAGCAGCGCTCGCGCCGGGCGCGCACCGAGGAAGCGGACATGCAGGAGTTCGAGGCGACGCACCGCCGCCTGTCCGACCGCGTGGAGCGCGTCCTGATGCAGCTGGTGATACTCGGTTTGGTGGCCGTTGTGCTGGTGCAGACGCTCGCGATGAACCCGTCCCTGCGGCGCAGGCTGAACCTGTTGGAGGGGACCGACGGCTATGCCCTGTCGGAAGAGCTCTCGCAGGCGGAGACGCTGACGCTGCTGCCTTCGCCGATGGAGACCCCTGCTGCTTCACCGGCGGCGACCGGGCAGCTCTATAGCCTGACGGTCCATCTGGAGACGACGCGCTCGGCGCCGCGCGCCAGGCTGTTGGTGGCCGGCAAGGCCGTGGCCGACTTTGCGGAAGGCCGGGCGACGGCTCCCGTCTCTGTGGGCGACCTGGTGGCCGTGGACGGCAGCCAGTACGAGCGTGATCTGACGTTCCGGGTGGTGGCGGCCCAGGGGCTTGATCCCGCCCTGCTGGGGAAAGAAGTGACGACCCGGGGCGACCGCCAGTCGATTGGTGTCGTCCGCAAGAAGTAACGTAACAGCCGGCCTGTATCCCGCAGGCCGGCTGTTGCACTTTGTCTGGCAACTGAGCGGCTCTTGCTTTCACTCTTCCCGGGGTTCATCCAGATCGGCGAGCAGGTCGCTGCAGTCGCGCCCTTCCGCTTCGCAGAGGGCGAGCACGGCGCCCAGCCGGCGGAGCAGCACTTCCTCTTTCCGGACCATGGACTGCATCAGGTCGGCCACGGCGCGCTGAAAGGAGATGACATCGTCAAAGGATTCGGGCCGGGCCATTGTCCGGGCCATCTGCGCCGCTTTTTCCGCCTCGGCGTTCAGCAGGCTGGCCACCGCCAGCTCCCGCACGGCGATGGCGTGCAGGAGGGCGTTGATCACTTCCCGCCGGGCCGGCGGCGGCGGCGCCTGCGGCAGGGGAGAGGGCTGCACGGAGGCCGGCGGCGGGGCCGGGGCCCGGTCGGGCGCCCGGATGACGTCGGACTCGGGATTGTATACGGTGGGCGGCCTGCGGGGGGGCTCGGCGGCTTTCGTCCGGGAGGCGGCCTGAGGACTCGGCGGCCGCCGGCTCAGGTCAAATTCCCGCGGCAGGGTGGATCACCTTCTGTCTGTCAAGGCTGATCGTCGAGTTCCATGACCCGCTTCAGCTTCTGGTTGAGAATCAGTTCCTTGAGCTGAGCGGCCTGCAAAATGGCCAGCACCAGCTTCTGCATCTCGGCGGCTTCCTCGAAGGTGCACGGCTTGGGCAGGTCGTCAGCCAGGGCCTTCACTTTTTCCGCTTCGGCATTGATCAGATGCGCCAGGGCGGTCTCCTCCAGGGCGATCGATTCCAGGAGGTCAAGCCGCACTTGCGCCGCCGTCCGTTGTGGGATTGCCGGAAAACCCATGTATCGTACGCCCCCTCGTCGTATGTCGCGAACCAATCCCATGGTATTCCGTCAACCCTATCTTGCTACACGCGGGTCATAACGTCCAACAAGCGACACCGCCACATCTGGCAAGTGTCGCCTCACGCTTTGTACCGCCGGAGGCAGGGAGGTGCACCACCTCCGGTAACTGTTGCCAGCCGACTGCCCGGCTTTCTGAGTAAAGATTAGGCTTTCCGGAACTTCGTGTTGAGCCCGCCCAGAACTCGGCCCGCGCTGCAGGGTGGATTCCCCGGCCATTCACCCTCTTAGCGGCGTCTACACAGCAAACTCGCATGCTCACTTCGCCTGCGCAGCCTGGCGCCAGCCCGCAAGCCGGTCCATGATCTTCATCATATGCTCCTTATCGTGCTCCCCGTAGGAGAGCCAATCCTTCGCCGGACTCCCGGCCACCTGCTCCGGCGCCAGGCGCCGCATCTGCAGCTCCAGCGCTTCCCGGGCGGCGCCGAACTCACTGAGTACATCGGCCAGACTCATCCACGACCGGGCACTTACCTGCGCCCTGTTCCACTCATCAAGCCCGCCCTCCGGGAACGGCATCGCCGGAATCGGCCGCCCCTCGGCAATCGCCGCAAAGACGCCCGCGGCAAACCGATCCCATACTGCCAAATGGATCAGGTTCTCCTTAACCGTCCACTTGCCGTCCGGCGGGCGCCACGTGATCGAATCCACCGGCCGGAACTCCAGATTGAGCCGGGTCAGCACCCGCTGCCGGTGATACCGCAGATTCTCGAGGGCGGCCTCAATGACCTGGCCCCGGGCGGCGGCCAGGGCCTCTCGCACCTGGTGCAGATGTCCGAGCTCATGGTCGGCGCACATGAGCAGCGTGCCCAGGAAGGCCGGATTCTGTAGATGCTCATCTGTGATCTGCGCGGCCAGCTCCTCCAGTTGCGCCCGTATCCGGCCCAGATAGGCCACCGCACCGGCCACATCCAGATCCGCATACCCTGCAATCTTCTCGGCGTTCAGCTCGTCGATCGGCTTCTGCTCCCGCTGGGGCGGCTGCGCACCCTTCAGCATGTAAGGCAGCCACCGGACGCCTTCTTCTTCCCAGTTCCCGATGTGGATCAGCACTTCCCGGGCGCACCAGCGGCTGCCCGGCCTCTGGTTCATCTCCGCCGGCGCGGCCGCCGAAATTTCGGCCAGCATGAGCTGCCGCACGGCCCGGGCCCGATTCATGATCGCCTCAACTTGATGGGGCAAGGAAAACACCTCCCAAGCATGGTATAGTCATGTTGAACGGGTTTGTCGCAACGGAAGGAGATACGCATGGCGAAAGCGGTACTACCCATTTTGACCAATCGTGCGGACACGCTGAAATACGAAGCCGGCGTGGTGCAGGTGCTCGACCGGCGCAAGCTGCCGGAGCAGATCATTTTCGTCCCCTGCCGCACCTACGAAGAGGTGGCGCAGGCCATTGTCGACATGGTAATTCAGGGCGGTCCGCCCCTGGCCTATGCCGCCGGTTACGGTCTGGCCCTCGCTGCCCGCCAGTTCCGCGACCTGAAGGGGGACGCCTTCAAGGCGGCCCTGGGGGAGGCGCACCGGCGGCTCCGCTCCACCCGGCCCACGGCCGGCGATATCTTCCCGTTGATGGACAACGGGCTGACCCTGGCCTGCCGGGCCATCGACGAAGGGCGCGACGCGGAGGCTCAACTGGTCGCCTACGTGGACGGGCACGTGCGCGCCGGCGACCGCGCCGCCCGCCTCAGCGGCCGCCACGCCAGCGACCTGCTGCAGAGCGGCGACCGGATCCTGACCCACTGCTTTGCCGGAGCGGCCCTCAACTACATGCTCTACTACGCCGTAGAGGCGGACAAGCAGATCGAACTGATCTGCACGGAGACGCGGCCCTACCTGCAGGGCGCCCGCCTCACGGCGGCGCAGGCTAAGGAGATCGGCGTGCCGGTCACGCTGGTGACCGACAATATGCCGGGGTATCTCTTCTATCGGGGCATGATCACCAAATATGTTACGGCTGCCGACTCGATCTCACTGGATGGCCACATCTCCAACAAGATCGGCACGTTCCAGTATGCCGTGCTGGCCCACCAGTTCGGTGTGCCGTTCATCGTCCTGGGCTACGACGGGCCCGACCCCGAGCGGCCCGATGCCGCCTCGATTCCTATCGAGGAGCGGAACCCGGAGGAGATCTTCTACTGCCGGGGCGTCCGCACCGCCGCCGAAGGCATTCGGGGCTACTACCCCGCGTTTGACATCACGCCGCCGCAGTTCGTCAGCGTCATCGCCACCGAGCGCGGCCTCTTTTCGCCCTGGCATATCAGCCAGTACTTCCGGGCGCCCGAACCCGCCGAATGAGCACGCTGATCATCGGCGGCACGGCCGCTTACCATCTGGAGTTCGAGCGCTTCGCCACTGTGCTGGACGAGACGCTGATCGACACGCCTTTCGGCCCTGCCGGCCCTGTACTGCGCTTTGAATACGCCGGGCAGGCGCACGCCTTCCTCTCCCGGCATGGGGGCCAGGGGCGCCTCGGCGTGACGCCGTCGTTCATCAACTACCGGGCGAATGTGCACGCGGCCAGGGTGCTGAAGGTGAACCGCATCCTGAGCTGGAACAGCGCCGGCTCGCTGGTCCGCTCGCTGGAGCCCGGCTCCATCGCGGCCGTCAGCGACATCATCGATTGGACGCGGGGGCGGATTCAGACGTTCGGTGAACATTCCGTGATTCGGCAGGGCGAGTCTGGCCACCTGTTCGACCCGCTACTGCGCCAGGCCCTGGTCCGGGCCGCGGCCGCTGCCGGGCACCGGGCGGCGCCCGGGGCGGTTTACGCCGGTACGGAGGGCGCCCGCCTGGAGACGGCGGCCGAAATCCGGCTCCTGGCCCAGGCCGGCGCCGAAATCGTCGGCATGACCATGGCGCCCGAAGTCTTCCTGGCCGCAGAACTGGGCCTGCCGTACGGGTCGGTCTGCTGGATATCGAACTACGCCACGGGCGTGCCGTTCGACGGGCCAGAGCGGCGACTCTTCGGGAGCGAAGTCGGCCCGCTGATGCTTTCGATTATGCTGAAGCTGCTGGAGGAGGAGAAGGCCGCATGAGCGAGGCGACCATCTATATCGTGCCGCCGGCCCTCGCACCTGCGGGCGGCCTGCAGGCAACGGCCACGCCGTTCGGCCCGGCGACCGGCTCCGGCAGCCTATATGTGAGAACGCCGACTACCGACCCGCGGGCGCTCATCTATGCCGCGAAGGCGGCCGGCGCCCGCCGGGTGCTGGCAGCCGAGTTCGTTCAGGCCGTCAGCCCCTTGCTGGAGCCGGGCGACCTCGTCGTGCCGGCGGACGTCATCGACCAGACGAAGCTACGGCCGTTCACTTTCTTCGTGGGCAAGGGCTATGGCTTCATCAAACTGAATCCGCCCTTCTGCCCGGACCTGATGGGCGCCCTGCTGGCGGCGGCCCGGCGCCGCACGGCCCGCGCGTTCCGGGGCGGCGTCTACGTATGCGCCGAAGGCCCCCGTGACGCCACGCCCGCCGAACTGCGCATGTACCGGCAGTGGGGCGCCGACCTGGTGGGCAGCGGGCTGCTGCCCGAAGCCTACCTGGCGCGTGAGTTGGAACTCTGCTATGCGGCCGTGGCGTCCGTGGGCGAAGCCGACCTGCTGGCGGTCCTGCAGGAGGCCGAGCCGCATCACAAGATCTGCAACTGCGACCAGAGCATGGCGCAGATCAAACCGGAGATGGGGGAGGACTGGCGGCGATGGATCTAGAGCAGGAACTACGCCGGACCCTGGTGCGGGCGGGGCGCGACCTGTACCGGCAGGGCATGATGGCGGGCGCCGCGGGTAATCTGTCGGCACGCCTCGACGCCGAGCGCATCATCATCACGCCGTCGGGGGCCGCCAAAGGCCGGCTCCGCCCACAAGACCTGCTGATCATCGACCCTGAGGGACGCCTTCGCGAAGGCAGCGGGCGGCCGTCCGCCGAGACGGCAATGCACACCGCAATCTATCGGGCCCTGCCAGCGGTGGGGGCAATCGTCCACGCCCACCCGGTGAAGGCGAGTGCCATGGCCGCGGCCCACCGGCCCATTCCCGTGGACACGCTGCCGGAAGCGCTGTTCGCGCTGGGCGACATTGCGACGGTGCCCTTCATCCCTTCGGCCACGCCGGAACTGGGCGTCGCCGCGGCAGCAGCCCTGCAGGACGCCGACGGGGCGCTGCTGCTCAACCACGGGGCGATCACCGTTGGCCGCACGGTGGAAGCGGCGCGTATGAAGATGGAGATTCTCGAGTCGCTGGCGGAGACAGCGATTTACGTGCACCAGTTAGGCGGCGGAGTCAACCTGCCGGAGAGTGAAGTGGCCAGGCTGCGAGGAATCTGGCGTGCGCGGCGTTTTGGTGGCAGTTAGGCCAGGTTCATCACAATGGTCGCCGTGCAGGCGCAAAATAGCGGGAGCCGGCTCTAGACCATGGCGCGTTTTCTGACCCACAGGGAAATAAGTCTTTCTGATAGCTTACGCGTCTATAACAAGTGGCGGTATAGTGAAGGCGAAAGAACGCGATGCGCACAATACCCCGAGTACCCAACCGTATGCCATGCCTCGATATGTGATATGCTTCACATGCATCCGTCACATGCATGCTTCTGATGGAAGGGTTACCACGGGCAGCCATGAAAAAGGAGCTGTGGTCACAAATGAGCAAGACGATTTCAGCGGCGCAGACCCAGGTACTGGAGTCCGCTTTTACCCTTGATTATTGGCCGGACGCTGTCCGCCTCAATCCCAAGCGTGAAATGGACCTGCCCCGGCTGGTCGTCCCCATGTTCGGCCCGGTGGGAGCTGCGTACGTGGTCGACCCCATCGATCCCGCCGGCACCGCGGACTAACCCTTCATACGTACCGTACGCCGGCCAGGGCTTGTCCTGGCCGGCGTCTTTTCATCTGCGGATTATGCTCCAGATGAGCAAACCCAGCGGTAGCAGCACGCCGGCCAGAATGCTCTCCAGCGGGTACTCCCGGGCCAGGAAGTTGAACAGCTCCTGGGCGTTGTCGCTGACCAGTACGGCCAGGCCGGTGGTCAGCACGGCCAGTGGCGCCACCACCGCCCGGAAATCATCCAGCTTCAGCAGCCATGCCACCCCGTTCGATGTGCTCCAAAGGAAGAGGGAGGTCTGCATGGACGTTCCCAGCGTCCACAGCAGCACGCCCATCACATCGAGATTGCCGATCAGGTCGGCCATCTGTACATGCTTCACTTCCTCCCACGTTGGATAGACCATGGCATGGACGCTGGCCGGACCAAAGACCGTGGGGGGTCCCGTAATCGGGCCGATGAAGAGTACGCCCAGGACGCCGATGATCCACAGCACGTGATGAAGCGAGCTGCGGGCGCCCGCCACCTGATGGCTGAACATGCCGAGCAGCAAGGTCTCCGCAAACAGCCCTTGCAGGGCTAGCGCACCGGCCAGCACGGGCTGCCAGCCATTCTCCAGAATCGGCATCAGATAGCGCGGCTGTTTGTCCTTGCTGATCAGAATGGACAGGAGCCCGCCCGTGGCAATCAGCAGCGGCAGCATGATGTCGTTGGTGCGTGCCAGGACTTCAAGTCCGTGCCGGGCGGCCCGGGTGGCCAGGAGCATCATGACGCCGATCAGGACGATCAACGGCGTCTGCGGCAGCACGAGGCGCATGAAATCGCCAAAGCTGCGGAGCAACACGGCATTGACGAAGAGCAGATGCGCAAGCACCAGGGCTCCCACAACCCGGCCACTGATGGAGCCCAGCAATTCCTCCGCGATCTGCAGAAGGTTTTTGCCCTGATGCAGAACGAGAAGGCGGATCAGGATCAACAGACCCACGGCGCCCAGGGCAAGGGCGATGCCCAGGGAGATCCAGCCGTCCTTGCCGGCGTTGCGAAAGACGATGCGTACAAATAGGAGATGACCCGTGGCAGTGATGGGCGTGATCAGGAGCATGGCTGCCTGGCGTACGCTGATGCGCGCCGGTGTCATTTGAGCCCCAGGGCCCGTGAGACGGGGTGAAGGGCCGCCGCGACGAACCGTGTCGGGTTCGGCATGGGCCAGCGGCGTACCATGGCGAGGCAGAACAGGAAGCTGACAGCCAGCAACGCCCAGAACGCTCTCATTTCCCGCGGCTTTCCCACCGCGGCTACGGATGGGAATTCAGCCACGATGAGCAGCACAAAGCCCAGGATTAACAGGACGAGCACAGACTACTTCCTCTCTTCGATGAACTCATTTTCCCGGATTCCCTGAGGACGGCTTGTCAGTCCGGTCCGCCGGACTCTAGCATCGACCGAAACTACGATCTTGGTTGATGGGAAGGCCTCCTCCTGCCAGTCTTTATGCAGCCGATACCACATGGCTGGCTGCTGTCTGTGAATCTCCTCGCCGATGCCCGCCGAATCCACTTTCAGCTCCTTCATGAGTTTGACGGCCTGCATCATCCGCGCCTTGACCGCGCCGGCCATTTGTGCCTCCACCCGCCGCAGCTGCCCTGCGTCGCTGAGATCAAGCGCAGCCTGCTGTTCGGCCACATCGCCCTCGATTCGCACATGCACGTAGACCGCCACCCGGCCGTTCTCTACCCTGACTCGCCGGTCGGTATGCGAGTAAAGCCATACCACGCTGATCGCGCCGGACACCCCCGGGACCGTGACGGTCACCACGCCATGGTGCGGCTGGCCCGCCAGCCACATCAGGCCCTGTGAAGTCTCAAAGTCCGCATAGTGAACGAGCCGGTCACGCTGGAATAAGGCGGCGCGGTTCACTTCAATTCCGGAGCGCTGGCCATCCGGGGCGCCGGGCGGCGGGTCAACGGAGTCGGCCACCGCAAGATAGGGATCCGCCCCCGGGGAAGCCAACTGCTGCACCCAAGTCTGCACGGTCGATACAGGCACGATCCGGCTGCGTTCAATCTCCCTGATGTAGTCCGATGGGAGCCGCTCTATGTCGACCATCCTGCCCATCACGTCCTGCGGTTTGTCGGGAACGACCAGTACGTAATTGTTGAGCCGCAGCTCACGGTGGCGGGTGAGGAAGTCAACCGCCGCCCGGCTGTTTTCCCTGGCGAGTCGCTCGCCGATCAGAATCACCCGGGCGTGAGCCCAGAAGAGACGGCGGGGCAACTGCGTCTGAATCCGGTTGGCGGCCTGCACGACGGTCTGGCCGCGTGCGGACAGCGTGACAACCGGACTGCCCGACGAACCCTGCGCTGGTGCGGTGCCCGGTGCCCCGCCCAGGCGGGACGGCACATTCACGTTGATCCATAGTTCAATGTCGCCGTCCTCCGAGCGGTCAATGCCGATGAGCCCGACAATGGCCAGGTCGTTGATCTCAATCCGGCTCCAGCACCCCACCAGGGATAATGAGAGCGCCAAGAGAGACAGGAGCCTGCAGAGCCTCACGTGTTTCTCCCCCCCGGCGGCCCGGGCCTCAGGCTTTTCCCCTGGCGCCGCTCGTTAACCGGGTGCAGGGCGGACGGGCGAACACTAAGCCACCATAGGGGCGCCCGCACCAGCACGCTCTTGAGTCCGGCAAGTGTAAGCGGAGCTGCGGGCTGGAGGTAAGGGGTGCCGAAGGAGCGGAGTGCACACAGATGGACCAGTATTGCCACAAGCGCCACCATGATGCCGAACAGCCCCAGCGTACCGGCTGCCAGCATGATCGGAAAGCGGAGCAAACGGACGGTGAGACCCATCGCGTACTGGGGAATGGTGAAGGAAGCGATGCCCGTTGCGGCAACGATGATTACCACGGGGGCGGAAGCCAGACCGGCCCGCACTGCGGCTTCGCCGATGACCAATGCTCCCACGATGCTGACCGCCTGCCCGACCTGGCGGGGCAGGCGGATACCGGCCTCCCGCAGCGCCTCAAAGAAGACTTCCATCATGAGCGCCTCGATCAGGACCGGAAACGGAATGCCCTCGCGGGCGGCGGCAATGGAGAGCAAAAGGTTGGTTGGGATCATCTCCTGGTGGAATGATGTAATCGCGACGTAGAGTGACGGCCCCAGGAGGGCGAGCAGCAGGAACAGATACCGAAGCCATAGTACGAGAGTGCCAACCCAGAAGCGGTTGTAATAGTCCTCGCTGGCAGTCATAAACCGCCAAAGCGTCGCCGGCATCAGCAGCGCCGAAGGACTTCCGTCAACGAGAACGACTACTTGTCCCTCCAGGAGTCCGGCAACTGCCCGGTCCGGCCGCTCTGTACTCAGCAGCATGGGAAACGGCGAAGTCGGCTGGTCTTCGATAAACTCCTCCAGCATGCCCGAGTCGAGGATGCCATCCACGTCGACGCGGGCAATGCGCCGGCGCACTTCTTCGACCAGCGGCGGCGAGGTAACGCCTTTGAGGTAGATGATATCCACGTGCGTCTTGCTCCGCCGCCCGACTTCCAGGCGCACGGTCTTGAGAAGCGGGCTGCAAAGCCGGCGCCGAATCAGCATGGTATTGGTCCGGAGCGTCTCAACGAAGCCGTCGCGCGGTCCCCGGATATTGGCCTCGGAGACGGGTTCGGTAATGGCCCGCTCCGGCCATCCGCGGATGGAGAGAGCAACCCCATGATCCACGCCTTCCATCAGCAGGACGGCATCGCCGGCCAGAATCGACTCCACCGCCTGTCCGATGGTCCGCACAGGCACCGCCTGCTGAACCGCCACGGCGACACTCTCCAACCATGTGCCCAGGCTCACCGGCGGCTGGACGGGTTCCGGGGCGCGGAGCAGGGGTTCCAGCACGCCCAACTCCAGTCGTTCTTCAGCGATCAGTCCGTCGACGAAGACGACCACGGCGGGACGGCGCCCGCCGGCGAGCACTCCACGGAAGACCACATCGGCGCAGTCTGCGAACAGTTCGTGCAGGATCTTTACGGAACTCCCCAGTTCCGTTGACACTCGGATGTGCTGTAGCGCCTGTTGCGCTTCTTCCAGAAGACCCTCGCGATACTGAGCGTCGCTCCGGCCGTCCAGAGCAGCGAGCGCCCCGTGGTACTGCGTAAGGGCCGCCTGCGCGAGGGCCGGCCCCGAGGCTCCCTCCAGCGCTGCTTTGACCACGGCAGAGAGTTGCTGGTCAGAGCGGCCCCGGTCGCCGCCGCCGGGCGCTCCGGCCTGGGCCCTTGCCTGTCCCATCGAAGCGCCACCGGCCAGGCGCATGAGAGATCGGAACCAACCGCGCACGGACAAGCGCGTCACCCCCCGCTCCGGCAGGCAAATAGAGCCACATCTAGCATGCGTTGCACCCTGAGACTCGATTCACGGGCTGTGCTGCCGGGTGTCTTCTGACCGGCAGGTCCGCCGTGATGGCGACGAGTCGATTCCGCAGCGACGCCGGGCCGTTCGGGAGTTCATCGCACGTCAGCAACCCCGGGTCTGCTCCCGGCTCCCGGCTCATGCCTGGGCCGCAATGCGTAATTGAGGCTGCTTATGTTAGGTATTGGGCAATTTTGGAGAGGGAGGTCGCGGAAGTACGGAGGACACTGAATGGGACAACAAAATAGCGATGGCGCTGATTGCGCGGATTACGGAACCAACGGATTTCCGAGCAACAACCAAGAGTAAATGGAATTGTATATTATCTTACTATATATAATTGTAAAATGGACGGCAGATCCTGAAAAGGCCATCAGACAAGGCGCAGGGACACGTCTTCCCACTTCCACTGCTGCGATTTCCGTGTCCCCTTCCGCGTCTCCGTGGCAAAAATCCCGTTCCCATTCCCACATGTAAGGCCCGCACTGTACGACTCCCAAAAATGGCCCCCCGCCGACCCGGTGTAGGCGTTTGCCACCGTGACCGCTCATTTGCGGGATTACATTAACCTTTACGGCTCTCGGAAGGTTTGACGAACGGGGACAGGGTCTGCTAATCTTAGGAGGGAGCCCCTGGCAGTTTCGCTCCGCGCGCCTGCAGCACGTCGAAGGGGGTCCCTCATGAACTACGTACAGGGAATTCGCGGCGCCACCACCGTGGAAGTTGACGAAAAAGAGGAAATCATCGCAGCGACGGAGGAATTACTAGAAGAGATCTGCCGGCAAAACGACTTCTCGCCCGAAGATGTTGCCAGCGCTTTCTTCACGCTCACCTCCGACCTGTGCGCCACATTCCCGGCTGAAGCGGCGCGCAAGCGCGGGTGGACTACCGTCCCCATGCTCTGCGCCACCGAGATTCCCGTTCCCGGTGCCATGCCCAAGTGCATCCGGGTGCTTATTCACGTCAATACAACAAAGCGTCAGGGCGAAATGTGCCACGTCTACTTGCGGCGAGCCGTGAAACTTCGTCCCGACTGGAGTGAGGGAAAGACTTGACCCTCTCGAACGCAGCGACCGGGCGGGGTGGGCTGATCATCGCCATCGACGGGCCGGCGGGCGCCGGCAAGAGCACCCTCGCCAAGACCCTGGCCGAACGATTAGGGTATCTGTATGTTGATACCGGCGCCATGTACCGGGCGCTGGCCCTGAAGGCGATTCGGAAGGGCATCGATGTAGAAGACCACGCAGCCCTGACCGCCATGGCTGCCGGCAGTACCGTCCGGCTCGAACGGGGCGAATCGGGAAACCGGGTCTTCCTGGACGGCCACGAAGTGACCGAGGCGATCCGGGAGCCCGAAGTGGAGCGTGTCGTCTCCCGGGTCTCCGCCGCCGTAGGGCTGCGGCAGCACATGATCGAACTTCAGCGCAGCATCGCCCGCCAAGGTGGCGTCGTCATGGACGGGCGCGACATTGGCAGCTACGTGCTCCCTGATGCGGACGTGAAGTTTTTCCTGACCGCCTCGCTAACGGAGCGGGCACAGCGGCGACAGGAACAGCTGGCGAGCAAAGGCCGTGCGATGCCGCTTGACGAAATCGTCGCCGAAATCGCCCGGCGGGACGAGCAGGACCGCAACAAAGGGGTACACTCGCTGATTCAGACGCCCGATTCCAACTATATTGACACCACCGGCCGGACGGTGGACGATGTCATGGCCGAGCTCCTATCCCACTGCCGGAGGGGTTAGACCTTGTGGCTGTATGGATTCGCTAAGTTTCTCGTCCGCCTTTCGTTCGGGACGGTATATCGGATAAAGGTCGAAGGTCTTGAGAACGTTCCGCCCGAGGGCGGCGCCATCGTATGCGGAAACCATTTTGACGGCCGCGATCCGCTCATTGTCGGCATTACTATGCCCCGGCCCATCTCCTTCATGGCCAAGCAGGAGCTCTTTAAGAACAAGCTCTTGGCCTGGGTGCTGCAGGGAATCGGGGTCTTCCCGGTAAAGCGCGGTCAGCCCGACCGGGCCGCCCTCAAGCACTCGATTGAGGTGCTCCAGTCCGGCGCCTGCTTCGGGATCTTTCCGGAAGGCACCCGGCACAAAACGGGGCGCCTCGGAAAAGCCGAGCCGGGCACAGCGTACCTGGCGCTGAAGTCGGGAGCGCCCGTCATCCCTGTCGGCATTACGTCCGGCTATAAGCTATTTGGGCCGATCATCGTCAAATACGGACGGGCGGTCGACCTTGACCAGTTCCGAAACGCCAAGCTGTCCAGCGAAGCGCTGGATGCAGCCAGCAATGCGATAATGGCCGGCATTGGCTCTCAGCTTGTGCCCCCGGTCACGTATGTCGCCGCCGCCAGTGACGAGCCGCCAGAGTAAGGTTCGCGATTTCCGCCGCCCGGAGCGGATTTGCATATTGCTGCGAAGCTAGCTAATGTATGGTTCGGGAAGATGTGCGCCGGTCGCCGCTGTCTTTGCAGGAGCCATCGAGGAGGTCTACTGCTGTGCAGGAGTTCAACAACACGAGCGAGTTCGAGAACGCTGAAGCCCGGGCTGAACTGGAGGCCGCTCTGCGCGTGCTGAAGGAAGGCGAGGTCGTGACGGGTACGGTCGTGCGTGTGAACGACGACTACGTCATGGTCGACGTCGGCTACAAGTCCGAGGGCACCATCAACCTGAACGAGATCACCCACCGTCCGCTGCAGAACGCCCACGACTCCGGCCTGAAGCCCGGCGATCAGGTCAAGGTAATGGTCTACAGCGTGGATACTCACGGTGAAGGCGGTCTCCGCCTGTCCAAGCGTCGCGCTGAAGAGGCCGAAGCCTGGGAGAAGGTCGTGAAGAAGTTCGAAGCCGGCGAGGTCATCGAGGCACAGGTGACGGAAGCGGTCAAGGGCGGTCTCGTGGTCGACCTCGGCCTGCGGGCCTTCCTGCCGGCCTCCCAGGTGGAGCGCGGGTACGTTAATGATCTGGCCAAATATGTCGGCCAGACCATTCGGGTTAAGATCATCGAGCTCGAAAAGGGCAAGAACCGGGTGATTCTCTCCCGGCGCCAGGTCCTGGATTCCGAGCGCGAGTACACCGAGAAATCCTTCTGGAGCACGGTGGAAGAAGGCCAGGTGCGCGAAGGCACCGTCAAGAGCCTGACCGACTTTGGCGCTTTCATCGACCTCGGCGGCGTGGACGGCCTCCTGCACATCTCCGAGATGTCCTATGGCCGGATCAAGCATCCCAGCCAGGTCATCAAGGAAGGCGAGCACCTGCAGGTCAAGGTCCTCCGGCTCGACCGGGAGAAGAAGAAGGTTTCCCTGGGCCTCAAGCAGGTCCTGCCCGACCCGTGGCAGACCGTCGTGGAGCGGTACGCCGAGGGCACCATCGTGACCGGCACCGTCGCCCGGCTGGCTACCTTCGGCGCCTTCGTGGAGCTGGAGCCCGGCGTTGACGGCCTCATCCACATCTCGCAGCTGGCCAATCACCGGGTCAACACCCCGGGCGACGTGGTCCAGGTCGGACAGGTAGTACGGGCCAAGGTCGTGGGCGTCAACCCCGAGCAGCGCCGCATCAGCCTGAGTCTGCGCGAGCTTGAGACGACCGAGACCACCGCGGCGGAATCCCCCGAGGGCCCGGGCGAGTCTGAGGCGTAAATGCCATAGCGTTGCTGCCACCGGGGCCCGACCTGGCTCCGGTGGCTTTGCCATGCCGTTGGGGGGTGTTACGTATCCGGATCAGAGCTGTGGCCCCGCAGACCGATTATCCTTGGGTGGCCGGCCTGCTTTCAACCGCGAGAGCGGAGCCCGTCAGCCCGGTGGACCTGTTCGATGAGTACCACGGCTCACCGCCCTCCGGCCAGGTGCTGAGGGAGCGGATTGCCGAAGCGGCCGTCGACGGCCCCGTCGGATACAGCCGAGTCTTCCGGCTGCCCTGGTGGGCGGAAGGCCGGTACGCAATCCACATCATCGTCGTTCCGGCGCACCGGGGGCGGGGTATCGGTGGCCTTCTGTATGATGATGCGACGGCCTGGGCGGCATCAGCCGGCGCCACCCGGTATGACGCGGAGATGGCCGACGACGATGAGACATCACTCCGTTTCGCCCGCCACCGGGGGTTTGCCATCAACCGGCACCTGTTCAGTTCCAGCCTGGCTGTGAACGACTTTGATCCCACACCCTTCGCCGGCACCGTCGATGAAGTCAGGTCCGCCGGTATTCGCTTCTTCACCCTGGCAGACGAGAGCGACACGCCGGCGGCGCGCCGCAAGCTCTACGAACTGAACCGGGCCTGTTCGCTGGAGATCCCGGGGCGTGAGCCGACCTTCTCGACCTTTGAACAGTACCAGCAGCGGAACCTCTCCCCGGAGCGGTACCGCCCGGAGCTCTGCCTGTGCGCCGCAGACGGCGACCGGTGGGTGGGTCTGTGCGCGCTGGTGCCCGAAGGAACTGCCCTGTACATCCGCATGACGGGCGTTCTGTCCGGGTACCGCGGCCGCAAAATCGCCCAGGCGCTCAAACTGCTGGCGGTCGACCTGGCCGGGCGGCACGGTTTTGCCAGACTGACGACCAACAACGATGCCGAAAACGCCCCCATGCTGGCCGTCAATCGCAAAATGGGCTACCGGCCGCAGCCCGGCGTCTACTTGCTGGTAAAGCAGTGTTCGGCAGGGGAAACACAGCCGTAGGGCGAAACTGCCCTGTTGAGGTGATCCGCCCGTGCCGACCGCCCGCAAACCGCTGATTATCGCCGAGAAGCCGTCTGCCGCCCGCGCGATCGCTGAGGCGCTGGGCGGCTTCTCCAGGCGCGAAGGATACCTTGAGAGCGATCAGTTCTATCTCTCCTGGGCCATCGGCCATCTGGTGGAGCTGAAATCGCCGGAGGAGTACGACGCCCGCTGGAAGCGCTGGTCGTTGGAGTCGCTCCCCATGCTGCCCAGCTTTTTTGATCTGAAAGTGACCAGCGCGACCCGCAGCCAGTTCGAGATTCTGAACCGGCTGATCCGGTCGGCGCCGGAACTGATCAACGCCTGCGACGCCGCCCGTGAGGGCGAGCTGATCTTCCGGTACATCTGCCAGATGGCCCGGGCCACGCAGCCGGCCCGGCGCCTGTGGGTGTCGGCCCTGACGCGCGACGCCATCCGCAAGGCTTGGCAGGACCTGCGGCCCGAGTCCGAGTATGAGCGGCTCTATCAATCCGCCCGGTGCCGGGCGCAAGGCGACTGGCTCGTCGGCATGAACGCAACCCGCGCCTTTACCGTCAAGTGGGGCGAACTGCTCTCCGTGGGGCGCGTGCAGACCCCGACGCTGGCCCTGCTGGTCCGGCGGGAACGGGAGATTGCCGCGTTCAGGCCCGAGCAGTACTGGGAAGTTTTCGCCGACTTCGCCACGGGAGACGGGCGCAAGTACCGGGGCAAGTGGTTCGTGCCTGGCCCCGAAGGCGACCGCCTGAAGAAGGCGGAGGAGGCGGCGGCCATCGTCGCCCGGGTCAAAGGACAGCCGGGCGTGGTCGAATCGGCGGAGGAGACGCCCGTCGCCGAGCGCCCGCCGCAGCTGTACGACCTGACGGCCGTGCAGCGGGAAGCGAACAAGCGCTTCGGCCTGACGGCCGCGGCGACGCTGAAGGCGGCCCAGGGCCTGTACGAGGCGAAGCTGATCACGTATCCGCGCACCGATTCCCGATATCTGAACCGGGACCTGGTCAAGACCCTGCCGGCCGTGCTGAAAGCGGCGGGCGCCCAGCCGGATTACCGCTCCCTGGCCGCAGGCGCCAACGCCGCCCTCGTGCACCCCGGCAACCGCCGGGTGGTGGACGATACGAAAGTCAGCGATCACCATGCCATCATTCCCACCACGGAGGCGCCGGGCGCGCTCAGCGCCGTGGAAGCCAAGGTATACGGCCTGATCATGCGCCGCTTCCTCGCCCAGTTCTACCCGGAAGCGAAGTACCTCGATACCGAGGTGATCACTCGGGTCGGCCAGGTGCCCGACCGCTTCCGCAGCCGGGGCCGGCGAGTCCTGGATGAAGGATGGCGCGTCGTGGAGCCGCCGCCTGCGGCAAGAGCCAAGGCGAAGGACGAGCCGGAAGAAGAGAGCCAGAAGCCGCCCCTGCCGCCGCTCAAGGCGCAGGAGCCGGTGGCCGTCAGGGACGCCGAGGCGGAGAAGAAAGAGACCCAGCCGCCTCGCCGGTACACGGAAGCGGCCCTCCTGGGCGCTATGGAGACGGCAGGCCGCGACATGGACGACGAGGCGCTCAAGGAGGCCATGAAAGGCCACGGTCTGGGCACGCCAGCCACCCGGGCGGCGATCATTGAACGCTTGAAAGACGTCGGCTACATCAGCCTCGAGAAGAAGTCCCTGGTGCCAACGCAGAAGGGCCATCGGCTGGTACAGCTGGCCGAGAAGGCGGGCGCTCAGGTGCTGCTCTCAGCGGAGCTGACGGGTGGCTGGGAGAAGCGGATTGCCGACATTCAGGCCGGCGCCCACCAGGCCGAGCGCTTCATGGCCGAAATTCAGGGGCTGGCCGTCCAGGTCGTCGACCTGGTAAAGAAAGCGGCCGGCGATGCGACGGCCGTGGACCCGACGGCGACGCCTACAGCGCCCCCACCTGCGCCCGGCTCGAAAGGGCGCAGCCGCCGCGCAGCCGGTGCGCCTCCCCCCGACGCAGACCTGCCGCCGTTCGCTGGCAAGTGCCCTCGCTGCGGGCGCGCGGTCGTCAAGACCAGCCGCGAGTGGACCTGCGCTAACCACGACTGCGGCATGCGCATCCCGACCTGGCTCTGCAGCAAGGTGGTCGATGCCGCCCACGCCGCCGCACTGCTGGAAAAAGGCCGCACCAAGCTCATAGATGGGTTCAAGTCGCCCCGGACCGGCAAGACTTTTTCTGCATACCTCGTCATGAAGGATGGAAAGGTCGGTTTCGAATTCCCGCCCGACCGGCCGAAGAAAAAGGCCAGCGGCTACCGGCGCAACGCAGCAGGAGGTACCGACGGTGAGCCAGAGACAACAAAGAAAACTCGATCACGTAAGACTGGCAGCAAATCAGGGGGCGGAGCGGCCGCACCGGCCCGACGGACTGGGAGCGCCGGGGTGGGCAGACGTCCATCTGGTGCATCGCAGCCTGCCGGAACTGGCCCTCAGTGAAATTGACCTGAGAACGGAAGTGGCGGGCCTCACCCTGCCCTATCCCGTCATGATCAACGCGATGACGGGCGGCGCCCACGCGGTGGCGGCCATCAACCGCAACCTGGCGATCCTCGCGGCCGACCTGCGCGTCCCGATGGCCGTCGGTTCCCAAACGGCCGCCATTCGGGAGCCGGAAGTGGAAGACAGCTTTCGGGTCGTCCGCCGGGAGCATCCCACGGGGGTGATTGTCGCGAACGTGGGCGCCGCCTCCTCGGTCGACGACGCCGGCCGCGCCGTGGCCATGCTGGAGGCAAACGCCCTGCAGGTCCACCTCAACGCGCCGCAGGAGCTCGTGATGCCCGAAGGGGACCGCGACTTCCGGGGGCAGATAGGGCGCATCGCCCAAATGGTGACCACGGTAAGCGTGCCGGTGATCGTCAAGGAATGCGGGTTCGGCATCTCCCGGGAGACGGCCCGGCAGCTGTATGATGTGGGCGTGCGGGCCATTGACATATCGGGCCGGGGTGGCACGAACTTTGCCTGGATTGAAGCGCAGCGGGGGGGCGGGGCGATCGACCCGGGCCTGGAGGACTGGGGCATTCCCACCGCCGCAGCCGTGGCTGAAGTAGCCGCCCTGGGACTGCCCGGGCTCCAGTTGATCGCCAGCGGCGGCATACGCTACGGCAGCGAGGCGGCGAAGGCCCTGGCCCTGGGCGCCGCCGCAGCCGGGGTAGCCGGGCCGGTGCTACAGGCCCTCCAGGCGGGCGGAATCGACGCGGCCCGGCAATACGTAACCACCCTGCTGGGCGACCTCGCGCGCACCATGCTGCTCTGCGGGGCGCCGTCCGTAGCTGCCATGCAGCGGCGCCCGGTGGTGGTGACGGGACCTACGGGTGAATGGTGCCGCCTGCGCGGTGTCGATTTGAGCAGACTCGCCAACCGCCAGTAAGAACAAGTGCGCCGCCCGGGCTCAACCAGAGCCTGGGCGGCGCTTTCGCTTCCGGCCCTAAAGGCCGGCATACGTCAGATGGACCAGCCACGGTGCCCCCGGGGAGCGGTCGAGGTTCTCAAACAAGGCAATTCCCGCGGCGTTGGACGGACGAACGGGTGCATGGATGAACCGCGCGCCCGACTCGGCGGCAAGCTTGGCCGCACTGCGCAGGAGGGCGCTGGCTACGCCCTGCCGCCGGTACTGCTCGGCGACCCGCAGCCAGGCGAGCTTATATGAGAGCACCACCGGGCCCAGCCATTTCTCAGGCACCAGCAGAATGGCGCCGGCCATCTGCCCATCTTCGGCCGTTGCCAACAGCGACAGGCTTCCGCGTTGGAACCACACCTTGGAATCCAGTGGACCGGCACAACCGGTGCCCTGACAGAGCAGGGCCAGGTTTGCCTGTCCACGCAGCGCACCGATGCTGATCATGGATGCCTTCACTCCGTCTCGACTGTTCCACTCGCTGCTACCAGCGTAGCGTACACCAGAGAACGCGGCATCTCAACAGAATCGGGCATTCCTTGACCTTTCCTTGATACGGCGGGCCGCCGCCGTGCCCCTGACCCTAAGGGCTCTTCACCGGCTCCATCGCCCGCAGGCGGTAACCGACGCCGGGCTCCGTGATCAGATACTGCGGCTGCAGGGGATTTGGCTCGAGTTTCCGCCGCAGGTTGCTGATATTGACCCTGAGCATGTGCGTCTCGTTTTCGTAACCCGGTCCCCACACAACCTGCAGCAACTGCTTATGCGTCAGCACCTTGCCGGACTGCAGGGCCAGGGCCCGCAAGAGGCCGTACTCCGTAGTGGTGAGCCGCACGTCCTCGCCGCCCACCGTCACCAGGTGCCGCTCAAAATCGATCACCAATCCGCCGCACTCGACCCGCGAGTCCGGTTCCGTCCGGGCGGTACGGCGCATGGCTGCACGCAGGCGGGCCATCAGTTCACCCGTGCCGAAGGGCTTGGTCAAGTAGTCGTCCGCTCCGGCGTCGAGGGCCGCGATCTTGTCTGCTTCCCGCCCGCGCACGGAGAGAATGAGGATGGGAATCTGGGTCCACT
This sequence comes from Symbiobacteriaceae bacterium, assembly GCA_035628915.1. Taxonomy (GTDB): domain Bacteria; phylum Bacillota; class Sulfobacillia; order Symbiobacteriales; family Symbiobacteriaceae; genus JARBUG01. The sequence goes on along the minus strand of DASPIW010000009.1, from coordinate 2,361 downwards.
GCCGGAGGCTCTTCACCACCGTCAGGCCATCGCCGTCGGGAAGGCCCAGGTCGAGTATGACCAGGTTCGGTCTGACGGACTGGGCCGCCACGACGGCTTCCTGCACGCCGCCCGCCTCTGTAATCTCGTACCCCTGCGAAGCCAGCGCGGCGCGCAGGAACCGGCGTATCTGTGGCTCGTCATCGACGACGAGAACACGCGCCAGGGGAGCTTTATCTTTCTCCATCAGCAGGCACCTCCGTTGTGCGCTTCCCCGCCGCGGCGGTGGGCAGGGCAAAGGTGATCACCGTACCCCCGCCGGCACGGCCGCCGGCCCAGATCCTTCCATGGTGGGCCTCGACAATCCCCTTGCAGATGGACAGCCCCAGCCCGGTGCCCGCCGGGCTGCCGGACGACTCGACCCGGTAGAACTTCTCAAAGACCCGCTCCCGGTCCTCCGGCGGAATGCCGACACCGTGGTCGGCGATGCAGACCGTGACAGCGCCTTCCGTTTTCTGCACCCCGATTTCGATGGGGCTGCCGGGCGCCGAATACTTGGCGGCGTTGCCGATCAGATTCTCAAGTACCTGGACAATCAAGGCCTGATCGAGGGGGACCAGGGGGAGATCCGGATCGATCCGGGTGTGGACGGGGCGGTCGGACAAATGTCGCGCCGACCGGCCCAGCGCGGCCCCAAGCACATCTTCCATGTCGTACTGGTCGATCAGCAGCTTGAAATGGCCCGCTTCCAGGCGCGCCATGTCCAGCAGATCCCCCACCAGTTCGTTGAGGCGCTCGGCTTCTTCGCGGGCGGTCTGGATCAAGTCGAGCCGGGTAGCCGGGTCGAGGTGACCGGGGCTCGGCTCCAACAGGGTGCTCAGACTGCCGATGATGGACGCCAGCGGGGTGCGGAGCGAGTGCGAAACCGAGTGAAGCAGGGCGTCGTGCAGTCTCTCTGCCTCGAGCAGCAGTTGCGCCTGCCTCGCTTCTTCGGCCAGCCGGATCCGCTCCACGACTACCGCCCCTTGAGCGGAGAAGGCTTCCAGCAGGCGGCGCTGTGCCACCGTGAGCCGGCCGTTCTCCGGGTGCTGCGCCGCCAGGACGCCTACCGTGCCCTGTGTAAGGCGCAGCGGAATGCAGCCAACCGTCGCCTCGGGCCGTTCCGAGTCGTCCCACCCCGCCGGCCGTCCCGATTCCAGCGCCCACTCGGCCGTCTGCCCGTCGGCAGCGGAAAGAGCCGCGCCCCATCGCATGGCGGGCTGCTGGCTGCGTTCAGCTTGCAGAAGCAGCACGCTGACCGGGCGCCCGAGGCTGGCCCGGGCGTGGTTGACGAGGGCCCCGGCGATCTCAGTCAGGTCACGGACGCCGACCACGCTGCGGCTGAAGGCATAGAGAGCGGCGGTCTCCTGCTCGCGGGCGCGCAAGACCGCCGCATGATCGCGTAGGCGCGCCGTCAGCGTGCCAATGACCAGCGCCGTCACCAGCAGGGCGGCGAAGGTGATCAGGTATTCGGCGTCGGAGACGGCGAAACTCCCGTACGGCAGCACAAATAGAATGTCGAAGCAGATGACGCCCAGCAGCGAGGCCGCGACGGCCGAACCTAGTCCCCACCAGCGCCCGCAGATCACCACTGCGACGAGGTACGGCATGACCAGGTTGACCGGGGTGACATACGCCCGCACGAGAATCCCGGCGCCCGAGGCCAGGACGACCAGCCCGGCAGCAGCGACATACGACGGCCACGGGCCGTGCTTCCGAAGCCCTTCCATACGCAGCAAATCGCCTCCATCGCGGGGGATCACCTCCATTATGCCGGAAGTGGGAGTGTGCGGCACCAAAAAGGTGAAAACACGGGCTAATGTAATGGAAGGCTGCGAATGTGCGACTAGGGCCAGGTGGGGGTCCACCGGCGGTCGCCTTGACTACGGAGAACTGGTTGACCAATTGAGTCCGGCCGTAACGCCGGGAGACGCTCGGTCCCTGGAAGGGCAGGGGAGGAAGCCAGCCTGCCGATCGTGCCATGCGCCATGGTGGTTCGCCTGTTTTTTGCAGACTGTGTCCAACGGTACGACGCAAACGAGCGGTGAATCCTTGGAATTGGGCGCCAGCCAGCTCAGTAAGCTGCCTGTTATCGGGCTTTTAGGGAGCGGATGTCATGGTTTGGCCTGAAGAAAGGCCGTCCTGAGGGCAAAAAGGCTACTCGACCACGTTATTCGCCGACAAATTGCTTGCATCTCTCGGGCCCCTTCTACAAAGGAGCGGCGAATCGTGTGCCACGAAGGCAAGAGGCTGCTTGACAGCCGAAGGCCATGCTTAACTGAAGATGAGGGAAGGCCCCTCGGAGCCGCCATACAGGTGGAGGCTCCAAACCACCGTAAGCTG
>DASPIW010000008.1:0-8863 GCA_035628915.1 Symbiobacteriaceae bacterium | reverse complement strand
TCCTGAAGATGAGACTTCCCATACCAAAAGGTAGTAAGGCCCCAGCAAGACTAGCTGGTAGATAGGCCGGGAGTGGAAGCGGCGTAAGTCGTGGAGCGGACCGGTACTAATCGGCCGAGGGCTTGACCTCTAGGTTGATGCTCGCTTTCACGGGTTCTGACGAACCCGTTGTCGCAAGCGCAGTCTGACGACTGCGCTGCACAATCGCCACTGTGGAGTTTTGAGGGTACAAACCCTATACAAGTTTAGGGTGGCTATGCCGAGAGGGATCACCCGTTCCCATTCCGAACACGGCCGTTAAGCCTCTCAGGGCCGATGGTACTACGCTTCGAGCGTGGGAGAGTAGGTCGCCGCCCAAACAAATCGAGTCCCCTGTAGAGTTATCTCTGCAGGGGACTCTTCTTATTTCCCTTTTCGGGGTCGGTGCCAGTTGTCTTAGGCATGTCAGGGGTGGGGCCCGGACCGCACAAGCCATAGCGCACATTTGCTCGGGAGCCACTGGGCACAACCATCACCTCCAAGAATGCTTCTGTTATGTACAACGTTTGTATCGTCAAGCGGGTTCGGCTGTGGGAGCGGCCGACGGCCGTTACGTCGAAACGATGACTTGGCCCCAGCGTACTTCAACACTGACCTGGGATATACCTTGTGTGGCAAGCCCTTATGAGGACTTGCCACATTACGCGTCGATGTGCCGTATGGGGGGAGTCTCGATCATAGTGTGGGCGCAGTTGCAGTGCTGCTCACTGTATCGTTGGTCCGGTATCCCGACCTGGAAGCCGCTAAGGATGATGACCTTGTTCTTGAATGTGGTCTTCCCGTCCCTACTCCCTTTCTTCATCCTCTCTGAGCTCATGCTGGGTCTTAGGGTGGTGCACTTCATCGGAGTGCTCTTTGAGCCGCTAATGCGCCCGCTGTTTAGCACCCCCGGCGAGGGCGCCTTCGTCCTCAGCATGGGCCTGGCCGATCCGGTTATTACTTTGCTAATGGAAAGGCACGCCTGCGGTTCATATACAGCCGCAGGCGTGCCTTTGATTTCTACCGATGATGTCCGGTTTCCGACGGGACCGCCGGTTTTGCGATGGCTCCAGGTACTTGGCCACCTCCGGGTGGTGTTGCCGCGCCCCTCCGCTTGACTTCGGAATACCGGATCTTGGCTACGTCCAGTGCATCGTTCCCCTCAACCTAGTTGGTGCCTGACCTGGCAATAGGGTGATGCGATCACGAAACCGGGCCGCGAGAGTGACCCAGTTACGTGTGAATTTTTCGCTAGGTGGAGGATTTCGCCTTTCGAAGTTGAAACTACATTTCGGAAAGTAAATACTGAGGGAAAAGGCTGAGTCAATATGGATTTCGCGAAAGACACGATACTCGACCGGCTGGGGTCCAACCGGTTTGCGACGGTGACTGAATTGAGCTCACTCCTGGGTGTCTCAACCGTAACCGTCCGCCGCTATTTGGACTTGCTTGAGAAAGAGGGACTGGTCCGCCGGACCCGGGGCGGTGCTTTCATGAACGAAGGCCTGGTGGAGGAACCATCTTTCGGATCCAAACAGGTCCGGTTCATTGCCGAGAAACAGCGCATCGCCCAGGCCGCCGTCGCCACTGTTCAGGACGGGGACACCATCGCACTGAATGCCGGCACCACCACCTGGGAGATCGCCCGCTGCCTACGCAGCCGGCAGAACCTGACCGTGGTGACCAACTCCATCAGCATCGCATCTGTCCTGGTGGATTCGCCGGGAATCCGGCTGGTGGTGACCGGAGGCATCCTCCGTGAACGCTCTCAGGCCCTGGTGGGTCCCATCGCCGAGGCGGCGCTCAGGGGAATTTTCGTCAGCAAGGCCTTCCTTGGAGTCAACGGAATTTCCCTTTCCCATGGGCTCACCACCCCTAACATGGAGGAAGCACAGATCAACCGGGTTCTCATGCGCGTCGCCCAGTCGGTCACGATTGTGGCGGACCACAGCAAGTTTGAGCGTGTCAGTTTCTCGCTGATCGCTTCCGTAAGCGAAATAGGCGGTGTCATTACCGACAAGGGGACCCCGGACGAGATCATCCGGGCGCTTCAGGCAATGGAGAAGGAGGTGACTGTAGTCTGACCCGTGGCCAGTCGTCACCGCTCCGGCTCCGATCGCAGCTTGACGCTATCACATGGGGGGTTCTCGCAATGAAACGGATCTGGATTTCCCTGGTCAGCCTCGCAACAGTTGCCGCAGTGTTGCTCACCGGTTGCGGCGGAAGCAGCAAGCCGACCGCCTCGTCCCCGTCCACATCCGCTCCGGAACAGAAGACCGCCGCTGCCAAGGTCTCGCTGACCTACTGGACGCCCCTGACAGGCGGCGACGGCGACTTCATGAAGGCGATGGTCGATAAGTTCAATAGCTCTCAGGACAAGATCTTTGTCGAAATCAACACCAGCGTCTGGGAGAATTACTACACTAAGCTGACCACCGCCATGGGCGCCGGCGAGGCGCCGGACGTGGCCATCATCCACATGGCCAACCTGCCCATGTTCACCACGAAAAACGCCCTGCTGCCGCTGGACGACTTGGCCACCAAGGCCGGCTTTGACGCCAACGACTTCGCCGCGATCCCCTGGAAGGGTAGCGTTGCCGACGGCAAGCGAGTTGCGATTCCGCTGGATGTCCACCCGCTGATCTGGTTCTACAATCAGGACACCTTCGAGAAGGCCGGCCTGATCAAGGACGGCAGGCCCCAGGTGCCCACCAGCTGGGCCGAGCTGATGACCGAGCTCAAGACTATCAAGGACAAAACCGGCAAGAACCCGATGTCCGTGCAGGAAGCGGGCTGGACCGGTTACCGTGAGTGGTTCTCCTACCTATACCAGAACGGCGGCCAGCTGCTGACCGACGACATGAAGAAGGCGGCTTTCAACAGCCCGGCCGGCATCGCAGCCCTGAAGGCGCAGATGCAGATCGTCGACAACAACTACACCCCGCATGGCCTGAACTCCGACACCCTGAAGGCCGCCTGGCTGGCTGGGGACATCGGCATTCAGCCCAACGGCGTCTGGAACACCGGCGGCTACGAGCAGGCGGGCATGAAGTTCTTCACCACGCCGTTGCCGCAGCTCTTCCAGAAGCCAGCGGTCTGGGCCAACTCCCACACCCTGACCCTGCCGCGGAACAAGGCCTCGAATCCTGAGAAACAGCAGGCGGCGATCACTTTTATCAAGTGGATCTCCGACAACTCCATCATGTGGGCGAAGGCCGGTCAGATCCCCGCCCGCAAGTCGGTGGTCGCCTCCGCAGACTTCAAGGCATTCACGCACCAGCCGACCTACGCCCTGAACCTGGACGCGGTTGTTTATCCGCCCGCGACGCCGAAGCTGTCCGAGGTGGAGAACGCCATCTACGAGCAGCTGCAGGGCGCCTACGCCCACAAGTCCTCGCCTGAGGACGCGCTGAAGGCGGCCGAGGCCAAGGTAAACGACATCCTGTCCAAGTAGGGCCGATGAGGGCGGGGGGCAACCCCCGCTCTACCCTTACCCTCTGGGAGGAGTCCATCCATGAAACAGGGCAGGCCCTTTCTGCGGTCATCGACCCGGGAGGCCATTTCCGGCTACCTTTTTGCGCTGCCTTACCTCCTGTTTTTCTGCATGTTTGTGGTCTATCCCGTCTTCCACGGGTTCTGGCTCAGTCTGCACGACTTCAACGTGATCGACAATTCCAGCACCTGGATGGGGCTGGCCAACTACCAGACGGCCCTCCACGATGAGACCTTCTGGAAGTCGCTGCGCAACACCGCATACTTCACCGTGCTCTCTGCACCGCTGCTGGTACTGGCCGGTCTTCTTCTGGCCATGGGCGTCAACCGGGAGTTCAAGCTGAAGGGGCTCTTCCGGCTGATCTTCTTCAGCCCGCACGTGCTCTCTATCTCCGTGGTCGGCTCGCTGTGGGTGTGGATGCTGCAGCAGAAGTATGGCATTATCGCACAGGCTCTGGGCGCCCTGGGGTGGCACAATCCGCCCAACTTCCTATTCACGCCCACCTGGGCGATGCCTGCCGTGGTGGTCACAACGGTCTGGTGGACGGTCGGTTTCAACATGACTATGTTCCTGGCAGGCCTGCAGGACATTTCGCAGACGCTCTATGAGGCTGCGGCAATTGACGGTGCCAGCGCCTGGCAGCAGTTTCGGAACGTGACCCTGCCCGGGCTGCGCCGGGTGATGCTCTTTGTCGGTGTTCAGCAGGTGATCGCGTCGTTCCAGATCTTCGGCCAGGTCTTCATCATGACTCAGGGCGGACCATACGGCTCTACCCGGGTGGTCATCCAATACATCTACGAAAACGCCTTTAAGTATTTCAAGACGGGCTATGCCTCCGCCATGGCCTACCTGGTCTTCCTGGTGATCCTCATCCTCAGCGTCATCCAGCTCCGGCTGCAGCCGGACCAGGGTGCGGATTAGGGGGCACAACCATGAAACAACGCATCTCCGTCGGCACAATCCTGATCTATGTTGCGCTCACCATCGCCGCGATTCTGTGGATATTCCCGGTGCTCTGGATGTACGGGACCTCCTTCAAACCGGAAAAGGACATTCTGCTGAGCACCGCCCTGATTCCTCGCCCGACCACCCTGGCCCACTACCTGAAGGTCCTGACCGAGGCTAGCCTGCCCCGATGGTTCTTCAACAGCGTGGTCACCAGCGGGCTGACGACCACCCTGGTCATCATGGTGGATGCCATGGCGGGCTATGCCTTTGCCCGCGTCAAGTTCCCCGGTCGCGATCTGCTCTTCATCATTGTGGTTGCCACGCTGATGGTGCCGCAGCAGGTGCTGCTGGTGCCACTCTACGTGCATATAGTCCGCCTGGGTTGGATCAACACCTACACGGCCATGGCCTTTCCCCGGGTGGGCCTGGCGCTGGGCGTCTTTTTGATGCGCCAGTTCTTCCAGGGGCTGCCGCGGGAGTTGGAGGAGGCGGCCTACCTCGATGGGGCCGGCCGGTGGACCCTCTTCACCCGCATTGCCGTGCCGCTGGCCATACCGGCGTTTTCGGCCCTCACCATCTTCACCTTCCTCGGCTCCTGGAATGACTTTCTTTGGCCAATGGTCTCCGCCACCCGTGAGAACATGTATACCCTGACGGTCGGGCTGGCCAACTTCTCTGGCAGCCAGCAGCAGGAGTACGGCGCCTGGATGGCGGCCGCCTGCCTTGCCTCCACGCCGGTACTGCTGGTCTTCCTGCTCCTGCAGCGGCAGTTTGTCCGGGGCATCACGCTGACCGGCATCAAGGGCTGATGGGAACGGAGGTGGTAGATATGGGAGAGGTATCCGTCCAACTCCGGCCTTACGGCGGCTGGGAGCACTGCCTGCATCTGAGCAACGGCGTGATCGAACTGGTCGTGCCCCGGGCGGTTGGCCCTCGGGTGATCCACTTTGGGGCCGTCGGGGGGCCCAATCAGTTTTTCGAGTTTCCCGAGGATCTGGGGCGCCGGGGTGGCGAGGGCTGGCTGCCTTACGGCGGCCACCGGCTCTGGTATGCGCCGGAGCACCCTGTGCGGACCTATTATCCGGATCATGATCCCGTCACGTTCGAGGAGACTCCCGGCGGCGCGCTGATCGTCCAGGCCGCGGAGCGGACCACCGGACTGCAGAAGTCGCTGCGCTTCACGTTTTCCCCCGACCGAGCCGAGGTGACAGTGCTGCACTACATTGCCAACACCGGTGACCAGACCTGGGAGCTGGCGCCCTGGGCGATGTCCGTGATGGCGCCCGGCGGCGAGGCGCTCCTGCCGCACCCGGCCTACATACCCCATCCCGAAGGGCTGCTGCCGAACCGGGCGGTGGCGGTATGGCCCTACACCAGCATGGCCGATCCCCGGATTACCTGGGGCGACCGACTCACACGAATCCGCCAGGATGCCACCGTCGCCGGCCCCATCAAACTCGGCATGACGGTCCCGGAAGGCTGGGTCGCCTATATCAACCGGGAGAGTCTCTTCCTCAAGCGGTTCCGGCACGAGCCGGGTGCGGTTTACCCCGATTTCGGCTGTTCGGCCGAGGTCTTTGCCAACGAGCGGATGCTGGAGTTGGAGACGCTTGGCCCCCTCGTGCGGCTGGGCCCCGGGCAGACCGCGGAGCACGCGGAAACCTGGTTGCTGGGACCGTTGGAGCGCGGTCTCGCTGACGAGGAGCTCTGCGCGTTCCTGTCCGACCTTTGATTCCCGATTTTCACGCCAGAAGGAGGCCCCGCCATGAGTATCAGCCCCATTCCGCGCCCGGAGTATCCGCGCCCGCAGTTCGTGCGGCAGGACTGGCTGAATCTGAACGGCACCTGGCAGTTCGCCTTTGACGATGAGGCAGCAGGCATGCAGCAGGGCTGGTTTGACGGCCGTGAGCTGCCCCTGCAGATCACCGTTCCCTATTGCTTTCAGAGCCTATTAAGCGGCATTGGCGATCCGAGCTTCCATGAGGTGGTCTGGTACCGCCGCACCTTCGAGGTGCCGGCGGACTGGGCCGGGAAGCAGGTGCTGTTGCACTTCGGCGCCGTCGACTACCGGGCCGAGGTCTTTGTCAACGGGCGTATGGCGGTGGCGCACGAAGGCGGCCACGCCCCCTTTAGCGCCGACGTGACCCACCTGCTCGTGGGTGGCACCAACACCATGACGGTGCGGGCGGAAGACCCCTCGACCGACGTGACCATTCCCCGGGGCAAGCAGTACTGGGAGCGGAAGTCCGCCCGGATCTTCTACACCCGAACCACCGGCATCTGGCAGAGCGTCTGGCTGGAGCCCGTGGCCCAGACCCGCATTGAGGAGGTCCGCTTCACACCAGACATCACTACCGACACCATCGATGTGTTGGTCCGGACCGTCGGCTTCCGGCCCGGACAGGAACTGCGTGTGCAGATTTCGTTCCAGGGCGAGCCGGTGGCGGACGACCGCATTTGCCTGCACGCGCCCAGAGTGCAGCGCCGGATCGATCTGCGCGACCCCAACGCCCACCGGACTTTCCCCGGCAACGGCTCCCGGACGTGGACGCCGGAGAACCCCAACCTCTTCGATGTAACGCTGACGCTGGCCGATGGCGGAGCGGTGACGGATCGGGTTGACAGCTACTTTGGCATGCGCTCCGTCGCCATGCAGGACGGCAAAATTCTGCTCAACCGGCGGCCTTACTATCAAAAGCTGGTGCTGGACCAGGGCTACTGGCCGGAGTCACTGCTTACCCCGCCTTCGGACGAGGCTATGAGGCAAGACATCGAGCTGACGAAGGCGATGGGCTTCAACGGGGTGCGCAAGCACCAGAAGGTGGAGGACCCGCGCTTCCTGTACTGGGCCGACCGCCTGGGCCTGCTGGTCTGGGGCGAGATGGCCAACACCTACCAGTATTCGGACCAGGCCGTCGAGCGCATCACCCGGGAGTGGATGGAGGTGCTCGGACGGGACTATAACCACCCGTGCATTGTGGCATGGGTGCCGTGCAACGAGAACTGGGGTGTGCCCGACTACCTGACCGATGCCCGCCAGCCGCACCACCTGGATACGCTCTATCACCTGACCCGTTCGCTGGACCAGACCCGGCCGGTGGTGTCGGACGATGGCTGGGGCCACGCCACCTCCGACCTGCTGACCATTCACGACTACGCCCCGCTGGGTGCGACCCTGAAGGAGCGGTACTCGCTGCCTCCGGAAGAGATTGCAGGGCTGATCCCGAACGGGCGGATTCTCTACTGCCCGGGCTACGGGTACGGCGGCGAGCCGATTCTCGTGTCGGAGTTCGGCGGCGTGGGCTACAAGCCGGATGCGGGTGAGCGCTGGAGCCAGAACCGCGCGGAGACGCCGGAGGAGCTGCTGGAGCGCTACCGCGACCTGGTGCACAGCGTGATGCAATGTCCGAACGTGGTCGGCTTCTGCTATACCCAGCTGACGGATGTGGAGCAGGAGATCAACGGGCTGCTCACGTACAACCGCAAGCCAAAGGTGGCGCCGGAGCTGATCCGCAAGGTCAACGAGTACCGGTAGAGTTTCGCACAAGGGACCCCCAGGGCCAGCCTAGCCAGCTCCTGCATTACATGTCGGGCGCCATAGCGTTGATGGAGTAAGATGGTGTCAGCAGCGAGCCGTGTCGCGACTGGGGTCAAACTAGTGCACCGACAAGGCGCCAGCAAAGGTCTACGCCACCCTCCTCGATGAGGGGACTTAGCTCTGCTCAATCCGCACCCACAGTACAGTGGACCGCTGCGCGTGCAGCGGTCCTTTCCTCAGTGAAGGTGTTGGTCCCCGACACAGCGCTTACAAATTCGGTGTCGGACCAGGGCCTCCAGAGCCTTTCCTGAGTGTCAACTGTGTCTCCTCCCGCTCAGGTGCCACGGTTAGTGTCTCATATATGCAACGGTGCGCGTACCTGACGAGTTCGGACAGAACTGAGCCACGTTGGGACTCAAGCGGTTTTGCCTACGAATGAAGGCCACGGTGGATTGACGGGACAAGTGTACTCTGGCGTTAACAGAGGACATACCTTATGTGGCAAGCCCCTATGAGGTCTTGCCATATTACGCGTGGAGGTGCCGTATGCGAGGGAAAATCTCGATGATAGTGTGGGCCGCAGCTGCCGTGCTGCTTACGCTATCGCTGGTCTGGTATCCGGAATCCGCCCTCGGAGCCGCAAAGGACGGTATGACCCTGTTCTTGAACGTGGTCTTCCCGTCACTACTGCCCTTCTTCATTCTCTCTGAGATCATGCTGGGGTTGGTGTGGGCGCTCACATTGTCTGAACCAGTCCGGCTCACATTAAGTGAACCGACCTGGGCACGTGCTTGCTTACAATAAGTGAACCCAAACGGAAAACCGGGGACTACGCCCCGGTCGTTGCTTTATTCGGCGAGCAGTGC
>DASPIW010000007.1:0-134007 GCA_035628915.1 Symbiobacteriaceae bacterium | reverse complement strand
GGGACACCTAAAGGATGCGTTCGACCTTGAGGAGTTCCAGCAGCCGACGCTGTACCTCTTTGGGTTTCTCGACAGCGAGGGCTGGCCCGGTGGGCGTGGCGACAGAAGTCGCCATCCACCAGGAAAGGGCCTCGAGGATATTGCGGCCGGTCGGCCGGGTCTTGCGTTTGCCAGGCAGGAAGCCCTGCATGGTATCGTCCTTGCCATCTGCAGACTGGGCAGCCAGCTCACGCCTGGCCTGTCGCTCCAGCAGGCAGAAGACCAGCAGTGCCAGATAGACGACAAAGACCAACGCAGCAATCCGAGCGTTGTCCTTGAGCAAGACCGGGCGGACAGCGAGCGGACCCTTGAAGTCCCCGAAGCGACGCTCTGCGATTGCCTGCCGCTTGTAGATGCAGAGGATTTCGGAGGCGTCAGCTCGTTCCGAGGGCAGGTTGGTCAAGAGCACGTAGAAGCCGTCCAGGGCTTCGGCAGCGGCGATTGCAGCAGTGTTCTGTGACCACTGCAGAGTGGGCTTGCCCTGCTCCTCACCCACAGTCACGCTGAAATATGGGGTGACACGGCGGCGGTCCAGGAGCACGGCAACCTTGCGCTGCACTTGCTCCACAGTTTTGGATGTCCGCTTCCCGAGGCCCTTCTGGAGGGTGGCAAGATCCTCTTCGGCTCGGGCTAACTGACGGCTCCGATGTTTACGGCATGCCGCTTGTTCTTCGGACGAAATCACGAAGAGCCGGCGGATTGAGAAGACCTCACCGGTTTTCGGATCGCGCAACTCCCAACTGCGTTCGGCACCGAGGTAAACGGTGCGCTCGGACTCCGGCTTCTGACTTTCTCGCTGGCTGAGGTAGTTAAGCGCCTTGAACTCTTCCCGCGGGATCTCCAGGAAGGACCGTTCCAACTCGGAATTGGTGGCTGACGGAGCGCAGAAGTTGACACCGTCACGACACGCAGCCAGCATGTTTCCGTGCGAGATGAGTTTGGAGTCCCCAACCAGGGTGAAGGAGCTGACCTTCGCCGCCTTCTTGAGCGACTCCATGGTGTGGATGACTCGGCTGATTTGCTGAGCGGAACCGTCAAGGGCCTCGTGCCAGATGGGGATTCCATCTGCGGTTGTGACTGCACCAACCTGGATCTGCTTCTCGTTGATGCCTGCTGAACTGTATCCGCGGGTGACCTTCGGACCTAGCCCGGGAATCTGCTCATCCGGCTGATCCTCATAAGCGCCAGCGAAAGTGATGGAAGTCAGGTCATAGTGAACCTCGGAGACGTCCACGCCGAATGCTTGCATAGCCGACCAGGTGATTGATCCCTGCAGAGCCTCAAGGTGAGGGGCAATGGCATCCAAAGCCCGGCCCAGCCGGTCGTCGTTGAGGTGCTCCGGCTTTGCACCGAAGACTTCCTCAACGGCCCAGCGTTCAGCCCAGCGGTCGAAGTGGCACAAGGGCTGGGGTGCCGTCAGCCGGTTGGCAACCATAGCGCAAATCGTCTCTCCATGCGTCAGGTGGGCAACTTCCCGAACCGGGACCGCCCGGTCGATGATACCCTCCACATCCAGTTGACGCAGGAAATGTGCCACAACGGGGAGGGAACCAAGATTCTTCACCAGTGTTTCTTGATAGATAACCTGGCGAGACGGACGTTCACGATTGCGACCCATTCCGCAAGCCCCCTGGCGTCGTGCAAGCTTTCCAGGGGGGTTCGCGGAGCAACATTGAAACTCCTTCCAAACTTGGCGTTAGCCATGTGCGGAAGACGGGACTAGGCGGCCCTCTCTTTTTTCCGCTTCGTGAACACCAGTTTGAGCAAGGGCGGCGTGACCAGGGTGGTCAGCAGGCTGACCAGGACCATCGCCGTATACAAGTCGTCCTGCAGGAGACCCCGTTCCAGGCCGATGGCCGCTACGATGAGGCCTACTTCGCCGCGGGCGACCATGCCGGCCCCGATGCCGGCGGCCTCTCTGCCCCTAAAGCCGCCCAGCAGGGCGCCCGCCCCGGCGCCCAGCAGCTTCGTCACCACCGCCACGGCCGCCAGCACCAGTACGAAAACAACGAACGAAGCCGACAGACCGGCAAACCGGGCCGTCAGTCCCACGCTGACAAAGAAGAACGGCACGAAGAACGCAAACGCCGTATGCTCGACCTCGTGGAGCAGGCGGCCCCGGAAATCGGTCATGCTGAGCATCAGACCGGCCAGATACGCCCCGATGATCCCTGCCAGGCCGGCCTGCTCCGCGGTCCACGCATAAACGAGAGCCAGCGAAACGCCCGTCGCCAGCACCGCGGTGCCCGCTTCAAACCGGCTCACCCACTTCACCACGGGTGGCAGCAGCTTCCAGCCCGCCAGGCTGCCCAGGGCGAAGAACAGAGCAATTTTGCCCAGAAGCAATAGAATCGGATCGCCCCCATGACCATGCCCGTCCCCGGCCCCGGCGGCACCGCCCAGGGCGCCCAGCACCAGCGAGAGCACCATAATCCCCAGTACGTCGTCAATAACGGCGGCAGCCAGAATCGTGACTCCGGGCCGCTCCCGCAGGTAGCCCAGTTCCCGGAGGGTCTGCGCCGAGATGCTCACACTGGTAGCCACCAACAGCACGCCCGTAAAGACGGCCGTCGGCGGCGCATAGCCCCAGGCGGAGGCGACCCACCAGCCGCCGACAAACGGCAGCGCCACGCCCCCCAACGCCACCAGCGTGGCCGCCAGCGCGCTCTTTCTGATGTCGTCAAAATTCGTCTCCAAGCCGGCCAGGAACATCAGCAGCACCACCCCGATTTCCGCGACCTCCCTGACAAAGGCCGTGGGCTGCAGCCACCCCAGCAGCGCCGGGCCCAGAAGCACCCCGACCAGCAGCTGGCCCAGCACGGAAGGCTGACCCAGGCGGCGGGAGACCTGGCCCGCCAGCAGGACGCTGGCCAGAATCACCACAGACTGAAGCAGAAACGATGTCATAACCTGCTCCCCCTCCCTGTAATTGTTCCAAAACAAAAAGCCTACAACACCCCGCCCCGCGGGGTGTTGTAGGCTCGCAGACCTCCAGCATGTGGAGAGGACCTGCGGCTCCTCAGTCGGCCGGCCGCACGTCCGCCGGACCATCACCGGCTGCGATAACCATCAATATACCTCGGTATCATATCACAAACAGCGTTAATCGTGAAGATCCGGAGCGTAATGGTGCCAGATGGCGGTAACGAGCATCGTCGCGTAAAGCAGGCCCGCCAGACTTGACACCATTGCCAGGGCCTTGCCCAGGCCGTTGGCGGGGAGCACATCCCCATACCCGCTGGAGGCAAACGTCAGCAGGGTAAGGTAGGCCACGTCCAGGGGCGCAGCCGGTCCGCCGCGCCATTCAAAAGTCCCTGGCACGGCCAGTTCCGCTGCAGTATTGAGCAGGACGAGATAGGCGAGCGTGTTGATCAGCCACAGGGCACAGATTTGCAGCGGCACGCTCCGGCGTCCCGCCCGGCGAGGCCGCCGGAGGAGCCGGAAGACCCCGGCGTACCCGTCCCACAATGCGGTCAGGCAGCCTGCCCCGGCCAGCACAAACGGCCAGCGAGACGAAGGCGGCGCTCCAGCCAGCACAAGCAGGAGCGCCGCCAGAGCCAGCACCGGGAGCAGCCGAATCAGAAGCCACCGAGGTGCCTGGTCCATGCGCGTCTCACCTCGGGACAAGGATACGCAGGAACCGCACCGTCCAGACCGATGCCGTTCAGCGTACCGGGGCTATGCCCCCGCCAGACCGGAACACCCGGCTTTCCGCTCCCGCCCGTAAGCCACCGCCTGCTCAGCCAGTTCGGCCAGATCCCGGGTGGCATCGGTGGCGCCTGCGACCCCCCAGTTAACCGCCAGGTCACGGGACAGGTGGCACCAATACTGGCAGAAGTAACCCAGCACCACTTCCAGGCGCCGGTCGGACTCCTCTCCCCACTCCTGGGCGGGAAACCAGAGGAAGAACTGATCGCCGTCCAGCCGGTAGACCTCAAGTCCGACCTGCCGCAGGCGGGTGCCCAGGTCAGCCAGAATCCGATCGACGGCCGCCTGACCGTGCATCCGGCGTGCGCCGCCGAGCCCCGTCGGCCTTACCGCCACGATGGTCCCCAGGGCGTTGCCCCGGGCAGCCGGCCGCTTCGCTTTCGCTTCCCATGCAACCTGGTTGTACGTATGCGTGAGGGGGTCATGCAGGGACATCTGCGGCTCGGCCGGGGCGCCCCCGGACCGTCCGACCAGAACATCCATCTCCTGGACGGGGCCCAGGCTCTCCGCCCGAATCCGCTCCCATTCCTCCACCGGCACCCTGAGGAATTCGGACACTACACGGGGACAGAACTGCACGCCGACCCCCGCCCGGATGATCTCAATCGCTTCGGGAAAGGTCCGCGGATGAGCCCGGTAAGGCCGGGGCGAAGTCATGGCATCGAACGAGTCCGCCACTGTGAATATCCGGGCCAGGATGGGGATCTCCTCGCCGGTCAGCCGGTCCGGATAACCCGTTCCATCGTATCGCTCATGATGATGCCGCACCATGGCAGCGGTCCGGGCCAGAAACGGGACGCTTTCGACCAGCTGATGGCCGATGACCACGTGCTCGTTCATCGCCGCCCGCTCCTCGCTGGTGAGCGGCCCGGGCTTCAGAAGGATGTCGTCGCGGATCCCGATCTTCCCGAGGTCGTGCAGCAGGGCGCCCCAGGCGAGGGTCTGCAGTTCGGTTTCGGGCAGGCCCATCCGGCGCCCGATCAGAAGGCTGTAGCCGCTGACCCGGCGGCTGTGGCCATACGTTTCGTCATCGCGCAGGTCAAGCGCCGCTGTAAGCGCCTGCAGCGTACCCTGGTATGCCTCTTCCAGCGAACGGCGGTGCTCTAGTTCCTTGGCAGCCTGCTTACGCAGCTCGGCGAGCCCAAGGGCGTAAAACATCCATGCCAGTAGGGCAGCCACAAAGACCAGCGCCGCCATCTCAATCGCCACCCGCACCTGCTCGGGCCCCAACTGCAGATTCGCCCAGTCGTTCAGGAGCGAGGATCCACCCCCCACCCACCCGGTGGCAATGAGCGCCCAGGCGAAGAGCATGACTCCGCACGCGATCCAGATAACCTTCTCATTAGCGTCTGGCCACTGCATTGGCTTTCCTCCTGGCGAACAACAGTCCACTGAGGAGCACCAGCAAGGGAATATTGGAAATCCAGCCGCCCAGGGCCAGCATGACCGGGCTCGCGGCAAAGTCGGCCGGACCGATTCCCGCCTTGGCCAGCAGCGGCATCGCAATCAGACCTTCCCCTGTGAACCCCAGCAGTTGCACAACCAGCGTGGCGAACAGCGACATCGACCAGCGCGAAGAGGCTACGTAGCGGGCCAGCAATAGCATGGTGATTGTTACAACGGGAACGTGCAGACTGAAAGAAACGGGTAGGAGGCGGAAGGCAGTCACAAACGTACCCAGAACTGCGCCGTACTTGATGGCGGGAGCAAGGGGCATGTCCCGGCGCTGAAGAAGAAAGACGACATATAGACCGATGATGGTGGAAGGAATCTGCAGCAATAGTGCTTCCAGTACCAACGACATTTTCGCCACCGGCCCTCACTAATAACTTTGACGTCGGTCGAGCTTGCAAACGGGCGTGAGTCTAGCGGGACAGGGCCTTCGGGGTCTTCGGCTGGTAGAAGCCCCACCAGCAAGCACCGGCTACGCCGGCGAAAGCCAGCGATGTCAGAGCGCCGGCCACCAAAGCAAGGACTAGCCGCTTTGCCATTCTCACGTTCACCCCCTGAAGGGCAACAGATTGCATCCCCGGTCGATCAAACGGACGAACTTCAGCCCGACCGACGTCAAACTGAACACCTGTACAGCGTATCCGCAGGCGGCGGCCCAGGCCCACCACGCGCCTGCATACGCCCCGATTGCCACGACGACACAAATAACCGTCCCAATCAGCCGGCTGCGAACCCTGAGGAGGCTCTTGAAGTCGTCGCTGAGGGGACGGGTATGGGCCTCCACAGGGGCACACCGGAACACCACTACCAGGCCCGAGAGCACCGGCAGGGCGGCCACGGCTAGCCGTAAGGACGGGTCAAGAACGCCTCCGCTCCGGGCCAGCGTCTGTGCCGCCGCCCCGCAGATGGCAAATTCCAGGGCGGTAAACACAACGCACCGCAAGGGCCTGCTCAAATGCTCTCCCCCGCTGAAATGGCGAAGCACGAAGGCCGTCGCCGCAGCGGCTGCCGCCTCCGGCAGCACCCCCAGGAGGCGTGCAAGGATTAACACCGCAAGGATGGTGGCACCATTCTGAAGCAGGGTCATGGCTCCGTACACCAGCACTTCGCGCCGGTCCTCATCCAGGTTGAGCCCGTCAGCGACCCAACCGCCCAGCGCCTCGGCCAACCTTTCCGCGACGCTCACCCCCTTGCCGGGCTTCCGGGGGCAGCCGCACCCAGCATGAACCAATCATACCATGCGCTGATTCAAATCAGGAAGATCTTACACATAGAAGTTTTGTAGGACCTTAGTCCCATGTATGGGAAAAGAAAACCGCCGGCAACAACTGCCGGCGGCCCTTCGTGGATTGCTGTACTACTTGAGCCGTTCCATCCCTGCAAAGGTCCGGCCAGGGGAGAGGATCGTCAGGACCTCCTCATCCTCCGGCTTCAGCTTGCCCGTGATCATGTGGGCCAGCAGTTCGCCGACGCCGGGGCCCAGCATATAGCCCTGGCCGCACATGCCGACAGCCTGAATCAGCCCTTCGACTTCACGCGCCTGGCCGACGATGGGAGAGCCGTCCGGGGTCATCGGGTACATCCCGCGCCACGTCCGGCGCACACGGATATTCGCCAGCCTGGGCATCAGGTCGACCATGCGGCGGGCGACCATGGGCAGAAACTCGCTGGTCTCACTGCGGTCCGTGCCCCAAATGGACGGCGACGGAGTAATGCAGAAAATGATCTGCCCGGTCTTGTGCTGGTAGAAGTAGTAGTTGGCGCTGCCTGCCGCCGGGCGGATGTCGACGATCATCGGGTCGAGGAACCGGGCCACGGGCTCGGTGATGGCGGCTTCGTGCAGGTCCGGCCGCACCGGTACGTCAATGCCGGCCATCAGGCTGACATCCCGTGCCCACGCACCGGCTGCGTTGACGACGAAGTCCGCGTAGTACTGCCCCTTGTCCGTCCGCACGCCTTTGATCTTCCCGCCCTCGATGATCATGCCCGTAGGCATCTCGCTGCAGCGGAACTCGGCACCGAACTTGACGGCCTGCCTCCAGAACGCGTGAGAGCTCAGCATGGGCGAAGCCGAGCCGTCGTCGGGGGAGAAGGTGCCGCCAATCAGTCCGTCGGGATTCAGGTCGGGCATGAGCCACAGGTATTCGTCGCGGTCATACCAGTTGATGTTCAGGCCGTACCCCTTCTGAATCACCAGCAGATCCTTCAGGATCTTCTCTTCACGCGGCGTGTAAGCCACGAAGGCATAGCCGCCCTTAACCCACTCGATATCATCGCCGTACATGTGCTCCCAGTGTGCGAAGGTCTCAATGGAGCGAAGGCACAGCCGGATCTTGGCCGGGTCGGAATGCGTGGCCCGAATGCCGCCGATGGCGGCCTTATTGGAGCCCTGGCCCACGGACGGGGCCGGGTCGATCACCAGGACTTTTAGACCGTCTCGGGCCATGGAGAAGGCGGCGGGCGTGCCGACGCTGCCGGCGCCGAGGATGATCACGTCAAAACCGCTACTCATGGTCGTCCCCCTCCCCCATGCCGGCGAAGACGCCGAGCGGAATCTCCACGAATAACGGGCGTGGCACGTTCGGCACCACTTCGCTCATGGGCACGCCTTCCTCCCGGAAGAGCCGCATGATCAGCGGGCCGCAGTTCTTGCCGCCGCAGGCGCCCATGGTCGAGCGGGTCACGACTTTGAGCTGGTTGATGTCGCGGTAGCCTTCACGAATCAGCGCGCGAATCTCGCCGGCAGTCACGCGGCCGCACCGGCAGACGATGGCGTCATCTTCCATGCGCGCCACGCTCTGCTCCAGGGCGGAGGTCACTTCGGGCTTCTGCACCCGGATGCCGGCAATCCGCTTGGCGAACGCCTTCGGGGCCTTCATGCGGACGGCGATGGTCCGGTCGTACGCCTTCAGGGCCCGCACGGCGGTGACGGGCACATCGCACAGTTCTTTGCCTTCGGTGTCCAGCACGGTGACGATATCACCGACGCGGATGTTGTCCTTCAGGAACTCATAGGACGCGGTCACTTCGGGGAAGTCGGGGTCCTTGCGGTAGTCGACCATGGTGATCGCGAGGCCCGGGCAGGTGGTGACGCACTTCTCGCAGCCGCCGCAGGACTTGCCGGTGGGGCCGGTCTGGCTAAACGCGGGCACCATGCGGATGTCGCTCTCGTCGATGCTGATCAGCCCGTTGGGGCAGGCCGACGTGCAGGGGTTGCACGGAATCTCCTGCGTGCAGTGGAAGACGGGGAAGACGCCCTGCTCCCAATCCGGAATCTGCTCGCCGAAGTTCCTGCCCGGACGGGACTTCAGAATCTCCGACATGCGGTACCAGTCGCCCGGCACCTCGCCCGCCGCGTAACCCAGCGCCTTTGCCACTTCCAGACCGCTAATCTTGCCGGAGAAGATGGCCGCCGACGCCTCTGCGATCTCTTCGGCATCACCCGCCGCGAAGACGGTCATGCCAAACTCTTTCGCTTTGAGGTAGAACTCATTGACCGGGTCCAGGCCCACGGCGATCAGGATGGTGTCGCACGCGAAAGAGCGCTCCGTGCCGGGTACCGGCCGGAACTTCTCGTCGACCCGGGCGACGGTGACCGATTCGACGGCGTCGGTGCCCTTGGCGCTGAGGATCGTATGCGATGTGTAAATGGGAACGCCCATGCGGGCCAGCTTGTCCTTGTGGACCTTGTAGCCGCCGCATTCGGGCGCCGCCTCGACCAGCCCGACGACATCAATGCCGGCCTGGAGGGCATGGTACCCGGCGATTAGGCCGACGTTGCCGCCGCCCACGATGAAGAGCCGCTGGGTGGGGCGGACGAGGTCGCGGTTGACGAGCGTCTGGAAAGCGCCGGCGCCGTAGACGCCGGGCAAGGTATTCCCCCTAAAGGTGAGGGTCTTCTCGCGGGCGCCCGTGGCAACGAGCAGAACCTGCGGCTTGACCAGCATGTACTGGTGGCCTTCCTTCAGAATACCGACCTTCCGGTCGCTGAAGACGGCGACGGCTGTGGAGTTGAGCCAGATCTCCACCGCGGGCTGCTCGCGCACCTGCTGCTCCAGCTTGGTGGCGATGTCGATGCCGCGGGTGCCGGCCCAAACGGCGTTGGTGGAGCCGAAGAAACGGTGGGTCTGCAAGACGAGCTTGCCGCCGAGGCGGTGCTTGTCGTCGACCAGGACGCAGCGGATGCCGAGACGGCCAAGCTGCGCTGCGGCTGCGAGGCCCGAAGGACCGCCGCCGATGATCAGCACGGGAATTTCGAGCTCGGGCGTGGGCGCCTTTGCCGGAGCCTGGGTGCAATAGCGGGGCAGTTCGGGCAGCCCGTCAGCCGGGGCCACGTGCATATTTTGCCTGACCAGTTCCATGCATGACTTGACGGGCATGCCATCAGCCAGGACGAGACACTGGGCGCACTGGCCATTGGCGCAGAAGATGCCCTGCGGGGCGCCGTCCTTGTGGTGGTGGCCAAAAGTCCGGATGCCGTTGGCAAACAGGGCGGAGGAGATGGTCTCCCCCTGGAGGGCTTGGAGTTCCTCTCCCTGCCAGTAGAATGACACGGGTTCACGGTGGGCGCTGGGCAGAATCGGGTGCTGATCAATCCGGTAAGTACTCATGTAGACCGCCCTGGCCTCCTTCCGATATCGGAGCGGGGAACCGATTGGATGGAAGTGACAGAAGCCATTTCGCCGTAAACACCGTAACACTTGGCAATTAGGCCTACAATCGGCTTATGAGGCCCACTTAACCCGCACCGACGCACTATCACCCGGCCGCGGCCGTAGACTTCCGGCCCAACGATTTGCGGCAGATGGGCGGAGGGCGGGCAGTACAGACGGGTAGGGCCCACAGGGTGCCTGGGGCCATCCTCCCCCGGCGGGTAGTACACGGGAACAATGGCGCGGGTATCATTAGAATCAAGGTCGGACCGAGGAGGATCGCCATGTACTGCCAGCATTGCGGTGCCCGAATCAACGAGGATGACCGGTTCTGCGGCGAATGCGGTGCGCCCGTTCAGGCCGCGCCGCCCCCGCCGCCACAGTACCCCCCGCCTCCGCAGTATCCCCCACCCCTCCAATATCCCCCGCCCCTCCAATATCCCCCACCCCTCCAATATCCCCCGCCGCCTCCCCCTCGGCGCCGGAGCAGCGGTGCCTGGGTCGGCATCCTGACGATCATCGCGCTGGCGGTGGGCGCCTACCTCATCTGGCCCACGGAATCCCCGCCCGCCACCACCGGCGGCCCGACACGCACCCTGGGCACAGCCACCTTCAAAACGCCCGCCCCGGAGAAAGTGATTCGGACCAAACAGTGGGGCTATGCGCCCGCCAACCAGGTCGTCGTCCAGCTTGCTGAAGGCGCAGCTCGCAGCGATGCGGACAAGCTTGCCGCCAGTCTGGGCGCCGCCGTAGTCGGCGAGTTCCCGTTCCTGGACCTGTACTTAGTCGAAACCAAAGGCGCCACCGAAGCAGATCTGATCAGCGCTGTCGCCGCTGCAGCAAGGACCGAGGGCGTCGCCTTGGCCGGCGCCAACAGTCTGGAGTTCTTCAAAGAGCCCGGTGTCCGCTGCAGCATGCTGGGCGACAGCCCCGCGTACGCCCAGGGCCCGGGCAGCTATCCCTACCGCATGATCGGCATGGAAGCCGCCTACAACCTGATTCGCGCCAGCGGCGTCAAGCTGAACGGCGTCCATGTGGGCGTCGTCGACAGCGCCCTGGACGCCCAATCCACGGAGATCAGGGGCAAGGTCAAGATCGCCGGCGTGGATCAGCAGGATTCTGCCACCGCCGGCCTCAACCACGGCACCCAGGTCACCCACATGGTCGCCGCCGACTGGGGCAACTCCGGGATCATGGGCGTGGCGGGCGGCCTGAGCGAACACCTCACCGTCACCGTCCGCAACGCCGGCGTCGGCAAGCCGCTCACGCCGGCCCTGCCCGACCCCAAGGACGCCGCCCAGGTGACGGTGAACGGTGCCACTTATACCTTCAACACCTTCGCCCATGTCGCGAAGCAGATCGACAGCGGTGCCACTATCATCAACTACTCGATGGGCTCGAGCAAACCGGAGCCGGCTAACCAGCTGAAGGCTCAGCTCTGGCGCCAGTTCCTCACCCGCATGGCCACTGAGCACCCCGACGTGCTCTTCGTGGCCGCCGCCGGCAACGAAGGCGGGGCGCTGGACGGCCAGAACTACAGCCTGGGCGGGCAGCCGCTGCCGAACGTGATCACCGTCGGGGCCGTCACCGCCGAAGGCAAGCGGACCAGCTTCACAAACTACGCCGCCAAAGGCGGAGAGGTGACGCTGGCGGCCCAGGGGGAGAGCGTTCCCACCGGCGTCGGCGCCGACGGTAAGCTGGTCTATAACGACGGCACCAGCTTTGCGGCGCCGCAGGTGACCGGAGCGGCAGCTGTCCTGCGGTCTATCAACCCAAAGCTCTCCGCTGCGGAGATCAAGCGGATCCTCGTCGAGACCGCCGGCACCGAAGTGGCCGTCACCGGCCGCATCACCCAGGTCGATCCGGTCCTGGGCGGCCGGGTGCTCCGGCTCGACAACGCCGTACTCCAGGTGATCAACGACGCTCGCCAGGCGCAGGGCCTGGCGCCGGTCGACCGCGCCACATTGGAAAAGCTGGCGGCTATCGACGGCAGCGCCGAGATGACCGCCCCGCAAGAGTACACGATCAAGGCGGTCATCCCGGCGACCGGTAAGAGCGGCGTCGACGTCCAGATCGAAATGCAGGGCCCTGGCTCCATCGGCGGTCTGTCGAAAAAGCACCTGGACGGCCCCGGCTCTGTCTCGTGGCCGTTCAAGTTCTTCAATGCCACCGATCAGGCCACCCTCAAGGTGACCCGCCTCGACACCGGCGCCTGCGTACGCATGCCGATCATCCAGCCGGCGGCGCCCCCGCAGCCGCCCCAGCAGCAGCCACCGCAACAGAAGCCTCCCGCCACGGGCGGCAAGAACTGCGCCGGCGTGACGCTGGCCGACATCAAAGCCAACCGGAGCAGCATCAGGGTCACCCTGTGCGCCGCGACCTGCGCCCCAATCGGCCAGCCCCTGCCGCCCGATGACCAACTGCTGAAGTGTATCCGGGCCAACGGCGGCCAATAGCCTGGCGCCCCACGGCTACCGGAGAACCAGTTCGACGACGTCGCCATCCGCCAGGACATGGCCCATCCCGACGGACTGGCCGGCAAAGCGTACGGATGGACCCGCCACCCGCGCCGCAGCCACATGCCCGATCCACGCCCGATTCAGCGCTGACACGAACTCCTCCACCGTCCCCGCGGGGCCCAGCACCACGGGCTCTGCCGCGATGCCCTTTCCCCGGGGTCTGCAATAGACCCGTTTCAGCCCGCAGAGGCTCCACACCAGGGCCTGCACCTCTTCAAGGCCCTCTCCCGCAGCGACGGAGCAACGAACCACCGGGACACCGGGCGCCAACGATGCAACCACCTCGGCCCAGCACTCCGCCGCCCCCGGCAGGTCCGCCTTCGTGCCCACCAATCCAAACGGCAGATCGATCTCCGCCTCAGCAGTCACTTCGGCAAAGACCGCCTGCGAATCCGCGACGCCCTCCGGCGTTAGCGGCGCCACGAACAGCGCCGCATCCGCCTGGCGGACGCACCCCAAGAGGGCGCGCCCCCCGCCCTTGCCATCGACGGCCCCGTCCAGGAGCCCGGGCAGGTCCACCAGTTGCACCACGGCGCCGCCCACTTTCACCATGCCGGCCACGGGCCGCAACGTCGTAAACGGATAATCGCCGACGGCGACCTGCCGGCCCGTCAGCGCCTTGAGCAGCGACGACTTGCCGGCGTTCGGCGGGCCGACCAGCACCACCTGGGCCGCCCCTTCCTTCGGCACAAAGAACTGGTCCTGATGCTTTACGCCTCTGCGACGCTGGGCTTCCTCAATGAGATCCTGCACCCACTTGCGCAGTTCCCCGTAGGGGCCCGAATAGTACCCGGGGAACTGCTTCAGTAACTCCTTCAACACGTGTATCCGATCGGTCCCCTCAATGCCGATGATCCGGCGTTTGATGATCCGCTTCATCTCCTGATGCGGAATGGGCATGCAAATCAACCTCCTTTTGCGTGAACAAAAAGGCCACGGGGACGCAGCGGCCCCCGTGGCCTTTCGCAAAAGGAAAAACCACGGGCGCCTGCGCTCCCGTGGCCATGACAAGCTGCTCGGCAGAGTTAGCCGAGAGTTGGCCGGGTTGCGGCTGCGCCGGTAAAAGGACATACTCCTCCCTTGGCAGCCGCGAAGAGTCCATGCTTGCGGCGGAGTTCGCCAAACAAGCCGGTGTTCGAATGATCCTCCGTAGCCCGACGCATGATCGTCAACCCAGTCACCTCCAATCCGGCAAACTCACGCGTATAAGTATATCAGACCAGTGCGGTTAGTGCAACGATTATGGCACCGCCGGTGGGGAAATCCCGAGGCGGCAGGTGGGGATCTGCCGCCCAGGGACCCGATTCGCTCGGCACCGGCAGTGCCATTTTCATTCTTTTTCACCCTTTGCGGCAAACCTTCCGAATGAGAACACTTCGGGACCCGCGACCTACCAAAATGGGACTGCAGACCTACGGGTGATCCGGCGCAAGCAGCTTCTGCACCGTCTGCAGATCCTGCCCCGGGACAGCCTGAACGGTCGGATTGCCATACTGGCTCCAGCGGGAGAGCACGTCGGGAATCAATGTCAGGTCGATGTCCGTCTCAACCTGGCGGGCCAGTTTGAACCCTTCGCTGGCACTCATTTCGAGGCCCCGGCGGTGCACGGCGTCCGCCAGCGCCAGCAGCACCCGGGCCGCCCGGTTCGGTCCCACATCGCCCCCTGCGCGTATGTAGGCGATCGCTTCCGCCCCGGTCATGGCGCGCCCGTCCGCCGCAATGCCCTGGGCAGCGTCGATCAGCGTGGCGACGAGGCTGTAGGGTAGGAAGACCCGGTGGTGAACCGCACGGCCGACCTGGGTTGCCAGCGCATCCTGCGCCGGGCGGGGGTGATTGCCGCCGAAGACTTGCTGCAAGTCGTCCGGCGCAGAAAACGCCACGGCCGACAGCGTGTCCTGCGACGGCGATTCTTCCAGCAGCACCACCTGTGCCGGCGCGGAAGCATCTGCCGGGTCGTACAGCCAGATCATCGTGCGCTCGGGATCGGGCGGCGGCCCCCCCTCCTTGCCCGGGGCCAGTTTGATCAGGACCAGAACAGCGACGATCAACAAAATGACGCTGGCGCCCATCCAGTAAAGAACGCGGTATGGATTCCCCTTCTTCACCCGGCCACTCCCTCTCTGAAGCAAGAGCCCCCGGCGCGCAAGTTGCCGAGGGCCGCCGTTCAGTTCTTGGCCTCACCCTGATGGTGATAAGGTATCGTAGAGTTCACCTGCGTCACCCTCCACTTGCCGGCGCCCAGGGGCGTAATCATTACGTTATGGAGCGTCTGAAAGACCTCCAGGACGTCCCGGTCTTCCACGACGGCCTCACCCCAGGCTTCCAGCGCATCCAGCGCCCGCTTGTGGCGGCGGGGAAACGAGTTCATCGCCCGCACCAGGTCAGGGTTCAGGCCGGTGGCGGATTCCATTTCCACGAGACAGTGATCGTCGCCGAAGGTGCTGCTGAGTTGCGCGTGAATCATGCCCAGAATATAGAAGGCGGTGTCGTTCTCCACCTTCCGCTGAAACTGCCGTTCCAGACCGGGGCGGTTCAGGGTGATGCGCAGGGTGATCTCCAGCTTGTCATCCATTCCGGGAGCCTCCCCCTCCTGGCGGCCAGCGATACCCATAAATTACCAGATATCACTCTCCCTGTCAACCCGTACGTTCCTATTTTGGAAAATATAGCCCTTTTCGCTGGTGGCAAATCGGCCGGGACGGTCGTACCATGCACTACTACTCTTCATTGACCCGGGTGGTTACAGTCAGCCCGCTCCTTTGCGTTATTCTACGGGGCATGACCGGCGACGGTGCCACCCCGGCGGAGGAGCGATGGGCGTGGTGCGGGTGGAGTATGGCAACGGCCGGCCACCGTGGCATATCAGGCGTACCGGCTTTCCCGCCGCGTGGCGCCTGGCGGCCGCACGGCCGCAGGGAGAACGGCCGGTCCGGGTGGCCGTGCTGGACAGCGGCATCGACCTGGGGCACCCGCTGCTGGCAGGGTATCTGGGGCCGGGCGTCAACTTGCTGCGGCCAGGGGAGCCGGCGGCGGATGAGAACGGCCACGGCACCCATGTGGCCGGCATTATCGCCCTGGCCGCGGGCGCCTGGTCGGATTGCCTGCGGGCGCCCCCTGTGGCGATCCATCCCGTCAAGATTTTCGATCAGACCGGCTACGGGCGCATCGGCGACATCGTGCGGGGGCTCTACTGGTGCATGGAGCACGAGATGGAGATCGTCAACCTCAGCTTCGGCACCGACTTGAAGACCAGCCGTGCCCTGCAGCGGGCCATCCGGGAAGTGGACCGGGCCGGCATTCTGCTGGTGGGCGCCGCGGGCAACGACGGGCGGAAGGGAAGCGTCGACTTTCCCGGGCGCTACCCGGAAGTGCTGGCTGTGGCGGCATGCACCCGTACGGACCGGCTGGCCCCGTTCTCCAGCATGGGCGAGGAGATTGGCATGATTGCGCCCGGCGCCGGGGTCATCTCCCTGGCGCCGGGCGGCGGATTCATCCGTATGAGCGGCACGTCGATGGCGGCCCCGCACGTCACTGCAGCGGCGGGTCTGCTGCTCAGCCTGGAGCGGCACCTGCGCCCGGCGGCGGTGCGGGCGCGGCTGACCGCCACCGGCGAGTGGCTGCCGATGATTCCCGGTCGAGCCCAGGGCGCGGGCATGCTGCGGGCCGACCGGGCACTGCGGGGGCGCCCTGCCCGCTGATGCGGTTACAGCGGCAGGCGCGCCTGCACCAATTCGCCCTTCTGCACGAAATTGTGCAGCTGTAGCCCCAGCAGGCGGACCTTGCGTCCTTCCCAATCGACCCGGCCGAAGACTTCGCGGGCAGCCCGCGCGATCTCGGCCGGGTTGGCCGTGGGCATGGGCAGCGTCTGGCTGCG
Source organism: Symbiobacteriaceae bacterium (assembly GCA_035628915.1). GTDB lineage: Bacteria > Bacillota > Sulfobacillia > Symbiobacteriales > Symbiobacteriaceae > JARBUG01. The sequence goes on along the minus strand of DASPIW010000007.1, from coordinate 117,763 downwards.
GGTGATCTGCAGAAAATCACCGCCCTTCGGGCCGCCTTCCAAAAAGACGTTCCACTTTATCTTGACGGTGACCGTCCGGCAGGCCATATTGTGCCGTTGCAGCTCCGGCGCCAGCCGACCGGCAATCTGCTCCAGCAGGCCCGCCAGGTACGCCCGGTCGGTCTGGTCATGGGGGAAGGTCGTCTCCTCCCCCACCGACTTCATTTCGTGGTGGGTCTCCAGCGGGCGCGGGTCGATGCCCGACGCGAGCATGATCAGCTCGTCGGCCCGGCGCCCGTAGTGGCGGCGCAGCACCTCGGGGTCGTGGCGCAGGAGGTCGCCGCAGGTCGTGATGCCCAGCTGCCTGAGCGCCTGCTCGCTGGCCGGCCCCACGCCCCAGAGCTTGCGGACGGGCATGGAGGGCAGCATCTGCTGGGCCCGGTCCCAATCGACCACGGTGAAACCGTCGGGCTTGTCCATATCGGAGGCGATCTTCGCCAGGAACTTGCAGTACGAGATGCCGACAGATGCCGTGAGGCGGGTCTCACGGCGCACCGCCTCCTTGAGCGCCCTGCCGACGGCAATGGCGTCCTTGCCTGACACATCCATGAAGGCTTCATCCAACGAGAGGGGCTCGATGGTGTCGGTGAAGCGGAGCATGATCTCGCGGATCTGGCGGCTGATGGATGTGTACTTATCAAAGTGGTGATGCACAAAGATCGCCTGTGGGCACAGCCGCAGCGCTTCCCGGGACGGCATGGCGGAGCGGACGCCGTACTTGCGGGCTTCGTAGCTGCACGTGCTGACGACCCCGCGCGAGTTCGGCGACCCGCCCACGATGACAGGCTTCCCTCGGAGTGAAGGATTGTCGCGCTGCTCGACGGCGGCAAAAAAGGCATCCATGTCCATGTGAATGACCCAGAGATCTTTCCGTATGTCCATGGATGCACCTCCTCCTCAGTGTTTGTCGAGTTGGCTGACCCGCATGATGGCTCTGGCGCCGAACCTGGCGCGGATCTCATCCACCGCCTGGTCGACCTTGCGGCGCTGCTGGGGCGGTGGGGCGAGTTTAGGCTCTTCCTGGCTGAAGAGCGTGAGCTGCTTCGTTGCGGGCGCCACCGCTTCCGGGCGGCAGAAGCCCGAAACGCCCACGCCGAGCAGGCGGACGGGCTCGCCCGGCGCCACGTTCTCATCCAGCAAGGTGCAGGCCGTCTCGTAGATGACGTCGGTCAGATCGGTCGGCGCGGCCAGGGTGCGCGAGCGCATGACGTTGACAAATGACGGATAGCGGACCTGGAACTGCACGGTTTTCGCCACGAACCCGAGGGTACGGAGCCGGCGCCCGACCTGGTCGGCCAGGTCCAGCAGGACCAGCCGCTGGCCGGCCCGGTCGGCCACGTCGCGGGGAAGCGTGACGGAATGGCTGACGGATTTGGTCTCATCATCGGTGTGCGCCCGGACTGGGTCGGTGTCCTCGCCCCGGGCGGCGGCCCGCATGTGGGGGCCATAGATGCCGAAGACGCGGGAGAGCAAGGCGGGGTCGGCCTCGGCCAGTTCGCCTACCCTGTAGATGCCCAATTGCTTTAGTTTGGGCACTGTCTTCGGCCCGATGCCGTACAGGTCGCCCACCGGCAGCGGATAGACCCGCTCCCGCCAGCTCTGGGGCGTCAGGATCGTCAGTCCGTCGGGCTTTTGCAGTTCGGCGCCCATCTTTGCGACGACCTTCGTCGGCCCGATGCCGACGCTGGTGGGAATGCCGACTTCAGCGCGAATTGCGTTTTTGACCCGTCGGGCCATTTCGACCGGGTCGCCGCCGAACAGGTGGGTGCAGCCGGTCCAATCCGAATATACCTCATCTATGGAGGCGCGCTCATTGACGGGCGAGAAGCGCTCCATTACAGCGTACATCCGATCGCTATATTCGCTGAAGAGCTTGCCGTCCGGCGGGAGGATGATGATGTCGGGCCCCAGCAGGCGCCGGGCCTGGCCGAGCGGCATGCCCGCCCGGACAGGGCCCTTGGCCGCACGCCGCGCCTCATAGCTGACCGCAAAGATGACCCCGTGCCGCACGCTCGGGTCCCCGGCGACGACCACGGGCTTACCCCGCAGTTCCGGGTTCGCCGCCTGGAGGCAGGAAGCGAAAAAGCAGTTCGCGTCCACCAGGGAGATGATCCGTTCCATGGCACCACCCCTGGTTTCATCGTACACGATTCGAGACCCGGAAGCAAACATATGTTCTGTTTCCTGAGATGTAGAGGCCCGCGCTCCTGCCGGGCGCGGGCCTCGCTGCTAAAGCGGCTTGGACAGAAACAGCGCACCCCCGGCTTCCGCTACGTGGACGGTCTGCGCAAACCCCATCGCCCCGTAGATGCGCCGGGCCCGGTGGTTGTTCTCCTGGACTTCCAGCGTCAGCTTGCAGCAGCCGGTCTCCCGGGCCTTGCGCTCGACCGCCTCCAGAAGCAGGCGACCTGCGCCGTGACCCCGGTGCTCGGGCCGCACGAAGTAGTCGGAGATGTTGATCAGCGGTCGGGCGGCGAAGGTCGAGAAGCCGCGGAAGCAGACTGCGATGCCCACCGGCTCCTCGCCGGCGAAAGCAAGAAAAATCAGGGTCGTCGGGTGCTGCCGGAGCCCGGGGATCAGGTCCCCGCGGGCCTCAGCCGACAGGGGATGTCCGTCGCCCATGGGGTCCATGGAGTAGGCGTCCATCATCTCCAGGACGGCCTGTTGGTGATCAGGGCGGTTCAGGTCAACTTCTACGATTTCTGCCGACTGCATATGGAGGGTGCCTCCCCTTTCGGTTTCGGGCTGACGTAAAGTCGGGGTGCGGCGCCGGGGCCGCTGACAGGTCGCCTGCCCTCCACGGCGAATCGTCAGCTTTTTGCGGCCTGCACCCACAGACGACGTCAAGAAGCTGACGATTCACCCTCGCCATCCCGTGCCGAACCACCATTGAGCTCCAGATTCGACATGAAACGGCCATGTTCGACATGATCCGATAGCGGACAGGGACGGATCGGACGCCCCACGCCCCGGTTGTGAACGCGAATGGTCAGCGTCTTAGCGCCAACAAGCCCAAGCGACACCAAAACGTTGATTATCCAGAGTGTTTTGGCAGCCGCCAACGCGTTGGCGCCCGGTGCCCGCCGGCGATCAGAGCAACGAATGGCCGGAAGGCACCAGTCCACCTGGCGCCTTCGCCTTCAACAGCCCCTACTGCAGCCCGTTCACCAGATCCTTGAAAACCCGGCCCCGATGCTCAAAATTCTTGTACGCATCAAAACTGGCGCAGGCCGGCGACAGCACCACGTTATCGCCCGGCGCCGCCTCCCGGCGGGCCAGGGCCACCGCCTCGGCCATATCCTTAGCCCGGTGAATCACCCGGCTGTAGCCATGCCGCACCGCCGCCTCCCCGATCTTCGGGCCGGTAGGGCCGGTCAGAATCAGGGCCTTTACCTTCTCGGCCACCAGGGGCGCCATCGGATCGAAGGGAATGCCCTTATCCGACCCGCCGGCAATCAGCACAATGGGCGCCGCCAGCGTGGAGAGGCAGGCCACGGCCTCGGCGGGCGACGTCGCCTTGGAATCGTTGTACCACTTGGCTCCATCCAACTCCCGTACGGGCTCGATGCGATGCTCCACGCCCGTAAAGGTCGTCAGTACGGAACGGATGGCGTGCATGCCCGCCCCCGCCAGATAGCAGGCGGCCATGGCGGCCAGCACGTTCTCCTGGTTGTGCAGCCCGAGCAGCTTCAGCTCGCCCACCCGGAGCGTGGGAAACTCCTGGCCGTTGTAGCGCCAGACCATATCGTCTTCGCGTACGAACGCGCAGGTCGGCGTACCCGGGTCCTCCCGCCGGCTGAAGTAGACGGCCCGGGCGGGCGCCTCGCCGGCGAAGCTCCGCACGAGGTCATCATCAAAGTTCACGATGACGGAGTCGCCCGGCTTCTGGTAGCGGAATATGCTCTTCTTGGCCGATATGTACTCGTCCATATCAGCGTGGACATCCAAATGGTTGGGCGTAATGTTGGTGATCACGCTGATGTTCGGGCTCCGCTCCCCTGACAGCTGCAGCTGAAAGCTGGAGAGCTCCAGCACGACGGCGGCCGTCTCGGGAATCGACTCGGCCTGCTCGACCAGCGGCGTGCCAATGTTCCCGCCCACATACGTCTCCCGCCCGGCGGCCTTCATCATCTCGCCGATCAGGGTCGTGGTGGTGGTCTTGCCGGCACTGCCGGTGATGCCGATGATCGGCGCCTGCACGTTCTGCAGCACCAGGCCGATTTCCCCGGAGATCATGGCGCCCCGCTCCCGGGCGGCCCGAATTTCGGGCAGGTGCTTGGGGATGCCCGGCGTCAGGAAGATCAGATCAAGCTGCGCGAGCGGCTCCAGATAGCCGGCGCCCGTGGAGAGCGCCACCCCCAGCCCCCGCAGCTCCGCCGCCCGCTCTCCCAAATCCGCCTCGCTCTTGCGGTCACAGGCCGTCACGCTGGCGCCCTTGCCCAGCAAGTACCGGATCAGCGGCATGTTCGAGACGCCGATGCCCACGACTACCACATGCTTACCCGCAACGTTCAAACCGACAACCCCCAACCCTAAGACTTAGGAAAACCCGATGAGCAGCGAAAGCGCTGCCCATCGGGTCCGACCGTTGCCGTTACTGAGCTTCCCGCATCAGGGCCTCGATCCGGTTCAGGCCTTCGTCAATCCGCTCCATCGACGTGGCGTAGGAGAAGCGAATGTACTCCGGGGCGCCGAAGCCCGACCCGGGAACGACGGCAGCCCGGGCCTCTTCCAATATGACGGCCCCGAGATCATCCGAGTTCCCAATGAGCTTACCCCGAATCGTCTTGCCAAAGACGCCACTGACGTTGGGGAAGAGGTAGAAGGCGCCTTCGGGCGGCACCTTGCAGACCCAGCCGGGAATCCGGTTGATCCGCTCCAGCATGTGGGCCCGGCGGCGGTCAAACTCCTTGCGCATCATCTCGACGGGCTCCTGGGTGCCGACCAGCGCCTGAATCGCCGCCACCTGCGAAATGGAGGACGGTCCGGACGTCGACTGCGACTGCAGGTCGCTCATCGCCTTGGCGTAAATCGTCTCGGAGGCGGTGTAGCCCATGCGCCAGCCGGTCATGGCGTATGCCTTGGACATGCCGTTGACGGTGATGGTACGGGCCTTGACCTCGGGCGAGAACGAAGCGATGGATACGTGCTCCACGCCGCCGTAGATCAGCTTTTCGTACATCTCGTCGGTGACGATCATCAGATCTTGCTCGACGGCGAAGTTCGCAATGGCCTCCAGCTCCTTGCGGGTGTAAACTGCACCGGTGGGGTTGCTGGGGCTGTTCAGGTTGATGGCCCGGGTGCGGGGCGTCAGCTTCGCCTTGATCATCGCCGGCGTCATCTTGAAGCCGGTGGATTCGTCGGTATTGACCACGACCGGCACGCCGCCGGCGAGCTTCACCATTTCGGGGTAACTGACCCAGTAGGGCGCCTGGAGGATCACTTCGTCGCCGGGATCGAGCAGAACCTGGAACGCGTTGTACAGAGACTGCTTGGCGCCGTTGGAGACGACGATCTGCTCCGGCTTGTACTCGAGGCCGTTATCCTTGCGGAGCTTCTCGCAGATGGCCTTGCGCAGCGCCAGGGTGCCCGCGGCAGGCGTATACTTGGTCTGACCCTCGTTGATCGCCTTAATGCCAGCCTGCTTGATGTGATCAGGCGTGTCAAAGTCGGGCTCACCGACAGAGAAGTTGACAACATCGATTCCTTCAGCCATCATCTGCTTTGTCTTGGCGTCAATAGCCATCGTCGGCGAAGGGGACATGGCCCTTGCCCGGGCGGACAGTCGCATATGTGTGTGACTCCTTCCATGAATACGGGCCTACTGTTGCCAGTATCGGTCCCGTTTTCAAGAGTATACTCCGTGTTGCGGACGGATGAAAGGCTTGTTGCATTCTTGTGAGGTATGAAAGAAAGCCCTGCGGCCATAACCGACCGCAGGGCTTTGCCAACTCAATTTGTCCGGGTGGCGAAGAAGCGTTCCAGGGACTTGACCATCTGTTGCGCAACTTGCTCCTGATAGAGCGACTTCTTTAGCAACGCCCCTTCGATGGGATGGCTGATGAATGCCACCTCCACCAGAACCGCCGGCCCGTCGGAAGTGCGGGTGACGTACATCAGGTCGTCGTGGGCGCCCCGGTTGGTCTGCCCCAGCGCCTTCGGCAGCTCCTGCTGGATAATGCCCGCCAGGGCGGCGCTGCGCTCGCCGTTGAGGATGCCCGAGGTGTAGTACGTCTCGGTGCCGCTCCCCGAGCAGCAGTTGTTGTGGATGGAGATGAAGGCGTCCGCCTTCATTTCGTTGCCGATACGGGACCGATAGCCGAGGTCGACGTGGTTGGGGTCGTCTGAGCCCGCCATCAGGGCCGCAGGGGCCGAGCGCTGGTCGCTGATACGCGACATGTAGACGGTGGCGCCTCTGGCGGCCAGCATGGCCCGCAGCCGGAGGGCGATGGCCAGGTTGACGTCGGACTCACGGACGCCGATGGTCTTATTGCTGGCGCCGGGATCGTTCCCGCCGTGACCGGCATCAAGCACGATGACCTTGCCCGCGAGGCCGCTCTGGTAGAGGTGCAGTTCGTAGCCCGCCGCCGAACGCTTGAGGGAGAAGGGCTGGCGGGAGGCCAGCGAGAGTTGGACTCCCTTGTCGCCGGCCTGCAGCGTCATGCCTGCCGGCAGGGCGCCGCCCACGGCGCTGACGACGCCGGGCAGCTCCACGATGACATCGGGGCCGGCTACGCGAGTGCGGGGCTGTACGGGGCCGGCGACCTTGAATTCGTAAATCGTCCGGTCTGCTGCCGTGCGGGCGCTGACGCCGGTCAGCGTGGAGCGGAGGACGAGCACCATCCGGGAAGGCGATTTCTGGGTGACCTGGATTCCCGGCAGTTGTTCGAAGGCCAGGGCGACGCCGCCGGGGGTCAGGGCGAGTTCCCTGGCGCCCCCCGTGCCTACGGGCAGCGAAGCTGTGGCCGTTTCACCCGTGATCACCGGGATGACTACGGTGTTTCCATCCGTTTTTGGTTCCGCCAAAGGCTTATCGGTCGAGGTGACTTCAAGCTGCAGCACGCCCGGGCTGAGGACCGTCAGGGCGGCCTTCAACGAGCCGCCGGCGGCCGGGGCTGACGGCGCCGGGACCGACGGGGGCGGCGTCGCCGGCGCCGGGGCCGTCGGACCGGGGGTGGCCGGGGCGGGGGTTGACTGGGCCGGTCCCGTGAACAGATCGGTCTGGCCAAGGTGGACCCAGCCCGTCAGGCCGCCGGCCGTCAGCACTTTGATCCACGGGATGCTCAGGCCTTGGACTTCCAGCACTTCGCCCTTGGGCAGGGCGGCAACGTCCGCAGCGAGGTCGTTCGGCTCCTTGCGCAGGCTGGTACCGGCGTCACTGTTGACGACACGGCGCTCCACGTGCTTGCCGGTGCTCGGGGGCGGCGCCGGGGCGGGCGCCGGGGCGGGCTCAGGCGCAGGGGCAGGAGCCGGGATGGCCGGCGCCGGGCTCGGAGCGGCAGGGGGCGGGGCGGCAGGCTCCGTGTACGGGTCGGTGTAGCCTACATGGACCCAACCCCACTGGCCGCCGGTGGTCAGCACCTTGACCCACGGAATGCGCACCTCGTATAGCTCCAGAACCTCACCCTTGGGCAGGACCGTGATGATTGTGGCGAGTTCGCTGGGCTCCTTGCGCAAGTTGAGGCCGTCCGCATCGTTGACGACCCGCCGCTCCAGGTACTTGCCCCCGCTCGGCGCCGGTGCCGGTGTGGGGTTGGGAGCGGGCGCCGGAACGGGGGCACTGGCGGCACCAAGGCTGAGCGACCACGCGCCTTCTTTGAGTGCATACGCCAGCTTGCCTTCAGTCAGGGTGACTTTCGGGCCTTCAATCCAGCCGCGCTGCCCGCGCGGCGTCTCAACTTTGACCCAGCCTTCGGCTGCGTCCAAATACTTCAGTCGCTCGCCGGCCCTGACCGTGTCGACTGGGTCGAAGGCCCTGACGTTGCGGCCATAGTAGACGGTGGCGTTGGCAGCCGCAGATACCGCTTTCGGCCCGGTGGGGCGCCCGGGCAGGGCCGGCGGCAGCGGGGCCAGCGTCGGCACCGCCGAACTCGGAGCCGCCGGGGGCGGCGTCTCAGCCGGCTCAGGCGGCTTGGCAGGCGGCGGCTGTGTGGGGGGTGTGGTCGGGGGCGTCGTTGGAGGCGTCGTTGGAGGCGTCGGCGGCGGAGGCGTGGGCGGGGCCGTTCCTTCCACCCGCTTCATGAACTTGCCGTTCACCCACCCCGTGGCGCCGCTCGCCCGCTGGACTCGCCACCACTCGCCGGCGATCTCAAGCAGGCGCACCCGCTCGGCTGTCTTCAGCAGGTCAATAATCGGGCCGGACATATTCGGTTCCTTCCGGAAGTTCAAGGCGTCCGTGTCAACCACGGCATAAGCCTCTTCGTCCTCAAAGTTCACCCGGCTTACCCAACCGGCCGCCCAGGCATCAACGCCCGCTGCGGTTCGGACTTGATACCACCCGTCCTTCTCACCGATCACTTTGGCCGATACGCCGGGCGCCAGCGTGCTCAGCACCTGATACGTGGTGCCGGGCCCCGCCCGGAGGTTGAGCCCATCCTGGTCAATACTCTTCAGTGTAGCCGCCAGGCCGACGCCCGGCGTTCCCATCACGACTAACAGGGCCATTGCTGCTGCGATGCGCTTCAAGCCCCAGACACCCCTTAGCGTATACTTTAGTCAATCACTTAGACGGTGTAGCTGTTATAAGGTTTCAGGGGGTCTACACTTTTTCCCTGCAATGTTTAATACCTGGCCTTGCGGCCAGGTATCGTTCACTCTGTCTTGCCAATCACCATTCCGGCGCCCAGCGAAGCGATGACCACAAGACAAAAGAAGGCGAAAAGGTAATCACGCTCCTTGAGAAAGACGACCATGGCCACGCTGACCCGCAGAATCGGCGTCGAGACCAACACCACCAGGCCCGCCACGGTTACCGTGGCTCCGGCAGCTAACCCCAGGACCATCAGGACGATACCGGCGGCGGTCAAACCGGCCGCAACCAGGGAGCCGGTCCGCAGCAGCTTCGCCAGGATGATCTCCACCGAGTGCCCCCGGCTCTCCCGGCCCTCCGACGTCATCTGCATTACAGCCCCCACCCCTTCCAGAGCATTTGGACGGCGATGATCAGCAGGACCGGTATGAACAGCTTGCGAATGGTCGTGCCCTTGAGGCGGACCATGATGCGCGTCCCGATCAGGGCCCCGCCCAGCACGCCCAGCGCTACGGGCCCGGCCACAGCCGGACGCACGTCGCCCCGGACGAAGTAGACCACGCTGCTGGCGGCAGCGGTCACGCCGATCATGAAGTTGGATGTGGCCGTGGACGCCTTGATCGGCATCTTCATCACCTGATCCATAGCCAGCACTTTGAAAGCACCTGCGCCAATGCCCAGCAGCCCGGCGGCGGCGCCCGAGAAGAACATCAAGAAGAGGCCGGCCCACGAGCGCGTGACGTTATAGGTGACGGTCCGGTCGAGCACCTGGTCGTAATAGGCGCCGGCCAGCTGCAGCCGGCGGGAGACGGCGTCGGGCTGGACGCCTTCGGGAAGTTCGGACTTGCGTACGCGATACATTGAATAGGCCGAATAGCTCAGGAGCGCAGCAAACAGGAAGAACAGGAACCGGGCATCCAGCAGGCCGGCCAACAGGGCGCCGGCCATGGCGCCGGTTGCGGTGCCCATCTCCAGCCACATGGCCACCCGGGTGTTGGTCAGCCGGTCCTGCAGGTATGCCACCGCGGCACCTGTTGACGTCGCGATAATCGAAACGGTGCTGGCCGCCACGGCGGTGCGAAAATCAAACCCAAACAGCAGCGTCAGGACGGGCACGATAATGATGCCGCCGCCCAGTCCCATCATGGAGCCGAGAATGCCTGCCAGAACCGATAACACCAGCACGATCAACGTCGTCGTTGCACCCACGGACCTATCGCCTTCTTTTCAGTTCAACTTCATATTCGTAACGGTCCGCACGGTATAGGGTCCGGAACCAGACCAAAGGCATCCCGTCCGCCCCCATAATGACCCGAATTACCCGCAGCACCGCATCGCCCGGGGACACCCGCAGCAACTGCGCCGCCTCAGCGCGGGCCACCACGGCACCAATTCGCTGCGTGCCCCGTACGGGCGGGCGCCCGTTCTCCGTCAGAAGCTGCGCCATGCCACGGCTCTGCACCTCGGCTTCGCTCAGGTCGATGCCAAGGTCGGCCGGCAGCCAGACCTCGGAGAGCATTAACGGCAGACCGGCGACGGAGACGAGGCGGTGCAGGAACCAGCCTTGCGCCGCGGGCGCCCGGCCCAGGGCCGCAGCCACATCGACCGGCAGGGGCAGACGCTTCAGCGCCAGCACTTCCACCAGCGGGTCCAGGTGCTGCCGCTGCAGTTCCTCCAGGTGGCCGGTCAGTTCCGAAAGCGACTCGGCGATGGCCCCGGAACGTTGGGCCGCGACGAACGTGCCTTTCCCGTGGCGCCGCACCAGCAGACCCTCAGCTTCCAGGTCGGCTACGGCCTGGCGGACGGTAATGCGGCTGACCCCGAACCGCTGCATCAGTTCCCGCTCCGGGGGAATCGCCTCGCCCACCGGGTATCGCCCGCCGCCGACTTCCCGGCGCAGGGCGTCCTTGACCTGCTGATAGAGCGGCAAGGGGCTCTGTGGGTCAAGCATGTGGACTCCCCCCTTTCTCGAGGTAAAGGTTATGTTGTCATAACCACTCTAATGCATGATGGGGATGCGGACAAGTCCCAGTCTCAGCATGACAACAAATTGACGACAACATTGCTCCGATGAGCCTACAGGGGCGCGTGTTATCACGTCGAAATAATGCCGTCCAACAGGAATGATCAAGACGCCGGAAGGGGGACGTACGATGCAGGCGCCCTGGGAAGCGATTCACCGCAACGTTGAGCTCGTGCGCACCGGCTGGAACTCGTTCCACCGGGGACTGACCCCGGTCGCCGGCGTCCGGCCCGCCGTGCTGCGCTCCTGGGAACGGAGCCTGGGCGCCGGCCTCGCGCCCGGCCAGGCGTGCGGCGGAAGCGTTTGGAGCGGTGCCCGCCTTGCCGAAGCCCGCACCCTTGGCGCCGACCTGGTCGCTGCAGCCATGCCGGTCATGGATGACCTGCAGCGCCTGCTCACCGGCAGCGGCCAGGTGCTGACCCTGTGCGACGGCGCCGCCCGCGTGCTGATGGTCAGCGGCGAACCCGGCGCCCTGCGCGACGCTGAGGGCATCGGGCTGGTGCCCGGATCGGACTGGCATGAGCGCTGCTCCGGCACCAACGCCATGGGCACCGCCCTCGCCGAAGGCGCCGGCGTAACCGTTTACGCCACGGAGCATTACGTGGAACACCTGCACCACTGGTCCTGCGTGGCGGCGCCCATCCGCCACCCAGTCTCCCGGGAGATTCAGGGGATTCTCGACCTCTCCGGCCGTATCATGACGGTCAACGCCCACACGGAGATGGCCGTCACCGGCGCCGTGAGAGCGATCGAAGCACGGCTGGCCTTTCTTGAGGCGACGCACCGGCACGCCCTGATGGAGGCCTTCGCAGACCGGCTCTCCGAAGCCCGGCAGGCGGTGCTCTGCGTGGTAGACCGGTTCGGCTTCCTCCTCCGCACCGCCGGCCGGGAACTGCCGCAGGCGCCGGACCGGGACTTCTGGCGCCGGGCCATGGCTCAGGTCTGCCGGACCGGCTCGGAGCACCGGGCTGAATTTGAGCAGCCCGACGGGCGCCGGGCGATGGCGCTTTTCCGACCGGTCGAGCAGAACGGCTGCGTCATCGGGGCGCTGGTAGAAGTCTGCCGTCCGGTGTCCAGCGCGGCCGCCGCCGCGCCGGTGCTCACCGCCGAAGGCCTGGTCGGGTCCAACGCCTCCTGGCGCTCGGCGCTGGAGCGGGCAGCCAAAGTGGCCAGGCTGGAGTCGACGGTGCTGATCACCGGCGAAACGGGCACCGGCAAGGAAGTGCTGGCCCGGGCCATCCACCGGGCGAGCCCGCGGGCCGCCGGCCCGTTTGTGGCCATCAACTGCGGCGCCATCGCACCGCACCTCGTTAGCAGCGAGCTCTTCGGGTACGTGGGCGGCGCCTTCACGGGCGCCAACCCCAAAGGCGCCACCGGCAAAGTGGAGGCCGCACAAGGCGGGACGCTCTTCCTGGACGAAGTGGGCGAACTGCCCCCGGAAGCACAGGTCTCCCTGCTGCGGGTCCTCCAGGAGCGGGAAGTCGTCCGGATCGGCAGCCACCGGCCTACTCCTGTCAACGTCCGGATTGTCGCTGCGACTAATCGGGACCTGTCCGAGCTCGCAGGGAAGGGCGCTTTCCGGCAGGACCTCTTCTTCCGCCTCAGCGTGGTGCCCTTGCGGCTCCCGCCCCTGCGGGAGCGCCGGGAAGATATCCTGCCGCTGGTCGAATTCGGCTTTCGGCGGCTCGGCGCTGAGGCACCGGCACTCAGCCTTGCGTCCTGCGAACGGCTGACGGCCTATGAATGGCCCGGCAACGTGCGGGAGCTGCTGAACCTGGTGGAGCAGGCCGCAGCCCTCGATGAGGACCCGGCGGACCTGCTGCCCCTGGCGCCGCTTTCGGCAACGGGAAGCGCCGGCCTGGGCGATGCGGGTGAGGAGGAGCGCATCCGCCGGGCGCTGCATTCGGCCGGCGGCAACGCCGCAGCTGCGGCCCGCATGCTGGGCATGAGCCGCTCCACGCTCTACCGCAAGCTTGAACTGTACGAGATCCGGCTGGGCAGGCAGATCAGATGAGACACGTGTCCGATACACCTGTGTCACGAAAGACACCGGGCAGAGCGAATCTGCCCGGTTTTTGCACCCTCCCGCCTTGGCACGGAAGTTGCGTGAACGAGGTGGCACCACTCACTGGAGGTATGTCACCATGCAGCTCGGCGGATATGCGAACCACCTGGCGCACATCGACCTGACGAAGGGCACCGTCGCCTACTCCCCCATAGCTAGGGACCTGGCCCGCAAGTACATCGGCGGCCGCGGCCTCGGCGTCAAGTTTGTCTTCGACAACGGCCCGCAGGTCGAGGCGCTCTCCCCCGACAACTTGCTCTGCTTCATGAACGGCCCGGTCACCGGCTCGCCCGTCAGCATGTCCGGCCGCCTGGCGGTGGTGACCAAGTCGCCCCTCACCGGTACCGTCACGGACTCGCACATGGGCGGCTTTGCGGCGGCCCGCCTGCGCTGGGCCGGCTTTGACGGCCTGCTGGTCAAGGGTCGCGCCGCCGCACCGACCTACCTGGTCGCAGAGAACGGCACCGTCACCCTGCACGATGCCTCGGGCATCTGGGGCCTCGGCGTGCGGGCCACCGTCCGTGCCCTGCGGGAAAAGCACGGCAAGGACGCCAGCGTCCTGGCCATCGGCCCCGCCGGCGAGCGGCTGGTCCGCTTTGCCGCCTGGATGAACGAAGACGACCGGGCTTCGGGCCGTGGCGGCACGGGCGCCGTGGGCGGTGCGAAGAACCTGAAGGCCATCGTCATCATCGGCGACCGGAAGAGCCAGCCCAAGCCGGCGGATGCGCGCAAGGCAGAGTTCGACGCCGCCCAGAAGACCGGTCTCAAAGCGATCATGGAAGGCGGCCTGACGGCCCCGAACAAGGGCGGCCTCTCTGTCTACGGCACCAACGTGCTGACCAATATCCTCAACGAGGCTGGCGCGTTCCCTTCCTTCAACGGCCGGCAGAGCCACTTCGAGAAGGGCTATGAGATCAGCGGCGAAGCGTTCAAGGAGCATCTGGTTGTCAAGGAGCCGGTCTGCCACGCCTGCCCCGTCGCCTGCAAGAAGGAGCTTGAGGTCAAGGAAGGCCGCTGGAAGGTCCGCACCGAGTCGATGGAGTACGAGACGGCCTGGAGCCTTGGCGCCATGTGCGGCCTGTCAGATCGTGAGCCCATGGCCTACATGCTCGACCAGTGCAACGATTACGGCCTGGACACCATCGAAATGGGCGTCACGCTGGCGATGGTCATGGAAGCCTCCGAACTGAAGCTCACCGATGAGGTCGTCAATTGGGGCGACGCCGAGAAGATGTCCGCCCTGATCCGGGCGACCGCCTACCGGGAAGGCCTGGGCGACACACTGGCGCTGGGCGCTTACGGCGCCGCCGTCAAGCTCGGCAACCCCGACATCGCCATGTCGGTCAAGGGCCAGGCGATTCCGGCCTACGACCCCCGCGGCGTCCAGGGCATCGGCCTGGGCTACGCGACGTCCAACCGGGGCGGCTGCCACGTGCGCGGCTACACCATCGCTTCGGAAATCGCCGGCATCCCCTTCGCCACGGACCGGACGGTCACCGAAGGCAAGGCGAGCCTGCTGAAGATCTTCCAGGACCTCTTCGCCTTCACCGATTCCATGGACGTCTGCAAGTTCGCCACCTTCTCCGAAGGCGCCGGCGAGTTCGCCGCCCAGGTCGCTGCCCTGACCGGCATGGCCATCACTCCGGAAGAAGCGATGAAGATCGGCGAGCGGATCTACAACCTGGAGCGGTACTACAACAACCAAAACGGCTTCAGCGGCAAGGATGACGTGCTGCCCAAGCGGTTCCTCACCCTGCCGGCCACCGGTAACAGCGCCGGCATGGTTTCGCAGCTTCCCGTCATGCTGAAGGAATACTACGAGCTGCGGGGCTGGGTTGACGGCGTCGTCACCGAGGCCAAACTGAAGGAGCTGGAGATCATCTAGCATGAAGATCAAGCTGTTCGCCAACCTGCGGGCGCATGCGAAGGACGGTCTGGTACACCTGACCCTGCCAAGCGGCGCCGCCGTCAGCGATGCCCTTGCGCATCTCTTCGACCGGATCCCGGCGTTGGCGGAGCACGTGGTCGACCCGGGGACGGGGGAACTGCTGCCGTATGTGAACATCATGCTGCGCGGCCGGCTGATTCGGGACCTGGAGGGCCTGCAGACAAAGGTAGACGACAGCGATGAGCTGGCGATCTTCCCGCCCATCGCAGGGGGATGAACGGGAACGGGGGAGGCGTGTGGCCTCCCTCGTTTTTTGTTCGCTATCGGACTGCGGCGATCTCGCGTACTGCATCCGGATTCTCCAGGGCCGACAGGTCCCCCGGCTCCTTGCCCAGATACGCCGCCTTGATCACCCGGCGCATGATTTTGGCGTTCCGGGTCTTGGGGAGGGCGCCCACGAACTTGATCTCTTCCGGCGCCAGGGGCTTGCCCATGGCGGCGGCGACCAGGTCCTTCAGCTCCTTCGCCAGGGCCGGGCCTGGCGCCCCTCCGGACTTCAGCACGGCGAAGCAGACGACGGCCTCGCCCTTGATTTCGTGGGGAACGCTGATGGCCGCTGCTTCCGCCACCGCCGGGTGCGAAACCAGCACCGACTCGAACTCCGCCGGCCCCACTCGCTTGCCCGCAATCTTGATGGTGTCATCCGACCGGCCGTGGATGTACCAGAAGCCGTCTTCATCCACTGACGCCCAGTCGCCATGCACCCAGACGCCCGGGAACCGACTCCAGTAGGCGTCCACGTAGCGTTCCGGCGCCTGCCAGAAGCCACGGGTCATGCCGACCCAGGGGACGGTCAGGGCCAGTTCGCCCACCGTGCCCTGTGGCACAGGCTGCCCCTGCTCGTCGAGAATGGCCACGCCCATGCCGGGAATCGCCGTGTTGAAAGAGCAGGGCTTGAGCGGCCGCGTCACCACGCAGCCCAGTATGCCGCCGGACGTCTCCGTGCCGCCGGAGTAGTTGATGATGGGGCACCGTCCCCCGCCGACGTGCCGGAAAAACCAGAGATACGGATCGGGATTCCAGGGCTCCCCGGTGCCGCCGAGGATGCGCAGGCTGCTCAGGTCGCGCCCTACGGGCCAGTGCTCCCCGTGGGGCGCCAGCGCCCGGATGACCGTGGGCGAAAGCCCCAGGTGCGTGATGCCGTGCTGCTCCACCGCCGCCCAAATGCGGTCCGGCTGGGGAAAATCCGGTGCGCCGTCGTACAGGAACATGGTGGAGCCGAGCATCAGCGTGCCGAAAATCAACCAGGGTCCCATCATCCAGCCCAGGTCGGTGAACCACATGACCACGTCCTGCCCGCACACGTCGAAGCAGTGGGCCATATCCTGGGCCGCCTTGAGCGGGAAGCCGCAGTGAACGTGGACCGCCCCCTTGGGGCGCCCCGTCGTTCCCGACGTGTAGATGATCATAAACGGATCTTCCGGGTCGAGCCGCTCCGTGGCAAATGTGCGCGGCTGCCCGTCCGTCAGGTCGTGGTACCAGATGTCGCGCCCTTCGTGCCAGGCGGTGAAGTTTCCCAGGCGCCGGACCACCACGACCCGCTCCACCGACGGCGCCAGGGCGACCGCCTCGTCGGCGGCGGCCTTCATGTTGACCGTCTTGCCGCGCCGGGTAAAGCCGTCGGCGGTGATCAGGACCCTGACGCCGGCATCATCCAGCCGGCTGCCTGCCGCCTGCGGGGCAAAACCGGAGAAAATCGGCGTGAAGACGGCGCCCAGTTTGGCCACCGCCATGATCGCCGCCACCGCCTCGGGCACCAGCGGCAGGAAGATGCCGACCCGGTCGCCCTTCCCGATGCCCAGCGACCTGAGCCCGAGGGCCAGGCGATTTGATTCCGCCTGGAGTTCCCGGTAGGTCCACTTGCGGACCTGGCCATCCTCCCCTTCGTAGATCACGGCGAGCTTATTGCGCAGGCTGCCCGCGGCGTGCTTGTCAACGCAGTCGTGGGCCAGGTTCATGCGGGCGCCCCGGAACCACCGCGCCCAGGGCGTGCCGCCCGCCAGGTCCAGCGTCTGCTGCGGCGGCTCGTACCAATCAATGCCGATGTCGCAAGCCACCTGCTCCCAGAACCAGGACGGGTCAGCCGCCGCCCTCGCGAGCAAGGCGTCGAGATCCGCCAGGCCGCAGCGCTCCAAAAAGCGGGTGATGCGGGCGCCCGCCACCTGCTCCCGTGTGGGCCGCCAGACAATTTCCGCCACGCTCCTCCACCCCCTGTCTCTTCCCTATGAAGATCACCATCTCCTGATCCCAGAAACGGAAACGGATGGCGCTGTGTTCGGTATAGTGCCCGCCGAACACAGGAGCCGGGCCCCGCTCCGCGGGACCCGGCTCCTGGTGCTAAAGTATTTCGCTATCGGTTTCCATACAAGGTGGGACGGGGGCCGGGAGGGCAACCATCAGCGCAGGCAGGTTCCATTAGCTCAGGGTTCTTGGCATCATCAGAAGCGGAGCCGGCAAACGCTGCGGGGACCATCAAAAGGGCAACCAGAATCACCAACAGCATCCCTATCAGCCGGACATGGCGCATGCGCTAGCCTCCCCAATCCGCTGCATGGTAGAGTTGATTCTGGAAAATGTAGGGAAAAGCCTGCCAATTTGATGGCACACATCTGATTCAGCCCGCGGTGAAGTACCATCCATCCCAGGAAGATGCATACCTGCTTTGCCGCACTTTGAACGTTGCCGTCCATGTGACTATTCCAGTAAACTACTTACACAAAACGTAGTATCGGTGGGGATGAAAAAGATGTCGGTGGTCATGCGAAAGAAGCGGCCGCGCAGCTTCTTTCGCATTCTTGTCTCAATGCTGGCGTGGCTGCTGGTCCTGGCGACGGCAGCCGCAGGCGTGCTCTGGTGGTTCGGCCCGGACCTCGTCGCACCGCGGGAAGACTTTGAGCAGGGCCCGGGCGGCGTTGTGGCATACATCAGCCTCTCCAATCAGCTCCGCAGCCAATCCGAGCAGTTTTGGTCCGGCCAGGATGTCGATTTTGTGGTGAATGAAGCGGAGTTCAGCGGCATGGTCGCCTCCGCCCTGCTGTCGAACCGGCAGCCCGACAGTCCCATCCGCAAAGTGCGCGCCTACCTGCCGGAAGGGGAACTTCAGATTGACATGATTCTGCGGCTGCCTTACCCGCAGGTGCCGGAGAAGTTCCGCAACCGTCCCGTCGGCCTGACCGTAGACCTGCAGCCGGCGGTCAGCGAACGGGGGCAGGTCGAGTTTCTGATTACCCATGCCAAGGTTGGGCGGATTCCCGTCCCCGTCAGCCTGATCAAATGGGCAGGGCGGCGTACCCAACTGGATATCCCCTGGTTTGACGCAAAAACGGCGTCGATTCAGCTGCCCGTCAGCGAAATGATTACCAGCAACTACGGCCGGAACATCGTCATCAAGGAGTTCACATCGTCCGGGGGAAAGCTCTCCCTCGTCATGGCGATGCGAAAGCAGTAAGTCGCCGAGCTCAGACGAGCCCGGCGCTTTTTTCGCTTTCTTTCAACTCCGCCCGCAGCCGCAGCAGGGCTTCATCTTTTGCCTTGCACTCCAGCATGACATCCAGGTCCAGATGGCCGATCCGCTCCAGACAGGCGGTGAACTCCCCCGCGTCGATGTTGTCGGCATGGGACCGGGAGCGGGCGCCGTCCCTGGGGCTGGAGAAGTGCACCTTGGGCCGGATGGGGCCCCAGGTCGGCAGGATCCGCTCCAGCCAGGGGAACCAGTCGTCGTCGCGCAGCACCCGGTGGTGGTGGATATCGAGGACCATCGGGCGCCGGACGGCCATGGCGATGGCCAGCACTTCCGCAGTGTCCCACGTAGTGTCGTCGTTCTCCACCCAGAGACGCCGGGCGACGTGATCAGGCAGTTCGCCGAAGTGCGCCACGAACCGGGCCGCGGCCGCCACCTTGTCGCCGTAGGCGCCGCCAATGTGCAGCACCATGCCTGACGCCGGCCCCGCCTCCATCAGGTCCAGAACCCGAGCGTGGTAAGCCAAGTCCTCCACCGCTTTCGCGACCACAGCCGGCTCCCGGGCGTTCAGCACCGTGTACTGCCCGGGGTGCATCGTGAGCCGAGCCCCGGTCTCCCGGGCCGCGGCGGCGCACGCAGCGAACTCCGGGGCCAGGTCTTCCGCCCAATTCCACTCCGCCGCCACCGGGTGGGTGGCCAGGGGGATCAGTTCCGATGTGATCCGGTACAGGCGGATTTCCCGCTCGGCGTTCCACCGCAGAATCGCTTCCACCGTCTTCAGGTTGTTGCGCCCCACCTGATATAAATGTGCCCGCCGCTCCCTGGGCTCCATCGTCGAGAGCCGTTTGGCGGTGAGCGCCTTGAAGCGGGGGCCTGTCTCTTCCTGCTGCAGGCTCAAGTTGATACACGCATACCCCAGTCGGATACTCAGCAGCAGCCCCTCCTCAGGCCAGTAGCCCCCGGCGCAGGGCCTCGGCCACGGCCGCGGCCCGGCTGGAGCACCCGAGCTTTGCGAACAGCACATTCATGTGCCTGCGTACCGTCCGCTCGCTCAAGTAGAGCCCCGCCCCGATCTCTCCGTAGGATGCCCCGTCTGCCAGCATCCGCAGCATGCGCAGCTCCTGGTCGGTGGGCTCGGCCGCCCCGGGCCGCGCCAACTTGCCGGCCAGCGCGGGGTGGAGCACTACGCCGCCGGCTGCGGCAGCCCGCACGGCGGCGACAATCTCCTGGAACGAGGCGCTCTTGGGAATGTAGCCGCTTACCCCCAGCTCCAGGGCCGAGCGTACGAGGGCGACATCTTCATAGGTGGACAGCACGAGCACGGCGGGCGGGTGGGGCGTGGCCAGCATCCGGCGGGCGGCCTCCAGCCCGCTGCCATCGGGCAGCTTCAAATCGAGCAGCACCACGTCGGGGCGCCGCTCCGCAGCAAGCGCTGTCGCCTCCGCCACCGTGCCCGCCTCACCGGCCACGGTCAGCCCCGGTTCGCTTTCCACCAGCTGGCGCAGCCCTTCCCGCACCACGGTCTGATCTTCCACCAATAAGAGCCGGAGGGTCTCCATCTGACACCGCCTCCTGCTATGATCATAACAGGAGGCGATGGCCATGCGCGTACCCGTCGAAAACGCGGCCCAGATGATCTGGGGCGCCCTGCTGATCATCTACCTGCTCGGAGCGGGGCGCCTGGAGTTCCGCACCTGGCCGGTCGCCCTTGTCTTCGGGCTGAGCGGGGCCGCGGCTGTACTGGAACTGCCTCTGCGCCGCCGGGAGTGGCGGGCCCTCCACTTCTATGACTCGATCATCTGGACGGTCCTGCTGGCTGCCATGGTTGCCGTGACCGGCGGGCGGAGCTCCGAGTCCTGGCCGGCCTATATCATGATGTCGCTCACCGCTCCCGCGTTGGGGCGCCCCGTGCTGCACTATGGTCTGCTTGGCCTCAATGCGGCGGTTTACGCCGCCATATACGCCGTCGTCAACCCGGACGGCGTCCCGGCTGTACCGGCGCTGGTCGCGCTGCGCATCGGCCTCTTCTTTCTGGTCACGTACGTCGTCGACCGCTCGATGGAGCGGGAGCGGGCAGCGCACCGGGGCCGGGTCGCCGAGCTGGTCAACGCCCGCGACGCCGAGCGGCGGCGCATCGCCGGCGAAGTACACGACTGGCTGGGCGCCGGCATTGTGGCGCCCATGCGCAAACTTGAGCTGTCCTTGCGCACCGCCGATCCCACCGCGGCCGCCGCGAAAGTGCGCGAAGCGGCCGAAGCCCTGCGCCGCTCCACGGGCGAACTGCGGCGCATTATGGAGCAGCTTCACCCCCACCTGCTGGAGCAAATGGGGGTGACGGAAGCGCTGCAGGCGTATTGCACGGCCTGGGAGGCGGAGCAGGGGCTGACCGTCACGTTTGAAGGCGGCGGCGCCGTGGTCAGCGAACCCCCGCCCAACGTGGCCCTGGCGGCATACCGCATCTGTCAGGAGGCGCTGAACAACATTGCCGGGCATGCGCAGGCCCGCACGGTGCACGTGAACCTCTCCGTACAGGAGAAAAGCCTCGTCCTTATCATCGAAGATGAAGGACAAGGCTTCGCAAAAGCGCGCCCCGGCGGCCGGGGCCTGCAGGGCATGAAAGAGCGGGCGGAGACCTGCGGGGGAACCCTGGCCGTACGGTCTGTCCCCGGCCACGGCACCACGGTCACCGCTACCCTGAAATGGTCTTGAGGTCATTAAACAGGTATTCCCGCTCCTGGGCGCCGGGGATCTGACTGCCGATCTCCCAGGCCTGACCCAGGTGATACGCCTGTGCGTGGTCGTCGCCGAGAATCATGGCCGCCCGGGCCAGGGCTTCGTGCGCGTAGGCCAGGTCGAAGGGCCCGAAATCGTCCATCTCGCACAAGTTCAGGCAGACCATGGCATGGTTGAAGGCGTTCTGCCCTTCCCCAATAATCGCCCAGACCCGGGAGATCTGCCAGTGCGACCTGGCCAGGTTCAAGGGTGTGCCGATTTCGCCCCAGTGATAGAGCGAGGCATAGGCCATGGCGATCATCTTGTGGGTCTCTTCCGGGGTGCGGCCGATCTTCTCCATCAAACCCCAGGTGCCGTTGAAACAGTCCGCCGCAAACTTCTTGTGCATCTGCTCGAGCTCCACAGACAGCCTCCTTACGGTTTCTTCAGCAGCGGTTCCAGTACGGTCATCACGTTTTTCACTACATAGGCATACCCCTCGGCGGTGGGATGAATCCCATCCATCTGGTTCAGACTCGGTTTGGCAGCCACGCCGTCGAGGAAGAATGGAATGAGCGGAAGGTCATGCTGCTTGGCCAGGTCGACGTATGACTGCCGGAAGGCCTCCGTATACTCCGGCCCGTAATTGGGCGGAATCTGCATGCCCGCCAGCACCACCTGGACTTGCAGCTTCTGCAACTCCTCGATCATCTTCTGCAGGTTGGCTTTCATAACGTCGATTTTCATGCCCTGAAGGGCGTCGTTGGGACCCAACTCCAAAATGACGATCTCCGGCTTGTGGTTCAAGACAGACTCCAGGCGCGTCACACCGCCCGCCGTGGTGTCGCCGGATATGCCCGCATTCACTACCCGGTATTTGTACCCGAGCCGGTCCAGCTCCGCCTGCAGTTGGCTCGGATAGTTGCTGTCAAACGGGACGCCCTGGCCCGCCGTCAGGCTGTCGCCGAACGCAACAATGACCGGCCAGCCCGTGCGGTCTATACTCGATGTAGGCGAAGCCACCGTCGGCCTGATCGCCGGCCTGGTCGGGACAGCCTGCTTCTTGCCGCTGCAGCCGGCCATGCCTACAAGGGCGGCAAGCACGACTAAACAGGTATACAGGATGAACCGATTCCGCACGTTCAACTCCCTCACTTTCTGCTTGAAATTGTACCACACCGACGGTCAAGCCGCCGGTGGAGCTTTTTTCGCTCGGAGGAATGACCGGCCTATGCTGAGACTGTCTGGTGTTTATAAGACGCTGCAGAGCGGCGATCGGATGTTGGAAATCTTGAAGCCGACGGATTTACATGTGCCGAAGGGACAGGCGCTAGCGATCATGGGTCCGTCCGGCAGCGGCAAGTCAACGCTGCTGGGGCTGATCGCCGGGCTGGACAATCCGAGCGGCGGCTCGATTAAAGTCGAGGGCGAGGAGATCACGGGCCTGAATGAAGATGCCCTGGCGCTGCTGCGCGGCCGGAAAATCGGCATCGTCTTTCAATCCTTCAACCTGATCCCCAACCTGACGGCCCGGGAGAACATCGCCCTGCCGATGGAGCTCTCGGATCAATTCACCGGCGATCCTACTGAACGGTCGCAGGAGCTGCTGGAGGCGGTCGGCCTGTCCGAGCGGGGCCACCACTATCCCGTGCAGCTCTCGGGCGGCGAGCAGCAGCGGGTCGCCCTGGCCCGGGCCTTCGCCCCCCGCCCCGCCATGCTTTTGGCGGACGAGCCCACGGGCAACCTGGATTCGGCCACTGGGCACCATATCATCGACCTGCTGCTGAAGCTGAACCGGGAGCAGGGGACGACGCTGGTGATGGTCACCCACGACCCGGGCCTGGCAGCGCGGGCAGATCGCATCGTCCACCTGCGCGACGGGCGCATCGTCAAAGATGAAATGGTGGCGCAAGCCGTGGGAGGGGGCCGGCGCCCGTGAAGTTCTTTCCCCTGCGCATGGCCATGCGGGAGCTGCGGCGGGGCAAGCGGAAGTTCATCTTCTTCGTGCTCTGCATTGCGATCGGCGTGGCGGGGCTGGTCGGCGTAAAGGGGTTCAATGCCTCCATTCAGGAGGCGATGCTCCAGGAAGCCCGCCCGCTCATGGCCGCGGACATGACGCTCAGTACCGGGCGGACGATCACGCCCGAGCAGGATCAGTTCATTGCGGCAACTGCGGCAGAGCGGGGCATTCAGGTCGCCCGGGTGACCGAGACGACCTCCATGGCCCTGACGGCAGACAAGCAGTCCTTCCGGCTGGTCGAAGTGAAGGCGGTCGAACTGGGCTACCCGTTCTACGGCAACCTGGAAGTCGAGCCGCCGGGCGCCCGCCTGACCGACGATACGGCCTGGGTCGGCGCCGACCTGCTCGATCAGCTTGGGCTCCAAGTCGGCGATCAGATCAGCGTCGGCAGGGCGATGTTCACCATCAGCGGGCTCATTCTCAAGGAGCCGGACCGGGTGACGGCGGGCTTCTCCATGGGGCCGCGGGTGATGATCACCGCCGGCGGCCTGGCGAAGGCCGAACTGATCCAGCTGGGCAGCCGGGCGCGGTTCAAGTATCTCTTCAAACTGGCTGACGACACTCAGGTGGAACAGCTGCGGGCGGATCTCAAAGAAGCGTTCAAGGAGCAGCGCCCGTCCATTGCGGACTTCCGGGAAGCGAACCCGCAGGTCAAGCGGTTTCTCGACCGCATGACCGACTTTCTCTCCCTGGTCTCGCTGGTGGCGCTGCTGGTGGGCGGGCTCGGCGTCGCGAACGCCACCCGCGCCTTCCTGCAGCAGAAGCTCGATTCGATCGCCATCATGAAATGCGTGGGCGGCACCAACCGCAAGATCCTGCTGATCTACCTGACGCAGATGCTGCTGCTGAGCCTTGCCGGCAGCGCCCTGGGCGTTCTGCTGGGCTACACCGTTCAACTGGTCATGCCGCAGGTGGTCGGCCCCATCGTCAACCTGACCATCGAGCTGCATTTACAGCCTATCGTAGCGCTGCAGGGTCTGGCTGTGGGCTTGGTCACATCGGTGCTCTTTACGCTGCTGCCGCTTTCGGCGATTGCGGATATCAAGCCGGGCCTGGTCTTCCGCCGGGAGATGGCGGAAAGCCGCCCCGCACCTACGGCGGCACGGCGCATCCGCACGGCGGCGCTCCTGGGCGCCATCGGCCTGGGGCTCGTGCTGGTCTCCGCCTGGATGTCCGGCTCGCTCAAGTGGGGCCTCTGGTTCATGGGCGGGCTGGCCGGTTCGGTCCTGCTGCTGCTGGGCGCCGCGTGGCTGGTCGTCCGATCGCTCAAGCTGATTCGGGTCCCCCGCGCCTGGATCTCCGTGCGGCAAGGGCTGGCGAGCCTGTACCGGCCCGGCAGCCAGGCGGGCGCCATCGTGCTCGCCCTGGGCATCGGCATCACCATGGTACTGGCCGTCTATCTGCTGCAGAAAGGGTTGATGAACGAAGTCAGCATCACGGTGCCGAAGGGGGCGCCGAACATGGTCTTCATCAACCTGCAGGCCCCGGATGCCGAGGCATTCCACGCACTGCTGCAGCAGCATCCGGGCGTGGCAAAGGCGCCGGCGCCCACGGCCATCGTCCGGGGCCGCCTGGTGACGATCGATGGCAAGACCCGGGACGAGATGAATTTGAGCGAAGAGGAAGCCCGGTGGTTCAACTTCCAGTTCCAGACGACCTACACCAGGGCGATCCCCGAAGGGGATATCGTGATTGAAGGCCCCTGGTGGACGGAGGCCGATTGGACGAAGGAGCCCCTGGTCTCCATCGAGCGGGAAGCGGCAGAGCGGCTGCATATGACGGTCGGCTCCGTGGTCGAAATGGATCTGGAAGGCGGCACGCCGATTCGGGCGCGGGTCTTCAACATCCGCAAAACGACGGACTACCGGGCGGGGGGCGGCTTCAACTTCGTCTTCGCCCCCGGCGTGCTGGAGCAGAACGGCCGCATTACCTACTACGCCCAGGCGTCGGTCAGGCCCGGGGCTTCGCGGGACGTGCAGCGGGCGGTCGTCGCCCGGTTCCCGGGCGTCACGGTGATCGATGTGGCGGATATGCTGGCCACAGTCACGGAGATGCTGGACCGGATCAGCCTCGTGATCCGCTTCGTGGCGGGCTTCTCGGTGCTGGCGGGCCTCCTCATTCTGGCCTCTTCCATCGCCACGACGAAGTACCGGCGGACGCGGGAAGCCGTGCTGTACAAGACCCTGGGCGCCACCCGCGCCCGCGTGTGGCGCATCTTCGCAGTGGAGTACGCCGCCCTGGGCCTGATCGCCGGCTTCGTCAGCGCTTTCCTGGCGGCAGTCGCCACATGGGGCGTCATGAAATACGTGATGGAGATCGATTACGTGCCGGATGTGCGGTCGCTGGCAGTCGGGGTGCTTATCTCCCTGGTGTTGACCATCGCCGTCGGCGTACTGAGCACCATCGACGTCCTGGCAGCGAAGCCACTCCAAGTCTTGCGCGAGGAATAAACGAGGGAGTATCGCCATGCCAGGCGATACTCCCTCTCATTATGTGCAGGGATTTTACGTTCCTGGAAGAAAGTATTCTGCATGTTGATATAATGCCAGTCAGGAGGTGTGTCCATGCCCTGGCTCGATAACTTACTGGGCCGCGACAGAAGCCTCCTCTCAACGCAGCAGCGCTATCCGACCGCTTTTGCCGCCGCCGACGAGGCCGCCGCTTTCTGCCTCGAACAGCTCATGGCCGATATGCGGGCCGACGCGGGACACGCCTACCTGAGCACCGGGACGGACGGCCAGTTCCGTCTGACCACGGCCCGGGGCGAAGCGGGTCAGGCGCCCGTGGTGCTGGACCGATCGGAGATTCCGGCACAGGCGGCCGTCGTGGAACGTGCCGGCGACCGGTGGCTGACGGTGCCCTGCGGACCGCTGATGGTGCTGCGAGTGAAGCTGGTGCGGGGCGCCACCCCCCCTGCTCCCCATGTCCGGCGCAGCGAGGCCGCTGCGGCGCTGGTGGAGACTGCCCGTCAACTGGAGGAGGCACGGCAGGAACTGGAGCAGTTGAAAGCTGTTCTGACAGCTTCACGCCTCTCGGGCGAAGTGGCCCTCAAATCCCACCGGGCCCTGGAACTGCTGTTCCATATTCCCCTGCGCATTCTGGGCGCCGCCGACGGCGGCCTCGTCCTGCAAGGACGCGCTGGTGAAGGCCCGTCGCTGGCGGCTTCCGCCGGCCGGGGCGCGATTCTCACCGTGAAACTGCTGGGCGGTGCCGCACCGGCACTGCTGGGCATGCCCGAGCGGCCCGACCTGGTATCGGGTCCCGCACTCGGCGCCCTGCGCAGCGAAGGCGTGCAGGCCGTCACCCGGATTCCTGCACTGCTGCCCGGCCCGGAGGGGCGCCCGGCAGGGTGCGCCTACTACTTCCTCCAGGAAGCGACTGAAGCCGCTGCCCGCCGGGTGGCCACTTTTGCCGGTCTGAGCAGCCACGCCGGGCGGATTGTGGCGGAAAGCGGGGTCATTGCCCAAACGGCTGACCTGTACGTGGATACTCTGAAGTCACTGGTCGCAGGCATGGACGGAGCCAACTTGTACACGGTCGGACATTCGGAGCGGATGCTGCAGTATGCGGAAATGACCGCCCGCGAGTTGGGGCTCCAGGAAGACCACGTGCAGGCCGTCGGATTGGGTGCCTATCTGCACGATATCGGCATGATCGCCGTCGATACGGCTACGTATGCCAAAGACGGCCGGCTGACGTCCCGGGAGTATGAGCTGATCCAGGAGCACACCCGCATCGGCAGCGAGCTGGTCTCCCCCGTGCAGTCGGTGGTGCCGCTTGGCCCGATGGTGGCCCATCACCACGAGCGGTGGGACGGGCGGGGCTATCCGGCCCGCATGAAGGGGAAGGATATTCCCCTGGGCGCCCGCATCATCGCCGTGGCGGATCTGTTTGACGCCAAGACCACGGGTAGGGCTTACCGCAAGCCCCTGCCGCTGGATCGGGCCTTGGCTGACCTGCAGGCCCTGGCCGGGACCCAGCTCGATCCCGCTGTCGTGGCAGCCTTCACCCTGGCATTTCACAAGCTCCGCCGTCCGGCGCAGCCGGGGAAGCCGATCATGCGGTGCTGGGAACTGCGCCAAATTCCGGCGGCCATCTGCGGGGCCTGCCCGAACCGGGCAGCACATGTACGGCCATGCTGGGAAAGCCCCGGCGAGGCGTGCAGTGCCCACGGGGATGCGTGTGCGACCTGTCTGGTCTACACCGAGACGCTGAGCCGCGGCGTGCTGGAGCAGCCGGTGAAGCCGCGTCCGTAGTGCGGCCGCTACACTTTCACCGTCTTCCACGCCCCGGAGCGGAAGCGGTAGTAAATCAGCACCGACCGCACCACCCAGTCGACGCCGGCGGCGAACCAGGCGCCGGCTAGGCCCCAGCCGAAGAGCTTGATGAAGATGGTCGCGAGGGTAAGCCGGATGATCCCGCCGCCCGTGGTCACCAAAAACAGCGGGCGGGTGTCGCCGGCGCCGGACAGCGCGCCGTTCAGCGTCAGCACCAGCGCCGTACAGACCTCCGTAAATCCGGCGATGCGCAGGGCCGTGGTGCTGTGCGCCAGCACGGCCGGGTCATCTGTGAAGATCCGCAAGTACGGGCCGGGAAATGCGATAAAGACCAGCCCGACCGCCCCGAGCAGCAGCATGGACAGCCTGGCCGCTTCCCGGCTGACGCCCTCCGCCTCATCCGGGCGCTCGGCGCCCAGGCGCTGGCCCACGAGCGCGGCCGTCGCCATGGAAAACCCGGACGCCAGCATCCAGGTAATGTTCTCTGCCGCCACAGTAATGTTCTGGGCCGCCGCAACCACGGTGCCCAGGCCGTTCACCATCACGGCGTAGAGGATGTAGATGATGGTGCTGAACATCCGCTCTGTGGACGCGACATACCCGACCCGGAAGATGCGCCACGCCAGGTCCCAGTCAATATGGCCCAGCTTGCGCCACTCCAGGCGGGCGCCGTCACTTCGGCCCAAGAGCACCGCCAGCAGCGTCAGGGCGCCCAGAATCCGGGCCGTGGTTGTGGCGTAACCTGCCCCGTAGGCGCCGAAGGCCGGCAGGCCAAAGGCACCGTAAATCAGGCCGTACGCGAGCACCGCGTTCAGCACATTGATGCCGATGTTGATCACGAGCGAAGTCCTGGTATCGCCCGTCGCCCGCAGGGCGGCGGTCATGACCATCATCCAATAGGCGGCGACCATGCCGGGCACCAGCAGCCGCAGAAGCCGGGCGGCCACGGGCACCACCTCCGGCTCTGCCCCCGCGACATCGACAATCCAGGGGGCGGTGGCAAAGATCGCGACGCCCATCACCAGGGCCAGCATCAGACCGAGCCAGAACCCGGCCCGGGTCGCGGGCGGAATGTGCTGCACGTCGCCGGCGCCCTGAAACCGGGCGACGAGGGCGTTGACGCCCACGCCGAGCCCCATGAAGAGCCCGACCATCAGCCAGTGGGGCGTCTGCGTAAAACCGATGGCCGCCATGGCTACGGGGCTCAGGTGGCCCAGGAGGGCCGCGTCAACCATGTTGGCCAGGGTCGTCAGCACCTGCTCGCCGATGACCGGCCAGGCCAGGTGAATGATCTGTCCACGGATCGCTTTGCGGGTAAAATTAGGGGTAGCAGCGACAGCTGGCTGCACAGTAAGTGGCCCTCCCAACATCTCGAAGAGGCGGAGCAGGAACCGGTTCCGTATCATGCGAAAAGATCTACCCACGCCACTGGACAGAGGTGACACCCCGTGCAGTTTTCCATCACCGCCGCCGCCGCAAAGCAGATCAAGGCCGTCCTGGCAGAACGGGGCGGCGGGCTGGCACTGCGCATCCATATCCGCAAGGCGGGTACCGGCGAAAAGTGGCTGATGGCGCTGGAGCCCGGACACCTGGCCACGGCCACCGTCGACGGCGTCCCTGTGGTTATTGACGCGGTCACCGAGCAGTACCTGGACGGCATGGTGATCGACTGGGTCCAGACGCCCGAAGGCGAAGGCTTCGGTGTCTATGAACGGGATCTGCGGGACATGAAGAACTTGCCTAGATAGTTATATCATACCTTGACGGATCCTGGCAGCCCTCGCCGCGCGACTGTGCCGCGCCTCACTGCGGCCGGCAGCAAGCCTACGTCCCCACCCCGCCCCCGCCCCGTCGAACCTCCTGGGGATCAAACAAGCGCCAGTGCTCGCTGGCGCTTGTTGCTTGAGAGGCGCTACTGATACTTGCAAGCCGCTTCGGCCTGGCGCGCCCCGTCACTTCGCTCTGCCGGGGCGCCCGGCGGCACTGGGGAATCGTCAGCATTTTGCAGTCGGCTTGGGGAGCCACCTCTAAATTGGTGACGATTCGCGGTTCTGGGGACCAGTGTCGCAGGCTCGACGACCTCGACGGGCCAAGAATCGCCCCGCAATCGGGGTGAATGTCGCAAAAAACCCCTAAAGCCGGGGTGAAGGTCACCAAAATGGCCCCGCCCACCCCGGATCGTCAACGTTTTTCCGGCTGCGGGCCGATTCTCCCTTTCCACTGATGATGATCCACAATATTCTTCCCGTCATCACCAACGCCGAGACCAAGCGGCCTGGCTGCGACTTTGCCATGGTTTGCCCCCAGCCTACGTCGTGATGCCGATTGGGAAAATCGGGGGCACTCCACAGAGTACCCCCGATTTCATGATAGGAAACCCTCATACTGCTTGGCGCGCCCGGACGGAATCGAACCGCCGACCCGCAGTTTAGGAAACTGCTGCTCTGTCCGACTGAGCTACGGGCGCATCTGCTACTCTAAAATGATATGCGCTCCCGCCCAGCCTGTCAACAGAGGCCACCGATCACCAGGCGTCCTCGAAGAGCATCCCCAGGGCCACGGCACCGAGCATCAGGGCCGGGGTGGGGACTTTCTTCAGCCGCCCGACCGCCACGCCGGCGACAATCAATACCGGCAGCACCAGCCGCTGGGCGCCCCCCGAAAGGCCGATGCGCAGGGCCAGGAAGAGGACGAGCGCTGCCACATATGGGCCGATCGCCGCGAGGGCGCCCTGCACGCGGGGCTGCCGGAACCAGGCGGGCGGCACCAGCCGGATCACGGCGACAACGATCAGGCTGACGGTCATCATGCCGCCGGTGGCGATCAGGGCGCCGGGCCAGCCGAGGGCGTAGTTGCCGATTGCCGTGGTGAAGGCGGCCAGCGGCCCCGGCGTCGACTGGCCCAGGGCCACGCCCGCCGCGTACTGCGCCGGCGTGATGAACCCGCCGCCGACCAGTTCCCGCTCCAGACCCGCCAACATCATGCCGCCGCCGCCAAGGGCGACCGCGTTGAGAGAGACTACGAGGAAGAATAGCCGCAGCAGCGTCACAGCGCTCCCCACCCCAGTACAAGTATTAACAGAAAAACGGGATGAACCCCGGCCAGCAGGGCGCCCAGCCCCAGGGCGGTAATCAGCCAGGGGCGGTAGCCTTTGTGCTTGCGCACGGCTTCGATGCCCGTGGCGAGCAGCAACCCGGCAGTGGCGTATATCGAACCGTTCAGCGCCCCCTCCGTGCGTGCACCGATCCACGGAATCACCGTCGTGAGGGGCAATGCCAGCACCAGCACCACCGCCGGCAACAGCAAGGCGATCTCGCCGACGACGGCCCCGATCAGCCCGCCGGTCCGGGCGCTGACGGCGCCCCACAGGTTCAGGAACGACGGTCCCGGCAGAACGACGGCCAGTGCGTAGAGCCCGTCCACCTCTTCCGCCGTGATCTCTCCCAGTTCCGTGCAGCGCTCCCGCACCCGCGGGTAGGCCGCCGCCACCCCGCCGAAGACGGTTGCACCCAGCAGGAGGCCCATCCGGGCGATTTGCCACAGCTTTTTCACATGGAATCCCTCCTGACGGGAGCGTATCATAGTAGGGAGGAATCGCTCTAATGCCGAATTGTTATTGGGGTATGCGGGACACCTGAAACGTTAGGAGTTGTCGTCGTGCTACACCTATTGGAGACGTTCTGCGCCGTGGCGGAGACCGGCAGCCTGTCGCGGGCGGCTGACGCCCTGCATTTGACGCAGCCGGCCGTCACCCGGCAGATCAAGGCCCTCGAGCAGGATCTGGGCGCCGTCCTCCTGACCCGGACGAGCCACGGGGTCGAACTGACGCCGGCGGGCAAGGCGGTCCTCCCTCAGGCGCGCGCTGCATTGGCCGCAGTGGAAGCATGCCGCCGGGCGGCCGCGGATGCGTCGGCAGTCGGCGCCGGCCACCTGCGCGTGGCCGCCGGGCATATGGTCATGCAGTTCCTGCTGCCGCCCGTGCTGGCGGAGTTCAAGGCGAACTTTCCTGACGTCCAGGTGGAACTGCATACCGGGCACTATCAGGAGTGCCTGGACAGCCTGCTCGGCTATCAGACCGACCTGGCGCTGATCTCCACGCCGCCGACCATGTCGGGCGTACGGGCGGTGCCCCTGCTGCTCGACCCGGTCGTTGCCGTGGCCGCCCCTGCCCATGCCCTGGTGCAGGGTAAGGACGTCGCCATGGCGGACCTGGCGGGTCAGATCGTGCTGACGCTGCCCCGGCAGGCCGGCTTCCGCCAGATGGTGGTCGGCGTTCTGGCCGGCGCCGACATCAACTGCCACTTTGCCGAGCAGCCCACCGTGGAGGCGGTCAAGACCATGGCCGGCCTGAACATGGGCGTGGCAGTGCTGCCCCTGTCCGCCGTGGCCGACGAAGTGCAGCGGGGCCGGCTGTCAGCGGTGCCCATTCGGGATTGGCCGGACCAGGGCCGCACGGTGCTCTCCGTCACCAGAAGCGAAGGCACGGTGCCGGGCCCCGTCAGAACGCTGCTCCACGCGCTCAGGGCGCGGTACGGCCGAACCGGCGGCGCATAAAGCAAGGCGGTGCATCCCCTCCGGGATCGCACCGCTTCGTCCTCTGTGGTTGCCGCTCTGCACCATGGCTCAGCCTCGCCCGGCCCATCACCACTACCCCGCCCTGTGGAAGCCCCCGAACTGCCCGCCCTGCAGCACGAGGCTGCCCCGGTCGCCGGGGTTCAGGAAGCCGTACCATTCGGCGGTGACTTCCAGTTCGACGGTCTGGGCGCCCTGCGTCTGGAACGTCACGTAATACCCTACCCGGTCGGGCCAGCTGTAGGTGCGCTTTCCAAGTACTACTGTCGCTGCCTGCGCGGGTGGCTGGTTTCCGCCGCCCGGGGCAAGGCCCCGCGCCCCCCCGCCGCGGCTCCGCTGCCATAGGACGTAGCCGCCGATCGCAGCGCAAATGACCACCAATCCGCCGAGCAGCAGACCGATGAGATTGACACGAGACTCCATCAATGCTTCCCCCTATTGAAGTGCTCAGGGTTCCCCCTTTTCAGCCAGCAGTTCGCAGCGTGCGCAAAAAATCCTGCTGAAGCGCTGCACAAAAGAACGGCGCCGCCTGGCCGGCGCGTGCTATACCGCGCAGCGGAGTTGACCGGAAACAAATCGCGCAAACTAGAGGCGCCACACAGCAGGATAGAGAGGGGAAATGGCGATGCATCCTGCACTCGAAGAGGCGCTCAACACGCAGATTCGCGAAGAGTTCGCGTCGGCATACACGTACCTGGCCATGGCTGCGTATGTCGAGGCGGAGAATTACCCGGGTATCGCGCATTGGCTCAAGCGGCAGGCTGTAGAAGAGTCCGAGCACGCCATGCGGTTCTTTGAGTTTTTGCTGGACCGGGGCGGCAAGGTCAGGCTGCGAGAGGTGCCGCAGCCCGCGGCGGAGCCCGGGACCATTGAAGATGTCTTCAAAAGCGTACTCGAACACGAGAAGCGCATCACGCAGTCGATCAACAACCTCTACGCCATCGCGATGGAGCACCATGACTACCCGAGCATTCCGTTCCTGCAGGGGTTCATCACCGAACAGGTGGAAGAGGAGAAGAGCGCGGCCGATGCGCTGGTCATGATCGCGCGGGCGGGCAACAGCCCACAGGCCCTTCTGATGATCGACCACAAACTGGGCAGCAGGGAGTAGATAAGGGATGGGGGCCTGCCGACTACCGGCAGGCCCCCTCACGCTTCCAGCAACCCGTCGATCACACGGTGCCACCGCCTCTGTACACCGGCCGGAGGGCCGGGAAGAGCCGCCGGTAGTCGGTGAAGACCTGTGCGTAGGCTTCGGTCACATTGGGGCGAGGGGGAATCACCCGCTCCGCGCGCACGGCGCCGGCTTCGCCCCCTGCACCGAGCAGGGCGGCGCCCAGCAGCGTCGCCTCCCCCACTTCGGGCACCGAGACGGGGCGCCCGAGAATATCGGCCTTCAGTTGCAGCCACAGGGGATTGCGGGAATGGCCGCCCGTCACCACCACCCGCTCAAAGGGGGCGCCGCGGAGGCGCTCCATTGCGTCCACCATGAGGCGCAGTTCGAGGCAGGTACCCTCGAAGACCGCCTTCGCCAGGTGCGCTTTGGTCGTTGCATAGGTGATGCCCACAAAGGCGCCCTTCGACGCCGGCTCGACGGCAGGCGGCCCGCCCCCCGCCAGGTGCGGCAGAAAGAGGACGCCGGACGGCCCCTCTCCGGCCGACTCGGCCAAGTTGGTCAGCGCGGGGTAATCCGCATCGTCCAGAAGCTCCCGGCGCAGCCATTCGACGGAGCCGCCGCTGGCCGATGCGCCGGCCTGCAGGCCGTAGAGGCCCGGCACGGGCAGGGGGCCCTGGCTGATCTCCGTCTGCAGGGCCGCATCGGTCAGAATGGGCGCCGGCACAGCCCCGATCACTGCCTCGGCGGTGCCGGTGGAATCCAGCAGTTGCCCCGGGGTGGCTATCCCCGCGGCAAAGGCCGCACAAGGATGGTCGTGCCCGGCGAGGGCGACAGGCGTCCCTGCGGTCAGGCCGGTTGCGGCGGCGGCCACAGCGCTGAGCGGGGCGAGGGCGGCGCCTTCTGCCACCAGCGGGGGGAAGAGCGAGTTGGGCACGCCAAGTGCTTGGAGCAGGTCGGTTGCCCACGTACGGGTAGCCAGGTCCATGCCCAGCGTGCGTGCCGCCAGTGTGGGACAGGCGGCCAGGCGGCCGGTCAGACAGTAGGCGATCCACTCGGCCATGCTGAGCCAGGCGGCGCCCCGGGCGAACAGCTCGGGATGGTGCTCCTTGATCCAAAGGATTTTGCAGAGGCCGTGCTTTGGCATGACGAAGAGGCCCGACCGCCGGTAGAGCGCCGCCGAACCCGGGTCGCGGGCCAGCTGCTCCGCCTGGGGCCGCGTGCGGGGGTCGAACCAGGTAATCACCGGGTAGAGCGGGGCGCCCTGCCCGTCGAGCAGCACGCCCGCCTCGGCCATGGAGGCGACGCCGACCGAGGCGATGCGCCCCGGTCCCACGGCCGCCGCCACCCGCGCCAGGCAGCGGGCGATACCGGCCCACAGTTCCAGTGCATCGTACTCCCCTCCGCCGTCCACCCGGCGAAGGGGAGTCTTTTCATGGGCGATGGCGATCTGCTCCCCGGCAGGCGTAAACGCCGCGGTTTTGAGGTGGGTCGTGCCGACATCGATTCCGACCAGCAGGTCTGGTGCCACGGCCGATCAGCCTCCCAGGCGTTCGAGGTGATGGATGGCTTTCTGCACAAACTCCGGCTTGCCGAAGCTGCCGGATTTCAGCACCAGCAGCAGGGGCAGGTCCGGGGCCAGCGTGGCCGGGAGGCCCGGTTCAATCTCATCGAGCACGAGCGTCTCGGTGATGCCCAGTGCCCGGCAGACCGCCGCCGACGTGTCGCCGCCGAGGGTGATGAGGCGCCGGGAGCCGGTCTGGCGGAGCACCCTCCCTGCGATGCGGGCCAGCAGGCCCGACAGGTGCCGGCTCACTTCGACGGGCGAGAGCCCGCTTTCGGCGCCGAGGCGCCGGGTCGCTCCCACTGCCTCGGGCCAGTTCTCGGTCCGCACCACGACGTTCTCGCCGGCAGCCAGGCGAGCCGCCGCTTCCGCCGCCAGCCGCTCGGTGGTTGCGTCCGCGTCGGCGAGGGCTGCGGCGCCCTCCAGGGTGATGACGCGGGCGCCATCCGCCTGCAGCGCCTCGACCTGGGCCCGGGTCTGGGGCATGACGGAGCCGGCGATGACCAGCGTCCCGCCGGGGCTCTTCAGATCAAATCCGGCCAACGGGTTGAAGTCAGCGGGCAGGGTCCAGACGCCCGGCAGCTCTTCGGCCAGGGCCGATGAGCCCAGGAGGACCGCCTCTTCCGCTGCCGCCTCGGCGATGGTCTCCAGATCATCCTGCGTCATGGCGTCGCAGACAGCGTAGTGGATGCCGTCCCGGCGCAGCTGATCCAGCCCCCGCTTCACGGCGGCGGGGCCCGACCGCACTTCCTGCAGGGCCAGCAGTCCGACCCGGCGGCGGGTCTGGCCCTGCACCAGCGAGACCAGGCTCGACTCGGTCATGGGATGAACGGGGTCATGCGCAAACTCCGAGTCCGCCAGGAGCTTGCCGTGGACGTAGTGCAGGCCGCAGTGCGTCTGCCGCCCGTTCTTGGGGAAGGCGGCGACGGCGACGCCGAAAGGGGCGCCCAGCTCATCGAGCATAGCGTCGAACTCGGCGCCGACGTTGCCCCGAAAGACCGAGCAGGTCTTCTTCCAAAAACGCGTGCAGCCGGCCCGGCGGAGGGCAGCAGTCGCCCGGCGGACTTTTTCGTAGGCGACGGAGGCGAGGTCGAGGCGGCTGTCCGTATCGATGATGATCACGTCGGTCCGTTTGCCCGCCAGCGGGTCGGGCAGCGAATTGAGGTCAGTCTCGGCGCTGAAGATGCGCACGGCGTAGCCATGCTTGGCGAACATGACGCCGATGTCGCCGGAGCCGGTGATGTCGTCGGCCACGATGCCGACAAACGGGCGAGGTGCACGTTTCATGCGAGAACACCTCCGATGGCTGCGGGGAACGCGACGCAGGTGGTGACGCCGTGGTTCTGCATGAGGAGGGCGTTGACGCCGCCGCAGAGTTGCTCGAAGCGGGACTGAAGCGCGGCGGCGCCGGGCTGTATGTACTCCAGCAGGGGGAGGCACCCGACCCGGGTGACGGCGCCCGATGTGACGGCGGGCAACACGTTGCCGGCATCGGTCGGCTGGGCGAGGCAGGAGAGGGCGATGGCGGCGGCCGCGTGGAGGTGGAGCACGAAGTTGGCATCCGGGCGCCGGTAGACGGCAGCATGGAAGGCGGCTTCTTTGGAGGGTTTGTGCGACTCGCCCGGCACGGGGTCGCCGTTCAGGTCGCAGAGGACGAAGTCCGCCGGAACTAGGCGCCCACATGACGTGTTGGTCGCCGAGATGTGAAAGCCGTCCTCCCAGCGGTGGCTGAGGTTGCCGCCCGTGGAGTAGGTATAGTTCCGCTCAAAAAGCGACCGGCTGTGGGCGCAGAGCAGACTGAGTACGTTCGCACGCATATTGCCGTCCCCTTTGTCGCAGGTGAGACCAATACGACTTGCATACAGTTGCCGACGCGCCGCCTACGCTCGCCGACGCGATGCATACGCTCTCCGACGCGGCGCATACGGTTGCAGATGACTTACGAACTGACTGCCGACACGAGTGCAGCCAAGAGTGCATCAGCAGCGGGGCTGATACCGGCGTTTTCTTTCAGCCGGAACGTGGTAGCCACCAGCGTGCCCTGGCCCAACTTGAGCTTCACCGTCGTCGCCACCTGAGCCCTCACCCAGCCGGCGGTCAGGCCGCTCAGCCACAGACTCTGGTCGTCACATCCCGCAATCACGTGCTCGGGCAGCACTTCAGCCCACGGCAGATCCAGGGGGTTCTCCAGCGCCGGCGCCGGCAGCACGTCGGGCCGCAGCCAGTGCCAGGCGGAAGCCCAGTCGCCCTGCCAATGGCTCTCCTTCCGCGGCACGATGGACAAGCCCAGGCCCGGGGGCACGGCATCAGGCGCCGCGGCGAGGAGCAGCACCCGCCCGCCCCCTTCAATAAACGCCACCGTCTCCCCATCGAGCCGATCCACCACCCGGGCGCCCCCCGGGGCCGGCCCCGGTGCAGCGAACACAGCGAAGTCGGCAAACGAACGGGCGATTTCCTTCCCCACGGGATCCTGCAGACTCAGATGCAACCGGAGACGGCCCTCCCCGGGTGCGGTCACGACGATCACACCGGCAGGCGCCAAGCCGAAAGCGGGAACGGTCACCCCTTCTACCAGCCCAGCGATACCGGACATGCCCTGCCCCGGGGCAGGAAGCGGCGCCGTTACCCCGGTCTCCAGCCGCCAGGCCACCGTGCAGCCCGTCACCTCCCGTTCCGCTTCGGCGGCCGCCACCCGCACGGCGACCCGGATCTCATGACCCGGGCGGTACGACCACCTGCCGCTCTCCGGACGGGCGATCAACTGCGTGCCGGCGATGATGTGACGGTAAAGGCCATGCCCGGCCTTCCGCCCCCGCATTTGGGTCAGCAGACCGTTGCACTCCCAGTGTATATCCGTAAACTCCGTAATCACATAGCCATTGAGCGCCGCCTCCGCCCGCAGCGCCTCGATTTCGTATTTGAGCGCCCGGTACTGCATCACCTGCGTCGCCGCCACAAAGGCCCGGTAGTCGCCGAACACGGACGGCAAGACCGAAGCGGCATACCGCTCCCGGACGCCGGCGGGATGCACGATGCCCCCGGACCAGGTGTCGCCCGTCTCAAACCACCAGGGCTCCCGACCCGCATTATCAAGCAGGTCATGGGCATCAGGCAGACCCCAATTGCCGAACTCCGAGTTGAGCAGCGGCGCATCTGGCACTGGCTCGGCGTCGCGATGGGGGCTATAGAGCCACGCCGGGCGGGCAGCCAGTTCGGCGAGGTGCCGCTCCCAACCGCTGATGTGCTCCGGATAGGCGTAGTAGCTATGGAAATCGGCAATATCCCCCGCCATGTGGAAGTTGCCGGGGCAGGCGGAGTTGTCGCAGATGAGGCGGGTCGGATCGACTTGCCGGAAATGCCGGTACTGCTCCAGCAGCCAGCGACGGTCCTGCTCCCGCGCCAGGTTCAGGCCCCAGCTTTCATTGATAATCGACCAGATAATCGTGGCGGGGTGGTTGAAATCCCGCTCAATCAGGCCTTCCAAAGTCGCCCGCCCCAGCTCCCCGGCCCGGCCTTCCAGATGGCTGAAGTTGCCGTACTCCTCCCACACCAACAGGCCCAGGCGGTCGGCCCAGTACAGGTACCGGGGGTCCGGCGCCTTGATGTGGCACCGCAGCAAGTTCAGCCCCATCTCCCTGGCGAGCATGAACTGCTCGCGCAGGAAGGCGTCGGACGGCGGCGTCCAGAGTGTGGTCGGATAGTAGTCCTGGTCCAGGGCGCCCCGGATGAAGAGGGGCTTGCCGTTCAGATAGATCCGGTTCTCCCGGGCTTCCACGGTGCGCATGCCGAAGGTGTCGTCAAACTGATCCAGCGGGCGCCCCCGCAGCAGCAGCGTGGCGCTGAAAGCATAGAGGCTCGGCGACTCGGGCGCCCAGAGCACCGGCTCGCCCACGCCCACGGGCACCAGCGCTTCCCCACCTGCCACCGGCACCGGGAATGAGGAATAAGTCGACCCGTCCGGCCCGGTGACTCGGATCATGACGCTGAGATCATCCGGATTTAGCCCGCGCAGTTCCGGCGCCGCCGTCTCGACATACGTCGGCGCCGCCTTGCCGCTCAGGGGCCCCCGGGGCCCACCGAGCAGGGCACGGAAGACCGCCTGCCGCCCCGCCACGTCCGGCGTCGCCAGGACCCGGTAGAGGTAAACCGGGCTGCCCGACTCCAGCCAGACATCCTGCCAGATGCCCCCGACGGGGCCGTACCAGGACTGCTTGCCGTGGGGCGCCTCCTTGAAGCTGATCTCAGGGAACTGCCGGTAGGTCTTCTCGGGCAGGGCAGAGCCGCCGGGATCGGTCACCCGCACCATCAGCGACTGCTCCGCCCCGGCATCGACCAGATGGGTAATATCCAGGCTCCAGGGCAAGAACCCGCCTTCATGGCGCCCGGCATAAACCCCGTCCACCCAGACCTCCGCCAGATAATCCACCGCGCCGAAATGGAGCCGGACCGCCTGCCCCCGCCAGGGAAAGGGCACGGTAAACGTCCGCTCATAGAGCACCACGTCGGCGTAGTCGCGCAGGTCGGCGAACTGGGCCTGAAAGCAGCCGGGGACCGCCGCACTTCGGGGCCGGCTCATGACAGGCGGGGTCACGTCCAAATAGACAGCACCCGGCGTTGGTTCAAAGCGCCAGACGCCGCTCAGAGAGATGCAATTGCGCACAGGTCACCATCCATTCGCTCGGGAAAATGCCGGCACCTCGCCGCGCCGCACGCACTCGTGCGCAAAAATATACATGGCCGCCGACCAGTTCTGCCCCGGGAAGCCGGACGGCCTGCCGCTGACCCCGTGGAACCAATCGTTGAACTCCCACTCCCCGCCGTGCCGGCTCTGGCGGTTCATCTCGGCCAGGCGGTCAAGCTGATGTGCGGCTTCCCCCAGTCGCCCCGCCCTGACCAGCGCCGCCACGTAGAGCCCGCCGAGGAACGGCCAGGCGCCGCCGTTCTGGTAGTGGTGGGGCAGGTTCAGGTTGCGCAGGCGGTAATACTCGCGCCAGTCCTTCTCGCCAGGGTGGACCACAGGGTCGATCGCTTTGATCGGCCAGGGCTGGTCGACGCCCGCCCTGTTTATGTAATCGAAAATCCGCTCCGCCTGGGCCTCCGAGGCCATGCCAAAGAGCACGGCGGCCAGGTTGCCGAACGCGTCGAACCGGTCCTCCCAGCCCCGGAACGCCATGTAGGGCAGGAAGTAGGGCTTCTCCTCAAACAGGACCTCCGTCGCCCGGATGGGATAGAGCCATTCCCGACGGTTCAATTCCACCCACTCCAGATCCCGCCGGAACTCCGGCCCCACCCAGAGCAGCGTGTTGATCTTGTAAGCGACGTCGTTGGCCCGCACCTCGTAGAAGGAGTTGTCCTTGCCGAGGGCGCCGGCCATGGCCGACATGCACTTCTGCACGGCGTACCAGAGCACGTTGGGCCCGAGGCTGTTGTAGCAGTTGGCAAGCAGGTTTGCCCAATCCATCGCCTCGTGCACTTCCAGCAGGCCGCATTCATTGGAGTCCTGGTAATCCAGCCAGGTGTACGCCCGCTGCAGCGACGGCCAGAACTCGGCAAGGCGCCCGGTGTCGCCGTCCATCTGCCATGTGTAGTAGTTGCCGATGATGAACCAGAGGCTGTTGTCGATGCTGCCCGCGCGGGCGGTATCGATCACCGCCCGGGGCTCCTCCCCCTGACCCCGGAACCCAACTCCATTGGGGATGTTGCCCAGGCGGCTCTGAAAACAGCGCAGGGTTTGCAGTGAGCGCTTGTGAATCTCCGGACCTTCCGGGTCGGCAGCGACCATCAGGCCCAGGCCGCAGATCAGGGAACTGCGCGTGCAGACTCGCTTGTACTCCCTGGCTGAGCCCAGCAGCCCGACGGGGCTGCCGTTGCCGATGACGAGCCGTTCGGCCCGGTCGCGGCCGATGTCGATCTTCTCCAATTAAGCCTCTCCCTTGAGCGCATCCGCCGCCCAGAGGCAGCGGCGGGCAAACTGGTCCGTCAGGTCGCCCTGGACCCAGGCGAAGTTCTCCCGGGTCAACAGAAGCTTGTCGAGTACCTGGTCCCGCATGACGGCGATCGCGGGGTCGTGCGGATCGTCCAGGGCGAAATTCAGCACTTCCAGGGCCATCAGGCCGAGGCGCGCCCAGCCCTTTATTTTGACCGACCGGGGGCGCAGTTCGGTCTGCAGGTGCTTGTTGCGGAACTCCGCCGAGAGCAGCCGCTCTGCGGCCCTGCCGATGCGGTCATAGACGCCGCCGATCTCGGCAAGCGCAGCCCGGCGCTCTCCGGCACGCCGCCCCACCGCTCCCAGAAGCGGCGGATGGCGGGCGGCTGCAGCTTCGCCCACAGGACGGCAAAGTCCGCCGGGCCGCTGTAGTGGAACTGGGCTCCCGCCATCGGTTGCGGTGGAT
Source organism: Symbiobacteriaceae bacterium (assembly GCA_035628915.1). Taxonomy (GTDB): domain Bacteria; phylum Bacillota; class Sulfobacillia; order Symbiobacteriales; family Symbiobacteriaceae; genus JARBUG01. The sequence goes on along the minus strand of DASPIW010000007.1, from coordinate 76,828 downwards.
GGGGTCATTCCTGGGCGCGTACATGTACAGGTTGAGGCCGCATGTGCCCATGAACCGGATCATGCGCTGCCGTTCGGGCCAGGACCAGGGGCGCCCGTAGAAGCCTTCCAGCACGCCCCGCACCGCAAATGCCATGGCGAAATCACTGCCCGTCCGTTACGGTGATGAGCGCTTCGGCGACCAGCCCGAGGCGGCGCCCGCCCAACGTCACGTCAGCGGCGACCCGGGCCCGGCGCACGGTAACGCCTGCCGGCGGGGTGACGGTAAACGCGCTGCCGGGGGCCGCGTCCACCGACCACCCGTCCGGTACGACAAGATCAACGTGTGCTTCCGCCGGTGCCGTCACCCGCACGGTGACCGGCTGCCCGGTCTTCGTCCACGCCTGATAGGGATGGATCGCCACCTCCACCGGTTCGGCGAAGAGCAGTTCGCGGTGCAGGTCCTCCAGGCGGGCGCCCATGCTGCGGAGCCCGGCGCGGACTTCCGGCGTCATCTCCACGACGTTCCAGTGCCCGCTGATCAGCAGATCCGGCCGGAGCGTCTCCAGCAGATCCGCCGTCTGCCGGTAATCGCTGGGCGAAAACCGGTTCTTGTAGACGTAGTTCATCTCCCACCCCTCGACGCCCCACTGATCGCCGGTCGCGACGACCCGCTTCCCATCGACCTCGAAGGCGATGGCCGCTTCATGGATCGTGTGGCCCGGCAGCGGGTAGAGCGTCAGCTCATATTCTTCCCAACGGATCGGTTCGCCAAGGGGCAGCACGCGGTCGACGGGGATCGGATCATACCAGAGACACGGCAGATCGTAGTTTTCGGGGTGCTCGAGGATATCCGCAAAATTGGCCGCCGCCCAGACCTGCGTGCCTTCGATGGCACGCAGCAGGTTGCACCCCGCCACATGGTCGTCGTGGTAGTGGGTGGGCAGAACGGCGTCGATCCTGGTGATGCCATACGTACGTTTCAATGTCGGGATCGTGTAGAGCCACGGGCGCCGGGAAGCCCGGTCGGCGCCGTGGGCAGGTCCGAACATGAAGTCGTAGCCGAAATCGATCAGCAGGGCCTTGCCGCTCTCAGAAAGCAGGACATATGCGTTGGCCATGCTGGTCCGGTTCTTCAACAGGTGTGGCGTAATCGGCTCGTACGGTTGCTGCCGGAGCAGGAAGAGCCGGGGATTCCAGCGCCGCAGGTCGCGCAGGGCCGCGAGCCGCTGCACCGTCAGGTCGATGGCAGCAGCAGGCTCCTCCATCATCTCACCGTGCGATGGCAGGAGCCGGTTGGGCTGCCGCTCCTTCAGGTCCAGCAGCGAGAGGATCGTGCCGGCTATCCCCTCCCCGCCGTTGTAAGTCCACTGCGTGGCGGCGAGCGACCAGACCTTGCCCGGGGCGGCGATCAAATCGCCGACGAAGGCGGTCCCTTCCGTCATCAGGCTGATGGAGCCCGTGGTGTGCCCCGGCGTCGGTATCACCTCGAACCGGCGCCCGCCGAAGGTGTACGTATGGTAGTCCCGCAGCACGCCCGCGATGGGGACGGGCTCCAGCAGGGAAAAGCGGTCTTCCCGGTTGTTGTAGCTGTTGTAGATCTCCCGGGCCTGCCAGTGGGCGTCGACGGCCCGAAATAGGTCCGCCTCCGCCTCCGGCACCCAGATGCGCGCGCCGGTCCGGGCGAGGCGCGCCAGGCCCTGGGCCTGATCCCGGTGGTGGTGGGTCATCAACACGTCGGTGATCCGGTCGATGCCGTAGTCGGGCAGGCGGTCCAGCACGGAGCCGTCGCCGCAGTCGATCAGGACGGCCTCCCTGCCGGACCGCAGCACGTAGACATGGCAGGTATCGGTGTGTCGGATCATCAGATCAGCACCCCCTTCAGGGCAGCACCAGCGCCCCTGCGCCAATCAGCGCCGCCGCGTTGCCAAGCCGGGACTGCACAATCCGGGGCGGGGCTGCGGGCAGCCACATCGCCCGGGCATGCAGCACTTTTTCAATGTAAGGGAGCAGCAGGTCGAGGTTTTGCGCCACGCTGCCGCCAACGACCAGCATGTCGGGGTCGAACAGGTTATAGCAGACGGCGAAGGCCCGGCCCAGGTACTTGCCGGCTTCCGTCACCATCCAGCTGGCGATTTCATTGCCCTGGCGGGCGAGCGCGAAGACTTCGGCGGCATCCGCAACCTCCAGGCCGGCGCCCCTGGCCCGCTTGGCAATGGCCGGCCCTGAGGCGACCGACTCGACGCACCCCTTGTGCCCGCAGCCGCAGGTGGGACCATGCTCTGTCACCACGATGTGGCCGACGGATCCCGCAATGCCGTGCCCGCCTTCGTACAGGCGCCCGCCCGTGATCAACCCCGCCCTGATGCCGCTGCAGACACCCACCCAGAGGAGGTTCTCCACCCCCCGCCCGGCGCCGAAGCGCTGTTCGGCCAGGGCGCAGGCGCTCATCCGATTTGCGGTGCGGACCGCCAGCCCCGTCCGTTTCGCCAACATGCCCGCCAGCGGTTCATCGCCCCGCTCCCGCACGGCGGCGCCCACCCCGGCCAGTTCCTGGTCGCCCCTCAGTTCATTGAGCATCGCCGCCGCCACATCCGCCGCCGCAGCCGGCTCCCCCGGCGTCGCCACGGTCATCCGGGCCAAAACGGCCCCGCTCTCATCCACCAACCCAACCTTCAGCTTGGACCCACCAAAATCAACAGCCCCAGCAATCATCCAGAAGTGCCCCCTCGAGTTAACTTGTTTTACGCTTAACCTACTACCCCGAAACCGCAAACGAAGAGATGTGTGTGCGTGTTGGGCGAGCTGGAACCCGACATGAGCGTCGGGCTGGATGGGGGTTGCCTGCAGTGCCGTTCAGAGGTGAGTTTACGGGCAGTAGCCCCGTTGCCCGCGTGCGCCGGCATCGGCGGTGCGTCCCTCAGTTCGATTACCCGATGCCGGTTCCGATGCCGGCGAGCCTGACCGAGGGCGTACTGCCCGTTAACGAGCCTCTGGGGCGCAAGGGCAACCCCCAGCCAGACCGGCGACCCATTTACAGCACGTCCCGAAGATCCCGCTCTACACGGCGCCGCTCACCGTAACGCCACGGCACCTCACAAGCCGCCACCGCCCACCATACCATCACCAACGCAACCACCAACACGCACACCATCGTCGTAGTCCTCCAGGCCACAAACCCCGCCAGCCCCACAACCACCACCTGCATGTGGCTGTACACCGGATTGGCCGCGACCTGCCACGCCGACCGCTTCACCGCCTCGAAAAACCGGTGCTCCTCCATCACCAGCAGCTCAAACAGATAGGGCTGCATGGCGACCAGGAAGATCACCGCGTACACCCAGGCCATGCGCACCACAGCCCCCGCAAGGGGCGGCAGCCACTGACCGTACAACGCCGTGTTCGTGTACGCCAGCAGCAGCACCGCTGCCCACGCCACCGACCAGAGCAGCCCGCGCCAGAAGTACCGCTTCAGCGCGACGAAGAAGGAGCCCATACGCTCCTCCTTCTCATCGCGCAGCACGTGCGCCGCCCACCAATAGGACGCCAGCGTCGCGGGTCCGACGGTAATGACCGGCAGCGAGCAGACCAGCCAGAGGACGTTCAGCATGATCACGCCCGGCAGATTCGACCACGCCACTCCGAAGCTGCGTTTCCATGCCGCCAGACCCGCTTTCACCGGCTTCTACCTCCCGCTCAGGCGCGGCGCGCCGATCGGACAAAGAGCTCAATCTTGTCCCACGCCTCCGCCTTGACGGCTGCGAGGCCCAGGGCGCGCAACCCGGGATCCAGGGCGTCCAGTTGCGCCGACGTCATTCGCTGCAGCCCGCCCATAGCCCGCAGCATGGCGTTCTCCAAATCGGTGGCGATGTTCATTTTGCTGACGCCGCCACCCGCTAGAGCCATCGCCTGGTGGACGGTCTCGGCGGGGAGGCCCGAGCCCCCATGCAGCACGATGATCGTCTCCGGCCCCACCTGCCGGCGGATCTCCGCCAGACGGGCGAAGTCGATCTTCGGGTTCTTGACCATGTACACGCCATGCGCCGTGCCCACCGAAACGGCCAGCGCATCGCAGCCTGTCCGCCGCACGAACTCGGCGGCTTCTTCGGGCACGGTGTACATCTCCTCGTCGTTTTCGGACTCCAGCTTGTCGGTCGTGGTCAGCTTGCCCAGCTCCGCCTCCACGGAGACGCCCCGGGCGTGGGCGTACTCCACTACCTGCCGGGTGATCGCGACATTCTCCGCGAACGGCTTGGCGGACGCGTCCACCATGACGGAGTTGAAGCCCGCCGCAATCGCTTCCTCAATCATGGCAAAATCCCACGTGTGATCCAGGTGGAGGGCAAACGGGAGGTCGACCTTCAGATCCGTGACCACCCGCTCCAGCTCGTCCCGGAACGCCCGGGGCGTCAGCTGGAACCAGCCCAGCTCCCGCTGGCTGATTTCGATGATGAACGGCGAACGGGCGTCCACACAAGCCTCGACTACGGCCCGGATGCAGGCCCGGTACCGGGCGTTAAACGCCGCAACCACATAACCCTCGGCCTGGGCCCGGGGCAGAAACTGCGGCAACGTCAGGCTGCCGGGAATGCGGGTATTCATGATTGGCTTCAGTCCTTTGCGGCGAGAACTCGGGCGGCCGCCTGCAGGCCGGAGACGGGGCTGGAGAGGATCGGGACCTTGGGCGCCTCTTTCAACTGCCCCACCACCCGGGCCAGGGAAGCCTGCGCCAGCACGATCACGTCACTGCGCTGCAGCAGTCCTTCCAGCACCGCGGAGACCAGACGGTCGTGCTCGTCCGCCCGGCCGGCATTCAGGGCCTGATAGGCCCCCTCCACTCTTACGGCTTCCACGGTGACCGCCTTGCCCGCGGCCGCCGCCTTACGGCGGATCATGCCGGCGGTGGGCTCCAGCGTCGTGCCTACCGTGGCGATCACCCCGATGCGCGACCCGAGCCGGACGGCCTCATCGGCCATGGGATCATCGATGCGCAGGACCGGAATGGCGCAGGCCGTCCGGGAGCGCTCCACGGCGTCGCCCACCGACGAGCAGCACCAGAGAATCGCGTCCGCCCCGGCCGCTGCGGCCTGGGCGTTGTAGGCGTCCATGCGCGCCTCCACAGCTGGGGTAACCTGGCCGGCGGCCATGACGTCCGCCAGCAGGCTGTCGTCCATCAGGTTGATGATGCGGGCGCCCGGCACGTGCTGGGCAGCCAGTTCCTTCAGGCCGGTGACGGTGAGCGGGGTAGTATGGAGCAAGGCCAGGGTCTTGGGCATTGCAGCCGCCTCCTTGGTATCGCAGAACTCCAGGCCATTTGCTTGGATTCGTCGCACCTGCCTGCCATTTCCTTTTGGACTTGCATCAATCGCACAGCTACCGTTCCGTCCACCGCCGAGCCTCCGCCCAGACGGCACGGATGGCTGCATAGTCCTGCTCCTCCAGGGGCTCCAGGCTGTCCAGGGCAGTGGCGAAATAGAGCGATGGCACGCCGAGCCGGTTCTGGATTTGCAGATACTCCCGCCACTGGCGGCGGTTCGGCATGGGCCAGTTGTCCGTATCGACAAGCAGCGTCGGGCAGGCGGCCCGCGCGACGCCCGCCCGGTGGATCATCTGCGGCACGACAGGCGTTCCGCCATTGATGTCGTTCAGGCGGATCATGTCGGTCACCGCGGCAAAGTACGGATTGGGCGTGTGGGTCATGACGAGGGCGTCGGGCTTGAGCCGCTTCGCCTCGTCGTGCAGGATCCCGAGCAGCTTGTACAGCAGCTCCACGCCCCACCCGGGGCCGTACCGGGTCAATCCGGGGCCGGAGGGCGTGCGGGCGGAGAAATCGACCTTGAAGCCGTCGGCGTCGTAGCCGTCCGGCCCGAGCATCAGGCGGACGGACCGGCGCAGGGTCGCCGCGTAGTCCGGATTGGTCGGGTCAGCAGCGACGGGCAGGCCGGCGAAGTTGCGGATGCACTGTCCGGGCGGCAGTCCTTCGGGATCCCAGGCCTTCCACCAGAGCAGCACCTTCCGACCAAGTGCGTGCTGTCGGTCAATCCAGCCGCGCAGATCGGGCCACTTGGCCGGGTCCGCCTCGCCGGTGCCGTAGTGCAGAGCCCACTTGTCGTCCAGCACCAGCGTGCCGGGGTTCAGCCCGTTCCGCTCCAGCGCGGCGAGGATTCGGTCGTAGTTGCTCTGGGTGCAGAGGTCGGGCGCCCGGCCCCCTTCCACCCGCGCCAGGTGACACTGGGCGCCCCATCCGCACTGAATGGGCTCGCTCCACCACCGCGGCCGGCTCTGTGCGTCGGGCTGGGTGACGAGGCCCAGCATACCGAGGGTCTCGACGTACCGGCGGACCCCGGCGTACGGATCAGCCGCATCGAAGCAGAAGAGCACCGAAGGCGTTTCGAAGGTGCCGTCGACTTGCGTATACCCCTCGTATGCAAGGCGAAACGAAAAGGCGTACTCGACCGCATCATAATGAAACGCCGTGAAGTTGTACTCGCCCGGCTGCACGCCCAGACCCATGGTCAGCCACGGCCCCGGGGGCAGGTTGGTGCCATCCTCACACAAGGCGGCCTGAGCGACCGGGCTCTCGCCCTGGTCGGCGCCTGCCGAGCCGGCCTGCAGGCTAACCTTCGCCGGCGCCGCCGCGTTGAGGCTCACGCCATAGCAGAAAGGCGCCGGCGTGAAGAACCAGTGGCCTTTGCCTGGCAGGCTGGTGCCCAGCACGTCGATCGCGGTCGATTGGGTGGCCGGCAGAGCCCGCTGCTCGCTGCTCCACGGTTCGGGATTGAAGAGCGAGCGGAAGCGGAAGCCGCTCTGGAAGAAGCCGCTTCCCCAGCGCAGATGGCCGGAGTAATATCCGCCGAAGAGATGCACGTCGGTCAGGCGCACCCGCCCCCGCACCCGGACGAATGCCTGCAGGAACTGGTCGCGGCACAGGAAGACCAGCTCCTTCGCCGCCCAGAGGGTGCTGTCGGCGGCAACGGTCACCCGGATCAGGCCGTCCGACTCTTCAGCCACGGGGGCGCCCAGCCGGGCCGTGCCGTCCAGCCCCTCCATCCCGTGCACCGATGAGGCCAGGAAGAGCTCCGCCCAGCGGCGCCCGGCGGCATCGTCCAGCATGGCGAACGGCCGGTCGGCGGGAAACGATAGGGTGTATCCGGCGGCCTGGATTTTCAGGCCCGCCGTGTCATTCACAATGCGCAGCACTTACTCCACTCCGTTCCGGAGAATCACCTGTTGCCAGAAGCGGGCGCTGTCCTTCGGAATCCGCCGCTGGGTCGGGTAATCGACGTAGACGATGCCGAACCGCTTGCTGTAGCCGAAAGCCCATTCGAAGTTGTCCATCAGCGACCACATGAAGTAGCCCTTCAGGTTGGCGCCGCCTTCGATGGCCTTGTGGGCGGCCTTGACGTGCTCCCGCAGGAAGGCGACCCGCCCGGGGTCGTGCACCTGGCCGTCGGGGCTGATTTGATCGTTGAAGACGGCGCCGTTCTCCGTTATGTAGATGGGCAGGTCGCCATAGTCGGCCTTCAGCCGAAGCAGGAGGGCGGTCAGCCCCCAGGGGACGATCTCCCAGCCGAAGTCGGTGGTGGGAACGCCGGGGCTCCGGTCGACGACGAACCAGCCCAGGTCGCTGCCCGGGGTGGAGCGGATCACACGGCGGTGGTAGTAGTTGACGCCCAGGAAGTCCGGCTTACCGCCGCTAAGGTCGCCGGGGCGCAGCCATTGGGTGACGTCGGCGCCGAGGCTTTGATAGTGGGTGACCATATCTTCCGGATAGCGCCCGTTCAGGACGGCTTCGAGGAACCAGCGGTTGGTGTAGCCGTCCGAAAGGCGGGCGGCAGCTTCGTCGCCGGGCCTTTCGGGATAGGTCGGGGAGAGGCTGAGCGTAATGCCCAATTGACCCCGGTGGGGCGCCTGCATGGACAGGTGGTGGGAGAGCATCAGGTGATGGGAGACCCGCACTGCCGACGCCAGGTCGCCCTTGACGCCCGGGGCGTGCACGCCGCGCAGGTAGCCGAGCATGGCGATACACCACGGCTCGTTGTGGGTGATCCAGAGCGGCACTTCAGGCAGGGCGTCGAACATGGTCGCCGCGTATTCGGCAAACCGGTAGGCCGTGTCGCGATCGGTCCAGCTCAGGGTGGCAGGCAGGTCCCAGTGGTTGAGCGTGACAGCCGGCGTGATCCCGCGGGCCAGCAGCCGCTCGACCAGGCGCCGGTAGAAGCCGATGCCCTTGGGATTGACCGGTCCCTTGCCGTCCGGGAAGATGCGCGTCCAGCCGATGGAGAACCGGTACCCCTGCAGCCCGAGTTCAGCCATCAGGTCAACGTCGGATTCCATGCGGTTATAGTGGTCGCAGGCGATGTCGCCGGTATCGCCGTTCTCAATTTTGCCGGGAATGTGGGAGTAGACATCCCAAATGGACTCGCCCCGGCCGTCAGCTTTCGTCGCTCCTTCAACCTGATAGGCCGCCGTGGCGGCGCCCCACAGAAAGCCGTCGGGAAAACGCAGCATCTTTACTTGTCACTCCTCTTGGGAACGGTTCGGATTACCCACTATTCCTACCAACCCAAACCCGACAGGAATGGGCTCCACTTAGTCTAACCGTTGAACTAAGTTCGACCGTTCAGAGCCGAAATCCTCCAACCACCGCCATTTCGTTGCCAGCCGGGACGGCTCCGTAGGGGAGGTCAACTTTCTGGAGGAGTAGCCAATACTACCTCCGGAAAGGAGGGAACCGTCTTGAGCAACCGCAGGAATCATCCCGGTCCGCGCCATGAGGAGCAGCAGGGACCCGCCGGCTTCCAGGTGGAAGGGCCATCCGCCGGATACAGCCTGGAGGAGTTGGGCCAGCCGGCCCGGTCGCAGAACGCGCGAGAAGTCATGGAGGAGCACTTCGATCACCCCAAGCGTCATACCCCGGGACACGCGCCGCAAGACTGACAATGCCGAAGCCCCCGACGGTGAAGTCGGGGGCTTCGCTGCGCTATTGCACGACGCTGACGGCGGTATGGCACTGGGCGATGCAGTTGTCCACCGCGTTGATGGCCATCTGATATGCGGTCTTGGCCTGGGGATTCTGGATGGAGTTGAGCTGGCTGGCCATCTGGCCCTTCATCTGTTCGCAGCTCTGCTTGCACTGCTCCAGAAGCTCTTTCGGGCTGCTCATGCGGATCATCCTCCTCTGCCGGGTTGTCCGCCTTGAAGCGGCTTCCTTAGACTGCTCATCCCGGCACGAACTCATAGCAGGATCTTGCGTAGCCCGAATCGAAAGGCGAATCCGGCGACGTCTAAAGGCGTGAACTGGGTTCACAAGGAGGCTGCTTATTCATGACTGATCTTCGCTATCCCGTTGGTAGGTTCACGTTTGAAGGTGAAGTAAGCGAGGCTCACCGCAAGGCCTGGATCGATGAGGTTGCAGCGGCGCCCGCCCGTCTCCGGGCCGCCGTGGCCGGCCTGACGGCGGCGCAGTTGGACACCCCGTACCGGGAAGGCGGCTGGACGGTGCGGCAAGTCGTTCATCACCTGGCCGACAGCGACATGAACGCCTACATCCGGTTCAAGCTGGCCCTGACCGAAACCGAGCCGACCGTCAAGCCGACTGACGAAGGACGATGGGCGGAGTTGCCGGACGCCCGGTCGGCGCGTGTCGAGATCTCCCTGGAACTGCTGGAGGCGGTGCACGAGCGCTGGGTGATCACCCTCCGGGCCATGTCGGCGGTAGATTTTGAGCGGGCCTACATGCACCCGCAGAACGGCCGGACGACTCTCGACAAGGCGCTGGCCCTCTATGCCTGGCACGGCCGGCACCACACGGCCCATATTACGGCGGTGCGCAATCGGATGGATTGGTGAAAATGAGGCGGCGGGTCAGGGTTGGTACCTGACCCGCCGCCTCGGGCTATCCCGAATGGAGCACCGCCACGTCCGGGCCCGGCATTCCCACGTAGTAGCCCTGTGCATAGTCCACCCCGTAGGAGCGGATCCGTGCCAGTGTCGGGGCGTCTTCCACCCATTCGGCGATGGTCTTGATGCCGAGAGCCTTCGCGATCGTGACAATCCCCTGCACCAGAGCTTCATCGGTGCCGCCATCAAGGTCCTTCATCAGGCTGCCGTCGATTTTGATGAAGTCGACGGGCAGGTGCTTGAGGTACGTGAAGGATGCGTACCCGGAGCCCAGGTCGTCGATGGCGAACCGACACCCCTTGGCCCGCAGTGTCTGAATGAAAGCCCTGGCCCGCGTCAGGTCCGAGATGGCGGAAGTCTCCGTAATCTCAAAGACCAGCTGCCCGGGGGAGACGCCGGTGGCCGCCAGGTGGCCTTCGATCGCCCCCTGCAGTTCCAAATCATCAAACGCCCGTCCGGAAAGGTTCAGTTCCAGTTCGATATAGACGCCCCGCTCCCGCAGTTGGGCGAGCCGGCGAATCCCCGCACCCACAACCCAGCGATCGATTTGGTGCATGAGGGGCAGCGGTTCGATGTGCGGCAGGAAGGCCATCGGGTAAACCAGGCTCCCGTCCCGCGCCGTCAGGCGCAGGAGGGCTTCGTACCGGCTGATTTCGCCCGTCGCCAGATGCATGATCGGTTGAAAATGGAGCACCAGGCGCCCTTCCGACAGCGCCCTGTGCACTTCCAGCTCCCAAGGCACCTGGGTCTCCGCCCGCTGCGCCGCGAAGAACCGGTACCCGTTCCGGCCGTTGCGCTTGACTTCGTACATGGCGATATCGGCCTGGACGAGCAGGGACTCAACGGTCTGACCACATTCGGGATAGAGCGTCACGCCAATGCTGGCATGGACCGGAAAAGCGTCCGGTCCGGCGGCGGCGCCCAACTGCCCCAGGTGAAACAGGATCCGCTCCGCAAGGCTCCGGGCGGCCCGCAGGTCGCTGCCCGGCATCAGCACGGCGAACTCATCGCCGCCGAGGCGGGCAACGGTTTCGGTCTCACGGACCTGGCTGGTCAGCACGAGCGCTACCCGCTGCAGCAGCCGGTCGCCAGCGGCGTGCCCGTACCGGTCGTTGATCTCCTTGAAATGGTCCAGATCCAGGAAGAGGAGTGCACCGTGAGCCGTTCCGGCGGAATCCGCAGTCAGTTGTTCGGATACGGATTCCAGAAAACGCCGCCGGTTGACGAGGTGGGTGAGCGGATCACGCTCGGCAAGGCGGACAAGTTCCTTGCCGACTTCTGTCAGCTCTTCGTTCTGCGTCGTCAGTTCTTCGTTGGCCGCCTGCAGTTCACCCTGCGCGTGGTGCAGTTCGAGCGCAAGGCGGCGCTGCTCCGAGGCGTTCTGAATCACCATGTACCCAACCGTGGTAATGCCGACCAAGCGGAACAGGACGACCCAGGCGAGTGCGCCGTCCCACCCCCACATCCAGAGCCTGAGGCCCATGGACATCAGCATGAACCCAAGGTTGGTTGCCAACACGCCCGCACCGTCAATGGGCCCCAGGACCCGGGTTGCCAGCATGGGCGCCACGACGGCAGCAACGGAGATCCCATGTGCAGCCAGGTTTCCGCCGAGCATGAGATGGGCGGTCACCGCAGAGAAGGTATACAGGTGGCAGCGCAGGCGAACGGACATGCGGCCGAGATTGGGAAAGATCCAGAAAGCCAGCACATTGTAGGCCACCAGCACCAGAACGGTGTAGTTGACGGAAAGCACCATGCGGGGGCGGGTAAGCTCCTCCGCCACACCCATAGCCAGCGCCGCCAAAATGAGCAGCCAGGTCCACATTTCGGCCAGGCGTTCCACATTCGAAAACGGCCGGTCCTCCGGGCGGGCTTGCACGAGCGCGGGCCGAAAGATCATCGTCAGTCCGAATGTCAGGTTGAACAGGGCGCCTTCCCGGAGTCCGGAGGAAAGGAAGGTAACGGCGAAAATGGCGGGAACGACCGTCGCAGCGCCCCGGGCCAGCGTTTGTACCCAGGGGCGGATGCATCGGAGGCGTTCTGGCATGAGCAGGCCGGCCGCCCCGAGGAGGATGGCTGCTCCCACCGGCAGGTGATACGGCCGCAGCGTAGCAAAAGCCTCCGGCGGGAGCCTGTCAGGCACCGCCAGCAGCAAGGAGCCGGTCACGATGCTCATGCTGCCGTACACGATATCGAACAAGTCAAGCGTCTCTTGCGGATTGCCGCGGCCCCATGTCTGCAAGGAAACAGCGCAGACCGCAACTGCCAGGATAAAAAAGATCAGCCCGACAAAATGGTCGCCGGTGGTCGAGTTGCGGTAGGCCTCGATCAGCAGAGGCAATGCGGACAGGCCGACCAGCGGTGCGGCCTTCCAACTGCGAATGCCGTAGCGAACGAGCATCAGCAGCACCACACCGCCGACAAGGAACAGTGGCGGGCGCCAGGCTTTAAGCTCCCCCGCACTCAAGACCGCCAGCGGACTGGCTCTGAAGTAGAGGATTAGCGCCCAGCCGATTTCCACAATACCTACAGCAAACCCCAGCCGCCGGGTGTCAATCCCAGCCGGACTTCTGCACACGACACCCGCCCCCGCGGCACCAATGACTGGTTGAAGAACTCTAGTAGTGCCTATTTCAGTGTAACATAATTGATAATCCCTTTACAGACAAATGATAGAAGATCAGGAATCCATGGGCTGACACGAAAAAGGCGTCAGCCTGCGCTGACGCCTTGTCGCAGTACGAGTATCACACGGCCTGATCCCAACCGTTTTCACGGATGATCTGCCAAAGCTTGCGGGAGTATTCCGGGTCGGTGGCGTACCCGAGCTTCTGGGGTCCGAGCATCTCCGTCCACGCCTTCAGGTCCTTGCCCGCAGCGTAGGCCGGCCTGTAGTAATCGCTCGTAAGCAAGCGGGCGTGCTCCGTAATCGACTGTTCATAGGAATGGTAGGCTCGGAACTGCTGGATCGTGCGAATCATTCGGCCACCGACAAATTCCACAGTGGGCGATTCGACCGAACCGGCAGGGCCGACACCCTTGATCCCGAACAAGTTATAGCTCTCCCGACCGGTGGCGGCATCCTTCGGGGTGGCGGTGCCCCAGCCGGTCTCCAGGGCCCACTGCGCAGCCTGGATCTGCCAGGGGACGCCCGTCTCACGCTCGGCCTGCAGGAAATGTAGCTTCAGCGCATTGAATCTGTCATGGGCCACTCCGCCGGCTGGGGTGCTGACGGCAGATATGGAAGGCTTGGCCTTCGCCGCCGGCAGGGACGGGCCGGACGACGGGAGATTGAGCGAGGCCAGTTCCAGGCCGGAGAAATCGATATCCGTCAGGCCGCCGGACAGGCTGAGCATGACGGCGACCTGCGGGTCCAGCTTGCCGCCGGCCAGGAGCCGGGCCATCTGCGAAACGGTCGCCTCAAGCGTGCCGTCTTTCTCCTGTGCGGCCCTGAGCATCTCGGCGAACGCCTCCGGCGAGGCACCCGCCGGGCGGGCAGACCGCTGCTGCGCCCCGGGCGCCTGGACCCGCTGCTGGTTGGCATCGATTCGCGTCACCGCTCTTCCCGCCTTCCGTTCTACACTGACATATCTAGGGCTAAAGTATATCAGATTTTGCCGGATCGGGCTATCTGGAGGAATGTGTAACCCATGCAGATCACATCCATCGACAATGCACTTGCAGAAGTGTTCGGGCGGTACTCGACCCGGTGGCAGCCAGCCGATCCCCTGCAGAAACTGATTGAGCGCATTCTCGGTCAGCGGACGACGCACGCACACGTCGAGCGCGCCCTGCTGAACCTGAGCAGCCGGTGCCGGGGCTGGAGCGACGTGGCGGCGCTGCCGCACGATGTGCTGGCGGATCTGATCCGCCCGGCGGGGCTGGCACAGCCGAAAGCTGCCCGCATTCACGGTGTGCTGGAGCGGATCCTGCAAGATCACGGCGAATACTCGCTGGCCTGCCTGGGGCGGATGGACAACCGGGCCGCCACCCGGTATCTGCTGACCTTGCCCGGCGTCGGGGAGCATACGGCGGCGCTGGTGCTGATGTTCGCGCTCGGGCGCCCCGGCATCATGCCGGTGGACACCCACGTGCACCGGGTGGCCCGGCGCCTGGGCTGGGCGCCCCCCGATGCGACGGCGCGCGCCGTGCAGCAGGCGGTGGAAGTGGCAGCGCCGGCGGCAAACCTGATGGACCTGCACGTCAACCTCGTCCGGTTAGGCGAGCGGGAGTGCGGTCCGGGCAGCACTGATTGCCTCAACTGTCCTGTGACGGAGCTCTGTGCGGCCTCCTTGCGCAGGCTCTGGAGATGAACCGGGACCATCGGCACCTTGACGCAGCCGTTGTGAAAAGCCACGCCCCCCGCTGACTAACACGTAGGTGTTATATCGGCGGGGGGCGTGTCCTATGATACGGTGAACCCGGCGGCAAGCGCCTCCTGGCAGGCGTAGAGCACCATGCCGACCGACCAGGCATGAGAGAGGGTCAGCAGCTTCCCCTTGGGCTGGAAGCAATCCGTGTTGTACCAGCGCTCCGTCACCATGCCCTTGTAGGCGTTGAAGTCGCCGTCGGCCCGGGCGATGAACTGGAGGAAGCAGGCCAGGTTGTCGCGGGTCCGCTCCCGGTAGTACGCATCGCCCGTGTACCGGGCCAGGCGCAGCATTTCTGGCAGACAGACCAGCCCGTAATTGTGCAGATGCTGATTGGACGGCGAAGCGACGTCGGCGCCCCGGGACCGGAAGCCGTACTGCCTGAGGAACGTGTGCGGCGGGAAGTCCAGGTTGTAGGTCCAGCGGAAGGTCATGGTCCAGTCCGCGGCACGCCGGGCCAGGTCCAGCCACTCGTCGCGCCTGTCCGCCTCGTACAGGCTGACGTACGCGATGACGGCGTTATAGCCGTCCTCCGACGTCGGCGCCAGGTGGACATCCTCCGGCGCCCCGTAGATGAACTCGGCCTCCACAAACCGGGCGTAGTAACGGCCGGCACGGGCTGCCGCCTCGGCATAGCCGCCGGCAAGCAAGGCCGGAATCCAGAGCATGCCCCCGGCGCCGTCCCACTCCATCACTTGGCCGGTCTGGCAGTGGTAGTAGGTGCCAAAGGAGCCGTCCGGCCGCTGGATGCCAGCGATGTACTGCAGGTTGGAATCGACCGCCGCCCGCCAGTTGGGATGGTCGGGCTCCACCTGCAGCGCCCTTTGCATGAAGAGCGTCGCTTCGGCGATGGTCCGGGTGTGAATCCACTGCTTGTCCGGCGTCCAGCCGCACGACCAGCCCCGGTCAGCCCGCCACTCGCCCCAGAACGTGCCGCACGGGGCCAGCCCCGAGGCAATCTTGTCCAGCACCGCCCGGCCCGCATCGGCGTACTCGCCGCCCTGCCGCAGCAGTGTGAAGGCGTAGGGCGCCCCGCTGACCCAGCCCACGTGCATGTGGTGCCGGTCTTCCTTGGCGCCGCCTTCCCGGTCGAAGGCTGCGGTTTCGATCAAGGTGCCGTCCTTGTAGTGCCAGCGCACCAGGCCGTAGGCCGCCAGCTCGGCCGCCTCGGCAGGAGTCAGCCACGGGTGCAGGGAGTGTTCGGCTGCATCTCGTTCGTACAGCGCCCGGAGGAAGGGATCATACGCGTGCCGGTCCGGCCCGCCGACGTAAATGCGATAGCCGAGCCGGACTTCGCTGCCGGGCTCCCACCGCCAAACGGGGCACTGGGGCGGGGCGGGCTTGCCGGGCGCCGCGTAGGCCACGGGCTCCTCGCGATAGGGGAAGTTCAGGCGCAGTTCCGCCCCGAGACGCCCGCCTGCAAACCCGATGCCGCTTTGCCCGAGGGGCGAAACCTCGTCGGTGGCGAGGGCACCGCACCCCGCCTCGTTCCAGGCGAATACGGCAGGCACCGCCGCCCGGTCGGCCCGGAACGACCAGGCATGGCTGACCAGTTCCGCCGGGCTGCCGCCCGCGGGGTCGTACCGGGGGTAGAGCCGGGTGCAGTGCTTCAGCCGGTTCTCGCCGTAGAAGATGCCCGGAATCAGCCAGGTGGGTTCACCGGGCCCGGCCAGGGTCCAGGCGACCTGCAGGCCGCACTCCAGGGGCTCGGCGCCCGTGTAGGTCACCAGCATGTCGACTTCGTGGTAGAGCCCATGGTCCGTGAACTGCGCCCGGGCGGCAAACCCGCTGCCGGCGCCGTGCGCCGTCGTCGCGTCGCGCATGCCCGCCACCGGCACTTCGCCGGCCAGGCCGCCGGGCAGCATGACCCGTACGAGCGACTTGGCGCGCAAGCTTCCCTGATGCCCCTTGAGCCGGACTTCGTTACAGAGGCCGATTACTTCCGCCAACGCGCACCACCTCCGTGTTCCAGCCCGATACGTTCACCGCACGATGCGGCTCGTCGATCCCCGTGAAGTTGACCTTCACGCTGCGCGACTCGCCGGGCAGCAGGCTGAAGTAGTTCTCCGAGAAGTAGACGTAACCCTCCGCCTCCGCCAGATCGCGGGCATCGTCCAGGAAAATGTTCAGCGCCGCCGCTCTGCCCTCATTGCGGATGGTGAGGTTCCAGTGGTCGTCCCGCTCGACGGTCAGGTCCGTGCGCGGCGCCGCCCACATGGGCGCCAGGGTCGGCGTCCGGGCAAACAGGTAGCGGTTGCCGGCCTCGCCGCCCGCCCTCAGGGCCACATCCAGAAAGAAGACTTCCTCCACCCCATCCAGGGGCAGGTCAACCTTGCCCAGGGGCGTGGTCGCGTCGGGGGCGACGGCCACCCCCGTTTCCAGGCTCCAGAAGCAGCGCCCGCTCAACCCGACCACACGGGCCGTGAGAACCGCATCGACACCGGCATGCCCGGAACACAACGCGAAGATTTCCGCCGAAAAGGGGCCGGCGCCGGGCCACACCTGCGCAGCGAACCGGGCGGTCACCGCCAGGGGCTGATAGGCCTTGCGCACGCCCCAGTACCCGGGCTTGGGCCGCCCGTAGTAATCGACGGCGGCCGTGCAGTAGGCGTTGGGGTACGGCTCGTTGAACTGCCAGGGCAGCGTCCCGCTGCACTGGTAAGCCCGCCGCCGGTCCGCTTCCAGGGCGTAGCGGAGCGCTTCATGCTGCAGGAACTGGCTCGCCTTCTGCAGCGCGCCGATATCGCCGATGCCCCCGAAGGACTGCTGAATCAGGGGCTCGTTGATCCACCAGGCGCCCAGGTGAAAGTAAACGGGGTTGTCCCGGGTGGCGGGCCACCGGTGCTCCGGCCGGATGGTCTTGTTCAGGGCCGCCGGGTTGGTCATGCCCTCGGCGCCGAACTCGCTGTGCAGCAAGCAGGAACCGCCGTTGTACAGGGTGTACTGGGCAGTCAGCCCCTGGTGCTCCCAGGGACCATGCACATCACCGGCACCCGCGGGCGAGGCGGGAAACCAGTGCCGGTCGGGGTCGAGCCGCCGCACAACGCCCGCCAGGGCGCCCAGCACCGGCTCGCTGTCATCGAGCGGCTTGCCCTGCAGGTCGTACAGTTCGTTGCCCCCGCACCAGAGGACCAGCGCAGGGTGGTTGCGCCGCCGGGGAATGATCGCTTCCGCTTCCCGGACCATCATGTCGATGAACTCCGGGTCGGTGGAGGGCTTGTTCTCGATGCCCGAACTGGACTGGATAAACTCCTGCCAGACCATGATGCCGAACCGGTCGCACAGGTCGTAGAAGGCTTCCTTCTCAATCAGCCCGCCGCCCCAGACCCGCAGCAGGTTGACGCCGGCCTGCCGTGCGAGCGTCAGCAAGTGCTCCAGCTTGGCTGGCCGTTCGACTCCGTACATCACATCGATGGGCACCCAGTTCCAGCCCATGGCGTAAATGCGTTTGCCGTTCACCACAAAGGTGTATGCCTCGTCTGACCCGTCGTTCGGCACCATCTCTACCTTGCGGATGCCAAAGGGAATGCGCCGGGTGTCGGAGCCCGCCACCCTGACTTGCAGGGTATACAGCGGCTGCTCCCCGTGGCCGTTGGGCCACCAGAGGCGGGGCTCAGGCACCGGCAGGCTCAGTTCGCCGCCGTCCGCGGCGACGGCATGCGCCACCACTTCCTCATCCATCCGAATCACCGCCTCAACGGCGGCCGGCGCCGACAGGGCGACGCTTACCTGCACGTCCGCCCGGTGGAAATCGTCCGTCAGCAGCGTACGGATAAAGACGTCATCGATGCGGACAGGACCCGTCGCCTCCAAATAGACTTCATCCCAGATGCCCACGTGGGGCATGCGGGGGCAGAAGTCCCACCAGTAAGTCATGCGGCTCTTGTGCGTCCTGACTTTCGCCGTCTTCGACACCTGGGGCTGCTCCGGCGGAGCCGGCTCGATCACAACCGACAGCAGGTTCTCCTCACCGTACTTCAGGCGTTCGGTCACGTCGAAGCTGACGGGAACAAACATGCCCCGGTGGGCGCCCAGCCGCTCCCCGTTCAGGAAGAACTGAGCTTCATAGTCGACCCCGTCGAAGCACAGCCGGACCCGCTGCCCCCGCAGCGACTCGTCCGGCCTGAACGTTTTCTTGTAGATCCACGTGCGCTGCGGCACCCACTCGACGGCGAGGCTGTTTCGCTCAAAGTACGGGTCGGGAATCAGCCCCTGCGCCCACAGGTCGTGCTGGACGGTGCCGGGGACGGCGCCCTGGTACCAATAGCGCAGGTCCCGGGTGTCGGGCTTTTCCGCGTTCCGCCAGATCCAATCTTCGCCGATAAAGCCCTTGAACAGCCAGTCGCGGCCGCCCAACGAGATTCGCTCTGCCATGTGTACCTCCGGTCGGGAACTTAGTCTATGTGGTAAATGAAGTGATGGTTCTCTCAGCGCTCCGGAAAGTCCTGCCGCCGTTTGCGGTCGCCGGCCAGAGGATAGTGTATCCGCACACGCCTTTGGAAGAGACTAAGGGCAGGGCCATTTGCTGAGGGATCGAGGTGGAGCATCGTGGGCGCCATCCCAACCGAGCATGAAGCTCTCCGTGCTCTCGTGCACGAATTGTTCCCGAGTCCGGAAGCATCCGGGGTGGAGATCCGTCATGTCGCTCCGCTCGGGAGCCCGCCTGTGACGATCATGTATATCCACGACCTTGTGCCGCCATCCGACCTGGAGCGGCTGGTACTGGCACCCCTGGCCCCGGGCGGCCTGGCCGGATCCCCGAACGACGTTGCTCGGTCCGGCCGGTTCCCTGCCCCCCTTCTCACTGTCGTGGAAGAGGGCGTCGCCCTCCGCGACGGGCTGCTTTCCGGTCTGACAGGCGTTCACATCGCCGGGTACCCAGCGGCGCTTTTGATCGGCGGCGGACGCGCGCCGCGTCTGGAGTCCAGCTTTAGCTCCGACACGGAGCATAACCTGCGCATGCTGTTCCGGCACCTGCCCGACCCGGGTGTGAACATCCGGCGGGTCATCGGAACAGGCGGTGTCAGCTGCGCTGTCGCCTTTGTGGAGTCCGCGGCCCGGCCCGAGGTAGTGCAGGCGGTTACGGACTGGGCCGGGCGCATGAGCGCGCAGGAACCCCGCATGCCCCTATGGCGCGCAGCCCTCGGCAGCGTCCGCCTGCCCCCGGCCGTCGAGTGCACGGTGCCCACTACAGCGGCCGCGGCTCTGCAGAAGGGATACATTTTTGTGGCGGCAGATCACCTGGTCACCCCGCTCCTGGCCCCGACGACCCTGGAACTGCTCCTGGATGGACCGCACGACGCCGCCCTGCCGCCCGCGGTACGGCGCCTGGTCCTCTGGCCCCGGCTGTTCGCGGTCGCTGTCGGGCTGCTGCTGGCCGCCTTCCTCATCGCGGTGACGGCATACCACCACTCGCTGGTACCCGGGCCGTTCCTGGTCGCCATTGCTTCCAGCCGGCAGAATGCGCCGTTCCCCATCGTCCTCGAAATGTTCATCGTTGCGTTCATTGGTGATGCGGCAGAAGCCGCGTCGATGAGAATCGGAAAGGCGCAGCTGGCTCTGGTTCCCTGGATTGGCGTGACGTTGGCAGTGATTGGCGCCATGCAGGTGGGCATTCTCGGACCCTTGACGGGCTTCGCGTCGGTCGTCGCTGTGGTGGTCAGGGATACCCTGCCTAGCCGTGCCCTGGGGCGGACTGTTCGGATCTGGCGGTACTTCTTTATGGCGGCTGCAGCCGCCCTCGGCATGTACGGCATGACACTACTGGTCTTTGCGGCGCTGATCTATTTGGGAGAAGAGCGGTTTTTCGCTCACTCCGTCAGGTTCGCACCGGATTCGGTGGCGTCATGACGAGGCCCCGCATCTCGCCGAGACAACTATGGGTGGTTGTCCTTGGCTCACTACTGACCACCGCTTTTTACACATTCCCCCGCGCCGCCGCCATGGCCACCTCCACGGCGGCGCCCTGGGCCATTCTGCTCAGCGGCGGTCTCGGTTTCCTTCTGTTCTGGCCTGTCGTAGCCAAGCTGGCCAGGCATCCGGGAAAGAACCTGGTCGATCTCGCCGTCATCGCCGGCGGGAGACCGCTGGCGATTGCCACAGCCCTGTTGCTGGGCGGTTTCTTCATCGGGTCAGCGGGCATCAGCGTTCGGCAGGTGTCGGAAATGGTGGTGACAGCGCTTTACCCGCACACGCCGCAAACCTTCGCCATGACCAGCCTCGTGGCTGTCGGCGCGCTGGGCGCCGCCGCCAGCCCCGGGGGGGCCATTTGGGTCGGTTCACTGTTTGTCTGGCCCATGCTCTTCGCAATCGGGGTAGTCTGCGTGGGCAACCTGGGCTGGGGACAGTTCCGGAACGTGATACCCATGTCGGGACACGGGTTGTTGCCGGTCGCACTGCAACTGCTGCCCCTGACGTCATACCTGGACCCGCTGGTCTACATGGCCGTCTTTTGCCGCTTCATCGTCACGCCGCGCCACCTGGTGCGCCAGGCTGCCTACGCCGTCGGAATTGCAGTTGCCGCCTGGGCTGCCGTGATTCTACTCTACCAGATGGTCTTCCCCCTCCCGGGGGGACTGGACGTGCAGTTTCCGGTCTTCGATATGAGCCGCCTGGTCCAGGGCGGACGTTACCTGGAGCGAATCGATGCCCTGTGGGTGTTCTCCTGGACATTTGGGTCGGCAAGCCGGCTCTCCATTGCACTGCTGGCGACGGCACTGCTGTTTCAGGATGCCTTCGGCCTGCCGGACCACCGCCGGGCGGTGCTGCCGCTGACGACGGCCATCCTTTCGTTCGCACTCTTTCCATCCAATCAGGCCGGGGCCGTGAATTTTGAGACCTACGACCTGCGGCAATGGGGCTTCGTCCTGGTTCTGGGGCTGCCGCTGGCGATCGCGGTGCTTGCACGGATTCGCCAGAAAAAGGCTTGGCAACCGCCGGAAACCGGAGGGAACCTCGATGCGTAAGCGAACGGCCGCGTTGCTGGCGGCCCTGGCGATTTTGCTGACCGGCTGCTGGGATATGACCGGCATTGAGGATACGGTCTACGCGGCCAGCGTCGCCGTTGACGCGGCCGGCGATGAGTATACCTGGACCTTTCGCCTGGTTCAGGCCGAGAAACTGGTGCTGGGGATGCTGGCTGCCGTCCCCGGCGATCCCGGGCGCCTGGCCTCGGGCTTCGTCAGCGTACGGTCCCCCAGCCTGGAGCAGGCAGTGCACATGGTCCAGCCCAGCCTCGGGCGCATCCTCTCGCTTGAACATGTGCGGTCGGTCCTGCTCAGCGAAGAAGTGGCCAGGAAAGGGGTCAATCCCCTCCTGAGCCAGATGCTGCGCAACACCCAACTCAGAAGCGGCCTTTCATTACAGGTGGTGGTCGGAGAGGCCACCGGGCCTCCTCTCAACTCCCGGCCCGTCGCCGATACGAATGCAATCAAGTACATTGAAAGCATCCGGCTGGTGCAAAAGCGCTTTCATATGAGCCCACCCGTGCAGCTCCAGCACTTTTACACCCGGCTGATGGCGCCGGGTGCGGATCCCATCGCGCCCTTGGTCGCGGTGAACACGACTGCCCGTCGACCACCCGGCAGCGAAGTGCCGGCCACGGAGGGGCGATCCTTTAGGGCCGGGGAACTGCCGCGGGCTGGCGCCAATCCCGTCGAAACCCTGGGCACGGGCGTATTCCGGGGCGACCGGCTGGCCGGCCTGCTGACCGTCGACGAAACGCAGGGCCTGCTGGCCCTTCGGGGCGAAATGGGCAAGGTCTACGCGTCAGTCCCTGACCCGCATGAACCAGGTACGCGGGTGACCCTGCGCTTCCACCAGGAAAATAAACCGGCGTTCCGCGTCGCGTTCGCCGGTGGCAAGCCCGTGGTGCATGTGAAGCTGCAGTTCGAAGGGGAGGTTCTCTCCGTTCCCGGCGGGACCGATTATACCCTCCCACAGAACCGCCGCGTTCTCGAACGGGAGACGTCTGACTTCCTGCAGCAGGAGACGTTCGTTCCTCTGTTCAAGCGAGTCTATAACGAGTGGGGCGCCGATCCGGTCGGGATTGGACAGTTGTTCCGCTCGCGCTTTCCCACGCTGGACGCCTGGCTGGCCTTTGCATGGCCCGAGCATGTACAAGATCTGGGCGCGACAGTCGAGGTCGATCTGTTCATCCGGCGGTTTGGCATGCTGCTCGGCAATCCCAAGTTTGACTAGGAAGGAATGGCGTCACCATGTGGGACCGGCTGGTCATCATCGGCCTCGCTGCCTTGATTGCCCTCAACACAGCCCGCTGGGGATGGAAGCTCGGCAAGGGCGGCGACTGGCTGGCCGGGGCCGGGGGATTTCTGCTGGCTGCCATTGCGATCGGCGTGCCCTTTGTGCTGGTGATCCTCGGGCCGTCGACGGGACGGTAAGCATGAGGAGAATTGGCGCCCTGCTTGTTGTGCTCTCACTGCTCCTCAGCGGCTGCTGGGATATGACCCAAGTTGAAGATACGGTTTATGTGGCCAGCATCGGCGTCGACGCGGCCGGCGAGGAGTATCTATGGACCTTTCGCCTGGTCGAGGCGGAGAAGCTTGTGCTGGGCATGCTTACAACGGTGCCCGGAGATCCCGGGCGCCTGGCCTCCGGCCTCATCAGCGTGCGTGCTCCCAGCCTCGAGCAGGCGGTGCAGATGATACAGCCGACCCTGGGGCGAATTCTCTCCCTGGAGCATGTGCGGTGGATCGGTATCGGCGAAGAGGTAGCCCGGCGGGGCATGCTCCCCCTGCTCAGTCAGATGCTCCGCAACAATCAGCTCAGGCGCGCCACGAGCATGTATGTATTCGTGGGGGAGACCATCAACGGTTTCCTGTATAACCGGCCGGTGGCGGACACGAACGCCATCAAGTTCTTTGAAGGGGTCCGCATCGTGCAGAAACGCTTCCACATGGAGCCGCCCATGCAGCTCCAGCACTTCTACAGCCGGCTGATGTCGCCCGGAGTTGACCCGATGCTCGGCCTGGTCGCCGTTAACTTCGATGCGCGCGACAAGCAGCCCGGCAGCGAACTGCCACCGACGGCTGAACGGTCGTTTGTGGCCGGCGAGGTTCCCCGGGGGCGGCAACCCGCCTGAGTTCCTCGGCACAGGCGTGTTCCGGGGCGACCGCCTGGCCGGCATGCTGACCGTCGATGAAACGGCCGGCCTGCTGGCCCTCCGCGGGGAGATGGGTAAAGTGTACGCATCGGTGCCTGACCCGAGGGGAGAAGGGCTGCGGCTGACGCTGCGGCTTCATCAGGAAAACAAGCCGAAATTCCGCGTGTCGTTTGCCGGCGACAGACCCGTGGTGCATGTAAAACTGCAATTCGAGGGCGAAGTCCTTTCCGTTCCTGGCCGAACGGACTACACGCTGCCGCAAAATCGGCGCCTGCTCGAACAGCACATCGCCAGGCACCTGGAAAAGGAGACGTTCATCCCCTTGCTCAAACGGGTCTACGGCGAGTGGGGCGCCGACCCGGTCGGGTTCGGCCAGCTGTTTCGTTCCCGCTTCCCCACCCACGATGCCTGGGTGGCGTACCGGTGGCCCCGGCACACCAAGGACCTGACCGCCACCGTCGAAGTCGATCTGTTCATCCGGCGGTTCGGCATGCTGCTGGGAAACCCGAAGTTCGAGCAGCAAGGGCGCTAGGTGCAGGCTGCTACTCCGTCTGGCAGGCCGGGCACAGGAAGCCGGCCGTTGCTCCGGTCTTAATTTTGACGATGGGCGTACCGCAGCGGGGACAGGGTTTGCCCTCCTTGTAGCCGATCAGCATCAGCCCCTGGAAGTTGTCGATATTGCCCTGCGCCCTGAAGAAGTCCCGCTCCAGCCCGCCCATCTCCATCGCCCGGTTCATGACCCTGGCAATTGCGCCGTGGTAGCGTGCCAATTCGTCGTCGCTCAGGGTGCCCAGCTTCCGCTGCGGGTGGAGTCGCGCCTCCCAGAGCACGTCGTGCGCATAGGCATTGCCAATGCCCGACAGCTTCTCCTGGTCGAGAATCAGTGACTTGACGGTACTGCGGGGGAACTTACGGGCGATGGCCGTGAGGTCAGCGGGCGGGATTTCCAGGGGCGACGGGCCCAGCTTGGCCGTCTCCTTGAACGAGGCGAGTTCATCTCCCGTCAGGAGGCGTATGTAGCCAAACCACCAGAACCCGCATGTGAAGCCCGCCCCGTCATCGAGCACGACGCGCAGCTGGTACTTGGCCGGGAGTTCGGCGCCGGGGGCGGAATACCAGAGGTCGGCGCCCATGCCCAGGTTCAGCAGCAGGAACAGTTCAGGCTGCAGATGGAAATACAGCCACTTGCCCCGCCGGGTGACCGCTGCGATGCGGCGCCCCGTCAGGGTGCTGACGGCTTGATCGACAGGGGCGTTCAGGCACTTTTCCTGGAGCACTTCCACCAGGGTGATGCTCCTACCCGACAGTGTCTCATGCATCTGCCGCTGCAGAATGGTCAGTTCCGGAAGCTCAGCCATGTTTCCACCTCTTTCAGCAATCGTTGGCCGATCACAATGGAAAACATAGAGGACTTGTCATTGCAATGTCGAAACTTCGAGATAGTGTAAGACTTGCCCTCCTTTGTTTTCGAGTTGTGACCGGAGGCGAACTCGGAGATGCGCACCCCCAGTAATAACAGGTCACGCCGGTTGCGCTGGCTGCTCGTGCCGGCAGTGGTGGCCTGCCTGATCTTCCCGTCCGCCCCTGACGCCGCGGCCGACGACCCCGCCAGCGAGCTGAGAAAAGTGGAAGAGCGGCAGCAGGAAGTCGAGGCCATGCTGGCTGAGGCCAAAGACGATCTGAACCGGGTGTACTGGCAGCGGGAGCAGGTGAAGGTGTACCTTCAGCGGGCCGAAAATGAGATGTACCTGGCGCAGTCCAAGCATGCCCTGCTGGAAGAGCAGCGCAAGGGGGTTCAGGCCAGCTGGAGTCAGCTGGACGCCTCCGCCAGGGAGTCGGAGAAGCGCCTGGAAAGCCGCAAGGGTCAGTTCTACAACCGTCTGCGCGCCATTCAGGAACGGGGGCGCGTCAGCTACGTGGGCGTCCTGCTGGGCGCCGACAGCTATAGCGACTTCCTGAGCCGCATGGAGATGCTGAAAACCATCGTCCAACACGATGTGGCATTGATGACCGTCATTCGCACCGACAAGCAGAAGCTTGAGGCGGAGCGTGCAGTGGCCGCCGCAGAGGCGGCGCGGCTGGCGGACCTGCAGGCGCAGGTCTCGGAGCAGGCAGCCGTCGCGGCGGGCAAGCAGGCTGAGTTCAAGCAGCAGAACGCCGCCCTACTGGAGCAGGAGCAGGCGCTGGCCGCCGAAGTGGCCAAATGGGAGCTGGAGTGGGAGCGGCTGGGTGAAGAGATCTACGAAATCCAGCTGCGCATGAAGCGGCAGGCCGGCCGGTTTGCCCCCATGGAGCCCTTGCGGGGGCGCCCGCCCATTACCGACGACTTTGGTCTGGGCACCGACCCCATTCGGGGCGGCTCACGCAATCACGGCGGCACGGACTTCGGGGTCTCCCGGGGCACACCCGTATACGCGATTGAGGATGGCGTGGTGATCGCCCGCCGGTACGATTCGGTGTACGGCAACCTGCTGATCGTCGACCACGGCGGCGGCATTGCCAGTTGGTACGCCCACCTTGACGGATTCAACGTAGCGATGGGTGACACGGTGGTGCAGGGGCAGCAGATTGGCCGGGTCGGATCGACCGGTTATTCGACGGGGGCGCATCTGCACCTGGAGATCCGGATCAACAATGTGAAGCAGGATCCCATGAGCTTTTTCTCGCGGTAACCGCAGATTGCCAGGCACACGCAGCCGAAGGCCTTCGCCTTCGGCTCTTTAGTTTGGCCATTGCAATGTATTTGTAGTACGCATGGACGGGGCTTTGCGCGTCCGCTCCTCAGCGGTGATCCCCGGTACTCCGACGCCATCTCTTCCAGGGCGGCCACGAGGGGCTCCATGCCTTCCAGATCCCGGCGGGGCAGGTACCGGGGTTCCGGCGCTCGGTACCGTATACGGTCCCAAATGGAAACGGATGGGTTCTGAGGGTTTTTCCCAGATGCAGTGCGGAGAAGGATGCAAAAAGTAGTGGATCCGCCCCGATTTCCAGCGACTCCACGTGAAATTGCGCAGGTCGCCCAGGGCCTGCTGGGAACTTCTAGTGGAACCCGCGGAGGGTCCACCGCCCCAAAGGGGTGCCCGGGCAGGGCAAAACGCGCTAACTCGCGTAAGGTCACCACATGGTCACCACATGGTCACCATCATCGTTTTCGCGGCCTCATCAAAGGGCTATCAAAGGCTTATCAAAGGCTTATCCAAGGCTTATCAAGGGCTTTTTAAAGTCTGGCAATTGCATGCGGTGGTCAAGTTGATACACGGGACGGTGGCCGCTTTGCTTCATCCAAGCTGTGATGCCAGTCTCACCAGTGTTTGCGGGATCACCGTGGCCGGAGCGAGTTGCCCCCCACTGCATAGACAAGCATCATCAACCAAAGTGCGTCATGGGACCCGCTGGGGTGACGATTGGGCGACATCAGGTGACACCGCGTGACATCCGGGGTGACATCGCGTGACATCAGGGGTGACATTGCCACCTCGCCAGGTGGCTTCACAAGTTTGAAACGCCCCCAATGCAAGCGGTGCAAGGTCTCCACGGGAGCGCATACTCCCCTTTTGCGGGCGCCCCAAGCGTCCATTGCGACCTTTTGAGGGGTTTCGCGGGATTACGCGGGGTTGTCCGGCGGAGCCACTGGGGCGCCGGGGTACGTGGATAGGCTCGCCGCCCGCATTGGCGGGGAAATGCCGGGCGACGCTGACCCGAACGCGTCTTCGCCGTATCCGCTGGCGCCCCTCAGACTCCTGACAAGTCCGCTTAGTCTGGACAGCGGTATCTCCGTACGAAAGGGCTGCTCCTGTGAGTGTTGCTGTCCGGTACGGGACCAGGTCACATCAGGTTTGGTTGCTCTGTTGGAATGTGAGCACCCGAACCCACCCCGAACACGCAAATAGCAGCAGAGGATAAGAGTTGTGTGCGTTTGCGGGCGCGAGCACTGGCCTCGACTGGTTTTTGCGCACCAAGACTGGCCGTGCCGCCCGGCGCCCTTCTTCGCTACCACTCGATCAGATTGCACTCGACCACCCGGCTGCGGGGGTCGGCAGGCACCCGGAACGTCTTGATCTCACACTTCCCAAAGTCCGCCGCGATCTCCCTGCCCCACCGGGGCAGGGAGATGGTCGCCCGGACGGCGGCCCCGTTCGTCTCGTACGCCCGGATGATCAGGTCATCGCCATCTTCGGCCTGCTTGACGGCGCTGACGATGATATTCGCCCGATCCACCGCCACGAAGGAATCTGCCTGCGGCAGGGCGCCGTCGTGGTACGTCTCCGCGATGGCGACAGGGCGGGCATTCAGCTCAGCCGCCCGGCGCACCGTCCCGGCAGCTTCCCACCCGCCGGCATGCGGCACCAGCGCATAGGTAAAGCGCTGGATGCCCTGGTCCATGTAGCTGTAGTGCTCGCCCTCCTGCGGCACGTACGGATCGTGGTGGGCGTAAATGGGGCTGCGCAGCACCGTCAGGCTGATCTCCCGGTCCCGCACCGAGAAGGCGTACTTGCCGTCGTTCAGCAGGCTCAGGCCGTACATGGAATTGCTCTGCCGGACCACGCCCGTCAGGTCGACCCAGTTCTGGGCGGGCACTTCGTCGCCGTTCGCCGGCCGCTCGATGTGGCCATAGGCCGTCTCGTACGTCGCCTTGGGGAAGTGAAGCGGCGTTGGGAAGCGGAGTTTCAGCAGCTTATGCTGCTCCCGCCAGTCTACGGTAACGGCCACATCGACCTGGTCCAGCTCCCGGTAGACGGTAAACTCCTGAACCAGCGCCGACCTGCCGTATTCTGACTCGACGCGCAGGACCGCTTTGACCGGCCCCTGCTCCACCAGCCGGACCGACCTGACCGCGAATTCGCCGATCTCTTTCGCAAAGGCCGTAACGCCGTGGCTCCAGGTATCGCTCCGATCCTCGATCACCGCGGCCCGGGCGCCGCCCCCGGCGATCACCGCGAACTGAGCGGCCTGATCATACAGCGACTTGATGGTGCCGGTGGCGGGGTCGATCTCCAGCCGGAGGCGTCCGTTCTCGAGGACGGTGCCGTCGGCGCGGGCAGCGGGGAACGGCTGCCGGGCGGGCGGATTCCTGGTCAGCAGCCGGAACGTGCGGTAGCCCATGGAGGGCAGTTCCGCCACGAAGCAGAGGCGCCGGCGCCAGTTGCTGACGGTCGCCAGCGACCGGACGGCCTGCCAGGCGATCTGGCGGTCCTGCTCGTCCACCAGCACGTAGGTCTCGTCCAGCTTGGATCCTTCCAGTTCGATGGCCGCCCGGACCGGCCACGCGTGGGGGTTGAAGACCACAATGGGCCGCATGCCCTCTGCCTGGTCGATCTTGATTCGCCAACTCATGGACTGCAGGGCGTGGTTGAGCGCCCGTGCCCCGATGGCCATCGCCTCGCCGTGCATGTCGCGAGCGTCGTCGTATGCGGGCTCCAGCGATGTACCGCCCATAATGTCGTGGAACTGGTTGAAGAGCAGGTCCTTCCAGGCCCGGGTCAGGTCGGCCAGCGGATAGGGCCGGCCGGTCACCCGCGCCGCCACGGCGGAGAGCTTTTCGGCGGTCAGGAGCAGGTTTTCCCCCTGCCGGTTCCCGCGCTTGATGCCGCTGTGGGCGGCATAGCAGCCAACGGCATGGTACTGCAGGTCGTCGTGGACGACGGGAATTGGCAAGGTGCGCTGCCCGATGGCGGCAAAGAACCGGTTGGGCGTTGAGAGCTCCAGGGCCGGAAACCCGGGCTCGGCCCCGCACCGGGCGATGGCGGCCAGGTTGGCCCGGGTGGGGCCGCCGCCGTGGTTGCCCACGCCGTAGAAGCACATCAGCTCGTCGAAAGGTTCCTTCAACTCACCGGCACACTTGGCAATATGGGTGCGGAGATCTTCAGGCCCCGTGCAGTATTCGTAGGGAATGCGGAAGGCGAGCACCCGGGTGCCGTCGTCGGACTCCCACCAGAAGAGCCGGCCCGGCAGACCTTTTTCGTGGGGGCCGGGGCGCATGAAGATGTAGTAGTCCAGGCCGCTCTTTTTCAGGATCTGCGGGAGCATGCCCGCATGGCCGAAGGAGTCGGGGTTGTAGCCGGCACGGGCTGCGACGCCGAACTTCTCCATGAAATACCGCTGGCCATACAGCGCCTGACGGGCGAACGATTCGCCGGAGGGGATGTTGCAGTCCGGCTGGATCCACCAGCCGCCCGCCAGCTCCCAGCGCCCTTCGCGCACCCGCTGCCGGATTTCTTCAAACATGGCCGGGTCGTTCTGTTCCACCCATTCGTAGAAGGCAGGCGAGCTGCCGGTGAAGACGAAGTCGGGGAATTCATTGATGCGGTCCAGGGCGGAGCGGAAGGTCGCCTTGATCTCCGCGAAGCCCTCCTGCCACTGCCAGAGCCAGACCGGGTCGATGTGGGCGTTGCCGATCATGTGCAGCTTCCCTTGCAAGTCCATACCTCCTTTTGGGAGACATATTTTCACACACACAGATTCCACAGATTTATGGGTTATTCTGATTGGAAAACGATGTCGAAGTCTGGCTAATGTACTCATCTGCGTAATTCGATAATCAGTGTAATCTGTGTAAATATGTATTTATTCCGTCTCAATCCGCACCGTAACCAGCCCCCATGCGGGGACCGGCACCCGCAGCGAACCGTCGGCCTCAACCGCCAACGAAGCAACATCGTTCTCCAGCAGATCCGTGATCCAGGCCCGGCGCACCGGGCGCCCCGGGAAGGTGACCGTCGCCGTCTGCGGCGTACCGCTGATCTCCTGAAGGCGCAGCACGGAGCCCGCCATCGTCACCAGCGCCACGCCGGGGGGTTCTACTACAGCAAGGGTCCCGCCTTCCGGCAGGCGGTACGGCGCCCGCTCCTGGCGGAAATTCTGGAAGGAACTGCGCAGCGCGTACAAGGGCCGGCGAGCGGCCCAGCCCAGGCGGTAGGCCTCGGCTTTCCCGATCTGCCTGCCGCTGGTCAGCCGGTAGCGCCACGAAAGCAGCCCGCCCTGCGATGCCTTATAGTTGGTGTGCCAGTAATTATTCATCACGTAGCTGTAAATGCGTCCACCGGTCAGGTTCGCCTGCACCGGCCACCGACCCCGGACGACGTCGCCCACGCAGAACAGGGGGACGTCCGGCGAGCAGAGCAGCACATCGGCCCCCGCCCCCGCCACGTGAATGCCTGTCTGCAGGGGCAGCCACTCCTTGCAGCCGCCGGGAAGCTGTTCGGTCTGCCAGTTCACCCAGCCCAGGTGTGCGTCCGACGAAACGGCGGAGCCCGGCAGCGCCAGCGGGAAGGCTACATAAACGGCCTCCTTCGCCCGCGTCTCCACCTTATCCAGGGTGAAGCGCACATCGATCGCCTTTTCCCGGTGTGGCAGCGACCAGGTCGCGGTCAGATCGCCGCAGGCGGTACTGCCAGTAAACACGACGGACACACCAAGCGCGTCCCGCTCGATCCGCCCGACCTGGAACCGGAACGCATCGCTGACGGCAGGGTTGCCTACCGGCAGGTTGTGCTGATTGCTGACCAGCCGAGTGCCTTCGCCGCCCTCGGCATAGAGCAGCGGCCCCAGCGGGCCGGCGGCAAGCTCACGCCCCAACTCCTTGTCGAAGAGCGAGGCAACGCACCCGCGGCCAGGGTCCACGACCACTCGATACCACTCGTTCTCCACCGTGACCGGGCCGCCCGTCAGCGGCTGGGCGTAAGGCGGCAGCACACCGCCGCGGCTTACCAGCACGTAACGCCGGTAACTCAGCCCTGGTACTGCAGCCCAGAAGCGAACGACCGCCTGGGACGCCATGCCCCGTTCCAGCACAGCGGGCACTTCTTCGCCGCTCGCCGGGTCGATCAGCACTTCGCCCGGGGCGATTTCCACGGTGGCCGTCCCGGCAACGAGCCAGCTATGCGGGTTGAAGACCACGACCTCCCGCCCGGCGTTGTTCCAGCTGAGGCTATGGCGGACGGCTGCCGCATGTAGAAGCCGTTTGGCCCAAGCTTCGGAGTTGCGGGCGAAGCCCTGCTTCACGGCCCACTGGTCCTGCGCCAGAAGAGCGTCCGGCTCGGGGCCGCTCAGGAAGGCGCCCCAGGTATGCTCGTCATAGAGCAGCACCTGCTTCCACGCTTCATCGAACAGCGCAGCCGGATAGGTCAACCCAGCCCCATGTAAAACCGCCAGCGACTCCAGGGAAGATGCGGCGGGCAGGGCGCCCTGCGCCTCCCGCACGACCATGGTCTGCGCCAGCGACGAGAGTGCACCGTCCTCCCAGTAGGCCCCGCCATCGCCTTTGTAAACGTGGAACCGGTCTCCCCACCGCTGCTCGACGTACCGGAAGAACCCCGACACATCGCACGCAATCAGCTGTGGATACGCGTAGGCAGCGTTCCAGGCAGCCACGAAATCAGCGGGCTGCGGGTCGATATCTGTGTTATCCGCCTCCATGCCGTACAGCAGGACGGCATCGGGCGCGTAGTCCGCGCGGTCGTACTCCTGCAGCCACAAGTCGAGCCCCCTGGTCGCCGACGAAAGCGTGGGCGGGCTGCCGCAGACCTTGCGCAGCTCGCAGTACATCTTCGACAGCCAAACGAGTACCCGTCCGCCCGCCGGCCCTTCCCACCAGAACGGCGAAACCCGGTGCAGGTTGCCGTTCAGCCGGAACGGCCCCCGGTCCTGGTTGTCCGCGTGGGCCAGATAGCGCACGCCGGCGCCCGCGAGCACGTCCGGCAGCGCGGAGGTAATCGAAGCCACGTCCACTACGCAGGCGAAGTCGGACGCCAGCCCGAGGGGCCGCAGCAGCGCCGCAGTCGCCGTCAGGTTGCGGATCAGATCCTCCAGGGCCGCGGTATGCGTCAGCACGTCAGCGTAGTTGGCCGCAACCCCGATGCGGCCCGCCTTCACCGCCGCGGCCAGCCGGTCGCGCTGCGCCGCCGAACGGGTCGCCAGCCAGGTCTCCAGGGCCCAGGCTGAATCCAAATGATAGGTAAAGCCGCGCTCGGCCAAATCCAGCGCCGTGTCGATGTTCCGGCAGAGCCGCTCGGCCACTTCCCACTGCCGGTGCGTGTAGCCGATGTCCGTATGCGCGTGTGGCGCCAGATAGACCTGCCACTTGCGCCGCCGCGCCGCCGTGCCCGTCGCTTCGAGCCCAGCGCCCGTAAACGACCAGGCAACTTCGCTGCCCTCGCCATCCAACAGGTCGAACGGGATGAGCAGATGCCCGAACGGCGCGGCAGGCACCAGCAGCGGCACCCGCTGCTCGCCCACCTGCAGCACAGCGGCCCCGCCGGCGCAAGAGCCCGGCAATTCCACGATCAGGTGGCACTTCTCCCAAAGCCGGCCCTGCTCGTCGCGCCGGTAGACCACCGTGGGCGCCAACTCCACCCAGGTGGCGGCCGAAACCCCTTGCACCAGCGACAGCCCCTGATAGACCAGCCCCGCGCCATTGGCCATGCGGTCCAGCCGCTTGCGGGCTTCGGGGTTGGCCACAAACAGCACATCATCGTGGCCGTCCCGGGCGATGAACTCGATGCGGTTCTCGCCGCGCCGCAGCAGTGCCGCCGGAATCATTACGTCAGCGGCGCCTTCGCTGTAAATGGCCGCGTGCAGCCCTTCGTGCAGCCGAATCTCCCCGGACGTCGAGGGGCGGGGTCGCAGATACACGTTCCCCCCCACGCCGTTGACCCGGACTTCCAGGTAGGCCAGGCGTGGCGCAATCGTCAGGTATTCAATATGTAAGCCGTAAACCTCAACCGGATCGGCAGGTAGATCAAAGATCACCGTATACGTGTAGGTCCGATACCCCGCCTCGGGATCCGCCTCACTGGGATGGAAAAGGGGCCATGCCGCCGGCCCCTCGCGTTCCCCGTCGGTCGCCCGAAAGACGAAATCGCCGGGCCGATCCGGTTGCCTGTAGTTGTTGAAGAACTCGCTGACCGACCAGATGATGCGCTCCTTATCCATTTGGCACCTCGCTCAGCGCCCAATCATCGATGCGCTCGCAAATCATGTGAATCAGCAGGATGTGCATCTCCTGAATCCGGGCGGTAATGGGCGACGGCACCACCAGCCCGTAATCCGCCAGTTCGCGCACCGCACCGCCCGTGCCGCCGGTGAGGGCCACCGTCACGGCGCCTCGCTCCCGAGCCGCCCGCAGCGCCTTGACCACATTGACCGAGCAGCCCGTTGTGCTGATGCCTACCACCACATCGCCCCGGACCGCCAGCGCATTCACCGGACGGACAAAGACGTCGTCAAACGCATAGTCGTTGCCTATGCACGTCAGGGCGGACGAGTCGGTGGTCAGGGCCACAGCCGGCAGGGGCCGGCGCTCCCGGCGGTAGCGGCCGGTCAGTTCGGCAGCAAAGTGCTGCGCGTCGGCCGCGCTGCCGCCATTGCCGAAGACCAGAAGCTTGCCGCCCTGCGCCAGGCTCGCCACGATGGCCCGGGCGACCTCCTCGACCAGCGGCAGCAGCGCCTCGGTCCGGCATACAACCTCCAAATGCTGCGCCAGGTAGAACTGCAACGACTCAGACACAGGCGCCCACCTCCGTACCGGTCAACCCCATGCGCTCCATGGCGACGGCGGCGGCACCCAGCACGCCGACCTGGCCGCCGAGCTGCGCCGGTACGATTTCGACCACTTCGGTCAGGGGCCCCATGGCCCGCCCCAGGGCAATCCGCCGGACGGGATCGAACAGCAGCCCCCCGAAGTTCGTTATGCCGCCGCCCAGCACCACCCGCCGGGGGTTGAAAATGTTGATCACATTGGCAATGCCGGCACCGAGCATCTGCATGGTTTCATCCCAAATGCGCAGGGCAAGCGGATCGCCGGCCCGCAGGGCGGCTTCCACCGTCTCACCCGAGATCCGTTCCGGCGAACCGGCAATCTCATACAGAAGCGACTGCTCGCCGGACAGCACCGCTTCCCGGGCCCGCGCCGCGATGTTGGTCCCCGAGCAGTACGCCTCCAGGCAGCCGCGGCTGCCGCAGTTGCACGGGCGCCCGTTGTAGGCGACCGACATGTGCCCAATTTCGCCCGCGTTGCCATTCTCGCCTTGATACAGGCGCCCGCCGATGATGACGCCGCCCCCGATGCCGGTCGAGATGGTCAGGTAGACCATGTTATCCACCCCGCGCCCGGCCCCGAAGCGGTGCTCGCCCAGGGCGCCGGCGTTGGCGTCATTGTCGAGGTAGACCGGCATTTCCAGCGCATCTTGCAGGCGCGCGACCAGCGGCACATCGATCCAGCCCGGCAGGTTCGGCGGCTCCATAATCACGCCGGTACGGGGATCCAGCGGTCCGCCGCAGCCCACGCCGCCCGCGACCAGTTGGCCGGGAGCGAGGCCGGCCTGGGCCACCACCTCACGGCAAAGATCGATCAGGCGGCGAATCACCTGATCCGGCCCTTCGTGGGCCAGAGAAGGCACCCGCCCCTGTGAGAGCAGCTGCCCGTCGCACGTCACGACGCCCGCGGCCAGCTTCGTGCCACCAATGTCGATACCCAAGACACACAGTCTCCGGCTGCTTCCGTTGGCCATAGGAAGCCTCCTCTATCCTTTGATGCCTGTGACCGTCGCACCCTCGACAAAGTACTTCTGGAAAGCGGAGAACAGGATGATGATGGGGAGCATCACCAGAAGGGAAGCCGCCATCAAATGCTGCCATTGGGTGTCCGACGTTGATTTGAACATGGTGAGGCCGATTTGGAGCGTATAAAGCTTGTTGTCGCTGAGGTAGAGCACCGGCCCGATGTAGTCATTCCAGGCGCCCTCAAAACTGAAGATGGCGACGGTGGCCAGGGCGGGCTTTGACAGGGGGATGATCACCCGCGCCCAGATCCACAGATCGCTGGCGCCGTCGATGCGGGCGGCTTCCGAGTACTCCTCGGGGATGCCCATGAAGAACTGCCTGAGCAGGAACGTAAAGAGGGCCCCGGCAAAGAAGTGCGGCACCGTCAGCGGTAGATAGCTGGGAATCCAATGCAGCTTGGCAAACAGGATGTATTTCGGGATCATCGTCACCATGTCGGGGATCATCATCGTGGCCAGCAGCACGCCAAAGAGCAGGTTGCGGCCGGGGAACCGAAGTTTGGCGAACCCGTACGCCACCATGGAGTTGGAGAGGACGTCGGCAAAAACGACGACCAGCGCATACAGGGTGGTGTTGAGTAAGTACCGGGCGAACGGAATCGATTGGATCGCCTTGATGTAGTTCGACCAGACGACAGGCCGGGGAATCCAGGTAGTCAGCGCAACCTGGTCGTCTGGCTTGAGCGATGTCGACAGCATCCAGAGGGCAGGAAAGAGGATGAACACGCTCACACCGGCAAGGATGAGCAGTGCAATTCCTTTGCCGAGCCAGGTCACGAAAAGCTTGCGGCGGCGGCTGGCAGCGAACTCCTTCGACACAGCCGCATGTCGCACCTGCGTTGCCACCAGCGCTACCTCCTCTCGCCTTCGTAGTAGACCCAGCGCTTCGATCCCCAGAACTGGAGGGCCGTGATCAGCAGCGTAATGGCAAACATGACCCAGGCCATGGCGGAGGCATAGCCCATGTTCGATTCCTTGAATGCCTGTTTATAGATGTGCAGGCCGTTGAACAGCGTCGAGTTGGAGGGGCTGCCCGGGGGATCTGTCACGATCAGCGCATTTTGCCAGTACTGCATGGCGGCATTGATGCCGGTAATCAGCTTGAAGAAGATCGTCGCGGAGAGCAGCGGCAGCGTGATGGAGAAGAACTGCCGGGACGTGGTGGCGCCATCGACTTCGGCCGCTTCATACAGTTGCTTGGGAATCCCCTGCAGGCCGGCCAGGTAGATCAGAATACCGCCTGTGGCGCTCCAGGCCGACATGACGATCAGGGCCGGCTTCGACCAGGCCGGGTCGGCAAACCAGAGCGGCACCTTCTCAATCCCCAGGGCACGGAGCCCGCTGTTAAGGATGCCGTCCTGCGGGTTGAAGACCCACAGCCAGAGCATGACCACCGAAACGCCCGTCAGCACTTTCGGCAGGAAGAAGATCGTCCGCCACGCCTTCTGGCCGGGCACGTTGGTATTCAGCATCACCGCGGAAGTGGCCCCCACGAGGATGCCGATGGGCACGGCAAAAACGGCGAAGTAGAGCGTGTTGGACATCGACTTCCAGTAGAGCGAGTCGGTGAGAAACATGCGTTTGTAGTTCTTCAGCCCGATCCAATCAAACTGCGAGGTAACGTCGTAATTGGTGAAGCTGGCGTAAAGCGAAAAGAGCATGGGTCCCGCTGTAAAGGCCACAAATCCGATGAGCCAGGGCAGAATGAACAGATAGCCGGTAATGGCTTCCTTCGTCTTGAGGGAGCCGAGGGGGCGACGCTTGCCCGCCACCGCCGATGCCACTGGACCCGTCACCTCCTTCAAAATCGGACGGAGGAAGGAACAGACGCCCCGGGAGCCTTTGCGCCCGGGGCGTCCTCCGCGAAGGCGGTGTGATTACTTGGACGTGTTCTGCTGGACCATTTTCTGGATTTCGCCCTGAGCGGTGCCCAGCGCATCCTTGGCGCTCTTCTTGCCGGAGATGACATCCTGAACCGCGACATCAAGGGCATCGTTATACAGCGGTGCGAACTGCGGTAGCGGAATCAGGCCGGTGTACTTCATGTTGTCGACCATGCGCTTGAACTCGGTCGTCGTGATCTTCTCGGCTGCCTTGGTGTAGGCCGGGAAATCATTCTGCTCCTGCGCCCAGATCACGGCGGCATCGGTCGCCCAGTACTTGGCAAACTCGAAGGCCTGCTTCGGGTTCTTGGCACCGACGGGAATCTCCACGTCGAAGCCGCCGGTGTAGTTGGCGTTCTGGAACTGCTTGCCGTCGGGGGTCGGAACGGGCACGATGCCGTACTTGATGCTCGGGCCGTTCTTCTTCAGCTCGCCTTCCCAGGTGGCGGTCTCGATGGTCATCGAGATCTTCTGCTGGATGAAGAGGTTCTGCGGGCCGCTGCCGTTCGCGCCCTTCATGGCCGCGTAGGACTCGTAGCCGTAACGGTCGGTCCACTTCTTGATCCAATCCATCACCGAAATGTTCTTCTCGGTGTTGATGGTCGGCCATTCACGATTGTCGAAGAACAGGCTGCCGGAGTTCCAGACCCAGCCGCGGTAGGCGAAGTTGCCGAACAGCGGGTGGAAGCCGGCCTGGACGAGCTTGCCGCCTTCCTTCTTATCAAGCTTGTCGGCAAAACTCCAGAGATCGTCCCAGGTGACCGGGCCCTTTTCCGGGTCGAGGCCGGCGGCCTTGAAGTGGTCCTTGTTGTAGTAGAGGTACTTGGTCTCGCCGACCCACGGCAGGGCGTAGGCCTTGCCCTGGTACAGAACGGCCTTCCAGAACTCGGGGTAGAACTGATCTTTGATCGCGTCGGCGCCGAGAGTGGAGAGCTCCATCGCCTGCTTCTTCTGGGCCCGGGTGGGAACAGTGAAAATGTCGGGCGAGGCGACCACGTCGGGCGGGTTGCCGGCCGCAACAGAGGCGAGGTACTTGGTCATCAGGTCACCGAAGGGGACAAACGTGTACTTGACCTGGATGTTCGGGTGCTCCTTGTTCCAGCCGTCAACGATTTTGTTGATGGTCGGCATACGGGTTGCGGAGGACCACCAGCCCCAGAACTCCAGCTCGACCTTCTTCTCCGGTTCGGGTGCAGGAGTCGTCTGGGCTGGCTGTTCAGCGGGTTTCGGTTCTTCCTTCTTGGTGCCGGAGCAGCCCACCACGAGGGACAGTGCCAGAACCGCAGTGATAACTCCAGCCATGAGCTTGCGCCACTTCATACCCATGTGTGCCTCCTCTGCATACGTTCTGTAGTAGGTGGTTGTGAGACTATGACAAGCAGTGCGCCGGCGCTCGAGCGGGACCGGCCACTGTCCTGGTCACCTACGCTTCGGGAGGGGTCAGGTCTACGGGGCCGCGGAAGAGCCCGGCCAGCACCAGGGCGGCGGCCCCGGCCAGCAGGAACTGGTCGCCCAGGGCTGATGTGACGATGCGGGCGTCCTGCGACAGGACGGAGAAGGCCCGGTTCCGGCCCAGCTCCTGGGCCCGGTTCAGGACCGTGTCGCTGTGCTGCGCCAGCCGGCCGCCCAGAACGATCAACTCCGGGTTGTACATGTTGACGATATTGGCAACGGCAATGCCCAGGTTGCGGCCGCACTCGTCCAGCAGGTCGGCTGCGAGCTTGTCGCCGGCATCCGCCGCCTTCAGCAGGTCTTCCACCCCGATGGCGCTCTCGTCGGCCCCGTGCCGGGCGAGGAATGTCTCCACCCCCCGCCGGATCGCTTCGCCGGCGCGGCGGCCCAGGGCGGACCCCGAAGCGATGGCTTCCAGGCAGCCGTAGTTGCCGCAGGAGCAGCGGGGACCGTCGACGTCGATGGTGGTGTGACCGATTTCGCCGGCGCCGCCGTGGCGGCCCCGGTACAGGTGCCCGCCGGTGATGATGCCGCCGCCGATGCCGAAATCGACGATGATGAAGATGAGGTCGCGGGCGCCCTGTCCGGCGCCGAACCAGGCTTCGCCCAGTGCGGCGGCGTTGCCGTCCTTCTCAAGGGTGACGGGCAGGCCGGTCGCCTGTTCGAGCATCTCGCGCAGGGGCACGTTGTGCCAGCCGAGCATGTTGGGCGGCGTAAGCAGCACGCCGGTCCGGCTGTTCAGGGGGCCAGGTGCGGCAACGCCCAGTCCCTGGACTTTCTCCTTGGGCACGTTGGCTTCGGCAAGGAGCTTTTCGATGGCCCTCTGGGTGGCTGCCACCACGTCCGCCGGCGATGTTGCCGGGTCCTTCGGTTCTTCGACCGTGGCGAGAAGGGTGCCGGTCAGGTCGAACAGCCCGACGATGAGCAGCGTGCTCTGCAGTTCGCAGCCGATGACGTACCGGGCCGTGGGGTTGAGGGTAAGCAGGACAGGCTTGCGTCCGCCGCTTGAGCTGCCCAGGCCGACTTCCTGCACCAGCCCCTCTTCAACCAGGTCGCCAACGGCATTGGTGACGGTCGTGAAGTTGAGCCCGGTAATGCGCTTGACGTCGGCCCGGGAGATGGGGCCCTGGTGCCGAATCAGGTCGAGCACGAGGGAGCGGTTGAGCTGACGGATCAGATCACTGTTACCGGTGACGACGTGTCCATCCAATGGGGAACGCCCCTTTATCTATCAAGAGTAATAAACTCCGTGTCCCTAGTCGGTCTTGACCGCATTTTTCCGGATTCGGGGCCATTCCCGGCCCGAACTTTCTCTATCCGCTAGAGTAATTGGCGGTCCTTGGGGAAATTCCTTCCGGCGATATATATTTGTGCGAGATTTTTTGTGGTTGAATGAAAACGAATCGGGGTCGTGGTAAACCTCCAAAAAGTCCTACATCGCGAAAAGGCGCGTAAAAAGGCGCCCCTCCACGTCGGAGAGGCGCCCACTTCATGTACACTTACCGCAGGGCGAGCACGGGCTGGGACTTGACCGGCTGCGGCGCTTCCTTTACGCATTCAGCCCATTCCTTGTACTCATCGGTGCCGGGGCGGGCTTCCTTCATTCCGCAGATCAGTTCGCCGTTCACATAGAAGACGGTGGGAACGAGCAGGTTGCCGTTCGGCAGACGCTTGGCTTTCATGGTAGATTTCCTCCTGATTTGGCGGAGCCATGCAATTTCTTTACCCACCTCTGTTCTACTCCTTAAAGCCAGTATCTTCAAGTGAACGAATTCACATATCTGGCGACAACGTGGTGCCATATTTTCGTGGCACCTCCATCCAGCGGATACCCTAGGCATGTCTACTATGTGGGCACGGCGTCAGTGACAGCCCGGGACCTTTGTAATGGTTCTTAACAATCATAAGGAGGAGGGCGACGCCCTCCTCCTTCGGTACTAAGGCTAGATACTGATCGCCCCCGCCCGGAAGTCGCTGGCACCAATCCGCACATTGACTACGGCGACCTTGCCTGCGGCAAACGCCCGCTCCAGCGCGGGCCGGATCTCCGCGGGCTGCTCCACGTACTCGGCATGGGCGCCCAGCCCCGCCGCTGCCAGGTCGTAGCGGGTGTACGCCAGCCCGGTAGCCGGCGCCCGGTCCTCGCCGAACATCTGCACCTGCCCCCGGCGAATCTGCGTCCAGCCGCCGTCGTTGCCGATGACCACTACGAACGGAATCTGCTGGCGGACCGCCGCTTCCACCTCCATCAGGTTCAGGCCCGCCGTGCCGTCGCCCAGCAGCAGCAGCACCGGCGAATCGGGCCGGGCCAGCCGGGCGGCCATGGCAAAGCCCATGCCAACGCCCAAAGTACCCAGGGGACCGGGGTCCAGCCAGCCCGCCGGATAGCGCCGCACCCGAATCAGCGACGCCGCGGTGGCCACAAAGTCTCCCCCGTCGCCAATCACGGTGGCGTTCTCGGGCAGGGAGGCGTCCACTTCGGCACAAAGGCGCAGAGGGTCCGTCGGGTATCGATCCGACCTGGCCTCCGCCACGGTCTTGGCCCGCTGCCGTGCCTCGATATCGGCCAGCCGCTCAATCCACTCGCGGCGCTCGGGCTGGTCGGCGCCAAGGTCGCCGGCGGCCATCAGGGCGGTCAGCACCGATCGGCCATCGCCGACAATCGCTACGTCGGCATCCCGGTTGCGCCCGGGCTCCGCCGGATCCAGGTCGATATGTACCACCTTGCACGACTCGTTCCAGACCGGCGACTGGCCGTAATTGAGGCGGAAGTCCAGGGGCGTGCCGCAGATGATGACCAGGTCCGCTTCGGCCAGGGCCGCCTTGCGTGACCGTCCCCAGGCTGTCCGGAACAGCCCGCGGGCCATCCCCGACACGTAGACCGGGGCGCCCAGGGTACTAGGGCAGCCGTCCAGGCCGTCCCAACGCCCGGACCAGCGGATCTGGGAGCCCAGCAGCACGACGGGCCGTTTGGCCTGGCACAGCAGCGCCGCCGCCGCCCGGATTCGGGAAGGGTCGCCCGGGTGGTCGGGGCGCCCGGCGTACGGCTTCGGCCAGGTCACTTCGTCCGGTTCGGCGTTCTCAAATAGCACATCAACGGGTATCTCTACATAGACGGGCCCCGGCACGCCGGAAATGGCCTGGCGGAAAGCGGTGGAGAGCACCTCGGGAATCCGCTTGGGGTCGGTTATCTGCGCCTGCCATTTGGTGATGGGCTTCATCAGGCTGAGGCCGTCCATCTCCTGCAGGGCGCCCTTGCCCGCCAGCCCGTGAGGCCCCTGCCCCCCGATGATCACCGCCGGGCTCTGCGCCCGCCAGGCGTTGGCCACGCCCGTCACGGCGTTGGTCACGCCGGGCCCGGCCGTCACAATCGCCACCCCGGGGCGCCCCGTCAGCCGCGACCAACCATCGGCGGCGAACGCGGCCGTCGCCTCGTGGCGGACGTCGACCACCCGGATCCCCTCATCCAGGCAGCCGTCGTAAATCGACATCACGTGGCCCCCGCACAGGGTGAAGACCACTTCGGTGCCTTCATGCTTCAGTGCCCGGGCCACCAGTTTCCCGGCGTGGTTGAAGCTCACTCCGCCCGCCCCCTTATCGTTCTCACCTGAACGTTTGATTCGCATGTGGCGGAAAATATTCCTGCGCACGTGCCGCAGGGAGTCGCCTTGCCTATGCCGAATCGGACACGTGACTGA
Organism: Symbiobacteriaceae bacterium; assembly: GCA_035628915.1. GTDB lineage: Bacteria > Bacillota > Sulfobacillia > Symbiobacteriales > Symbiobacteriaceae > JARBUG01. The sequence continues at coordinate 34,862 of DASPIW010000007.1, read as the reverse complement.
TACTCAATGAAAGTGGCGAGGATACGTGAAACCGGCAAAATGGGCCATCGCATTTGCCATGCTAGTCCTTGGCTTCCTTATTACTACGCAGTACCGTGTTACACAGTTATCCGCGCCGAAAATGGACTTGCGGTCCGAAGAGCTGGCCCGGGAGCTGAAAGCAGCCCAAGAGAAGCTGAAGGCCGCCGAACGCGATAACACCCGCCTGAAGGCGGAGGTCGAAAAGCTGACCAAGGCCGGCGGCGGGAACGTGGTCGCCGTGCCGCAGCGAGACCCGAATCTGGAGCTGCTGGCCGGCTCGGTGGGCGCCAAAGGTCCCGGCGTCATCGCCACCTTCGCCCAGGCGACCGACGTGGTTAACAAGACCGCCATCAAAGATGAAGACCTCTGGATGATTGTCCACGAACTGCTGTCGGCGGGCGCCGAGGGAATCTCCATCAACGGCCAGCGGGTCACTTCCCTGACCGCCATCCGGGGCGTGGGCCAGCGCATCATGATCAACTCCACCTACACCGCCGGCCCTTACCAGATTGCCGCCATCGGCGACCCGACCGTCCTGGAAGCCGCCATGCGGATGAAAGGCGGGCTGATCGACTACTTCAAGCAACCCCGCATCAATCTCCGGCTGGACGTCGTGCGCAGCACGGCCGTCGAACTGCCCAGCTATGGCTCGATTCCGGACTTCCGCTTTGCCAAACCTGTGAAGTGATCTGCCACGGGCCGGACGTCAAATCGTCCGGCCCGCCCATTTTGTGCTTGACACAATTCAATCCATTTCGATAAACTAGAAGTCTCGTCCATACTCCCCTCCAGGAGGTGTATTGCCCAATGGGGGTTGAAACGCATCCCGCCTACGGAGAAGAGAAGCAGCGCCTCAGCAGCACCCTTTCGGAAGTCAGGTCACAGCTGGCAGAGCTGCGGGCCATGCCGGCCCTGAACATCCCGGAGTTGATCGATGAATCGATGGAAGCCCTGCTGGTCGCCGAGATGGCCCTGGAACGCATGCGGCTGCAGAAGATCCGCAGTCTGGACCTGGCCGAGCGGGAGCCCTATTTCGGCCGCATTGATTTCCAGGAAAGCGGGACCGATGCGGCGGTGCCGCTCTACATCGGCAAGGCCGGCGTGGCCCGTAAGGCAGATAATCAGCCCGAGGTGATCGACTGGCGGGCGCCCATCGCCGGCCTCTTCTACACCACGGCTGCCGGCGGCAGCGACGAAGCCGTCTACGACTCCCCGGACGGGCAGATCCATGGCATACTCTGGCTGAAGCGGAACATTGGCATCAAGCAGAGCAGACTGCAGCGGATTGTCGATGCGAAAGTGAAAGGCGCCCCCGAGGAGACCGAGCCGATTCTCGACGAGTTCCTGCGCTACCGACTTCAAGAGAGCCGGGACAGCCGCCTGCGGGACATCGTCTCGACCATTCAGGCCGAGCAGAACGCCATCATCCGGGCGCCGCTCGACCGGCCCCTGATCATCCAGGGCGTGGCGGGCTCCGGCAAGACGACCGTCGCCCTGCACCGCCTGGCCTACCTGCTCTACACGTTCCGGGAGACCATCTTGGCCAGCCGCATCATCATCTTCGCACCGAGCCGCATGTTCCTCGACTACATCGGCGATGTGCTGCCGGAGCTGGGCGTGGATGGCGTCCTGCAGACCACCTTCGCCGACTGGGCGATGGGTGAGCTTGACGAGCCGATTACCCTGACCGACGCCGGAGCCCGGTTCGAGGAGTACTTCGCGCCGGGTAAGGACCCCGGCGAAGGCGCCGACGCCCCCGGGCGGTTCAAGGGATCGCTCCTCTTCCAGCAGGTGCTGGACTTCGCGGTGGCCGAGTTTGAAGAGCACTTTGTGCCCCGGGTCGACCTGGAGCTGTGGCCCGGCGCCGTCCTGAAGGCTGCCGAGGTCGCCGAGTGGTTCCACGAAAACTACCGCCTTTGGCCCATTATGGCCCGCAAAGAACGCTGCATCGCCCGGGCGAAAAAGTGGGCGGAGGACCGGCTGATTCCCTTCATTGGGGGCATGAACGAGAAGGAGCGGCGCAAGACCATGCGGGCCGCAGTCCAGCGGTACATCAAGCTCTGGCCGGCGCACACCGCCCTGGAGCTCTACCGTGAGATTCTGGGCGACAAGCCCGCCCGCCGGAGCGTACCGGCCCACGTGGGCCACCCGGACATTCCGCCCCGGGTGATCAGGGAGTCCCTCGCCGTCTTCCGGCGGGGCGAAGTGGCGCCCGAAGACCTGGCGCCCCTGGTCTACCTGAAGGGGAAGCTGCGGGGATACAAGGAAGACCGCCAGCTGGACCACGTGGTGATCGACGAGGCGCAGGACTTCAGCCCGTTCCAGCTTGACCTGCTGCGCAACCTGACCCGGGAGAACTCCTTCACCGTGCTGGGCGACCTGTCGCAGGGCATTCACGCGTACGCGGGCATTCATCGCTGGGAAGAGTTCATGGAATGCTTCGAGCCTTCCCCCACGGCCTACTACACGCTGGAACAGTCCTACCGGTCGACCTACGAGGTCATGACCTTCGCAAACCAGGTGATCTCGGCGGTAGGCGCCCCGGCGGCCCTTGCCAAACCGGTCTTTCGGTCGGGCGAGCCGGTGCGGGTGCTTGCGGCGCCGGTACTGGCACCAGCCATCGCCGACGTGGTGGCGGAGCTGCGGGGGCGCAACCACGCGTCCATCGCCGTCATTGGGCGGACGGAGGGCCAGTGCCGGCAGCTGCATGCGGCGCTGACCGAGCTGGGGCTGGAGCCCGAACTGATCACCCCGAAGCAGACGACCTACCGGGGCGGGCTCTCGGTAATGCCCGCCTACTTGACCAAAGGCCTGGAGTTCGATGCGGTCATCGTGGCGGGTGCAGATGCGGACGCCTACGCCGCCAAGCCCCGGGACGCCAAGCTGCTCTACGTGGCCTGCACCCGGGCGCTGCACGAGCTGGTAATTCTGTACACCGGGCGCCCGTCACCTCTGCTGGGCCGGTGAAACGGCATCCGGACACGGCCCGTCTGTTCTGGCAGGAGGCTGATTTCGTGAAACGCATCGTATGGATGTTCGTCTTGACGGACGGCACGTCTACGACCCGGACGTATTGGCCGGATTCCGGCTTCCTGTGGGCGGGACCGGGAATCAAGATGCCCGATAGCTTCCGCCGGCGGTGGAAGATGCGGTAAAGTAAGAGACGGGGGCAGGCCGCGGCCTGCCCCTTAGGCTTTCACTTTTCGATTGGGTTCTCGTCGTAGGTGCACCAGTCGCTCCAACTGCCAACGTACAGGCGCCCGGGATCCAGCCCCAGTGTGACCATGGCCACGAGGTTGGCACATGCCGTCACCCCTGAACCACAGGCGTGAATCAGGCGTTTGCCGTCCGGAAGCCCCCTGAAGCGCGCAGACAGTTCCGCCAGCGACTTCCAGGTACCGTCGGGATTCAGGTTGTCGCCCCAGAAGCGGTTGATGGCGCCGGGAATATGCCCCGGCTTGGCATCCAGCGGGTCGGGGTTGCCGGCATACCGGGAGGCCGACCGCGCGTCGATGACGACCTGGTCGGCGGGGCGGTGCAGCACGTCGGTCATAGATGCGACCAACTCCGGGCGGACGTGCGGTACGAATGTCCGGGCCATGGGGTGCGGCACTTCGGCCGTCAGGGGCTGCCCCGCCGCTTCCCACGCCTTTATGCCGCCGTTCAGGATGAACACGTCATCGAACCCCAGCCAGCGTAGTTCCCACCAGAACCGGCACCCGAACTGCCCGCTTTCGTCGTAGGCCACGACCGTGACCCCCGGCCCTATGCCGGCGGCGCCTAACTTGGCCGCCACCGTAGCCGGGTCCGGCAGGGGGTGGCGCCCACCGTGCTCGCCCCCATGGCCGCACAGATCTTCTTCAAGGTGGATGTGAACAGCGCCGGGAATGTGAGCCGCCCGGTAGGCGCGGCGCCCGGCTTCCAGGTCATCGCCTGAACCGGCACGGCAGTCGGCGATTACAACAGCTTTCTCGGCCTTGGGCAGGGCAACGAACTCATCGACGGTGATCAGCGGCCGGCCATGGCTCATGCCGAAACCTCCTCTGGGGGGCGCTTTCGAGACTATTCTAGGTCCTTCGCCACCAGGAAGCAATCGCCTCCTACCAAAAGCGGTGACGGGGCCGCCTGCCGCGTAAAGCGTGCAGACGGCCCCGTCGTCATACTACCGAACCAAGGCTCAGGCGGTATCCGTATATTGTCGGAGTACAATGGTCTACCCGAATATGCGCGCCGCGCCTCTACAGGACGATGGCCCCCAGCTGCCATAATCATGGTGACGACACAATTTTGGCGAAAGGGTGAATCGGATGAGCAGACTTAATCTCATCGCTGCAGGCGTCGCCCTCGCCGCCGTTGCCCTCTCCGGATGGACGGCCGTGGCCAATGGCAAACTCAGCGAGTCGCTGCAGTCTCTGAAAGGCGACCTGACCACATTGGAAGGAACCGTCAACCCGACGCCCGCGTTTGAACCGGCCCGGGCTGACGCCGCCGATGTGCGCAAGAACCCGGCGGACCTGCCTGCCGTCATCAACCGAACCGCAGCGCAACCCGTCGTGCTGAACCTGCAGACCATGGAACTGGACGGGAAGCTGGCCGACGGCACCACCTACACCTATTGGACCTTCGAGAAGACCGTCCCCGGGCCACTGCTCCGGGTACGTGAAGGCGATGCCGTGGAACTCCACCTGAAGAACGATGCGGACAGCAAGAACGTTCACTCCATCGACCTGCACGCGGTCAACGGCCCCGGCGGCGGCGCCGCCTCCACACAGGTGAAGCCCGGCGAGGAGAAGGGCTTCACGTTCAAGGCGCTCAATCCGGGCGTGTATGTGTACCATTGCGCCTCGCCGCATATTCCGGCGCACATTGCCCAGGGCATGTACGGCCTGATTGTGGTTGAGCCGGCAGGCGGCCTGCCGCCGGTGGACCGGGAATTCTACGTCATGCAGGGCGAAGTCTACGCCGCCGGGCGGGCCGCCGACCACGGACATCAGCCGTATGACGGCGATTTGCTCTTTGCCGAGCAGCCGAACTATGTGGTGTTCAACGGCGCCTTCCAGGCCCTGACGAGCGACAAGGTCATGAAAGCGAAGGCCGGCGAGCGGATTCGCATTTTCGTGGGCAACGGCGGCCCGAATCTGGTCTCATCGTTCCATGTGATCGGGGAGATCTTTGACAAGGTCCATCACGAAGGCGCATCGGAAGCCGCCAGCAACGTCCAGACAACGCTGATTCCCGCCGGCGGCGCCGCCTGGGTCGAGTTCACGATCGATGTGCCCGGGCGGTATCAGCTGGTGGACCATTCAATCTCCCGGGCCATCGATAAGGGCGCCGTCGCCTTCCTCGACGTAGAGGGGCAGCCGGTCGATGCGATCTACCACGACCCGAACGGCCACCCGATGCCCGGCATGGGCGGACATTAGGCTGCGGGTGCCCGGCAGAGGATCCGCGACTGCATTGCCATAGAGCGCCAGAAAGTCTTTCTGGCGCTTCATGTTGTCATGTCTTTGAAGGCTGCTAGTGTGGGGTAGTGGAGGCATTTTACCACTGAGGGCGCGGAAGGCGCGGAGGACACGGAAGTTTACACTATATTTAATTATAAAATAGAGAGTACATCCCGAAAGAGCCGTGAGAGATTGCCCAGAAACATGTTTCATCAGTATTTTCATCCGCATTGTTCCCAAATCAGCGCCATCAGCGCAATCCGGGGCCATATCACCTTCCCACTTCCACTGCCGCGATTTCCGTGTTCCCTTCCGTGTTCTCCGTGGCAAAAAGTGGGTCGGCCCCCCATAATGAAGCCCCGTGCCGCAACCAGCGTTGCAGCACGGGGCCGATGTTCCATACGCAGCTAGTGCACGTGCGAGTGGCCCCCGGCGGCGCCGGTCAGCAGGTAGACCAGGGCGACTCCCACCAGCACCAACCAGGTGTTGATTCCCTTCTTGGGTACGGAGGGCAGCATGTCGGTGGTGCCAACGTACAGGAACGAGCCGGCGGCCACGCCCATCAGAGCGCCCTGCGGCAGGCGGACGACTTCGGCCCAACTGAAGGCCAGCACCGCGCCCAGCATAGTAACGGCGCCGACGGCCCACGTAGCCGCCATGCCCAGCCGCCTCGATCCCGTCGCCGTCATCACCAGCGCCGCCAGGCTGAACCCTTCGGGCAGCTTGTGCAGAAAGACCGCCAGGAAAGCCATGATGCCCAGGCGGCCATCCGCTCCCATGGCGGTGCCCAGAGCGGCGCCGTCAAAAAAGCTATGGAGGGCCATGGCGCCGGTGGCGGCCCACGCCGCCTCCAGCGAAGCGCCGTGCTTGCCGCCCGATGAGGCAGAGAGCCGCCGGGCCGCGAAAATGCCCAGATAGCCCAGGGCGACGAAGAGCGGCGCCTGGTGGGTCAGCATGAGCGCCCCGGGCAGCATGGTCAGCAGGGCGCCCCCCAGCAGGAAGCCGGCGCCCAGCGCGACCAGCTGCTCCATGTGCGACCGGGAGAACAGAGGCGAGAGCGTAAACCACCCGCCCACCACGTTCGCCATGCCTGCCAGCACCGACATCAGCCCGATCGCGCTCACGCGGCCTCACCCCTCGGGGTGATTCTATGCTTGCCTCAGTCGCCGTACCCCTCTTCCGGCTTCACCCGCAGCAGGCGCATGCCGTTCATCGTCACCAAAATCGTGGCGCCCATGTCGGCGAGAATCGCCAGCCAGAGCGTCAGCCACCCCGGGAAGACCGCCAGCACGGCCAGGAGCTTCAGCCCCAGCGCCAGGCCGATGTTCTGCTTGATCACCCGCAGCGTCGTCCGGCTGAGCCGGATGGTGAACGGCAGCTTGCTCAGGTCATCGGCCATCAGGGCGATGTCGGCGGTCTCCAGGGCGACATCGGTACCTGCCCCGCCCATGGCGATGCCCACCGTGGCCGCCGCCAGGGCCGGGGCGTCGTTCACACCGTCGCCCACCATGCCGATCGCCCCGTGTTCCCGCTCCAGTTCCCGCAGGGCGGCCACTTTGTCATGGGGCAGCAGTTCGGCCCGCACTTCATCCACGCCCAGCCGGCTGCCGATGGCCCGGGCTGTGGCGGCGTTGTCGCCGGTCAGCATGACGGTGCGGGCGACACCGGCCTGTTTGAGGCCGGCGAGGGCGCCCCGGCTCGACTCCCGGGGCGTATCAGCCACGGCCACGGCGCCCAGCACCCGCTCGCCGGTGCCCACGAGCATCACGGTCTTACCGCCGTTCTGCCACTGCTCCACCAGGGGGGCGGCGGCGCCCAGGTCCAGGCGCAGGTCGTCCCGGAAGAGGCCGGGGGAGCCGACATAAACGGTCTGCCCATCCACGGTCGCTTTCGCCCCGCGCCCTACAATCGCCGACATGTCGGAGACCACACGACCCGACGGCCCGCTGCCCGCCATCCCGATTGCCGCCCGCCGGACGATGGCCCGGGCCAGCGGGTGCTCAGACCGACCTTCCACGGCTGCCGCCAGCTCCATCAAGTCGCTGACCGACAGGTCGCTGACCGACTGCAAATCTGTTACCTCCGGGCGCCCCCGGGTCAGGGTGCCCGTCTTGTCAAAGGCGACGGCCTGCAGCGTGCCCGCCCGCTCCAAATGCGCTCCACCCTTGATCAGCACGCCGTTACGGGCCGCGTTGGAAATCGCCGAAACGACGGTGACGGGAGTCGACAGCACCAGGGCACACGGGCACCCCACCACCAGCAGTGAGAGTCCCCGGTAAATCCACGGCCCCCACTCGGCGCCCAGCAGCAGGGGCGGCACGACGATCATCAGGCCCGCCAGGGCCATGATGCCCGGCGTGTAGTACCTGGCAAACCGCTCGATGAACGTCTGGACCCGGGGCCGCTGCGCCTGGGCCTCCTCCACCAGTCGGATGACCTTCGCCAGCGTCGAATCCTCGACCAGACGAGTCACCCGGACTTCCAGGGCGCCTTCCCCATTGATCGTCCCGGCGAAGACTTCATCGCCCGGCGCCTTGTCCGCCGGCATCGACTCGCCCGTAATGGCTGCCTGATTGATCGCCGACCGGCCTGCGATAATGCTGCCGTCCATCGCCAGCTTCTCGCCGGGGCGGACAATCAGCGTGTCGCCCACCCGCACATCTTCGACAGGAATTTCGGCCTCCTGGCCGGCCCGCAGCACCCGGGCCACCCGAGGTGCAATCTCCATCAGGGAGCGGAGCGACTGGCGCGCCCGGTCCATCGTATAGGCTTCGAGCGTCTCGCTGACGCCGAACAGCACCGCCACCACGGCGCCCTCGCTCCACTCGCCGATGGCGGCGGCGCCAGCCACGGCAATCGTCATCAGGACATCCATATCAAATTCTAGTTTCAGTAGGTTACGCAGCCCCCGGGAAGCCGTGGTATAACCGCCCGCCAGGATCGCCAGACCATACATGATCATGGAAGCGGCGCCAGGCTGCAGGTACTCCGCCACCTGACCGCCCAGCGCAAAGACCATCGCAACTGCCGTGGAAATCACGTAGGGATTGGCCTTCCAGAATGGGACCGGGGGGGCTTCCTCCCGCTCCGCCCGAATGGAGACGTTATGGGCCTTGCCGGCGGCTTCCACCGCAGTCCGGTCAAAGCTGCCTTCAATCGTAATCTTCGCGGCCGAAAAGTTCAATTCGACCCTGGTGACCCCAGGGAGCGCCGCCACGTCTTTCTCGAACTTGGCGGCGCAGTCCGTTCAGGTCAGGCCCGTCAGCCGGTAAACGGCCCGGGCTGCGGCGGAAGTAGCAGCACTCACTTGTGTTTGGCCTCCCCGAAGTGGTCGAGTGCGGTCCGAATAATGGTAACGACATGTGCATCGTCGAGGGAGTAAAAGACCAACTTGCCTTCTTTACGGTACTTGACCAGCCCCATGTTCCGCAGCAGGCGCAGATGATGCGAAGCCGTCGCCACGCTGATATCCATTAAATGGGCCACATCGCAGACGCACAGTTCGTCGTGCGACAGTGCCAGGGCAATCCGGACACGGGTGTCGTCCGCCAGCGCCTTGAACAGGAGGGCCAGCCCTTCGGTGCCCGCCACCTGGGCTTTCAGCCGCTCTACTTTGGCCGGGTCGTAGGAGAATATTTCACAGGTGTCCTGGTCGGCAGCCAGGGCACGTTCAACTTCATCAGGTGCCGTCGTCTCCACCTTCATTTCGATATCTGTTTGAATATCATTTTATGCCGTTTCCCACCAGTTGTCACTACCGAACTTTTTCGGCGAGTGATAAAGTCTTATTTGCAGTACAGAGGAGGGAAAGCAGCATGCTGACCAGTGCAGGCATTCATGGCCGCATCGGCGGGCGTTTTGGCGGCTACGATATTCACGCTGAATTCGACGGCGTCAATCTTGCCGGACGAATGGGCGGGCGAGTGTTTGGCAAGGACGTCCGTTTTCAGTTCGACGGCAGCCACCTGAGCGGGCGCTGGGGGGGCGGTGTGGACGGCAAGGATGTCGCCTTCGACATGGATGCCGCTACGCTCTTCGGTCGCATGGGCGGCAAGTTCGCTGGGCAGGACCTGAGCCTGACCGTCGACGGTACCACGATTGCGGGCCGGCTTGGTGGAAAGTCTTTCGGCAAGGACGTCCATCTTTTCTGCGGAGAGGATGGGCAGATGCAGGGCCGCATTGGCGGCGGGTTTGCCGGCAAGGACGTGCACGTGGAAGTCGCCGGCATGCCCTGGCTCATGGCCGCCGCCGTGGTCTGCTGCGTCTACTGGGAACACGAAAGCAAGCAGCGTGCCGCCGCTTCCGGCGGCGGGAGCTAAGAAGAAACGGCGCCGGGGGCTGCATGCCCGCCGGCGCCGATTGCTGGTCCCGTAAAGTGATTCCTGAGCCAGATCCCCAGCTCCTCGCTCATAATGAGGAACTGTGAGTCCGGGTCCAGATGGCGGGGGCTCAGTTCATACGTGGTCATGCCCCACATGCCGATGTTTACCTTCCGGCCATCCGTGAACGTAATGCTGATGATTGCCTGAGGGGTGGGGCCTTCGCCGGCACGGTTGGACCGGTCGAACCGGGCCACCTGCAGCAGCCCCAGTATCTCCCGCCGGTCGGACTCGGAGAGCGTCATCGCCTTGGCGGCCCCGAACTCGACGTTGGCCACGTTCTTCTCCGTCAGTTCGGCGGCGAACCGGCGCCAGACCCGACGGTCCCGGCTCGCATCGGTATTCCAGAAGTACAGACCACCGGCGGCAACGACCGCCAACAGCACCAGCGCCCAGATTCGCTTCTTCATACGCTCCCCTATCTCGCTCCCGCCAGCGTAACGGACTGATCCACGTTGAGCACGGTCACTTCGGGGCTGCCGACCAGGTGTACGGTCGCATCGGCCCAGGCTTCTTTGAACCGGGCGTAGTCGTCCGCTGTGATGAGCGGATCCCTTCCGGCCTCGTAGTCCGCAATCGCCTTCTCCACGGCAACGACGCGATACCGCTTCTCCCCGTTGACCCGATATGTGTGCGTGATGGTGGGCACGAAGGAGACCTGTTCGACGGTGGTCAGGTCCTTCTCCTTCTTGACATCGACGACGAACATGACGCCTTCTTCCCGGTACAGCCCCACCTGGTTGCTGATGAAGTTGCCCAGGCTGAATATGACGGCCCGTTTCAGGTCGCGCCCGAACTGGTCCCTGACCTGGCGGATTTCGATCCGCTGCAGGACATGAACGTGGTCGCCGAAGATAATGTCGGCGCCGGCCTCCAGCGTAAGCTGTACCCAGCGCTCCTGCTCCGCGTCGGGCTCCCGGGCGTATTCCTGGCCAAAGTGGAGGGCCACCCCCACCAGGTCGACCCCAGGCAACTGGCGCGCCCGCGCCACGTCGGTGCGAATGCGCTCCTCGTCGAGCATGTTGACGGACCAGGGCTGTGGCAGCGGTATGCCGTTCGTTCCGTATGTATAGCTGAGCAGCGCCATTTTGAGCCCGGGCGCCACATCCAGCACGAGAATCTGCTCCCGCTCCTCGGGGGTCCGGTTCGTCCCCGTATGGGGCAGACCATACCCGTCCAGATTGTCAGCGGTCTGCTTCAGGCCGTACTCCACGTAATCGAGGGCGTGGTTATTGGCGTTGACCACGGCGTCGAAGCCGATCGCCTTGACGTCTCGGGCGAAGACCGGCGGGGTGTTGAAGCTGGGATAGCCCGCCCAGGGGTATTCGTCGCCCGTCAGAGTCGTTTCAAGGTCCGCTATGGCCAGGCCGGCGCCTTCGATCCAGGGGCGGACGGGCTCAAACAGGGGCTTGAAGTCCCACTGGTCTTCGGCCGTCTGTGAGGAGTAGACCAGCGGCGTATGCATCAGCAAGTCTCCCACCGCCAGGATGCGCGCATGCACGGGCGGCGGCTCAGGAGGCGGGGCCGGAGCGGGATCAGATGCGGGCGCCGGTTCAGCCGGTGCCGGCCCGGTTGTTGCTTTTGAGCACCCGGCCGCCAGAATCAGGCAGAGCAGCAGAACTCCGAGAATGCGCTTTGCCAACGCTTCTTTGACCTCCCTGGTCGTCATCGTCGCACTATGGTTACTTGGCCTCCCCCTCAGAAAAGTCCTGCATTTGGAAGCGAAACCTGCGCGGGCAGTCGAGCGTCTGATGGGCGAAAGGGAGTTGATGGCGGCGCGGAGGGTCTGGCTGGCCCCAATCACGTTCGGCAAGGAGCCGGACGGGCGCCTGGTGATCCGCAAATGCGAGGTCATCGAGCATGACTTCATCTACTAGATGCGACTGGGGAGGGTGCACCGGCACCCTCCCCTCTCTTTCACTATGACTTCAATTGCTGCGCAAATAACCGAAAACCTGCTTGATAGTCGGCCTGGTCCCGTATGACAGCAGCGCCGCCCGGTAAATGCGCCCGCCGCCCCACACGAAGAGCACGGTGGTCAGGGCCATCAGTACGATCGACGTGATAATCTGCCAGAGCGGCACGTCGCCCATCAGCACCCGGGCGACCATCACCGTCTGCGAGAAAATGGGAATCATCGAGAAGACTGTCGCCAGCGTGCCGTTGGGGTTGAAGACAATCGCCATGATCATCAAGTATGGGATCACTTGAATCATCTGGATCGGCATGGCGACCGCCGTCTGGTCTTCCATGCGGCTGATCGTGGACGCGGCGGCAGCGTTCATGGCCGCTGCCAGTATGTAGCCGAGGACCAGGAAGACCAGAGCCGTCAGGGCGCCGGTCAGGCTGACCCCGCCCACGGGCGAGTCGCTGAGCTGCTGGTTGATCAGCGTGCCGCCCACCCACGACGTCATAATCACAACAAATTGGAGCAGCCCAAGGGCGCCCAGTCCCAGCACCTTGCCGGCGAGCATTTCGCCCGGCCCGACGGCGGCAGCCATCACTTCCACGACCCGCGAGACTTTCTCTTCGAGCACGCCCTGGAAGACGAACTGGCCGTTCAGCATGACGACCATGTAGACTACCATAACGACGCCGATGGCGGTCATCATCGAGCCGAAGAAATCGTCAGAGGTCCGGCCTTCGCCGGTCTCCGTGATCTGCAGGGTCTCAATTTCGAGCGGCTCCATGACTTCCTGCGAAACGGCGGGGTCGATGCCCCGGGCCTGCAGCCGTGCCTCCCGCACCATCGACTCCAGGGGCCTCATGATGACGCCGGCGTTCTGCACGAGGCCGGGGTTCGTACTTAGCAACCGGGCCTTCAGACCGGCCGGAAACGTGCCTTCAATAATCAGAAGGCCTTTCTGTTCCTTCTTCATCCGGTCCATCAGGGCCGCTTCGTCGGCGCCCTGCGACCACTCCAGGCTGATAGCACGGGCGCCGGGCTGCTCGGACAGCGCCTTGACCGCGGTCTGCAGCGGCTGCGCAACGGCGCCGGTCTTGTCCAGCATGATGATGTTGATGGGTGAAGATTTCTCGTTGCGCTGCATGAACGTCGGGAGAATGGTGACGGCGAGCAGAATCAGGGCGATGAAGAACGTGGTAATCAGATACCCGCCGGACTTGCCACGGCCCACGAACTCGCGACGGGCTACCAGCCACATGTTACGCATGGTTGGCACCTACCTTTTCGAGATAGATCTCGCGGAGCGAGGGTTCGCCCAGGGAGTACTCCGTAACGGGCCCGGCTTCAGCGGCCGCCCGCAGGATCAAGTTCGGATCGAGGTCGGCGGGCAGCGAAATCTCCTTGCTGCCGGCGGTGCCGTCACGTACGCCAATGCCAGCGATCTGCTCCAGGAAGCTGTAGTCGCCGCCTTCCATCTTCAGGCGCACGGTGTGCCGCCGGGCCGCTTTCTTGATTTCCCGCAGGCCGCCGGCCAGCACCACATGGGAGCGGTGAAGCAGCACCACATCTTCGCACAGGGCCTCCACCTGATCCAGGTTGTGGGCGGAGAATAGTACGGTCGTTCCTTCAGCCGCAACGGTCCGGAAGGCCTTCTCCATGATGAGCGTATTGACGGGGTCAAGGCCGGTGAACGGCTCGTCCAGAATTGCCAGGCCGGGTCCGGAGGCGACGGTCGCAGCAAACTGGACTTTCTGCTGGTTGCCCTTGGAGAGCTGCTCGACCCGGCGGGGGGCGTATTCGCTGATCTCCAGTTCTTTGATCCAGCGGTCGACGCGGACTGCTGCCTCCTTGCGGGGCAGGCCTTTGAGCTCAGTCAGGTAGATGAGCTGCTCGCGTACCTCGAATTTAGGATAGAGGCCCCGCTCTTCGGGCAGGTAGCCGAAACCTTTCCGGCTTTCGTCGGTGATCGGGGCGCCGTCCCAGTAGATGCGCCCCTCGTCCGGCAGGAAGATGCGCATGATCATCCGCATGGTCGTGGTCTTGCCGGCCCCGTTCGAGCCAAGGAGCCCGCAGACTCGTCCGGCCGGGACCCCGAAGCTGACGTTGTCGACCGCCTGCACCGTACCGAAGCGCTTGCTGATTGATTCGACCCATAGTGCCATGCTCTCACCCCTCACGGTTATGAGAGTAACCGGAAATCGTTTGTTAAGTCAAACGGCGGATCTGTTACGTTTGTAGACTGATCTGAGGAGTGAAATGGTTCACGAACCTCTCTGCCCTTGTCTTGTGTTCTGCTCACCTACCTTGTGTCATGGTTAGGATCTTCAACGTGGGATGGGAATGGATTTTTACCACGGAAGCCGCGGAAGAAGACACGGAATCGCTGCAGTGGAAGTGGGATTGGGATATGGCCGCAGATTTCGCAGATGGCGGATTCAGAAACGCGGACAAGAACATGAATGACATGTGATTCTGGGCCTTGTCTGACGTCCCTTTCGGGATCTGTTATTCATTTAATAATTAATTATGATATAAAATTTCCTTTTGCGTAGGTCATTGCCCAGAAATCCGCGTTGGTTTCGTAATCTGCGAAATCACGCAGCAGCCATTTTAATGTCCCATTCAGTGTCCTCCGTACTTCCGCGCACTCCGTGGCAAAATGTCTCCAATACCCCACATTGGCAGCCAACAGTTACATAAGCGCACCATCCAACGACGCCCTGACCCACTCGGGCAAGGTGGTGGGAATCTGCTCCGTCCACTTACGCTCCTTCGATCACGCAGCCTATGTACATAAGCGTCTCCTCCCGAAGGGGAATCTTTCACTTCCGGCGAATCAACCTATTCTGTACAGACAGAGCCTGCGGGGGATGAGGGGATGAACCGGGGACTGAAGGCGCTGGCCGCCCTGACCACAGTCGTCATGTTCTTTGTGCTGCTCATGGGCGCCCTGGTAACCAATACGGGGTCCGCTGACGGCTGCGGCGCCTCGTGGCCGCTTTGCAAGGGTACATTCATGCCCGAGTGGGATTACGGGGCGATCATCGAGTTCAGCCACCGCGCCGTCTCCGGCCTGGGCGGCTTGCTGACCCTGCTCCTGGCCGTGCAGGTCTGGCGGGCTTTTCCCAGGCGACCGCTCATACGCTGGCTGGGTGCCGGGGCGCTCTTCCTCGTCTGCCTGCAAGGCGCCCTGGGTGCGATGGCGGTCATTTGGCCGCAGCCGAAGGCGGTGCTGGCCCTGCATTTCGGCATTTCGCTGCTCTGCTTTTCCGGCGTACTGCTGGTAACCACTCTGCTGATGCAGGGCGACCGGGCGACGGCGGCGCCGTCCCCGGTCTTCAGGCGCTGGGTCTGGACGGTGGCGCTCTACTCGTACGCCGTGGTCTACCTGGGCGCCTACGTACGGCACATGAAAGCCAGCGCTGCTTGCATTGGCTGGCCGCTTTGCAGCGGCGAGGCTCTGCCCAGCCTGTACGGGCTGACCGGCATCAACTTCATTCACCGCCTGGCGGCGGGCGTGCTGGCTGTTATGGTGCTCCGCCTGGCTTTCATGGCGCTCCGTGAAGGCAGCCAGGCGCTGAGACGGGCCGCCTGGCTGGCCGCGGGGCTGATTCTGGCCCAGGTGGCCGGTGGGGCGCTGTTCGGCCTGGGGTACATCAACCTGGCGACGCAGCAGCTGCACACCGGCCTGATCTCCCTGTTCTGGGGCGCCCTCAGCTTCCTGTGCCTGCAAGTGTCGCAGGCCGATACGGCGGCAGCGCCCCCAGCGCTTGGCGGTAAACCGACAGGTCTCGCTCACTGAACAGGACGAACCGAATCTCCTTGAACTGCGGGCTTTCCATGGCAAAATCCCGGGCGGCGCCCAGCGCGATGGGCGCCGCCTTTTCGACGGGATAACCGTATATGCCTGTGCTGATGGATGGGAAGGCGATGGTCACCGCCCCGTGCCGGGCCGCCAGCCCAAGGCTGCTCTGATAAGCGCGGCGCAGCAGTTCGGGTTCGCCGCTGCGGCCGCCCTGCCAGACCGGCCCCACCGCATGGACCACGTGCCGTGCGAAAAGGCGCCCCGCCGTGGTAATGACCGCCTCCCCCGTGGGGCAGGCGCCCCTGCCGTTGCGAATCTCCTGGCACTCTTCCGTGATGGCCGGGCCCCCTGCCCGGTGAATGGCGCCACACACGCCGCCGCCGCTGGAGAGTGAAGAGTTGGCGGCATTGACGATGACGTCGGCCATTTCCTGCGTAATGTCACCCAGAGCAAGGGTCAGATAGGTATTGCCAACTAGCATGCAAATGCCCCCTCAGACGAACGTACGTTCTTATTATACCCGTCGTCCGAATCTGTTGACAAGAGCGAACACCTTTTGTTAAGATACCTTACAAAGTAGGCGGGGCCGATAAAGGAGGTGAAGCCGGATGCGAATGCGTGACACCGATGACGATCCCATGATGCAGACTGACACCTACATAGAAGGAGGATCCCATCATGACAAGGCGTTTCTATGTCACCACGGCGATTTACTACGCCAACGACCGGCTTCACATCGGGCATTGCTACGAAATCATTCTCGCTGACGCGATCGCCCGCTACCACCGTGCGAAAGGCGAAGATGTCTTCTTCCTGACCGGAACCGACGAGCACGGCACGAAGGTCGAGCGCCGGGTCCAGGCGCTCGGACGCGACCCGCAGGGCTGGGTCGACGAAATCGCCGCGGCGAACCAGACGCTGTTCGCCGCCCTGGGCATCAGTAACGACGACTTTATCCGCACCTCGGAAGCGCGGCACAGGCGGGCCGTGCAGCGTATCTTCGCCCAGTTGCATCAGCAAGGAGATATCTATCTCGATCGGTACGAAGGCTGGTACTGCCCCCATGAAGAGGCTTTCTGGACCGAGACCAAGGCGCTGCCGGGCCATCTCTGCCCGGAATGCGGGCGCCCCCTCGAGTGGACCCGGGAGACCGCCTACCGCTTCCGTCTCAGCAAATACCACGCCCAAATCGAAGCCCTGCTGGAGCAGCGGGACTTCGTGGTGCCTCCCGCTCGCCGCAACGAGGCGCTGGCTTTCGTCCGGCAAGGCCTGGACGATATCGCCGTCTCCCGGGCAGGGCTGCAGTGGGGCATTCCGGTGCCGGGCGACCCGGCGCAGACGGTTTACGTCTGGATTGACGCGCTGACCAATTACATCAACGCGCTGGAAGGGCAGCGCTTCGCCCGGTACTGGCCTGCTAACCTGCACATCGTCGGCAAGGACATCGCCCGGTTCCACGTCGTGATCTGGCCCGCGCTGCTGCTGGCCCTGGGCCTGCCCCTGCCCGGGCAGGTCTGCGCCCACGGCTGGATCAACCTGAACGGCGAGCGCATCTCCAAGTCGCGGGGCAACACCGTCGATCCCTGGACCCTGATCGACCGGTACGGGGCAGACGCCCTGCGGTACTACCTGCTGCGGGAGGTCGGCTTCGGGCTGGACTGCAACTACACGGAAGATGCTCTCGTGCTACGCATCAACAACGACCTGGCCAACGACCTGGGAAACTTGCTCTCCCGCACCACGCAGCTGATCAACAAGTTTGCGGGGGGCGCCGTGCCCGACCCGGCCGGCCATTCTGACGGAGTGCTGGCCGCGGCTGCCGCGGCAGCGATTGCCGGCGTGGAGGCAGCCCTGACGGACCTGAAGACAGGCGAAGCGCTGGCCGCGCTCTGGACGCTGGTGGACCGGGCCAACAAGTACGTGGAGGAGCAAGCACCCTGGGCGTTGGCGAAAGACCCGGCGCAGGCAGGCAGGCTGGGCGCCGTCCTGCATGATCTGGCGGAGGCTCTGCGCATCACGGCCGTCGCCCTCGCCCCGTTCCTGGTAGCGGCGCCGGGACGCATCTATCAGCAGTTAGGCCTCGCAGGGGCGCCCACTCGCTGGGAAGAGACCGCCTGGGGGCGGCTGCAGCCGGGCAGCCAGATCCGGCGAGGTGCGCCATTATTCCCACGAATTGAGCAGGTGTCAAGGACGTAAGTGCCGAACGCTTCGGGCATCCGACTATCGGGGGGCCCGCGTAGATGGATTCGACCGCCACGTTCGCAACCTATGCCGATCGGATCATGCAAACATACCGCTGCCCGGGGCTCGCGCTGGGCGTCGCCCGGAACGGGGAGCCCGCAGCCTGGCACGCCTTCGGATTCCGGGACCGGGAGGCGCAGCTCCCGATTACGCCGGATACGGTCATGGGCATCGGCTCCTGCACGAAATCCTTCACCTGCATGGCGATCATGCGGCTTCAGGAAGAGCGCAGGCTATCGGTCTACGAACCGGTAATCCGGCACCTGCCCGAGTTCGGCCTGCCGGATGATGATCTATCGCCCCTGGTCACCATTCACCATCTAATGACGCACACGGCAGGGTTGCCCCCGCTGCCGGCCAAGCTGGGCGCCCTGGCCCCGAGCGCCAAGGGCGACCCCAGCCTGCCGCCGGTCGACCTCAGCTTGCTGCCGACCATCGACACGCCTGAACAGCTGCTTGGCTTCATCAGGCGGTATCCCTTTCAGCCCCTGGCCCGGCCGGGCTGGCAGTTCAGCTACTCCGACGAAGGGTACGGCCTGCTGGGGGCGATCATCGAGCGGGTGAGCGGGCGCCGTTACGAGCAGTACGTCACCGAGGAGCTTCTGCAGCCGGCGGGCATGGAGCACACCACCTTCAGCCAGGCCGAGATGCGGAGTTTCCCGGAGGTTGCCACGCTGTACGCTGCCCTGCCCTGGTCCGGCGAAGTGATCCGGTCGGATCAGTGGTGGGAAGGCGGCCCGGTCACCGCCGCCGGGTTCCTGCGCTCGACGGTGCGGGACCTGCTGCGGTATGTGGATATCTTCCGCACCGGCGGCCTGGCCGGCAACCGGCGCATCCTTTCCGCCGAAAGCGTCCGGGAGATGATGCAGCCCCACGTCTACGTCGACGATGGTTTCTGGTACGGGTATGGGCTGGCCGTCCGGCCCGACTACCACGGCCTGACGGTAGTGGAGCACGGCGGCTCGCTGAAGGGGGTCTCCGCCCACTTCATCTACATGGCCGAGGATGGCCTGACGGGAGCGGCGCTGGGCAACATGCAGTACGTTCCGGCCGGGTTAACGCTGCTGGGCGCCATGAACGAGGCGGCGGGCCTGCCCACAGAGTCGCGCTGGACCCGCTGGGCGCCCGCCCAGGCCGACCTGCCGCTGGCCGCTTATGCAGGCGCCTATGCGGCCGATGATGGCGTCCGCATCGAGATTGCCGTCGATGGCGATGCCCTGACGCTCACTGCATCCGGGCTCTCCTCCCTGAACGCCCGGTTGACGCCGGCGGGCGGGCACCGGTTCGGCGCCCGGGTGCGTGAGGAAGATGTGGTGGTCAATTTCCTGGCGGATGAGGAGCGGGGCGTCTGGGGCCTCCTCCAGGGGCTCAGGGTGCTGAGGAAGGCATAACAGAAATGCCGCATCGCCAATTGTTGGCGATGCGGCTCTCGTTTTCAGGGTTGGGCCGGGCTCCTGGCTGTCTGGCACCGGGTTACATACGCGACGTAGCCCCAAGTTCCGATGTGCACTCCGGACATCGAACTGCCTTGATCGGGATTTTCATAGCACAGAAAGGGCAGTCCCTGGTCGTGGGCCCTTCCTCAGCCTTCTTCCGCTTCATGCGCTCAACAGCCTGCACCAGCAGAAAGACCGCCAGAGCGACGATCAGAAAGTCGAGGATGTTGTTGAGAAACAGGCCGTACGCGATCACCGGGGCGCCGGCTGCTTTCGCGGCCGCCACCGACGGGTACGCCGTCCCTGACAGGTTCATGAACAGATTGGAGAAATCGACCCGCCCGATTACCAGGCCGATGGGCGGCATAATGACATCGTTGACCAGCGACGTCGTGATTTTGCCGAAAGCGGCGCCCAGTATGACGCCGACGGCCAGGTCGAGCACGTTGCCCTTCAGGGCGAACTTCTTGAACGCCTCCAACATGGAACGGAGCCTCCTTTCACACCGCTCCAGTATTCCCTCTCACCCGCTACACCGTTCGGGGGATAGCACTTCTCCCTCTCTCCGGGCCGTGCAACTCACTCCTTCGAGGGAAGAAACGGCGCCTGCCTCTCTGGTAATATCGAACTCGAGCAAGCTTTCGAGAGGAGAGGGCACAGATGAACCGGCGGCCCACAGGTCTGATTGCGATCTTTTCGCTCCTGCTGCTGGTGTCGACAGGCGGGATTCTGGTCCATTACCTGACCGGATACGACTACCCGGCATCGGCGGCGTTTCACTTTGAGATGAACGTGCTCAACGATCTGGTGGAGATCTTCTTCATCGTCCCCGTGGGTCTGGCCGGCCTTTTGGCCCTGCGCCGGGGCAGCGCCTGGGGACCGGTGCTGATCGGAGCGACGGCGGCGAACTTCGCTTACAACTATGCCATGATGGCTGCCGGCCGGCAGAACCTCTGGGTCTTCGTGTGGGCGGCCAAGATCGCCCTGGGCGGAACGGCTGCTTGCCTGGTGTGGGACCTGCTGCCTGCGGGGACCAGCTACACGCGCGGCCGCCGGACCGGCGCCGCTGTCTACCTGGCGGTGGCCGCGCTTGCCTTTGCGAAGATGATGGGGCAGCGCCTCCTGGCCAGCGCCATGGGACAGACCATGGAGATGACCATGCAGGCCGGGGGCGGCGCCGTCGATTGGGGCGAGCCGATCCTGCGGGATCCGATCATGTTCTTCGTCCTGACCTTGCCCATGTTGGTGGCGGCGATCCTCGGCCTGCTCCGGGGCGCGTCGTGGGGTTCCCGGGCGGCGGCCCTCTCCTGCGGTTTCATCGTCATGCTGGCCGGCATCATCCTGCTGACCGGCCCGCTCAAGGAGTGGCTGCAGACCGGCTCCGTCTCCCCCGCGATGTGGACAATGTCGGCGATTATCGTGCTGGCAGCAGCCCCGGGCGTGTGGGCGCTGACCTGGCTTGTCAATGACGAACGCCAGGCGCTTGCCCGCAAGGCGGCGGCCTGAGCTCAACCGGCGGGGCCGATTTGCGCGGGGCGGATCGCGACGCCATATGCAGCCACACCTGCTGCCGCCCAGAGAGCGATGACACAAACTGTCATGCAAAGCCTGCGTACTTTAGGCGCTTTGGTCCGCTCTTCCGGACGAGATGTAACAGCCAGTCGGCGGATCGGCGCCGCGGCTTGACGGGATCAATCGGTCCGGGTTCTGCATAATTATGCAGTGAATATGCATCAGAACGCGAAGGGAGAAGCGCCGGCGGATTGCCGGCGCTTTCTTTCACTTCCAGTCCCGCAGGGCCTTCTTGCGGCCCCGCAGCTTTTTTTCTGCGTGTATCGCCGCCTGGCAGCCCTCCGAGGCAGCAATCACCGCCTGCTTGATCTCCGTGCACAGCAGATCGCCGATGGCAAAGACCCCGGGGATCTCCGTCTCGAACGTCTCCCGGTTAACCAGCAGGCACCCGGACTCGGAGACCGGCACGGCTCCCATCAAATAATCGATCACGGGTTTATTTCCCTGCAGGAAGATGAAGACGCCGGTGACCACCAGATCCTCGTCGCCGTTCGCGCCGGCCACCCGGATCCCCGACACCTTTCCGTCGCCCAGCACGGCCGTAAGGCGGCCGGAGAGGAAGAAGACCTTGGGCTCGTCTTTCAGCTGCGCCAGGAGTTCGGGCGCGGCCTTGGGCGCCTTGCCGGCGTGCACCAGCGTCACCTTTGACGCGAACTTGGTCAGGAAGAGCGCCTCCTCGGCGGCCTGCTCGCCAGTGCCGACCACCGCGACCTCCTGATCCCGGAAGAACGCCGCATCGCACGTGGCACAGTAGCTGACGCCCTTCCCCACCAACGCCTCCTCGCCCGGCACAAAGCTCGACCGGCCCATGCCGCCCGTCGCGAGAATCACCGTCTGGCCTCGATATGTACCACCGGCGGAATAGATCTCTTTCACCTCGCCGTCGAAGCTGACCCCGATCACCTGCTCCTGCCGGAACTCGGCGCCAAAATCTTCCGCCTGCCCCCGGATCGTCCGGACAATCTCCGGCCCGGTGCTGTTGGGCATGCCCGGGTAGTTGTCCACGTTCGTCGTCATGCCCAGGGCGCCCGCCGCCAAGCTCTTGTCCAGCACCAGCGTCCGGAGGTCCGCCCGGGCCGAATAGAGCGCGGCCGTCGCCCCGCCCGGTCCTCCGCCAATGATGATAACGTCATACTCCCCCGCGCTGCCGTGCATATTGAACTCCATCAGTTTCACTCCTCCCCTAGATTCTTTCCAATGGTTGTCACGCGAAAAGCAACTAATTCAAGATCAAATTAAAAAAAGCGCTTGACACTGTCATACCCCAGGGGGTATATTTTCATTGAAAATGGTGAGAAAGTACCAGGTGCGCAGTGACCCAGGGCTGCACCCACACCCGCAAGCTGGAGACGGGATGCTCGGGTAGGACGGACCGGTCGGTTTTCTCTGATTATAATACCCTACTAGGTATAGTATACACCATTTTGAGATCGGAGGTGCCGTTCCCGTGACCACGAACGCGAGCAGGACCCATCAGCTCTCCCCCGCAGAACTGAAGGCCAAGTTGGACGCCGGCGATCAGTTTTTCATCCTCGACCTGCGCAACCGCGATGAGTTCGCCAACTGGCGCATTGAAGGCCGCCACCCGATTCCCGTGTTGAACATCCCATACTTTGAGGTGCTGGAAGAGGCCGAATCCGAAGACGTGCCCCTGGAATTCGCAAGCTACGCCCGCAAGCACTGGCAAGACGTGCTACCCCGCGACGCGTTTATCCTCGCCGTCTGCGCCAAAGGCGGCACGTCGCTGCTGGCAGCCGAAGGGCTGCAGCAACTGGGCTACGATGTTGCCAGCCTCGAAGGCGGCATGGACGCCTGGGGCAATTACTACGACTTCCGGGTCATCGCCGCCGAGGCGGACCTGGCCGTCTTCCAGGTCATCCGGCCGGCCCGGGGCTGCCTTAGCTACGTGCTTGCCGCCGGCGGCCAGGCGGTCATCGTCGACCCCCTGCGCCACATCGACCAGTACCTGAACTTTACCCAGGCCAACGGGCTGAACATCGTCGCCGCCCTGGACACCCACGGCCACGCCGACCATATCAGCGGCGGCTCCGCCCTGGCCGAAAAACTGAACATCCCCTATTACTTCCACCCGTACGACGGCATTCACCCGCTCGACGTCATGCCCGCCGCGGTCGCCTACACGCCGCTCTGGGCCGACCAGGTACTCACTTTCGGCAACATCTCCGTCAAGGCGCTGCACATTCCCGGCCATACACTGGGCAACATCGCCTATCTGGTCAACGGCAAATATCTGCTGAGCGGCGACTCCATCTTCATCGAATCGGTCGCCCGGCCCGACCTTGGCGGTCGGGGCGACGTCTGGTCGCCCATCCACTTCCGGTCGCTCTCCCGCCTGCTCACCCTGCCCGACGAGACTGTGGTTCTGCCCGGCCACTTCAGCCATCCGTCCGAGGGAAACCCGGAAGGCCTATACGGTGAATCGCTCGGCGTCCTGAAGGCGAAGAACGAGGGGTTGCGGGTGGTGCTGGCCGGTGAGGAGACGTTTGTGAAATACCTCCTCTCCAGTCTGCCGACCTTCCCTCCGCAGTATGTCGATATCAAGCGGGTGAACGCGGGCCTGCTCAAGCCCGACGAAGAGAAGGCCAGCGAACTCGAACTGGGCCGCAACATCTGTGCGCTGTCACAGGCGTACAAGGAGGTCTAGATCCATTGGATTCAGTTGCACTGACCGTTGACGCGCGGGGGCTCTCCTGCCCCATGCCGATTGTGAGGGCCCGCAAGGGCATGGACGCGATTGCAGTTGGCCAGGTGCTCGAGGTATTGGCCACTGACAAGGGCGCCCCGGCTGACTTCCGCAACTGGTGCCTGCAGACCGACCAGAAGTTCCTTGCCCTCCAGCAGGAAGACGGCTATTACCGGATGTTCCTGAAGAAAGTCGTCGGCGAAACCAAGGAGAAGGGGCGCGTCTTCCCCCATGAAATCACCAACGCCGAGCTAGCGGCACGGCTGGAGGCCGGCACCGCACCGCTGATCATCGATGTGCGAGAGCACCACGAGTATGCGGCGGGCCACATTCCCGGCGCCGTCCACGTGCCGATCGAGCAGGTCGAGGAAGGCACCGCCGCCCTCGAGCTCGGGCGGGAAGTCGCCGCCATCTGCCGCAGCGGCCGCCGCAGCGACTACGCCTGCCAAATCCTGGCCAGGAACGGCTGGGCCAGCGTCTGGAACGTGGTGCCCGGCATGTCCGAGTGGCAGGGTCCGATCACAAAATAGAGGGAGGTCCTCGTCTGATGTCTGAACGCCGGATCGCCATCATAGCCGCCAATGGCGGGCTGGACGCCGCCTACAAGGTCTTCAACATCGCCACCGCCGCCGCCAGCATGGGCTCCGAAGTCGCCATCTTCTTCACGTTCGAAGGGCTGAAGCTGATCCATAAGGAGGCTTACGGGAGCCTCGCGCTGCCGGCCGGCATGGAGGGGCTGAAGAACGCCTTCAAGGCGAACAATGTACCCGATGTCCCTGAGTTGGTCGGCATCGCCCGGGAACTGGGCGTCAAGTTTATCGCCTGCCAGATGACGATGGACCTGATGGGGATCGCGAAAGAGCACCTTGTCGAAACGATTGAGGTCGGCGGCGCCGCCACGTTCCTGGCCTTCGCCCATGACGCCGATGTGAGCCTGACGTTTTGAGACGGATGGCCGCCCCGATCCCTGAGGGACGGGGCGGCCTTTTCCCGACGCAAAGGTGGGGTGTTTCCAAGTGCTTGAACGGTTAATACCGGCCGCCCTTTGGCTGAAGCGGTACGACCGGGCGGACCTGCGGGGCGACCTGTCCGCCGGGCTGACCGTGGCGATCATGCTGGTGCCGCAGGGGATGGCCTACGCCCTGCTCGCCGGGCTCCCGCCCGTGATGGGGCTGTACGCCGTCACCATTCCGCTGATCGTCTACGCCTTGCTGGGCAGTTCCCGGCAGCTGGCGGTGGGCCCTGTCGCCATGATGTCGCTCCTCACGCTGGCCGGCGTCTCCAAACTCGCCGAGCCCCGGGCGGGGGAGTTCACCGCATACGTACTGCTGCTCTCGCTCATGGTGGGAGTCGTTCAGTTCCTCATGGGCGCCCTCCGCCTGGGCTTCCTGGTCAACTTCCTCTCGCACTCGGTCATCAGCGGGTTTACGTCGGCCGCGGCGATTGTGATCGGTCTGAGCCAGATCGGCCATCTGATGGGCGTCAAGCTGCAGGGCGAGACGTTCCTGGAGATTGTGCGGGAGGCCGCCGCCAAAATGGCACAAGTGAACCCGGTGACGCTGGGGATCGGTCTGGGCGCCATCGCGGTGCTGGCGCTGATGAAAAAGCAGTGGCCCAAGTTCCCCGCGCCGCTGGTGGTGGTGGTACTCGGCACCGCACTGGTCGCGCTCGCCGGTCTGAACGACGCCGGCGTCAGGATCGTCGGGACGGTGCCCGGCGGCCTGCCCCGGCTCTCCGTACCGGACATAAGCCCGGGGTCGCTGCGGGTGCTGCTCCCGACGGCGCTCACCGCCTCGTTCGTCGGGTTTATGGAATCGATCGCCGTGGCCAAGTCGATCGCGGCCAAGGAGAAGTACAAGGTCGATCCGGATCAGGAGCTCCGGGCCCTGGGTCTGGCCAATGTTACGGCCTCCTTTTTCTCGGCGGGGCCGGTGACGGGCGGCTTCTCCCGCACGGCTGTCAACTATCAGGCCGGGGCCCGGACGGGCCTGGCCTCCATCATCACGGCGGTCATGCTGTTGCTGGTGCTGCTCTTCCTGACGCCCCTCTTCTACTACCTGCCCAACGCCGTCCTGGCGGCGATTGTGATGGTGGCCGTCTACGGGCTGATCGATCTGAAGGAGCCGGTGAAGCTTTGGGCGATCCGAAAGGTGGACGCTGTGACGCTGGGCATCGCCTTCGTGGCGACGCTGCTGCTGGGTATTGAGATCGGCATTTTGACGGGGGCGGCCTTCTCGCTGCTGGTCTTCATTTGGAACAGCGCCTATCCGCACATCGCGGAGCTCGGCTTTTTGGAAGAAGAGCGGGTCTTCCGCAACATCCTGCGGTATCCGCAGGTGAAGACTTACCCCGAAGCGCTGATCCTGCGCATCGACGCATCGCTGTACTTTGCCAACATGAATTTCGTCGAAGAGCGGATCAGGACCGCGGCGGCGGGGCGCCCGCTGCTCAAATGGATCGTTCTCGATCTATCCGGGGTCAACGACTTCGATGCCGTCGCGATCGAGACGCTGGAGCAGCTCGTCCACGAGTATGGGCAAAGCGGCATCCGGATCCTGTTCACGAGCATGAAGGGCCCCCTGCGCGACCTGGTGCGCAAGGCAGGCTGGGCGGAGAAGTACGGCGGAGCCGCTGAGTACCTGTCCGTGCACCATGCGCTCCGGGAGGTAGGCCTGCAGCGGGGGCATTTGCACGGCACGGCTTGATTGTGGGGTAAGGGGGCTACTCCCCGACTGCCAGTACATAGCGCTCAATCGCCCGGGCCCACCCCTCCGCGGTGTTGGGCTCCGTCACCGCGCCTGCCGCCCGGCGGACGGTCTCCGCGGCGTTGCCCATTGCCACGCTGAGTCCTGCGGCCTGGAGCAGGGGAATGTCGTTCTCCCCGTCGCCCAGGGCCAGCGTCGCTTCCCGGGGAATCCCGAGAATGGCACCCAGGGCCCGCAGGGCGGCGCCCTTGTCCACGCCGGCGGCGTGGATTTCCACAAAATCCATGCCGGAAGAAGTGACGGAAACGCCGGGCGGAAGCCGTTCCTCCACGGCCCGCCGCACGTGGGCCGGCGCCAGGAAGTAGATCTTGCTGACTTTACGGCGGGTGGTCTCAATCGCCCGGGCCACATCGCCGAAAATAGGGGCCGCCACCCGGTTCGTATCCAGTATCCACTGCAGGTGCTCATCCACCCGGTCCACATGCCACTCGTCCATCAATTCCAGGCCAAGGTTGAGCTCCGGCGCCGCCGCCCGGATGGCGGCGACGATCGCCAGGGCCGCCTCCTGATGAATGGGATGGTGCAGCAGTGGCCGGTCGTGGGCCGGGTCGTAGACCAGGGCGCCGTTGTAGGCGATGACGGGCCCGTTCAGCCCGAGGTCGTCGTAAATGTGGCGGATGGCCCGGGGCGGCCGGGCCGTGGTCAGCACCAGAGTGACCCCCCGCCGCTGCAGTTCGGCCACGGCCTGCCGGGTGCGGGGGGTCACTTCATGGCTTTCGTTCAAAAGCGTCCCGTCGATATCTGTTGCGATGAGGCGGTAGGTCATCCGTAGACCCTCATGGTGATGCCGTCGGCCCGGAGGGCGGCGTTAATCTGGTCATCGGAGAAGGATGCCAGCCCCGCATCGGTCAGGATGCGCAGGTCGGTGCTATGCAGAGGCAGTTCGTGGCAATGCGCCCACCGGACTGCGCCAACGCCGTCGCCCTGGAAGTCGGGCGGAATTTCGCCGCAGGCCGTGCCGCGGAAGGCCAGCATGAGCAGGTGGTAGTCACCGCCGGCCCAGGCGCCCCGCATTTCGTAGACGGCGCTGAACTGTACACCGATCATCTCCAGGCCGGTCTCTTCTCGGATCTCCCGCACGACGGCCGCTTCCGCGCTCTCCCCCGGCTCCACGCCGCCGCCGGGCAGCAGCCAGTTGCCGCCGAACGGACCGTTTCTCTGGGCGACGAAGAGCAGCCGCCCATCTGGATCAACGACCACTCCCAGCACGCCAACGACGATCTTGCCGTGAAACCGGGCGCCCTGTGGCTGCGACATGCCTGCAACTCCTCTCACACGCAATCCCGGCAACACTTCCGCGTGCCGGGCGCGAGTCCCTCCTCAGCTTTGCAGGATATTGGCGCCGGTCGCGGGCGTCTCCTCCTAGCGATGTACATCCTCGGCGAGTTTGCGGCGGGTGTGGCGGAGACGAAATCCTTCACCGCACTACAGCATAGTAGTGCTAAAGTCTATTTATACATAGACCTTGCATATCTATGCGCTCAGCCTATTGACGGGCGGGTCGGTTATCACTAGAGTGGTAGTAATTCTCGTTAGCTCCATTCGTTCAGAGCGCCAACCGGCGGGCGGGGAGGTTTAATCAGCCTCCCCGCCCTCCGTATACTCTGATAACTCATATCACGAAACTTGTGCCAGGGGGAGTGAGGTCAATTGAAGCGTATCTATGCGCGTGAAGAAGTCTGTATGGCATGCCGCCTTTGCGAAGTGCACTGCGCGGTACAGCACTCCGGTTCCAAGCACCTGATCAAAGCCTTTAAACGCGAAAAAACCCGACCTGTCCCCCGCTGCTCCGTCGAAGTGAAGGGCGCTCTCTCTTTCAGCTTCATGTGCCGCCACTGTGAGGAACCGTCCTGCGTCTATTCGTGCGTCAGCGGCGCCATGCACCGCGAGCCGGACGGAGCCATCCGGGTGGACGAATCGAAGTGCATCGGCTGCTGGACCTGCATTCTGGCCTGCCAGTTCGGCGCGATCAAGCGGGGGGACAACCACGTCGCCCTGAAGTGCGACCTCTGCCCCGGGCTCGAAGTCCCGGCGTGCGTGGCCGCCTGCCCGAACGACGCCCTGGTGCTGGCGGAGGACCTGGACGCCGACGCTGAAATTCTCCCGGAGGTGAGGAAGGCGCAATGACCCACTACCACTACCTCATCGTCGGCAACTCGGTCGCCGGCGTCGGCGCTGCCGAAGCCATCCGGGAACTGGACCGGGAGCGCTCCGTCGGCATCATCTCCGACGAACCCTACCATACCCACTCACGCGCACTGATCGCTTTCTACCTGATGGGACGCCTCACGAAGGACGGCATGAACTACCGCCCCCGCGATTTCTACCAGCGGCTCAACATTGATGCCCTGCTCGGGCGCCGGGCCGTTCAGATCAGCCCGGATGCGAAGCAGCTCGCCCTTGAAGACGGCGAGGAGATCTCCTACGACCAGCTGCTCCTGGCCACCGGCGGCAAGGCGATTGTGCCGCCGCTGCCCGGTGCCAAGCTCGAAGGCGTTTTCACCTTCCAGTCCATGGCCGACGTGGAGGCCGTGGAGGAAGCCCTGTCCGGGTGCCGCCAGGCCGTGGTCATCGGTGGCGGCCTCATCGGCATGCAGGCGGCGGAAGCCCTCTGTGAACTCGGCCGCAAGGTGACCGTCGTCGAGCTGCTGCCCCGCATTCTGGCGCCAGTGCTCGACCAGACCGCATCCACCTATACCGCCTCCCTGTTCGAGCAGCGGGGCGTTCGCATGATCACCGGCATCGGTGTCGCCGAGATTCTCGAAAAGCCCGGCGAACCGGGCAAGGTGGGCGGCGTCAAGCTGAGTACCGGCGAGGAGATCCCCGCCGACATGGTGATCATGTCCGTGGGCGTCGCCCCCCGGGCGGACCTGGCGAAGGCTGCCGGCCTGAATGTGGGCCGCGGCATCATTACCGACCGGAGCGGCACCACCAGCGCCCCCGGCATCTACGCCGCCGGCGACTGTGCCGAAGGGTACAACCGCATCACCGGTGCGACCGGACCCATGCCGATTCTGCCCCGGGCCTACACCGGCGGGCGCCTGGCCGGGCAAAACATGGCGGGACGGCAGGCCACCTCGGCCGGCGACATTGCCATGAACGCCAGCCACTTCTTCGGCTTCCCGACCATGTCGGCCGGCATTCATGACACCACCGCCCCGGGTGTACCCGCCGCCAACTATGAAATCATCACGGACACCCGGCTGCACGACGACGGCTACTACCAGAAGATCATCCTGCGCGACGACAAAATCGCCGGGTTTGTCCTGATGGGTTCCGCCGTCGACCGGGCCGGCATCATGACCGGCCTGATGAAGGAAGAACTGCCGACTGCCGGTTTCCGGGACAAGCTGATGGGTCACAAAGCACTGATCTCGTTGCCGGACGAGCTCCGCCGGCAGCGGCTGAAGGGAAGGTGAGGCGCCGTGTACGATCTTGGCAAAAAGCAAAATCCGTACGGTGACGATAAGCTGCACGACGCCTGTGGCATTTTCGCCGTCATGTCCCGCTCCGGTCGCACTTTCTCCGGTGAGATCCCCATTCGGGCGATGGAGAACATGCACGACCGCGGCAACGGTCTCGGTGGCGGCTACGCGGCCTACGGCATTTACCCCGGCTGGCCGCACCTGTACGCCTTCCACATGATGTTCGAGCACAAGTCGGCCAAGGCGGAGACGGAGAAGTACCTGCACCAGTTCTTCAGCTCGATGGACGGCGAGGAGATTCCCACTCGGCCCCATCCGGGCATCAGCTCTGCCCCCATCCTCTACCGCTACTTCCTGGGGCCTAATCATCATCTGCTGAACGGCCTGAGCGAAGACGACTTCGTCGTCCAGCGGGTCATGCACATCAATCAGAAAATCGACGGCGCCTTCGTCTTCTCCAGCGGCAAGAACATGGGCGTCTTCAAGGCCGTGGGTCACACGGAAGATGTCGGCCGGTTCTACCGGCTGGAGGACTATGAGGCTTACTGCTGGACCGCTCACAGCCGTTTCCCGACCAACACCCAGGCCTGGTGGGGCGGCGCTCACCCCTTCTCGACGCTGGACTGGACCGTTGTCCATAACGGCGAAATCTCCAGCTACGGCTCCAACCGGAATTTCCTGGAGATGCATGGCTACTACTGCACCATGCACACCGACACCGAAGTCATTACCTATGCCGTGGACCTGCTCGCCCGCCGGCACGGCCTGCCCATTGACATGGTCTGCAAGGTGATGGCGCCGCCGCTCTGGCGTGACATCGACCGGATGCCTAAGGCGGAGAAGGACCTGTACACCACCCTCCGGGTCATCTACGGCCCGCTGCTCATGAACGGCCCGTTCAGCATCGTGCTGGCCCACCAGGGCGAAATGATCGCCCTCGGCGACCGGATTCGCCTGCGGCCCCTGGTCGCTGCCGAAAAGGACGATGCCGTCTATATCGCTTCCGAAGAGGCGCCCATTCGCCTCGTGGAGCCCAAGCTCGACCGGGTCTGGATCCCCAAGGGCGGCGAGCCCGTCATCGTCCGGCTGGATGACGCCGCTATGGCCATCGCCCATCCGGAAGGGAGGTCTGCCGTAAAATGAGCCCGATGAAGACACACACCTGGCCGGAGTTCATCGTCGAGCGGAACGACGACCGCTGCATCCGCTGCCAGGTCTGCGTAAACCAGTGCACCTTCGACGTGCACAGTTATGATGCCGGATTGGACGAGCTCTTCGCGGTGGATATGAACTGCGTGGGCTGCCAGCGCTGCCAGGTCTTCTGCCCGACGAATGCGCTGACCATCCGGACCAACCCGACGCAGTCCCGCCCCAACGCCAACTGGCGCCTGGAGAACCTGTTTGACGTCAAGAAGCAGGCGGAATCGGGCGGCATCGTGCTGACCGGCATGGGCAACGACAAGCCGTTCCGGATCTACTGGGACCACCTGGTGCTTAACGCTTCGCAGGTGACCAACCCCTCCATCGACCCGCTCCGCGAGCCCATGGAACTGCGGACCTACCTGGGCCGCAAGCCCGACCGGGTCGTTTTCCAGCGGGACGGCGAAGGGCAGGGCGAAGGCCACGGCTCGCCCGTGGTGCCGATTCAGAACATGACGCCGCTGGTCGCCATCGAAACGCCGCTGATGTTCTCGGCCATGTCCTACGGCGCCATCTCCTATAACACCCAGCATGCGCTCATGCGGGCTGCGCAGGCGTTCGGCACCATGGCCAACACCGGCGAAGGCGGCTGGCCGCGGGAGTTCCGCCAGTACAAGGAGAACGTCATCGTCCAGGTGGCCTCCGGCCGCTTCGGCGTGGACCTGGAGTACCTGAACGACGCCCGCTTTGTCGAGATTAAGGTCGGTCAGGGCGCCAAGCCGGGCATCGGCGGCCACCTGCCGGGCGAAAAAGTGACGCTGGACGTCAGCCGGACCCGCATGATTCCTGAGGGGTCCGACGCCATCTCCCCGGCTCCGCACCACGACATCTACTCCATCGAAGACCTGGGCATGCTGATTCACGCGCTGAAGGAAGCAACCCGGTACGAAAAGCCGGTGGCCGTGAAAATCGCCGCCGTGCACAACGTCTCGGCCATCGCTTCCGGCATCGTGCGGGCCGGTGCCGACATCGTCGTGATTGATGGCCTGCGGGGCGGCACGGGCGCGGCGCCCAAGGTCATCCGCGATAACGTGGGCATCCCGATTGAACTGGCCCTCGCGCAGGTCGACCAGCGGCTGCGCAAGGAAGGCATCCGCCACCAGGCCTCCCTTGTGGTGGCCGGCGGCTTCCGCAGCAGCGGCGACGTGATCAAGGCGATCGCCCTCGGCGCTGACGCAGTATATATTGGCACCGCCGCTTTCGTGGCCATCGGCTGCACGCTCTGCCAGAAGTGCTACACGGGCAAGTGCGCCTGGGGCATTACCTCTAACCGTCCCGAAGTCGTCAAGCGGCTCAACCCCGACCACGCCGCCGAACGCCTGGAGAACCTGCTCCGGGCCTGGAGCCGGGAGATCAAGGAGATGCTGGGCGGCATGGGCATCAACTCGGTTGAGTCGCTGCGCGGCAATCGCCTGCATCTGCGTGCCGTCGGGCTGGAGCAGTGGGAAATGGATGCACTCGGCGTAAAGGGGGCAGGTCTGTAATGGCACCGTGGAGTTATGCAACGCCCGGCGCTTACGCCATGGCCGGCCCGACCAACCCGGTGCGCATGGAACAGGGCCGCGGCATCGTGGACGCCAGCGGCATCTATTACCGGCAACTGAACGAACAGCTTCGCCAGTTGGTCAAGCACGGCATTCGCGAGATTGAGATCATCAACTGCTATGGGCAGCGTTACCTGGGCACGTCGATTCCCGGCGACTACCAGCTGAAAGTCTACGGCACGCCCGGCAACGACCTTGGCTTTGCCATGGACGGCCCGACGATCGAAGTCTTCGGCAACGCCCAGGACGGCCTGGGCAACACCATGAACGACGGCGAAATCATCGTGCACGGCCACGCCGGCGACGCGCTTGCCATGTCGATGCGGGGCGGCAAGCTCTGGGTTCGGGACAGCGTGGGCTACCGCTGCGGCATCCACATGAAGGAGTACGGCGACAAGGTGCCCCAGGTGGTCATCGGCGGCACCTGCCAGGACTTCTTCGGCGAGTATATGTCGGGCGGCACGGTGATCCTGCTGGGCCTGGGTCTGGCTGAAGGCGAGAAGTACAAGGCGGACTTCATTGGCACGGGCATGCACGGCGGCCGGATTTTCGTGCGGGGCCATGTGGACCCGGCCCAGGTGGGCAAGGAAGTCGGCCTGACCGAGCCGGAGCCCGAGGAACAGGAGCAGATCGGCGCCGCCGTCCGGCGCTATGCCGAGCTGTTCGGCGGGGACGCCGCTGAGATTCTGAAGCGCCCCTTCGTGAAGCTGTATCCCAAGTCCCTGCGGCCCTACGGGCGGCTGTACGCCTACTAGGCGTTTGCGTGCGTATCGGCTCCCGTCAGCTCAGGATGAGCATCAAGACGCCAGAAGCGGCAGGCCTGCCGCTTCTGGCGTTGTCTGGTACGCAGGGGTGGGATCGAGCCATCGAACCCCTTCCCGAAGGCGATATGGCTCGGGGTGGCGCAAGCCTGCCCTCATCACGGTCCCGTCATGGCCAGGTACCTCATCATTGATGCCATACCACGGCTCGGACATGGACCCATCCTGGGCATTTGCAGATGTTTCATGCCTATACCAAATGCCATGACGAAGATAGACCGAAGCCATGACGAGGGCGTGACGCCATAATGCCGGAGACAGGATGAACCCGTGACAAAGGCATACCGCTCCCACGACGGAGCATGACGGCGCCATGCGTGCGCCAGGGCGGAACCATACGGATGAAGCTCAAAGACCGCGAGGCCCGGGTGGGTTGGGGGCCGCATACAACCCTACTGCTCGGCTTCCAGGCTCTCGTCCTCCTCGTCGTTCTCCGGTTCGGCTGTCCCGGAGTCGGCGTCCCGCTTGGTTAACAGGTCGCTCTACGCCCTTGTGCAGGCAAAACTCCACTTTCAGAACACCCTCATCCAGTACCAGGGCCACTGGAATCTCCAGACACATGCCCTGAGGGATCCGAATGTTCTCATCCTTCAGGGCCGGCCCGACATTGAGAGACGGCCGATTATACGGAGGTCACGAAGGTTTTGTTCGAAACTATCCAGCTATTTGGTGGATAGGCTTCCTACACAAAAGAAGGATGCGTTGGCGCACAACACAAAACGGACGAGGCTCGCATCATTGTTGTGCGAGCCTCGTCCGTTCTTCCTCAAGCCTTCAAAACTAGTCAGTGTAAGAATGAGCTCTGCGGTCGCACTTGAGTTGACACTTCTCCATGAACTCAATCAAGGAGAAGCGATCGACCTAGAGTAGTCCCGGCGTATGTTACCGGAACGTGACTCCAGAAAGGAGGTGATCCAGCCGCACCTTCCGATACGGCTACCTTGTTACGACTTCACCCCAATCACCAACCCCACCTTCGACGGCTCTCTCTGTTTCCAGTTAAGTCACCGGCTTCGGGTGTTGTCAGCTTTCGTGGTGTGACGGGCGGTGTGTACAAGGCCCGGGAACGTATTCACCGCAGTATGCTGACCTGCGATTACTAGCGATTCCGACTTCATGCAGGCGGGTTGCAGCCTGCAATCCGAACTGAGATCCGCTTTAAGGGATTAGCTTCACATCGCTGTGTCGCAGCCCTCTGTACGGACCATTGTAGCACGTGTGTAGCCCAGGGTATAAGGGGCATGATGATTTGACGTCATCCCCACCTTCCTCCGTTTTGTCAACGGCAGTCCAGCCAGAGTTCTCGGCATCATCCGTTAGCAACTGACTGTAGGGGTTGCGCTCGTTGCGGGACTTAACCCAACATCTCACGACACGAGCTGACGACAACCATGCACCACCTGTCTGCCTGTACCCCGAAGGGTAAAAGCTGCTTTCACAGCCGGTCAGGCGATGTCAATCCCTGGTAAGGTTCTTCGCGTTGCGTCGAATTAAACCACATGCTCCACCGCTTGTGCGGGCCCCCGTCAATTCCTTTGAGTTTCAGTCTTGCGACCGTACTCCCCAGGCGGGGTGCTTATTGCGTTAACTACAGCACTG
>DASPIW010000006.1:0-70238 GCA_035628915.1 Symbiobacteriaceae bacterium | reverse complement strand
GACGGAGCCGGAAGCGCCGCCGACGGAGCCGGAAGCGCCGCCGACGGAGCCGGAAGCGCCGCCGACGGAGCCGGAAGCGCCGCCGACGGAGCCGGAAGCGCCGCCGTCTGGCGGCAGCACCGGATTCCGTACCTCGTTGGCCTAGCGTGAACCTACTGCAAAGAGGACTCGCCCCTCCGGGGTCGAGTCCTCCTCTGCTTAGCTAGCGATGTTTCGCAGGTGGTCAGCCAGCATAGCGACAAACTCTGAGTTTGTCGGCTTGCCCCGGCTGTGATTGATGGTCGACCCAAACAGCCGCTGCAGTTCCGTCAGATCCGCCCGGTTCCACGCTACTTCGATGGCGTGCCGGATTGATCGTTCCACCCGTGCCGGTACCGTACCGTGCATCCGGGCGACCGCCGGATAGAGTTCCTTCGTCATCGCGCACAAATCTCCACCATTGTCCAGCACATACTGTACCGCCGCCTTCAAGTACCGGAAACCCTGCAAGTGCGCCGGCACGCCGGTCTGACGGAGCAGGTCGGAAACCGTGCGAATTTGGCGCATGGGCGTCAGAGCAGCCCGGCCCGACGGAATTACGATCCCACGGTCCACGATGAACGCCGCGCGCTCCGCCACCAGTTCGGGGGTTGCGGGGCGGAGCAGGCAGTAGGTGGCCCCGGCTTCCGAATAGAGCTGCACCAGCCCGTCTGATGCGCAGGACATGAGCATAAGCACCTTGGGACGGTGGGCGGGGTCGAGCCGGCTGAGCACCCCCAGCCCGTCAAGGTGGGGAAGAACATCGTCGAGAATCAGGAGATCCGGGCGAAGGGCCTGCACCAGCTCCAAGGCCTCGACGCCATTCTTCGCCTCGCCAAGAACGGCAAACCCGGGTATACTGTCGAAGTAGTCCACCAGCAAGTGTCGGTTGGTGGGGTTATCGTCAGCAATGACCAAAGTGGTTCGATTCTCCAGCAACGGTAGTTCCCTCCTATTCGCTAGGAGAGAAATCCTTACTTTGGGTTTCAAACACCTGCCGTAATGCCACCATCCTGTCTCGAAAAAATTCGACAAGCGCAACGCCAGGAGGTGCGAAAGGGGGCGGACTTTGGCGTGATCATCTCGGCGAGCTATAAGACGGATATTCCGGCATTCTACGGGCGTTGGTTCATGAACCGGCTGCGCGCCGGCTTCTGCAAGATGATCAACCCCTACGGGCGGCAGGTTTACCGCGTGTCGCTGGCCCGGCCCGACGTGGACGGGTTCGTTTTCTGGACCCGCAATGCAGGGCCGTTTCTGACCGACTTGGCTGAAGTACATAATCTCGGCTTTCCGTTTATCGTACAGTACACCATTACGGGCTACCCGAGGGCGCTTGAGCATTCGGTGGTCCATGCGAGTTCCTCCATAGAGCACATGAAGCGCCTTGCCACCGACTACGGCCCCCGGGCAGCCGTGTGGCGGTATGATCCTGTGGTCGTTACTTCACACACAACCGTGGATTTTCACCGCCGCAACTTCGCTGACCTGGCGGCGCGGCTTGAGGGCGCCACCGACGAAGTCGTCATCTCTTTCGCCCAGATTTACCGGAAGACACGGCTCAATATGGACAAGGCCGGTCTTGCATGGGAAGATCCGACGGATGAAGTCAAGTTCAGTCTGGCCGAAGAGTTTACGCAGGTCGCCCGGTCCCGCGGCATGCAGCTCATGACCTGTTCCCAAAACCAGTACCTCGTTTTCGGAGCACGCGCTGCCCGCTGCGTCGATGCCGACCGCCTGAGCGATGTCGCAGGGTATCCGATCAAGGCGCCACGCAAGGGAAACCGGCCGGACTGCGAGTGCTCTCAATCACGCGATATCGGTGACTACGATACCTGTCCACACGGCTGCATCTACTGCTATGCCGTGTTGCACCGCCAGTTGGCCCTTGAGCGCTTCCGCAGGCACGACCCGGAAGGCGAATTCCTTTTCACACCTCCGGACGCGTAAGAAGCCTGCCGGTATGGCAGGCTCGTAAACAGACACCTAGCGGATCCGGCGCCGGTCAGTCTCCCGGTCCCGGACCAGGAGGGAAATGGCGATAAGTCCGGCGATACCCACGAGGGAATAGATGACCCGGCTCAGGAACGCAGTCTGGCCGCCAAACAGGGCAGCGACCAGATCGAAATTGAAGAAGCCGATCAGACCCCAGTTCAGCGCGCCGATGATGACCAGAAGCTGTGCAAACCAAGTGAGAGCATTCAAGTCCACCGACTCCTGTCCCCTGCAATTGTGCTTCCGGCATTATGATGCCTCGCAACGGCCCGGTCATACAGGAAGCATTTGCCGGAGACGAATCGCAACAACTACTGAGCCATGCGTGAGTTGACGGCCTTGATGAGTGCGGCGAGGCCGGCGGAGGGGTCGCCAGAGCGGGCCTTGGGCTGGTAATGCTCCTTGATGAGGGCGTACATGTCGGTGGGCGCCACCTTTTTCTCGTTGAAGATGCCCCCCATGGCATACCGGAAATCGTAGTTGTCCTGCGTGTAGACGGCGACCACCAACATCGAGGATTCGGGCCAGTTCTTCTGGGCCAATAAAGTATCGAAGTGGGCGTCCTTGTCCCGTATGCCAGCTTCGTCAATCGTGACGATCTCATATTGCACGGCGGACTTCTCGCTAAGGGCCGTCCGAAGGGCTGCCTTGTCGCCCGGCAGTTCGCCCGGAAGTCCGTTGCTCGACTTGGTGGATGGAGACCCGCCCGGCGCCGGGAGAGTTGAGGCGCTCGGTGCCTGAACCGGCGCCGTTTTCTTGCCTGAGCTGCAGCCGGTGACAGGAATGACCAGAGCCAGTGCGATCAGGGTCCACCCGACGATCTTTCGCATGACGGCGCCCTCCTTGTGCAGCGGTTACCATGGCATTCAGCACATGCGGACCGGAGTCCTTCTGCCCAATCAACGGAAAACGCGGGTCAGGCGTTACGGCCTGGCCCGCGCATTTTTCTAATCCTCCTCATCTTCGGTCATGCTCTTGACCGGCATACCCATCGGAGGGCTCCATTCGAAGATATTGGAGTCTTCCCTTGAAGACCGGCGTGGATTGCGCACGAAGCCCATGCGTTCCCAGAACTTCTCCGCCCGGCGGTAAGTGTCCAGCGTAGACATGGGGCGCCGCAGGCGCTGCACCTCTTCCACGAGGATGGCGCCGTAGCGCTTCCCCCGGTACTCCGGGTGGACTTCGAACGATTCGATCTCAAATTCCACCGGGCGCCGGGGCGAGCGGGGGTCGTATCCTTCCATGCCGGGCAGGTAGGTCTCCCGGAGGACCCGGGCTAGGGCGATCGTGTTGCGCCCCTCCCGGATTTCCAGATAAGTGGCCGGAGTCTCCGTCATCAAGTCCTCGATAATGAGTGATTCCCAGTCGATCTGGCAGTCCTCGGCGAAGTAGACCAGCCGTTTCATGATGCGCACTGACGGGTGAAGCCACTCCAGAACCACGCTGCCCCCAAGCTCCCGGCGCCCCAGGGGCGGCATGGGCGGATCCTCATCTTCCATGTCGTATTGTTCGCCAGCGTCATGAAACCAGAGGTTGTCCAGGACGGGGTCTGCTTCGCCGTCCCACCACGCGGCGGCCCAGGGGTAACCGGCCTTTGCCGCCTGCTGGCAGATGCCCCAGATGGCGGCGAACCGGTGGTAATCCACAGCCGCCCTGACGGCATCGAAGACCATCAGGCGTTCGTCCATATGCCAGGTGGTCTCCAGAACCAGGCGATCCCGGCTGCCGTGCGTATGCCACCGCAAGTGCCGGGCGATCTGGCGGCCGTCCGGCCCGAACACGGGGGTGGCGGTGGTCACCATTTGCGCTTGGGTCAGATCAGCCAGCAGGTCAGCCGTCTCGACGGCCAGGACGTCCAGATCCAGCAGCGGCGGCTCAGCCGCCTCCAGTCGGCGAAAAACCAGGGTGAGCACGCGGAGGTCCTCCCGTATGGCAGCATCAGGCTTTATGTTTAGGTTCGCCCAGGTTGTGCGGACTCCTCTTCCAAGCTTCTCCACGTCGCCGTCGCGCTATAAGGCGCACAATACTCTGCAGATGGGAGGTGGCCGGGTTCGACACGCATATTTCGGACCGCATGCGCGATCGGATTCAGGAGATCCATGACGGCAAGCACCGGGCTGATGATTAACCGGGCATACGGCGCACTGGAGGTGCGGGGCCCGGGCGGCGATTTGGTGGAGGAGATACCGTTTGACCCCAGCGACGACCGGGACTGGTGATCGGAGCAGGCCCGCCGAGCCTGAAGGCGCGGCGGGCCTGACCGTATGCTAGCCGATGGAGACGCCATACCCCCGCAGCCAGGTGTTGACCTGGCCGAGGTAGGCAAGGAGTTGCGGAATACCCATGAGCTGCCCGAAGAAGGGCACGCCGCTGGCCGGGGCGTCCTGGGCAGCCAGGGTTCGTACGGCTACGGCATCGATGATCTGGTGAAGGGGAGCGGACGGATCATCCAGGATCTGAAGCACCCAGCTGCGGACGGCATTGTAGTACGCAGGATTGTGCGTTTTGGGGTACGGGCTCTTCTTGCGGTAGAGGATATCGTCCGGGAGAACGCCTCGCATGGCCCGCCGCAGAATGCCCTTCTCGCGGTCATCCGCCATCTTCATGGCCCACGGAATGTTCCAGACGTACTCCACAATTCGGTGGTCGCAGAAGGGCACGCGGGCCTCCAGGCCGGCGGCCATCGACATCCGGTCCTTGCGGTCCAGCAGCGTCGCCATGAACCAGTTGAGGTTCAGATAGAACATCGTCCGGCGCTGCGCCTCCAGGGCGTCTTCGCCGGGGAGCGGAGGCACTTCGGCCACCGTCTGCCGGTACCGCTCTGCCACGTACTCCTCCGGCTTGAGCCGGCTCTTGAGCGCTGGGCTCAGCAGCGCCGTACGGGCCGAGAGCATGCGAATCCAGGGGAAGGTGCCCGTGTTCAGCAGTTCCGGCTTATGAAACCACGGGTATCCGCCGAAAACCTCGTCGGCGCACTCGCCGGACAGGACCACGGTCAGCTCCTTCTTGATTTCCCGGCAGAAGAGGAAGAGCGAGGAGTCCACGTCCGCCATGCCGGGCAGATCGCGGGCCAGTGTGGCGGTCTCCAGCGATTCGACCAACTCAGGCGTGTCAACCAGCACGACCTGCTGGCGCACGCCCAGGTGCTCGGCGATGCGCTTCGCCCACGGCTGGTCCGGGTCCGGCTGGAAATCGCTCGCCTGGAAGTAGCGGTCGTTATCCTGAAAATCGATGGTAAAAACGGTCAGCTGATTGCCGTCCTCCCGGAACTTCTGCGCCGCGAGGGCCGTAATAATGCTGGAATCGAGCCCGCCGGAGAGCAGAGTGCCGATGGGCACGTCGGAGACCAGCTGCCGCCGCACGGCGTCGCAGACCAGGTCCCGCACCGTTTCTACCGTTGTGTCCAGGTCGTCGGTATGCGGGCGGGATTCCAGCACCCAGTAGCGCTGCGTGCGCGTGCCACCGCGGTCGTGCAGAAGCCAGAATCCGGGCCGCAGTTCGTGAACCCCCCGGTACACGCCATGGCCTGGCGTGCGCGACGGCCCCAGGAAGAGGACTTCCGAGAGTCCTTCCTCGTCCACGGCGGGTTGGACCAGGGGGTTAGCCAGGAGGGCCTTTAGTTCGGACCCGAAAAGGAGGGTGCCGGCGCGCGGGGCGTAGAACAGGGGCTTGACGCCCATCCGATCCCGCGCCATAAAGAAGCGCTGGTCATGCTCTTCCCAGATGCCGAACGCAAAAATGCCGTTCAGGTGCCCAACGCAGTCCGGCCCCCACTCGATGTACGAGACCAGCAGCACCTCGGTATCGGATCGGCTGAAGAATGTGTGGCCGCGCGTCTCGAGTTCTTGCCGAATTTCCGCGGTGTTATAGAGCTCTCCGTTGTATACGATTGTATAAGTATGGTCGCCGTACCGCCTGGTCATTGGCTGGGCGCCGCCCTCAGGGTCGATGATGGTCAGGCGGCGGTGTCCGAGCGCCGCGTGCCGGGACAGGTGAACGCCGCTCGCGTCGGGCCCGCGGGTCGACAGGGTTTGCGTCATGGCTTCCAAAGTCGCCCGGTGCTTGGTCAAATCGATATCCCAGTCAATCCAGCCGGTGATTCCACACATAGAGACAGTCCCCCCTACCGATGCTTCATCCTACGCAGGGCACCGCCGGGTGTGACTCTCTGTTTGAAGTAGACCGAACCGTTAGATTGGTAATACCGTCTTGTATAATTGGAGTGTTGGCGAATTTCTCTGGAAGTGAGTTGATTGCGCGTGCCCAACGAGCTTCGGCAGACATGGGACCTTGAATCGATCTTCTCCGGCGGCAGCGCCTCTGCTGCCCTCACCGGTCATCTGGACGAACTTGAAACAGGCCTGGCGGAGATCCGGTCCCGGCTGGCGACGGCCCCGGCGCCTGGCGCCACGGCCGAGTGGCGGGACTGGTGGTACGCCATCCTTGAGCGGGTGCAGAATCTCGTTGAGATGACCGGACAGGGCAATGCCTTCGTCGGCTGTCTGATGTCGCAGGATGTAAAGGACCGCGAAGCCCGCGTGCTCGTGGGCCGGACCACCGAGCTGAGCGCCGCCCTGCAGGCCGTGGCATCCGTTGCCGATGAACACCTGCTGCGCATGGGCGATGCGGAGTTCGACTACTTGCTGTCCGATGAGCGGATTGTGCCCATCGCTTTCAACCTCCGGGAGCGGCGGGAACTGGCCAAGCGAAAGATGGATACCGAGCGGGAATTGCTGGCCACGGACCTGTCGGTGGACGGGTACCACGGCTGGGCGACGCTGTACGACACCATCGTCGGCCGC
The DNA here is from genome assembly GCA_035628915.1 of Symbiobacteriaceae bacterium. Taxonomy (GTDB): domain Bacteria; phylum Bacillota; class Sulfobacillia; order Symbiobacteriales; family Symbiobacteriaceae; genus JARBUG01. The sequence continues at coordinate 63,423 of DASPIW010000006.1, read as the reverse complement.
ATGAGCATCAAGCTGGAGGTGAACGGCGAGGAGGAGGAGCTCTCCGTCGGCCAGGCCGCCAACAAGTTCTATGAGCCGGACCGCGAGATGCGCCGTCGGCTGTTCGACAAGTGGGAAGATGCCTGGAGCAAGGAGGCCGAGCTCTGTGCCGGCACCCTTAACCACATCGCCGGCTTCCGGCTGAATCTCTACAAGCACCGCGGCTGGAACTCCGTATTGGAGGAGCCGCTCGCCATCAACCGGATGAGCCAGGCGACCCTGGATGCCATGTGGGAAGCGGTATCGACGGCCAAGCCAGCGCTGGCCGGGTTCGTTCAGCGAAAGGCAAAGCTGCTGGGCGCCGGTACGATGGACTGGTACGACCTGTATGCGCCGATCTCCAGCGTTAGCCGAAAGGTCTCTTTCGCTGAGGCGGCAGCCTTTGTCATCGAGAATTTCGGCCGGTTCAGCCCGCAGATGGCGGAGTTTGCGCGGCACGCGTTCGACCATGCCTGGATCGAGGCCGAAAACCGGGCCGGAAAGGCACCGGGTGCCTTCTGCACGGGCTTCCCGCTGCACAAGGAATCCCGCATTTTCATGACCTTCAGCGGCGACGCCAACAGCGTGCGGACGCTGGCCCACGAGCTGGGACACGGGTACCATTCGCACGTCATGCGAAACCTGCCGCCCCTGGCCCAGGAGTACGCCATGAACGTCGCCGAGACCGCATCTACGTTCGCTGAGATGCTGATTAACGCGGCAGCAGTCACCAACGCCCAGAGCAAGGAGGAGAAACTGTCGCTGCTCGATGCCAAGATTGGTGACAGCATCGCCTACCTGATGAATATCCATGGCCGGTTCATCTTTGAGAACCGCCTTTACGCCGCCCGGCAGAAGGGCATGGTCAGCATTGAACGGCTGAACGAAATGATGGAAACGGCGCAGAAGGAGGCCTACGCCGGCGCCCTGGGCGTTTATGATCCGTACTTCTGGGCGTCCAAGGGCCACTTCTACTTCACGGATGTGCCTTTCTACAACTTCCCCTACACGTTCGGGTATCTCTTCAGCGCCGGCATTTACGCCCGGGCGAAGGCGGAGGGGCCGAAGTTCGAGCAGCGGTACAATGATCTCCTGTGCGACACCGGCCGCATGATGGTAGAGGATTTGGCGGCCAGGCACCTGGGCGTGGACCTCACCAAGCCGGAGTTCTGGCTGACGGGTGTTCAGATGGCGCTTGACGATGTGGCGGAGTTCATCAGGCTGACTGACTGACGGCGCGAAAACAGCCGCCCGGAGAGGTCCGGGCGGCTGTATTGCTCAGGTGCAGGGTATCTGGTATTGTTGGAACAGGAATTGGGGGACAGGGGGGAGACCGGTGGACGTCATTGCCCTTGTGGGCCCTGCAGGCAGCGGCAAGAGCCACCGGGCCGGCATCATCAGCCATCAGCAACAGTGCGATCTGATCATTGACGATGGCCTGCTGATTCGGGAAGGGAAGATTATCGCGGGCAGCAGCGCCAAGCGCGAGGACAACAAAATGGCCGCCGTGCGCCGGGCCATCTTCCATGAGCAGGATCATCGTGAGGAAGTGCGGACGGCGCTGTGGGCGGCCAAGCCGAAGAAAGTGCTGGTGCTCGGGACGTCAGATGACATGATCGAGCGCATATGCGACGCGCTGGACTTGCCTCACCCGGAAACGGTTGTCCGAATTGAAGAGATCGCATCGCCCGCGCAAATTCGCCTGGCCCGCCGCAAGCGGCTGGAAGGGAAGCACGTCATTCCGGCGCCGACCTTTGAAGTGAAGAAGACGTTTTCCGGCTATATGGTCGACCCATTGCGCTTTTTCCTCAAGCGCGATCAGGAGGAAGACGTTCCCCTCGAGAAATCGGTCGTACGTCCGACATTCAGCTCTCTGGGCCGGTTCTTCATCGCAGATACCGTTATTGCCGCAATCGCCACCCGCTCTGCGGAAATGGTCGAGGGTGTGGGCCGGATCGGCAAGGTCGTGGTCGAGAGCCGCCGTGAAGGCGTCCTCGTAGAAATGGAGATCGTCCTGCGTTACGGCTGTCCGATCTGGGAGGTCCTGGAGCAGGCCCAGAAGGCTGTGGCACAGCAGATTGAGCATATGACAGCGCTCAATGTAATTGAAATAAACCTTGATGCACGCCGGCTCATGGTGGAGTAGTGGAGGGGTCCTAGCCCGACATGAGGCCGAACCGTGTTGGGCGGTCGGCACCTGCGGCGATGAACCCCTACCGATCGCCCTTCTTCAGAGGCGTTTTTTCGGTCGATCACTCCTTCGGAACTTTGGGCTCCTTCCGCTGCTTCGGCACCGGTGAGCCGGCGCGCTCAGGCCAGCTCTGGCGCCCGGGGGAGAATGCCTCGCGCACCTCGGTCAGGGTCGGCCAGACACGGGAAAGCACTGCCCGAATCTGCGCTAAGTTTCCCCGGAAGGTGACCGTGCCCGTGCTTTCGCCGGGCATGCCCGAGATGCAGTTGACGTCCACCCGCACGTCCATGCCGTCCAGCGTCCCTTCTGCCTTCACCCGAGTTTCCAGAAGGTTGGCCGGTTTCTCGGCGACCTTCATTTTGCGGTTTCGGCAGGCTTCCATCAGGTCGGCCTTTCCCTCGGTCAATGGCATCCTCCTTTGCGGGCTACGCTTGTTTAGGATGTCATTATAGCGAGCCCAAGGCGCATAAAACAGACTTGATGGCACTGGAACATCATGGTACCATATCATTGTGAAAGCCAGAAAACGCCGGTGCCCTTAGGGCCCCGGCGTTTTTGCGCTGCTTCGGAGGGTGACAGCCTATGCGGCTTGGAGTGCTCGCGTGGTGCATGCTGCTGGTCGCGTCCATGGCAGGCTGCCGGTCAAGCCCGGTCGGCCTGCAAATCGCGGGCTCCACTTCGGTTCAGCCAGTTGCGGAGATGCTGGCGGAAGCCTACGCCCGGGTGGGCGGCGCCCGGGTCAGCATTCAGGGCGGCGGCTCGACGGCCGGCGTACAGGCCGTGCTGAACGGCGTGGCCGCCATGGGTGCCATCTCGCGGCGCCTCACCCCCGGGGAGAGGGCGAAGGGACTTGTGGAGCACACCGTCGCATACGATGTCCTGACGGTGGTTGTCCATCCCGATAATCCCCTGACGGGGCTGACCCGGCGGCAGCTCAAAGCCGTTTTTGGGGGCGCCGTTTCCGACTGGGGAGAGCTGAAAGGGGCGCCCGGAGCCATTCACCTGATTAGCCGCGAGGCCGGGTCGGGCTCCCGGGAGGCATTCCGGAGCCTGGTTGGGCCCGTAAGCGCCCGGGCCATTGTGCAGAACAGCTCGGGCGCCATCCGGGTCGCCGTCATGGACGACCCGCAGGCGATTGGCTACGTCAGCCTCGGCACCATGCTCACGGGGCGGCTGAAGGCGCTGGCGGTGGACGGAAAGCAGCCCGGCGAACCGGGCTATGCCCTGGTGCGCCCGCTTAGCCTGATTACCCTCGGAGAGCCGGCCGGGGAAGCGGCGCAGTTTCTCCGGTTCGCCCTCAGCCCCGCCGGGCAGCGAGTGATGGTCGACGAAGGGCTGGTGCCTGTGCGTGAGAAGTCGGCGCGAAATGACTGATCGGTTGGCACGGGGACTGCTGTTTGCATGCGCGGTCCTCTCCTCAGCCGCTGTGGCGGTGATTGCGGCGTTCGTGGCGCTGGAGGGACGTGGTGCCCTCTCCGGGCTGCCGGGCGCCGTCTGGAGCCCCGAGGAGGGCCTGTACGGGGTTCGGGCGATGCTGTGGGGCTCGCTGGCGGTAACGGGCGGCGCCCTGATCATCGCCGTGCCCGCCGGCGTCGGCATGGCGCTCTACCTGACCGAGGCCGCTCCGCCGGCGGTGGCCTCGCTGGCCCGGCCCATGCTCCAGACACTGGCCGGCGTGCCGAGCGTGGTTTATGGCTTTGTGGGCCTGAGCGTCCTGGTCCCGGCCATACGGCGGGCGTTGGGCGGGCCGGGTTTCAGCGTGCTGGCCGGCGCCCTGGTGCTGGCGGTCATGGTCCTCCCAGCCGTGGCTGCTGTTGCAGAAGACGCACTCAGGGCCCTGCCCCGGGCCTACCGGGAAGGGGCGGCCGCCCTGGGCGCCACCCCGTGGCAGACCGTGCGCCGGGTGCTGCTGCCCGCAGCCCGGGGGGGCATCACGACAGCAGTAGTGTTGGGCCTCGGACGGGCCCTCGGCGAAACCATGGCCGTGCTGATGGTGACCGGCAACGTGGCTACGACGCCGACCTCGCCTCTGGACCCGGCCCGGACGCTGACGGGGAACATCGCGATGGAGATGGGTTACGCTGTGGGGCGCCACCGGGAGGCGCTGTTCGCCACCGGCGCCTTGCTCCTCGGCTTGGTGATGGCGGTCAACGCCGTGGCCCGGAGGGCAGGGCGATGAAGGCGGGGCTTTCTGCCGTCGCTCTCGCCGTCACCGGGGTGCTGGCGGGTCTGATTGGATTGCTGGTGGTGCGCGGCGCAAGTTCGCTGACGCTTGATTTCCTGCTGGGCCTGCCGGTGCGCGCCGGACGGGAAGGCGGCATTCTGCCGGTGCTTGCCTCCACGGGGTTCCTGGTCGGCGGCGCCCTTGTCCTGTCCGTTCCCGTAGGGGTGGGAACGGCGCTCTACTTGCAAGAGTATGCCCCGGGCGGCCGCATGGTGGCGTGCGTACGGGCGCTGACCGAAGCGCTGGCCGGGGTGCCCAGCATCATTTTCGGGCTCTTTGGGTTCAGCCTGTTCGTAATCCGCCTGGGATGGGGTTGGTCGCTCGCAGCGGGCAGCGCCACCCTGGCACTGATGCTGCTGCCCACGGTGATTCGCACCAGCGAGGAAGCGCTGGCTGCCGTTCCTCGCGACTTGCGGGAAGGCGCCGCTGCCCTGGGCGCCACCCGCTGGGAGAGCATCCGCCGGCTTACCCTGCGGGAAGCGGCGCCGGGCATTATGACCGGGGTGATGCTTGCTCTGGGGCGGGCTTTCGGGGAGACCGCCGCCGTGCTCCTGACCGCCGGCAGCGCCCTGGGGATGCCCGCCTCGCCGCTCGATCCCGGGCGCCCCATGGCCGTTCACCTGTACATTCTTGCGACGGAAGGGCTGTCGGAGGGACGGACCTGGGCCACGGCCCTCGCCCTGGTGGCCGGGGTGCTGGCCGTCAACCTCATGGCCAACCTGTTGATGGGATGGTGGCGCCGGCGATGAAGCTCGAAGTGGAAAAGCTCAATGTCTACTACGGCCAGGTCCATGCGCTGAAGGATGCGACTTTGAGCATACCCGACCGGAACGTGACGGGCCTGATCGGTCCGTCCGGCTGCGGCAAATCGACCTTCTTGCGGGCGCTGAACCGCATGCACGACCTGATGCCCGGCGCGCGGGCGGCGGGCTCCATCCGGCTGGACGGCCGCGACATTCGCAGCTTTCGGCCTGAGCAGCTGCGCTGTCGCATCGGTATGGTCTTTCAGCGGCCAAATCCTTTCCCGATGTCCATCTACGATAACGTGGCGTTTGGCCCCTCGCTCCTGGGGGCCCCGGGGCTGGATGACATCGTGGAAGAAAGCCTCAGACGGGCGGCCCTGTGGGATGAGGTGAAGCGGCGGCTGCTCGCCGACGCCCGGGCCCTGTCCGGCGGACAGCAGCAGCGGCTCTGTATTGCCCGGGCGCTGGCCATGAACCCGGATGTGCTGCTGATGGATGAGCCCTGCTCAGCCCTGGACCCCGGCTCAACGCAGGCAGTAGAAGAGCTGATTCTGAGCTTGCGCAGCGACATGGCGATCATGATCGTTACGCACAGCATGGGCCAGGCCCGGCGAGTGGCTGACCAGATCGCGTTTTTCCATAGCGGGCACTTGTTGGAAGCCGGCCCTGACATTCTGGAACACCCGCGCACGCCCGAATTGATCCAGTTCCTCACCCTGTGAAAAAGCGCGGGAATTCCCGCGCTTTTCGCGTGACGTCCTCAGCGGTCAGCGCCGCTCCCCTCTGGCAGGAGCCATCCTCTCTTCTATTGATGGAATGGTGACTATTCGCATGTTGCATGTAAACTTTATTGACATGAGGTTGACACATGGTATCCGCGGATAATATAGTGTCACCAAGTGAGGCGCATGTTAGCAAAGCTGACATGACCCTGACGCACTTGGGAAGGGAGGCGCCACTGTGAAGGAAGATGCGGCCAATACCCCGGTCTATTCCATGGGGGTGGCCGAGCGCTTGACCGGGCTGACGGCCCGACAAATTCGGTATTGGGAGCACCACGGTCTGCTGGTGCCGGACCGGACCAAGGGCGGGCAGCGGATGTACTCGGAGACCGATATCCTCAAGCTCAAGGAGATCAAGCGGCTCATGGGCGAAGGGATGACCCTGGAACGTGTCAAGGCATACTACGCGAGTCGTGATGCCAAGCGGGCCCGACCGGTCGTACCGGACCCGGTCCTCCCGAGGATGTCGGAACGGATAACCGGCAGCAGCGGGTCGCTTTACACCGGTGGCAATCGTGCGGAACTGGAACGAATGCTCGGACGCAAGACCGGCAAATAAAGAAGGGAGCGGGAGCTTAATATGACGCCGAAAGAAGTAGTGGAGCTCATTCGTGAACGGGGCATCAAGATGATCGATGTAAAGTTCGTCGATCTGCCTGGTCTGTTTCACCATCTGACAGTGCCTGCGAACATCATCGATGAAGATATGCTGCTTGCAGGTCTGCCCTTCGACGGATCCTCCATTCGCGGCTTCCGGGGCATCGCCGAGTCTGACATGGTCCTGCTGCCGGATCTGGACACCGTCGTATTCGACCCCTTCGTGGAAGGGCCGACGCTTTCCATGTTCGTGGACGTCAAGGAGCCTGGCCTGAAGGACTACGGCCGCGATCCCCGCGGCGTCGCCAAGCGGGCTGAAGCCTATCTCAACAACAGCGGCATCGCCGACACTTCCTACTGGGGCCCGGAAATCGAGTTCTTCATGTTCGATAATGTCCGCTTCCAGAGCGCTGCCGAGGCGTCCTACTACTTCATCGAATCGGGCGAAGCCCACTGGAACTTCGGCAAGGGCGACACCCCCAACAGCGGCTATAAGGTCAAGTATCAGCAGGGCTACTTCCGGGCGCTGCCGATCGACGACCAGACCAACATCCGTACGGCCATGTCCCTGCAGCTGCAGGAGATGGGCTTCGTGATCGAGCGGCATCACCACGAAGTGGCGTCCGCCGGTCAGAACGAGATCAACTTCCGCTTCTCCACCCTGGTGGATGCGGCTGACAAGGCCAATATGTTCAAGTACGTCATCAAGAACGTGGCCCGCGCCTACGGCAAGACCATTACCTTCATGCCGAAGCCGCTGTGGAAGAACTCCGGTTCGGGCATGCACAGCAACCAGTCGCTCTTCAAGAACGGCAGGAACCTGTTCTATAAGGAAGGCGGCTATGCCAACCTGAGCCAGGAAGCCCTGTGGTATATCGGCGGAGTTCTGACGCACGCCCCGGCGCTGCTGGCCATTACCAACCCGTCCACCAACAGCTACAAGCGCCTGGTGCCCGGCTACGAAGCGCCGGTCAACCTGGTCTTCTCCAAGGGCAACCGGTCTGCAGCCATTCGGGTGCCGTCCAACTTCGCTTCTGAGAAGACCACCCGTATCGAATTCCGCACGCCGGACCCCACCTGCAACGCCTACCTTTCCTTCGCTGCTCAGCTGATGGCCGGCCTCGACGGCATCCGGCGGCAGATCGATCCGACCAAGGCCGGCTTCGGTCCGCTCGACAAGGACATCTACCACCTGAGCGCCGAGGAGAAGGCGAAGATCGGCGCCGTGCCCACCTCCCTGCGGTCCGTAGTGGAAGCGCTGAAGGCCGACCATGAGTTCCTGCTGGAAGGCGGCGTCTTCACCAAGGACCTGATCGACACCTGGGTCGCTCTCAAGGAAGAAGAGATCGCGACCCTCGACACCCGTCCCCATCCCGTCGAGTTCGAGATGTACTTCGATATTTAAGTTCATTGATCAAACCAAGGCGCCGGCGAACAGCCGGCGCCTTTCACTGCACATACAAGCGTACTTCTTCTATACATTGACATCAAATTACTTTAAGGATATCGTGGTAGCTATAGCGATTCTTCCCATAAACCAGACCGTATCGAAGGAGCAAGTGCCTTGAAGCCAGCTATTGCTGTGACACAGACGGAGCGCAGCTATCACCCCGATGAACGGTTGATCTCGGAAACGGATCTCAAAGGCGTCATCACTACCGCCAACGCCTCTTTTTGCCGGGTGGCCGGCTATGCGGAAGAAGAACTGGTCGGCAAGCCTCACAACATCGTTCGCCACCCGGATATGCCACGTGAGGCGTTCGCCGACTTGTGGCGCACGGTCCAGGCCGGAGAACGGTGGGTTGGAGTTGTAAAGAACCGTTGCAGCAACGGTGATTTCTACTGGGTAAAGGCTTTCGTTTCACCGGTGGTTCAGAACGGACAGACCGTCCGGTACCGCTCCGTGCGCAAGCAGCCCGCACGGGACGAGATTCAGGCGGCAGAAACCATCTACCGGAGCATCCGGTCTGGTGAAAAGCGGGCACCGGATACCTTGGGGTCCATCCGCAGCCGGACAAGCTTGGGCGAGCGTCTCGGCACCAAGGGTCAGCTTGCCCTCGTGGCCAGCCTCCCTCTGTTAGTCGTGCTGGGCGTAGCGGCTGCGGCTTCGGTCGGGGCGCCTGCTCCCGCCCTCTGGGCGGCGGCAGGGGTAGGCGCCCTGGTCACGATTGCGATCACCAGGCTTGTGTATGGCTGGCTCACCAGGCCGATGGACGAGTTGACCAGGGCTATTGATGCGTTTGAGCAAGGCGAATTATCTGCCCGTGCGGAGGTGTACGGTCGGTCACAACTGGCCGCTGTCGCCAGGGTGATGAACCGGGCGCTGGACGGCGTTGAAGTGGCCCTGGCGGATATGGGACAGATGCTGGACGGCCTGGCCCGTGGCGAATTCGGCCGCCGCATCGTCACCACCCTTCCGGGCGAACTGGGCCGGATCAAGATGGCGGCGAACAATGCGGCAGAGCAAATCGAGACGACGGTCGAAGCGCTCAACTCCCAACTCGCCACGCTTGCTGAAGGTCGTCTCGCCGTTCACCAGGGGACTGGCGTGGGCAAAGCGGAAGGGAAGTTCCGTGAGGCGCAGGAAAACGCCGCCACAGCCGCAAGACGCCTGTCCGTCCTCCTCCAGGAGATGGTCGATTCAAGCAGGGCGATGGCCGCCGGCGATTTAACCCACCCGATACGCACGCAAGCAGCCGGAGAGTTGGCCGCCCTGTGCAGCAATTTCAACGCGGCCCTTGAGTCTTTGGTGGAGACGGTTGTGGCGCTTCGAACCAATGCCGGCTCAGTGGCGGAAGCTACGGCCGAGATTAGCGAGGCCATTGAAGCGATCGCTGAGGGCGCCGGCAACCAAATGACCACCGTCGAAAAGGTCACTTCTTCGGTGCAGGAATCGGGTCAGACCATTGCGGAGATCGCGGCCAGCACGGTGACGGCTAATGAGAAATCGTGCGCCACGGTGGCCGCAGTCAGTGCCGGGCGTGAGAAGATGGAGCACCTGGTGGAGGTGGTCCGCTCCATTGCTACCGGCAGCCAGCAAGTCAGCACGATTACGGGTGTGATCGAGGAGATTTCGAACAAGACGCGGCTGTTGGCGCTCAATGCGGCGATTGAGGCCGCCCGGGCCGGCCACCACGGGCGTGGTTTCGCAGTGGTTGCGGAAGAGGTGGGCAAGCTGGCCGTTAGTGCTTCCCAGTCGGCACAGGAGATTGCCTCACTGGTTCAGCAGGCGGTGGTGGAGGCTCGTCGGGCTGCGGAGAGCGTGGGTGAAGTGTCGGCGGACATGAACCGCATCGAGACTGCTGCCCGTGAGAGCAGTGAGTTGCTGAACCGGATCACCTCGGCCATGACCCAGCAGCATACAACGCTGGCGGCCATCGGGCAGCACGCCCTTAGCCTGAGCATGATCGCCCAGTCCAACGCAGCCGCCACGGAGGAACTGACAGCCTCGGCCTCGGAGCTGGCGCGCATCGCAGAAGCCACATATCGGGAGGCGAACAAGTTTCGCACGGAAGCGTGACGAGAGACCGACCCTGAGCATGGATGCTCAGGGTCGGTCTCGTTAATGCTACGGACGACCGGCCGTGGCCGGATCTGGTTCAGCCGCAAGCACCGTCCAGTTGATCTTGCCATCCTTGACCTCGTACCGCAGGACTGCCAATATGGTCTTATGGCCATCGCCGACCGATGCCAGAACCCAGTTGCAGTTGATAAGCCACGCACCGATCCGTGTCTGCCCGCCGCCAATCGGACGGAAAGGCACCAAGTCAGTGCGCGTTTCAAGGTCCGCAATCACGTCTGCAAGGGGATCGCTGAGGCCCGCAGTTTTCAGCTCGGCGACGCCCAGGTCTGAACATGCCAGGAAGGGTGGTCCACCTTCACGGGCATTGTGTTTCTGCTGGCTTTCCAGCAGGGCTTCCTGTGTAGCGTACCATTGCCAGCCCATGAATAGAGCGATGGCGCCCAACATGGCGATGGCTGTCAGGTAGGGCACATATCCCTTGATCTTCACAGGAAGCCCCCCGATCGTAGGAGTCTGGCATTGAGACTGCATGCGCGAAGGGAAAGTTGCGCGACGGGGGCGACAGAACCATCGTCTATCAGCCAGGAGGTGTTGACAATGGCACGCTGGAGACGGCTTGCCGCCAGCTTGCTTACCTGTGGCGGCCTGCTGTTCGTCGGGTGCAGCACGCCACCCCCCGCACCGGTTGCCCCCGCACCGGCGCCGGCCGATCCGGTTCCGCCCACGCCGCCGCCGGCCGTGGACGCCCCGGCTGCGGCGGATGATCTCCAGTACCGGCATGAGGAATTGGCACATGCGCCGCAGGCTGTACAGGACTGGGCAGGCAAGCTCCGCAACGTGCCCATCGGTGCCGCGCTGAACCATGGCGGTCGTACCTACCTGCTGGTAGCGGCACCGGAAATCTGCCCGGAAGCGGCCTCGCTCTCCTTCTGGTCGGTGAAAACGCTTCCGGAGAACCAGGGCATTCAGGCCACGGCAAGCTTCCACTGCACGGAGAAGCAGCGCGCCCAGCCGGTGGCGCTTTCCTCCATTCCCGCCACGGAAAAACCGATCACCTTCGACCTGAAGTACTCCTTGCTGCCGCACTTGAACAACCCGCACAACCTGCCGCTGCCGGCCCTGCCGGCGAAGGGCTCCGGCGTCATCGTGCAGCCGGTCCCGGGCGCCACGGTGGGTAATCGCGTTTCCATATCCGGCTTTGCGGCCAACCTGTTCGAAGGGACTCTCAACCTGCGGCTCGTAGATCCGGCAGGGAAGGTCGTGGCAGAGACCCACGGTACCAGCGCGGGAGGCATGGGCCCCAACTGGGGCAGCTTTGTTGTTGAACTCGATGCTTCCAAGGCCCCTCCAGGCCGCTACTGGCTGGAACTGGGGGACTACAGCATGCAGGACGGCGCCTGGCAGCTGAAGCAGCGTATCGAGGTGATCAAGCAATAAAGAATGGCGGTGCACACGCGTGCGCCGCCATTCTCATTTTTGGTGAGATCACATCAGGATGACCAGCAGCTCCCCGGGGCCGTGCACCTTGCGGACGAGAATGTGTTCGATATCCGCCGTGCGGCTGGGGCCGGTGATCAGGTTGACCGACGAAGGCGTTTCACCCGCGGCGGCCAGTCGCACCAACTCCTTGCACAGGGCCGCCTGATTGGCCAGCAGCCGCTCCCGCCGCACCACTGCGATGTGCAGCGGCGGCAGCAGGCTGACCATCCGGGGCTTGCCGGGGCCGCTGAGGAGCGCCAGCGTACCGGTTTCGGCGACCGCGAAGTCGGCGCCCGTGACCCCGGCCCCGGCCCGGGCCGCCGTGGCCCGCAGTTCCGTCGGGTCGGCGTCCGGCGTTGCCGCCACCCAGGCGACGCCCGCCTGCCTTGCCGCCCCGGGCAGCCCGATGGCGTCCAGGAGCGGATCGGCCCAGGCGACCACTTCGGTCACTTCTCGCCTGTGCAGGGCGTCCAGGACTGCAGCGACAGCTTCGGCGGGGCTCTCCACCGTTACTAAGGGCGTAACCAGATCCTTCAGTGCCGCCTCGAATTGCTGGATGAGGAGATCGGACATTACGGGTTCACCTCCCGCTCCAGCTCTTCCCACCGGTCGCGCAGTGAGCGCGCGGCCGGGGCCGGGAACTCCCGTCCAGCGCCCCAGGCGCCCAGCGGGCCCGGATGCCAGGTCAGGTAACCGTTCTTGGTAAACGGCCGGGAAAGCCACTTGGCCAGCCTGGCCACCAGGCGATAGCGCCCCGGCGAGGACCAGGCCCAACTCCACGCCCGGAACAGGAACCGCTCCATGCCGGAGGTGTAGGCGCTCTGCGCCCGCTCCTCCTTCTGGTCGCGGATAAAGTGATGCAGCGGAACCTGCACGGCGCAGGCCTCGGTGCAGGCGCCGCACAGGCTGCAGGCGTCCAGCAGGTCGGCATGCTCCATGAAGCCCTTCATGAGCGGGGTAATGGTAACGCCGATGGGGCCGCCGTACGTAGTGCCGTAGGCGTGGCCGCCCAGCTGCCGGAAGACCGGGCAGCAGTTGAGGCAGGCGCCGCAGCGGAAACAGCGCAGCGCATCCTGATACTTGGTGCCCAGCAGCTTCGACCGGCCGGCGTCGAGCACGATGACATGCAGCTCTTCCGGGCCGTCGATTTCGCCCGGGCGCCGGGGCCCCGTGATGGCGCTGACGTAGACGGTGGAGTTCTGGCCTGTGGCAGAGCGGGGCAGCAGGGTCAGTATCGGCTCGAAATCAGCCCAGGTGGCAACCATTTTCTCCAGACCGATTACCGTCACCATCACCCGCGGCAGGCTGGTGACCATGCGCCCGTTGCCCTCGTTGGTGAACAGGACGACCGTGCCGGTCTCGGCGATGCCCGCGTTGCCGCCGGTAATGCCGATGTCCGCCTGGAGGAATTTCTCGCGCAGCACGCGGCGGGCAACGGCCGTCAGGGCTTCCGGGTCGGTGGACATCGGTTCGCCGAGCTTCTCCTCAAACAGTTCGGCGACGTCGTACCGGGTCATGTGGAGCGCCGGCCCGACGATGTGGACCGGGGGCTGTCCCGCCAGCTGGACGATGTACTCGCCCAGATCGGTCTCCACTGGCTCGATGCCCGCCTTCTCCAGGGCCGGGTTGAGGTGAATCTCTTCCGAGGCCATGGACTTGGCCTTTACAGCCAGCCTGGCGCCGTGGGCCGTGGCGATCTCCACGACCTGCCGGACGGCATCTTCAGCGGTGGCGGCGAAGTGGACGTGGCCACCCCGGGCTTCCAGCGACGCCTTGAACTGGGCCAAGACCTGGTCGTTGTTGTTAAGGGCTTGGTTCTTGACGTCGCGCACCCAGTCCCGCAGGGACTGGAGCCGGCCATCCTCGGCCATTTTGGCCCATTGCTTGCGCCGGGTGTGATAGTGGTGGCGGGTCGCCTTGGCTACTGCTGTACGCTGTGACACTTTCTCCAGCTGTCGCTGGACGCGGTCTCTCATCGCGCTCATGGCCGATCCTCCTTGCGGGCGGGGCGGGTCGCCATTTCCAGCAGTTCGGCCAGGTGGAGCACTTTCTGGCCCTTCCCCAGGCGCTCCAGCCGGCCCCGGAGGTGCATGAGGCACGCGGGGTCGGCGCCCACCAGGTACCCCGCCCCCGTGCCGTCAAGATCTGCGATTTTCTCGTCTGCCATGGCAACCGAGAGTTCCGGCTGCTTGACCGAGAACGTGCCGCCAAAGCCGCAGCAGAGGTCCGGCCGCTCCAGGTCCTTGCGGACCACCCCTTCCACCTGGTCGAGCAGTTGGAAGGGCTCTTCCCGCACGCCCAGTTCACGGGTCATGTGGCAGGAGGTATGGTACGCCACGGTGCCCTCGAAGTGCGCCCCCTGCTCCCGCAAGTCAACCCGGAGGATTTTGACCAGGAACTCGGACAGTTCGTAGGTCTTGGCTGCCAGCGCCCGCGCCTGAGCCTGCAGTTCCGGCCGCCCCTCAAAGAGCTGCGGGTAGACGGAACGGATCATGCCGGCGCAGGAGCCGGAAGGCGCGACGACGTACTCGCTTTCGGCAAAGGCCCGAATAATCGCTTCGGCCATTTTCTCGGCCTCTTCGCGAAAGCCCGAGTTCCAGGCAGGCTGCCCACAGCAGGTCTGCCCTTCCGGGAAGTCCACCTGGCAGTCCAGCCGCCGTAGAAGCCGGATGGCGCTCACCCCGATATCCGGGAAGAACATGTCCACCAGGCAGGTTGAGAAGAAGGAGACGCGCATTTCATCTACTCCTCATCCCACATTTTTGCCATCTCTTCTTCAGAGACGTCGAACAGGGCATTGTGCGGCGCCAGCGGCTCTTGCTGCATCCATTCCGGCAGCTTCTCGACGCGCGGGTGGCCGGCTTGCACGTTGAAGTCCAGCTCCCACTTGTTGGCGTCGATGGCCAGTCTGCGCAGTTCGGAGACCGGCAAAGGCTTGCCCAGGCGGGCTTCGCACAGTTGAGCGAACGATTCCGGCTTCGCAGCGATTGGGCCGCGGGCGAAGTTGCAGAAGCCTACGATATCGAGCAGGTAGCAGACGATCTGCATTTCCTTGCTGATTGCGACCTTGTCCTTGGGATCGAGGTGGTCGGTTTGCGAGCCGATGGTGTTGCCGGCGGTATGGTCGGCGCCCATGGCACTGGTCAGGAAGGTGACGCCATTGCCCTTGATGACCCGGGGGTCGTAGGCCGACATGGTCTGGTTCTTGACGACCGGCACGCGACGGACGCCCAGCGCCTTGCCGGCGAGCCCGGCGCCCATGCCCAGTATGCGGCCAGTGGGCGAGCCGGCCCGGATTTCTTCAAACATGCGGTTCACGCCGTCAGCGTCGCCGTACTCAATCAGCCCGGCTTCCATGGCGACCATCATCGAGCCGCCGGTTTCGATGGTGTCGATGCCAAGGTCGTTGCATTGGTACGTAAAGCCGGCGATGGCGTCAAAGTCGAAGATCGCGAGGTTCGCGCCCAACAGGTCGTTGGTCTCGAACTCCATGGAGGAGGCAATCTCCTTGCCCTGCTTGTCCACGAAGACGTTAGAGCACTGGATGGCGCAGCCCGTCATGCACGAATGGGTGGTCTCGCCGCCCCGCTCCTTGATCACTTCGGCCATCCGGATGCCGCTGATCGCTTCGGTGGCGGGGTCCTGGCCCACCCGGAAGCCCCGGATGGGGAGGCCGCCAAGTTTATTGCAGGTCTCCAGCACGGCCGCGGTGCCGAACTGCGGGAACCGCTGCGAGGTGCCCGGCTGGGTGCGCACTTCATTCAGGTAGACCTTAGCGGCGTCTTTCCACATGGCGTCGTCCAGCGCCTTGATCGGGTGGGAGCCCGGCTCGTTCCAGACGACGGCGAGCAGCTTCTTCGAACCCATGACGGCGCCCGGGCCGCCCCGGGCGTTGAGCCGGCTGGGCCGGCTTTCCGGGTCGGTGTTGCAGATGCCGGCCAGGTTCATCAGCCGCTGTCCGGTGGTGCCGATGAGGCTCAGGGCAACCTTGGCGCCGTACCGGGCGAACAGCTTGGCGGCGGTTTCATAGGCGCCCATGCCGGCAAACTCGTCTGCCGGTTCAAAGCGGGCACCGTCTCTCTCCACCACCAGCAGCCACCAGCCGTCGCCTTCGGGGGCGCCCTCCACTATCAGCGCCTTGTAGCCGAGCATCGCCATTTTGAGGGCGCTCTGGCCGCCCGAGTTCGATTCCTTGATGCCGCCTGTCAGGGGGCTTTTGCAGCCGACGGACAGCCGGCTGGAGCTGGAAAGCACCGTGCCCGAGAGCAGACCGGGTGCGAAGACAAGCTTGTTGTACGCCCCGAGCGGATCGCAGGTCGGCGGTACCTCCTCGCAGATGATGCGGCTGGTCAACGCCCGACCCCCAAGGTTCCAGTACGCCTCAGGGACCGGTTCGATCTTAATGCTTCGGTTCCCTACGTTCACACGCAGGATCTTATCCATAAAAACATTATGCCCCCTTCTGCATGTTGAACGCTAGCCGATCAGATTCGAGAAAAGCTGTGCAACATCCTTCGGCTTGACCTGCCGCGGATTGACCAAAACGTTGCCGCTCTTCATGGTCTGCTCTACCATTTCGGGGATCCTGTCCGCCGTGACGCCAACTTCCTTCAGCCAGTGCGGGATGCCCACGTCATCGGCCAGGCGGCGCACGGCGGCCACGCCCTTGAGACCGGCGTCGACCGGGGAAAGACCGCAGGTCTTCTCGCCGAGCAGGCGTCCAATCTCCGCTGTCCGGTCAAGGGCGCCGAACATGTTGAACTCCATGATCGGGGAGAGCAGCATGGCGTTGGCGATGCCGTGGGGCACGTCAAAGTAGGCGGACATGGGGTGGCTCATGGCGTGGACCAGGCCCAGGCGGGTCATGTTGAAGGCGAGGCCGGCGATCAGGCTGCCGAGCAGCATGTCGCTGCGGGCCTGCAGATTCTGGCCCTGCACGACGGCGGTGCGGAGCGAGCCGCCGATCAGTTGAATCGCCTTGACGGCCAGGGCATCGGCGATGGGGTTGACCAAAGTGTTGGTGTACGACTCGATGGCGTGGGTCAGAGCGTCCATGCCGGTGGAAGCGGTCAGCCCGGCCGGCTTGCCGGCCGTCAGCTGCGGGTCGAGCACAGCGAGCTTCGGCGCCAGCCGCTTGCTGATGATGGTGAACTTGAAAGTCCGCTCCGTATCGACGATGACGGCGTTGTACGTCACCTCGGCGGCAGTGCCGGCCGTGGTGGGCACCAGTACGAAGGGCATGGGGTCTTTCTCCATCTTGTCGCGGCCTTCGAACTCCCGGGGATGCTTGCCGGGGTTGGTCATCATGACGGCGACAACCTTCGCAACGTCCATGGGGCTGCCGCCGCCGAGGCCGACGACCACGTCGCAGCCTTCCGCGGCGCACAGCTGCGCAGCGTTGATGCAGGTGGTGTCCCGGGGATTCTCCTGGATTTCGGTAAAGAGGACGACATCCAGGCCGGCCTTCTTGAGGACCCCTGTCACCGTATCGGCCACGCCGGCGCCGACGATGCCCTTATCGGTGATCAGCAGCACGCGCTTGCCCATGGCCTTGACCTGGTCGCCCAGACCGTTAATCACGCCGACACCGAAGCAGATATCAACCGGGGCACTGAACGTAAACATATCCATTTGGTTTCGCACCTCCGTTAGAAATTGACAAACGCACTAGGATCATGAGGCCGGGGCTTCAGCGGCACGCTCTTCTCGACCGCGGATCATAATGTCGTCCCCGTGGCACAAGACTGTATCCACATCGGCGCCGCGGCCGTTGATCGACACAAGTCCATCGCCCAGGTTAACGCCTAACTGGAACAGGAGCGTCCCCAGGCTGGTCCCTTCCTGGACAACCATCCGGACGTCAGACAGGTGGTGGTACCAGAAGAACTCGCCCTCGAACCGGATCCGCACGTCCACGTCCAAACGCCTCCTCCCAGCGGGTCCGGGTCCTTATGGGATCAGGATCGGCTTGAGCACCTTGCGGGAGAGGGCGTCGGCGAATGCCCGGGGCCCCTCTGCCAGCGGATAGTGCCGCACCAACGGCTCCACCGGAACGCGGCCCAGAGCGATCAGTTCAGCGGCCTGCAGGTAGTTGCGATGGACCGACGCATAGCTGCCCCTTATGGTCAGTTCTCCTCGCACCGCCCGTGTCAGAAACCAGTTGGCAGGCTCGACGTACATTCCGACCAGGGAGACAGCCCCGCCCCCGCGCACGGTGTCAAACGCCGATGCCAGGGCGCCATTCGAGCCGGACGCCTCGATGAGCACATCGGCCTTGCGCGGCAGCTGCTCCGCCAGCGACTTCTCGCCGGTGACTACCACCCCGAGGCCCAGCTGCTCGGCCACGGGCAGGCGAGCCGGTAAGTCGGCCGCGGTGCCCGCGATGATTACCCGGGCGCCCCGCAGACGGGCGACCAGCCCACAGAGCATACCGATGATGCCCGGACCGGTCACGACGACCAGATCGCCCGGCGCCATCTCCGTGCGGTCAGCCGCACAGTGCAGGGCGACGGACAGCGGTTCGATGAGGGCCGCTGCCCGAAGATCGATGGCGTCAGGCAGGCGCACCAGGTGGCGGGCTGCCACCCGGACGTACTCAGCCATGCCGCCGTCATACTGCAGACCTTGCACGACCCGCCCCGGACACTGGTTCGTGTCGCCCCGCAGGCAGGCCGGGCAATGGCCGCAGCCCTGAATGGCGATGGCGCAGGCCCGGTCGCCCAGCGTCCAGCCAGGGGTACTGAGGCCCACTGCCACAACTTCGCCGGCATACTCGTGACCCAGGGTCACCGGGGTGCGGACGAATTCATAGCCGGGATCATCGTTGAAGGCGTGCAGATCCGACCCGCAGACGCCGCAGGCCGCGACCCGGAGCACCACCTCGCCGGGCCCGGGCATCGGCGGGGAATCCATCTGCACCAGAGCCAGGGATCCGGCCTGCTTGGCCAGCTTTCTGAGTGCTTGCATCCCGATCGTTCCTCCTAACCGGCCAGAAAGCCGCCGTCGACGTAGAGGATCTGGCCGGTAACGTAGTCCGAGGCTGGTGACGCCAGGAACACGGCAGCACCGGCAAGGTCGTTCGGCAGCCCCGTCCGCCCGGCGGGGACCCGGGCGTTGATCCAGGCCACCCGCTCCGGGTCCTGGAACAGGGCCTCGGTCAGTTCGGTCTTGAAGTAGCCCGGCCCGATGCCGTTCACTTGAATGCCCAGGGGCGCCCACTCCAGGGCCGTCGACCGCACAACGCCGGCGATGCCGCTCTTGGCAGCCGAGTAGATGCTGACGTTGCGCGAACCGATGGCCGTGGTCAGTGAGGCGACATGGATGATCTTGCCGGCGCCCTGCTGTTTCATGATCCGAGCCGCGTACACACCGGCAAAGTAGGCGGCACGCAGTTGGACCGACATGACGGAGTCGTAGTCGGCCGGCGTCACTTCTAGCGAAGGTTTGCGCACCTGCACACCGGCGGCGTTGACCAGCACGTCGAGTCTGCCGTAATGCGCTGCCGCGGCTGTGACTGTAGCCTCCAATGCATCAAGGTCAGCCACATCGCAGGGCAGCGCCAGGTGACGGCCGCCCGGCCCGACGGCCCGCAGCGCGGCCAGGGTTTCGCCCAATTGCGCCTGCGTGCGGCTGGTTACCGCAACGTTGGCGCCCGCCTGCGCCAGGGCAACGGCCATGCCCCGGCCGAGGCCCCGCCCGCCGCCGGTCACCAGCGCGGAGCGCCCGGTCAGATCGAACAGATCCATGTGCTTTTCGCCTCCCAGGCCAATTGAAAGCAATTATGGTGCCAAGTTGCCCCGTCGGGCAGAAAAAGCCCGGAAACCGCACTCCGCCAAGGGGCGCCGGTCTCCGGGCATTCTTATGCCTCATCCCCGCCTGATTCACGGGTGAATCACCTGCCACAGGAGCGGGGGGGCGGGGTGATTCAGGAGTGACTCACTGGCTGTTCCCAGTTGAATCACCAAGCAGCTGTTTCATCCGGCGGGCCGCAGTCGCCTGGCTGATCTCCAGAACCTTGGCGACCTTGCGCGTGCTGCCCAGTTGGCGGGAGGCTTCCACGAAGAGCTGCCGCTCCACTTCCCGGCAGGCTTCTTGCAGGGGCATCAGTCCCAATACCACGACCCGGGCATCGCGCCGGAACCCCCGGAGGGGCGGCGGCAAGTCCTCCGCCCGGATCTCGTTGGCGGGCGCCGTCACCACCAGCCGCTCCACCACGTTCTCCAGCTCCCGGACGTTCCCCGGCCACCGGTACTCGAGCAAGTGGGTGATTGCTTCGTTAGTCAGGTGTCGCGCCAGATGATACCGCTGGTTGAACCGTTCCAGGAAGTGGTGGAGGAGTCCCAGCACGTCTTCCGGGCGCTCCCGCAGGGGCGGGATGAGCACTGGCACCACGCTGAGCCGGTAGAACAGGTCCTCGCGGAATTGCCCGGTCTTCACCTGCTCGTCCAGGTCCCGGTTGGTCGCGGCGACAATCCGCACGTTGACCTTTCGGGACTCCGTCGCGCCCACCCGGCGCACTTCGCGGTCCTGCAGGACCTGAAGCAGCTTTGCCTGGACTGCGGGCGCCATTTCCGAGACTTCATCGAGGAAAAGGGTGCCGCCGTCGGCCACCTCGAACAGGCCGGGCTTCCCCTGGGAGCGGGCGCCCGTGAAGGCGCCCCCGACGTACCCGAACAGCTCCGCCTCCAGCAGCGCTTCCGGCAGTGCCGCACAGTTGACGGAGATCAGCGGGCCGGCGGCGCGCGGGCTGTGCCGGTGGATGGACCGGGCCAGCACCCCCTTGCCGACGCCCGATTCGCCCAGGAGCAGCACCGTGCTGTCTACCTGGGCAAGAACCAGCGTCAGCTGCAGCAGTTCCCGCATGCACTGGCTGTTGGCGACCACGTCGCCGGTGTCGCCCGATGCGAGCCTAAGCTGCATGGCCTCGGCCCGGTAGCGTTCGGATTCCTCCCGCTGGGCTGTGAGTTGTGAGCGCAGGGAGTGCATCTCCGTCACGTCCCGGACGTTGAAGACGATCAGCGATACCTGACCATTTTCGTCCAGCATGGGATTGCCGACCACCACGGCGCTCCGGCCGGTAGAGTAGCGCTGGACCATCATCACGGGCTGCCGGGTGGCGAAGATCTTGTCGGCCAGGTAGTCGGAAAAGATCCCCGACTTGGCCAGGTCCCGCCCGCTGCGGCCCACGACCTGGTCGCGGGAGATACCGGTGATCCGCTCGTACGAGGAGTTGACCTGGAAGATGATGCCCCGGGCGTCTGCGATGGCGATGCCGTCGTAGCTCGTCTCGATGGTAGCCGTCAGCAGATCCCGGGAGTGCACCGACTGCTCGTCCATCGCCTTCCCCCTTAGCTCTTCTTCTTACGATCAAGGAACCGGCGAATGGTCTCCTTTGTCTCGGGGTGCGCAAACACGGCGCCCTGCAGGCCGATGCTCAGGTCGACCGCCGCAGCCAGGCCGTGATCGAGCCAGGCGTTCATGAAGCGCTTGTTGGCCGCGAGACCGGCAGGCGCAAAGCTGAGCAGGCGCTCCACAACGGCGTTCACGCGCGCATCCAATTCGGCGGCCGGAACAACCTCATTAATCAGCCCAATGCGGGCCGCTTCGGCGGCGCCCACGAGCTCTCCGGTCAGGAACATATACCGGGCGCGGGCGTAACCCACCAGGGCCGGGAGCATCAGGCATTCGGCCGGCGCCCCGATGCCCAGGCCAACTTCGGGCTGGCCGAACTTCGCGGATTCCACCGCAATGGTGATGTCGCACGACATGGAAAGCCCGAGTCCGGCGCCCAGCGCGTAGCCGTTCACCCGGCCGACGACCGGCTGAGGAATCCGCCGGATGGCCCCAAACAGCTGATGCTCGATCTCTTCCACCTGCTGAATGCCGTCGGACGTCGTCTGCTCCAGCACGCCGATGTCTGACCCCGCACAGAAGGACCGGTCACCCGCCCCTGTGATGACGACCACCCGCACCTGTTCGTCGCGTCCGAGGTCTTCAATGCACCGGGCCAGGCGGAGTTTGTCAGCGGTCGACATGCAGTTCAGCACATCCGGGCGGTTCAGGGTAACGGTTGCTACCCGGTTCTTGATCTCCACTAATAGACGGTCGTCGCTCATATGGGGCGCCCCTCCCGTGCATAAAAACCGATGGGAATTCACTCGTCATGCTAAACGTTTCTATCCAGGTTCGTCAAGACAGCGAGCGCTACTGTCCCTATGTGTGAAACGTTTCACATGTGCGGACTCCTGGGCGAAAGAGTTGCAAGAATTCCGGGGCAACGGCCGCGCGCCATGTGGGAGGCAATCTGACAGTCTCTGGCGCCAAACGCCTTGTGCCACGCGGGTTTGTGAAATATGTAACACACGCATGGCAGGTATGATTATTTTGCTGTGCTTGCTCATTTTGTACTTGAAATGAGGTAATCTTCCCCTATATACTCGGGGTAATCCGAAACGTTTCGGAGCATTGGGATCCAAAACTTATGCGAAAACCTTCCCGGTTGAAAGGGAGCTGTAGCATGGGCGTTCGCTTTATCTCAGCAGCAGAAGCAGCGTTAAAAATCCGCAACGGCGATACTGTTCTGAACACCGGCTTCACAATGATGGGTGTATGCGAAGAGATCTTCAAGGCCATCGAGCAGAGCTACCTCACAGAGGGCTCTCCCCGGGACCTCACGCTCGTCCACGCCGCCGGCGCCAGCGACAAAGTCAACGGACTGGAACACTGGGCCAACGACGGCCTGATCAAGCGAGTCATTGGCGCTCACTGGGGCCTCGCCCCCAAAATGCGTGAGTTCATTTTCCAGGACCGCGCAGAAGGGTTCTGCCTGCCTCAGGGCAAAGTCTCTCATCTCATTCGGGCCATGGGCGGCAAGCAGCCCGGCGTTCTCTCAAAGGTCGGCCTCGGCACCTTTGTCGATCCCCGCCTGGACGGCGGCGCGGTAAACGCCAGCGCCAAGGCTTCCGGCCTCCGGTTCGTGGAACTGAAGGAGATTGACGGCGAGGAGTACCTGTTCTATAAGGCGATTCCTATCAACGTCGCCTTGATCCGAGGTACGACCATCGACGAAAACGGCAACCTGACCTGCGAACATGAAGGTATCAAACTCGAAATCATGTCCGCTGCCCTGGCGGCGAAACGTTTTGGCGGAATTGTGATTGCTCAGGCCAAGTACAAGGCCAAGGCCGGAACGCTGCACCCGCAGCGGGTGGTGGTCCCCGGGCTCTTCATCGATTACGCCGTCATCGCCCAGGATCCGGTCCAGAACCACCGCATGACCAACGGCTTCCTCTTTGAACCGTCCTACGCCGGGGACATCCGGGTGCCGGTGGACAGCGTGGCCATGCTGCCGCTTTCGGCCCGCAAGGTGATTGGCCGGCGGGGCATTATGGAGGCCTATCCCGGCGCCAGCGTCAACCTCGGGACGGGCATTCCCGGCGACACGGTCGGCCCGGTCAGCGCTGAGGAAGGCATTGCCGACAGCCTCACGCTCACCATTGAGTCCGGCGCCATCGGCGGCGTGCCTGCCGGCGGGGTCGACTTTGGCCTCACGCAAAACGCCGAAGCGATCATTGAGCAGCCCTATCAGTTTGACTTTTACAATGGCATGGGCGTCGACGTGACCTACATGGGCGCCGCCGAGGTCGACGAACAGGGCAACGTCAACGTCAGCAAGTTCGGCGGCCGGGTGACGGGCTGCGGCGGGTTCATCGACATCACGCAGTCTGCCAAGAAAGTCGTCTTCCTCTGCAGCTTTACCGCTGGCAAGGCCGACATCGCCGTCGAGGACGGGGAGCTGAAAATCCGGTCCAACGGCGGCAAGAAGTTCCTCAAGCGGGTTGAGCACATCACCTTCGCCGGCCAGGTTGCGGCGCAGAACGACTGGCAAGAGATCATCTATGTAACGGAGCGCGCGGTCTTCCGTCTCGACCGGGACGGCCTGGTGCTGACGGAAGTGGCGCCCGGCTGCGATCTGGAACGTGACATATTCGCCCATATGGAATTCCGCCCGAAGGTGGCTGCTGATCTGAAGACGATGGATCGGGCTGTGTTCGCGGAAGGACCGATGGGAATTCGGACGGAGTTCTTGGCCCGGACCAGGCAGTAGGAGTAAGTCGGGAGGTAATCGACGTGAGGCTGGAAGGCAAGCGTGCGGTCGTGACCGGCGCAGCCAGGGGCATCGGACGTGCCATCGCTCTGAAGCTGGCACAGGAAGGCGCCGACGTGGTTATTGGTGACCTGCTCACCGAGCAGTTAGAAGAGACGGCTGAAATGATCCGGGCCCTGGGCCGCAAGTGTGAAGCGGTAAAGACCAACATCGCCGAGAAGGAAGAGGCGGAACGGCTCTGCCAGAAGGCGATCACTGCCTTCGGCGGCCTCGAGATTCTGGTCAACGTGGCCGGCATCAACCGGGACACCATGCTTCACAAAATGACCGACGAACAGTGGGATCTCGTGCTGAAGGTCAATCTGACCGGCACGATGTACACCACCCGGTACGCAGGCACCTATATGCGGGAGAAGGGCTACGGGCGCATCGTCAACATCGCCTCGGCCAGCTGGCTGGGCAACGTCGGCCAGGCGAACTACGCCGCATCCAAGGCGGGCGTGGTCGGCCTCACCAAGACGGCCGCCCGTGAACTGGCTCGTAAGGGTGTTACCGCCAACGCAATCTGCCCGGGCTTCGTCGACACCGATATGACCCGCGGCGTTCCGGAGAAAGTCTGGAACACCATGATGGAAAAGATCCCGGCCGGCCGGGCCGGCAAGCCGGAAGAAGTCGCCGCCGTGGTGGCCTTCCTGGCCTCCGAAGAAGCCGGTTATGTCAACGGCGAAGTGATCAACGTCGGCGGCGGGTTCGTGCTTTAGATAAGTAGTTTTCCGAGGAGGGACTCATGTTGAAGGAGATCGTCATTTCTGCAGCAACGCGTACCGCGATCGGCAAGTACCAGGGTTCGCTCAGCGGCGTCGGAGCCATCGAACTGGGCGCCCTCGCCATCAAGGAGACCATCAAGCGGGCCGGCCTTACCCCCGAGCAGGTGGAGCGGGTCGTTCTCGGTGAGAATATCCAGCTGACCCGCGGCGGCAATCCCGCCCGCCGGGTGCAGATGAAGGCCGGCTGGCCGATTGAGCAGGATTCGTACACCATCAACATGAACTGCGCTTCCGGCATGCGGGCCGTTATCGCTGCTGCACAGGACATTCTCCTGGGTGAGCGCGAAGTGATTGTCGCCGGCGGCATGGAGTGCATGAGCCAGAGCCCGTACGTCCTGGAAGGCGCCCGCACCGGCTACCGCCACGGCAACGCCACCATGTACGACTTCCTCGCTGACCACATTCTCGGCGACGCCGGTCTGATGGCTGAGAAAATGGCCACCACCTACGGTATCAGCCGCGAGGCTCAGGACGAGTGGGCCTATGTCTCCCAGAGCCGCTTCGCCAAGGCCCAGACCGAAGGCAAGTTCAAGGACGAGATCTTCCCGGTGGAGATTCCCGTCAAGGGCGGCGTGAAGGTGTTCGATACCGACGAGCACAACCGCCCCGAGACCACCATCGAGTCTCTCGCCAAGCTGCGGCCCGCCTTCACGAAGGATGGCTCCGTCACCGCCGGCAACAGCTCGGGCATCAACGACGGCGCCGCCGCCTGCGTGGTCACCGCCGCCGATACGGCCGCCAAGCTGGGCCTGAAGCCCCAGGCCTACATCCGGGGCTGGGAGTCAGCCGGCGTCGAGCCCACCCTCTTCGGCATCGGCCCGGTTCCGGCCACCCAGAAGCTGCTGAAGAAGACCGGCCTGAAGCTCTCCGACATCGGCCTGATCGAGATCAACGAGGCCTTTGCGGTGCAGCTTGTGTACGGCATTCGGGAACTCGGCCTCGATCCGGCGATCGTCAACGTCAACGGCGGCGCCGTGGCGCAGGGTCATGCCGTGGGCGCGACAGGCGTGGTCATCATGATCAAGCTCATGAACGAAATGGCCCGCCGCGGTGTCAAGTACGGCATCGCCACCATGTGCATCGGCAGCGGCCAGGGCATGGCTGTCCTGCTCGAAAACGCCCGCTAGGAGGCTGAAAACATGCCTGACATCAAAACCATCGCCGTAATCGGCGCCGGCCTCATGGGCAACGGCATCGCTCAGGTCGCCCTGACCGCCGGATACGACGTTACTCTGATCGATGTCTTCCCGGCCGCCCTCCAGAAGGGGCTGGCCGCCATCGAAGGCCGCTTCCAGAAGAGCGTGGAGAAGGGCAAGCTCACGGCTGAAGCCAAGGCCGAGCTCATGTCCCGCCTCCAGGGCGCCGGTGCCCTCGCCGATGCGAACGGCAAGGATGTCGTCATCGAAGCGGTACCCGAACTGATCGACCTGAAGATCAAGGTTTTCGAGGAGCTGGGCCAGGTCACGGGCCCGGAGACCGTGCTGGTCTCCAACACCTCGGGCCTTTCCCTGACCCGGTTGGGCGCTGCCGCCAAGCGGGCGGACAAGGTGATCGGCATGCACTTCTTCTATCCGGCGCCGGTCATGAAGCTGGTCGAGGTCATCCGGGGCCTTGGCACCTCCGACGAGACCTACCAGACCGTCTGGGCCCTGGCCCAGAGCTTTGGCAAGACGCCCGTGAATGCGCCCGACCATCCCGGCTTCGTCGTCAACCGGCTGCTCGTTCCGATGATGAACGAGGCGATCTTCCTGGTGCAGGAAGGTGCGAAGCCCGAAGACGTGGACACCGCCATGAAGCTGGGCTGCAACCACCCCATGGGCCCGCTGGAGCTGGCCGACTTCACTGGCCTGGATGTCACCTACAACACCATGCAGGGCCTCTTCGAGCAACTCAAAGAGGAAAAGTACCGCCCCTGCCCGCTGCTCAAGAAGATGGTCGAAGGGGGATACCTCGGCCGGAAGTCCGGTCGTGGCTTCTATCAGTACTAACGGTGTAAGGGCACCGATAGCACACATATACCACATGGAGGGGTAGAGGCATGACTCAGAAACGTGCGTTCGCTGCATTCGTGGCATCGATCCTCGCAGTAGCCCTGGTCGCTGGCTGCGGCGGGGCCAAGAAGGAAGCCGCTCCGGCTGCCGGTTCCTCCGACAAGGCTGACGCGCCCAAGGAGATCAAGATCGCATTCTTCAACCCGCTCTCCGGCAGCAATGCTGACGCCGGCAAGCAGGACCTCGACGGCGTCAAGCTGGCCATCGAAGACGTCAACAACGCCGGTGGCATCAAGGCGCTGGGCGGTGCGAAGCTGAGCCTCGTGGTCACCGACACCACCAGCGACCCCAAGGACGCCGTTTCTGTCGTCGAGCGCACCCTCTCCACCGAGAAGGTCGTCGCCGGCATCGGCCCGGGCTTCTCCAACATTACCCTCTCGATCATTCCGCTGCTCGAGAAGAACCGGATTCCCATCCTGGTCAACGCCATCAGCGATGACATTACCAAGCAGGGCTACAAGTACGTCTTCCAGGGCACCCCGAAGGGCAGCATGTTCGGTCAGACCCAGGTTGAGTTCCTCGGCTACCTGAACAAGGAGTTCAACCTCGGCCTCAAAAACGTAGCCATTGTCTACGAGAACTCGGCCTACGGCGAGTCCACCTCCAAGGGCTCCATGGACATTGCCAAGAACGCCGGCCTGAACGTCGTTCTCTACCAGTCCTACCCGGCCGGCTTCACCGACGCTTCCTCGCTCGTCACCGCCATCAAGAACGCGAAGGCTGACGTGCTCTTCCCGGTCTCCTACACCAACGATGCGAAGCTGATCATCAACACGATGAAGCAGTTCAACATCAGCCCGCTGGTCATCGGCGGCGGCGCCGGCTTCCTGTGGCCCACCATCGGCAAGGAAATGGGCGATGCCGTCAACGGCCTGATCTCCGTCGGCTCCTGGAACTGGGACTCCAAGAACATCTCCAGCGTGCCCGAGCTGGCTGCGGCCACGAAGCGCTTCGAGGACAAGTACGGCTACTTCATGACCGAGCATGCCGGCCCTGAGTACGCTTACGTCCGCATGGTCGCCGAGGCCATGGAGAAGACCGCCAGCGCCGACCCCACCAAGATCCGGGACTACCTCGCAGCCACCGAGTTCGGCGGCACCACCTTCGGCGGCTTCTTCCAGCCTGGCAAGGCGAAGTTCGACGACAAGGGCTGGAACGCCAGCGTGCACCCGGTCATGATCCAGTGGCAGGGCGGCAAGCCCCGCACGATCTACCCCGCCGCTGACGCCACCGCCAAGGTGGAGCTGAGCATCAAGAAGTAAGGGAAGACCGCTGTCCGATGTGGAACAGGG
Organism: Symbiobacteriaceae bacterium; assembly: GCA_035628915.1. Lineage (GTDB taxonomy): Bacteria > Bacillota > Sulfobacillia > Symbiobacteriales > Symbiobacteriaceae > JARBUG01. The sequence continues at coordinate 35,590 of DASPIW010000006.1, read as the reverse complement.
GGACGCCGGACCATCGACGTCCCCTTTCTCATCTCAAAGGGGGTAACAATGTGGTAATGATGGTGCAATCGATCATTAACGGGCTTATGATCGGTGGCATCTATGCCCTGGTGGCGGTTGGTCTGACCCTCATCTTCGGCGTCATGGGCATCGTGAACTTTGCTCAGGGCGAGTTATTGATGGTGGGCATGTTTCTGACCTACCTGCTCAATCAGTGGCTGGGCCTGGGCATCTACCCGCTGTTCTTTGTCGTTACGCCTCTCTGCTTCCTGATCGGCTACGGGATCTTCCGTGGGCTGATCAACCGGGTCATTGGCAAGCCGGATATCTACCAGATCCTGCTTACCCTGGGCCTTTCGATCTTCCTGATCAACGGTGCGATCATGATCTGGGGCCCGGATTACCACTCCATCCCAAACACCATCAAGCAGGCGGCCTGGAACTTCGGCGGCTTCTCGATTCCCGTCGCCCGCGTCATCGCCTTCTGCGTGGCTGCCGCCATGGTCTGGGCGCTGAACATCGTCATTAACAAGACCGAGATGGGCCGGGCCATGCGGGCGACTGCTGAAAGCCGCGAAATCGCCACCCTGCTCGGCATCAACCCCCGCCGGACTTTCGCCATCGCCTTCGCCATCGGCATCGCCCTGGCCGGTGCGGCCGGTCTGCTGATGTCCCCGCTGTTCTATGTGTATCCGCATGTCGGCCAGCTTTTCTCCAACACCGCCTTCGTCGTGGTCGTGCTTGGCGGCATGGGCGACGTATACGGCGCCATGATCGGCGGCCTCTTGATCGGCATCGTGGAAGCGCTCTCCAGCGTCTATCTGGCCATGGACCTCGCGCAGCTGGGCGTCTTCGTCATCTTTATTCTCGTCTTGTTCCTGCGGCCCAACGGTCTCTTCGGAAGGAGGACAGCGTAAATGCTCGCACGCTATGGTAAGTTGGGGGTCGTCGCTGTCCTCCTGGCCGCTGCGGCGTCCGTTCCGCTCTTTACGGATCAGCAGTATTTGCTCAACGTTCTGACCATGATCTTCTTGTTCAGCGCCCTGGGTATCGCCTGGAACTTCATCGGTGGCTACGCAGCGCAGTTGTCCCTCGGCCACGCGGTCTTCCTGGCGATCGGCGCATACACCACGATCATCCTGTTCACCCGCTACCACGTTACGCCCCTGGTTGGCATGTTCGTGGGCGCCGTGCTCGCTGTGGCGGCCTCGGTAATCATCGGCTACCCGTGCTTCCGGCTCCGTGGCCCGTACTTTACGCTGTCGACCATCGCTTTCGGCGAAATCCTCCGGATTCTGCTGCTGCACTACGGTAACTTCACGGGCGGCGCGAACGGCCTGAACATCCCGTATCGCGGCGAGCAGCCGTGGAACCTGCAGTTTGACAGCAAGGCTTCGTACTACTGGATCATGCTGGCCGTTCTGGTGCTCTTCTACGTCCTGGGCAAGGTGATTACCACCTCGCGCATCGGCATGTACCTGCAGGCCATCCGTGACGACCAGGATGCAGCCGAATCGCTCGGCGTCAAAACCGGCAACGTCAAGCTGACGGCCCTGATGATCTCCGCCGGCCTCACCGGCCTGCTGGGCGCCATTTACGCCTGCATCATCGGCTTTGTCGATCCGGGTTCCGTCGCTTCTACCACCATGTCAACCCAGATCGCCCTGGTCGCCATCGTCGGCGGCGTCGGCACCCTGGGCGGCCCCATCGTCGGCGCCGCGGTCGTCACCGGTCTGACCGAAGTGACTAACGCCTGGCTGGGTGCAACCCGTACCGGCACCTCTCTGACCCTCTATGGCGCCCTGCTTATGATCATCGTCCTCACCCGTCCCGCGGGCCTGATCTCCCTCGTCGATCTGATCAAGTGGCCGAAGAAGTCGGAGAAGCCGACCGAACCAGCGACGGAGGTGACCTCACGGTGAGCGTAGTCCTTGAACTGAAGAACCTGAACAAGCGGTTCGGCGGCATTCACGCCGTGCGGGACTTTTCCATGCAGGTCCGGGAAGGCGAAATCCTTGGCCTGATCGGTCCCAACGGTTCCGGCAAGTCCACGACCGTCAACCTGGTTGCCGGCACCTACACCCCGACTTCCGGGCAGGTCCTGGTCGGCGGCAAGGACATCAGCCAGCTGCCTGCCCCTGACCGGGCCAAGCTGGGCATCGGGCGTACGTTCCAGTCCTCCCGGCCTTTCCTGGACATGAGCGTGCTGGAGAACGTCATGATCGGCGCCCTGCTGCACGACGGCCTCGTGAGCCGGGCCCACAAGGCGGCGGAAGAGATCGTCCATTTCACGGGCCTGACCCGGGTCAAGAACTTCCGGGCCGGCAGCCTGCCGGTCGAAACCCGGCGGCGGCTGGACCTGGCCCGGGCGCTGGCGCTCAAGCCGAAGCTGCTCATGCTGGACGAATCCATGGCCGGCCTGAACCCCAGCGAAATGGAAGCCGGTGTGGAATTGGTGAAGAAGATTCACGCCACCGGCGTGACGGTCATCTTCATTGAACACGTGATGAAGGCGGTTGTTTCGCTCTGTACCCGGGCCATCGTTCTGAACCAGGGTGAACTGCTGGCGGAGGGCGCCCCCCGGGACGTCCTGCGCGATCCCAAAGTGGTCACTGCCTACCTGGGGGAGGGACACAACCATGCTTGAGATCAAAAAAATCACCACCGGCTACGGCGACATGAAGGTCCTCGACGAGGTCTCCATGGAAGTGCGCGACGGCGAGACGGTGGCGCTGGTCGGCTCCAACGGCGCCGGCAAGACCACCCTGCTGCGGGCGATTTCCGGCCTGGCCACGCTCTGGAACGGTTCAATTCTCCTTGACGGCACGGACATCTCCAAAGTGGAGCCGCATCTGCTTCCGCAGCTAGGCATCGCCCACATTCCCCAGGGCCGCGGCATTCTGCACAAGATGACCGTCGAGGACAACCTCCTGCTGGGGGGCTACACGCCCCGAGCCCGGGGTGACCGCTCCAAGAAGCTGGCCGAAATGCTGGAGCTCTTCCCGATTCTGGCTGAGCGAAAGACGCAGCTGGCGGGCACCATGAGCGGCGGACAGCAGCAGATGCTTGCCATTGCCCGCGCCCTCATGCTACAACCTAAATTGATGATCGTTGACGAACCTTCGCTCGGCCTGGCGCCCATCGTTGTGAAGCAGGTTTTCACCGAACTGGCCAAGGTCAGCAAGCAGGGTGTCTCCGTCCTGATTGTGGAACAGAACCTCGTAGAGGCACTCGGCATCTCCCAGCGCGGCTACGTCCTCGAAACGGGGCGGATCGTCATGGAAGGTGCGGCCAGCGAGCTCCTGGCGAACCCGCAGATTCGGGAAGCCTACCTTGGCCTCTAGTTTCAGGGGGTGATGACCTCGGGAGTGACCATCCGGGAAGTAGCAAAACGTGCCGGCGTCTCCATTGCGACTGTCTCAGCCGTACTAAACCAGTCCGCCGGCGTGAGCGACCTGCTCCGCGAGCGTGTCCTGGATGCAGTTCAGGAACTCGACTATAAGCCGAATTTCGCTGCGCAGAGTCTGCGAAGCCGGCGCAGCCGCCTCCTGGGGATCATCCTGACCGATATTCGCAACCCGTTCGTCTCGGAAGTGGCCGTAGGCTTCGAAGAAGGTGCGACCAGCCTTGGCTATCAGGTCGTCATCCACAACACCGGCGATGAGCCGGGCCGGGTGGGCGACGCGCTGCAGAACCTGAAGGCGGCGCAGGTAGCAGGGCTGGTGGTGGCCACTGCCCTGGCCGGCGACGTTACCCTGCTGGACCACCTGCAGGGCCTGAAGGTGCCGTATGTGTTCATCAACCGGACCCCGTACCCCGGGGTGATGAATTACGTGGGCAGCGATAACGTCGCCATCGGTCAGACCGGCACCCGGCATCTGCTGTCGCTGGGGCACCGGAAGATTGCCTGCATTACCGGCTCCCCCCAGCACTCCACGAGCTGGGAGCGGCATTCTGGCTACCTTCAGGCCATGGCCGAAGCGGGCATTGATGTACCGAACGGCTACGTTCACTGGGGGAGCGGGTTTCATGAGGAAGCCGGCTACAAAGCCGCCGAATCCCTGATGCGGCTTCCTGACCGGCCTACCGCCATGCTCGTTACAAGCGATCTGATGGCCCTGGGCGCCGTTAAGGCGGTACAGGCCGCCGGGCTCAGGGTGCCCGAGGACGTGGCGGTGGTCGGGGTCGACAACATCAGCCTGTCAGACAGCTTTATCGTGCCGCTGACCACGGTGCACCAGCCCAAACGGGAGATGGGCCTGGAAGCGGCGAAAATGTTGATTGGGCTCATTACCGGCAAGCAAAACGGTCCGACTTCCGTCATTCTGCCCCCGAAGCTCGTCGTTCGCCAGAGCTGCGGGGCCGTATGCAACGGGATACAGGACAAGCAGTTAGAGCCGGCGTAAGGGGTAAGAAAAACGCCCCCACCGTTCAACCTTGGTGGGGGCGTAAGCTCATGGCGGTTTCGTTTGCCCCTAATGGTCTGACCATCAGAGGTATGACCTATGGAGGGAGATCAGTGCTCAACCGTGTGAAACGAACCAGCGTTGGCGAGGCGGTCATTGCCGAGGTTCGGGACGCCATTGCCAGGGGTGACTTGAAGCCGGGTGACCAGCTGCCGCCGGAGCGAGAACTAGCCGCCCGCCTGGGCGTGAGCCGCCTTGCCATGCGGGAGGGGCTCAAAGTGCTGGCGGCCATGGGGCTGGTGGAAGCTCGCCAGGGCGAAGGTACCTTTGTCAGCCGCCCTACGGCGCAGAGCATGATTGACCCGCTGGTCGGCAACATGCTGGAGTCGGAGCAGCTGCTTGAGCTGATTGAGGCCCGCACTGTGCTGGAGGTGGAGATGGCCGGCCTCGCTGCCCGCCGGGCCTCCGCCGTGCACCGCGAACGGCTCGCCCGCAGCCTGCGAACCATGGAAGAGCAACTGGCCAACGGTGAAGACTACCTGCCCTCCGACCTCGAGTTTCACGAGACCGTGGTGGAGGCGGCCGGCAACCGCATTCTGTCGCAGGTCTACGCCAACATTTACGGCCTCATTGACCACCTGCGGGCAAAGACCCACAACGTGTCTGGTTCCGGCGAGCGGGCCGTCTTCAGCCACCGGCAGGTCTATGAAGCGATCAGCACTCATAGCGAGGCGGCAGCCCGCTATGCGATGCGAGACCACATGAAGAACGTCCAGTTCGACCTGGAGCAAGTGATGAAGCAGGATGCCCTCAAGGAGTGTGAATAGACCATGCTGCTGGTCACGTTTTGGCTTCCGCGCATCGGTCCCCGACTTGGACTCGTACGGGAAGAACGGGTCTATGACCTGACCGCCGCCGACCCCGTGCGCTGTGCTTCCCTGCCTGTGCTCTTCGCGGAAGCGCTGGACGCCGGCAAGACTCCGGCCCAACTGCTTGCCGACCTCGTTCCCGGCCTCCTGCATAGGGCCGCTTCCTATCGCTATGCGGACCTGGATGTCGCCCCCGCCATGGAGAAGGCGCACCTGATGGCCCCGCCCGTGGCCGAAGTCTGGGCCGCCGGCGTTACTTATCTCCGGTCTCGCGACGCCCGGGTGGTCGAATCCGACGTGCCCGATATTTACACGCGGGTCTATGAAGCCGAGCGCCCCGAAATCTTCTTCAAGGCGAGCTCCGGGCGGGTCAGCGGGCAGAACGCCGTGCTCAACCTGCGCTCCGATTCCAAGTGGAACGTGCCGGAGCCGGAACTGGGGGTCATGCTGGACGGAAGCGGCCGGATTGTCGGCTACACCGTGGGCAACGACATGTCCTCACGCGATATTGAAGGCGTCAACCCGCTCTACTTGCCCCAGGCGAAAATGTGGAAGGGCTCCTGCGCCGTGGGCCCGGCCGTCCTGATTACCGATACGCCGCCGTCGGAGTTCATCATTCACATGACGATCCTGCGGGGCGGCAAGGCTGCCTTTGAAGGGGAGATTTCTACCCGCCAGATGAAGCGGACCTTCCCGGAACTGGTTTCCTTCCTGAACCGGGACAACGAACTGCTTGGGCCAACGGTCCTGCTCACCGGCACCTGCCTGGTGCCGGATGAAAGCTTCACCCTGCTGGAGGGCGATGTGGTCGAGATCGCGATCTCCGGCATAGGTACGCTTCGCAACCCCATTCATCAGCTGTAATTCGCAAGGGGGCATTGGAGCCATGGCCTTTCAAGTCGTAGAAGGGGGCCTCGACACTGCATTCCCGCAGTGGCGGAAGGTGCGGCAGCGTTTCGACGCCCCGCGTGAAGCGGACGTGGCCGGTGCCGTCGCCCGCGAAATGCAGAAGCTGGACGCCCGGATCCGCCCGGGCATGAGAGTGGCGGTGGGCGTCGGCAGCCGCGGCGTCGCCCGGATCGATCAGATCGCCGGGACGGTAATCGCCGAGCTGAAGCAGCGGGGCGCCCGCCCGTTCATCGTGCCCGCCATGGGCAGCCATGGCGGCGCCACGCCGGACGGCCAAATGGATGTGCTGGCCGGCTACGGCGTTACGCCTGCGTCCATGGGCGTCGAATTCCGCTCCGGCATGGATACCGAACTGCTCGGCTATACGCCGGGCGGCTTCCCGGTTCATTTTAGCCGGGAAGCCCTTGCAGCGGACGCCGTACTGCCCATAAACCGGGTCAAGGTCCACACGGACTTTCACGGTCCGGTGGAGAGCGGCCTGAGCAAAATGCTGGTCATCGGCTTCGGCAAGCACCGCGGCGCCGCCCTGATCCATAAGCAGGGGTTCGATACCTTCCACGAGACGATTCCCGCGGCTGCAGCCGTGGTTCTGGAGAAGGTCAACGTTCTGGGCGGCCTGGCGACCGTGGAGAACGCCTACGAGGAGCCGGCCCATATTGAGCTTGTGCCCGCCGAACGAATTTCCGGCCGGGAGCCGGAGTTGATGAACCTTTGCCGGAGCCTGATGCCGCAGATCCCGTTCGACCACCTGGATGTGCTGGTGGTGGATTACCTGGGCAAGAACATCAGCGGGAGCGGCATGGACCCGAACATTACCGGGCGGTATGCGGTGCGGCATATCCCAGGCGACCCGGCCCGCAACCCCCAGAAGATCGTAGTGCTGCGCCTGACCGAGCAGACCCACGGCAACGCGACGGGGCTCGGCGCCGCCGACGTGACCACCCGGGCGGTTGTCGAGAACATCGACTACCAGCAGTTCTGGACCAACCAGATTACCAGCTCTGAACTGGGCAGTGCCGCCACGCCGCTCTGGATGCCCGATGACAGGCAGGCGATTGCCGTCGCCCTGATCACCTGCAACCGAGTGGATGTGGAGCGCCCCCGCCTCGTGCGTGTCAGTTCCACACTCCATCTTGAAGAAATGTGGGTCTCCGAGGCGCTATGGCAGTCGGACGGGGTGAAGAACCCGAGCCTGGAAGCCCTGACGGACCCCATGCCCATGACTTTCGCGGCGGACGGCCGTCTGGCCGACCTGCCACTGCCCGAGCACCGGACGGGGCGCCGGCCCTGGGAGGAGGACTGAGTATGGCGCAGTACGTAATTATGAAGCCTTCGGTCGACAACGTTGCGACGGCGGTGGCCGACCTGCCGGCCGGGTTTGCGCTGGTCATCGACGGCAATACGGTAAGGCTGGCCCAGCCGATTGCATTTGGCCACAAGTTCGCCATCCGGCCCATCGCCCAGGGCGAGCCGGTGCTGAAGTACGGCCAGGTCATTGGCACGGCCTCCCGGGCGATCGCGGCCGGGGAGCATGCCCATGTGCAGAACATCGAGAGCAACCGGGGGAGGGGGGACAAGGTCCATGCAGATTCCTGAGGGCAAGTTCTGGGGATTCCGGCGCCCTGACGGCTCGGTGGGCATCCGCAACCACGTGCTGCTGCTGCCGACCATCGTATGTGCGGCGAAGGCGGCGCAGCAGGTGACCCAATTGGTGCGGGGCACCGTGTCGTTCTACCACCAGCACGGCTGTGCGGCGGTCGGGGCCGACATTGAGCAGACCAACCGCACGTTCGTGGGCACGGGGGCACACCCCAACGTCAGCGGCGTCGTGGTGATGGGTCTGGGTTGCGAAGCCTCGCAGGCCCGGCTAATCGCCGCCGAAATCGCCCGGCGGGCGCCCTGGAAGCGGGTCGAGGTCGTGCTGATTCAGGAGAGCGGGGGCACGCTGCAGGCCATCGCCGATGCGGCGAGCATCGCGGCCGCCATGGTCAAGGACGCATCGCTCGCGCAGCGTGAACTGATCGACGTGTCGGAGCTGATTCTCGCCACCGAGTGCGGCGGCTCGGACGCCTGCTCGGGCCTGAGCGGCAACCCCGCCGTGGGCGCCTGTTCCGACCTGCTGATCGATCGGGGCGGCACGGTGATTCTGGCCGAGACCACGGAACTGATCGGGGCGGAGCACCTGCTGGCGGAGCGGGCCGTGACGCCGGCCCTGAAGAAGCGGGTCTTCGAGGTGATCGACCGGTTCGAGCAGGATGTCATGAAGATGGGCGTGGACTTCCGGGGCGCCCAGCCGTCGCCGGGCAACATCGAGGGCGGCATCACGACGATTGAAGAAAAGTCGCTGGGCTGCATCTATAAAGCCGGCACCCGGCCCCTGCAGGACATCATCGAGTACGCCGAGCGCCCGAAGACCAGGGGGCTCGTCTGGATGGACACCCCGGGCCACGACATCGAGCAAATCACCGGCATGGTGGCGGGCGGCGCCCACGTCACCGTTTTTACATCCGGCCGGGGCACGCCGACCGGGTCGGTCGTCGCCCCGGCGATCAAGATTGCTACCAACTCCCCCATGTTCGAGCGCATGCGCGACAACATGGACGTGAACGCGGGTACGGTCATCAGCGGGGAAGAGACCGTGCAGACTGTGGGCCGCAGGATTTTCGAGGAGGTGAGGGCCGTCGCCAGCGGCAAGCTGACCAGCGCCGAGATTCTCGGGCAGGACGACTTCGGCATCTGGCGGATCGGTCCGACACTGTAATGCGTATTGACAACCCGATCAATCCCTACACGTGGAACGTGCAGGCCAAGGCGAACGAACCCATTACGGTGGCCGCCCTGCTGGACCGGGCCTACCGGTTCACCGGCATGGGGCCGGCGCCGGATTGGCCCCTGACCGCGATTCACGACCGGCTGGAAGAAAACGCCCCCCGCATCGCCATCATCGGCGGCTCGTGGGACCATCCGGCCCATATTGTCGACCTCGAAACCGTATACTACGCCGCCCTGGCGATCTGGCGTGCCGGCGGCGTACCGTTTTACTTCGGCCACCCTGTCATGTGCGACGGCACGGCCCAATCGACCATGGGCATGTCGTACAGCCTGCAGAGCCGCAACGCCGTGGCAGCCATGGTCGCCAACCAGATGGAGTCGCACATTTACCACGGCGCATACGTAATCGCCGGCTGCGACAAGACGCCGCTGGCCGTTGTGGCGGGCCTGGCGCATCTGGATGCGCTGCGCCGCCGCCGGGGCGAGGCGCCGGTCTTCGCGACCTTCGCCCCCGCACACGTGCTGAAGGGCGGCACCATTGCGCCGGAGACCCACGCTGAACTGGAAGCGCTGGCGCAGCACGCCGAGGCGCAGGGCTTTCCGGACCTCGCCCGCGACCTGCGCGATACCATGCAGTACATTCTGCAGTGCACCACGGGCACAGCCTTCCAGGGCGTGCTGACCCGGGCCGTGGAGCTGGGGGTGCTGACGCCCGCCAGTCACAAGGCGTTCGAGCGCTCCCTGGCAGTGGCGACCTGCGATGCCAAGGGCGGCATCTGCGCCTTCAACGGCACCGGCAACTCCTCGCGCATGGCCATATCCGCCCTGGGGTTTGCCCATCCGGCGGTGGACCTGCTGCCCGAGGCGCCCACCGCGGCACAGGTGGAGCGGCAGGTCGCCGACCTCTTCAAGCTTGCCAACCGGCCCGAGTGCGGCGTGCGGGAGATTCTGCGGGCCAACATCTGCAACTGCGTGCGCATCCACAGCGCCACGGGCGGTTCCAGCAACCTGATGATGCACATGGTCGCGGCCATGAAGTACGCCGGCTACGACTTCAGCGTGTGGGACATTGACCGCATTCGCACGGCGCTGCCGGTGCCCGATCTCTTCGATTACTCGCTGACGAAGGGCCGGGATATCTTCCAACTGGCCTTGCAGAAGTGCCAGGGCTTGCACCGAGGTGTCGAGACGGTGATGTACGAGCTGCTGCAGAACGGCATGCCCATGGACGTCGATGCCATGACGGTGACCGGCACAACCTGGCGGGAGCGGCTCTCAGATACAGGGGGGCTCTCCGCGGCTGGCGTGACGGAGAACCCGATCATTCTGCACACCCCGCGTCGGGACTACGGCGGCGTGGAAGTGCTGCAAGGCAACTTCTTTGAATCGGCGGAGGTCAAGATTGCCGGCATGCCTGCGCACCAGGTAGAGGCGTTCGATGACCAGGTTAACTTCGTGCTGTACTTTGAAAACGAGGAAGATGCCAACAGAGCGCTGCTCGATCCGCACATTCTGGGCAAGATCCAGGCCGGGCGCCTTTTCCCGGAACCGGGGCTGCGGGCCATGGCCCGGTACAACGGGCCGCGGCTCAAGCTGGAAGTGGACGCGGCCCTGCCCTATGACCAGCTCTTCGACCAGATGGTCCGGACAGGTGCAATCAAAATCACCATGGTCATCAGCGGGCAGGGGCCGGAGGCGTTCGGCATGCCGGAGATGTTCAACCCCATGCAGCACGTGAACGCCAACCAGGCCATGCGGCTGCTGACCACGATTTTCAGCGATGGGCGCTACTCCGGGGTGACCTACGGCGCCGCCATGGGCCACGTGACGCCCGAGGCGGCCCGGGGCGGCGGCATTCTGCGGCTGCAGACGGGTGACCTGCTGCACATCGGGCTGCGGACCCGGCGTGTCGACCTGCTGGATCCGACGGCGCTTGCCGATGGACGCGTCGTCCCGGACGCTGCCGTGCTGGCGGAACGCGACGCTCTTGCCGCCGCGCGGCTGCGGCGCATCAAGGCCCGGCAGAAGTCTGTGGCGGCTGCCAACCGGATGGAATACCACACCGATGCCGCCCACGGGGTCGTGCCCCTGATTGTGGCCGAGGAAGCGACGGAATCCTGGAATAGCGACTGACCTACCATAGGGATGTGATTACAATACGCGTCTCCTTCTTTGCCACATGTTTGGTCGACCTGTTCTTCCCCGAAGTAGGTATGGATGCTGTTGAGGTATTGGAGCGGCTGGGCTGCGAGGTCGATTTCCCGCTGGGACAGACCTGCTGCGGTCAGCAGGCCTACAACTGCGGCCACACGGAAGAGGCCAGGCCGCTGGCGCTCAACTTCCTGAGGACCTTTAAGGACAGCGAGTATATCGTGATGCCTTCCGGTTCCTGCGCCGCCATGGTGCGCAACCACTACTCGGAGATTTTCGCTGACGAGCCCGAGGTGAAGAAGCTGGCGGAAGCGGTGGGCGCCCGGACCTACGAATTCTCCGAGTTCCTGGTCAAAGTGCTGAAGGTTCGCGACGTGGGCGCCGCCCTGCCGGTCAAGGCGGCGTTTCACTCCTCCTGCCACCTCACCCGCGACCTCAAAGTCATCCAGGAGCCCCTGCAGCTCCTGCGCAAGGTCGAGGGTCTGGAGCTGAAGGAGCTGGAGCGGCAGGACCTGTGCTGCGGCTTCGGCGGCACTTTCTCCGTGCGCAACCCGCAGGTCTCTGCCAACATGGGCGATGACAAGCTGGACGACGCCGTACGGCAGGGTGCTGAGGTACTTGTCGCCTGCGACATGTCCTGCCTGATGCACCTGGGCGGGCGCAACCGCCGGCGGGAAGGCGACCTGCGGCTGATGCACCTGGCCGAAGTGCTCAACCGGAAGGAGGGCGTGTAGCATGTCCTTTTCCGATCGGGCAGCCAAGGCGATCGCCAAACCCAATCTGGTTAAGGCGACGAAGGCAACGGTACAGGGCTTCTTCCGGAATCGGCTGGCGGCGTACGCGGCCCTGGGCAACGAGCAGGTGGCCGACCTGAAGAAGCGGGCCCGGGCGGCCCGCCAGCAGGGTGTCGCCAACCTCGACGCCAACGTTTCCCAATTCGCCGAGCAATTGACCCGGCGCGGGGCCCGCGTCCATTTTGCGAAGACGGGCGACGAGGCGGCGGCAAGGGTCGCCCAGATTGCCAAGGAATCCGGCGGCAGCCGCATCGTCAAATCCAAGTCGATGCTGACCGAAGAGATCCACCTGAACCACGCCCTTGAGGCTGCGGGCCTGCACGTGCGGGAGACGGATCTGGGCGAGTATATCATCCAGCTCTCCGGCGACCCGCCCGCTCATATCGTCGGGCCGGCCATTGGCAAGGACCGTTATGAGATCGCGGGGCTCTTCTCCAAAGAAGAAGGGAAGCCGGTCGACCACGACCCGCAAAACCTGCTCCAGTATGCCCGGCGCAAGCTGCGCCAGGAGTTTCTGACGGCCGACGTGGGCGTGACGGGCTGCAACATCGCTGTGGCGGAGACGGGCACCATCGTATTGGTTACTAACGAAGGCAACGCCAACCTCGTCACCAGCCAACCCCGGATTCAGGTCGTGGTCGTCGGCATGGAGAAAGTCGTTCCGACCTTTGCCGACGTGGAGCCGGTCCTGGCCCTGCTGCCCCGGGCCTGCACGGGACAGTTGATCAGCAGCTACGTCGCGTTCATTTCGGGGCCCCGGCTCCCCGACGAGGTGGACGGCCCGGAGGAGCTCCACGTGATCATCGTGGACAACGGGCGGTCGGCCATCCGGAATACCGAGTTCGAAGAGGCGCTGCTCTGCATTCGCTGCGGCTCGTGCCTCAACGTCTGTCCGGTCTATCGGCAGGTGGGCGGGGCCGCCTACGGCGATGCGTACAGCGGGCCTATTGGCGCTGTAATTACGCCGCTGCTGCGCGGGCTGGAGAAGTGGCCGGACCTGCCTCACGCATGCAGCCTCTGCGGATCCTGCCACGAAGCGTGCCCCATGGGAATCCACCTGAACGACCTGCTGCTTAAGCTGCGGCAGAAGGAACAGCGTGACGGGCTGGTGCCCGCCGGCGAGCGCTGGATTTTTCAGCTTTGGAGCTGGGCCTGGGCGTCCCCGGACCGCTACCGCCTGACGTCCCGCATTGTGCGCTGGCAGCAGCTGCCGTTCAGCCGCAGCGGCTGGATGCGCTGGGCGCCCGGGCCGGTCAAGGGCTGGACCGACTACCGCGACCTGCCTGTGGTAAAGGCCGAGACGTTCCGGGACCGCTGGGCCAAGCGCCAGCAGGAGAGGGGTGAGAGCCTTGAAGGCTGAGCTGATTGCTGCCTTCGCCGCTGCCTGGGAACGGGTGGGCGGCAACGCCCATACGGTGGCTGACCTGGCCGAAGCGCGGGTTACGGTGCAGTCGATCGTCGCCGGGCTTGGCATTGAGACGGCGGTTGCCTGGGAGAGCCCGCTGCTAGGCGCCCTGAATCTGGCGCCCCTGTTCACCTGGTACCGGACTCCCGCCGCCGGCGGGCCGGCGGGCACCAAGGCGGCCTGCGCCGAGGCCGGGGTGGGCATCACCACTGCTGCGCTGGGCGCCGCCGATACGGGCACCCTGGTCATGCCGTTCGGCGGTCCCCGCCCGCGGTCGGTGCTGATTCTCCCGCCAGTCTGGATTGCCGTCGTGCCGGCCGAGAGGTTGGTGCCCGGGCGGGTGGAGCTGTTCCGGCACCTGGGCGCCCTGCTCAAGGGCAGCGGAGCCCCCGCAGAGCTGGGCCTGGCGACGGGCCCGAGCCGGACGGGAGACATCGAGAGTATGCTCCTGCAGGGCATCCACGGTCCGGGCACCGCTCATGTGATTCTTGTCCAGTCGGTGGATCCGGCGCTGGTCTGATGTGACCCGCAACAAAGAGTAGACGCCAGAAACCCAAGGGCTTCTGGCGTCTGTTGTTTCATCATGCCCGCATCAGGCGGCCAGGTGCTGGCGCTCGGCGGGGCAACGTGTGCCCCGGTCCTGGTTAGTCTGCGTACTACCGTGTCACCTGCAGCTTCACCAGCACATCGCCGTCGAAATACGCCTTGGCGGTGTCGCCGAGCCGCAGGCCCGCAAACTGGGCGGTCTGGCCGTTGACCAGGATCTGCGTGGCACCAGTGATCGGGAAGGTGTTCATGGTGGCGGAGCCGTCGCTCGTGTACACGAGGCCCACCAGGCCCACCGTCCCGGCGGGAACGTCCTGACCGGCCGTCGGGGCCGCCAGCGAAATCACGGAGCCCTCAAGCACCTCATACTCCCGGGTCACTTCAACCTTGTCCACCAGTCCGGCGCCAAGTGTGAGCTTGACGTTTTCATCCACCCGCAGGTCGGCAAACTGGGCGGTCCGGCCGTTAATCTTGATCACGGCGCCGGAAGCCAGCGAATACTCGGCGGTGACGGCGGGAGTGGTCAGCGACGGGAAGGTGACGGTGATTTTGGCGGGAGCGGAAGAGGTGGCAGCATCCAGGTCGGAAATCGTGCCGCTGACGGTCGTGGCCTCCCGTTTGACTTCAATCCGGGTGACCAGGTTATTCTCCAGGGTCAGCTTTGCCTCGTCAGTCAGCCGCAGACCGGCCATCCGTGCCGACTCACCGTTGATCTTAATGGCGGCATTGGCAGCGACGACATACTCAGTACGGGTGGTCTCATCGCCGGCGTCGACGCTCAGGGTCACCTTGGCGAGGGCGCTCTGGGTAGCCGCCTTGATGGCGGTAATCGTCCCCTCCACGGTCTCCGTCTCCGCCTCGCGGGTCGCCTCAAGCTTGATCACCAGGCCATAGGTGGTTGCCGCCTTCACGGTGTCGCCCACTTCCAGGTCGGCGAAGGTCGCCGTCTGGCCGTTCAGTTTGATCACAGCCTTGGGCGAGATCGGGTAGGCCGTTCCGCCGATGCTGATCAGGCCCAGGGCAGTAGGCGTAGCGGGCACCAGGTGAGTAATGGCGCCGGTGACCGCGGGATCCTGCGGAGCAGCCACCGACTTGGCCTCGATATAGACGACTTCGCCGTCGCCGTTCAGCTTGATTTCAACTCTCATGCCGGCGGCAAGACGGGGCAGATCCTTTTCACGGCCGTCGATGAAGATGCTCGCTTCCTCGGCCAGCGTCAGGGCGATCTCCTTATCGCCGGCAGTGACGACCAGCGATTCCTCGGCCGCGTCCACCGATTTGATGACGCCCTTGATCTCATCGTGCTTTTCCTTTTCGATCAGGCGGTCCGCCCGGCCCATCATGACGGCCATTTCCACCCGCTTCACGGCCTGCATGGGCCGGAAGGTCTTGTCATCGTAGCCGGTGATGAGCTGGTGATCAACAGCCACCTTCACGTAGCCAGTCAGTTCGGCGGGGATCAGGTGGGCATCCTTGAAGGAGAGCTTTTCATCCATCTTCTCCTCGGCTTCCGACTGCAGGCCCATGGCGTTGACCAGCAGAACCGCGATATCAAGTCGGGTTGCGTCGTCGAGCGGCTTGAACGGGGCATCCTCACTGAGAACGCCGACCTTGACCAGCATAGCCACCGAGGGCTTGGCCCAGGCTGCGATCTGATCCGCATCGCTGATCCCACCCAGAAGGCTGTCCACTTCTGCGGCGGAAAGCGCCTTGGCCGCGGCTTCTTTATCCATCAGCCGGACGATGGCGACGGCTGACTCCTGATGGTTGATCTTGGCGCCGGGTGCGAAAATGCCTTCACCCCGGCCATTGAAGATCCCCTTCAGCATCATTTTCGTGACATCGCCCAGACCCCATTCGAAATCTCCCATGTCCTTGAACTTATCGCTTACCTTATTTCCGTGGCCCTTGTCGGAGCCGTTCCCGCCTTTTTCCGCCATGGCGGGCATGGCGGTCGTGCCCAGCAGCAGGGCTGACAGCGCAACCGAAGCAGCAACACGACGAATGTTCATTTTTGACACTCCTTCCGCATCCTTTGGTGCTAGAGATTACGGTAGGAATCACCGGCAATATGGGGGTCGCGTTGCCGTCTTCGATGGCAAGGAAACAGCTTGCCACGGGGCGAATAACCATGAGGGTAGAAGGTGAAAGGCGGTGAAGATGATGCGGCTTGGTTTTGGCCTGCAAATGCAGCAGACGCAGAAGCTGGTAATGACGCCGGAGTTGCGACAGGCCATCGCCGTACTGCAGCTGCCCGTAACCGAACTGACGGATTTCATCGAGCAGGAGCTCCTCGAAAACCCCTGCCTCGAAGCGGAACCGAAAGAAGAGGCCGAGGAAGCGGCCGCTCCGCCGGAGACCCGCCAGCTGCTGGACTATCTCGGCAGTGACTACGGTAACGGCGGCGCCGCCGATAACGACGAGGAGATGGGCTTTGAGGCGTTTACCGCCACTGTCCCCACCTTGCAGGAGCATCTCATGGCTCAGCTTTACATGGCCGGCCTGGACGGGTGTGGGCGTCGGATCGGCGAATTCTTGATCGACAGCCTTAACGACCACGGGTATCTGACCATATCCACCGCTGAGGCGGCGGAGAAACTGGGCGTAAGCGAGGACCGGGTCGAGCGTGTGCTGCTGCTGATTCAGGGCTTCGACCCGCCGGGGGTGGGCGCCCGGACGCTCAGGGAGTGCCTGCTGCTGCAGTGGGCGACGGTTGACGACGGCAATCCGCTGGTGCCCGTTCTGATCGAGAACCACCTTGATGATCTCGGCGAGGGGCGGATTACCCGCATTGCCGAGGAACTGGGCGTAACGCCGCCGGAAGTGCAGGGCGCCGCAGACATGATCCGCACGCTGGACCCGAAGCCCGGGCGCCGTTTCGGCAGCCCGAACGAGACCCGGTACGTCGTGCCGGACGCCGCCATTGAGCGGGTCGGGCGCGACTACGTGGTGCTCGTGAACGAATCGCCCATCCCCAAGCTGCTGGTGAGCAACCATTACCGGCAGATGCTCTCCGGGCAGGTCGACAGCGACGCCCGCAAGTTTGTCGAGCAGAAAATCCACGCCGCCCTCTGGCTGATCAAAGCCATCGAGCAGCGGCGAATGACTCTGTATAAAGTCGTGGAGACCATCGTCAAGTTCCAGCGCGACTTTTTTGATCGCGGCATCCGGTATCTGCGCCCCCTGACACTGCGCGACGTGGCCGACGTGATCGGGGTGCACGAAAGCACCGTCAGCCGGGCTACGGCCGGCAAGTACGTACAGACGCCCCTCGGCACCTTTGAGCTCAAGTTCTTCTTTACCAGCGGCGTGGATAACGCCCGGGGCGAAGGGGTGGCGGCGGAAAGCGTCAAGCGGATGATCGCTGACCTGATCGCCAAGGAGGACTCGTCGGATCCCCTCTCCGACCAGGCCCTCACCGATACGCTCAACAAGCAGGGCGTCAATATTTCCCGGCGAACGGTGGCCAAATACCGGGAGGAGATGGGCGTGCCCAGTTCAAGCAAGCGCAAGCGCTACAAGTAGCTGCCGTCCCCCAAGGAGATGTGGCAAGTGGGCATCCTGACGCGGCTGCGCGGCCTGAAGCCGGGCGAAGCCGTGATCCTGCTGGCCGACCTGGCCATTAACACCGGTTTTTTCATGCTCATTCCCTATATATCGATCCATGTGCGCGACGACCTCGGGCTGACCGCGACGGTGGCCGGTACGGTACTGGCTGTCCGGACTGGCGTCCAGCAGGTGCTGATGGTTCTTTCCGGGCCGCTGGCAGATTTGTATGGGTACAAGCGGGTGCTGCTGGCCGGCCTGCTGGTCCGGTCGGTCGGCTTTGCCAGCTTTGCGTTTATGGGGAATATGGCGGGCCTGCTTGTGTCGGCAGTACTCTCCGGCATGGGCGGCGCCCTTTTCAGTTCCGCCGAGCGGGCGGCCTACGCGGCGCTTAACCCCGGTCCCGACCAGGGCAGCCGGTTCGCCCTGCTGTACACTGCCCAGAGCACCGGTACGACCATCGGCCCCCTGGTGGGCGCCCTTCTGCTCAGCGTGGACTTCCGGGTGCTGTCCCTGGTCGCAGGGGCGGTGTACCTGCCCATCGCGGCCCTGGTCTACTTTTTCCTGCCGAACCTGACTTCGGGGCGGGAACGGCCGGCGCCCGCCCGGGCGGTGGCCGAGGTGGCGGCGTCGATTCTGAACGTCGCCGGCAACCGGGTGTTTGTGGCGTACTGCCTGGTTAGCGCGGGGTTCTGGGCCATCAGCGGACAGATCAACATTTCGCTCTCCCTCCACGCTGCCGCCTACACGGGCACCCAGACGGCGGTCAAGAACCTGCTGCTGGTCAGTTCGCTGCTCGTCATCGCCCTGCAGTACAAGCTGACCCAGTGGACGGAAGGGAGACTGCCGCCCCTGGTGCTCTGGTCCATCGGCTCGGCGGTGGCAGGGCTCTCGTTTCTCTTCATCATCCCGTTTCCCGGCATGGCCGGAATGGTGGCCTGCGTGGTCTTCCTGGCGCTCGGCGGCATGCTGTTGCGCCCCGTTGACTACCAGATGGTCGTGGGCATGGCGCCCCGGGACGCCGTCGCCAGCTACTACGGCTTCAGTGCCGTATCAGTGGCCATCGGCGGCAGCACCGGCCAGTTCCTGGGCGGGCGCCTGACCGACGTGGCGGAGGCCACGGGACAGGCCTGGCTGCCGTGGGTGACCTTTGCCGCCATCGGGGTGAGCGCTGCGCTCGTGATGCGGTGGTTCGACCAGCGCCGGGCGGCGGTCGCGATCGCCGCCGGAAAGCAGTAGGCGGGGGCGGTTATGAATGAAAACGGGGCCGTCTGCACGAATCACCGTGCAGGCGGCCCCATCGGCAAGATCGGATCAGTCATCCGAGAGATCCAGGCGGAGGTTGTACATGTTGTTGAGAATCTCCAGGAAACCTCGGGTAATGCCGCTCCAGACCTTTCCCTTGCGGTGGATCAGCAGGGTCTGCCGGGTCAGGTTATCCATGCCCGCCACCGGCACGGTGACCAGCTGGCGGGTCCGCAGTTCGCCTTCTACGGTGCCCTGGGGCAGAAGTGCGAGCCCCAGGCCGTACATGACCATCCGCTTGGTCGCCTCAATGCTGTCCAGCTCCATGGTCACCCGGGGTGCGAAACCGGAATGGGCCCAGAACTGCTCCACCAGCGACCAGTAGCCAGAAGCCCGGTCTGACATGATGAAGGCTTCGGAAGATAGCTGCTCGGCCGTCACCTCGGGGCGCCCGGCGAACGCGTGGCCGGGATGGACCACGAGCACGATCGCCTCCGAGTAAAGGGGAATCGCTTCAATATCGGGATTGGGGGCGATGGGGGAGTGGACGAATCCCAGCGGGACGGTGTCGTCCAGCACCAACTGCTGAACCTGCTGTGACCGCCCCGTCCGCATGGCCACTTCCACGCCCGGATATGCCAGTTTGAACTTGGACAGGATTTCGGGCAGGGTATAGGTGGAGGTCGTCAAGGCCGAGCCGACCATCAGCGTGCCGCCGGTGGCGGACCCCAGGTCGGAGACAGCCTGCCGCGCCTTGCGGATGTCCATGAGGACCCGCTCGGCATGGGGAAGCAGCACCCGCCCCGCATCGGTCAGGCGGACGCCCCGCGGCTTGCGCTCGAACAGCGGCTGCCCCAGCTCCTTTTCGAGGGTCTGGATGCGCGCGGTGACCGACGGCTGGGTCAGGTAAAGCTTTTCCGCTGCCCGGTTGAAGCTGCCTGTTTTCGCGATCCACCAAAACGCTTCCAGCTCTTGAATATCCATCGTTGGGTCCCCCTCAGAGGTGTTGCGCACTCCATCATCCGACAGGAACGCCAATACCATACAGATTTTGAATCTCTTTGCGTCGATCCATTAACAAATTCGATGCACGCCGAGCCCCCTCCTGCACTACCATCGCATAGGTGCGGGCAAATCGTGGGAGGGGGAATCAGCCGTGGCCTATGACCGCGTGCAGGCTGTTCAATACGCCTCGCTTTGGTGGGCGGCCTTCAACCCGCTGTTCCGGGCTTTTCAGGACGATTGCACGAACTACATCTCCCAGTGCCTGCTCGCCGGCGGCTGGCAAATGGAACCGACGGGCCGGCGCGACAAGGGTTGGTGGTACCTGGGGCCCAACGAGCAGTGGAGCTTCTCCTGGGCCGTCGCGCACAGCCTGCGCTGGTACTACGAGACCTCAGGCCGGGCGGAGCGGCGGCAGGAGGCCCGCCAACTGGAACTGGGCGATACCATTACCTACGACTGGGACGGGGATGGGACCTGGCAGCACCACGCCATCGTGGTGGGCTTCGACCCGGGCGGCGAGCCGCTCATGGCTGCCCACACGGCGGCATCGTGGGGGCGCCCCTGGCGCTACACGGACTCTCCCGCTTATACTGAACGTACGAAGTACCTATTCTGGCACATCAGGAGCACCTAGTTAGATAGATACTAGCAGACTAGAAGGGATTTTCGCCTTGATGTGGTACAATCTTTTGTAGTGGACCTTAACAAAGTCGATATGGCCGGAAGCATTCCCACCAACCCCTCCCTGGTCAGGGGGGGGGGAGGGTCTTAGAAAGGTGGACGAACCATGGCTCTGATGACAGTACGGGATATCGATGTGAAGGGCAAGCGCGTCTTCGTTCGGGTTGATTTCAACGTCCCCCTCGAGAATGGCAAAATCACCGATGACACCCGCATCCGTGCGGCACTCCCGACCATCCAGTACATAGTGGGGAACGGCGGCATCGCCATCTGCGCGTCGCACCTGGGCCGCCCCAAGGGGAAGCGGAACGATGAGTTCTCTCTGGCCCCCTGCGCTCAGCGCCTGGAGCAGCTCTTAGGCAAGCCAGTCGTGTACGCCTCCGACTGCATCGGCGAAGCCGTGCAGAACCTGGTGAAGAGCCAGGCGCCGGGCGCGGTTGTGCTGCTGGAGAACCTACGCTTCTACGCCGAGGAAGAGAAGAACGACATGGGCTTCGCCGCCGAACTGGCCAAGCTGGGCGACGTCTACGTCAATGATGCATTCGGCACGGCGCACCGGGCCCATGCTTCGACCCGCGGCATGGCTGATCTGATGGAGGTCAAGGTGGGTGGCTTCCTGATGCAGAAGGAAGTCGACATTATGGGCAAAGCGCTGGCCCACCCCGACCGGCCGTTCGTGGCGATTATCGGCGGGGCAAAGGTCTCCGACAAGATCACCGTCATTGAGAACCTGTTGCCCAAGGTGGACTGGCTGATCATCGGCGGCGGCATGGCCAATACGTTCCTGGCCGCCAAGGGCTACGCGACCGGCAAATCGCTGGTCGAAGCCGACAAGATCGAAACCGCCAAGGGCCTCCTCGAAAAGGCAAACGGCAAGATCCTGCTGCCTTCGGATCTGGTTGTGGCGGAAGCGTTCAAGGCGGATGCCGAGCACAAGGTTGTTTCCTGCGATGCCATTCCCGAGGGCTGGATGGCGCTGGACATTGGTCCCGAGTCGGCCAAGGCTTTCGGCAGGGCGATTCGGGAGGCCATGACCGTAGTGTGGAACGGCCCGATGGGTGTCTTCGAGATGCCGGCCTTCGCCCGCGGCACCTTCGCCGTGGCCCAGGCGATGGCGGACAGCGAGGGCTGCACCATCGTCGGCGGCGGCGATTCGGTCGCAGCCATCGAGGCGGCGGGCCTGGCCGAAAAGATGACCCACGTGAGCACCGGCGGCGGCGCCTCGCTGGAGTTCCTTGAGGGTCGCGAACTGCCCGGAGTCGCGTGCCTGGCTACGAAGTAGCGACCGGATTCTGGCGAAAGCTGTTCGGGCGGCGGGGGCCGCAGTCCCCTGCCGAGGCCTGGCTCCGTCAGCGCCGGGACGCCAGTCCCGAAGAGGTAATTCGCCAGCACTTCGCAGCGATGGCAGCCCATGATCTGGACTGGCTTCTGGCCACCATGGCCCCCGAGCGGGCGCGGCTCTACAACGATCCCCGCACGCTGGACAAGCGGCGGCTGACCGTCACGGGCGCCCGTGTCCTGGCGGTGGAGGCGGTGGCCAAACCCGTGCCCCTGCCGTCGTTCGCAGACCGGTACAGTGCCAACATGGTCCTGAGAGTTGAGTATGAACTCGATCTGGTTGAGCCGGAGCAGCGCCGGGACCCCAGCCTGCGGGAAGGGCGCGACTGGTCCTACTTCATTTTGGTGAGCAGCGGCCCCGGGAAGCCCTGGGCGATCGCCGACTGGGGGCGGTAAGGACGGGGCCCCGGCCTGTGGCCCTCTTCTCGGCGCTGACGCGCCATTTACGAGTGCCGTGCGGCCCCGCCGCTACTCGGCGCCGCACTAGACGAGCTGAAGGAAGGGTCGGACCGTTTCCGTCCGTAACCTCTGGCCGACGGAAACGGTTCGAGCCTGACGAAGCGGACTAGAACAAGGAGGCAATATCTGCTGATGCGAACGCCTGTCATTGCGGCAAACTGGAAGATGCACAAGACCCTGTCCGAGACTGCCGCCTTCATCAAGGAGTTTGTGCCGCTTGTCCAGGACTTGGGCGGTGTCGAAATGGTCATCTGCCCGCCCTTTCCCCTGCTGGGCGCGGCCGGCTGGGGACTGGCGGATGCCCGGGGCAAGGTCGGGCTGGGCGCCCAGAACATGTACAACGAAGTCCAGGGGGCCTTCACGGGCGAAGTCTCCGGCCCCATGCTGAAAGATGTCGGCTGCGCCTACGTGATTCTCGGGCATTCCGAGCGCCGGGCGATCTTCGGTGAAAGCGACCAACTGGTGGGCGAGAAGGTCCGTGCCGCTTACACCCACGGGATCATCCCCATTCTCTGCGTGGGCGAGACCCTGGAGCAGCGGGAAGCGGGCCAGACGGACGCCGTCAACCGGCGGCAGCTGGTGGCCGGCACCGACGGGCTGACCAGTGATCAGGTGCGGAACCTGATTGTCGCCTATGAGCCGGTGTGGGCGATTGGCACCGGCCGGAACTGCAACCCGGCGGATGCGCAGGCTACCATTTCTGCGATTCGGGCCGTTCTGGCCGAGAAGTTCTGCCGGGAAGCCGCTGACGCCGTGCGCATCCAGTACGGCGGCAGCGTGAAGCCGAACAACATCGGCGACTATATGGCCCTCCCCGATATCGACGGCGCCCTGGTGGGCGGCGCCAGCCTCGAGCCCGGCAGCTTCGCAGCCATCTGCAAGGCCGGCGCTGTGAAGTAAGTGCAAAGCGAAAGCCGCCGTCCGGGGTGCTCCCGGGCGGCGGCCTTTTTTTCACTTCAGGTTCCGCAATTGCATCCGGAAGACGCTCTGTACCAGCTGGTTCTCCACAGCCTCGCCCAAGTCCATGAACCGAAAGGCTACCGTGTACTGGTGATTGACGGACTGCACCCGTGCCACTTTACCCGGCAGCGCCCGGTATTCTGTGCCGTCCGGCGTGTGGAAGCTGAGGGCGACCGTTTGACCGTACCGCATGGGCAACTGCGTGGTGATTCGCATGCCGCCGGCGCTCAGGTCGACGGCCGTGCCTACGCCGCCCGGGCAGGTTTCGCCGTCCGGCTGCCCGTCCACCGGGGCGAACGAGACGGCCGCTGTAAAAGGGACCCGGGAGAACTTCCGCCGCTGAACGGATTCAATTTGCCGGGGCAGAACCAACTGCAGCCGGGTGGCCCCACCCTCGGGCGCCCTGTAGGCCGTGGTTTGGAATCGGAGAATGCCCGGGCCCGCCATGATTTCCACGCCGAACCGGGTGCGGGAATCCAGCTTGGGCAGGGGTGCCGCCAGTCCCAGCGTCACGTTCGTGGTGGTGACCTGCTCCACAAAGCCTGGAATTTCGGCCACGGGATGCTCCGGGGCCGAGAGGTCCAGGAAGAGAACCGTTGCCGCCACGCTCCGCATGCCCAGCAGCAGGTCAAAGGCGCTCTGGGCCAGGGCGGAAGGTGGTTGGACTTTATGCCAGAAGCGCGGCGAGTCGCTATACTGCCACACAGGCGCCCTCCTTGATCGTGAAGAAAATATATACCCAATTCAAGTTATACCATAAAATCCCTGGGAATATCAAGTGGAAGACTATTTGCCCATGAGCGCATGTCTGGCACGCAAGATCATAGGCTTTTCCGGTGATCACGCAAAAAACTTGCTGGTCGAGAAAAAAATTTTGAACGACAAGCAGGGTTTTGGCGTCTTAGTATTCAAAAGAAGGTGTATAAGGAAATTGGAGGCGAAGCGCGCTGCCCCTGGGGTGGCGTACCTCGCTTTCCCTACGAAGCAAACAGAAAAGACTGAGGGGGGTCATGCAGTGGCTCGCAAGTACCTGGTTGGGTTTTTAAGTCTGCTGCTCGCTTCGTCCCTGATCGTGTCCGCCTGCACTACCAAGAAACCGAGTGGCAACAATGGCAACAACAACGGCTCCACAACAGAGCAGAAGCCTGCTGCCGGCGGCGAGATCATTTTTGATGCGCCCGAAGATCCGGACACGCTGGCACTCTACTGGCTGAGCAGCGCGTACGCTGCGGAAATCACGAACCGGGTCTACGGCGACGGTCTCATGCGCATCGGGTTTGACTACAAGCCCGAAGCGGCGCTGGCCGAAACCCAGCCGACCATCAGCGCCGACGGCAAGACCTACACATTCAAAACTCGGCAAGGCGTCAAGTTCCACGACGGCAAGCCCCTGACGGCACATGACTTCGAGTTCTCCTATAACGTTGTCCTGAGCGATGACTATCAGGGCCCGGACAAGAGCACGTACGACATGATCCAGTCCGTCAAAGCCAAGGACGATTACACGCTGGAAATCGTCCTGAAAGAGCCGTTTGCGCCCTTCCTGTTCGGCGGCGCCAGCCTCCAGCCCATTCCCAAGCACATTTTCGGCAACATCCCGGTCAAGGACATGGAGGGCGCTGAAGCCTGGAAGAAGCCCATCGGGGCCGGCCCCTACAAGTTCGTAGAGTGGCAGTCCGGCCAGTACGTGCTGGTCGAGCGCAACCCCGAGTACTGGGAAATGGGCAAGCCGGGCGCCAATAAGGGCACCTTCGGTCCCTGGATCGAAAAAGTCCGCATGCGCGTCATTCCCGAGGAGAACACGGCCATGGCCGCCCTTGAGGCCGGCGAGCTCTCCTTCCGTGATTCCGTTGAGCCCGCTCACGTCGACCGCCTCAAGGCCGACTTCAAGGATAAGCTGGTCGCCTTCGACTGGGACCGCATGGGCTACGGCTACCAGACCTTCAACGTTGAGGCCTTCCCGACCAACATCAAGGAGGTCCGGCAGGCGCTTAGCTATGGCCTGAATCGGGACGCCATCATCAAAGGCGTTATGGACAATAAGGCGTCGCTGCCGGCAGGTCCCATTCCGCCCATCCACTGGGCTTTCGACAAGACTGCCAAGGGCTACCCCTACGATGCCAAGAAGGCTGAAGAACTGATTCAGTCTGCCGGCTTCAAGAAAAACGCCAACGGCATCTATGAAAAGGACGGCAAGCCCCTCAAGGTCACGTACGTGGGTACGAAGGGCTCGTCGATCATCGAAGGAATCGCCCTGCAGTCCCAGAAGGACTGGAAGGCCATCGGCGTCGACACGGAGATCTTGATGGTCGACTTCAATACCCTGCTCGACAAGCACATGAAGCCCGGCGAGTTCAACGTTGTCTTCTCGGGCCTCGGTTTCAGCATCGACCCGCATTACTCGTTCGACTCCAACTACCACAGCAAGAACATCCGCCTGGACGAAAAGGGCGTGAACAATGGCTCAAACCGGGGCCGGTACAAGAACCCCAAGGTCGACGAACTGGTCGACAAGGGCGCCCGGACCACCGATCTGGCCGAGCGGCAGAAGATTTACCAGGAAGCCCAGAAGCTCGTCATCGACGATGCCCCCGCCAACTGGATTTACGTTAACGTCTGGACCGACTTCGCCAAGAAGGAGATCCAGGGCATCGTGAACTGGAACGGCTACGGCATTAATACCACGCAGTACATGAACCAGTGGTTCACGGCCACGTCGAAGTAGCAGACTGAGGTAGAACAGCAGGGGGGCGCCCCCCGAAATGGGTGCCCCCCTGCTCTATACCCTGCCGTATCCCGCCCCATTGGAGGTGACGTTGCGTGAAGCGTTATTTGCTGCGCCGGCTGCTGCAACTGATCCCCCTTTTCTTCATTATTACGTTCATGACATTCGGGCTCTATCAACTCGCACCCGGGGGCCCGGAGCAGATCTTTCTCAGAGGCGAAAACTCAAACATTAACCCTGCTGACATCGAAAAGTTGAAAGAGAAGTGGGGACTCAACAAGCCGCTGCATGTGCAGTACCTGACCTGGCTGAAAAACCTGGTGATCCATGGCGATCTGGGCAATTCATACATTTCCCAGCGGCCGGTCACGGAAACCTGGCTGGCCCGTCTGCCCGCAACGCTCCAGCTGAACATCATCGAGCTATTTCTGATCTTTGCCCTTGCCATTCCGCTAGGCATTGTCTGTGCCGTACGACAATATTCGTGGATCGACTACGGAGCACAGACTTTTTCGTTCCTCGGACACTCCATGCCAAGCTTCTGGGTGGGCCTTATGCTGATTCTGTTCGTTGCACTTCCCTCGCACGGGGCGATTCCCACCAGTGGGTACCGCTCGTTCGAAGTAACGCCGGAAACGCACACGTGGCTGGGCATCATGCTCGACCGAGCCCGCTATATGCTTCTCCCGGTCATCACGTTAACAGTGACCGGCATGGCTGCCATCACCCGGTACATGCGCAACTCCATGCTTGAGGTGCTGAAGGAGGACTATATCCGGACAGCGCGGGCCAAAGGTCTGGCCGACCGGGTTGTCATCTACAAACATGCCATGCGCAACGCCCTGCTCCCCATCATCACCATTATGGGTGTCTTTCTGGCCACCATTTTTGACGGGTCGGCCATCGTGGAAATGATCTTTGCCTGGCCCGGCGTCGGGCAGTATGGTCTGAACGCGGTGACGTCGCAGGATCACCCCGTGGTCATGGCCCTGCTGCTGTTCGGTTTTATGGTGGGAACGGTGGCCAGTTTCAGTACCGAGATCGTTTACGTACTGGTCGACCCGCGCATCCGGTACTCGTAGGGGGGAGAACGCATGGCGGCACCTGCGCGGCCCCGTCGACCGGCCGACCTGCAGAACCAGAACCTTGGGCGGGAAGAGAAACAATACGTGGCGATTTGGCGCCGCTTCCGGCGCAGCCGGTCGGCCGTCTTCGGCCTGATTCTGCTGGCCATTCTCGCCACGCTGGCCATATTCGCTCCGCAAATCGCTCCCCAGAAATGGGACTTCTTTGACACATCTCTGAAGAACCTGCCGCCTTCGCCTGAGCATTGGTTTGGTACAGACCAGTATGGGCGCGATGTATTCAGCCGCATCATCTGGGGCGCCCGCATATCGCTTTCCGTCGGCTTTGTGGCCGCCGGCGTGGCGGTACTGATCGGGGCCACATGGGGAGCCGTCGCCGGATTCTACGCCGGCAGTTGGCTTGACGTGACCATGATGCGCATTGCGGAGGCAATTGACAATATCCCGACGCTGACGCTGCTGGTCGTCGTCTCTTCCATTATCAGTCGCAGCGTGTACACGGTGATGGTCGTCATCGGCATTACGTCGTGGCCGGGTTTGGCCTTCCTGGTGCGCGCACAGTTCCTGTCCCTGAGGGAGAGGGATTTCGTCCAGGCCGCCCAGGCACTGGGCGCCCCAGACATGCGCATCATCTTCAAGCATGTGCTGCCGAACGCTGTGGCCATCATCATTGTCAACGCAACGCTGCGCATCGGCAACGCCATTTTGGCGGAGACGGCCCTGAACTTCCTTGGCTTCGGCGCCCCGCCGCCGTATCCGACCTGGGGTGAAATGCTCTCCTCAGGCCGCAACTTCCTACGGGTCGCTCCGTGGGTCACGACGGTGCCCGGCATCTTCATTACGATGACGGTGCTCTCCTTCAACTTCGTGGGCGACGGTCTGCGTGACGCGCTTGATCCGAAGATGAAGCGCTAACGGAGAATTGACAACGCCTACCCCGTAGGGTAATCTGTGCCCGAGGGGGTGTCGCAGTTGCGGATCAAGGAGACCAACCCACAGCTGTACGAGGATCTTATGCGCCGACTGAAGCGCATTGAAGGACAGGCCCGCGGCATCCAGCGCATGCTGGAGGAAGGTGAGGACTGCGAGCAGGTCATCATCCAGCTTGGCGCCATGAAAGCTGCCATTAACAAGGTGGGCATGAAAGCCGTCGCCTGCAATTTGGGCATACGTGTGGTAGACGCCATCAAGAACGGCGAAGACACGGAAGATGCGGTCGAAAAGGTGATCGAGCAGTTTCTCAAGCTGGGGTAAAAGCTGAGCGGTCGGTTGCCAGGGCAACCGACCGCTTCTTGATTTATTTCGCAGCCAAGGTGGCGAGGGCCTGGTCGAGAATCCGCTGCAGGTCCGCCTTTGGGCGGAACCCGACGAGCTGGCCGACCGCCGCACCGCCGTGGAAAAGGATCATCGTCGGGATGGACATGACGCCGAACTGCCCGGCATAGCGCTGGTTTTCATCGACGTTCAGCTTGGCGACCTTGAGTTTGCCGATGTTGGCCTGCGCAATCTCCTCAAGGACGGGAGCGATCATCTTGCAAGGGCCGCACCAGGGCGCCCAGAAGTCCACCAGCACAGGTACGTCTGCCTTCAGTACTTCAGCCTCAAAAGTCTCATCGGTGATCGGCACGGTAAACTGCGCCATTCATAGACCCCTCCTTCATACACATACCGGGTACGGTATTTCTTCATATCTTATGACGGGAAGCCCGGCGGCGGAGATACGGAGCCGCAGAGTACCAAGGTACTGGTACATTGTCGCAGAAGTTTTCCTGCCCCACGACAGGCGAATGTGGTACAATAACCCATGACAACTTTGGTAAACGCTTTAGCAAAAGTCGTTGTGCTGGCCGTGCCGGTCCGGTGGCACACTAGCATCGTATTTCAGGAGGTGACCCGGACGTGACCTCATTGCGCAGGCCCGTGGCCTTAATCGTGCTGGACGGCTGGGGGATCAATCCCAACCCCACGGCCAACGCGATTGCGGCGGCGCGGCATCCGAACTTCGATCGGATCATGCAGAAGTACCCCAATACACAGCTAATCGCTTCCGGCGAAGCTGTTGGCCTTCTGTCCGGACAGATGGGCGACTCCAACGTTGGCCACCTGAA
Organism: Symbiobacteriaceae bacterium; assembly: GCA_035628915.1. Lineage (GTDB taxonomy): Bacteria > Bacillota > Sulfobacillia > Symbiobacteriales > Symbiobacteriaceae > JARBUG01. The sequence continues at coordinate 6,586 of DASPIW010000006.1, read as the reverse complement.
CCTGGGCGCCGGCCGGATTGTATATCAGACGCTGGTCCGCATTTACCGGGCCATTCGGGACGGTTCATTCTTCACGCTGCCCGCCTGGCAGGTCGCTCTGGACCGTGCGAAGGCAAGCGGTCGCCTACATATGATGGGCCTGGTCTCCGACGGTGGCGTGCATAGCCATCTGGATCACGTTTATGCCCTGGTTGATCTTGTGAAGGCGGCTGGTGTCAAGGAACTGTACATTCAGGCCTTCCTGGACGGCCGCGACGTGCCGCCGCAATCGGCGCTGGATTTCATCAAGCCGTTGGAGCGGAAGCTGGCTGAAGCTGGCGTTGGCAGAATCGCCACCGTCTCCGGCCGCTATTACGCGATGGACCGCGACAAGCGTTGGGAGCGGGTGGAGAAGGCTTTCCTCGCTCTGACCCAGGGCCAGGGGCAGACTGCACACTCAGCCGAGGAAGCCGTGACGAAGGCGTACGGGCGGGGTGAGAACGACGAGTTCGTGCTGCCCACGGTGGTCGAGAGAGTTGACGGGCGGATCAAGCCGGACGACGGCCTGATTTTCTTTAACTTCAGGCCAGACCGGGCCCGGGAGATCAGCCGTGCACTGCACGAAACGGCATTCGATGGCTTCAAGCGGCCGGAAGGCTATAAACCGGTTCAGATCGTCTCGATGACCCAGTATGACCAGACCTTTACCACCATTCCCTCGGCCTTCGGGCCAGAGTTCGTCGATACGCCGATGGGTCAGGTGGTGTCGGAAGCCGGCCTCCGCCAACTGCGCATCGCCGAAACCGAAAAGTACCCCCATGTGACTTACTTCTTCAACGGTGGCGAGGAGACGGTCTTTCCCGGCGAAGAGCGCGTGATGATTCCTTCGCCGAAAGTCGCGACCTATGACTTGCAGCCGGAAATGAGCGCTTACGGCGTTGCGGAAGAAGCGGTCAGGTGGATCAAGCAGGATAAGCTGGATTTTATGGTGCTCAATTTCGCCAACCCTGACATGGTGGGTCACACCGGCGACTTCGATGCCGCAGTGAAGGCGATTCAGGCGGTAGACGAGTGCCTGGGCAGGGTGCTGGATGCCTTGTTGGAGAAGGGCGGCGCCGCGATGGTGCTGGCCGACCACGGCAACTCGGACCAGATGGTCGACTACGAGACGGGCGCCCCACATACGAACCACACGCTGAACCCCGTTCCCTGCATTCTGGTGGATGACGCCCGCATCGGCGTGAAGCTGAAGGAAGGCGTACTGGCCAATGCAGCCCCGACGCTGTTGGAAGTAATCGGATTGGCCAAGCCGCCTCAGATGACTGAGGACAGCTTGATCGTGCAATAGCACAATAGGCACCACCGACTTCGAGGAGGACGATTAGACATGACCACGATTCTGAAGGTGCACGGTCGCGAAATTCTTGACTCGCGTGGCAACCCCACTGTGGAAGTTGAAGTTGAACTGGCCAGCGGTATTAAGGGCCGGGCGGCCGTTCCCTCCGGCGCCTCGACCGGCGCCCACGAGGCTGTGGAACTGCGCGACGGCGACAAGAGCCGCTTCCTGGGCAAGGGTGTTCTGAAGGCTGTCCATAACGTCAACGAGATTATTGCCGGGGAAATCATCGGCAACGACGCCCTTGACCAGATTACAATCGACCGGGCTCTGATTGAGCTGGACGGCACGCCGAACAAGGGCCGGCTCGGCGCCAACGCGATCCTCGGTACCTCGCTGGCTGTGGCGAAGGCAGCGGCTGCTGCCCTGGAGCTTCCGCTCTACCGCTACATCGGCGGCATTAACGCTCGGGTGCTTCCCGTCCCGATGATGAACATCATCAACGGCGGCGCTCATGCTGACAACAACGTCGACATGCAGGAGTTCATGATCTTCCCGGCTGGGGCTGTGAGCTTCGCCCAGTCCCTGCGGATGGGCGCCGAAGTCTTCCACAACCTGAAGTCCGTGCTGAAGAGCAAGGGCTACAACACCGCCGTCGGCGATGAGGGCGGCTTTGCCCCGGACCTCCGGTCGAACGAAGAAGCCATCACCGTCATTCTCGAAGCGATTCAGAAGGCCGGCTACGCTCCCGGCAAGGATGTTTTCCTGTGCATGGACGTCGCCTCCACTGAGTTCTATAAGGAAGGCAAATACGTGCTCGAGGGCGAAGGCGGCAAGACCTTTACCACCTCGCAGCTGATCGATCTGTGGGACAGCTGGACCAAGCAGTATCCCATCGTCTCCATTGAAGACGGCGTCGCCGAAGACGACTGGGAGGGCTGGCAGGAGCTGACCAGCCGCATTGGCAACCGGATTCAGCTGGTCGGCGACGATTTCTTTGTCACCAACACCAAGCGCCTGGCTCAGGGTATTGAGCAGGGCTGTGCCAACTCCATCCTGGTCAAGGTGAACCAGATCGGCAGCCTGACGGAGACGATTGAAGCCGTTAACATGGCTCACCAGGCCGGCTACACCAGCGTCATGTCGCACCGCTCCGGCGAAACCGAAGACGTGACCATCGCTGACCTGGCCGTCGCGCTGAACTGCGGCCAGATCAAGACCGGTGCCCCCTCCCGGACCGACCGGGTCGCCAAGTACAACCAGCTCATCCGAATCGAGGAGGAGCTCGGCGAGGCGGCCATCTTCAGGGGGACCGGCGTGCTGCGCACCCGCAGGTAAGAGATCTCGCAAGCGCGAGGAGGGCATGGCTCTCCTCGCGCTTGCGGTCCAGCTTCTGACTGTGATACAATTGGAAAGCTGATTCTAGCCTGGGTGAGGGGGTGAAGGGACATGTGGAACACGATCGTTACAGTGATTCACACCCTGTTTGCCATTGGTTTGGTTACCAGCGTACTGTTGCAGTCGGGCAGGAGCGCCGGTCTGGGCACCATCTCCGGTGGTGCTGAACAGATCTTTGGCAAGAAGAAGGGCATGGATGAAATGCTGAACCGGATTAGCACGGTTATGGCCGTCCTCTTCATTGTCACCTCCCTGGGTCTGATCTTGATGCAGCGGGGCATGCAGTAAGCATCGTTCCTTGCATACGTACAAATTGGGCCGGGCCTGACGGGGTCCGGCTTTTTGCCTTTCCAGGAGGGAGTCCGCTATGCAAAAGCGTCTGGCCGAGCCGTTCTGCTTTGAGCACGGCCCCATCGCGTGTCTTCTGCTGCATGGCTTTTCCGGCTCTCCGGCAGAAATTCGCCCGCTGGGTGAGTACCTGGCGACAAAGGGCGTGACGGTGCATGCACCGCTGTTGCCCGGGCACGGTACGGACCCGGAGGATCTGCGCCGAACCCGCTGGCCCCAGTGGATCCGCGCGGCGGAAACGGAGCTGCGCGGGCTGCAGCAGCGATATGGTCAGGTCCACGTCGTGGGGTTCTCCATGGGCGGGCTGATTGCGCTCTACCTGGGCGCCCATTCTCAGGTGGCCTCGGTCACTACGCTGGCCTGCCCGATCAAGCTGGCCGACTGGCGGCAGGTGCTGGTGCCGCTGGCGAAATACTTCGTTCCGTACTATCCGGCCCGGGTGTCCAATCCGGAGATTGCGCTTCAGTTGGACAGCTATGACCGGTTTCCGGTGGCAGCGGTCCATAGCCTGTTGCACCTGGCGCGCCAAGTCCGGAAGGACTTGCCCCGGGTGGAGGGGCCGCTCCTGGTTGTTCAGGGGGAGCGGGACAGGTGGATTGCCGCAGAGAGCGCCGACTACATTCTGGCCAGTGCCGGGAGTTCGGTCAAAGAGCTGATGATGCTGCCCGGCCGCAACCACCTGATCACGCTTGAGCATGGCCGGGAAGAGGTGTTCGCGGCCGTCCACCGGTGGATTATCCGCTAAGGCGCAAGCACCTGCCCCAACCCTGGGGCAGGTGCTTGTCTGGATCACGGGCTGGTGGTCATGCTTTGGATCTTCCAGGTCCGCTGTTCGAGCACCAGGCGGAAATACCGGACGTTGCGACCGCTGGTATAAGTGGACTGGGCGCCCGGCGTCACATTTACGCTGAAGTTGAGCTGAACCCGTGCGGTGGTTGCAGAGGAATCGATCAACTCCGAAGAGATAAAGGACCAGCCGGAGGCGCCAGGGATCTTCAGGTCTGCGGCCTTTACGCCGGCTGTGGGGGACCAGTAGGCAGCCGCAGCGTCATAGTCCCCGCGGTTGAGGGCGCCAAGATACCCTTGCAACACTTCCCGAACCGCCACATCTACGGCACTTTGAGACGATTCAGCGCTGTCGGCGTCAATCGAGCGATTCACGGGCTTGGAACAGGCGGACAGGCTTACTGCGCAGATAAGGATCGCGAGCATGAATCTCAAACTAACGGCACCTCCGTAATAGGGTGGCCGCGAAAAGGCCCCTGCACTGAGTGTTCAGCGCAGGGGCCTCATTTATGCTAGGTACGGGGCCCGGCGTCGCGAATCTCCTGGGGCACATCGAACTTGGCGATGTTCTTGGCGAACAGTTCGGCCAGTTTCCGGGCCTGCGCATCGTAGGCCTCGGGATCGGTCCAGGTCTTGCGGGGTTGGAGGACGTCGGCCGGGACGTTCGGGCAGGAGGTGGGCACCAGCACCTGGAAGATGGGATCCTGCACGAACTCGACCTTGTCGAGGGCGCCGTTCAGGGCGGCGTCAACCATGGCCCGGGTGTACGGCAGGCTCATGCGCTTGCCCACACCGTAGGGGCCGCCGGACCAGCCGGTGTTGAGGAGGTACACCTTGGTATTGTGCTTTTCGATCTTCTCACCGAGCAGCTTGGCGTAGGCGGCCGGCGGCAGCGGCAGGAACGGGCCGCCGAAGCAGGAGGAGAAGGTGGCTTCCGGACTGACGACACCGCGCTCGGTGCCGGCGAGCTTGCTGGTGTACCCCGAAATGAAGTGGTACATCGCCTGCTCTTTGGTCAGCTTCGAGATGGGCGGCAGGACGCCGAACGCGTCGGCCGTCAGGAAGACCACGACTTCAGGCATTCCGCCAACACCGGGGATGACGGCATTGGGAATGAAGTCGACGGGGTAAGCCGCGCGGGTGTTCTCGGTCAGTTTGTCGCTGTCGTAGTTGGGCACGCGGGTTTCGGGATCAACGACGACGTTCTCCAGCACGGAGCCAAAGCGAATGGCGGACCAAATCTGAGGTTCATGCTCCTTGGAGAGCTTGATGCACTTGGCGTAGCAGCCGCCTTCGATGTTGAAGACGCCCTCGTCGGTCCAGCCGTGTTCGTCGTCGCCGATGAGGCGGCGGTTCGGGTCGGCGGAGAGGGTGGTCTTACCGGTGCCGGAAAGGCCGAAGAACAGCGTGACATCGCCCCGCTGGCCGATGTTGGCCGAGCAGTGCATGGAGAGGATGCCCTTCATGGGGAGCAGGTAGTTCATGACCGTGAAGATGGACTTCTTCATTTCGCCGGCATACTGGGTGCCGCCGATGAGGACGATCCGCTTTTCGAAGCTTAGGCAGATGAAGGCCTCGGAGTTCGTGCCGTCGACCGCCGGATTGGCATGGAAGCTCGGGGCGCACACCACGGTGAACGCGGCTTCGTGAGTTTTGAGTTCCTCGTCCGTCGGGCGGACGAACAACTGGTGGACGAAAAGGTTCTGCCAGGCGTATTCGTTGACGACCCGGATCGACAGGCGATGGGCGGGGTCCGCGCCGGCAAAGCCGTCAAATACGAAGAGTTCTTTCTGAGCCAGGTGCTCCGCAACCTTCGCGAAAAGGCGGTCGAAAACTGCGGGCTCCATGGGCTGGTTGACGGATCCCCAGTTCACATGCTCCTTGACGCTGGGCTCCACGACCACGAACTTGTCCTTGGGAGAGCGGCCTGTGTACTTACCCGTGGTAACTGTGAGCGCGCCTTCATCCGTCAAGAGGCCTTCCTTGCGAGAGACGGCCTGTTCGATCAGGCTGGCCACACCGAGATTGCGGTGGACCTTCGGGCTGCGTTCCAAGACGGTCGCCAGAGTGCGGTTGCCCATAATGCTCTTTCCTTTCTTTCCTCTCGTGACTTACACAAAGGATGTATGCATGCACAACACCCTATAATGTACGCTTACCGTTCTGGCGGGGGTGTATGTATGCCCCTGGGCATGGATGAATCTCCCTGTGGATTCCAAGTTGAAGTCGGAAAGCTCTTCGGAACGAACGAATTGTCAATCAAGCATAGGGGCAGGGGTAACTCATTGAATGGACCCTCGAATTCGATGCTATCTGGCAGTCGAGCCTCCGTCAAGAGGACAATTTCGCATAGCTTATATGCGTCTTACAGTTTTCTTTCGGACCGCCGGATGCAGGTCTGCATGCTCCGACGATTTCGGGTCTTTTTGAGCCCGAGTTTAGGGGTTGACCGTGCAAACACGGTAAGGTATTATCAAGAACGTCGCCGCCGGGCTGGTCAACTGGAAGCGGATTTGGAAAGAGATCTCAGTTGACGGCTGTGAGGCCGTGTGATAAATTAATCAAGCTGTCGCCGCTAAGCGAGCGGCAAGCGTGAATGCCTCGAACCTTGAAAACTAGACAGTGTAAGAGAGAAAGAGCTATGCGAGTCGTACGACATGAAATCAGAGCCACAAACTTTTCTTCGGAGAGTTTGATCCTGGCTCAGGACGAACGCTGGCGGCGTGCTTAAGACATGCA
>DASPIW010000005.1:0-230593 GCA_035628915.1 Symbiobacteriaceae bacterium | reverse complement strand
CCTGGCGAGACGGACGTTCACGATTGCGACCCATTCCGCAAGCCCCCTGGCGTCGTGCAAGCTTTCCAGGGGGGTTCGCGGAGCAACATTGAAACTCCTTCCAAACTTGGCGTTAGCCATGTGCGGAAGACGGGACTAGGTCGAAGGGGTGTTCCGGTCTACTGTGCTACCTCCCATGACAGGTGGTCGAGTCTCTGCTCTCGCAACTGTCAGCCCAGCTTCTTGACGCCTACGCCATCGCACGTCAGGATGGTCGTCTTGTCGCCGACCTTCGTCTCCAGGTGCACCGGGCGCCCCCACAGTTGATGGACGTACTGCAGCGTGCGCTCCCCGTACTGCAAATCCAGGTCCTTTCCATCATGGTAGTGCTTGAGATAGAGCTCACGTCGACCTTCGAAGTCTCCATCTTCAACCATGATAAGAGGTACACCGTGACTGGTCAGCGAGTCGCATATAGTGTCGCGCACCCGCTCCCACTGCTTGTCGGTGATCTTCCAGTCGTCTTCTTCGAGCTTGTAGACGAACAGGTCCAGGTCTCGGCACAGGTCTTCCGTCAGATAGCTGCGGATGAAGGAGACGTCGTTCTCCATCTCCCGCACCTCAAAGATTTTCTCCCGGCCGAGCCGCTGCTCGATGTCCTCGAAAATCTTCAGCCCGACGAAGTACGGGTTGAGCCTGCTGTGCCCAGGGGTGCAGACCGAGCAGTGCAGGCGCCCGAACTCCACGAACTCGTCGTCGCCCAGATCGAGTTCCCGCATGATGTGGCTGTGCCAGTAGGAAGCCCAGCCTTCGTTCATGATCTTCGTCTGGATCAACGGGACAATAAACACGACCGACTGCAATAACATAGGCAGCAAGAGGTGTCATTACGTGAACGCTGCCATCTATATTCGCTGGTCGACTGAGGACCAGGGGAGCGGAACCACCTTGGATGTTCAGCGCGACTCCTGCCTGAAGTACGCCGTCGACAATGGGTGGCATGTGGCTCCCGAGCACATCTTCGTCGAAGACGGCATCTCCGGAGCCAAGGAGAATCGACCGGCGCTGAACCGACTGACCTGTGCCGTCCAGCAAGGTGCAGTGGACACCGTCATCGTTTATAAGCTAGACCGCCTCGCACGATCCCCTTACGTCTCCTACAAACTGATTGAAAAGGACTGGCATAGGAAGGCTTCGCTGGTCTCGATTACCGAGGCACACATTGACACCACCACAACGACAGGGCAGTTGGGGTTTGGCATCGCAGCCGTATTCGCGGCGCATGAGCGAAACACGATTCGAGACCGCACAATGGCTGGTAAACGCCGAAGAGCTGAGCAAGGCCGGAACCCCGGGCTCCGACCTCCCTATGGCTACACCATCGTCGACAAGCGGTTTGTCATAGTGGACAAGGAAGCCGCCACTGTCCAGCGGGTGTACGAGGATTACCTTGCCGGCAAGCGTGATGGAGAGATCTGCCGTGGGCTCAATGACTCTGGCATTCGCACACGGGAAGGGAAGCCATGGCACATATCCGGTGTCCAGCGCTTGCTGACGAACCCAGCTTACATGGGGCAGCTGGTTTATCGCGATATCAGGACTGAAGGGGCGTTTCCGGTAATCATCGATGACGATCGCTGGAATCAGGTCCAGGCCCTTCGCCTGCAGAGGGCCAGAGCTCATCCGAGGCGCATGGGGGCAGAGTCCCCGTACATCCTGTCGGGGAGGTTGTGGTGTGCGACCTGCGGGCGCCCAATGAATGGGCGGGTGAGCCGAAACGGTAAGTATGAGAACAGGTACTATGCCTGTACGGGATCTATTCAGTTTCGGGATTGCCGGTGCCTCACGGTCCGGCAGGAACAGTTGGAGGGAGCGATGGTGGCCCACCTGCTCCCTCTGTTGGATGAGAATGAGCTGAACCTGCGGATCACGGAGCAGATGGGTGCTGCGCTGGACCTCCTCAAAGTCGAGGTGAGCGGCCTGGAGTCCCGTCTCACAGAGATCGGCCAGGAGCTTGCCCGTGTTCGTCAGGACTACCGGAAGAACAAGATTGATGCCGATACCTTCAACGGACTTCGAGTGGAGATCGAAGCCGAACAGAAGTCGTTGTCCAACACGTTGGCGGACAAGAAGATGAACCTAGCGAAGGCCGAGTCCGACGCGCAAGTGTGTGGCGACCTCCGCAAGGCGGTTGAGCTAATCCGGGTTTGGCAGGACCTTACGTTAGTGCAGAAGAAACAGGTGGTCCACTTGCTGACGGAACGGATCGAATGGGATTATCGGTCACAGCAACTCACGATGCGGACCACGGTGTAGATGCGAAACACCACGCGATCGGCAGGAGTCGTTGTCCATCTTGGGCACCGTGGCATCCGTGCTCCAGACAGGTTAAGCTCGGACACTCCCTTGGGAGGCCCGGCCTGACTACGCGATTCTACCAACTGTCGCCAGGATCCGGTACACCTGACTCAACACCTTGGGATCGGGGCGGTCAGGTCGGATTACTACCACGGTGACTGCGCTCGTGTGCCGGCCTCTCGTTGTCTCCATAAGTCAGGCCCGCTGGACCATGCTTGTGGTGCAGTCTATGCCAGTTTGCCCGAGCGAATCCGTGCCGACTGCGAATCAGCCTTCACCCGCCGGGGCGCCTGCAGTATGCCGGCCTTTTGCAGCGAGAACAGCATCTCCCGTAAGTCGGGCTCCGGTTGCCCTGTCGGGGCGGCCACGTACTCGTTTACAGCCCGCACTATCGCGGGCGCCAGCCCGAGCGTCCGCACGGTCATGCCGTCACGCACCAGCAGGTATGCCGTGACGGCGGCAGCCGGCTGGGGCAAGGGTTGCGGAGCGAATACGTCGGGCGGTACCATGACGGTGTCGAGCCGGTACCTGGTTTCGAGCAGGGCGGTGCCGGGCGCCCACTGAAGCGGGCCAGGTGTGAGGCTGCGCACGTGTACAGCCGGCCGTACCGGGGGCGCCTGCTTCAGGGTGTAACAACACGTTTCCCACTGCAGCAGGTCACTCAGCCAGGGCAGGGCTACGGCGTCAACCAGCTCGCCCAGCGCTCCAAATAGCGCCTCCGGCGTCCAGGAAAGGGTCCCGCCGGGCAGGTGGGCGCCAAGTCGCCGGGCTACCTCCGTTAACTCCACCTGTGCCGCCCGCGTGTACCAGTACAGGCTGAGCGGCACGTGCCAGATTAGCGGCATTAACGTCGAGGAGCTGAGGTAAACCAGATCGACGGACAGATGCACCGGTACGATGAGATAAAAACTGCTGAATATGCGGGGATAGCTCAGGATCATATCGATTTCAGCTGGACTGACCGCCCCGGCAGGGCTGGCATCGTGCACCCGCACCGCTTCGGGCCGAAACTGCAGCGGGTACTGGTTGCTCAGCGTCAAAGGGGTGCCCGGCAGGGGGCTCATGGGGTGCAGTTGAATCGACGGGGTGCCTAGCAGGCGGCACTCCAGCGCCAGCGTCAGCGTCATGTTCAGGTCGGATTCCGTCTCCTCCGGGAAGCCCACAATAAAAGAACAGGTCGGTGTAATGCCGTTTTGCAGGGTAGCGGCCACCATGGACCGGGCAGTGGAAACGTCCAGCCGCTTGTTCATTTGCCGCTGCACGGCCGGGGACCCACTCTCCACCCCAAAGAAGATGCTGCGGCAGCCCGCTCGTGCCATTCGCTCCGCCAGTTCGGCCGTAATGTTGTCCGTCCGGGACGAGCAGCGCCACGTATAGGAGGCGCCCGCATCCTCCATGACCTGGCAGAACTCCAGCACCTTGGGCGTGGCCGCATTAAAGTTGTCATGGTGGAGCGTAAAGTTAGTCACGCCCAGGTTTTCGGCGAACCAGCGCATTTCGGCGCGAATACGGTCGGGGCTCTTCATACGGTAGCGGCGGGAGAAGAACTCCGAGGTAGAGCAAAAGGTGCACGCGTAAGGGCATCCTCGTCCTGCCTCAATCGCCGCCTCTTTCACCTCTTGCGCGGCGAAGTAGCGCTCCAGTTCCGGAACCAGCCGGAAGTTCGGAAACGGCAGCGCATCCAGGTCCCCAATCGTGGGGCGCCCCATCGTGGCGACAACCTCTGTACCCTTCCGGTACGTAATCCCCATGATCGCATCGAGGGGCTCTCCCCTGGCAAGGGCCGTGAGCAACTCAGGCAACGTATGCTCGCCTTCGCCACGCACGACGATGTCGATGAACGGGAAGCCCTCGAGGGTGGCCGTGTGGACCACCGAGGCCTGTGGGCCGCCGAAGATGATGACCGAGTCCGGCGCCAGTTCCTTACACTCGCGGGCGATACAGATGGCGGCCGGGTAGGAGTTACACATGCTGCTGAAGCCCAGCACCCGTTTCCCCTTGGCCAGAATGATTCGGGCGGCCTTCCGGTACCCCTCCTCGCTCAGCGTGATCTCGCCCTGCTCCAGGTGAAGGCAGAGGTCGGTAATCACAGCACCATGCGAATGCTCTACCGCGGAGGCGAGCGAGACAAGCCCCAGCGGGACGACAAACTCGTCGCCCCAGAAAGGCGCCCGAATCAAGTTAACCATGTACGACACCCTCCTGAGCCAGACGGCGCATCTGATTGCGGAAGAATAGGCCCGTGCTCAGCACCAGCAGGCTGACCACAAGGAAGAACCAGCGGACGTTGAACTGGTCCGTAAACAGGCCCGCCGCTGCGGAGCCAAGGGGAATGGCGGCCTGGCTGACCATTTCCAGCGTGGAGGCGACTCGTCCGAGCAGGTGGTTAGGCACGTGCTCTTGCAAAATCACCACTGCCGGAATCTGAATCAGCATGACGCATATGCCCACCATGACGAAGAGCGGCAGAATTGCCCAGAGCAGCCCCGGCGCCGCGGCCAACCCGAAGAACGACAGGGCCATGAGCAGGGTGCCCGCCACAATCAGTGTGCGGCCTCCGTACTGTTTGTGCAGCCGGGGAGTGGTCAGCGCGCTTATCGCTGACCCCGCAGCCAGGGTGCCGGCCATCAGGCCGAAGCTGGCGCTGCCGGTACCGATCAGTTCAGCCACCCGCGGCAGGACCACGTTCAGCGGTGACAGCAGCAGGTTTAGAATGGCCACCAGGGTTACCAGGGACACAATCAACCCGTCGTCCACCACTGCCCGGATGCCCTCCCGCATATCGGCCCACAGGCTGGTCTGCTTCTCCGCTTCGTCCGCCGGACGGGCCGGCAGCGGCGGCAGCGCGATGAAGGCGGTCAGCACACCGGCCACGAGGAAGGTCAGGCCGTCGGCCACCAGTACCGCAGCCGGACTCATAATGGCCACCAACACGCCGCCCAGAACGGGGCCGAGAATGTCGGCCGCCATGCCAGAGAGCTTGTTGAGTGCGCTTGCAGCGGCAAGCTGCCCCTTGGGCAGCACTTGTGGCACGGTGGAAGTATAGGCCGGCACAAAGAAGCGGGCCACACTGGAAAGCACAAAGGTGATGACATACGCCTGCACGGTGCTGATCTTGCTGCTGCCCAGAATCAGCGCAGCGGCCAGCAGCAGGACGCCGCGCACCCAGTCGCACCCCACCAGGATGTACTTGCGGTTAATCCGGTCGGCCAGAACCCCACCAAACAGGCTGAAGATCAGTGTGGGCAGGGCAAACGCAATAAACACACCGCTGGCGGCGAAGGAAGAGCCAGTGCCTTCGTACACCATCCAGACCAGTGCAATTTCGTAGAGGCCGTCACCGAGCCTGGAAACCAGTTGGCCCAGCCATAGCAGGGCGAACGAACGGTTCCGCAGGGTGGCCAGCACTAAGCCTCACTCCTTCCTTCGGAACCGGAGTCCTGGGAGTCGATACGGGGATAGATCGCAACGGAAATGGTGAACGACTCGCCGTGCTCCTTATCCTCCATCACTTCCAGGGCGTTCACCAACTGGTTGATTCGCTCCATCACCTCGGGCAGGGCCGCGCGGGGAATCCGCACGATGGTCATGCCAGCCGTAAAGCTCCCGGGCGGAGCCTTGTCGTCGATATGCTCACGTACGTCGTTCGTGAGCACGCTGCAGAACTGGAGCATTTTGGTGGCCACACCACCCTTCGCGCGTATGAGCACGCGCGACCCGGGCACCAGCCCGTAGACTTTCTGCACCTGGTTGCCCAAAAAGCGCTGTTCGCATACCTGCACGAGGTTGGCTGACTGGAGCCGGCGCAGGTACATGGTTAGGACCGCCGGCGAAAGGTCCAATTCCGCCGACATGTCCATCACGGCGGCCGCCCGGCGGTCCAGCGCCATGAGGATCCGCTGTTCGGGCTGACTCAGTTCGTCCAGCGAGGCAGCTTCAGCGTGTTCCATGACAAGTTCCCCCTTCCCCCACAAATGGGTTTGTGTGGTTAAATCAGGGCCGCAATCTCCTCTTCCTCCATGGTGCCCACGCCGGCCACACTGACCGCCCTGCGCTTCAGGTATTCGGAAGCGGCCGACTGCACCTCCTGGGGGCTCGTGGCCTGCATCTGCCGGTTCAAATCTTGAACCGTGTAGGTTTCACCGAAGAGCGCCGCGGACGCCAGGCGTTTGGCCAGGCTCATCACATTCTCGGCCTCCAGGTAACGCTCCAGGGCCAGCCGAGCCTTCGCACTTTCAAGCTCTTCCTCGGTCACCCCGTAGCGCCGTACCCGGTCAAACTCCTGCACAATCAAACGGATCACTGTCTTCACATCACGGGTGGCGCAATTGGTCACCATCCCAAAGGCGCCCGCGTGCCGGTAGTGGGTGGAAAGGCCTGTAAGCTGGTACACCAGCCCGCGCTCCTCCCGCAATATCCTGAACAGGCGGCCTTCACCGGGAGCCGCCAGAATGCTGTTGAGCAAATCGAGTGCGCTGGCACTCAGGTGGCCGTGGGGAACGCCGGGGGCGCCAATACACAGCAAGGCATTCTGCGCGCCCGGTTCGTGGTGCACCAAAATCGACGGGGTCTGTGAGACCAGGTACTCGCCCTTGCGCTGTCCGGACGGGCGCCAGCGGCTGAATGCCTGGTCCGCCAAGTCGTATACCCTGCGGTGGTCGCATTTGCCTAGCACCACCAGGACGGCATTGTCCGCCGTGTAGTCACGCTCCACCACAGCTGACAGCTGTTCGGCCGTAATACGCCTGACGGTCTCCTCGCGGCCGATCACGGGCAGACCCAGGGTATAAGTGCCCCAGAGACATTCTGCAAACAGGTCGAAAATGCGCTTGGCGGAGTGATGGTGCATGCTCAGCTCACGCAGAATGACCTGCCGTTCGTTCTCCACCACTTGTGGCAGGGCCGAGAATTCCTGGAGCAGCAGCCCCAGCATCCGAATGGCTGCCGGCAACTGCTCTTCCATCACCGTCATGTAGTAGGTGGTGAACTCTTTGGTGGTGTCAGCATTCTGCTGAGCGCCACGTGTCAGTAACTGCTGGGCAAGCCGCTTCAACTCGCCTGTATGGTGGCTCGTGTTGAAGGCGACATGTTCGACGTAGTGGGAGATGCCGTTCTCACTGACCTCTTCGTCCTTGGCGCCCCGGTTGAACATGAGCAGAGCGGTAACCGTACGCTGGCCGGGCAGGTCCTGTACCAGCACCTTGAGTCCGTTGTCCAACACCGCGCTATGCAGCCACAAGTGGGAAGTTCACCTCCTCGGAAGGAAAAGGGGGGAAGCCCCCCCTTTTGCTACTCCCAGGAAATCGTGACCCTGTGAGCGTCTACCTCGTTGATCTCAGTCACCTTTTCGGACTTGATCATCTTGGTGAGCTCGGGGTTCGCGATTACCAGGTTCCCCTTGTCATCGACGCGGACATCGTCTTTCCGGAGCTGGACACTCTTCTTTTCCGACATTGCAGCAGCACCTCCATGGGATTTTTCCAATCAATCCCGGACGGGTTTTCCGGGCTGATTAGCGAACGGGAGCGGAATCAATTACCAGAGCACGGCCTTGCTCCGCTAGTTCGACCATCTGTTTCAGGGCAGCCAGACGTGGCGTGTAGGTACCAACGGGGATCGCAAGGCTGAGGTAATGGTCATCGATGCACAGCAGAATCCGGTCCTCCAGCAGGGGCATCAACAAGCTATCCAACTCGCGGAGGTCTGCGGCCGGCCCTTCCGTTTCCTGCAGCCTGACCAGCAGCGACTGGCGGGAGCGCACCGAATCGCAGAACTCGTACAAGGACCGCTGCACGGGCGACAGCCGAATCATGTGCTGTTCGCCGGCCGAGCGGAAGTCAAAAACCACCAGCCCGTCGGTGCCCTCCACCTCCATGCTGAACAGGTCGGCGCCCTTCATGTAGTCCTGTTGCCATTTGAGCAAGGCGTCGCGCAGCGATTCGGTATAGGCGGTGACATCGTGGGGTTCTCTGTAACTGTAGTCAAAGTAATAGGCGAACCGCTGGCGGACCTCGGCTGCCATAGAAGGGTACAGGTAGGTATAGGCCGCAAAGGGTCGGACGTCGACCAGCCCCGTTTCGGCGGCTTCATAGTAGTAGGGGCTGAAGCGGTCCAGCCGAATCTGGCCCCAGCCGCCGCAGGGCGGCAGGTGGGTCAGGCTGGGCACCATGCGAGCCATGGCTTCGTATTGCGCGGGGGTTTCCCCCACAAAGCCGAACAGAAAGTTCCACGAAGGCCAAATGCGATGTTCCTTGCACCATTTCAGCAACTGAATGTTCTGGAGCGCCGACACGCCCTTGCGCATCAGCCGTAGAATGTCGGTGTCGAGGCTCTCAATGCCCGGCTGAATGGCGGCAATGCCGGCGTCCCGCATGGCTTCCAGCTGGTCACGCCGCAGGTTGGCCTTGGTTTCGTAGAACAACTCAATGTCGATCTCCAATGCCTTAAGGGCGGGGATGAAGTCCTTGAAGTACTTCATATCCAGGATGTTGTCCACGGCACTGATCAGGTTGGTGTACTTGCCGTAGCGTTCACGCAGGTACAGCAACTCGTCGAGCGCCCGCTGGGCGGACTTGCTGCGGAACTTCATGGTCATGGAGTTGAGGCCGCAGAACACGCAGTGGTTCTTCTCGCCCCACCAGCACCCACGGGAGGTTTCGATCAGCACGCGTGGCGGATCAATGCGCTCGAACTTAGCCTCATCCAGTTGCTGAAAGTAGTCGTCATAGTCAGGGAACGGGAGGGCGTCCATGTCGTGAATGGCAGGGGTATGCGGCACGGTGCCCGCCAGCGGCAGGTCGATCAGATCACCCTGTTCCGCCGGGGGCCGGCGCAGCGCCAGGCCCGGCAGGGCAGGGGGCTGTCCCGTTTGCAGAAACGTCTCCACGAATGCAGGGAAGACTTCGTCCCCCTCGCCGGAGCATATCGCGTCCACGAACGGGAAGCTCTCCAGCGTGGCCAGGCCCATGTCACCCTCGACGTTTGCGCCGCCAAAGATGATAAACAGGTGCGGGTACCGTTCCTTCAGCCGCTTGGCCAATGCCAGCGATGCGATGTGCTGCTGGAACACCGAGGTGAACCCGACGATAGCGTAGTCGGCCCAAGGCGCCGCTGTCATGCACCAGTCAAGAAAGGGCTCCACGTGCTCACGGGGGGCCATCAACTCGCCGGAACGGCCCAGTTGGGCCACCTCCAGCGCCCGTTTCATGGGCCCCTTTTGCAGCACCACTTCGTCTATATACTCCTCGTCACGCGGCTCGTGATCGTACAGGGCCTGCGTGAACAGGTACTCGCCCAGCATGACCTGGGCGCGATAGGTGCTTACGATGTCCGAATAGGGTTTGGCGCCCATCATTTCGGCAAAGCGGAGGTTGAAGTACCAGACGTCGGACGGAATAGAACGCTTGGCCAATCCTGCCTTGAGCAGCCCCAGTCCGATGGACGGACAGTGGATCGGCACAAACGGCATGTTGACAAACCCTACCCTGGTCGGGTGCATGGATTCGACCTCCTTGCAGAGCAGTTTTCCTGAGCCAAGTGTCATATTTGTATTGACTATTATCACTAAGAGAACAATGTTTGTCAAGATGATGTTTCTGATTTTTTATAAGTGATTGATAATATTGTAAAATAGGACCAAGGTCCCCGCGGTAGGGACCTTGGTCCTATTTTTCCGAACTATGGTGAGGGTTGCGTTTCGTGCCTACCGCTCTCTTCATCTGGACCAACGAGACAATAGACACAGAAAACGGCAATATGAATGGCAGCAAGAGGTGTGAGCAGAATGCAAGCTGCCATCTACATTCGGTGGTCTACGGAAGATCAGGGAACTGGCACCACCCTGGAAGTGCAGCGAGACTCTTGCTTGAAATACGCAGCTGCTAAGGGCTGGACAGTCGCACCGGAACACATCATCATCGACGATGGCATCTCGGGGGCAAAGGAAAGCCGGCCGGCCCTCAACCGGCTCAATCACGCCATCGGACAGGGCGCCGTCTCCACGGTGATCGTGTACAAACTGGACCGCCTCGCCCGCTCCCCCTACCTGGCGCACAAGTTGGTGGAGAAGGACTGGCACAAGAAAGCGTCTCTGGTCTCCATCACGGAGGCCCATATCGATACGACGACGACCACCGGCCAGTTAGGCTTCGGGATCGCTGCCATCTTCGCCGCCCACGAGCGGAACACGATCCGGGACCGGACAATGTCAGGCAAAAGGCGGCGAGCAGAACAGGGCCGCAATCCTGGTCTCCGCCCTTCCTACGGCTACGCCGTCGTGAATAAGCAGTATGTGATTGTCGAAAGTGAGGCCGTTATGGTCCGACGGATATATGAGAACTACTTGTCCGGTCGGACTGTAGGGCAAATAGAACGGGCTCTTGACACCTCCGGCATTCGAACCAGGGCGGGTGGCCCTTGGCATATCTCGGCCATTCAGCGCATACTGGCGAATGCCGCCGATAAAGGGCGGCTCGTCTATAGCGACATTACCGCCCATGGGGCTTTTCCGGCCATCATTGATGCGGAACGTTGGGAACAGATGCAGTCTCTTCGCCAACAAAAGGGCACGTCCCACCCGCGACGCATGGCTGGCGAATCGCCGTATATCTTGTCAGGCCGGCTTTGGTGTGAGACCTGCGGCCGCCCAATGAACGGGCGAGTCGCACGAAGTGGAAAACACGAGAACAGATACTATGCCTGTACGGGCTACATTCAGTTTCGTGATTGTGATTGCCTCACGGTTCGCCAGGATGTTCTTGAGGAGTTGGTGGTATCCCACCTGCTTCCGCTGCTTAACGAAACCGAGCTACACTCCAGGGTCACGAAACGGATCGGGGCCACAATCGACCTTCTGAAGCAGGAGATGGCTTCCCTGGAGGACCGACTGGGGGGGATTGAGCAGGAACTCGCCCGAATTCGCCAGGACTACCGTAAGGCCAGAATTGACGCGGAAACCTTCAACGACCTGCGAACTGATATTGGGGCCGAGAAGTCCATGCTGTCCGAAACGTTTGCCCGCAGGGAGGCTGAGCTCGCTAGAGCCGACTTCGACGCTAGGACAACGGATCATGTACGAAGGGCGGTCGAGTTGTTCCAGGTCTGGCAAGACCTTTCGTATGCACAGCGAAAACAAGTGGTCCACCTGCTCACAGAACGCATCGAATGGAATCACCAGTGCAAGCAAGTCACGGTGAAGACGATGGTGTAGATCAAGAAGCCGAGCACCGATGGGTGCCCGGCTTCTTTTACGCGGTGCTTCCAGCCGACGCAAGGATCCGATACACGAGTTCGAGCACGCCGGAATTGGGCCGACCCGGCCGGATGACCACCACCCGGACCTGTGCGGGTGAGGAGCGGACACGCCGTGGCATTCGCCTTCGCCCCCTGCAACCTGGGTCTGGTGGTGGAGGCTATGCAGGTCGGCCCGGCCGCAGAACCACCGCAGGGCCCCACCGGACTGTCATGAGAACGGCAGCAGGCGACTGCAAATGGCCACATGCGGGGCGCCCCGCTCGTGACGCCGAAGCTGATCCCCGCGGGAAGCGCATAGGCAAACGCCACCTGTACCTGGGGTGGGTGGACGGCCTCTGCGTAGACAGGCCGTTGTGATAGAGCCCCCGGGCGTTCCGGGGCATGAGCAGCTGCTTAAAACGCCTCCCGGCCCACGGCGCCAGGCCGCCGTAGCGGGAGAACCAGCCGATCATCTTTGCCCAGGCAGGCCAGCCGGTGTAGGCGTCAGCGAGGGGCGCCCAGGCGGGCGCCAGCAGGGTAGCGGTCTGAAATGTCTGCGCGCTGGTTGTGCCAAGTTCGGGCGCCCGTGCCAAGTCATCCGGCCCGGGTGCCGGGAGCAGGCGCAGGAGGCCCGGCCCATCAGTTCCCCGGAGTGGCCCCATTCATCGACGGGTACTTTGGGTTCCGGGTGCGTGTCGATGAACCGACAGGCAGCACAGCCATCCCGCAAGATCTGCCGGACGGTTGCGGCCGAAGCGTGCCACCAAACGGGGAAACTCCAGCAGCATAGCATCCATCTGTGTCGCCGTGAGGAGAGCCCCTCCGACGAGACTGACACAGTTTTACTCCACCACGGCTGCCGACAACTGATAGGCGCCCGCCTGGAAGTTCGTTACCCCCCTCGGCCTGCTGAGCCACAGCCGCCCTGACCAAGCGCCCGGCGAATCGCTTCCTGCACTTCATGCGGGATTTGGCCCCGCTTCTATACTGCGGCTGCCTGTAGGGGGTTGGGGCCGGCGTGCACTCCGGGCCTATAGGGCAAGCCTTCCAGGCGGCACTTCATGAAGGAATCGGTCCATCTGGCTGCCGGAAATGCGGGCCACGTGACCATCGCCTGGTCCGTCAGCGACGCCCTCTCGGGCATCGCCACAGCGCCTGCCGACAGCGTAATCACCGGTGAGGGCGATGACCTCAGCGCGAACGCCTCCGTCCGTGACAATGCCGGAAACATCGCCACTGACGACGTCACCGGCATCAAGATCGACCGGACCGCCCCGAAGATCAAGGCGACCCGCACCCCGGCAAACGACGACGGCTGAAACAACGGCGCCGTCACCATCACCTTCGACTGCTCGAATTCCCTGTCCGGCGTTGATTCGTCTTCGGATTCTGTCACACTGAGCACGGAAGGCGCCGACCAGAGCGTCGAAGGCACGGTCACCGACAAGGCGGGCAACAGCGCCAGTGCGGCGCTCGGCAGCATCAGCATCGACAAGACCGAGCCCGAGGTAACGCACGTCGGCAACGCCGGCACCTACACCGTTGATCAGGAGGTGCACATCACCTGCGCCGGCAGCGACAGCCTGTCCGGTGTGGATACCGACACCTGCGAAGAGATCACAGGCCCCGCCTACAGCTTCAAGGTCGGCACCAATAGCTTTGCAGCCACCGCCAAGGACAAGGCGGGGAACGTTGGCAAGGGCTCAACCAGCTTCAATGTCGAGAACACTTACGACAGCCTGTGCTCCCTGACCGGTCAGATCTCCACGAACCCTGATGTTACCCAGGGCCTGTGCGACAAGCTGGTTGCGGCCGAAGAGTCGGAGGCAAAGGGGAATGCCAAGTCCAAGTCCGGGCAGATCAAGGCCTTCATCAACCAGGTGGAGGCTCAGACGGACAAGGCCCTGACGACGGATCAGGCAGAGATCCTGAAGAAGCTGGCCAAGCTGTTCTAGGCGGAAGGTCCTTGCGGTTGAGCACACACCACCCGGAGCCGCCTCCGGGAGGTGTGTGTTTTCGCGGCGCCAGCTAGTGCCTACCGAACCGTTCGTCTGCATCTGCGGGACGAAATAGAGGCTCTCCTCTCGTACGATGGCGATGATGTCCCGCTGCCAGTCTTCCAGCCCATCGGCGTGCTCGAGCAGGAAGCGCAGCACATCCCGCTCGGGCTCTGCCGGAATCCGGCGCCGTTGGTGGGGAGTCCGGTTCCGTTCCGCCTTGCCCATAGCCAGGCTGCTCGCAGCCCCGGTCGCCGGGAAGAGATCGTTCCATGCCTCGTCGCTAGGAGATGGGCCCGACCGTGTCGGGCGGCTCTCGGAGGCCTCCCGCCGGGGATACGGGTCGATGTGATCCGAGATGGAGAGAACCGCATCCAGGAACTTCTCCACTTCAAGACTGCCCTCGTCCATGGAGTATTGCCGGATGCGCTGGGCGTTTTGGCTGACCGTCTCGATCATCTGTCGGTTGGTCGGCTCGAACCAGATGTTGTGCTTGAAGAAGTCGGTGTGGCCGAACACGTGGGCGACCACGAACTTGTTGTGGAGCAGCGAATTGGTGTCCAGGAGGAAGGCGTAGCTCGGGTTGGCGTTTATGACCAGTTCGTAGATCTTGCTGAGACCGTAATCGTACGATGCCTTCATCGTGTAGTAGGCCTTGCCGTGGGTCCAGTGGGAGAAGCGGCCCGGTAGCAGGTACGCCCCGAACTCGTAGAGGATGGAGGCCGGCACGATTTCAAAGTGGGTCGGGTAGGGGTCGAGGCCCATCTCCCTGGCCTTATCCCAGATCTTCCCGATCGACTCCTCCAGAATGGGGAGATCCCGGTCATCCAATCGGCACACCCCCCCGATTAAACCACTTTTGCAGGGCGGGGTACACGTCCTTCTTTTCCGTGATAGTGATTATGGCGGTAAAATGCAAGTGATTTGGGTGTGAGCAAGGGAGAGCCTGTGCATTCACTTTAGACGTACAGCTTGAGTGACCACGACCTGCCGTCCGGTTTCTGGTGTTCGCGATCACGGAATAAAGCCAGCGTTCTTAAGGAAGAAGCGATCTTTTCCCCAGCAGCATCTACCATATGGTAACCCCGAAAGGCAGTAGCACTGGGCATCCACGGGTGTAGTGAGGTATAAGCGTAGCCGGTTATGTGACGTTTCGGGTCCAAGCCAAAGTTTGGTTTGCGTTGCCACCATGTGACTTACCAGCCACGGGGATGCACGATCAATAAGGTCGGGCAAGGTTCCAGTGTCCCAGTCCCACACTCCCGACGAGGCTTTGTACGTGCAGATGGGCATCAACCCTTCCGTTGTTGCCGATGGCACATAGAAGTGGGAGTGCCCGTAGTCAACACCTGGGCAGAAGTGCGGCTCAGTGACAACCAGTAGCGGGTGCCCAGGAGGACGCTGATAGTACGCTCGCAGTCGAAACTTCTGGCGGAGGTTGCTCAATCCCTTAAGCCAGTCTGGAAGTGGGGGAATTGAAGCTCCTGGGGGAGCGCTCAGCGCACCGCCAGTACCGACGTTGACCGTCAACCCATGGCTCAGCAGCGCAAGCACCGGCTTCACTGGAGTTCCCTTTGGAAAGGGGGTTAAGGTCCCTTCCCAATGTGGCACTTCCGTCACGGCAAACCGCCACTCGGGGTACAGTCTCTGCATTTCTTGGCATTCTCGTCCCCACCGGACAGAATCAGCCTCCCACCAAAAACTGGTGGGAGGCCCATCCGGCAGAACAAGCTGACCGAATGCAGGGGTCGGCGTTACGGGCCGGGGGTCGGGGTGAGTGTCCGGGTGTTCCGGGTGCTCCGGGCGGTCCCGGTGCTCCGGGTTTCCCGGTTCCCCGAAGGCGGGCGCCGGGGTCACCGGTCGCGGGTGCGGGGGCTTGTCCGGGTGCTCCGGGTGTCCCGGGTGTCCCGGGTGTCCCGGGTGTTCCGGGTGTTCCGGATGTTCCGGATGCTCCGGGCGGTCCCGGTGCTCCGGGTTTCCAGGTTCCCCGAAGGCGGGCGCCGGGGTCACCGGCCGCGGGTGCGGGGGCTTATCCGGATGCTCCGGATGCTCCGGGTGCTCCGGGTGCTCCGGGTGTTCGTGGTGCTTCGGGTCATCTTTGCTTGATTCGGTCTTGCTAGGCTCATCTTTGAACATTATTAATACCCCTCTCTGTGATTTGGTTGGAACACTATGGAGATCAAACGGGACTGCTTGGTTCTGCCCTATACCGTTATCGCGGCCTATGAAAAGCCGGATTTCACGTCTTGTCCCTGCTTTCTTTCACAGGTTGCTGTGAACATCAATCCAAGCAAAGTGCCTAAGGTCAAGTTCGACAACTCGTGTTCACGGCAAGCTGTGAACATCAAGTCAAAACAAAGAACCCGCTTAGGCTTCTGTTCACATCATACTGTGAATCACCGATATTATCAAGGTACGCCGGACAAAATAAGCAATTATGCCTATTTCGCCCGGCGTCACTGTGGTGTGATGCCTATTATTACCTACGCGTTAATCATGTCGGGAGATACAAGGCTGAAGTATAGGTACTCGCGCGATGCCACCTCCTTGACCCGATGAGCCAATCTGGCTTCGTTCAATCGAAACAACCTGTTGCTACAGGCATTTATGGCGAGTCCAGTGGCATCCGACAGTTCCGCTGCCGTAAGGTGTCCTCTGATGTTGAGGTGCTCAAGGGTCTCTTCAAGTTCTTCCCTCGAGCGATCGCCTTTGGGCCTTTGACCGACTAGTTGCCATTCGCCACCAACGTGGCGAATAAGGCCGAATTGCTTTCTCATAACGAAAGATGCCTCGACATTTTCATACTGGTTGAGAGTCGATACCTCTACCACAGCATAGCGATCTTCAAGGTCGCCTGATGACAGCTCCGAAATCAGCTTTCCCACGATTTCGTCGGCAAAGGAATAATCTACTATCACCTGATCGGACATGGCAATTACCAAGGTATGACCCGGCGCAATCCGCTCGGCCGCCTTTCGGAGAACAGGGTAACACTTAGCACCATTCTCACGGAACACCAAAAAGCGCCTGTCTTCCGACCCAAGTAGATCAAAAAACTCTTCAATGCAAAAACGATATGGCGTCAACTTTTCTTCCTCCTTTCACAGGGCGCTGTGAAGATGCGGCAATAGTACCACCTTCAACAAGAGAGGTCAAGTGCCTAGAACCGCCCGAATGCAAAGTAGACTTGGGTACCAGGGCAAAAGCCCTCGATCGACGCCTGCTCCTTCCCCCTTATCGATATCCAGTATCCCCTGCCACTTCGGATTCCAAAGGCGTACCCTTGATCTTGGGCGTGTTCCCTGCAGCGCGCCAATCCACCACCACGCCCATCATTTCCCCGCTTCGAAGTGACACCGCGTTGAACAGCTCGGCTGATGGCATCATGGTCGGAACCCGTTGTTAGTCCGGCATTCGTCAGACTGCAGCGAATTCCGATGCCCAAATCACCTAGGGCCAATATCACTCGGCGCTCCATCCCAGTCCACAGCAGGTCAATGGCGGCAAATCCGCCGATGGGGGATTGCGAATGCTCATGTATATTCTGGCATAACTCGGAAAACGCCTCGCAGAAGCGCGCGGTGGCGTCGGCAGGCAGACGTAGGTTATTCCTGAGGTTTGACCTTATCTCCTCCAACAAGGGTATTCCATCGTTAAGGCAGGTCAAATGGAATAGGCGGAGATAGTCGTGCCGGACCGTATGGTCTGGACCTGCTGTCTGTTCACTTGTCCAGTATACGCCTGGATCGGTCAAATACCGACGGAGTCCTTTCGTTGCGTCGTCAACGTGAGGGTTGATGTTACCAAGAATGGCTTCACGCACCCGTCGCGTACTAGGAAGCTCGACAGTTATCCGGTACCGCTTCCTCTCCAACTGCTTGAGAAGCAGCATAAGGCCAACCAAACCCACAGCATTTACGTCGGTGAGACGCGTGCAGTCAATCGTACACGCACCGCCGGTATCCACACTCGCTAGCTTGGCCTGCCTGAGCAGATCATTCAGTGTATGCACGCCTAACCGGTTACGCACTATTAGGTTCATTCGTACACCAAGTCCTTGTCTCTACGCGGTTACCCATGTAGACGAGTTGCTACTTATGCCTGTCAGCCCGAAGAGCTCAATCTGACGTTCCGTTTTCTCATCGGGTGATATCGTCATATATATAATAGCAAATCACAGGGAAGTGTGAAATCGATCGTAGCAGAATTCTGTGTGATAAACGACACCAGCGCTCGGTGATCATCGTTGTTTCTGCCGTCACCGTCATGCTGGTGTCACCCCGCTTAGCATTACCGGGCAATTCTCCGCTGGCATTGGCCAGAAGAGTGTCCATGTTGTGCGGCCGAGCGTTTCTGACGTCATGGGGTCTATTCGCACGGGGTGGGGGACGAAGGGCCGATGGAGGTGTTCCGGTCTCGCTGCAATACACGTGGCTGTTGGCAAATGGCCACGGCGCTGCCCGATCTGTTCATGCCCTACGATAGCTCCGAGTGCGGTGAGGTAGAAGCGGTGTTTGAGTATGCCACGCTGAGTACTTGCCGCAAGGTGGCCGAAGACCGCGGCGTGAAGGCCTCTGTTATGAGTTCTACGCCCCGACGCGAGCCGCTTGGACACCCGTACTCGGGTGAGTTAGCAAAGCCCCAGCGCTTCTGGCAAGATGGCCTCCGAGCCTGTGACCCTACAATCCATCCGGAATAGGAAGTATGAGCATCAAAGCTGCCACGGCATGACCGTGGCAGCTTTGATTGGCGCCCCCAGCTAGGGACCCTTGGCGTTCGGTTGGGCTGGACGTGCCTGGACACTCGGCTGCCTATCTTCCGGTTGCTCGAGGGTCGCCCGAGAACCATGAATATCTTCAGCTGTGCCGACGTCCCCGACCTCCCGAGGCAAGCTCCTAAGTGCCTCCCCCAGCGCTCGAATTGTACCCCTGCGCAGGATCGCCAGTGCCTTCTCGACCTCGGCCGAGTTTTCCACGAATCGAATCCTGAGGATGACCTGACTTTCCATGTCCTGCCCCTCCCGATTCGTTCTCAGGTCAAGGCTATGCCGGACACGTCGCAAGGTTACCATACTTCCCCCTTCCGCTCCTGAAACGCTGGTGGGGCCGAGCGGTCTAGATGATGGCCGGCGTCCGAACGGGCATCAAGGCTAAACCCGCCAAGGCGGGCGCCCCTGGCGGGGCGGCCTTGACACCCGCCCGGCCGCCGGCAGTGTTCCTCTCAGCCCGGCCCCCAGAGAATGTGATGACAGGGTTCTCGATGACCTAGCGGGACCGCTCCGGGCCTTCCCGCTCACGCAGCTTCTGATACTCCTCCAGCACTGCCGAGTTGATCCTGGCCCGGAGATCCCCCGTCAGCGGGTGCGCCAGATCCCGATACTGGTCGCCGTCCTTCCGCTGGGGCATCCCGACAAACTCGCCAGTCGGGCCTTGGACAACCCGGACCCCATGCACGATGAAGCTGCCGCCCAGCGTCACGCTGCCGATGGCCTTCGTCGGGCCAGGTACATCCAACAGATTCAACCGAACCTGAGTCACGGGGATTACCATCCCTTCAGGCACACTCAATCTCGATTCGCTCCCTTCCGTGATGAGGCTGGAGGCCACGTGCCCCAGCCTCATGGCGTTTCATTCGGGGTCCAGTGGTACACTCCTAAGGGATCAACGGGCTCCCCGTTGACCCGCCACTCAAAATGCAGATGGGGGCCGGTGCTTTTGCCAGTGCTGCCAACCAACCCGACCGTCTGCCCATTGGTAACGACCTGGCCAGCGGTGACGAGAATCGTCTTGAGATGCCCGTAGACGGTCGTCACGCCGTCACCGTGGCTGATTCGGACGGCGTTGCCGTAGCCGCCGTCCCAGCCGGTGAAGGAGACCAACCCATCGGTTGCCGTCCAGACCGGCGTATCCTCGGGGGCGCCCAAATCCACGCCCGTATGCACGCCCCATGTCCCCGTCACCGGGTCCAGCCGTGGCCCGAACAGCGACGTGACCGGGTAGTTCTCCTTGAGTGGCCAGGTGTACGGCCCCGGGGCCACCCGCCCGAAGGTCATCTCTTCCGGCAGGTAGAGGGCGATCAGATGGTAAACCATGGCCCGGTCGTCACCGACCAGCCCCAGTCGGTCCAGCACGGCGCTGATTTCCTCCTCGCCGCATGGCTCAAGGTCCATGTACAGGCGCAGGCGGTAGCGGGAGCTGTCGCTGGGCGCCTCGACCTCCAGCCAGTAATCCCCGGCGGCCAGGACCGAACGGGTCGGGTAGCTCTGGCCTTCACCGTCCACAACCCGGCCAGTGACCCCCGGTGAGGCGTCATCGATCCCGTACCGCACCGTACCAGACCGGGGTACGTGAAACGGGATGCGCTGCGACTTCCCGTGCGAGGGGATGTTCATGGGCCGGAAGTCCACACACGCCGCGAACAGCTCCGCCGTCTGCCTGACCGTCGCCCGGTCAACCTGGCTGAAATCCTGGTGAAACCGGACCGTGTCCACGGCCAGGAGCACCGAACCCGGGATCTTCAGCCAGTACTCCTGCACGGCCTCGTCGTAGAACGCACGCTGCTGATCTGATGCAAAGGGAACGGAAGTGAGCACGGTGTTCCCGACCCCGAAGGCGCCGAAGACCAGCAGGACGAAACCCCCAATCACTGCCGCAACCGCCTTCACTCAGCTGCCCTCCCACTCTTCTGCGCCCACTTCAGCGGGTCCAGGATCTGCAGCTGCCGCAGCGATGCCACGATCTCCACATGCGCCCGCTGCTCCCCGCAGATGATCAGCTTCTCTTCCCGCCGGATCTTGCTGAGCAGGTCCAGCTCGGCCTGCGACAGCTTGACTGCCTGCGAGACCTGCTCCAGGGCCTTGGGCTCGAGGAAGCCCAGGACTTTGGTGGCGCAGTTGTTGATGATCCCCAGCGCGTACTTCTGCGACGCCGCGTTTCGCCCGTTGAGGAAGTCCGCCGGGTCTTGCGTCGCGACCTGGAGCCTGCACCGGCGCCGCCGGGCGCACTTCGACACCCGCCAGATGAACTCCAGAGCATCCTCCGAATCGGCCAGGATGCCCAGCTCGTCGATGTCGAGGATCTTCCGCTCCCGCCAGTCCCGGTTGATCTCATCCCACAGGAAGGTCATGGCCTGGAAGAAAACCGGCCCTCGGGCCAGCCGGTGGCCCATCACGTCGTGGATGTCCAGGAGCACGTACTGATTGTCCAGGTTGACGTTGGTCGGCTGATCGAACATACCCGCCAGACTCCCCGCGACCCAGGAGTGCATGACTGCAGCGAGGCGCTGCGTGGCAGGATCGGCGGCCAAGAGGGGCTGGAGATGGCGCCAGGTCGGCCACTGCTCGGGCCTAAGCTGGCTGAAGTCCGTGTCGAAGGTGATGCCTGCCCGGCGGTAGCACTCGATCACCAGCGTCTCACCCCGGGAGAGCTCCACCGGGTTAGCATCCGGCAGCATCAGCGTGAAGAGGATCAGTTGCCGCTGGATGGTGGCGGCCAGCCCGTTGGCAGGCTCCTCGGCCTCGGCGTCCAGGAAGAGCGTCGGGTCCAACGGCGGGCGCCGCACCTCCATCGGGTTGATGTAGTTGCCGGCGTGGGGCGCCAGCCGCACCCGCTGCCCGCCCAGCTCCTGGCAGAGCCGTCCCTTGTCGCCCTCGATGTCCATCGACCGGATCTGGATGCCCCAGCTCCAGAACTGCGTCACCAGCTCGTTGAGCGTGAAGGTCTTGCCCGCCCCGGACGTGGCGATGAAGACCGAGTGAGCGTTCATCAACTCCCACGGATCGACCAGCACCAGGTTGCCGGTGTCCTTGTTGATGCCCATCACGAAGCCCCGGCCCTGTGTTAGCTCGGCGTTCGCATAGGGGAAGGTGGCCGGGAGCGACTCAGCGGGGATGTTGCGCCGGGCGATCTCCCGGAGCGGGTCCCTTGCTAACGGAAGGCAGGCCTGGAGCCCCTGAGGCTGCTGGGTGAACCGGAGGATGCGCCCCCGCATCCCCTTGCCCCGGAGGCGGCCCTGGATGCGTCGGGTCAACTGCTCCAGCTCGTCCACCGAATCCGCCCGCACCAAGAGATACATGCAGAAGTCCAGCACGTTGTGGTTCTCCCCGGCCAGCTTCTTGAGCAGGCGCTGGGCATCCCGGAGCCGGGCCTTTGTGCCCTCCCGTTCATGCTCTGAGAGGGTCCCGGCCATCCGGGCGTTCATCTCGCCGATGGAGTTGCTGATCTCCCGCTGCAGCTCGATGCTGTCCGCCGGGTGGATGTGCTGGACCACCACCACCCGCCGGTCCAGGCGGTAGAGGTCGCCAAAGGCGGCCGGTGTTACCTGCCGGGGATATCCCGTCAGGGCGATGATCCGGCAGACCTGGTTACCGATCAGGAAGTGCTGGGGCGGGGCGAAGTTGAACCCGCCGGTCGGTGTGATGCGATCCAAGAGACCGTCGCCCAAGTCGCCGGGGTCCGCCCCCGGATTGAGCAGCGACATCCAGACCTGCGCCACTTCGGCGGCGTCCAGTTCGGCCACCCTGAGCCCGCAGTGCTCCAGCCCGGAGCGCACCTGCTGGACCCGCTCGGACAGGGGCACTTCGGACGCTCCCGCCCCTGGCGCCGGCCCGGGGATCACCACCAGATTCCGCCACTGCACCAAGTGCCGCTCATGGATCAGGTGGTCCACATGGACAAGCTTGTCGAACAACATCGCCGCCCGATCCCGAACCGGGTCTGCCCCGACCTGCTCAATCACCTCTGTCTGGTACGCGGTGAGGTCCAGGGGGACCGGCAGCGCCAGGCGCATCAGGGGAAAGCGGATGCTGTTGAACAGCTCCTCCTCGGCCCGGAAGATCCGGCGTCGCTCGGCGTTGCTCCGCAGCCGCAGATGCAGGCTGCCGACTTCGAGGACGCAGACCTCCCGGCCATCCGCCGGGGCGAGACCACCGTCCCGGCCCGCCGTGACGGGCAGCCAGCCCTGCGCCGTCAGCGGCGTCGGCCGCTTACTGCTCCAATTCCGCCACGCTACGATGGCCGCTCACCTCCCTTGCATGGGCGAACGCCGTCTGGTGCCGGCGGTGCCGGTAGACCTCCCAACCGACATCGGAAAGGGTCTGCTCGTCGGCCAGCAGCGGGATGCAGAAGAGAGCGGCGTAGACGCTAGCGAGGAGCCCGGCCACCACGGCGGCCAGGAAGAGCGAGACCTTGAACAGGGCGAGGCCCGCGAGTACAGCGATCAACGGGGCCAGAGACAGGCGCTTCAAATGCCGGGGGCCCAGGATCCAAAGCCGGTAACTGGTCCGCACGTTCTGCGGGAAGAAGAACTCGTCGTCCATGGGTTCCCTCCTATCGCTCGCGCTCAAAATCTCGATCCTGGGCCGCACGGGGCCATTCCCGCCCGTCCCATACCCGCACTTCGTCCCCGACCAGCAGCCGCAGATTGCGGTGGGCGTCCGTGAAGTACCAGCCCAGCGAATCACTGTACTCCACCCATCCACGCTGCCAGCAGCCGTCGAGCAGCAGTTCCAGCCGCTGACCGCAGTGGAAGGGGATCTCCTGGCCCGGCGCCGTGAGCGCCAGCCGGTTGCTATCAGCCATAGGGGACATATACCCTGTCAGCCATTTCATGCCTCCAGCCCTCCCTACTTGGCCGACATCAGCTTGAAGATCTGGCGCATCACGACCATCCGGGTCAGGTTGGCCGCTCCGGCGACAACGGCCCCGCCGGCGCCAACGCTGTAGACCAGATGCCTGGCCCACCGCGGGCTGTTCCACAGCACCCACAGGTAGGCGAGAGCGCCCATCCGCTGGTTTGCTTCCGCCCACACCCGAGGGTCCAAGAGGTCACCCCCGCTGCCCGGACTCACATGGGTGAACTTGGCCAGGAAGAGCATGGTCACCAGCAGTTGAATCAGCCCGGAGACCAGCAGCGAAGTCAGCTCCCGAAGCCAGATGTTCCAGGTGGTGCCGCCACCCTCCCGAATCAGGCCCGCCGCCATGATCGGCCCGATGGCGATCAGGACGGTGGTCTCGGCCATGATCACGGCCCGCTGAGCCACCAGGGCGATGCTGCCGACGAGGAAGACCAGCATCAGGATCAGTAGCACGATGCCGGCGTCAGGGGTCCCGGTGAACAGCGGGCCCAGCGGGTCGATCTCCAACCCCAGCGTCGCAACCAGTTGGCGGGCGTGGCCGCTGAGTTCGATCATGAACCAGGCCACCAGCGATGTGCCTGTGACGGCCAGGGCGGCCAGCATCCCTCGCCGGATCAGGGACTCCGGCGGCGTCGTGGCGGTGCCGTCCATCCGGGCAGCCGTCTCCTGCAGGGCCATCCAGGCGATGGCGACGGGCAGGAAGCCGAGGACCACCCCAACCAGCACCTGGACCAGCGGCTTTACCGTCGGGTCATCAAGCACCGAAACCGGGACGGCAAACAGCCGGCTGAACAGGCCCCAGACCAGGTTACCGGACTCCTCCGAGGTCGCCTGGATCAGGTAGGTGACGATGCTCCAGGAGGTCTGTTGCACCCATGTCCCCATCACGAATCCACCTTCCATAAACCGTTGATGTGCGAAGCACTCCTTTCATGGCGCAACCCCTCCCGGTCTGCCCGGGAGGGGCTGCTCTGTCGCCTGGTTGTGTGGTCCTTGTCCTACATGTACCTGGGGGGGCGGGCTGAGAGGAGATTTTCCGCCGGGATGGCCGGGGGTCAAGGCCCCGGGTCGTGATTCCCCGTGTGAGCCTTGACGCCCGGACGTGCCGGCCGGCATCATCAGCCCTGCTCGCCCCCGTCCCCGTTCCGGCTACTTGAGCACAGAGCCCGCGATCCCCACAATCAGGGAGGCCCCGGTCCCGATGGCCGTCAGTTTGAGCACCTCGACGATCTGGTTGCCGGCCCGGCTCATCCCTTCTTCCTCGCCCATGGCCTTGGCCGCCGAGCGCTTCACGGCCAGCGCCCCCACGGCGAGACCGGAAGCGGCGGGAATGAATCCCGACAAGATAAACCCGGCTTTTTGCAGGAAGTCGCCGATCTTGGCGCCGGCGTCGTCCAGTGGATCGGCCAGGGCGATGCCACCCATGGCCAGCAGGAACAGCGTGGCGTAGAGTGCCACCAGGAGCAGGCGGGTCCGTTTCTTCACGCGCTCATCCTCCTTGGGATTGATTAGACCTCTGCCTGCCAGACGGGCTTCTCTTCGGTTGGAACCAGCTTGGCCGGGTCAGGCAGCGGTACGTTGCGATCCTTGGCGTTGACGACCGGATGCTTCTTTGGGTCGGAAGGAATCCGCCGGTCCTCGCCGGGGAACTCCTCGACCGGGTACTTCTGCAGCCGGGCGGGGGGATGTCCCCGCTGAATCAGCAGTAACTCATCAGGGCCGAGACCCCGGTCCCCCGTGCCTTGGATCTCGTCGGGCATCATCAGCGACCGGCTGGTATAGTGGAGGCTCTCGCTGTTGCTGTCGCCCCGATCGGTCGATGTGCTGCTGGTGCTGGTGGTCCGGATCGTCGTCGTGCCCAGGCGCTTGCTCATCCACTCAGCAGTTTCCTGATCGTTGGCAGCCAGGGCAACGATGGTATCCGCACAGCCGACGATGGTGTTCCAGGCGTCGCCGTACAGCGCCTTGAGCTGGCCGATGGTCTGGAGGATCATCTCCACCAGCAGGCCCCGGCTGCGGATCGTGGCCAGCCGCTTCTCTAGGTCTGGAATCCGGCCGATGTTGGCCATCTCTTCGAGCATCATCCGGACCTCGAACTTGAGCCGCCCGCCGCCCTCGTCGGCCTCGTTGATCAGCTCCTGGAACGCCTGATCAAAGAGGAGCGACGTGAGCGCCTGATATGTGCTGTGATGGTCCGGGATGATCAGGAAGAGCGCCAATCGCTTTCGCCCGAGATCCCGGAGACTGAAGTCACTGGTTGATGTAAGGGCGGCGATCTCCTGACTGGTCCAGAGTTGAAGCCGGACGGAGAACCCGATGAAAACACCGTCCCGGGTCTTGTCGTGCAGTCCTGCCACCTGCCGGTAGAGCACCTTCACGGTCTCGTCGAGCCTCGAGTTACTGAAGATCTGCTCCATGAGCTGGCCGTCCTTGGCGAAGGTCGTGCCCAGGTGCAGGACGGTGGTCAGGTGCTGGTACTGCGGCTCCAGGGCCGTCTTCACGTACCAGATGAGGCAGGTCAGCAGCGAACGCTCGGCGTTGATCCAGAATGCGTCCCCGGTGACGCTGTTCCCCGATGTGTTGGTGATGATGGTGTTCGCCAGCCGGAAGGCGTCCTCCACGGTGCGAACGTAGTCCATCGGGTTGTAGCGATCGCTGACCTTCGGGTCCAGCAGGTTGATGGTCCTGACCTCGTACTTCCGTTCCTTGAGCATGCCGGCCACGTTGCGGTAGAGTTCGCCTTTGGGGTCGGTCATCAGCAAGCTCCGGTTCGGGTCCGTGGCGGCATGGTGGATCAGGTTCGGGAGCGAGTAGCGGCTGGTCTTGCCGCTCCCGGGTGGGCCGACGATTAGCACGAAGCGGTTGCGGGTCTTGGTCTCCCAGGGGAAGATGATCGGGCGCCAGCCCCGGCGGTGCCAGAGCCGTCCCAGAATCGCCCCGGCGCCGGTCTCGGGGAAGCGGCTGACGATCTCATCTTGATGGGCCCACCGGCTCTGCCCGTGGCTGCCGTAGCTGCTGGCGTCCACCGGCTTGCTGACCTTGGGTCGCCGTTCGACAAGCCACCAGGCCCCCAGGGTGCCAACAAAGGCAAGGAACGACAGGGTGTAGAGTTGGACCTCTTTGACCGTCAGCAGGGCGGCGAAGACCATTCGTGGTCGAACACCAGTGGCAAGCCACCGGTCCCAGCCGTCCCTTATGCCGTTGGCCTCGCCGATCAGGTAGCCCAGGAAAGCCCCGGCGCCGATGATGTAGGCCGCCACGAACGCCCCCAGCACGATAGCGGCGGCCCACAGCGCCACGAGCTTCCAGCGGTCACGCAAGCATGTCACCTCCGTTAGTCATCGTCTCGTTCACGCAGCCAGCGCTCATGTGCTTCTTCCTCTTCCCGGAGCCGCTCCCGGCGGTGTCTGCGGATCATCTCCCGCAGCAAGTCGAGTCCGCTCTGGATTTTGGCCAGCCGGTCAGAGGCGATCTCGGCCCGCTCGATTTGCAGTTCCCGGGCCGCCCGTTCGGGCGCCTGATGGAGCCAGCGCTGGTGCGCCAGTTGTCTGCCCGCCAGCCGGCGGAGTTCTTTCAAATCTTCCTTGTTGAAGCGGAGCCGCACGTCCCGCCCGTCCCGGTTCGTGTAGACGGCTTTGATGACGATATGACAGTGCGGGTGCGTCTCCGAGTCGTGGACCGAGGCGAACCAGTCGAGCCGGATCTCCCGGTTGGCTTCGTACTGGCGCATGACCTCCCGCACAAAGGGCTTCCAGTCAGTGAGCCCTGCCCGCTCGGCCTCCTCCCGGGGCAGCGAGAAGACACCATGGAAGGCGACGGGTACGGCTGGGTGCCGGGTCAGGCGGTGGTCCAGGCCGCTGCAGAAACGGTCGACGTTGGCCTGGTCGTGGTCCCGGTCGAAGCCTCCTTTCCGCTCCTCGGGGAGCTCCCGGGACCGGAAGGCGATGTAGTGGACCATCCGCTTGGCGCCGGTAAGGGTCTTGGTGTTCCGGATGATCCGGAAGAAGGCCTGGCGGCCGGTGAATGCCATGGGCTACGCCTGCCCTAGTGGTCCTCGTCGGGTGGGTCTTCGTACCGGTTAGGGCGCTTCCGGAATTCCTGGACGGCGAACTTGTAGCCATCCTTCCGCCACTTCTCAACCTTGCCCGGCGGTACGTTGGCCTCGACGATGAAGTTGCAGACCACGTACATAATGGCCAGATTCTCATGAGCAAGGCGGGCGATCATCGTGCGCAGGCCGCCTTCGAGGTGAGTGAGGCGAGTTTGAATCACCCGGTCGATCAGGGGAGCGAGGTGAGCATCGGTCTTGCCCGCTTCATCTTCTTGCAGGTACCGGAGCAGGGCGAGTTCTGTCACCTGACAGATCCGTGCCTTCTTGCGCTTGGCCGTCTCGCGAATTCCGGCGATTATCGCCGAGTCGACGAATGTAGCGAATTTCTCCCGTCCAGGCGAGTCCGGGCGCCCGCTTGCGGGGCGTGGCGCCCGCCGCCTACCTGTCATGAAGGATCACCCCCACTCTCTCAAGTCTTTGAGCCGTGTTTCATGAATGACCCGTCTTCGTTCAGGAAGCCAAACCCTTCAGCCCGAAGGGCTTACAGCAGCCTTCAGGCGGCTTCTATCCTGCGGCACAGCCTCACTCACGTGAGAAGCCGGGTGAGGAGGCTGTGGAGCGGGTGGGTCCGGGCCCCGAAGGGGGGACCGGTCGGCTGACGGCAAGCTTGGGCTAGGCGCCCTGGCCGGCTGCCAGCTGGTCGGTGCACTTGCGGCAGATCGGGCGCCCGGCAAAGTGACGAATCTCCTCGACCTCGCCGCAGAAGGTACAGGTGCCGCTCGGGATGTAGCGCTTGAGCATCAGGGTGCCGTCGCCGCCAAGGATCATCTCCAAGGGGGAGCCAGGTTCGAGTCCGAAAGTCCGGCGCCATTCGACAGGGAGCACGATGCGGCCGAGTTCATCCAGCCTACGGACGAAGCCGCTGCTTTTCAGTCCTGCTTTCATCACAACCCTCCATGATGTTGGTGTGGTCCGGGGCCAGGGGTGGTAGTCGTGCCTCCTTTCTGGAAAAATGGACACAAAAAGTGTCCATTGCGTGTATACTGCTGCCTTGTTGCTAGGTATGAGATGCGTTATGAGTCGAGTTCAGTATCAAACACATTTTGTGTCCTTGAACCAGAGTCTAACAGACACCGCTTGTGTCTGTCAATATATCCCTCCCCGATTTGTGTCGATTTCTGGCGTGCTGCTACGAAGTGTGATAGAATCGAGCTACCAGGATATCTCAGGAGGAGGGGCCACATGCCGGACAAATGGCAGCGACTGATCGACCTGCGCAAGGATGCTGGCCTGTCCCAGTATGAGTTGGCCCGCCGGCTGAAGATCGGGCGCTCGGCGCTCGGCAACTATGAGATGGGTGAGCGTGAACCGGATTTCGATACTACTAAGAAGTTAGCCACCTTTTTCGGGGTGTCGGTAGACTTCCTCCTTGGGCGGGACGATCAGTCGAGCGGAAATAGCCAGCCTGATATCCCAGAGGAGTGGAAGAGGATTGTAGCTCTCGCACAACGGGAGGGCTACACTCCAGAGCAGGTTACCCAAGCGTTGCATCTCCTGGAGTCAATTCGAAAACAGCAAGAGCAGTCGTTAAGAAAAGAGCGGGAAGGCTAGCCTTTCCCGCTCTTAACTTTTCCGTCAGTATCAATTAGCTTAGCATGTTCGTAGAGTTGCAGTTCCATCGACGAGGATACCTGTCGGGCCATTGCTCCGTTGAACCAATGTCTACGCACGTCAACTGATAAGCCGGAGCGCTTCTGTGCAGAGCATGTCCGCTCGTGAATCAACAAATTCCTCAAAACTCGCGGTGAACAAGAAACTCGGGCAAACGGCGCTGCTCAAGATATCATCAATTTGGGCAGGCATTTTGGAGCGATACTTACTTGGCGCAACGCCACCTAGAAGGTTGTTATCGGCTCGGGACATGAAACAGAGATTGGCAATGCAGTCCGGATCGTAGGTGGGCGCACCCTGAGAACGCAAGTACGCTTTGGGAAAGAGATGATGAAATTCGTTTCGATTGTAATCTTTGAGGACCGCACTCAAAGAGACAGGTGATCCGGTTACGAAGCTTCGAGGAATCCGCTGGGCCAGAAGCAGAATGAAGGTCTTGGTACTGACGTTGTTCATCCGGAAGGCTTCCCTCTTAAAGTCATCGGCAGTTACGTTAACCGTGAAATTTCCGAGATCGGACGCCTCACCATTACGTAGCTTTACCATCTCGGCGATGTCACTCTGTATCGACTTGACCGGCTGGCTATTATATCTCTTGGACAAGCACACCCGCCAGAACCAACGCAGAATTGTGTTGCGTTGGTCGTTCGTATACTGTACGTGTTTATTGCCCGGGGCGGCAAAGAACACCGTCAACGGGATGAGCAATGAAGCGTATGGAAGGTTGTCTAGGGAGTGAACTTGGACGTTCTTCTGCAGGAAGTCTATCGCTCCCTTGAGTCCGTTGACGACACTGGGAAAATGAGCGCGAACGGTGGCACCATTCAGCTTGATGAGGGTTTCCGTTGAGGCATTTCCTGCTATCACGGCAGAACAGCACCGCAAGAGCAGGTTGTTATCCTCACCAATGCCTTTAAATCCAAAGGGCTCGAACTCATCGGTTAGATCCTGGAATTTGCGCTGGATGTCGAAGTCTTCACTCCAAGTCCATGCCGTTAGCAATTGCAGGGTATCAAGAGGTACTCCCCGCTGATTTACGCGCTCGAAGACTATCGCAACGGTTGTTCGGTCGTCGGTCGATATCATCTGAACAGGGATTCGGGATTCCTTAAACACGGTCTGCAGCCTGTCGACTTTCTCCGCCAAATCATCGTCAAGGTTACGCGTTGCTCGTCGATATGCAACGGTGTCGAAAAGCGTCCGGAGCGAAAAATATCGTGTCGGATCGAGGGCTGGATCGCCGGGCATAATGGCAACCATCTGGGATTCTTGGGCATTCGAATCCGCTTTCAGGTCAAAGTAAATGTTGGTCCAGGTGTCATCAACATTTGAATCTGGCTGAATCTCTGTCTGGAAAACTCCAAAAATCGAGGTTATGCGTTGTTGACCATCTAGAATGTAGTCAACTGGGAGGGCAGCATCTGGCTGAGGCAACGTAAACGGCCCAAGTCTACGTTCAAACTTAAGCTTTTCCTTTGTCCGCCATATCAATAGAGAGCCTATCGGGTATCCCTTGTACACGCTATCCATCAAGTACGCGACACGGTTTGCATCCCAGACAAATCCCCGCTGAAATGTAGGAACGCGTAACCGCCCTTCTTTGCAGAAGTTAAGTATCTGCCGAATCGTCATATCGTCCACGCACAACACCTCTGCTACGTTGCTGAACAAAGCAGCGCGACTGTCCACAGTATTCATGACGAGGGTCATCCCGAATTATGGCTTCGAGTTGCAGCATCGCGCCGATCTGCACATAACCACGTCTTGTTTCGCACACAGACTTCGCAGTTCTAAACATTTCGTCTGCAACAACCCGATTCCTTCTGAATGTGGACAATTGCTCGATCCCGCAGTGGGGGGCACTGCGAAGGCGGCGGGGGGCATGACCTCAAAGCCCCCAACCCCAAAAAAGCAGTGGCAATGCATGTTCATGCACCGCCACTGCTCAAGTTGGGTTACTACAGAACGTGACCGCCGGCTGCGAACCCAGAGAACTGAGGGTACTCAGTTAACAGCTCGGTCCTTCGCGCTGCCCCTTCGGGCTGCTGCGATTGAGCCCGTTCTAGAATAGCGTGGAACAGCCGGCTTAACTCGCGGGCGTCCTCGGGCCCCTTTTCCGCCGGCTCACTGACCCACCATCGCTGAGCAAGGCCCACTGATCGCCGTTTCTGCCTTCCGTTTCTGTTCCGGTTCTCTTGCAATCATCAGCTACTTGCTTCCCCTCAGGTCAGTCGCTCTCATCGTCGGCCACACAGGTCCATTCTCAGCCGAGGCAATCGCGCTGGCAGCGAAAACGAGCAACAAAGCCATGGTCAAGGTGATCAAGATCCGCCTCAAATGAATCCCCCCTGGTTCAATTTCGCTCACAGTGAAACTCGGGTACAAGATGAGGGCGGCCTATTTAGCCGCCTCATCAGATTCTTGGAGCCGGCGGGCAACCTCGGTCTTTAGGCTGCTGGCCAAGCTCGTAGCTTCTGGATCCTTGTGGCGTATTGCGTACTCCTCGGCGTATTCGGCGAAACTCTGAGCTGCCCTTACATCGTACATTGCTAGAGAGCACCGGCCTGTCAGCCAACAAGCCTCGGCCCTGTGTCCATCCGTTGTCCCAGGCCGTCCGGTTTGCAACACTTCAGCGGTTAGTCGTAAGGCAGTCACGATTTGCTTCCGCAAAAAGAGTACGAAGGCCCGACACAGAAGTTGCTCCGTCTTGAATTCCGCCCCGCACACGTCGGCAAAGGATTCAGCGAGTCGCACCTCGGACTCGGCAGATTCGTCGTCGCCCTCCAGGCAATATAGCCACGCCAGGTTCTGGTGGGTCTTGCCTGTCATGAATGTAAGTCCCTTTTCGCTGTAGCAGGCAAGGGCCTCTCGGTAATAGTGTAGGGCGTTAGCGTTGTCGTTCCGGCGACGATAGGTCAGTCCCAGATTGTAGAGGACTGCCCCGAGGTACGACCTGGCCTTGTCATACCGGTGATAGTCGATGAGGAAGGCCTGCAAATTCTCGACCGCGTTGGGGTACTCAGCGATTAGCATCCAAGAGATCCCCAACTCGGCGCGTGCCTTTCCGAGGCAGTCCCAATCCCTAGCTCTCAGTGCCAACGGAATGGCAAGTTCCAGCGACTTGAGCCCGCCGTGGGGGTCACCGGATTCACTCCGGGCGCGCCCAAGCGCCCGAAGAGCCCTAGCACGTTGCCCTGGAGTGAGGTCCGGCAGCAACAACAGGCGCTTAGCAAACTCAGCAGCTTGTACGAACTCTCCCCGCCGTACCAGTTCTTCTAGTTCCTGCAACCGCTCTGTCGTCTGTCAACCCTCCTTCCGAGTGCACCACCTTCATGATACCAATTTCTTACATAAAGTGTCTACAGCTGGTTTTCGGCTCCACGATCATGAACGGGAAGTTCTGTCTCAAGCAAAAATTTGTAAGGCTAGGTGTGCTACCAAGGTCGGTGAACACCTAGCCGCAGTTTTTAGTGTACGCTCACTGTGGCCAGTGGCATCACGACAAAATCCTCGGAGATTTTGCGGAGGACCAAGTCTGCATCAACCACGTGCAGGAACTTCCGTCTGTTTCGAGGGTCACGCTCCTTCGACACGCACCACACTGTGAGCGACTCCACCACGTGCCTAAGAACCTGTTTCTGTTCCTCCCCAGATAGCGATTCCCATGTACTCACCGTGTTGACCAGTTGGCGGAACTCCCCCCTTATCGTCTCACCAGAATCGAGGCGCTGTCTGAGGTCTGATACCTGGGCTTGGGCGAGAAGTAGTCCTTCCTTGACTTCGGCCAACTCGGCTTGGGTTGCCTCTACTCGTTCGCTGTATATGCGTCCCGTCAATTCTCCGGCGTCATAGTCGCGGTGTAGCCGTGCCATTCGCCGGTTCAGCTCGTCAGCCTTACCCGTCCACTGCTCAACAGCTGCCTCAGCGATTTGCAGTTGGTGTCGAAGGTCAGCGAGGACCGACGTCACGTATCCATCTTCGCTCGACTGGCTGTAGTGGGCTTTCACTGCGTCTATGATCTTCTGCTCAACATGGTCGGCGTGTAAGGTTGCCGCGTTGCAGAGCGCCG
Source organism: Symbiobacteriaceae bacterium (assembly GCA_035628915.1). GTDB lineage: Bacteria > Bacillota > Sulfobacillia > Symbiobacteriales > Symbiobacteriaceae > JARBUG01. The sequence continues at coordinate 197,603 of DASPIW010000005.1, read as the reverse complement.
CCCCTTGGTTGCGGCGTGCCGCGCACGCGTAGAAGCGGTACTTCCCGTCGATTAAGTTGCCGACTAGCGGTGAGCCACAACGGCATCTTGCAATGCCTGATAGAAGGTAGTCCCCCGCCAGATTCCTCCTGGGTGCAAGCGCTCTCTGCTTCATCAACCGCTGGACCCGTTCCCACAACTCGGCATCGATGATGGCCGGCAGCGCACGTTCGACTCGCGCATGGCGCGGTTCACTAAGAGTGACGACCTTCCGTTTTCCGGTCGTCTTATCCTTGACGTCGATGCGTGATCCAAAAACCAACACGCCTTTGTAGGCTTCGTTACGGAGCATGTACTGAATGCTAGTGGCCCTCCAGGGAGTACCGAACTTTGATGCAGTGCCATCGTCGTTGAGTTCGTTGGCGATTGTAAGCAGGCCTTTCCCCGCTTCGTAGTCCCTGAAGACCCTCCGAACTACCGCTGCCTGGGCCTCATCGATAGCATACTCGCCTACCTTGTCTCCACGGCAATAGCCAAACGGAAACTTCATGCCCGGGTTCTTGCCTTGCTCAGCCCGCTTCTTCTTACCGGAGAGAGTCCGTTCTCGGATCACACTCCTCTCCCATTCGGCGTAGCTGACGAGCATGTAGAAGAACATCTTGCCTGCCGGTGTCGTTGTATCAATGGGCTCCCTGGTGCTTTTGACGTGGCACTTACCATCCCACTCTTCCAGCACCAGGTTCACGGTGTCTAGCACAGAGCGAGACAAGCGGTCCAGCTTGTACACCACAATGCAGGACACCCGCCCCTCCCTCACCGCTTCGCGAAGGCGCGTGATAGCGGGTCGGTCCAGAGACCCGCCTGAGTACCCATCGTCGATGAAGCACAGTCCGTCACTGAACTGCCAGCCCTGAGCCTTGATGTAATGCATGCAGCTCTCGCGCTGCACCTCCAGGGTTGTCCCATCCGTCTGGTCGTCCGTGGACCATCGGATGTAAGCAGCAACCTTCGTGGGACAAATGGTTTCGGTACGTTCCATTTGTTCCCATCACCCCCATCCTCAGTATAACACAAGATCACTTGCGTTCATTACTGATGATAGTTACGATTACAAATCTCGGATCGTGGATCGCCGTGAAGGCGCTCATCAGGGAACTGGTGTAGCCCCCGTCCCTGATCTCGCCGTAGCCGAACAGGTTGGAGACGCCCAGCAGCTTGTGGACGAGGTCGACACAGACTTTATTGTCGCTGTCGGACCAATTGTCTCCGTCTGAAAAATGGAAGGGGTAGATATTCCACCGTATAGGGTCATATCGTTCTTGGATGATGTCATGGCACAGCTTGTAGGCGCTTGAGACTTTTGTGCCTCCACTTTCCCCCAGGTGGAAAAATGTCTCTTCGTCAACTTCTTGGGCCTCCCTTTGTGTAACCAAAAACCTTGAGTTGCTGGCAGAAATCGGATATTATAGAACTCAGTAACGATCAAGGAGTGTTACACGTTGGAGAACCTCAAGGCCCGGGCGTACATCAGGGTATCGACAGATGAACAAGCCACACAGGGCTTCTCCCTGCCAGCGCAGCGGGAACGGCTGGATCAGTTCGCCAAGTCCCAGGGGTGGACCGTGACGAAGTTCTATGAAGACGATGGGTACTCTGCCAAGGATACCAACCGCCCCGCCCTCCAGCAGATGCTGAGGGATACCCAGAAGGGCGAGGTCATCGTCGTCTACAAGTTGGACAGGCTTACCCGGTCCGTCATGGACCTCTACCAGTTGATGAAAACCTTCGACACCCGAGGTGTCTTGTTCAAGTCCGCCACGGAGGAGTTCAATACCACCACTTCCCACGGCCGCCTGATGATCACCCTGGTCGCCGTGCTGGCACAGTGGGAACGGGAGACGATCGCTGAGCGAACCAAGATGGGGCGACAAAAAAAGGCCACGACGGGCGAATGGCCCGGCGGCCCGATCCCTTTCGGGTACAAAGGTGAACCAACTCTGGTCAGGGGTACCCGCACCCTGTACGAGCTAGTGCCCGACCCTGGGCGTGCTCATATCGTCCAGCAGATTTTCGAACGTTACCTTGGCGGCCAAGGGGTCCGGGGAATCGCCCTTTGGCTCAGCCGGGAGTTGGGAGTCCCGGCAGCCGCTGGCGGGGTGTGGCGCCCGGTGACACTCGTGCGTCTGCTGACGAATCCCGTATATTGCGGTGATGTCGTCAGCGGTCGGCGGACCGGCGGCCCAGTTATCCGGGTCAAGGGAAACCACGAGGGTCTAGTGCCGCGGGACATCTTTGAGCGTGTCCAGGACATGTTTGAGAAACGAAAGGGAGTACCGCCCCGTCAGGCGACCGGTGTGTACCCGCTGGCTGGAATCGCAAAATGTGGAGAGTGTGGCGGCCCGATCTCCGCCCTCTACATGAGGCGTGAAGGAACGTACTACTACCGATGCCTCAACTACGTTCATGGCATGGGTTGCGCGGAACCTGCCCTGACGAGCTTCCCCGGCCCCCTGGCCGATGGGATGGTAGCCGAACTCGTTAGCGGTCTGGAGCAGCCCGGGAACATGGAGAACTTCCTGGAACAGTGTGCCGAGGAATGGACCAAGAAGGCTGGCATCAGCGGCATCGAATTGCGGCGGCTGGAAGCAGACCTTAGGGAAGCGCAGGTTGCGATTGGCCGCTGGGACAGGGCCTACGAGACCGGCAGACTGGGTTTCGAGAATTACCTCGCCCGTGTTCAGCCGCACAAGGAACGCATTGAGGTCATTCAGGAGAAGTTGGACCAGATTAAGGCACTACCGGCCCCCCCCTCTCGGGAAACGTTGGTTTCGAGCGTCATCGACTTCCAAGAAGTATGGAACTTCGCCACGCCGCAAGAACGCAAAGCCCTCCTACTTCGTGTCTTGCCAGCCTTTGGCGGTCAGATCCTTTTGTACAGAAACAGGGTTGCGACACTCGTGCCAGACCTATAGGCGACCACGGGGAGCGGAGGGGCTCCGCTTCTTGATCGCCATTCGCCGGACAGCATCGAAGACGGCGAAACAACGCACTTCGGAATCCTCCTGAGAGGATTCCACGGAAATCCAAAATTTTGGCGCCTTATCGACTTACTGGAAGTCCGCCGACTCATCTCTTCCCGCCGCCCTAGGTCTCGACTTCACTCATGGTTACGATACCGCTAAGGACACTTTCAGGACAACCCGTTCAAACGCCCAATTAGGCGTAAGCGCGGCGTACTATTGAAGCGGGGACTCTCCATCCGGATGTGACGTACTCGTTGGCTCGGTATCGGATATATGGGTCACGGCTCCGAAGTCCGCAAATCTTCATTTCTCGCTCAATCGATTGGATGCTCGCTGTCTCATTGAAGAAATGTCGTTCTCCCTGAATTACCACTTCCAAATAGAGGACAAAACTCATTGGGCTGTTTCGCCGCAGTCTCCCCGGGTAACCAAGCGGAATGGACTTTCCAACGAAGTCGAAACGCACGAGTCGATATTCAGATGTTTGGGCGAGCCTCTCTAGTTCGGCGGCTGACGGACCCTGAGGATTCTGCCCATGGGCGCGACCCTTGCATCCCTTGACATCCAGCAGATTAAGAGCTGATCCATACTCCTGATTTTCTAGATGCCGATAGTACTGAGTGATGACCTGCGTTGCCACTTTGATCTCATCGGACCCATAAGTCGCAGACTCCTTGATTACGTGCCATACCACGAGCAGAAATGCTGCAACCACGATCGCTATCATGGGCTTTCGTAGCCACACTTTCCTTCCCCCTCGACTCGCCCGAGTATTGTGACCAAGGCAACCTTTCCTCGAATGGCCTGCAAATCCCTTTACGCCAAAGGTTGGTTACCACTTCTTCTGGAAAAGCCCACCCGGGTGTCCGGACGGGCTTTTCGCGCCAGCCTAGTGCAGGATGGAAGAATAGACAGCGATATTCCACTGCCCCGTGGTCGGAGTAACAGTGAAGTAAGAGGCACCGGGAGTGCCGACGGCGCTAAACGAGAATCCGAGAGAGAGGTAGTAGTGCCAGTAGGTGAAGGAAATGTTGGATAGTTCGTTCTGGAAGGTGGTTTCGGTGATCGACGTTGAGAACATTCCCCCCGTTGTGTAAGTCATGGTCTCATAACAGGGCGTTTGCATGGGGAATTTCCAGGCGGCTCCAGCGTCTTCCGTCACCCGCACCAATGTGGCCTGTTCCGGATAACAGTAGCCGGGCGTATCTCCCCAGATCGAAGAGGCGTCATTTATCATGGTTAGTTGCCCGGCCCAGGACAAGGCGGCACCGTTTGTGAAAAAGGTAAACACTTGACTCAGATCCCAACTGAAATCACCGAAGAGGTTCCAACTAGTCTCGTAACCGGTCTTGGTGATGCTGATGGTGAGCCCGTTGTAGGTCTGAGTGTCAGCGACAAATCGCGCTCCCATGGAGGGACTCATCCCCGTAAGGAGTATGACTTCGTCCTTCCTCATCGGGCGGTCACCCTCGGGCGTCCGCTTCACGTAAACGGTCTTCGTGACTATACCCTGAAAGTCAGGTCGCTTCATAGCATCAGTAACCAGGTGCCGATTGTTCTTCGGGATCTTCTTCAATCGGACATTTACTTCCTCATCGGTCATACCCGGGGTAAACTCGACAACTTCCTGATAAATGTCTGACTCCGGGGCAACGACAGGCGGATCCGCCTGTTTGTTTGAACCAGCAGGAGATGCAGCGGTAGGGGGCGCAGCAACGGACGTGGCGGGAATCAACATCAGCACTAGAGCGACCAGAGCGAGCAGATGCTTCTTCATGCGCTAACCTCCCGAATTCGTGGAATCAGATGTGACGATCGACGATAGGAGACAAAAAACTGTTGCGGCATGACCCCCTTCGTGTAAAATAGGAAATAGCAAAGCTCGGGGCGCCCGTTGAAGGGCACCCGGACTTTGGAGCCCTCTCGCATTGCAGCGGCCTGCAAAAACTGCACGCAATGCGAGAGGTTACTCTTTACTGATTCTACACCACAGATAATTTAAATAGTGTCGAATCGCGTCGCTGCTTAATAGAATAGGACAAAGGTCACGCCTTTCGGGACCTTTGTCCTATTTCGCTATGTCTTTGTACAGGAGACAGCACGAAAAACGCGCTCAAGGCTCTGTGCACAAATGCAACCACCGCGAGTCAGGTCTCGAAGGACGTGACAGTGATCGGAACTGTGGAAGGATAATCGCTGCGATGGTACATAACTTACAGGGCGGCGGCCCTTTCTGAGAAGTGCCGCCGCCCGCGTCTGGACCTCAGCCTATCCCGGCCGACTAGGTTTGGAGACCGCATGGGACGGGGGACTTGTCACCGGCAAGTCCCCCTGGTCACCCCGTACCTGCACCCTCCTCAGGATGGCATAGCAAAGTCGGTAAAACTCCTTTGCGTCTTCGGGCCACTTGTCGGGCGGCTCGGTCAGCCAACTTGGTCTAAGAGTCACCGAGGCGCCCCCCCTTCCCCTTCGTATACCTCAGTATACGTGCCGGCCAGTGGCCATTGACCGACACCCATCATCCCATCGTCGTAAACCTGAACATCGACCTCCCTTCTTGATTTGGAAACATGAACGAGCATCCCAACTGCAGGGGCGCCGCCCCCGCACCCCCGCCCCTCGCCGGGAGGCAGGTCCCCAGGCTGTATGGCCTGGGGACATTTCTCAGGGTCGGTGCCTCCAGCCGGCCGTCAAGGCACCCTGGCGGCTGACGCCGCCACCGGCTGCTCCGCAGCCTGGGCCCCGCCTTGACTGCCTTACCCATCGGCCAGACCGGGAGGGATAATCGTCGAACGACCGTTGCTAATGGGGCTTGCCCCTGTGTCAGGCTTGAAACCGATCGCCCCCCCGGTGGGCATTTTTCGGGGGGGCGGGCGGTTTCCCGGGGCCACGGGGGCGGGGTCCTCGTTGGCAACGGTGGAGCGCCGGCTTATGCTCACGGCCTGGCCGCCTCAGCCTCCGTAGTACGGCAGCGGGAATGTGGTTCCTGCATATGAGGAAATGCCACACAACCCTTGTGCCACCTGAATTTGAACAATCGAATGTCCCTCTCATTCAGAGAGGGGCTTTTTCTCATGTAACGGATGGCCGTAGTTGGTGGGCTACTCCGTCGGGGGCAGGGGGGATCTGCCTCCCTTTTTCTCAAATCGACGCAGCCTGTCCCGCATCCGCACGACCTGTTTGGCGAGTAAATGCAGCCGTAGTTCGCCGGCGACCTTCTCGACCGCCTCCACTCGTTTCAGTGCCAACTGAAGTGCCAGGGTGAAACCAAGGCAGTCGTAGACTTGAGAGCGGGACATGCCGGCAACAACAATGCCGTCCTTTTCCTGTATCCCAAGTGGGAGGACAGTTGGGCCGAACACGGGGTGCAGCGGCAGCGCCGAGAAGGTCACCCAGTCCAAACGGTTACGAATCACGGGCTTGGGATGAAGAACCTTGACGTAGTCAGCAAATCCGCGAAGTAGCGGTTCCAGCGGCACTTGCCCGCCCAGCTCCATCCGCCACACCAAGCAGAAGTCTGCAAACTTCTTGAGCGCTTGGGCGTAGCGGTTGCGTGTGTTCGGACTCCGCCACCGAAGCACACTCAAGAACTGTGTGATGTCGTCATGCACTGTGAAGTCCGGCCGGCGCAAGGCAACGGCCCCGCCATTCATCATGACCAGGTAGTGAAGACCAGCTACCTGCTTTTTGCGGTAGGCCTCTGTGAACTTGTCCCGGCGAATGGCGGGGTCGTCGTGAAAGGCAATGCGGAGGAACTCCAAGGACCCCATGATGCCACCTCTCTGTTGTCCATCAATCCAGGCAAGGTCGCCCTGATTCTACCGGGAACCCCTACCCGGCTCAACAGAAGTTGGAGCAAAAACCAACAGAGAGTTAATGGGAAAACAATGCCCAAAAGCCAACTCGCAGTAAGCCTCAAGGGTCTGTGGACTGGAGTGCTACGGAGATAGGCATAACAGCGGATCGACCGGCAGGCCATCCGTCACCCACTCGAAATGCAGATGTGGCCCCGTGCTCTTCCCCGTGTTCCCCGAATAGCCGATCACCTCCCCGGCCGAAACGACCTGCCCTCGCTCGACGATGACAATCGACAGGTGGCCGTAAAGCGTGCGGAAGCCGCCGTTGTTGAGCATGACTGCCTTGCCGAAGTTGCCGTGTTCTCCGGCCATGGTCACTGTGCCGGTTGCCGCCGCCATTACCGGCATCCCGACTGGCGCTGCGATATCGACGCCGGTGTGGAAGCCCTCCTCCCCGGTCACCGGGTCCTCGCGGGCGCCGTACTCGCTGGTGATGAGGTAGGCGTCAATCGGCCAGGTGTACGGCCCCTGCGGCGTGAAGGCGAACCCACCGCCGTCCCCGAACCGGGGCCGGGGGGTCAGTGACATGACCAGCTGACGCACGAACTCACGGTCCTCCGGCGTGAACCGGAGATCGGTCATCACGTCGTCGAAGGAGCGCGTAGAGCACTTCCACTCCTCGTGCCCCGTCTCCGGGTCCTCAACCGCCGTGCAATGCTTGAAGAGATCCCTCGTCTCGGCGATCGTGGCCGGGGTGACCTGGCTGAAGTCCTGGCGAAACCGCACGGCGTCGACTGCCACGAGTTGCTCGTAGGAGACTCCTCCTCCCGGCAATTCCTTGGCCGCCTTCCGGTAGGTTGCCAACAGTTCATCCGGCGCCAGGGGCACCGAGGCCACCACCCCGACAACCACGCTGATCAAGGTAAAGACCACCCCAAAGACGATCAGGGGCGCCGCCCCGAGCTGGCGTCTACTGCTCCAGGCCGCAAGGGCCAGACGAGGTGCCGTCAGTCGGCCTCCCTCCCCGTGCGTTCCTTGTAGGCCTTGGGGTCAAGGATCCTCAGCTCCTCCAGGCTAGCTGGGATCTCCACATGCGCCCGCTGCTCGCCAACGATCAGGAGCTTCTCCTGGGGCTTGCCGAACATCGACGTGATGAGTCCCAACTCTGCCTCCGAGAGGTTCACCACCTGCGCCACCTGCGCCAGGGCCTTGAGCTCCAAGTACCCGAGCACTTTCGTGGCGCAGTTGTTGATGATCCCAAGTGCGTACTTGGCCGCCGCCGGATTCCGCCCGCTTAGGAAGTCAGCCGGGTCCTGCGTCGCCACCTGGAGCCGGCACTGCCGGCGCCGGGCTGACTTGCTGACCTTCCACAGGAACTGGAGGGCGTCTTCCGAATCGGCCAGGATGCCCAACTCGTCGAGGATCTTCCGCTCCCGCCAGTCCCGGTTGACCTCATCCCACAGGAAGGTCATGGCCATAAAGAAGACCAGCGCCCTGGCCTCCGGGTCGCCCATGCAGTCGTGGATGTCCAGCAGTACGTACTGGTTGTCCAGGTTGACGTTGGTCGCCCGGTTGAACATACCCGCCAGCGCCCCGTGCACCCAGCTGTGCAGCACCGCCCACAGGTTCGGGGTTTCCGCCCGCTTGCTGAGCAGCGGGAGCAGATCCGTCCAGGTCGGCCAGGCGAAGGACAGCCCGATCCGCTCCGTGTAGTTCTCGTAGTCGATGCCGAACCCGTGGTAGCACTCCAGGAGGGCGGTCTCAGCGGCGGCCATCTCCACCCGAGAGACGTCGGGCACCATGAGGCGAAACATGATCTTCTGTCTCTGGATGGCAGCGGCCAGGCCGTTGGCGGGCTCCTCGGCATCCGCCCCGAGGAAGAGTGTAGGGTCCAAGGGCGGCCGCCGCACTTCCATGGGGTTGATGCAGTTGTTGGCGTGCGGAGCGATCCGGACCCGCTGTCCCCTCAGTTGCTGACAGAGCCGCCCCTTGTCGCCTTCAATGTCCAGTTGCCGGATCTGGATGCCCCTGGCCCAGAACTGGATCAGCAGCTCGTTCAGGTTGAAGGTCTTGCCGCCCCCGCTGGTGCTGATGAAGGCGCCGTGGGGGTTCATCAGTGTCCAGGGGTCAACCAGCGACAGGTTGCCGGTGTCCTTGTTGATCCCGAAGACGAACCCTTCCCCCTGTGTCAGCTCGGCGTTGCTGTAGGGGAAGGTCGCGGACAGGCTGGCGGCGGGCACATTGCGTTTCGCCTCTTCCCGGATGTGGTCCAACGCGGCGGGCAGACAGGTGGTCAGAGCATCCGCCTGCTGCCAAAACGCAGCCGGCTTGGCCCGAAGCCCCTTCCCCTGCAGCCGTTGGTTCACTCGCCGAGTGACCTCGTCAAGCTCGTCCGGGCTGTCAGTCCGAATGAACAGGTACAGGCAGAAGTCAAGCACGTTGTGGTTCTCGGCCGCCAGCTTCCGAAGGAGCCGCTGGGCATCCCGCAAGCGTGCCCGCAGCGCCTCCCGCTCGAAGTCGTCGACGGGGCCGGTCAGGCGTGCGTTCATCTCCCCCATGGAATTGCTAATCTCCCGCTGCAGATCGCCGCTCTCAGTCGGGTGGATGTGCTGCACCACGACCACCCGCCGGTCCATCCTGTAGATCTCGGCCAGCTGGTCGTCAGACACCGCGAGGATAAGGACCTACGGCTAACCTGGGGTGGGTGGACCTAGTATCGCGGAGTTGCCAAGAGGGAAGGCGATATGATGCCCAGATCGGTAAAGTATGAGAACCTAAAACCAGAGGACTTTGATGCTCTGGTAACTGGAGAACTGACTCACTATGCCTCGTGGCTGGAAGATGAGCTGAATGACATCATCACTAGTTTCTTCGTTGTCCCAGGGAGGAGTAGCGCCTTCAAAAGGCTGCTCCTGTATCGTGACGGCCTAACCTTCCAGGATAAGATCGAGACCGTTCGCGGCATGATCCCGGAGTTGGGCGACAAGGCAGGCACGAACGCCCTGAAGTCCATGCTCAAGGAAATCGAAGAGTTTAAGGCATCACGAAACGCAATGGCACACGGGCTAGATGCTTCGGATAATAGCTCCCGCCTGATTCGCAAGGTTGAGATCATAAACCGGGCCGGCAAGCCCAATATCATCGAAATCTCCCCACAGGCCCACCGAAGGACAATAGCCAAAGTGGAGAGCTTGCTGACCAGGGTTCAGGAGGTCCGAAAGGTCTTGATCGGCGGTTAGTCCATAAGTGCACCCTGGGGAATATTGGACGTCAGCCCAGAATGTCAACGATAGTACCTTAGGGTTTGCGATACGGGGGCCAGGCAGGGCCGTCGGACATGGACGGGTCCCTGTCTGGCCCTGGAGTTGGCCTTGCGCTCTCACCGGCTAGTTGGAGTACACACGCCTACGAAGCTGCAGATTTTTGGTTACACACACTTCCGAGTGATGCGTAATGAACACAATTTCCACGTCTTGATACTTCGTCCGCAGAAAGCGCGTCATCCAGAAGAAGAGCGATCGGGTGATATACTTTTTGAACTCCCCCATCGATCCAGAAGCGTCCCGCATGGCCAGCACCACCGCGGAACTGGTGGGCCGGGTCTCCTGCTCCCAGACCTTGAAGCGAAGATCATCATTGTTGAGGTTGCCGAAGCCGGGCATGCCGTGCAGGGCGTTGCGCTTGAGATTCTCCATGATGGTGCGGCGTTTGTCCAGGTTGGACATGGGGCCGCTGCGCCGGATCTCCGTGAACTTGACCGACTCCGTGGGAATCTCCTGCGTCGCCTTGGGGCGCAGGTCGGGCAAGCCCAAGTCTGCAAAAATCAACTCCGCCAGGTCGTCAACCGTGACCTCGGCTTCGTAAAAGTCGGTTCCGGGCGCATCGCCCGCCTGCTTGCCCTGCCCGCCTTGCTTGCCCGGGCCGTGTCCGATCACATCGCCCACCTGGGAGTCGCCGTCACCCTGGCCGACCTTGTCGCCCTGGTTCGGGTCGAAGCGGAAGCGATACTCCTCAAGGCTGCGAATGGGGACCTTTACGAGTTTCTTGCCAACGAAGCGTTGTGACCTACAACAGATTATCTGCTTGTCCCTCGCTCATTCTCCGGTTTTCGTAGCTTTTCGCTACGAGATTCACTTTCCAGTTACAGTATCCCTGCTAGCGGGGTTGGCTATGAGCATCTAGACCATTTCCAAATGTTGTGCTACAATCTGAACAAGTGTATGTGGAGGGATGTGGTCGCTCTGGGATATACAGTGCGACATATGAATAATCGGGCCGCCGGTAAGACACCGGCGGCCCATTTTCATACCCTTCCAGGTCAAGACAATCGGAGGAGTCCTTGGACATGCACCCAGGGTCATAGGCTTTCCACACGGGAAACGAGAGGAGTGGTGTACCTTGAGCAAGCAAGATCGGGCGCCCATCGTGCGCCATTCGTACGCTGCCGATCCGGACCCTGTCAAGGTCCAGGCCGCTCTGGACCTGTGGCGTAAGGCACTGGCCCGGAAGATGGCCCTGTATCACGTACCGGCGCCCTCGGAACCGGAGGGGGCGCCCCCGGATTCCTCCGGACTCCCAGAGTGAAATGTGGGCGGTCCCGCCATACCTGGCGGGGCCGCCCTAATTGTCGTGCCCCACGCTGACGGCAGGTAGTCAAGGGTCTTGCCGCTTGAGACCTAGGCAGGATTCCCGCCCTTGACGGCCTGAGGGCAGAGTGGTCTCCCCTGCCGCCCGGACCGGCTGATTGTACGCCCCCTTCGGTTTGATGGCCCTCGACCCACAATTTTGGTGATCGGCGTTCACGACGGCCCACGGCTGAGGTTATGGGGGACAAGGAATAGAGGCTTGTCGTCGTACCCTCTTCATCACTGCGCAACCGGTGCGGTGGGAGGATGACACCTCTCCCGGTCCTTGCCCCACATGGTTCTAGCCAGACCATGACACCGTACTCGTCCCGAAACGACACCTTCCCTGACACAAGTGCCACTAGGCTTAGAACCCGAATGACACCCTCCTTTATCTTCATACCGTGAAGGTGAGAACGCCCCGGCACAGTTTCCCGTGACTTGAGAGGGCTCCGAGACGCTGAGTGATGGCAGAAGTCTATGACTACCCATGGTCTTTGTTTTGTCACTGCAGTTCGGTCGGTTATTATCGTTAACCTGTGGTTTGGCGCTGGACGTTATGGTAACCTTGAGCCGAAAGGCGACAAAAGCAGAACTCCAGTCCAGACCTAACTTCCTGTACTCAGAAAACACTGAGACACAACGGGAGTGGTTGTCATGCTCGCAATAGCTGTGTCGATCGTAATTGCTGTATTGCTTGTGTTGGTAGGCTATGTTGATCGGGATGAAGCCGGTAGCATTCGCTGGAGTGGTTGTATCTGGACACTGGTGGGTATGTCGATCGTCTGCGGGTGGCTTGCAGCTGGCTATGTCATGTGGGCTGACCCAGATCGCCTGCGCGAGGGTGCAGCGTATTGGCTAATAGCAGTTCCAGTGTTCGGAATCGGTTATTGTTCGCTTTCTCTGGCTTGTCTGCTTACATGGTGGGTTTTGCGACGGATCCTGAAGCGCGGCTGGATTCCCGCAATTTTGGTCCCCTTGGCCGCCTCGCCCCTGCTAGGCCCGTGGGGTGCTGGGGCTGCTCTGGTCGCATGTTTTGGGGCTGACCAGATTTTCTCCAAGCGGCGCCTCCCTGCGAAGGATGAGCCTCATTCGGATGGACTGGGGAGGTAGGACTTTGTCATCTGGAGGACCGTACGATCATCCAGTTACGGGTACGGTGGTTTGCGGACTACATCCCTTTCCGTTGGACGTTGAAAGGCTTGTGGTTGACGTTCACGCTCGCAACCCGGGAGTGTTTAGCGACCTCCAGTGGGCGCCTTTCGACTGGGAGAAGGGTGAGTTCATGCCCGAAGCGACTAGACTGCTCCAGGGACTTCTCGATCACCATGGCGATCCCGTAGCCTGTCGACGGCTCATCGATCAATGTTGGTCCTCCACTAGCAATCGCGTGACCTAGCAAATCCGAACCTAGATCCATCCTGACGAGCTGAGGAAAGTGGACAGAAGATGCTGCCCCTATCCAACTGCCCGGCAGAACCGAGCCGGATGGTAGCGCAAAGCCGAGGAATGCACGCTCCTCGGCTTTGATGTTTTTGCAGGTATGCCGGCGCAACTAGCGGCCTGTGTGCAGACAGCCACGTCAGAAAACCCTAAGGAGTCTCCCAAACTAGGTCAATCTCCGGCGCATCGTTGCTCCCTTTCTGACGATACATCGTGATGCTTCGCAAAAGGCCGTATAGAATGTCACGTTGACTATTGACCTCCAGATCATCCCACATGTCAACCTGCACCATGAGAGCCTCCCAGTCGGACAAGGATGTTTCGATGGTGCGAACTTGCTCCAGTGCCTTCTCCCGCTCCGCCCGTTCCGCCTGTAGCTCTTGTCGCTCGGTCTCAGCATCAATCCGCAGCTCTTCAAAGGTGGCCAACTGAATCTCACCGCGCCTGGCCGCCCGGCGAACACGTGCCAAGTCTGCATCAATCTCCTGAAGCCGGCGGTCTATTTCGGTTATCGCACGCTGGCAATTTGCCTGGTGCTCTCCGCTTTCTCGCTCCGCCTTCGCCATGATGACAGCTGCCCGACGCAGTTCAGGTGATCCGTAGCGTTCCTTGATGGCCTTCACAACGGCTTGTTCCATCTTGTCGGCATTCAGCATCCCGGGGACATAGCCGCAACCATCGGCACTCTGGAAGTTTCTCGTGCAGCGGTAGTACCGAGTCTTCACCCTGTCGTAGAAAACGGAGAGTGGTCCCCCACACTTGCAGCGGGCAATGCTCGTCAACAGGCTTCGATTCCGAGATTGGAGGCCCTTGCGACATATCTGGGACCGCTCCCGAAACAACTGCTGTGCCTTGTTCCAGGTCTCCACTTCCACGATTGCAGGAACTACCCCTTCCAGCTCGACCAGAGGCTTCTGTCCTCGAAGGCGATGCGGCGCCGTTTTGTCTCGTCTATGCGCCGGGTTGACCGGAAGCCGCCCATACACGAGGTGCCCGCAATACACAGGGTTTTGGAGAATTCGTGCGACAACGTGCATCCACCACGGGCCTCCTGTCGGGGATGGAGCCCCCTCCTCGACCAGGGCCCGGGCGATTACCGACGGTCCTTGCCCAAGAGGGCCTGTAGTCGCCATCTCAAACATCTGACGAACCACGGCGGCTGCACCTTGCAGCGTCCCGTCCTCGCCAACGGAATCGATAACCAGAGAGCCCTTTCCGTCACGACGGTATCCGTAGGGGGGCTTCTTGCCGCCAGGGTACTTGCCCTCTTTGGCCCGCCTGACGTGCCCGCTATGGGTCCGCTCCCGAATGAGCGCCCGTTCGAACTCGGCAAACGAGGCCAGGATGTTGAAGATGAGCTGGCCCGTCGGGTTGCCGTCATCCGTGCTGATCGGTTGGCTGGCGCTCCGGTAAACGCACTTGGCCAGCCACTCGCTCTGCACCAGGGTCACGGTATCGGCTACGCTGCGGGAGAGGCGATCCAGACTGTAGGTCACGACGCAGTCGACCCTCCCCTCCCTTACCATTTGACGCAGCCGCGACAGAGCCGGCCTATCCAGGCTTCCCCCGCTGTAGCCGTCATCGATGAATATGAACTCGTCAGTGACGTTCCAGCCCTGAGACCTCAAGTAGAGGCTGCAACGCTCCTTCTGCGTCTCCAGGGTGGTGCCTTCTGTCTGCTCATCGGTCGACCAGCGTATGTAGATGGCGACCGCATTCGGCCGAATCTCCTTGTATGCAGGCATTCAGGGTCATCCTCCCATAACCAGCGATTACAGTTTTTAGTATGCAACACCGGCTGTAGATCGTGAACCTTCGTCCCGTCCGACGTGATGATTGACTCTTCGGCGATGATCTCCGGCAGGTTCTCCTTGATGGCTTCCTTGATCTTTTCGTTGTGCCTTGCCTGGTCCTGGGGCCCTTTACGATGCAGGCTCCAGTCATGCTGTGATGTCGATACCATAGCGCTTCCCTCCCCTCATAGTTTAGGCGCCTATGATCAGGTGTCTTGGTACAGTGTATGCACCATTCCGTCAATTGGCCGTCATACCCCTTCACAAGCAAACGCCCCGGTGTCACCACCAGGGCGCCGGCCTCAGTGATTCTCAGGCGCCGACTCCATGAACGCCTGCAGATCCTTCATGAACGCCTCAAAGTCTCGGATGGCACACATGGTCTCGCAGAGATCGAGGGGGTTATCCAGGACGCCCGGGCACTCCACATCCAGCGCGACGCCGTACTTAGCGAAAATCTGCGCAGCGTCCGGCCTGGCCTCCAGGATTTCGCTCACCAGCGTATCGGGCGTTACTTTCACTGTTCTCACCACTCCTTCCCGGTCCTTATGTTGACCTTGTCGCGTGTGAATTACACGATCACCAAGCGGTCGCCGGAATTTTGCATGAAGGATCTTCGGATAGAGGACAACGACCGCCGGACACCGAAGTGGTCTATACCACATTGGCGACTTGACCCGGTCAGGAGGAGACGATATGGACCTTTCGAAGTACGCCGGTCAACTGGTGATGGCCGGCTTCCAGGGCGCCGCCCTTCCGGACGACTTCGCCCGCCAGGTGCGCCGGGACGGGCTCTGCAGTATCATCCTGTTCAGCCGCAACCTACAATTCCCGGAACAGATCCACCGCCTGACGGCCAACCTGCAGGCGCTCTCCGCCGACGGCCTGCCCCTGCTGATCGCCACCGACCAGGAAGGCGGCATCGTTGCACGGCTCAGCGGCATCGCCGGGACGGACTTTCCCGGGAACATGGCGCTGGGCGCCGCCCGCAGCCCCGAACTGGCCCACGCTGCCGCCCTCGCGGTCGGCCACGAACTGCTGGCGCTGGGCATCAACATGAACCTGGCGCCGGTGCTCGACGTCAACAACAACCCGCAGAACCCCGTCATCGGGGTGCGTTCCTACGGCGAGGACCCGCGCCTGGTGGCGGGGCTCGGTGCTGCAGCCGTCCGGGGCTACCAGGCAGCCGGTGTGCTCGCCTGCGGCAAGCACTTCCCAGGCCACGGCGACACCGCCGTCGACTCACACCTTGCCCTGCCCACGGTCGCCCACGACCGGGACCGCCTGGATGCAGTGGAACTCGTGCCGTTCCGGGCTGCCATCGCAGCCGAGGTGGGCGCCATCATGACAGCGCACGTGGTCTTCCCCGCCTACGAGCCCGACCCGGCGCGGCCCGCCACGCTCTCCCGGTCGGTGCTGACCGGCCTCCTGCGGGAGCGGCTGGGCTTCGGCGGCCTGATTATCACCGACTGCATGGAGATGAAGGCGATCGCCAATGGATTCGGCACCGTGGCCGCCGCCGTTGAGGCCGTCAAGGCCGGGGCAGACCTGGTCCTCGTCTCCCATACCGCGGAGACCCAATCGGCGACGGTCGCAGCGCTGAAAGATGCCATCGCCTCCGGGGAGATTCCCGCCGGACGGGTCGAAGAGGCCCTCACGCGCATTAGAAGCGCCCGGGACACCGTGGCCAGGGCGCAGCAGCAGCCGCTCACCATTCTCGCAGGGCCTGAGCACCAGGAGTTGGCCAATACCATCGCAGCTGCCGCAGTCACGCTCGTCAAAGACGACAAGCATCTCCTGCCGCTTAGCCCGCACGGGCTCGGTGTCGTGGTCTGCCGGGCCGCGGCCCAGTCGCTGGCCGAAGAAAAGGGCGGGCCTGAACCAGCCCTCGCAGGGGCAGTGCGCAAGCTGATCCCAAGGGCAGAACTGCTG
Source organism: Symbiobacteriaceae bacterium (assembly GCA_035628915.1). Classification (GTDB taxonomy): domain Bacteria; phylum Bacillota; class Sulfobacillia; order Symbiobacteriales; family Symbiobacteriaceae; genus JARBUG01. The sequence continues at coordinate 181,011 of DASPIW010000005.1, read as the reverse complement.
GTGGTGGATCGTGAGCCCACCTCCGCCCAAATCACTCAGGCCAGCGAGCTGGCTGCCCGGTGCCAGGCCTTGGTGGTCGGCACCTTTGCCGCCACCCATTGGCCCGCACAGGCTGCCCTGGCAGACGCGGTCCTCACCGCGAACCCGCGCACCGCCATCGTCGCCCAGCGGAGCCCATATGACCTGCGGGTTCTCCCAAACGCCGGCACATACCTGGTCACTTACGAAGACCGGCCCCGGGTCTCAGAGGCCGCCGTTCGCATCCTGCTCGGAGAGCTGCCTGCCACCGGCCGCCTGCCCGTCACAATCTGAGTCATGAAGACACAGAAACGCCCGCCCCAGCCATAACGGCCGGGGCGGGTTTTCATCATGCAAACACTACTTCGCCGGAGACAGCTTACCGGTCAGGATCATCAGCGTGACGAAGTTGTCGCCGCCGCCGTTCTTCAGGATCGGGTCGCCGTCCTTCGGCCAGCCGGTCACGTGGACGTTCTCCAGCGCCGGGCTGTTGGTGTACCGCTCGTAAAGGGGCACGATGGGCATCAGCTCGTTTAACGCCAGGGCCGTCTTGCCGATGATCTCCTTCTGCTTGGCGACGTCGAGGCCCGCCGCCGACTCGGTGATCATGGCGTTGAAGTCGATGTCGCCGCCGCTCCACTTCTGCTTGAGCGGGTAGTTCTGGCCGGGGAGCTCCGTCTTGTTGGCATGCTGCGCCTGGTTGTAGGTCACCAGGTCAGCCGTGAAGCCGAAGGACGGATGCGGCACGCTGGAGCCGAAGAGGCGGAAGCCGATCTGGAACTTGCCCTGGTTGATGTCGGTCGGCGCCTGGCTGGACGGCACGCCGCGCACCACGGCCTTGATGCCGAACTTGTTCAGCTGCTGCACGGCGTTCTCGGCCGAAGCGCTCCAGTCGGCGTAGTCCGAAGGCACGTGGACCTCGAAGGAGAGCGGCTTGCCCTTATCGTCCACCCAAATGCCGTCGGCGCCCTTCTTGAAGCCGATCGACGTGAGCAGTTCCGCACCCTTGGTCGGATTGTACTCATACTGATTCAGCTTCTGAATGTCGGCCTGGTTCATCCAGGTCTTCACCAGGTTGTCGCTGAAGCCGGTCATATACTTGACCGGCACGCCCGAGCTGCTCAGGGCCACCATGCCGTTTTCGCTCCGGTTGACGGCGTAGGCGATGGCCTGGCGAACTTCCTTGCGGTCCAGCGGATAGATCTTCATATTGAAGAAGAGGGACGGGCCGCTGTAAGTCGGATAACGGATCACCCGGATGTTCTGGGCAAGAATCTGCTTCTCCGTCGCGGGCGGGAAGGCGTGAGTGGCGAAGTCAACCTTCTTGTCCAGGACCAGCGGGGTGATGGCAGCAGTCTCGCCGTTGTAGATGACGATCTTGTCGAACTTCACGGTCTGCGCCTGCCAGGCCGTGGGGACCTTCTTCAGGGTCATCTGCGCTTCGGTCATGGTCGCGGGGTCAATGTTATACGGGCCGGTGACGGTGAACTCCTTGGGCTGGAGCGTGTCCATCTCCTTCATGACGGCCTTGACTTCCTCGGACGTGGGGGCCTTGCCGGCGTCGAAGAGCGCCTGCACTTTCTTGGCGATCGCACCGTACACGGCGCTCGAAACGGGCTGGGTCTTCAGAATGTAGCGCAGGGCGATGGTCGAGGGCTGACCCAGATGGAAGACCACCTGGTGGTCGTTTGTGGCGGTGACCTTGTCGACATACCGCCAGACCGCGTGGCTGTTGGCCTTCAGGATCGACAAGGTGTTGATGACGTCGGTGGCGTTGAAGTCCTTGCCGTCAGACCACTTCACGCCCTTGCGGAGGTTGAGGGTGACTTCGTTCTTGGCGGCGTCCATCTTCCAGTCGGTGGCGAGCATGGGCTCCCAGGTGTCGCTGTCCCAATAATACATGGCGAACGGGTTCATCATCATTTCGTTGTAAGGGCTGCCGCCCATGGCGAGGGTGGCCGTGCTGTACCACTGGAAGTTGGACTTGGGCGGGAGGTTGTAGGGCCAGCCGCCGTAGAAGACGGCTTCCTTCGCCGGCTGGACAGCGGGGGCGGGCTCCGGGGTCTTGGGCTCTTGTTTGGGGGTGCCGGAGCCGGAACACGCAGTCAGGAGTAGCACCAGCGCTACCACAGCAGACATCAGGCCCAAAACGCGTCTGCGCAAAGTGAACCCTCCATTCCCTGTGTGAAAAACCCCTATATGCGATGCGATGGTCTTCGCGGAAGCCCTTACGATGCGCCGCGCCTGGCAAGCAGGGCCAGCGCGCCGATGAACAGGAGACCCAGAACCAGTGTGAAGCCTGAGATGGCGAACTCTGCGGTGCCCGGGTCCAGCACAAAGAGCAGCACAAGCGAAAGCAGCGTCGGGAAAGCGGCTATGCGCATGGCAGCCCGCCCGATTTCAGGGCTCATTCCATCTCCCCCATCACGTTCGTCAGTTCCTCTGCCAGGTGGCACGCCACTTCATGGCCCGCCCCCAGTTCACGAAGCTCCGGGGCCTGTCCGTCGCAGCGCCCGGCTGCAAAGTGGGGGCAGCGCGGGTGGAAGTAGCAGCCCCCGGGCAGGCGGAGCAGGCTCGGCACTTCGTCGCTGCGCAGCTTGATGCGCTCCTTGGACCGGGTCAGCCGGGGATCGGCCTCCGGAATGGCCGACAGCAGGGCCCGGGTGTACGGATGCAGCGTGCGCTCGATCACGTCAGGCGTGGGGCCCATCTCCGCCATGCGGCCCAGGTACATGACGCCAATGCGCCCTTCCGCCGCGAAGTAGCGGGCCAGGGCGAGATCATGGGTGATGAAGAGGAAGCTGACCTCCAGTTCCCGGTTCAGCCGCGCCAGCATGTTCAGCAGGCTGACCCGGATGGAGACGTCGACCATGGAGACAGCCTCGTCGGCGACGATGAAACAAGGGTTGACCGTCAGGGCCCGGGCGACGGAGACCCGCTGGCGCTGTCCGCCGGAGAGCTGGTGCGGGTACTTGTCCAGAATCTCTTCCGCCGGCGTCAGATCGACCAGTTCCAGCAGTTCGATGGCCTTGCGCCGAGCCGCCCGCTCGTCGGGGCAGAGCTTGTGAAAGAGCAGCGGCGCCACCATGGTTTGATGGATCGTGCGCACCGGGTTCAGCGACGCAAAGGGGTCCTGGTGCACGATCTGCACGGAGCGTCGGAACCGGTCGTACTCGCTCCCTTTGAGCGTGGCAATGTCCTTGCCTTCAAAGAGCACCTGTCCTGAGGTCGGCTCCAGCAGCCCGGCCGCGATTTTGCCCGTGGTAGTCTTGCCGCAGCCGGATTCGCCGACCAGGCAGATGATCTCCCGGCGCTTCAGGGCACAGGAGACGTCATCGACCGCGACCACATCCTGCTTGCCCTGGCGGAAGTGGCGGCTGACGTGCTTTAGTTCAAGGAGTTTGTCTGCGCTCATGTCGTGCCACCCCTTTGCCCGTCCACCTGTTCCCAGTGGAAGCAGGCGACCATGCGGCCGCCGTCGACCGACCGGAGCGGCGGCTCTTCCTGCACGCATTGCGCCGACGCCATGGGACAGCGGGGATGGAACTTGCAGCCCGGCGGCATTTTGACCAGGTCGGGCGGCGAGCCGGGAATGCTGGTCAGCTTTTTGATCCCGCCGTGCAGGGTGGGTACGGCGCTGGTCAGGCCCATCGTATAGGGATGAATGGGATGCTCAAAGGCCTGGTAGACATCGGAGATCTCTACAAGGCGGCCCGCGTACATGGTGGCGACGCGGTCGGCCAGCTCAGCCGCCAGGCTCAGGTCATGGGAGATGAAGATCAGGGTGAAGCCGAACTCGGCCTTCAGCTGCTTGAGCAGTTCGATGATCGTCCGCTGGGTCAGGATGTCGAGCGCCGTGGTAGGCTCGTCCAGTATCAGGATCCGGGGCTCCAGCAGCAGGCTCAGGGCCAGCAGGACCCGCTGGCGCATGCCGCCGGAGAGTTCGTGGGGGTACGAGGGCAGCACCCGGTCCGCATCCAACTGGACGGCAGAGAGCAGCCGGCGGGCGCGGATCATGATCTCCGCCCGCTCGTTCAGCCCGTGGGCCCGGGCAGTATCCAGGAAGTGCTCATCAATGCGGAGCACCGGGTTAAACGCGTTCAGGGCCGCCTGCAGGACCATCGCCATTTCGATCCAGCGGATCCGGCGGATCTCCTGGGGCGACATTTTCAGCAGGTCGCCGCGGTTGGAGCCGTCCACCAGCGCCAGCGACCCCCGGGTGATCCGGGCGTTGCCCGGCGAGAGCCCGATGAGCGCCAGGCCCAGCGTCGACTTGCCGCAGCCGCTTTCGCCGATGAGCGCCAGCGTTTCGCCCTTGTATAGATCGAAGGTGACGCCCCGCAGTGCGTTGACGGGGCCGCGCCGGCTGGTGTACTCCAGGTGCAGGTCGGAGACCGACAGTACAACGCCAGGCATGGCGCTACTCCCCCGTTCTCAGGCGCGGGTTGAAGAGTTCGTCCAGAGAGCGGGTCATGGAGACCAGCGAGAACTGGAGCAGGGCCACGACGGCGATGGGCGCCAGCAAATACCACGAGCTGTCCTTGCTGAAGATGGCGCCCTGGCCCCAGGCCAGCGAAATCATGACGCCCCAGTTATGGCTGGCGAGCGGGATGATGCCCAGGAAGATCAGGCCGACCTGTGCGTACATGGCGTGCGTCATGGCGAGCACAAACGAGATGACGACGTAGCTCATCATGTTCGGCAGAATCTCCTTGAAGAGCAGGTGCCGGATGGGCAGGCCCAGGCAACGGGCTGCCTGGACGTACTCCCGCTCCTTGAGCGACAGCACCTGCGAGCGAATGGCGAGCATCAGGCCCGCCCAGGAGACAGCCGCGAGAATCAGCGCCAGCGACGTGGGGCGGGTCAGCCGCAGGAACCCAGCCACTACGATCAGCAGTGGGAAGTGGGGAATGGTGAGCACCATCTCCGCCAGGCTGACGGCCAAGCTGTTAAACACCCCGCCCAGCAGGGCGGCCAGGGAGCCCAGCACCACGGCGATCAGTGCGGAGAGCGCAGCGGCCAGCGCAGAGACGTAGATGATATCCCGGCCGCCGTTCAGAATCTGGGAAAGGTTGTCCCGCCCCTGGTAATCGGTGCCCAGGGGATGCGCCCGGGACGGCGCCTCGTAAATGGCCTCGACATGCGCCGAATTGTCCAGCGGCACAAAGAGCGGGGCAACGTAGGCGGTCAGGATGATCAGGGTGACCATGATGAAGCCGAAAAAGCCCATCCGGTTGCGGGTCATGATCTTGAGGGAGCGGAGCAACATCTGCGCCTACCTCCCTTGCACCCGAATGCGGGGATCGAGCCGGCTGTACAGCAGGTCCGCCAGCAGATTGGCGGTCACCACCGACGCCGTGATGATGATGAAGACGCCTTGCATGACCGGGTAATCGCGGCTGATCATGGCGAGGTTCAGCTGCTGCCCGATGCCCTGGTATGTAAAGATCGTTTCGATCAGAATCGACCCGCCCACCACGGACCCGATGGAGAGGGCCAACTGGGTAAAGAGCGGCAGTACGGCGTTGCGGCCCACGTAGGCCAGGGTGATGCGCCCGTCCCGCAGGCCCCGGGCCCGGGCCACGGTCACGTAATCCTCCCCCATGGTCGCCAGGGTGCTGGACTTCATCACCAGCATCCAGTGGCCGATGGTGGTGACCACGTAGGTCAGAATCGGCAATGTGGCATGGTAGAGCGCATCGAGGAAGAACCGCAGGGTAAAGCCGACGGGCACATCCGGCGAGTGGGAGCCGCGCAGGTCGGAGAAGTCGAGGAGCTTCCAGCGCACGCAGAAGTAGACCACGATCAACATGCCGACCAGATAGTTCGGCACCGACGACATGATCGACGCAAACGCCGAGAGGATATGGTCGAACCAGGTCTCCCGGCGGTAGGCCATCAGCATACCCAGGAGGAGGCCTATGCTGAAGCTGATAATTAACGAGACCAGGACGACGAAGAGCGTCCAGGGCAGGAACTTGAGCACCAGCTTGCTGACGGGCGTGCCCATGGCGGTGATCGACATGCCGAAGTCGCCGTGCAGGAAGATGCCGGCCAGGTACTCCACGTACTGCTGCAGGACGGGCTTGCTCAGGTCGACGCGATAGATGGAGGCGGCCTGCTCCTGGGCGTCTGCGAGGGGAATGCCCTGGACCAGCAGCGAGTTGATGTAGATATCCAGCGGGTTGCCGGGCATGAGCCGGACCAGGAAGAAGGTCAGCGTCGTTACCACGAAGATAACGGCCAGAGACTTCAACACCCGCTAAAAGATGTAGTTGCGCCAGAGTCGTAGCACGGGTGCCCCTCCTCACTCACGGTCTAGAGGACTGCGGCGGCGACGGCGTTGTGGAAGCGTGGGCGCAGGCGGATGGCCACGTCGCTGCGGCCGAAGTGCACGTTGTTGGTCAGCAGGGCGACGGCCAGTTGCCGGGCCGGATCCAGCCAGAGCGAGGTACCCGTGAAACCGGTATGGCCGAAAGCGCCTGGCATAAACAAGTCGCCGCAGCTCATGCATTCGGCACCTTGCCGCAGGACAATCCAGCCAAGGCCCCGAGAGTCCGTGGAGTAGCGGGTCAGATCGCAGGTAGCGGCAGCGATGGTGGCGGGCGAAAGGATTTGATGGCCGCCGGCCAGGCCGCCCTGCAGCCACATCTGGCCGTAGGCCGCCACTTCGGCGGCGGTGGCGAAGAGCCCGGCATGGCCGGCCACGCCGCCCAGGACGGTGGACCGCTCGTCGTGGACTTCGCCTACCTGGTGGCGCCCGAGGCCCTCCCGGTACTCGGTGGCGGCACAGCGGTCCCGCCAGTGGGCCGGCGGGTTGAACCCGGCCTCGGGAAGATGCAGCGGGAAGAAGATGTGCTCTTTGGCGAAGCGGTCCAGAGGCTGGCCGCTAACCTTAGCCACCAGTTCGCCCAGTAGAATGAAGCCCAGGTCGCTGTAAATGACCGTGCGGCCGGGCGGCGACTCCTGCAAGGGCGCCGTCAGAATCCGCTCGATTAGCTCGGGCCGCGGGGCAGGCTCCTGTTCCAGGGGCAGCCAGGGCGCCAGCCCCGCCGTGTGGGTCAGGAGGTGCCGGATGCGCACCTCCGCCTTCCCCTCGCCGGCGAAGGACGGGAAAAAGTCGGCGACCCGGTCGTCCAGGCGGAAGGCGCCCCGCTCCAGCAGATAGAGCACGGACGGCAGCGTCGCCATCACCTTGGTCAGGGAGGCGAGGTCAAAAATCGTGTCGGGCGCCATGGGCCGCCGCTCCGGTTCGGGGTTGAACTGGGCCCAGCCCATTGCCCGGTGTGCTACCACCGCTCCGTTGCGCACCACTGCGACGACGGCGCCGGGCAGCCTGGCCGCGGTAACCTCGGCAGCGACCACCTGCAGGGCAGCCTCCAGTCGGGCGTCATCCACGCCTGCGTCCGCCGGCTTGCGGTACTGCAGCGGGTTCGGCAGAAACCCCTTATGCAGGGAGTCGCACACTGGAATGCTCACCGAGTCCTTCCTCCCCCCGAAGGCGCACGGAAAGTTCTGAATCGGCTTTGCAAGTGGTATATACAACATGCTTCGTAGAATCTCCTTTTCGCCCGGCAAAATTTTCTGCGGTCCCGAGAAAATGGGACTGGCATGCAGGATAAACGTGAATCGACAGCAAATTGTCAAGTCATCTATACCACTTGGCTTGTGCGTAGGATCACGGAGGGAGAAACCCATGGCGCTGCATCGGGCCGTAATCGGCATTGACGGCGGCGGCACCAGGACCCGCTGCCTGGTAGCCGATGTGGAGGGCAGAGTTCTCGGCGAAGGGTTGGCCGGACCCACCAATTACCTGGTGACGGGTCGGCAGGAAGCCCTGGCCAACCTGGAGGAAGCCGTGCGGGCCGCGCTGGCGGCAGCGGGTGCGCCCCTGTCATCCGTCGTGGCCGCCTGCGCCGGCCTGGCCGGCGTAGCCCGCCCCGAAGATAAACCCTGGCGCGATTGTGCACTGGCGTTCCTCGCCCCGGCCAAGACGCTGGTCGTCGAAGATGCCCGCATTGCCCTGGAGGGCGCCCTGGGCGGCGTGCCAGGCGTGGTCGTCATATCGGGCACCGGGTCGATCGCGATGGGCCTCAGCCCGTCGGGCGACTTGATCCGTGCCGGCGGCTGGGGCTGGCTCCTGGGCGACGAGGGCAGCGGCTACGCCATCGGGCGCCAGGCGCTGAACGCCGCCCTGGCGGCGCTCGACGGCATCGGCAGCCCGACCACCCTCGGTGCGCGCATTATTGGAGCCTGGCAGCTGGAACGCATGAACCAGACGATCAACCGGGTCTATCAAAATCTGCCGCAGGCCCGTGTCGAGATTGCCGGGCTGGTGCCCGTGGTCATGGCCGCCGCTGCCGAAGGCGACGCCGTCGCGTCTGCGATATTGGTGCGGGCCGGGCGTGATCTCGGCCATATTGCCGCTGCGGTCCTGGGCCGGCTGGAACTGCCCGCCGGTACCCCCAGGCGGGTGGCGGTGACGGGGGGCGTCATCACCGGCAGCGCCGCCGTCCGCGGCGCCATGGTCACCGCACTTTCCGAGCGCGTCCCTGAAGCTACCGTATCGGACTGCCTGCGCAGCCCCGCCGAGGGCGCCGTCGCCATGGCCGCTCTACTACTCAAGGAGTCGGGCGGACCCGAGCACCAGGAGTTGATCACGGTGAACCCTGACCAGAAGCGCCCCGTCGTCCCGCTGTACTACCAGATTCGCAAGTACCTGCTGGACGCCATCGAAAGCAAGCAGCTTTCCCCGGGCGACCGGGCGCCTTCCGAGCGGGAGCTGACCGAGCGGTTCGGCGTCAGCCGCCTGACGGTCCGGCAGGCCATGACCGAACTGGAGACCCAGGGCTACCTGCACCGCATTCAGGGCAAGGGCACGTTCGTGGCGGCGCCCAAGTTTGAGCAGCCGCTGGCCGCCCTTTCCAGCTTCACGGAAGATATGCGCCGCCGGGGGCTGGTGCCCGGCGCCGAAGTACTGTCGGCGGAGCTGACGGCCGCGGGCCGCCGTGTCGGGGAAGCGCTGGGCCTGGAGTACACGGCGCCGGTCTTCCGGCTGGAGCGGCTGCGCCTGGCCGACGGGGAGCCCATGGCGCTGGAGGTCTCGCATGTCGATGCGCGCATCTGCCCGGGTCTGCCCGGCTGCGACTTCAACCATCAGTCGCTGTACCAGGTGCTCCAGGACCGCTTCGGGCTGGTACTGACCAGAGCGACGCAGAGCCTGGAGGCCGTTGCCGCCGACGCGTACGAAGCTGCAATCCTCCACGTGCGTGAAGGCACCCCCCTCATGCAGATCGAGCGGGTCGCCCGCCGCAGCGACGACCGCCGGGTCGAATATGTCCGCTCGCTCTACCGGGGCGACCGCTACCGCTTTGTAGCGGAGCTGGACCGTCAGGAGGGACGCCGCTATGAGCTTGGATCTAAGTAAGCTGGCCACCGAGGGTCGCCTGGCAGAATCGATGGAGATCGACCTGGCCTCCACCGCACAGATTCTGCAGACCATCAATGACCAGGACCGGCTGGTGGCCGAGGCCGTGGGACGGGAACTGCCCCAGATCGCCCGGGCAGTGGATCTGATCGCGGACCGGCTGAAGCAGGGCGGCCACTTGATCTACATCGGCGCCGGGACCAGCGGGCGCCTGGGCGTCGTGGATGCGGCGGAAGTCCACCCGACCTACGGCACGGGGTCCGAACTGGTCCAGGGGCTGATTGCCGGCGGGCGGGAGGCCGTCTTCGGCGCCAAGGAAGGTGCGGAGGACGACCCGGAACTGGGCCGGGCCGACGTGCTGCAGCACGTGCAGCCCGGCGACGTAGTTGTGGGCATCGCCGCCAGCGGCCGCACCCCTTATACCTTAGGCGCCCTGAAAACGGCGAAAGAGCTGGGCTGCGCGACCGTCGCCGTGACCAACAACGCCGGCTCGCCCATGGCGGCGGTGGCCGACGTAGCCGTTTCGCCGGTGGTGGGCGAGGAAGTGATCATGGGCTCCACCCGCATGAAGGCCGGCACGGCGCAGAAGCTGGTGCTGAACATGCTCTCCACCGCGGCGATGATCAAACTCGGCAAGGTTTACACCAATCTGATGGTCGATATGCCCTGCACCAACGAGAAGCTCTATCTGCGCGCAGAGCGGATGGTGATGCTCGCGACCGGCGCCGACCAGCCGGCGGCGCGGGCGGCCCTGCAGAGGTGCGACCACCATACGAAGACGGCCATTGTCAGCCTGCTGGCGGAGGTGGCGCCCGAAACCGCCCGCAAGGCGCTGGCCGCGGCGGACGGTTTCGTGCGGCGCGCCATTGCGCTGGCCGCCGCGGAGCCGGCGCAATGAAAGCGCTCGAGACCATTCGCGCCAAGCGGGAACGGTTGGTCATCGGGCTGATGTCCGGCACATCGGTGGATGGCATGGACGCCGCTCTGGTGCGCATCGAGGGCGGGGGCGCCGGCGTGCGCCTGCGACTGGAGCATTTTCTGACCGTACCCTACGAGCCGGCGGTCCGGGCCGCCATTTTCGCGTTGTTCCGCCCCGAGTCGGCGGGTGTGGATGTGATCTGCCGGGCAAACTTCGCCCTGGGCGAGCTATTCGCCCGGGCGGCCCTCAAGTTGATGCACGAGGCGGGCATCGATCCGCAGTCCGTGGATCTGATCGGCTCTCACGGGCAGACGGTCTGGCACGAGCCGGTCGGCCTGCCCTGGGGCGGCCTGGCGCCGGGCGTCAGCACCCTGCAGATCGGGGAGCCGGCGGTAATTGCCGAGCGAACGGGGATCATCACCGTTGCCGATTTTCGCGTCCGCGACATCGCCGCGGGCGGGCAGGGGGCGCCGTTGGTCCCCTACCTGGACTATTGCGTGCTGCGCAGCGATCAGTGCAGCCGGGTGACGCAGAACATCGGGGGGATCGGCAACGCCACCTACTTGCCGGCCGGGTGCAGTGCCGCGGAGATCATCGCTTTCGACACAGGTCCGGGCAACATGATCATCGACGCGCTTACGGCTGCTCTTTTCGACCGGCCCTATGACGCTGAGGGGCGGATCGCCGCCGGCGGGACTGTGAATGAGGCATTGCTCGCGGAACTGCTGGCGCATCCCTACTTTGAGCTGTCGCCCCCCAAGACCACCGGGCGCGAATTGTTCGGCGTACAGTTTGCCAGAGAGCTGATGTCGCACCACTTGCCACCGGCTGACCTGATCGCTACTGCCACGGCCTTTACGGCCCGATCCATCGCCGGCGCCTACCGCCGCTTCCTGGGCCCCGTCGCCGAAGTGATCGTCGGCGGGGGCGGCGCCCGCAATCCTACCCTGCTGCGCATGCTGGCCGACGAGCTGCCCGGCGTGCGGGTGATGACCCACGAAGCGGTAGGCATCAACTCCGACGCGAAGGAGGCGATGGCCTTTGCGCTCCTGGCCAACGACTGCATTCTCGGCCTGCCGACGAACATGCCCGGCGCCACGGGCGGGCGCCCGGCGGTCCTTGGAAAAGTGATGTATTAGCAGAAAAGACGACAGCGCCAGCAAAGCCCTGTCGTCTTTTGCATGCTTCGGCACGACTTTCCTTGCACAAAGCAGGGACCGCAGAAGAACACTACGTTACGACAACAGCCTCGGCAAGGAGGGTCCGCCATGGATCCAAAAATCGTCTACTTCTCAATGGAGTACGGCCTGAGCGAGGAGATGCACGCCTACGCGGGCGGTCTCGGCATTTTGGCCGGCGACTACCTCAAGGGCGCCGCCGACCTCGGCATGCCCCTGGTCGGCATCGGGATTCTTTGGCGGCACGGCTACACGACCCAGCTGGTAGGTGACTCCGGCTGGCCTTACGACCGGTATCCGGACTTCCGCTATGACTTTTTGGAAGATACGGGGGTTCGGATCTCCGTTCACATACAGGACCGACCCGTCGTCGTCAAAGTGTGGAAGACCACCCACTTTGGCAATGCCCCCCTGTTCCTGCTGGACACCAACATCTCCGAAAACGCGCACGCCGACCGGGACATCACAGCTCATCTTTACGGCGGCGGGCGGGAAGAGCGCATCGCTCAGGAGATTGTGCTCGGCATCGGCGGCATTCGGGCGATCACTACGCTCGGCATCCGCCCGGAAATCTACCACTTCAACGAAGGGCACGCCGTCCTGGCCGCCACCGAGTTGATCCGCCGCCTGATGGAGCAAGGCCGTTCCTTCCAGGAGGCCTGGAACGAAGTGCGCCAGTCCGTGGTCTTTACCACGCACACCCCTGTACCTGAGGGGAACGAATGGCATCCCCTCGACGCCCTCCTGAAGATGGGCGCCAACAACGGCCTCTCCATGGAGCAGATGGCCGCCATTGGCGATGACCCTTTCAACATGACCGTCGCTGGGCTGCGGCTCTCCCGGATTGCCAACGCGGTCTCTGAACTGCACGGCCATACGGCCCGGAAGATGTGGTCGCACGTGCGGGGCACGGCGCCGATCATCCATGTTACCAACGGAGTGCATCCGGCGACATGGCAGAACCCGGCTGTGGCCGCCGCGGCCACCGACGATGAGTTGTGGAAAGCACACCGGGACGCCAAGCGAACGCTCCTGAGCGAGATTTACGGCCGCACCGGCACCTGGATGGATCCGGACACGCTGCTGATCGGTTACGCCAGACGGGCCGCCGCGTACAAGCGCACCGGCCTCATCTTCCGTGATCCCGCGCGCGTTGAGCCGTTCATCGAGAGCAACCGGCTCAATCTGGTCTTCGCCGGCAAGGCGCATCCGCGGGACGACAATGGCAAGGCCGTGATCGCAAAGCTGGTGGAGCGGTCCCGCCAGTACCAGGGGCACGTGGTCTTCCTCCAAAACTACGACATGAAAGTCGGGCGCCTCCTGACGCAGGGGTGCGACGTGTGGCTGAACAACCCGCGGCGCCCGCTGGAGGCGTCCGGGACTTCGGGCATGAAGGCGGCCATGAACGGGGTGCTGCATCTGAGCACGCCGGACGGCTGGTGGCCCGAGGCAGTGCAGCACGGGGAGAACGGCTGGGCCTTCGGGGGCGGCGAAATCGGCGACGTGGATGCCTATGATGCGGAGCAGTTGTACGATGTCCTGACCAACCAGGTCATTCCCACGTACTACAACGACCGTCCGACGTGGGTGCGCATGATGCGCGCGAGCATCGAGACGACCCGTGAGGCGTACTCCGTCCACCGGATGATCCGCCAGTACGAGCAGTTGATTTACCGGCAGATGGCGCCCGTGTAAGCCGGGGGTCGCGGTTGTCAGAGGCAGTTGCACAGGGGGGCCGTGCGGGCGGCAGGAGCACGCCGCCGCGGCGCCGCCCTTACCTGGTAATCGATGCTCACAAACGACAACGGGGGCCGTCTGCATGCTTAGCGCGGCAGACGGCCCTCTGGGTTGGTCGGGCTTGGTGTTGGGGTTGGGATTAGCGTATTGGGAGTAAGGTCAGCAGGTCGGCTTTGACCGCTTGCAGGCGGGCCGTGGCATCCGCCTCGCTCTTGCCCTGAACAGAGACATAGAGCTTCAGCTTCGGCTCCGTGCCCGACGGGCGGACCATGACGAAGCCGCCGTCGGCGAACCGATAGTGCAGAACGTTGGCGTGGCCCAGCATCAGGTCGTACCGGCCGCCGGTGGCGCAATCGATGCCCGTGCCGGCGGCGTAGTCGTCGGCCCAGGCCACCGGTACCCCGCCAAACCGGCCGGGGGGATTCTGCCGAAGCCGGTCCATGAAGATGCGGATCTGCTCCTGGCCTTCCCGGCCAGGCATCGCCACGTTGTACAGGTCCTCCTGGAAGTACCCGCACCGCTCCCACAGCCGCTCCAGGGCGCCGTACAGGGTCGCCCCCTGCGCCTTGTAGAACGCAACGGCATCGGCCACCAGGAGTGCCGCCATGACGGCATCTTTATCCCGGACAAAAGTGGCCCCGAGGTAGCCGTTACTCTCCTCGAACCCGAGCAGGAACGTGTGACGACCCGTCTCCTCAAACTCCCGAATAATGTCGCTGATAAACTTGAAGCCCGTGTGCGTATTGAAGAGTGCCACCCCCTCTTCCCGGCAGAGGGGGACGATCATATTGGAGGTAGCGATTGTTTTTACGACGGCAGCATCAACGGGAATCGGCCGGCTGCTGATCAGGTAATCCACCAGCAGTGCCCCGATCTGGTTGCCGGTAAGCTGCCGGTAATGTCCATGGCGATCCCGTACCATCAGTCCGAGCCGGTCAGCGTCGGCGTCCGTCGCCATGATTACGTCCGGGTTTTCCGCCTCGGCCTGGCGGAGGGCGAGGGCGTATACCGACGACTCCTCGGGGTTCGGCGTATCGACGGTGGTGAATGCCGGGTCGGGCTCCGCCTGCTCCCTGACGATGGTGAGGGGGAAGCCGGCCATCTCCATCACCCGCCGGACGGGCCCGTGCCCCGTGCCGTGCAGCGGTGTGTACAGGATGCGGCATGCCGCTCGGTCCGGCCGGTCGGCCACTGCGAGGGCAACCACCTCATCGTAATAGGCCCGGTCGACGGAATCGGGCACCAGCCTCAACAGCCCCTTGCTGCGGGCCTCGGCTTCCGGCATCGGCCTGACAGCCGTCAGATCCCCAACCGCATGGATGTGGCGCTGGATCTCCGCCGCCCGCTCCGGCGGCACCTGTCCGCCATCCTCCCAGTAGACCTTGTAGCCGTTGTATTCCTTCGGATTGTGGCTCGCCGTAATGACGATGCCCGCCACGGCCCCGAGCTTGCGCACAGCGTAGGACAGCATGGGCGTCGGCCGCAGGCTCTCCCAGACGTAAGCTGCCACCCCGTTGGCATTGAGCGTCAGCGCCGCCTCCAGGGCAAATTCCGGGGAATGCAGGCGGGAGTCGTGGGCAATCACCACACCGCGGCTGCCGGCCTCTGCGCCGAAAGATGAGATGTAGTCGGCCAGCCCCTGGGTCGTCTGGCGGATCACATAGCGGTTGATCCGGTTGGTACCGGCGCCGATGATCCCCCGCAACCCGCCGGTGCCGAACTCGAGGCTGCGGTAGAACCGCTCTTGCACATCTCCCGGGTCGTGGGCAATGCCGCTCAGTTCCTGGCGGGTGGCGGCGTCAAAATAGGGATGCTCGGCCCACAGTTGGTAGCGTTCAAGGGCGGTCGTCACTTCCACATCTCCTCATCGGTCAGGACTCAACCCATATCATCCGCCTGCGTTCCAGCGGCTTATGCACAGCGAAAAAAGTGAGAGACCCAGGAGCCGTGGAGCAGCAGGACGCCGGCCAGGCAGAGGCTGACGACCAGCACACCTGCGGCCACGAGGCGGCGGCGCAGGGGGTAGGCCTGGTGGAAGACCAGCACGGCCGCTCCGGCCACGACCAGCTTTACGACGACTGCCAGGGCTGGATGGGCGGTCACGAGGGGCGCCATGAGCGGGTTCGCCTCCTCAATGGCGCCAAGGCGCAGGCCCCACAGGGTCAGCGCCAGGTCGGCAGCCCCGCCCGTCACGATCCACCAAAGCCCGGCCAGCAGCCATCGGGGCCTATGTACGCGCAACAGAAACGCCACCCCCATCATCTTCCCATAAGGAAAACGTATTCGGGTGGCGAAAAGTTCGGTGCCCGGAGAAAAACGGACATTTCAATTTACTCGTTGTCGGCGGGCCGCCGGGAGTGGGCGATTTTGCTGGCTGCGGCCGCGGCGATGGCGGCGACAAGATCATCAAGGAAGGTGTGGCAGCTGCCGGCCTTCTTTTCGTTTAGCTTGCCAATGATCATGGGCTTGGTCTTGTCCAGGTATCCGAAGTTGGTCAGCCCGATGGTGCCATACACGTTGGTAATCGACAGCGCCATGATCTCATCGACGCCGTATAGGAAATCGTCGGTCGCGACGATGGACTGCAGGGGCTCGGGCAGCTTCCCTTCTTCGGCCAGCATGTCCAGAGCCACGCCCGTCAAAATGGCGTGCTGCACTTCACGCTTCTTGATGACCGCGTCGACGCCGGCCAGGCATTCTTCAATGGTCAATTCCGGGTAGTAGCCTTTCTGAATCTCCAACACAACTGCCGCGATCGCCGTCAGACTGACGCCTCGCTGCATTAGCATTTGCATGACTGCTCTGTACATAGGCCCACCGTCCTTCCTGTTCGTGAACGGAGTATATCTCAACTATGATTATGACGGGAAGAGGTGACTGGTGCTATTCTCCGGCAGGGCAACGGTGACCCGGTTCCGGCCGCTATGCTTGGACGCATAGAGGGCCTCGTCGGCCCGGGCCACCAGGCGGCTCTTGCCCTGGCCGAGTTCATACTGGGCCACCCCGAGGCTGATGGTCACCGACAGGCGGGTCCCGGACGAGAAGTCGAAGACCTGGTGCTCAGCCACGGCCGCCCGAATCCCTTCGGCAACGCCGACGGCATTGCGGGCCAACTCGCCGCGCAGCACAATAGCAAACTCCTCGCCGCCATACCGGGCGGCCATCGCATCATCCGGCAATTCCCGCCGAAGCAGGTACGCCAGCTCCCGCAGCACCAGGTCGCCAAACAGGTGTCCGTACGTGTCGTTCACCGTTTTGAAGTGGTCGATATCGAGCAAGACCAGGGCGAGGGGCTCGCCTTCCAGATACGCCTGGGCCAGCGCCACGCTGAGGGCCTGCTGAAAGTGGCGGTGGTTGGCCAGACCGGTCAGACCATCCGTGTTGGAAAGCACCGCCTGCTTCTGATAGAGCCGCAGGCCCGTCAGGCCCAGCCCGGCAAGCCGGACGGCGACCTGCAGCACCCGCGCATCCGGTACGGCGCCCTGCACGGCCAGGATGCCGACCAGTTCGCCATCCTCCACCACCGGCAGCAGCACGCCATCAGGACGGACCTGAACCGCTTCGCCCTTTTCAATGACCTGCCTGATGCCTTCATCGACCGCCGGCGCCCACTCAGGGGCGCCCTGCCGGTGCGCTGCGGCCCGCTGCTCCAGGACGCCGTTGTCGGCCACTGCCATCAATACGGCCGCCTGACAGGTGCCGGACTGCACCAGTGCCCCGGCCAGCCCCTGGACCGACCGGACCCAATCGCCTACCGAAACGGTGCCGGCCAGAAGAGCGATCTGCTGCAGTTCCTTTTCCAGGTGGTCGCGCGCTGCGGCAAGCTGGCTGCTTCTGAAGTACTGCCAGGCCAGGGCCGCCAACGCAATCGCCAGACTCACCGATAGGAATGCAGTCATCGATACCCCTCCTCTGCCCGGGCCATGCGCAGCGTTCTTTCGTACTTCGACCACTGGTACTTAAGTCCCTGCCTGAATTGTAATTATATGTGAGGATTACCGAACGACAACCGCATCGTTCCCGACGAGTGCCTGCAGCTCGTCGATCAGGCGGTCGGTCACTTTCACGCGCAGATGGGCATGGACTTCGATCCAGCGTTCGGTCCGCAGCAGTTTGATGCGCACCGGCGTTTCACCTGGGTGCCGCTCCAGCGTCTTGCGAATGGCAACCATAACCGGATCATCGTCGGCTGCGGCGTCTGCCTTGAGGTACAGCACCGATGATTTCCGGGTGGGCGCCGGCGGCGGCAGCACTTCGTCGGCCAGGACTTTGACTTCTTCCTCCTGGTTCTGGAGCCTCCCGCGGACCAGCAGCGGCTGATCCGGCTGCAGGAGCCGGGCACAGGCGGTGAGGACCCGGGGGAAGACGACTACTTCGCACTGGCCGGTCTGGTCTTCCAGCGTCAGGAAAGCCATGTTGCCGCCCGACCGGGTCGACACCTGCTTGCTGGCCGCCAGCATGCCGCCAATGGTGACCCGGGCGCCGTCCTGCTGCTCAGGCAGGGTCGCAAGAGGGATGGCGCCCTGCGCATCCAGCGCTTCCTGATAGGGCCGCAGCGGGTGACCTGACGCGTAGAACCCAAGCACTTCCTTTTCCATGGCCAGCATCTGCTGGGGCGGGAACTCGGGAATGTCGGGCAGCCGCTCCGCCGCCTCCGGCTCGGCAGCCGGGCCCACCCCCAAATCGAAGAGCGACATCTGTCCGGCCTGCCGGTGGCGCTGCACTTTCTGGCCGTCGTCGAGGGCCCGGTCCAGCACTTCCAGCATTTGCGACCGGCGGGCCAGCTTGTCGAAGGCACCCGCCTTGATCAGGCTCTCCACGGATTTGCGGTGCAGATGGCGCATGTCGACCCGGCGGCAGAAATCGCGGAGCGAGGTGAATGGCCCCCCCTCCTCCCTGGATTGCACAATAGCGTCCACCGCACTCCAGCCAATGTTCTTGACGGCCCCGAGGCCGAACCGAATCGATCGCTCCACCGCCGTGAACCGGGCCATCGACGTGTTCACATCCGGCGGCAGCACAGAGATGCCCAGCCGGCGACACTCGTCCATGTACAGGGCGACCTTGCCTTCCCAGCCCATGACGCTGTTGAGCAGGGCCGCCATGAACTCGCAGGGATGGTGCCGCTTCAGATACGCCGTCTGATAGGCGACCTTGGCGTAAGGCGTGGCGTGACATTTGTTGAACCCGTAGTTCGCGAAGCGGATGATCGCCTCGTACAGCGCCTCGGCCACCTGTGGCGCATAGCCGCGTTCTTGCAGGCGCTCGACGAAGAGCCTGCCATACTTTTCGAGATCACCCTTCTTCTTTTTGGCCACCGCGCGCCGCAAAAGATCGGCCTGCCCCAGACTCATGCCCGCCAGTCGATGGGCGATCTGAATGATCTGCTCCTGGTAGACCATGACGCCGTATGTTTCACCGAGAATCGGCTCCAGGTCGGGGTGCAGGTAGACCACCGAGCTCGGGTTCTGCTTGCCGCGGATGTAGTCGGGAATGTGCTCCATGGGACCGGGGCGGCAGAGCGAAATGGTCGCGATGATATCTTCAAACCGGGTGGGCTTCATGCCCCGGAGGACATCGGCCACCCAGCCGGCTTCGATCTGGAAGAGGCCCATGGTCTCGCCCTTGGCCAGCATGGCAAAGGTTTCCGGATCATCCCCGGGAATCTGTTCAATGTCGAAGTCCGGCTTCTGCCGCCGCAGCGCCTTGACGGCATAGTCGATCACCGTCAGCGTGCGCAGGCCGAGGAAATCCATCTTCAAGAGGCCGATGTCCTTCAGCTGATCCATATCGAACTGGGTCACGATCTGGTCATCGCCCGATTTGTAAAGCGGGACATGCTCGACCAGCGGCTCCGCCGTGATCACCACGCCGGCGGCGTGAATGGAAGGGTTGCGGGGCATGCCTTCGACCAGCCGGGCCGTGTCCAGCAGGTCCCGCACCTGGTCCTTGGTCTGGTAGAGCTCCTTGAGGCCCTGCACTTCCCGCAGTGCGTAGTCCAAATCCTTCCCCCAGGGCAGCAGCTTGGCCACCCGGTCGACTTCGCCATAGGGCATGCCCATGGCCCGGCCCACGTCGCGCACGGCGCCCCGGGCCGCCATGGTCGAAAACGTGATGACCTGGGCGACGCACTCGGCCCCGTACTTGCGGTGGACGTACTCAATCACTTCCCCCCGGCGCTCGTAGCAGAAGTCGATGTCGAAGTCCGGCATGTCTACCCGTTCGGGGTTGAGGAACCGCTCGAAGAGGAGACCGTACTTGAGGGGATCGACATCCGTAATGCCAAGGGTGTAAGCGACCAGCGACGAGGCGCCGGAGCCCCGCCCCGGGCCGACCGGAATGCCATTGCGACGGGCGTAGTCGACAAAGTCCCAGACGATCAGGAAGTAGCCGGGAAAGCCCATTGCTTCAATAACCCGCAGTTCGTGCTCCAGCCGCTCGCCCGCCCCGGGCGGCGGGTCGCCGCCGTAGCGGGGCGCCAGCCGCTCATAGCAGAGGTGGCGCAGGTAGCCCGCCGCATCGAACCCGGCGGGTATGGCATAATTGGGCAGGTGAATCTGTCCGAAAGGGATGTCGACGTTGCAGCGCTCCGCGATGGCCAGCGTATTCTCCATGGCGCCGGGAATATGGCCGAAGCGCCACGACATCTCCTCGGCGGACTTGACGTAGAGTTCGTTCGTGGCCATTCGCAGGCGGGTCGGGTCGTCCACCGTTTTGTTGGTGCCAATGCAGATGAGGATATCCTGCATGCGGGCATGCTCGGGATAAAGGTAATGGGCGTCGTTGGTGGCGACCACGGGCAGGCCCTGGCTCAGCAGCCACTCGTTCAGTTTCGGATGTTCAGGCAGGCCCAGGTCCTGCAGTTCCAGGAAGAACGCGTTCGCGCCGAAGATGTCGCGGTACCGGTGCAGCGCCCGGTGCGCCTCCTGCTCCTGCCCGGCGAGGTACCGGGATGCCGTCTCGCCCGACATGCAGCCGCTCAGGCCGATGAGCCCTTTGGAGTACTGGGACAGGACTTCGTAGTCGACCCGCGGCCGGTAGTAAAAGCCTTCGGTGAAGCCGATGGAGACCAACTTGACGAGATTGCGGTAGCCTTCATATGTTTCGGCGAGGACGGTCAAATGGTAGCCACGGTCGCCGCCGGACTTGAAATGGCGGCTATCCGGGGCGACGTATAGCTCGCAGCCCAGAATCGGCTTGACACCGTGGGCTTTCATGGTTTTGTAGAACGGAATGGCCCCGAAGAGCACCCCGTGGTCGGTCATGGCCATGGCGCGCATCCCAAGCTGCGCCGCACGGGCGGCCAGCGGCTCGATGCGGTTGGCGCCGTCCAGCAGGGAGTATTCCGTGTGCAGATGCAGGTGGACGAATTCCGGCTTGCTCAATACCGTTCACCTCACAGAGGAAGAGAGTTCGCTGCGGACCGTCACCGAACCTGCGTACGGGTCCCGAAAAGCAGGGTGACCGTTCTTTCGCAGCGAAATGCAAGAGCAAGAGGAGGGTGAATCTCTGTGAAACTTCCCGTCTACCTCGACTACAACGCCACCACGCCGGTGGATCCGGCGGTGCTGGAAGCGCTGCTCCCCTATCTGTCTGACCACTTCGGCAATCCCCACAGCTCCCACGCCTACGGCGCCACGGCGGCAACGGCTGTGGCCGGGGCGCGGGCACAGGTCGCCGGCCTCCTGGGCGCCCTCCCTGAGGAGATTGTCTTCACGTCGTGCGCCAGCGAAAGCAACAACCTGGCCATCAAGGGCGCCGCGTTCGCCCTGCGGGAGAAAGGGCGGCACATCATCACTACGGCGGTGGAGCATCCGGCTGTGCTCAACACCTGCCGCTACCTGGAGCGGGAGTTCGGCTTCGAGCTCACCGTCCTACCCGTGGACAGCCTGGGGCAGGTCGACCCGGAATGGGTCCGGGAAGCGATCCGGCCCGATACCATTTTGATTTCGGTCATCCATGCCCAGAACGAAACGGGGGTCCTGCAGCCAGTATCAGAGATCGGCTGGATCGCCCGTGAGCAGGGCATCCTCTTCCACGTCGATGCCGCTCAGGCCGTGGGCAAAATCCCCGTGGACGTCGGCGACCTGAACTGCGACCTGCTGACCGTGGCGGGCCACAAGCTCTACGCGCCCAAGGGAGTCGGGGCCCTGTACATCCGCAGCGGCGTCGAGCTACATCCGCTGATTCACGGCGCTGCCTACGAAGGCGGGCGCCGGGCTGGCACCGACAATGTCGCTCTTGCTGTTGCCCTGGGCAAGGCCTGCGCCCTGGCCGCCGAGCATATCGCCGCCGGTGAGCCGACCCGGCTGCAGGCGCTGCGCGACCGGCTCCACGAGCTGCTGGCAGACCAGCTTCCCGTCCGGCTGAACGGACACAAGGAAGACCGGCTGCCGGGCACGCTGAACATCTCGGTAATTGAAGCCGTGGGCAACGACTTGCTCGCCGCCGTTCCCGAAATTGCCGCCAGCACGGGGTCGGCCTGCCACGCGGGCGTAAGCAGGCCCAGCGAAGTTCTGCTGGCCATGGGCATCAAACCCGTCATCGCCCTGGGCGCCCTGCGCCTGAGCGTGGGGCGCTATACGACCCAAGAAGAGGTCGAGTATGCCGCCGAACGGATCATCCGGGCGGCCACGCGGTAACGATTGCCGACCAACACAGATGGGTGGGTGGAGATCCACCCACCCAAGTATCTATATCCATTTGCACATCTGAATGCTATACCAAAGGTGAACGGAGCCGACGAGGAGGTGCAGCAAACACCCGCTTTGTTGTGTCTCGTGGTTCGCTCATCAATGATGAGCATGCTGTGCTTCGTGACGCAGACCCCGCAGCGACGCCGCGTAACAACCACAACGATTTACACCAATGCCAGTGAAATCGGGAGGGAAATGCAGCATGCGCAAGGGCGTCATCATCCCGTCGCTCGTCGCTACATTCGCCTTAGGCTGGGCCTATAAAGGCGGGTTCATTGACGGCATCGTGGCAGGCGCACAAGCAATCTATTACGCCAACATCATGGCTGCACGCGAACTGTTCGGGATCATCTCCGGCCGACCCCGGCCATTCCGCTGGTGGCCGCCGTTCTGATGCCTGCTGCGCTGGCTGCCGGGTCTTCGCTGGTAGCGGTGGCCGGTTTTGGCGGCGTGTCGGCCGAAGAACTGGCGCGGAAGAATTTCGTCCCTGTTGTGCTCGGCCTGCTGCTCTGCGCAGTGGTGGCCGTGATCCTCTGGTAGTTTACATACCCGCCGCGGACCGGCCGGCCCAGGCCGGTCCCCGGGGACGGGTCCAATGGCGGGAGTGACTAAGATGAGTGAGGGTGCAGATGTGGAGTATCTGGTCCTGAGTCTCATGGGCCAGGCGGAAGAACCGGTTGGATCGGGTGCCGTTTGCGACTGGCTGCGCAGGCACGGCAACACCATCAGCGAGGCGACGGTCGGCCGTTTTCTGCGCCAGCTCGATTACCGCGGGCTGACAGAGCGGACGGGGTACCGCGGCCGGCGTCTGACTGAAGTCGGCAGGGCCCGGTGGACCGAGCTACAGCAGGAACTGGCGCTGTCGCGCACCTCCCGGGAGTTCATCCGCGCTCTGACCGCAGCCGACCTCAAGGAGGTCATCGATGTGCTCATCGCCCGGCGGGCGCTGGAACGGGAAGTGGCCAGGCTGGCCGCCAAGCTCGCCACCGAGCAGGATCTGGAAGCGCTGTCGGCCATGGTCAGCCGGTACGAAGCCGCTGGGCTCGCCAGGGAGACATCCGAAGCAGACTTTGCATTTCACGTGCGGCTGGCGCAGATCACGGGGAACCGTGTCCTGCTGGCAGCCACGCAGCTGATACATGCTCAGGCCGCGATGGCTCTGATTCCGGCCTCGATTCACCGAGCACTGAAACCCGGGCTGTCCCAACAGCACCGGGAGATCTTCAATGCGATTGCAGCTCACGATCCGGATCGGGCGGAGACCGCGATGATCACCCATCTGGATGGCGTGATCAATGCGATCAGGAAGCATGGTCAGGTCCTGGAAACGGAGGAGAACGCCTAAGGAGGAATCGGCGTTGATCGACACCACCGGCACTGCCGGGTGAACCATCAACTGCACCAAGTACGGCGAGGGCTGCATGTGCTGCGCTTCCGGTGAGCCACGTTCGGCGGGCGGGTCAGCCTGGCCGGCCTGGCCGGGGTTTTGGAGATGGGACTGGAACCGATCACCATCCCCACCGAACTGGCCGTCGGCGACGCCATCGCCCACGTCACGAGGAAGCAGGACGAGGAACTGGGCTGGAGCCAGAAGTTCACCTGCTCGGGCTCCGTCTACTTTGAGCGGATGAAGGCGCTGGGCCTCTACACCACCGACGTGGCGGCCATCCGGGAACGTGTGCGGGCCGCAGGTGCCGAGGGGCTCTTCAGGCTGCCGATTGTCACACCGGCCAAGGCTTAGCGGATGGGAGGTCTGGATCGTTCGATGAGCAACTTTCAGTACAAGTTCCAGATGTACAAGGCGCTGCAGCAGAATATCCCGCAAATCTACGCGAACGCAAAGAAGGCAGCCGACGAGATCGGCATTCCCAAGGAGATCCGGGGCAAGTTCGGCCTGACCGGCGCCATCTCAGGTTGCCCGGCGCCCCTGCGGCGGGACATCCTGGAAGCGGGCGAGCGGGGCGCGACGGAAGTGATTCCGCTGGCCACGCTGGTGGACAAACTCCGCGAGGTCGTCAAGAGCGCGTACGGCGACCAGTGGGAGCCGATTCCGGTCTCCACCTGCGAGGCAGCCCTCTGGACGGCATACGACACGCTCTGCACGCCGCCGGCCCTGGGGCGCGGCGACAACTACCGCACACGCTACATAGCCCCGCTGGAAAAGCACATGCACCACCAGGGCGGGTACGGCCGGCCGTTCCCGGCCAAATACAAGGACATTTTCGCGGACCGCGGCACTACCGCCGGTGAACTGGGCTTCTACGGCAAGCGGCAGAACAACCTGGACACCGTCATGGTCCCCCTGGAAGGCGCCCGGTACGAAAACCACGGCATCAAGTCGTGGCCGGTGCCCCTGCTGACGCACGTCGATCCGGAGGCTTCGGCAGCGCGCATTCGCCGGGTCGCCCAGGAGCAGGTGACCCTGCTGAGCGCTATCGCTTCGCTGGGCTACGACACGCCGGGCTATGGCTACGCGGTTAAGGACCAGAAGGGCGCCCCTCTCTTGCAAAAGCGCCTGGGCGAAATCGCTCGCTATTACAATGTGCCGTACATCGTGGATAACGCCTGGGGCCTGCCGTTCGTCGGGACCAACCCGAACGACATCGGCTGCGACGTCATCTGCTACGCCATGGACAAGGCGACGGGCGCCGCCACTTCGGGCCTGCTGATCGCCCGGGAAGATGTGGCCACCAACCTGCGCCGGGCCCTGGGCATGGCCGGCGACCGGTACGGCACGACCGCTTCCTACGGCAAGGCGGCCTTCGTGACGTTCGACCCCGGCAAGGAGGCCCTGCTGACCCAGATCGCGGCCCTGGAGGCCCTGCGGGACAAGCCCGCCCTCTACACCAAGCCCGTGGATGACCTGTACGATATCGTGGTCTCTGAGTTGGAGGCACTGCCGGCAGTGCTGCGCTCGAGGCTGCTGGTGAGCAAGTCGTACAACTCGACGACCGTCGAGATCAACTATGAGGCCACCTGGGACGGCGAAATGCTCGGCCTGCCGATCTTCTCCATTGAGGACATGTACGCCGGGTCGAACATCTTCCAGACGGGCTGCGCCCAGATGGGCATCATCCCGACCATCGCGTACGACGGCAACATCTTCATTTCGCCTGGCCTTGGTACTTGCGATTACGACGGTAACCTGATGGAAAAGGAGACCCGCTGGGCGGTCAGGGGCCTGGTGGCGCTGATCGATATCGTGGCGAGGTTCGTTGGCCTGTATTAGGAGTCGTGGCAAACAGCCCGAGGGGGAGCTCCCCTCGGGCTGGCTTTTTTGGGACATTATTCTGTCGCGGCCATTTCACTGCCCCAATTCCCGATACGCTTCCAATAAAGCTTGGTATCGCGGGTGGCTCGTGGCAAAAGGAAAATCAACCTTCGCCGCCACCCAGCCCGCCTTCACGAAATCCTCCGTCCCGGCCTCCAGGGCCTGCTCCACGAAAGGTGCCACCTTCGCAATCTGCTGTTTGGGCAGATACTCCTTTGGATACCCAGCCTTGACCCAGGCCTGCTCCAACCGCTCCTGCGGCGTCAACGACACCGCCTCCTCTTTGCTCATTACCTTGTAGTATAACAAACTGCACCCCGGTTTTGCCGGGGTGCTGCAACGCGATGCGCCCGCCACCCGGCCGGCCATTTGACTCAACCTAGCAACCGCACGCTCAACCACAGGGCGCCCAGGGCCGCTAGCAGCACCGGCGGCGTGATGATCAGCCCGACCTTCAAGTAATACTGCCAGGTAATCTTCATGCCCCGCATCTGCAAGCTGTGCAGCCAGATCAGCGTGGCCAGCGATCCGATGGGCGTCAGCTTCGGGCCGATGTCCGAGCCGATGACATTGGCCAGGATCATGCCCTCGCGCATGGCACCGGTGGCGCCCGCTGCCGCCAGCGCAAGGCAGCCGAGCATCACGCCGGGCAGGTTGTTCATCAGGCTGGAGAACAGCGCCACCAGCACGCCTGTGCCAATTACGGCTGCCGCCGGCCCAAGTGCGATGAGCCGGTCGAGCAGGGCGGCGGACCAGCCCGTCAGTCCGGCGTTGCCCAGGCCGTAGACTACGAGATACATGCCCAGTGCAAAGATGACCACGTGCCAGGGCGCTTGCCTCACCACGGCCAGCGGCTTTACAATCCGGTTTTTCATGCTGGCGAGCAGCAGCACCATGGCGCCCGTGGCAATGACAAAGGAGACGGGCAGGCGCATTACGGTGCTGTTGAGGAAGAAGGCTAACACCATAAACCCGAGCACGCCGAGCCCGACGCGAAAGAGGAACGGGTCTTTAATCGCCTCCGCGGGGCTCTCCAGCACCGCCGGGTCATAGCGGGCGGGAATCTGGCGGCGGTAATACCAGCGGAGCACAACCACCGTGGCGCCAAGGCAGACCGCGGTGGGAATCAACATCATCAGGGCGAACCGGCCGAAATCGAGCGCAAAGTACCTGGCGGTGATCATGTTGGTCAGGTTCGACACGGCCAGGGGGATTGACATGGAATCGGCCACGAAGCCGCAGGCGATCATGTAAGGCAGCATCATCCGATGATCGAACCCGAGTGCCGCCAGCATTTCATATACGATCGGCGTCAGAATCAACACCGTGGCATCGTTCGTGAACAGTGTCGAGACGACTGAGCCGAGCAATATGACGGCCAGGAAGATCGACCGGCCGTCGCCGCCTGCCCGCCGGGCCATTTGCAGTGCCGCCCACCGAAAGAGCCCCGCCTGGTCCAGCACGACGGATATCACAACGATTGCGATGAGGGCAAACGTGGCATCCCACACGATGCCCGCTACGGTTCCAACGTCGGCCAGGGTAATCACCCCAGCGAACAGGGCCAGCATGGCTCCAATGAGAGCGGCGAGGCCCGCATCCAGGTTTCGGGGGCGGGCCAGCACCAGATAGAGTGTCAGCACAAAAATCGCAGGGGCCGCAACCGACTGACTCAACGGCGATACGCGCTCCTCTCCGGGGACTCGGGCATAGAATGTATTTTATCACCAAAGGCAAATTGTCGCCTAGATTTTTTGGTGCATTCTTACCTCCGTCTATCGCACCCCCCAAAAAGGATGAAAAGGTTGAATGCCCGATCACAGGAAATCCTCAAGCGAAGTCGAATACCTTAGTACTCGGAACCGAGAGGGGGGTTGGTGGCCCTTGAGCTACATCACTCCAGCACGCCGCATGAGCCGGCTTCCGGCGCAGCTCTTTGCCCGTCTGATGATGACGACTCAGGCGCTCACGCGCGCTGGAAATGACGTGATCAATCTCGGCCAAGGGAACCCTGACTTGCCCACTCCTGCTCATGTGGTGGAGGCCGCGCGGCGTGCCGCGATGGACCCCGCCACGCACAAGTACAGCGCGTTCAGTGGTCTCACGACGCTCAAGGATGCTGCGGCGCGCTGGTATGCTCGGCAATATGAAGTCGCTCTCGACGCGGAAACAGAGATCTGTATCCTGATTGGGTCCAAACTGGGCCTGCAGGAAATCAGCCTCTGTCTGCTGAACGAGGGCGATTTTTGTCTTATGCCCGACCCTGGTTACCCGGATTATTGGTCCGGCGTGGCCCTGGCCGGCGCACGGTCGTATAGTATGCCGCTTACTGCCGAAAACCGCTTCTTGCCCGATTTGAACGCCATACCCAAGGAGGTGGCTTCTGCCGCAAAACTCATGTTCCTGAACTACCCGACCAACCCCACGGGGGCCGTGGCCGGGCCGGAGTTCTTTGCAGATGTAGTTGGGTTCGCCCGTCAGAACGAAATCGTGGTAGCCCACGACCTGGCCTACGGAGACATGTTCTACGACGGACGGCGTCCCATCAGCTTCCTGCAGATTCCGGGAGCCAAAGAGGTTGGTGTTGAGTTCTGCACCCTGTCCAAATCCTACAACATGGCGGGGTGGCGCATCGGCTTCGTCGCAGGGAACAATGAAATCATCGCCGCCATGAACCTGCTGCAGGACCATCTCAACTGCAGCCAGTGGGCCGCCATACAGCTGGCCGCCGCCGCTGCGCTTGATGGTCCGCAAGATTGCGTCCACTCGCTTCGCGACGTTTATCAGCACCGGAGGGACACATGGGTCGAGTCCGCCCGGGCCATTGGGTGGCAGGTGGAACCGTCCGCCGGTTCGGTTTTCGTATGGTGTCCCGTCCCCGATCCGTTTACCAGTGAATCGTTCACCGATCTGCTCCTGCGGGAGTGCCACGTGGTGGTGGCGCCCGGCGTGGGTTTCGGCCCGGCAGGCGAGGGTTACGTGAGAGTCTCGCTCACGTCGCCGGCAGAACGCCTGGCGGAGGCAGCCCGCCGGGTCGGGCGTTTGGGAGTATTTTAGGTTGGCAAATTGCATCTCCGGGAGGAATGCCACATGGTTGCACGTCTGTATGAGGGCATGTCGATCCGCGAGATCTCCGAGTACCTGTTCTGCGAAGACGAGCTGATCCCCGCCGACCTGATTCTGGTCTTCGGCGGCAAGCGGCTTGAGCGGGCAGAACGGGCAGCCGAACTGTACAAGGCCGGTCTGGCTCCGCGCATCGTCATCACCGGTGGTGACAAGCGCGGCACCGGCGTCTCCGAGTCGATTCGGCTGCGGGATCATTGCGTGAGCCTGGGCGTGCCCGAAGAGGCGATCGTTACCGAGTGCGAGTCCGTCAACTCCATGGAGAACGTGAAGATGTCCGTCGCCCTGATCGAAAAGCTGATCGGCTGGCAGAACATGCAGGGTGTGATCGTGGTCTCCGCTCCGCATCATCTGCGCCGGGTAAAGCAGGCATTGGCGCACTATATCCCCCGCAGCGTCAAGATCACCTGCTGCCCGGACACCCGGGAGGATATCACCCGCAACAACTGGTGGCATACGCAGGAAGGCCAGAACATGGTTATGCGTGAACTGGAGAAAGTGCGGACGTACGCCAGCCAGGGTGAGATCTAGCCACCGGTTCTAGAGACGAAAAGTAGCCCCGCAGCAGGCGTTGACGCGCCGGCTGCGGGGCTTTTGCATGTCACTGTCGCTGCTGCTGACTGTGAATCGCCTGCAGGTAGCGCCGGATCAGTTTGATCTCGTCGCGCATCTCCTTGAAGGCCGCCAGGAACCAGAGCCCCGCGAAGGTTGGCACCAGCCACGCGATGATCCCGAAAATCACCAGCAGGTCCAAGCTGCATCACCCCTTGTCCAGCAAGCCCAGCCACAGGTAAAAGCAGGTCAGGGCCCCATTAGGCGCCCAGGGGCGGCCTAGTTCCCGCACCTCCGCCTCCGTGGGCTGGTGGTCCAGCCCATAGAACCGCTGCACTGCATTGCGGATCCCAATGTCGCCCGCCGGGAACGCATCCGGGGCGCCGGCGTCCATGAGCAGGCATTCCGCCGTCCAGCGGCCAACGCCCCGAATGGCCGTCAATGCCTTGACCGCCGCGTCAAAGGGCTGCGCCACGGCGGCTTCCAGGTCGAGCTGCTCCGCTGCGACCGCCCTGGCGATATCGATGATGTACTCCGCCTTCTTGCGGGTGTACTTCCGGCTCGTCAGGTCGCTGTAGTCCAGCTTTGCCACCGACTGGGCGGACGGGAAGGCGGGGTAGCCATCGAAAGTGCCACCGGCGAGCGCCACCAGCGACTCTTTCAAGGTGAAGGCAAAGGACATGGTGATCTGCTGGGCGATAATGCTGAATGTCAGCGACTCGAAGAGATCAAATGCGCCGATGGGCCGGGCGCCGCTGTACCGGCGTGCGATGCCCGCCATAACCGGGTCGGCGGCATCCATGTACCGGTAGTACGCCGACAGGTCCTGGTCGAGGGCAAATGCCCGGCGCACGGCGCCCAGCACGGCAGACGGCTCCAGGTCGCCGCGGATCTCCACGCCGAGGCTGCCGTCGCCAGCATCCGTGATGCGCACCAGCCCGAGCCGGCCATTCTGCTCCAGGGCTCGGACATACGACGGCCCCTCCTCCACCCGCCCGATGATCTGGCGGGGCAGGTCCTGCAGGCGCTTGAGGCTCAGGGCAAAGCTGTAGGGTTGGGTGGGCGTCAGCTTGTACAAAGTGACCCTCCTGGCATCAGAATACTGATCTATTCGGCGGCAGGCCGTCCGCCGCCCTTTTTTCCGGGGGCTGAACTCACCGGGCCCGCAGTGCGCCAAGAGACGCGACAAGACAGACACCGAACGTTTCGATGTCTGTCTGCGCGCCAAATTTTCGCTTTACCGGGCCGGATTTGGCGCCTCAGGGCCAGCGGCTCTGGGGAAACTGCTTGACCTCGCAGAGTTCGGCACTGACCTCGGGGCGGCTCCCACCCAGCCACCCGCGCAGCCGCCGGACAATGACCCACCGCCACAAGGCCCGGATGCGCTGGCGAAGCCGCCGCCAGGTCGGCGACCCCGTGCGGGACTGAGGCTGAGCGGCCTGTGCCCCGGCGGGATGGTGCCCCGGTCCTGCCGCCCGCCCATTCCAATAACGCCCCGGGCCCCGCGGTGGGGTCGGACGGCGCCGCTTTGAGCCTCGTGACCACATAGGCGATTCACTCCCATAAACCTTGTCTACATGGAACATGGCGGGTGGTTGGACTCCGGTTATAACTGCGCCAAACTCCTTGTACACCCTAAAACGAGAAAAGCCCGGTTTCGGTTTGATATCTTACCCCAAGATATTCAGAAGAATTTCCAGGGTCCGCCGACGCTGGGCTTCCTGCCCGCCGGGAGTAGTATGTCCGGCAGCAGGAAAGCAAATACAAAAGACGGAACAGATGTACATCGGAACATTGAGGCATCACCGGAAGGGGCCGGCATCATGCAAATCACGCTGAATGAGATACGAAAGGCCCGGGAAGCGCTGCTGCCCCCGGGCTCCATATCAACCTATGAAGAGTGCCGGGCCGCCGTGGAGCAGGTCGGCATGGTCTGGCCGTTCACGCCCGGCAATGAGCTGCTGCCGGCGCTGTTCCCGGCACTGAACACCGACAGCGATGGTAAGCGCTGGGACTGGATGTGGGGCTGGAAGGACCGGTTCGCGGCCACCCGCGACGCCTACTACGGCAAGGTAGTCGGCTCAAAGCCCACCCTGGTCTCCCGGGAGTGGCTGACGGTCATGTACGCCCTGACCGGCAACACCGGCGACCTTGATGATGACCTGGCAGCGCTGGGCGAGCGGGTCCGCCTCCAGGAGCTGGCGGTCAAGTCGGTGCAGTATTTGCGGGAGTATGGACCCACCGATACGCGGACCCTCCAGCAGAAGCTGACCGACGGCACCCGGGAGATGCGCCGGGCGCTCGATAAGGCGCTCGATCAGGTCGATGAGGCGATGTTGATCGTCAAGTCCGGGACGCAAGGTGGTAACTCCATCGCGAACATTTGGGACCTGTTCCCGCGGTTCTACCCGGAAGTCGTGGAGGGAGGCACGGAGATTCCGACGCGCGATGCGGCGGTCCGGCTGCTGGAGCGGTTCTTCCGGCTGACGCCGGCGATTCGGCTGCAGGACCTGCCCAAGGTCTTCCCCTGGAACGAAGGACACCAGCAGAAGGCGGCTGCCCGCATGCGGGAGAGCGGCGCCCTGCGCGAGTGCATCTTTGAAGGCAAGCCCGGCCTGTGCCGGGGTGATTACAGTCCTGCATAGGGAATGAGGTGTGCTGCTTATGACATTCGCGCTCCGTCCCTCGATCGCACCGGATGATTACCAGCGCATCGCCGAAATGGCCAACACAGCGGGCTGGGACCCCACGTCCGTCGAGGCCATCGCGGCCGGCGACGGGGCCTTCCCGGCCGATGGGCTCCGGCTCCGGCTTGTGGCGACGGATCCCTCCGGGTACGCTGTGGGTTACGGCTGGGTCCAGCGGATGCCCTACGACGACCCGGGCGACTTTGCCATTCGGGTGGTGGTCGACCCGGAGCGGCGGGAGCAGGGCGTTGGGTCGGCCCTGCTGGCAGCGCTGGAGGGCTGGGCACGGGAGCGGGGCGCCCGCCGGTTTCAGTGCGAGTTTCGGGATGACCACCCCGAGTGGCTCTCCTTTGTGGTTCACCGCGGCTACGTGGAAGAGGGCCATCACTTCGGTGCACAGCTTGATCTGGAGGCGTTCGATGAGGCGCCGTTCGCAGGGGAGGTTACCCGCCTGGAGGCGGAGGGCATCCGGTTCATGACCATGGCCGATCCACACGACGAGGAGCTGGAGCGTTCCGTCTGGGCGATGCAGAAGGCAGCCAACGCCGACGAGCCGGGCTGCGAGGACGAGCCGTTCCCGCCTTTCGAGGAGTGGCGGAAGGACTTCCTTGAGCACGAGCTCTGCCCCCGCGACCTGTTTATCGTCGCGGTCGATGGGGAGAGGGCGGTGGGTCTCACGGCGGCCGCGCGCAACCCCAAGAGCGGCAACGTGAACACCCGCTTTACGGGCGTGGACCGCGACTACCGGGGCCGGGGCATCGCCCTGGCGGTCAAGGTGCTGCTCTTCCGCGCCGCCAGGCGGTACGGCGCGAAGTGGACCAAGACGGGCAGCGACTCCCGTAACGCGCCCATGCTGGCGATCAACCGGAAGCTCGGGTATGTGTACATGCCTGGAATGTATAAGTGCTCGAAGACGATGTAATGCTGTTGCATGTTCCATTTACGCTCGGGCATTGAGGGGCAGGGCCTGTCCTGGCACGCGGGCAAATGTGGCAGAAAGTAAAGGCAGGGGATCAGCCCCTGCCTTTTTCATGTATTACCTGACCCACGTGATTACTTCGTCCAGCGGCTTGCGGGGCGCCCCGGCTTTCTCCTCTGCGGGCCAGCCCACGGGAATCAGGGCGACAAACTCCCAGCCTTCCTGCACGCCCAAAATCGCCTCAATCTCGCCCTTGGCCTGCTGGGGGCCGGCCATCCAGCAGGCGCCCAGCCCCTGTTGGTAGAGGGCCAACAGCAGGTTCTGCACCGCCGCCCCGATGGTCTGCATGCGCGATGAGCCGAAACGGCGCCACTCGGCCATTTCACGGGCACTGGGGTCGTCGTCGGCGCCCCGGGCCTTCAGCAGCTTGTCGGTCAGCGACTCGTAGCCGCCCACCATCACCGCGATACAGGCAGGAGCGTTGCGGAAGAAGGCGCCCACCCGCACCCACCGGTCCGCATCTTCCCGGTAGGCATCGGCTTCAGGCCACGAAGCCATCAGGCGGCTGCGGGCATCGACCGCGTCGGCCATCCGGCCGATCACATCCCGGTTTTTGACCACCCAGAACTGCCAGGGCTGCCGGTTGCCGCCGTTGGGCGCCCAGGTCGCCAGGTCGATCGCCCTGACCAGCAGCTCATCGGGCACCTCATCCGGCCGGTACTTCCGAATCGAGCGGCGCGCCCGAACCAACTCGGCCAGGTCAGCAAATTGCATGGAGACTCACCTCAACCCTATTGTGCCGCACGCTTGCGCAGCACCTCAATCTTTTCCATGGAGATCGACCCGCACTTCTCCACGAGGTTTCCAGCCGCGTCAAAGAGCAGCCAATCGCCGACTTCGGCCTCGTACTCCGCCATGACGGGCGGGGCTTCCCGGTGGTAGGCGTCTATGTAAATGAAATCGCAGTGGCCCTTTTGCTCGCGCTCGGCCTTCCACGTGAACGCCCGGGAGACCAGGCTGCCGAAGTTGAAGTCATGGTAGAAGCAAACGACGACGGGCCGCGTGCTGGTGCGGCCGCGCCGGATGCGCTTGGCTGGATTTACGGGCGTCAGGGCGCCCCGCCGGGCCACCACCCAGAAGACGATGAAGGCGGAGCCCACCAGGAAGGTCACCGTGCCCACAACCGTCCCGTATGCGGTCAGGAAGGCAAACACGGTGCCCAAGGCGATCAATGCAAGGCTGATCACGATGAAGGAGTAGCGGTCAAAAAAATCCATGAATCAGTCTACCTCCCGTAGTCTTGCCGTGTATTGCTCACCGCCCGTCTCTTCGCCCTCCGGCAAAGAGTCTGGCTGGGAAAGCACGCTCTCAGCCGTCGTTACCCGGTTCTTGCCCGAACGCTTCGATTCATACATCGCCCGGTCGGCCACAGAGAGAAAGCTCTCGGCGTCAGCCGCGTGAAGCGGGTAGACCGCGACGCCAATACTCACAGTGACGGGCACATCATCCTCGGAATCGTTCTCTTCAATCAGCATCCGGACTCGTTCGGCGGCGGCCAGCGCCTCGGCAGCGCCCGTGTTGGGCAGCAGCAGCAGGAACTCATCGCCGGCGTACCGGAAGGCGTAGTCGGACAGCCGGATATTCTGCCGCAGCACCCGCCCGATGCGCCGGATGTGGTCGTCGCCCCGCTGATGTCCCCGCAGGTCGTTCAGCCGTTTGAGCGAATCGGAATCGATCATCACCAGGGAGAGCGGCTGTTTGCTCCGGTCGGCCCGGGCAATCTCCACGTGCAGGACATGGTTGAAATGGCGGGCGTTGTACAGACCCGTCATGTTGTCAGTGATCGACAGTTCCGAGAGCTCTTTGACGATTCGCCCGTGCTCAATGACCAGGGCGGCCTGGCTGGCGAAGGACAGGGCAAGGTCGAGATCATCCTGGCTGAACATGTTCAACCCCTGGCGGGTCAGCCGGACAACGCCGAGGCGCCGCCCTTCGATCTGAATGGGCGCCAGCAAGCTCGATTTCTCGTCCCGGCTCCACCCGGGTACCGCCTGCGAGCGGCTGTCGCGCATGACATCGCCGGAAATGTAGGGCTGACCCGACTGCATGACCCAGCCGGTAATGCCGAAGCCCATGGGGCACTTGAAGCTCATCATGCGCTGCACGTAAGCCGCCGGATAGACCGCCGGGTCGTGCTGCCCGGCCACGGGCACCAGCACCTGCTCGTCCTCGTTCCAGAGGTACAGCACGCAGGCGTCGGCCTCCAACAGCTGATGCAGATGTCTGACCGCCTCATTGAGGATCGTCTGGTAGTCGAGGCTGGTAATGCGATGGGTGAAGTCCATGAGCGCTTCGAGCCGCTGCCGCTCCCGCCACTCCGACGAGAGTTCCCGCGACAGATCGACCGTCCCGACGATGAACAGCCCGGTGCCGATCACCCCCCAGGCGGACCAGCCGTAAGGCAGGAGCAGCAGGCCAAGCGAACCCAGGCGCCCCTCTGCGAGAAATTCGTGCAGCGCCCAGCCCGTCCAGACCACCGAGTAGGCGATGATCCCAGCGCCAAACCAGTCCGCCACCCGCAACACCCGGCGCGCCGGTCGGGATTTCCGCCAGAAATACCCCAGCAGGACCGGGGAGCCCAGTGCAATCAGAAACTTGACCACGGCGATGCCCCACGCCGGATTCTGGGCCCAGACCTTCTCCTGGTTGAGCAGGAGGTAGAGCACCGAGGCAGCCTCATACACACCCACACCGGCCAGCACCAGCGGCAGTACCTTCAGTTGTCCGGTGACCCGCCGCATAAACAACCGCCCCCACCCTCCGTACAGTGCGTACCATACGGATTCTCGGAGCGGTTGCACTTTCCTGCCTGGAAAATTCCGAGTCGCTAGTAGTTTGTGGCTTTGGCGTCAATCAGGGCCCTGTACTCCGCTTTCAGGCCAGGGCTGACGCCCCGGGCGTTCGCCACCCGGACTTCAAGGGCGCGCAGTTGGTCCCAATACTGCGGGGCGTTGGGGACGTTATGCGTGGCCAGGCGGTCCAGCAGGCGGCGCAGGTTCGCTTCAGTGATCGGCCCGTCCAACGTGGAAAGGAGCCTCCGGAACGAGTACGCCTCGTAGCCGCGCCACATGGCCCAGCCGGCAAAGGCCACTGCGATGGTGACGAAGAGCCACTGCAAGCACCAATCCCCTCCCTCTCCTCTGATTTCCTTTGTGTGCAATAGGGCAGGGGCTGGCCCCTGCCCCACGCAGACCCTATATACCTATACGGTCTCGTAGCGTCATAAGTTCGTGGTCGCGGACTACGCGGACTCGAAGAATTTGAACTGGGCATGAATCAGGCCGTGATAGACGCCGCGCCGGGCCATGAGCTGTTCGTGGTTGCCCTGCTCGATGATCTTGCCGTGGTCCAGCACGATGATCCGGTCGGCCCTGCGGATGGTCGAGAGCCGGTGCGCGATGACGAAGGATGTCCGGCCCTTGAGCAGTCGGGCCAGCGCATCCTGGATCAGCAGTTCGGTTTGCGTGTCGATGGACGCCGTGGCCTCGTCGAGAATCAAAATGCGGGGATCTGCCAGCAGGGCCCGGGCGAACGAGATCAGCTGACGCTCGCCCATGGAGAGGCGGGCGCCCCGCTCCTTGACTTCCGTCTGATACCCCTGCGGCATCCGCATGATGAACTCATGAGCGCGGACAGCCTTGGCCGCGGAGATGACCTCGTCATCGCTGGCGGTGAGCCGGCCGAAGCGAATGTTCTCCATGATGGTGCCGGAGAAAATGAAAGTATCCTGCAGGACGATGCCGATCTGTGAGCGGAGCGACTGGAGCGTCACGTCCCGCAGATCGTGCCCGTCGATGCGGACGGCGCCGCTGTTCACGTCATAGAACCGGGAGAGCAGGTTAATGATCGAGGTCTTGCCGGCGCCGGTGTGTCCCACCAGAGCCACCGTCTGGCCCGGCTCGATGGTCAGGCTGACGCCGTCCAGTGCCGTGCGGCCTTCCTCGTAGGCAAAGACCACATCGTCCAGTTCGACCCGCCCGGAAATGGGCGGCAGCTCCTGGGCCTCGCCGGCCTCGGGCACCGTCGGCCGGGTATCGAGGTACTCGCATATGCGCTCGCTGGACGCCGTCGCCACCAGGATGTTGCCATACAGGTTGGTCAGCCGCATGATCGGCTCCCAGAACTGGCCGATGTAGGTCACGAAGGCTACCAGTCCGCCGACGGTCATGGCGCCGCTGCGCAGCACCTGCGTGCCGTACCAGTAGACGACCATGGTGCCGACGGCGCTCATCAGCTCAATAATGGGGTGGAACCAGGCGTTGAGCCGCTGGACGGACATCCAGTGCCAGCGGTTATCCGCGTTCATGTCCTGGAAGAAGTCCTTGTTCTCTTCTTCCTGGTGGAAGGCCTGGGTCACCCGAATACCGGCAATCGCCTCCGCAATGTGGGCCGTCAGGCGCGACTGCTTGATGCGCACCAGTTGCCAGCCGCGGCGAATCCGCATGCGCAGGCGCCCGGTGAAGCCGAAGGCGAAGGGCAGGAAGATGAAGCAGACCAGCGCCAGGGGCACGTTCATCGACAGCATGATGATGACGATGCCAACGAGCATCAGGACGTCCTGCAGCAGCGAGACGATGCCGTTGGTGAAAAGGTCCTGCAGGGCGTTGACGTCGTTAATGATGCGGACCAGCACCGAGCCGGCAGGGCGGGTGTCGAAGAAACGGAAACTGAGGGTCTGTACATGCTTGAACAGCGTCTGGCGAAGGTCGTACAGGGCTTTTTGGCCCACCCAGTTCGTCAGTCGGATGCGCAGGAAGTTGGCGCCCCAGTTGATGAGGTGCACACCGGCCATGATGCCCACCAGCCAATTGAGGCGAACCAGCCGGTCGTACTTGATCATCCAGGCCGTCAGAAACGTGACCCTGGGCTGGTCGGCCAGCACGATGTCAATTGCCAGGGCGATCAGCCACGGCACGGCCAGCCGGGTCACCACGGCCAGGAACATCATCAGTGTTCCGAGCAGGAGTGTTCGCATGTAAGGGAGCAGGAAGGCGCCCATCCGCCCGATCTGGCTCCAGTCGAGCGGCTTTTCGAAGACCATCTCTTCTTTATAGTGGAAGCGCTCTGCGTTTTTGCCGGCCGCGGGCTTGCGCCGGTGGTGCAGCTCGCGGGCGGTGCGAATTTCGCCGGATGCCATGAGCTACCCCTCCCCCCCGTCCGCCGCAGCGGCAGCGATGTGGCTGCGGCTCACTTCCGCCTCGCGGTCCTGGAACTGGATTTCATACACGGAGCGGTAGGCACCGCCGGCGGCAAGCAGTTCTTCATGGGTGCCCCGTTCGATGATGCGCCCTGACTCCAGCACCAGAATCTCGTCGGCGTGCTTGAGGCTGGAGAGCCGGTGGGCGATGATAAACGTGGTGCGGCCCTTCATCAGTTCCTTCAGGCCGATCTGAATCTCATGTTCGGTCTCCATATCCACCGAGGCCGTGGCGTCGTCAAGAATGAGTATGCGGGGGTTGTTCAAGATCGCCCGGGCGATTGCGATGCGCTGGCGCTGACCGCCAGAGAGGCCGAGGCCTCGTTCGCCGACCACCGTCTCATAGCCCAGGGGCGTCTCCATGATGAACTCATGGGCCTGAGCGAGTTTCGCCGCCGCGATGATCTCGTCCATGGTCGCGTCACGCCGGCTGTAGGCGATGTTCTCACGAATGGTTGCCGACCAGAGGAAGGTCTCCTGCAGCACCATGCCGATGGCGCTGCGCAGGTCTTTGAGGTCGATATCGCGCACGTCGGCGCCGTCGATGGTGACCCGTCCGCCGGTAACATCGTAAAACCGGGGAATCAGGCCGACCAGGGTCGATTTGCCGGAGCCGGTGGTGCCGAGCAGGGAGATGACCTTGCCCGGCGGGGCGTCAATGTTGATGCCTTCCAGGGCGTAGGTTTCCGTCCATTCGCCGGTGCCGGGCTTCGGCGATTCGTAGCGGAAGGTGACGTTCTCAAACCGGACGTGGCCCACAATTGCTGGTAACAGACGGGAGGCGGGGCCGTCAGTGATCTCACGGGGCGTCTCCAGCAGTTCCACCAGCCGCTCGCCGGAAGCGATGGCCTGCACCATGTTGTTGATCTGGTAGCCCACTTCACGGAGCGGCCAGATCCAGTACCAGATCAGGCTGAAGAAAGCCACCAGGGCGCCGAGGGTCAGTTCCCCCCGCAGCACCATGGCGCCGCCGTACCAGAGCAGAAGCGTCACCGCCAGGTTGCTCAGCAGTTCGATCAGAGGGAAGAAGCTGGACCAGAGGCCCGTGGCATGCAGATTGGTCTGCACATACTCCTGGTTTCGGGCGGAGAACTTATCCACTTCAAACCCTTCGCGGGCAAACGACTTGACA
The DNA here is from genome assembly GCA_035628915.1 of Symbiobacteriaceae bacterium. GTDB lineage: Bacteria > Bacillota > Sulfobacillia > Symbiobacteriales > Symbiobacteriaceae > JARBUG01. The sequence continues at coordinate 142,095 of DASPIW010000005.1, read as the reverse complement.
GTACGTACGCCGTTCAGGTTCTCCTGGGTGGCCGTCGTCAGGTGCGAGAGCGCCTCCCGGATTTTGGTGAACGCGGGATGGACGATGCGCTCAAACCGGAGCACCACGACCAGAATGAACGGCATCGTCACCAGTGTCACCAAAGTCAGTTTCACGGACATACTGAGCATCACGACAAGGCTGAAGACGGTCATGTAGGCAACATCCATCAGGTTGATGAACCCGAAGGAGATAAACTGCCGGAAAGCCTCCACGTCGGCTGTGACCCGCGACATGAGGTCGCCGGTTTTGGCGTTGTCGTAGAACTTGAAGTGCAAGTACTGCAGCTTGTCGTAAAGGGCGTTGCGCAGGTCGAACGTGGCGTTCTGGCCGCCGACCTGGCCCAGGTAGTGCCGCCCGAAGTTGAAGACCGCCCGAACCGCCGCGACGGCGATGACGGCCAACGCCCAGTAGGGTAGCTCTGCGAACCGGCTTTCCCGGATGACCCGGTCGATCAGCTGCCGCAGGAGCCACGGACGGATCAAACCGATGGCGGTCAGGAGTCCCATCGCGACTACGCCGCTGAGGGTCCACCACAGGTATGGCACCCAAAACCGCCTGAGCTTGATGAAGACGCGCATAGAAGACTCCTTTCCCGGCAGCCTGTAAGTAGGATTTGGCGCCGAGGCGCCGAATGTCGAATTAAGTCGAAGACGGCGGAAGGAGGGACGGCATGGTACGGGCGGCGCGGTTTATTCTGGAAACGTTCGGGCTGCCCGGCGCCGGCCTGATTTTCTTGCTGGAGGGCCTGGGCGCACCCTTGCCGGTGGAGGTGCCGCTCTGGATCATCGGCGCCCGCATGGTGTCGGGACAGGCCACCTATTTAGAGATGACTCTGCTGATGTGGCTCACCACGGTCGTCGGCAACCTGTTTGGCTATATGCTGGGATACTACGGCGGGCGCCCCGCCGTCATGAAGCTGCTGCAGTGGTTCCGGGTGAAACCCGAGACCTGGGAACGGATGGACACATGGTTTCGCAAGCACGGTCTGAAGCTGGTGATCGCCACCCGGTGGACGAACTGGGGATTTGCCCAGAATATGTGGCTGTGCGGGATCACCCGGGTGCCGTTCGGGCGCTTCTTCACCGTCATGGTGATCAACAACCTGGTCTGGGCGCTGGCGTGGACGCGGCTTGCCCGTGCCGCCCTGGACGCGTTCAGACGCCACGGCGCACGGTTTCTGCACGTCAGCACCCTGCGCGTCAGCGTGACACTGCTGGTCGTGGCGGTGCTGGTCATCGGCGGCTGGCTTTTGGTGCGGTGGCTGCGGTCGCGGCGGACCCCGGGGACTTGACCCGGGGCCTTTTTTCATTCGGGTATCGTTAAGTGTGTGAACGATATGTGAACTTGAAGGTCTGGACGTTAACATAGTACAATACAATAATGCAAGCTTGAATGCGGATAGTAGAGGTGTAAGTATGCATCAACTACGACGACACCTCTCGGCCGGCGGTTTGGTTCTGGACGATGGGCATATTCTGTTGGTCAGAAACCGGAACGGTCACTGGGGGCTGCCCAAGGGACACTGGGAACCCGGTGAGCTGTTGGCAGAGACTGCTGTGCGGGAAGTGCTGGAGGAAACCGGGCTCCAGGTCGAAGTGGGAGACCTGGCCTTTATTACCGAGTTCCGGAACCCGGAGGCCAGAGAGCATCTCGTGCAGTTCTTTTTCTCGGCAAGGCCCGTCGGCGGCACGCTGTTCCCCCGCCCCGGCGAGATTTACGGCGTCAAGTGGGTCCCGACCGGCGAAGTAGGCGAGTATATTCGCTGGCGCCCCTGGCTGGAGCCCCTGACCCACTGGTTGGAAGGCGGCGCCATCCGGTACCATCAGTTCCCGGACCCGGCCTTGAACAGGCTCCGTTAAAGGGAGGTCCTTTGCGTGAGCCGTTCGACGCCCTTGACCATTGGCAGCCTGCTCCACCAGTTCCTCCCCCTCTCGCTGTCCGACCTGATCATGGTGCTGGCCGGGCCGATTATCATCGCCGGGCTGGCCAGGCTCCCGAACCAGGAGGTTCATCTTGCCGCCTACGGCGTGGCCGAGGCGGTCGCGATTCTGGTGGAGAGCCCCATCATCATGCTGCTCCACGCTGCCAGTGCGCTGGCGCGCGATCCGCTGGCCTTTCGGGCGCTGCGCCGGTTCATGCTCTGGGCCAATATCGGACTGACCGTCTTCTATGCGCTTCTCGCGTTTTCGCCGCTTTATGATTTGGTTTTCCGCACCTGGCTGGGCCAGCCGCCGGCGGTGTCCGATGCAGCCCGCCCGGCCTTTCAGGTCATGCTGCTCTGGCCGGCGGCCATCGGTTGGCGGCGCTACTTTCAGGGCATTCTCATCGCCCGCCGGCACGCGGCCCGGGTGGGTCTGGCTTCGGTCTTCCGCCTGGCCAGCCTGGCTCTGACCGTCGCCGTGGGCGTTATGCTGCGCTGGCCCGGTGCGGTCGTGGGCTGCGGGGCGCTGGCCGTCAGCGTCATCGTCGAGGCGGCGATGGTCACCTGGTTTGCCCGGGCGGAGAAGCCCGAGGGCGAACCGGTGCCGCACCTGCCCCACACCTTCGGCGCTGTGGCGGCCTGGTACGCACCGCTGGCCCTCACGGCGATTCTGATTTGGGTTTCCAAGCCCGCCATTAACGGCGGACTGGCCCGGGCCCGAGAAGCCGACCTGTCGCTGGCCGCCTGGCCGGCTGTCTGGACGACGGCCATGCTGGTAGCCAACGCGATCCGCATGGTGCAGCAGGTCGTGATTATCCAGGCTACCTCTCCCGAAAACTATGCTGTGCTGCGGCGCTTCACGTGGTGGGCAGGAGGCGCTGCCAGCGCACTGATGGCCCTGATCGGCCTCTCACCCGCAGGCGGTGCGTTGCTGACCCAAGTAACCGGCCTTACCCCGCATCTGGCGGAGGTGGCCGTGCCGGCCCTGCGGCTCCTGATTCTCCTGCCGCTCGGCATCGCCTTGCAGAACCACTATCAGGGGCTGCTGATTCGCTCCGGGCGGACGCCGGCGGTCAATCTGGGCGCCCTGGTCGGCAGCGGCGTGCTGTTCCTGACGCTCATGCTGGGCGTATGGGCGGGCTGGCTTGGCACCGTGGCGGGGGCTGCGGCGACCATGGTCGGGCAGGCAGCCGAGGTGGCGGTCCTCTACGGCCTTACCCGCTCCGAGCGGGCAGCGCTGGCAAAGTGAAGATTTGAAGGGCGCACCCCGGCGGGGTTGCGCCCTTTGTGGTGCGTTGCGTCGATTAACTGATCCAGCCCAGTGCCCTGAGAATGTCGTGGCCCATCAGCCAGACGCCCAGCCCGAGGATGGCCAGCAGCCCGATGGCCTGCACCGCCGGCTCCCACCGCGGGCGGCGCCCGCCATTCAGTTTCTCGATGGCCAGGCTGACGAGTCTGCCGCCGTCCAGTCCGGGAATCGGGAGCAGGTTTAAAATCGCGAAGTTGACGCTCAGGTAGCCGGCTACGAAGGCAAGCTGGCGCCAGCCCGCCGCCGCTGCCTTACCCACTTCGTTGCTGATGCCGACCACGCCTGCCAGTTCGCCGCCAACGGCGAAGAGTTGCTGAACCTGGTCCCACCAGAACGCAAACAGGAACCCGGTGTTACGGAACCCGACCAGCACGACCGTCAGGAGCACGTTGCAGAGCGGGCCCGCCAGCATGGCGACCGCCCGGCGCCATGCCGGGACCGTCGGGGCGCCGTCCTCCGGAGCGAGGTCGGGCAACAGTACATAGCCGGCGAGGGGAAAAAGCCGCAGGACATACAGAGTCTCACCCAGCCTGATGCTCAGGAGGCGGGGACCCATGCCGATGCTGAACTCGACCACCCGCATGCCGACGGCGCGAGCTGCGACAAAGTGTCCCAGTTCGTGGACGACAAGCAGCACGTTAATCGCCAGCAAGCCCAGCAAGATCGTGGGAAGCTGCAAAGGGAAACCCCCTTGTTGCGTGGCGTCTCTCCAGGAATGGTATGTTCAGTTCGACAGTGAGAATCAGTTTCCTTCTAACTGATAGGGCCGCCGGCGTCCCACGCCCCAGCAGACGGTCTCGCCTTCCCTCCAGCGCCGGCGGATGACGGGCTGCGGGTGAGACTGCAGCACCGACAGAACCGCCAGGTCGCCCTCCAGGTGGGCCCTGGCGCAAAGGGCCAGGTAGTCGCCCTGGGCCGTCTCGTCCGGGACTTCCGTAATCAGTTCGGCAGCGGTGATGTGCGGGAACCGGCCGGCATACGTCCGGGATTCCGGCCCGGCTTCCACCATGCCCGTCATGCTGACGAACCCGCCCTGCATCTCCAGGGGGAACTTCTCCGGCACGTAGCGCCGGCCATAGGTCATGTAGCGGTCCAGAAGCGTCCGGGTGTAGCCTTCAATCTCTTCATCGGCGGTCAGCCGCTCCGCCAGGGCGCCCCGCAGGGCATCTTGCACGGCCGCGTTCGCCGGGAACCGTTCAGCATCCAGGCAGCGGTGAATTCCGTAAATCAGGGCACTCGGCATCCACCAGGAAGTCCGGAAGTACGGCGGCGAGTTGTAGCCGGAGAACGGCTGCACCCACTCGTGGGACGGGTAGCCGTGGTCGTCCAGCACCACATCGGGCAGGAAGGCCCGCCAGAGGGTCGGCAAGGTGCGGGCTTCGCCAAACTGCGGTTCCGGCTCGAACTGGTCCGGGCCGAAGTCGACGCCGGCCGCGTTGAAGCGGGCCGCGTGCAGCTTCCAGTGCGGGTGGACCTGCTGCATGGCGTAGTGGACCGCGGCGCCGTCAACGTTCTCCATGGGGCTGATGACGAGGTTGACTCCCCGGGCGACGCCTTCCCGCGCGGCCCGCTCTGCCAGCCACAGCACGGAGTTGGTCGCTGAGACTTCGTTGGCATGGCGGCGGGCATTGATCAGCAGGGTAGGGCGCCAGGCGCTCAGTTTCTGGGGCGGTACGACGGAACCGGCGGTCTTGGGAATGACCGAAAGCGCCCAGGTGGGGCGCCCGCCCAGGGAAAGGCCTGTCCTCCAGACCCGGACGCCCGGCAGCTTGGCCAGGTAAGCCAGGCATGACGGCAGTTGATCGGGCCCGATTACCTGACCCTGCGGAATGCCGTCAGCCGGAGCCGGCAGTTCGGCCGCTCCGGCCGGCGGCGCGTCGGCGGCAGCCTGCACCGGAGACCGGGCGTACAGCCGCACACGGGTCCGCGGCCCGCCGACAGCGGCTGCCACCCAGGGCTCCACCGCCCCCGCCTGCGACAATCCAGACTGGTTCAGATAGTCGAGCGTATAGAAATACAAGTCCTCATGCAGAGCATCCAGCGGGGAGATCTGCTCCTCCCGGATGCCGAGGCGACGGTCGTCCTCGCTCATGCCCACCTCGACCAGCAGGCGGCCGAACGGTTCCCGCAGCCGGGGCAACACCTGCTCCTGCCAGGCGGTCCAGAACGCCTCGGCGTCGGTATCGATGGCGGTCTCACATACAGTCCGGCCGCCCTGCTCCATCTTGAGAAGACCGGTGGGCGGATGGACGGTGCCCCGCTCCGGGAACGCGGGCATATAGGCGCGGGCCGAACAGATCGGGCTGAAGACTTCGGAGACAAGCAGCGCCCCATCCGGCCCGAACGCATGCAAGCGGTAGATGTGGTCCTGATCCGCATCTGCCAGGTCAAAGGCAACTGGGACACCCAGTTCCCGGGCCAGGAGCTCGTCCGCGGGATAGAGCTCCTGGAGCCAGCGAATGGGCATTTCAAGCACCCCGCCCGCGGCCGACGGGCCGCCGCCGCCATGGTGGGCCAGCACGTCGCCGGGCGGCCCGGCGGTGGCCCCGGCGAACCGGGCGCAGGTGACCGCCACACGCCCGAGCGGTCCGATCTCCCGCAGCCGGGGGAGCATCTCTTCTTCCAGCCAGTGGAAACCCTGCTTGTAGGCCGACAGCACCCGGATGCGTGCTTCGGGCACCCCGCGGTCAGCCAGGGACGCGGCAATCTCTTCAGCGAGCGCCTCGCGCACGGCCAGGGGTTCACTCACGCGCAGGTCGACTTCAACGGGCGCCCCCGGCCCAACCTCTGCAAGGGCCCCGGCCCAGGCCCGGCGGAACCGCTCGACTTCCCACTCCTGCTCCAGCACGAGGTCGAAAATCACCTCGCCCTCGGTTGCCGTGGCAGCCGGCAATCCCGCCCGCCGGGTGAAAAGCGTGGCGTGAAGCCCCCCCACCAGCCCGGCCCCGGCGCTGATGCGTTGCAGTTCAGCCCCACGTTCGGCCGGGGTGCCGGTGATCACCAGGCGGTTCTCCGTCCAGGCGGCGCCGGCAGGCGCCCCGTCCCGCAGTTCCACCAGGGGCCGGCCGCCGGGCACCGCTTCACTCACGGCCAGCGGAAAGCGCAGCCCGGTGGCCTCCACACCCGTGCGGGCAGCCAGTTCGCAGAGCCCGGCCAGCTCTTCCGGCCGGAGCCGGCGCCCCACTCGGACCTGCCAGCCCGCCGCATCGTGGCGGGCGCCGTCGGAGGAGCCCATCAGGCCTGCCACCGTGAACAGACTGTCCTCACCTGAAGCGGGCAGATCGCCCGGTACCCGGGCGGCGGCAGCAAACGGCGGCGCCGGCGGTGCTCCTTCCAGCGTGGGCTTGTCGGCCACTTTCACCGTGCCGTCGCCGAAGACGGTCTCCTCGACCGCACCATCGCGCAGAATCACGGCCAGCACGGGGCGCCCCCCGGCCTGCTCCGTCAGCAGGGGTCCGCCGGGCGCCGTGAACGGGAAGGTCATGGCCAGCCAGCGGGCCGCCGCCCATCCGGTTTCGTATGTATCGCCCGTCACGACCACCAGGCCGGGCATCAGGGCGATCATACCGCGCCCCTCGGGCACTTCGAGCGCCCGGCAGATCGGGTTTTCCGGCCCGAAGACCAGCGGTACGCCCCGGGCCTCTTCGTCGGTGAAGCCGGGTGTATACGCCGCCGATTCCAGCCCCAGGCGGGCCGCAACGTCAATGGCGCCCGGGTTGGTGCCGGGAACAAAGCGCACGTCAAAACCATCCGGCAGCCCGTCGCCGTCGCTGTCCCGGAGGAGGCCCTGCGGCGTGTAAAGCTGCGTCAGGCTCGTAATCTTCTTCACGATGTGGTCTGCCCCCCGTTGGCTTGCTGCAGGGCGGCCCTGTCCAGGTGCCATAGGGCCGTGCTGCTGGTGGAGACGCCCGCCGCGCCGGCGGCAAGCGCCCTGGCGGCTTCTTTGTCGGTTCTGACCAGTCCCCCGGCGATAATCAGCGAGTTCGGCAGTTGCGAACGGACGGCACTGATGGCCCGCGGCACGATGCCGGGCAGCACTTCCACCACTTCCGCCTTGCTGTTGCGTGCCGCCTCAAGCCCGGTGCTGAGCGACTGGGAATCGAGCAGAAAGAGCCGCTGCAGGGGAATGACGCCTGCCCGGCGGGCAGCCTGCACAAGGCCCGTCCGAGTGCTGATGACCCCGGTGGGTTTGGCGTGGCGGACCAGGAAAGCCAGGCCGACTTCGTCCTTGCCCAGGCCCTCCACGAAATCCAGGTGGATGAAAAGCTGTTTGCCCGCCTTCGCTACGGTGGCGCCGACCGCCTCGATCCGAGAGATTTCGGAGGAAAGGAGAAAAATGACCCCGACGGGGGCTGCCAATGCTGTTTTCAGTCCGGCGTCATCCCGAACGGCTGCGATAACCGGGTGCTCTTCCAGAGCGGCCCGGAGTCCCTGCACGCGCTCTGCTGCCACGGCGCCCACCTCCCGGATTCAGGCTTCGACACCCTCGTGCGGCATCCTCCCTCACAGAGCAGCCCGCCGCTGCCGGAAATCGACACCGGGGTGGTACATGCCGGCGACGAGCAGGTTCGGGCCCGTGCACCGAGCTTCGGGACAGTAGCAGTTGTAGGGTGCGAAGGCCGGGTGCTCCTGCCAGCGGTTGAACAGTGTCATCAACCCTTCCCCAGTAATGTTCCCCAGCGCCGGCACTTCGGCGAAGTCCGTCACAAAGACATCGCCCGTGAAGGCGTTGATGTTTACCCGGTTCCGGCCGTCGGGGCAGTTGCGCACGGAGAGGCGGGGTGCCCGGCGGATTCTATCCAGTAAGGCCCGATCGTCAGCACTGCAGGGCAGGAACGGGAAGGTGCCGAACAGCACCCACAGCGCCGGGTCCCGCTCATCGAGAAAACGATTGATAGCCGTTCGGAACGCCTCTTTGTCCAGAATGGGCAGATTCGCCGCCCAGTCGGCCGGATACATGGGATGCACTTCGTGCCGCCGGCAACCCATCTCCCGGATCATCCGGTTCAGCAGCCCGAGGTGGGGTGCCGTCTCGCTGTTAACCATCGACTCCGCTGACACGAATACACCGTCTGCCGCCAGCGCCATGGCGTTCTCCATAATGCGCCCGAACAGCAGGGACGACGTTGCGGGCGCCACCTGCTCTCGCCCGCGGGCCCAGGCAATGCGGTGGAAATCAGCGGCGCTGGCATAGTTCCAGGAAATGTGGAGCACGTCCACGTAGGGGGTGATCAGGCGGTAGCGCTCCAGGTCGTACGTCAGGTTGGTGTTCACCTGCGTCAGCAGCCCCCGGGCCCTGGCGTACTGCAGCAGCGGCAGGACGCAGCCGGTCAGCGTGGCAAGGTCGGCGCTGGGCTCCCCCCCGGTAATGCTGAAGGTCTGCAGCGTGGGTACTTCGTCCATGCGGTCAAACAGCAGCGACAGGGGAATTCGGTCAGGCTCGCGCAGCGTCAGCGTCTCCCCGACGGCGCAGTGCCGGCAGCGCATGTTGCACCGGTTCGTCACGGTCACTTCAATGCTGGTCAGCGTATGCCGTCCGCTCCGCCGGCTCAGTTCCGGATCCCATGGGTCGTGGTGCGGCCCCATTCTCCCTACCCCTCCCGAAATAGAAAGGAGACGGGCCAACTGGTCCGCCTCCTGGCACCGACATTGATATATGCGCCCCTGCTTCAGGAAAGCAGCGCTCCACAAGAACAAAGTGCAGAGGGGGCTGCCGCCCTCGTCTCACGCTGTCTCAGAACTGCCGCCGATAGCCGCCCGGGCGCCCTGAGTCCGGTACCTCAGGCCCCGCGGGCCCGAGGTCGTCCAGGAACGTAACCACAGCCCGGTTGAAGAGGGCTGGCTGCTCCAGCATGGCCAGGCAGCCCGCCTTTGCGATGGTGACCACGCCGCTGTGCGGGAGACCGGTCACCAGTTCGCGGGCCACATCCGGCGTGGCCACGCGGTCTTCTTCGCCGGCGACGACCAGCATGGGGTGCCGGGCAACCTGCAGGGCACGCCGCATTGGATATTCCCGCACGGCGGACAGATCGCCGTGGCGGACCACCGGGCTGGTCAAACGCCACCGCTGGAGCCGCTGCCCGATGATGCGCGGGGAGGTACCACGGGCGAAGAGGTTCATGACGAAATACTCGGGCGCCTCTCCGTGTGCGGTCTGGCGCCAGACCCGGTCACAGGCCCTCCCTCTTTCGCTCACGCCGGCCAAAACGAGGCCGGCGACCCGCCCTGGCGCGTGAAGCGCCAGGTCTACGGCCACTGCGGCGCCCAGGCAGACCCCGGCGATGACAACCGGCCAACGAATCGCCAGCGCGTCGAGGAACGCAAGGAGGGAAGCACGGTACTCACCGACGGTCGGAAAGCCAGATCCTTCAGACCGGCCATGCCCCGGCAGGTCGACAGCCAGACACCGGGCCCACTGGGCCAGACCGACCAGCTGACCGTGCCAGGTCGCAGCGGAGCCGCCGGATTCATGGAGAAACAGAATGCTGGGTCCCTGTTCACTGATGCCGGCGGCCTCGTAATAGACGTTCTCTCCCCAGACCTGAACCGAGCCGCCGGACAGGGTTTGCTCTGTCTGGATCAAACGCTTGCGCTGTTTTGCAGTAGAGACTGGCATCATGCGACTACGCACGCCCCACAAGTCAAAAGTTCCATTACTGCACCGATTGTAGTACCTACGCCTGAGGATACTCCCCCAGGAAGCCCTTACCGGCTTTCCGCCCCAGCCGCCCCGCGCGTATCATCTGACGCATCAACAGCGGCGGAGCGTATTGCGGCTGTCGGAACTCACTGTAAAAATACTCCATGACGTTGTAGCACACGTCGACGCCGGTGAAATCGAGTAAGGTGAACGGACCCATCGGATGATTCAAGCCAAGCGTAATTGCCGTGTCCACCTCTTCGGGCGTGGCAATGCCTTCTTCGACAACCTTGATCGCTTCGACCATCATGGGCATCAAAATGCGATTCACGACAAAGCCTGGGGTGTCCCTGCGCACCCGAATCGGGGCCTTGCCCATGGCGGTCGCGACGCTCATGGCCGTCTGAACAGCGTCTTCGCCCGAACGGTAGCCCTGAATCACCTCCACAAGGCGCATAACCTGCGCCGGGTTGAAGAAGTGCATGCCTACTACCTGCTCCGGTCTCTCCGTGGTCGCAGCGATCTCCGTGATGGACATGGACGACGTATTGGACGCCAACACCACTCCTGGCCGGCAAATTCGGTCCAGGTCGGCAAAAAGCTCCTTCTTGACAGACAGGTCTTCAAAAACCGCCTCGATGACAAAGTCAGCCTCGCCGAATACCTCCAGCGACGTCGTCGGCGCTATGCGCGCGAGGGTTGCGATGCGTTCTTCATCCGTCAGCTTCCCTTTGGCAACGGCACGTTGCATCAGTCCATTCATCGTGGCCAGGGACTTCTCTACCCTGGACAAGTCAATGTCCCGCAAAATGACCCGGAAACCCGCCTGTGCCGCCGTATGGGCGATTCCTGTCCCCATGGCGCCGGCGCCGCAAACCCCCACGGTGCGAATCTCCAACCGTTGCCCTCCCCCTCTCGGTACCCCCGGTGCGCCCCCACGCACCTTCGGTATCTGTAATCATAGAATCGGTAGAATGTTAAAACCATACCCAAACAGTGTTCGACCCGAAAGTTCGTCAATTCGGGCCTGGGCGTACCCCCGGAATGTTGTGCAGTGAATGGGCAAATGCGGAGGGCACGGCGGTTTGTCCGCCGTGCCCGTGTTCATGTCACACTACCATGGCTTGTGGTCGGAAGCCAACCGGTATGAGCCGGATGACCAGGGTTTGTGGTCGCTGGCCCCCGCCACGGCGGCCAGGCTGAACAGGACTGTCAAAGTAAGAACCCCCACCAGAATTGCTTTCCGCATTGTCAAACTCCTCCCTGCATTTTCGCTTCCAGCGAAATCGATCTGCCAAAAGGGGGCGGCCGGAAAAACGGCCGCCGTTCATCCCTATTCGTCGGCTGATGAGTTTCGAACCGCCAGGTCAAGGCGCTGGACGAGGTTCATGACGCCCGCAAGGCCGGAGGCAACCGCGGCTTCGCGTGCCATGCCCAGGAACATGCGTGCGGTACCGGGTTGGCCGGTCTGGGCGGAGACCATGCCGGCGACGTAGAGGGCGACCGCCCGATTGGCTGGCGTCACGTCGGGGCGCCCGGGCGCGAGCACTTCTTCGGCCAGGTGGAGCGCCTCGGCATGCCGTTTTTGCTCCAGCCGGAGCATGGCCTCGCCGGTTAGCTGGTGGATGGCCACGTACCCTGGAATGTCAGGCGAAACCAGCGCCCCCGAACGTTCCAGGTGGTCTTCCGCCTCCTCCAGTGCCCCGGTGGTGACCAGCAGCCAGGCCATTTGCTGGCGGCAGACCGCTTCGCCTTCCGCATGTCCGGCCCGCTCAAACCGGGTGAGCGCCTGCCAGTACGCCTGCAGCGATTCAGGGTACCGGCGCATGTTGCGGTGCACCATGCCAAGATTGCTGTAGGCCTTCGCCGCAAGTTCGCTTTCCAGGTCAGGCCAGCGCTCGCCCATGCCGGCGATGAACTGCAGCCCCACTTCGCAGGCAACGGAGCTTTCGCCCGCAGCAATGAGGGCGCCGAACAGCCGGAAGAGGCCGCGGCCGAGCTTGTCCATGTCGCCGGTGGACTCCGCAAGGTTGATGGTGCGGCGGGCCAGGCTTATGGTGGCCTGCATATCGTCAAGCTGGTAAGCCGCCTCCGCCCCGAGCTGCGCCGCGGTCGCCTTTTCCGCCGGGCTGGCGCTTTCCAGGGCCAGAACCGCTTCAGCCAGACGCCGGGCCTGCAGGTACTCGCCCCGGCGCAGCCGCTGTACGATCATCTCGAGTTGGTCCACGACACGCACCTCAGTTCCTGGAGACTCCATTCCATACCAGTATCTGTCAATTTGTCCTGAAGTTCAAGGGGATATGCTAATGCCTAAAAGGAAAAACTTGTCGACACGATCCACGTAAATGTGACGGCGCAGTCCTGACCCGCACCCGGCACATCGTCGCGCCGGAGGATTTGGGACGGTAAGGGCGAACGAATTTGTGCCGCCGTCGACTCTCAGAAATGAGTGCAGAGATCCTGAAGGAGGCGCCCCGACATGGAAGAACGCGAGAAGCTTGAAAAGATGGATTTGCTGCGGGCCCGGTTCAACATCAGCTATGCCCAGGCTTTCCAGGTCCTCTCCGACAGCAACTGGGATACGGTGGCAGCGGCCCTTCGCCTCGAAGGCGAACAGGGGCCGCAGCAGGGAACCTTCACCGAAGAGCTGAAGGTGACGGGCCGCGACCTGGTGGAGACTTTGAAGCGGCTGCTGCACGAGGGGAATATCAACCGAATCATCGTCCGGGACACCGTGGGGCGTGAACTGCTAAACTTACCGGTCAACGGCGTTCTGGCCATCACCATCGTCATTCCGCTGCTGACCGCGATTGGCGCCGCCGTCGTGGTGGCGATGGACTACACGGTGCTGGTCGAACGGACGCGGTAGCAGTCCGCGACGGCTCCTGGTAATAATTTGAATCCAAACCGCTTGCCAGTTTTCGTCATCCCGTGTATAATACAGGTGTTGCCGATCCCGGTTGCGCGGCTCTCTGGGTTACAGAGCATGGCTTCGTGCAGGCCGAAGGCAGCGAAAATCTTTCTGTTGAAGGAGCACGAAGAACATGACGAAGACCCTGTACTTTGGGAATCTTCCGTGGGCCGTTACCAGCGACGATCTGTCCAACGCCGTGAAGCAGTACTGCGAGCCCATCTCGGCCCGCATCGCCACCGATCGCGAGACTGGCCGCAGCCGCGGCTTCGGTTTCGTCGAGGTGCCGGCTGATTCCGCCCAGACCGTTATCGACGCCCTGAACGGCGCCGAGTGGGGTGGCCGGGCTCTGACCGTCAACGAGGCGCAGCCCCGCCCTGAGCGTGGCCCCCGCCGGTAAGTCTCACACCTACCACAAAGCCCGGTGCGCTAAGCGCACCGGGCTTTTTCCATTTACCTGCGCCGGAGGATGGCCGGAGGCAAGGAGAGTCCCGCTGCCAGCGCCCCGGCGTAGAATGCAGCCCGGGTTAGCTCGCGGGCGGCGTCGCCCAGGTCCTGGCGGGCTAGGCTGAGCATTCCCTCATACGCAATCAGTCCCGGCACCAGGGGAAAGAGCGCCGGCACCACAAACATCAGGGCCGGCTCCCGTAGGCGGCGGGCCAGCAGTTCCCCTGCAATGCCCAGCGTCAGGGCGCCCACGAACGCCGCCAGCATTTGCGGCAAGCCGAAGCGCAGGGTCAGGTCATAGCCGGCCCACCCGAGCAGTCCGGCCAACCCCGAAGCGGGCACCGCCCGCAGGCGCCCCCGGAACGAAACGGCAATGGCAGCCGATGTGACGAACGCGAAGAGGTAGCTGAGCATCCCTAAGACCTCCCCGTGGCGTAGAGCGCCGCCGCAACGCCGGAGGCCAGGGCGGCAGCCTTCATGACCGCTTCGAGGCTTCGGGCCGCGGCGCTGGTCAAATCGCCCAGCATGGCGTCCCGCACGGCTGTGGTAAAAGCGATGCCCGGCAGCAGCACCATAATGCCCCCGGCGACTACGGGCCCGAAGGCGGCGCCCAGCAGGCGGGTGGCGGTCAGGGCGCACAGAACGGAGGCGAAGCCGGCGGCAAAGTCGGCAATGGCGTCCGGCAGTTTCAGGCCGCCCAGGACCTTCTGGACGCCTTGCACGGCCGCGTTTGCCAGCACGGCGGGGCCAAAGTCGGACAGACTGCCGCCCGCCAGCATGGCGCAGGCTGCCGCCCCGATGGCGCTGGCGGCGGGGGTCGCCCAGGCCGGCAGAGGTGGAGGCTGAGCTCCAATCGCCTCGATGCGCCGCAGGGCGTCGGCCGGAGGCAACGGTCTCTCCGCCAGTTCCCGGGAGAGGGCGTTGACCGCGCTGACCCGGTCGAGCGCGAAAGTCCGGCCGGCAATGCGGCGCATGGCCGTCGTGTGCCGTTCATCGCCGAGGGTGATGAACAGGCCGGTGGGGGTGGCAAAAATCTCGACGTCGGCATAGCCGTAGGCCCGGGCAATGCGGCCGACGGTGTCTTCCACGCGGGCGACTTCGGCGCCGGAGCGCAGCAGCAGCTCCCCCGCCGCCGCCACGACCGACAGAACCTGGGCGGGTGCGGCCACGGCGCTCACTCCTGTGCGCGGTACACCCAGACAGACCCTGCGGTGTCCACGGCCGCCCGCCCCCGGGCCGCCAGCAGGTCAAGGTGGGCCAGCACTTCGGAGACGGCCAGGAAAATATGCAGTTCGCTTACGTTGGGATAGACTTCCCGAGTCACCTCGTAAACGGTGGCGGGGCGCCGCAGCCGCTCCCATAGCTTGCCCAGCCGGCGCTCATGCCTTATTTTGTACCCCTCGACAACCCTGACGTGGTCCAGAATCACCGGGCCGTGGGCGGGCAGCACGCGCTCCAGCGGCAGCCCGGCCGCCACATCCAGCGACTGCAGGAACTGGCCCAGGGTCAGAGCCCGGCCCGGGGCGTGCGGGGCGCCCGCCGGGTGGCCGGGCGGCAGCGGTTCCAGAATCGGGTTGGGCGTAATGCCGCTCAGCAAGTGGTCGCCGCCGACCATGCTCCCCCCGGCTTCGTCGATGAAGCCGGTGTGACCCAGGGCATGGCCGGGCAGGTGGACAGCCCGCAGGGCGCCGGCCTCGAATGGGAAGACCTGTCCCCCGGCCATGGGGCGCCACGCGCCGTCAAAGGGGAGCGCCAGGGCACGGGTGCGGCGGTAGTACATTTCCATGCTGTGTTGGACATCTTCCGGCACCCCGGCCTGGGCCAGAATGCGGTCCCGCTCCGCCAGCCACCAATCCGGGTTTTCCGCCTTGCCGGCTTCGTCCGGGTGGAGCCAGACGTCAGCGCCGGAGGCATCGCGAATCCAGGCGGCAAGGCCCATGTGATCGACATGGGCGTGGGTCAACAGCACCCTGCGGATGTCGTTGATGCCGAGCCCCATCTCGTCCAGGCCCGAAATCAGCGCCTCGCGCGCTTCCGGCGTATCGACGCCGGTGTCAATCAGGGTCACTGGGTCCTGCTTGATCAGGTAGACATGAATCGGTCCCACGGTCGCCCATGGGGTGGGCAAAGAGACTTTGCAGATAGGCAGCACCAGGTCGCATCCTTTCGGGCAGTAATCAGTTGGTGGAGGTCGCCGCCTGCGGCTCCGACGCGGCGGGCTTGACGGACTTCAGCAGCATCTCGGCGACGTCCAGCACCTGAACGTTGCCGGACGCATCCTCGGCGGCAACGCCGTCGGACATCATCGTCATGCAGAAGGGGCAGTTGGTCGCGACGGTCTGCGCACCGGTCGCCAGCGCCTGACGAGTCCGGTCGATGTTGATGCGTGTGCCGCCCTTCTCCTCCATCCACATCCGGGCGCCGCCGGCGCCGCAGCACATGGATGTAGAGCCGTGGCGCTCCATCTCCCGGACCTGCACGCCGGGAATGGCCTGCAGCAGCTCCCGCGGGGCCTCGTAGATGCCCCCGTACCGGCCCAGATAGCAGGAATCGTGGTAGGCAACGGTGGCATCCACCGGAGCGACCGGCTTGAGCCGCCCCTCCCTGACCAGGCGTTCCAGAATCTGCGTGTGGTGGACGACCTCCACCTCCAGCCCCATCTGGCGGTAGTCGTTGGCAAATGTGTTGAGGCAGTGCGGGCAGTGGGTGATGATCTTCTTCACGCCGTAGCCCTTGAGCGTCTCGATGTTCTCGGCTGCCAACTGCTGAAACAGCATCTCGTTGCCGGCGCGCCGGGCGGCATCGCCCGTGCATTTCTCTTCCTTGCCCAAAATGGCGAAGGAGACGCCGGCGGTCTGCAGGAGCTGCACGATGGACCGTACGATTTTCTGGCCCCGCTGGTCAAAAGCACCGGAGCAGCCGGGCCAGAAGAGGTATTCGGCCTCAGGGGCGTCAGCCAGCAGCGGAATGTTCAAGCCTTCGGCCCACTGGGTCCGGGTGTGGGCGCCCAGGCCCCACGGGTTGCCCTGGCGCTCCAGGTTCTTGAACACCTGGTTCAGTTCGCCCGGGAACTCACCCTGGAGCATCACCTGGTGGCGCCGCATCTCCATGATCTTCGGGACGTGCTCAATATAGACCGGGCAGACTTCCATGCAGGCCCGGCACGATGTGCAGGCCCACAGGGCGCCCGCTTCCACCACGGGTCCGACCAGTTCCGACTCGAAAGGCTGCTCCGCCGGGCGCTGTCCGCTGTAAGCCGCGAGCGCCAGCAGGGGCCCCCGTTCGTGCAGATGCCGCTGCAAGTCGAGAATCAGGGCTTTGGGGTTGAGCGGCTTGCCCGTAAGGTACGCCGGGCAGTTCTCCTGGCAGCGGCCGCATTCCGTGCAGGCGTCCAGGTCGACGAGGTCTTTCCAGTGGAAATCCCAGAGGGACGCGGCGCCCAGGACCGGCGTCTCCGATTCCAGGTCGGTCAGGGGCAGTTGGCCCTTCGGCTTCAGATCCTGGAAAAAGATCGCCAGCGGCCCGGTGAAGATGTGCATCAGCTTCGAGTAGGGCAGATAGGCGACAAAGGAGAAGGCGACCGCCAGGTGGAACCACCAAAGCCCCTTATGCAGGGCTGGCATGACGTCCGGCGACAGGAAGGCGGCCAGGAGTTTTCCGTGCATATAGCCGATGGGCGACCAGGGACCCCAGGGGTCGTTCGTTTCGACAATGCGGATTCCTTCGATGAAGAACCCCGTCCACATGATGACCATATAGTGCGCCAGAAAGACCCAGTCATCCATGATCGACGGCGTCTTCTTGTATGCGGTCAGGGCACGGGGACGGAAGACCGAGCGGCGAATCCACGCCGTCGCCACGCCTACCATCGCCAGGGCGCCCACGATGTCGAGGGTGAAGGATTGATAGTACAGGTAGAACTTGCCCCGCATGATCGGGATGCGCAGGTCGGCCTCGATCATGACGACCAGCGTGCCGATAAAGAGCAGCACGAACCCCCAGGAGAAGAGAATATGAAAGAAGCCGGCCAGGGGGTTGCGGGCGAGGCGGGCCTGCAGCACGGCATGGCGAACCAGCAGCCGCAGCCGTTCGGGAATACGGTCAAACCGGACTTCCGGCTTGCCGATGCGCCAGAGCCGGATTCGCCGCCAGAAGCCGTAGAAGAAGATCGCCAGCGTTGGCAGCAGGAGCAGGTACATCAGAAAAGTGCCGGAGATGTTCCAGTAAATCTCTCTCGTCGCCACCATGAATCCAGCCCCTCCTCAAGCATGCCCGGTAGTAAATGCCCTTCGGTGATTCTATTCCGATCAGCAGCGCTCCATGGCCGGGGGACCCGTTTGACAGGTCGCCCGTTGGCGAAAAGTATGCATGGTGAACAATCCAAAAGGACGATTCTCGTCTAGACCCGGATTGTCCTTCTCGAATCAAAGAGCCCGCTTCCCCACTGCAGGGGATGCGGGCTCTTGAAATGCTACCTCGGGGCGCCGGTCGGGGGTTCGGGGGTGCGCAGCGGCGATTGCACACCGTACCCCTGCGCCTCCTGCGGGGCGACCTGGCCCACGTCCGGGCGGCTGAGCTGAGGCCTCTCCGGCCCTTCGCCCTCCTCGCGCAGGCGGTACTTGTCCGCCAACTGAATCCGCCACAGCCGGTGAATGGGCACCTGATACAGGGTCGGCTCCACGCGCCGGTCGCCGGCGCCGACAGGATACATCCAGACTTCGGTCTCGGTGGTGGTGCCCTCGTGCATCCGGACACCCATGTAAATGCTGTCGCGGTAGCCATTCTTGTAGCAAAGGACGGTCAGCTGACCATGGAGCTCCGCCAGCATCTGCTCAAGGCGCGGATTGCGGAAGACCGGAGCGTCAATCGTGGGGGCAATGCCCTCGGCGTCGGTCTCAATTCGGTCGCCCGTTTCCCCGATCGTGCAGCCTGCTCCGGGAATTCCCTTCTGGGAAATCGCATCAACCACCCGCAACTGCAGGGGCGCCGTCTTGATGCCCAGCGCCCGCCAGTATGCCCGCCGGACCGGCCCGACCCTGGGCGGGGTGCCCCCGGCGCCTTCGGTCGCAGCGGCGATCTTCATGCCGAGCACGGTGCCGCCGGCTGTCAGTGCCAGCGCCAGGGCGGCAGCGATCCACTTCCTGTGCTTCATCTATGCTCGCCCTCCTTACAGGTTCGGAATCCGGTTCAGCGCACGGCCCTGGAAGTACCACTGGAGAATCTGGAGCATGTTGCGGCCCCGCTCTGCCCAGTAATGGGTGCCCCACTGGGCCATCATGTTGGCGTTGCGGTACTGCCAGTTCGGGTTCCGTTCAATGCCCGCCCGGTAGTTCAGCTCCACGATGGAGCCGTCCGGCATGGTATAGGCCAGCTCCCGGATGCGCCGGTGCGCCTCGTCCGTCTCCCGGAACCGGTTGCCCTCCCTGTAGGTTTGGAAGTTGGTCGTGTTGTCCAGATCGAACTCCCAGCCGTCCAGCTTGGTCGGGTTGAGGATCTTGTACCACGCAAACATCTTGACGGCCATTGCGCCTGCCTGGAGCGCCTCCTGGTTCCAGGACGGCACCCACTCGTTAGGCAGCGAGTTGACCACGTAATCATCGAAATTGACGGTCTTCACGTAGATGATGCGCCCGTGCGGGTTGGGGTCACCGTTGGGCCGGGCCTCCCGGATGGCGACCCGGATGGTTTTGGGATAGGGCGTGTTGTAAATGGTGCGCTGCTGGGCAGACGCGGTGGCCGGTCCCATTAACACGGTGACTAGAAGAAGGAACGAACAGAGACGTTTCACATCAGACCCCCCGATATGGATTTCCCAGATTCGGTTCGGAAACCACAGGAGGTAATCTCTCCCCTTCCGCCCCGTCCATGCGAGGAAGTCTATTCCACTTTCAACGTGGCCGTGAAGCCGGGCTCCACCGCACCGGGCGCGTCGGATACGACCGGCCATTCGCCTGTTTCGCTGGGCGTGAACTCAATGTAATTCTCCTCGCCCGGGGCCAGGGTGCGTGAGACAATGCCGAACCGTTGCACCACCAGATTGTGCTTTCCGCCGCTGGCGTTCTTCAGGTGGATCTTGACGCGCCCGCCAACGGCGGTCGGGACTTCCTGCGGCTCGAAGCCCCGATCGGTTATCAGAACGCTGATGACGCCCTCCTGACCGGCCATCTGCTCCGCCACGGACAGGGGCTCTTTTTGGGTGATGACCGGGCGGGGGAACTGCTCGGGGGCGCGGTCCGGCGGCTTCTCGGCCCGGGGGCGGGCGCAGCCGGTGAGCAGCACCGTCAGCAGCAACATGGCTGCACAAGCTTGTTTCATGGTGGCCTCCTCCTTTTGATGAGGAGTCTGTCCACCGCCGCGCCCGAACATGCAAAGGCAGGGGGGCGCCGCCCCCCTGCTGCGTCTGCACGTGCTGTAACTCTACCAGATCATCGGCATTCCAACGCCTTCGCCGTAAACGCCGGGAGCGAAGCCGGTGGTGGCCTGCATTCCGACACCCCACGGAGTAGGGGTCTTGCTCATGGTGCTGATCCCGGGAATGCCGGCACCCATGGCGCCTATGCCCTTACCCCAGGGAGCCATGGCACCCATGGCGCCCACGCCCTTGCCCCAAGGGGCGAGGCCGCCCATGGCGCCCACGCCTTTGCCCCAGGGGGCGGCGGCCATCGGCTGGCCCACGGCGACCTGGGGAGCCACGGTGTTGGCGATGGGGGTAACCGTGGTAATCGGCACAATGTTGGTTACGGGGACGGACGACTGGCAGACATTAGCGACGGGCCCATAGGCCAGGGAGCAGGCGCCCGGGCCGGCGGTCGGGGCGACGGCGCCCGGGGTGACGGCAGCAGGAACCGCCCTTCCCGGAACAGCCCTGGGGCTGATGCCCGCCAGGCTCACAGACGTGTGATAAGGCATCTATAGCGCACCTCCCACAATACTTGGGGGCCACTGTACAACCTATGCCGCCCCCGGTGCGTTGGTTCACAGAATGCGAGCGAGATTCTCATACCTACAGGGATGGCTCCGTCGGTTGCCGAAATGCCTCTGGGTCACAACGGTATACGTCTTCGGAGGAGGCATGCCCATGCTTCGACCCTTGCTCGCCCTGCTCGCCGGGGAACTCTCCGGCCAGAACTGCATGGACAACGTGGAAGCGATTGTGCGCCATCACCGCATTCAGGCCAGCCCCGGATACCGGGCCGCGGCCCGGGAGTGCCTGGCGCGCCTGCAGCGGGCCAACCTGGAAGCCTTCATTACCACCTATCCCGCGACGGGGCAGGACTGGTGCTGGACAAGCCTGACGCCTCAGGAGTGGGAGTGCCAGGATGCCGAACTCTGGCTGCTCGGCCCGGATGGCGGGCGCCTGGAGCGGCTGGCCTGGTTCCGGGAGATGAACCTCTCCGTTATTCAGCGTTCCTGCGCCACGCCCGCCGAAGGGATTACGGCAGAACTGGCGGTCGTTGATGATGCGGAGCAGGCCGCCTCGTGGGCGGGGCGGGACCTGGCGGACAAGATCATTTTGGTGGGCAATGGCGACATTCATCAGATACTGCGCCACGCGCAAAAGGCGGGCGCCGCCGGCCTGGCCACCGCCCGCATGACCTATCAGCCGCCGGTCCGTCCGGTGGGCGATCTGCCCGATGTACTGCAGTATACCTCGTTCTGGTGGTCGCCGGGCGAGGAGCAGGGCTGGGGGTTTGTGCTGTCGACCGGACAGGGCGAGCGCCTGCGTCAGATGGCCGCCCGGGGGCCGGTCAAGCTTTGGGCCCGCGTGGATGCCCGCTCTTACGACGGAACGATCGAAAACGTCGAGGCGGTCATTCCCGGCACATCGCCCGAGGAGGTGCTGGTGGTATCCCACCTGTGCCACCCGAAGCCCAGCGCCAACGATAATGCCACGGGCCCGGCCACGGTCATGGAGGCCGCCCGCGCCCTGCGCAGACTGATCGATGAAGGCAAGCTGGCACGGCCCCGCCGGACCATCCGGTTCGTCTTCCCGCCCGAAATGACCGGCACTTACGCCCACCTGGCCGCCCGGCGCCGCGAGGAGATTGACCGGGTCAAGGCTGCGCTGAACGTCGACATGGTCGGCCAGAAGCAGGAAGTGACCGGCTCGGTCCTGCTGTGCGAGTATCCGCCAATGGCCTGCCCGTCGTTTGCCGGCGACCTGCTGGCCCTGGTGCTCGGCGAGGTGGCCGCGGAGGCGGCACCCCTGTCCGGCGCCGGGCGCCGCTACGGCCTCTTCCGGCATGCCGTGACGGCGTTCTCGGGGGGCTCGGACCACTACATCCTGGCGGATCCGACGGTCGGCGTGCCCTGCCCGATGATCATTCAGTGGCCGGACCGGTTCTACCACACCAGCGCCGACACGGCCGACAAGTCCGACCCGCAGATGATGCGCCGCGTCAGCCTGATGGCGGCCATGTACGCCTACTTTGCGGCGAACGCGGGGCCGGATGAAGCACGCTGGCTGGCCGGCGAGATGGCCGCCCTGTTCCCGGGGCAGCTGCACGGTGCCCTGCAGGGCGCTGCCGACCCCGAAGCGGCGGCCGGGTTCCGCCTGGACCGTAAGCTGGCAGATCTGCAGTCGCTGCGGCGCCTGGCGCCGTCGGATGCGGCGCTGGACGGCGCCCTGACGCTCTGCTCCCGGCAGATCAAAATCGCTGCTGAACTGGAACTGCAGCGTGTCGGCTGGAACCCTGGGGCTGCGCCGGCAGCAGAGGCCGCCCCCGAGTCCGGGCTGGCGGAAGGCTGGCTGGGTGCGGCCGACCTCGGGTCCATCAGGCCCGTGCGCCGGTTGCCGGGGCCCATCAGCCTGCGGCACCTGCTGAGCCGGCTGCCCGGGCCGGAAGCCGAGTCGTGGCGAGTGTTCAGCTGGGCCCAACAGGTGAGTCGCCACCTGGGCGACCACCTGCTCTACTGGTCCGACGGCGAGCGGTCGCTGGCCGAGATCTGCCGTTTGACGGCCCTCGAGACGGGCGAGCGCAATGACACCTGGGCGCTGGGCTTCTTCCAGCTCCTCGCCCGGCTGGACCTGGTGGCAGGCATGTGAGAAAGAAAGCCGGCCACCGATTTCGGGTGGCCGGCCGATTCTATTGCCCTCCGGGCGCCTGCTGGTGGTAATAGTACTCCTGCTGCTGAGCGACGGGTGTGCCGCACAGGTGACAATAGTTGGCGCCCGCCGGGTAGGCGTTGCCGCAGGCCGGACAGCCCGTCGGGGCCACCGGCAGCGTCGGCCATTCCCGCGGCCTCCAGGGCGAGGCCTCCTGGGCTTTCCGAACCCGGGGCAGCAGTACGACCCACAAGGCGACGACCGCTGCGTACATCAAGGCCGTGCCGAAGCCGACGGCGAAGAGGTCCTGGATATCCTGGATTTTGGACGAATCCTGGTTGAACGCGGCGACATCATAAATGCCGTGCAGCGCGATGGGCACCAAGATGGCCTGGAGCAGGTGGCTCCATTTCTCACGCTGGTTCTGTGCGTACCGGAACATGCCTGCGTGATAGCCCATGATCATGCCGTTGATGACGTGGAGCGGCACAGCCGTGGTCGTGCGGGCAAAACCCGTCATGAGGGCGCGTACGATATTCAGGTCCGTGTTGACAAAAATGTACAGCAGGTTCTCCGTAATAGCGAAGCCCATGTGTGCAGCGCCAAAGTAGACGATGCCGTCCATGACTTCGTTAAACTGGGGCTTGCGCCACATAAACCCCCACGCGAGGGCGCCCTTGCACAGTTCTTCGGTCATGGCGGCGACCACGAACGCTCCGTACACCGTCCCCCAGAATCCGGCGACAGGCGTCTTCAGCAACATCTCGATGATGATGGCCGGAATGGTCGACAGGCAGCCGGCCAGGAACGCCAGGCCGATCATGCTCCAGGGCTCCGGCTCATATTTATCGAGGTGCCGGATATACCACAGCATCGCCAGGCCGGGGGCGAGCGCCAGAATGAAAGCGACCAGCCACAGCAAAAGCTCCAACCGCATCCTCACTCCCTTCGCATCGGTTCGTTGGTGGATACGGTGTGGCTAGTCGATTTTCCTGCTGGCTAGTGCTATGGGCGTGAGGTCCTGTCTATTCCTTCCTTTCTTTCCGGAGTTCCTGAATTTCCAGCCGCAGAGCGGCCAATTCGTCCGCGAGCCGGCGCAGTTCCTGCCCCGTATCCTGTCCCCCCGGGCTGACGGCCATCGCACCGTCCGGCTCCACCGTAACAGAGCGCACGCCGGCAAGGTCGTGCAGGCTTTGCTGGCGCAGCTCGGACTCCAACTCTTCCCGGCTGACCCGCTGGCTGCGCATGGCTTCATCATCTGTGCGCCCATCTCGGACGATCTCCACCGGCTGGTCGAAGTAACCCAGCCAGCGGCGGGCGGCACGGCTCCGGCTGATGACGGCACCCATACCGGCAACCATCAACAGCCAGAGGAGAATACCGCCCAGCCCCGACAGGAGCGGATGCTGCTCTTCAAAGGCCGCATGGGCGGCGAGATCGCCAACGGCGTTGATCAGCAGCAACTCCACAACGCCGTTCTTGCCGAAGCGGGGCCAGACCAGCCACCGCACGAGCAGGACAATCAAGAGGAACGGAAGCGTATGCCTCAGGAGCCATTCCGCCACGGATTCACCCCCGCGTTCACCCGATCACTCGCCTAGTCTGCGCGCAGTTCTGCATCTCCTTTCCCAGAGCGTACCTTGTTGACTTTCCCGTTCTTTCCTGTAACGTAGTATGTGGTTGACTTTGGCTTTCTGACCATATTACCGGAAGGTACGGGGGTTCCCCATGCAACAGACGCTGCAGGCGACACACCGGCTCCGCCAGTCCATTGCACAGGCGGCGGCCGCTCTGGAAGCAGCCCGGCGTGACTTTCCCGCCAGAACGGAGATGGAAGGGCTCCTGACGGCGGCCCGGCAGGTCAGCGTCCTCATGGACACAATGACCCAGTCGGACCAGGACATTTCCGTTACCTGCACCCCTGACGGAACGGTCACGGGTATCAGCGAGAGCTGCTGTATGAACCTCGGCTACGACCACGCGGAACTGGCGGGCGGTCTTTTCCGCAACCTGAGCTATCCGGAGGACTACGGCCGGCTGGCTGAGGAGATGAAGCGCGCCCTGGAAGGCGAAACGGCCTCCCGGGTCGAAGCCCGCTTCCGGCACAAGGACGGCAGCCAGGTTTGGCTGGAATGGACGTTTACGCCCCTGGCCGAGGGCGCCGGAATCTATGCGGTCGGCCGCAACATCACCGTTCACAAGCAATACGAGCGGCTCTTGCGCGAGAGCGAACAGCTCTATCGCGCCCTCTTCGAGTACAGCCCCGACGGCGTTTTCACCCTCGACTACGAGGGGAACGTCATTACCATGAATCCCGCATGCAGCAGAATCTCCGGCTTCGAGACGGCGGAGCTGGTCGGACAGCCGCTCTCGCGCCTGGTTCTGCCGGGCGAGGTGGAAAGCGCCCGCAGCTATTTCCACAAGGTCATGGACGGCGAAGCGCAGAACTTTGAGACTTCCATGCGGCACAAATACGGCCAGACCGTCTACATCCATACCACCATGGTGCCCCTGATTCTTGAGAACACGGTGGTCGGCGTCTACGGCGTCGTCCGGGACATTACCGAACGGAAGCTGGCTGAAGCACGGTTAGCGCACATGGCCTTCCACGACCCGCTGACCGGCCTCGCCAACCGCACGCTGTTCATGGACCGGCTGGAGCAATTGGTGACCGCCAACGTCACCAATCAGCCGTCGTTTGCCATCCTCTATCTTGATCTTGATGATTTCAAGATCGTCAATGACAGCCTCGGGCACCGGACGGGCGACCTGCTGCTGGTCGAAGCCGCCCGCCGGCTCAAAAAGTGCGTTAGACCCCGCGACACGGTGGCCCGGCTGGGCGGCGACGAGTTCACGATTATCCTCGAAGGCACGCAGGATACGGACGATGCCATTGCGGCGGCCACGCGCATCCTGCGGGAACTGACCGCCCCCTACGACATCGACGGTCACAAAATGGTGGTCAGCCCGAGCGTTGGCGTGGTCATGGGCAATCAGGGACGGGATTCCCGGGAATTGCTGCGCTACGCGGACATTGCCATGTACAAGGCCAAGCAGAATGGCAAGGCCCGCTACGAAGCGTTTACGCCCGTCATGTACAACCACGTCCTGCAGCGCATGCAGTTGGAGACCGACCTGCGCGGGGCGATTGAGCGCCATGAGTTCCGGGTCTACTACCAGCCCATCATCGAGCTGGAAGACGGGTCCATCTCCGGGGTGGAAGCCCTGATTCGCTGGGAAGCACCGGACCGGGGCATTATCGGTCCCGCTCAGTTCATCCCCCTGGCTGAGGAGACCGGCCTCATTCTCCCCATCGGCCAGTGGGTCCTGGAAGAGGCCTGCCGTCAGGGCCGGCGCTGGCAGGAGCAATACCCGCACCTGTACGTCAGCGTCAACCTCTCGGCCCGTCAGTTCCGGGAGCCGTTCCTGGCGGAACAGGTCGCACTAATTCTCCAGGAGACGGACATGCAGCCCGCCCGGCTGCAGTTGGAGATTACCGAATCAATCCTGATGCAGGAGAGCGCCACCACCCAGGAAACCTTGCGCCAGCTCAAGGCGCTGGGCATCCAGCTCGCCCTGGACGACTTCGGGACTGGGTACTCATCGCTAAGCTACCTCAAACGTTTCCCCATCGACGTACTCAAAATCGACCGCTCGTTTGTGGGAGGACTGGGGGAGAGCCCGGAAGACACGGCGCTGGTCCGCACGGTGATCACCCTGGCCAAGGCGCTGAACCTGACGGTCACAGGCGAAGGCGTCGAGACGGCCGAGCAGATCGCGCAGCTCCGTGCCATGGAATGCGAACGGGGTCAGGGCTACTTCTTTGCGAAACCCGTCACTGCCCCGGTCATCGACGACCTCCTCAAGGCCGGACGCCGCTGGTAATTGGCAGAAAGAGGCCGCCTGCACGTGACGCGTGCAGGCGGCCTTGGCGTTCGTATAGGTTAGTGGAGGACCAGTTCCGGCGCTTCGCGCCGGACGAGCCATGTGCCCACAGGCAGGACACCGACCAGATTCGCGTCAAGCTCTTCCACTTCCACGTGAATGGTCGGGAAGAAATCGGCCCATACGGCCTCCCGGAGGTAGCTCATGAACTCCCGGCCGCTCTCGGTGACAGGGCCCCGGAAGAAGCACCGGATATACAGGGTCTTCTCGTCCGTGTCGACGGCGAGGCCGTTAAGCGCCGCAGGCAGCTCATCCGGCAATGCCCTCTGCACGGAGAACAGGAACGCGCCCGTGGCAGATTCCGTAACCATTCCCGTCATCTCCTCAAATGGGATAAGGCTCCGTGACCCGAGTTTTGTGAATGCGGGCACAAAGAACCTCGTGAAACCAAGCACAAAGTAAGGCAGTGCTGAGGGCTGGCTGCAGCGCGGCTCTCGGCCGACTTGTCTTACTATCAGAAATTCTAACCTAACTGTAATACGTCGTCGGCTCCGCTGCAAGAAACACAAAGTGCTAACCGCGAGGACCCTACTGCGCATATGCCTGAAAGGATTTATGGAGATATAATCGCCAATCTACCAATGCGCTAACTTACTTATAGATGGACTATCCCTTTGCGCCCTCCACTTATGGGCTGTTGGAAACCGAACTCTCACGCTTCAAATCCGTTTTATCCTGTGAGAGGAATCATTTCCAGGTGGAGGTGGATAATCGCGTGCGGAAGCTCTATGTCATCCGGGAAAACGAGGAAGACGGACGGCTGCTTGACGCCCTGATCACCGCCGGGCGCAGCCTTGACGAGTCCGAGTTCGAAAACCCCCCATGCCCCGTCTGTGGATGCGATACGCTTCTGGCATACACCGAAGGGGACAACTATGAAGTCGTCACATGGGACGAACTTGGAGAGACCGAAGCCGGGGCGGATGCCTGGTTCCTCGTTTGCAGTCAGATTGAGTGCCCGCACGAAGAGCCGGTGGAGCTGGTCGCCGACCCGATGGGCGCCCTCCTGTTCGACCAGCGGGTGGCAGAGCCCGCTTTCGCAGCCTACCTGGAGGTGGACGACCGCACCCCGCCCGGCAAGCTGGAACTGATCAGCGACCTGAAGGCCGCCCTGGCGGAGTGCCCCAGCCGCAAAGTGCAGGCCTACCTTGACCTGGTTAGATACAGCTATGACGAAGAGGTGTCACGCACGCGCCGCTGGATCGACCTGGTGCCCCCGGGAAAACTTGTCGAGTTCCGTCGGGACGACGAAACGATTCGCGGGACGTTCCTGACGGCGACGGAAGAGGGCTTTATGATCCTCACCGAGCCCGGCAGTTCCCTGCGCTGCGTGCGGGCCGAGGAGATTTACTGGCCCCAGCCGCTCTGGCCGGACCGCGACGATCTGCCCAAGCCCGTGTCCGAACTGCTGCAGGAGGCGGCTGAGCCGGGGGGTTCCATGCGGCCTCTCCGCCTCATCATGTGCCTTGGACCTCGGGAACGGGTGGTGATTCGGGGCTACCACCTGCAACTGAGCATTGTGGACCGCTTTGGCCGGTACCATGTCCGCTGCTGGGACAGGGAGGCCGCCACTGCCCTCGGGCTCAGCCAGAAATGTGAAAACTACTGGGAAGGCGTCTTCCGCCGTTCAGAGGTGGATGGCCGCTACGACGTCCGCGAAATGGTGAAAGTGCAGGGCCACTGGCTCGACGTCATCGGGAAGGCGGACAACGGGCGGGCGCCGGTGGTGCAGACCGACGACCCCCTGATTGGGGCCGAGTTAGGTCTGTCGTATATCGAGTACCGGGGGAGCCGGGACGAAAACGGCGACCTCAGGCATTTCCCGCCTTCCTGGCAGGGCGCCGTAACCGAAGCGGAGGTCGAAGAACGAAAAGAAGTGCGGCTCTACCACTGGCCGCTCCCGGAGTCCCCCCTTACGGACGCACATGGCTAGCTGGGCGAGAAGGATTTGAACTGCGTTTATGGTTTGACTGTCCAGCCGAGAGGGGGATGCCCAGTACAAGTAGAAATATCGATGCTGTTGAAATATTGCCCGACAAAAACCCCGGCTTTCCCAGAAATGCAGGTGGTGTCATGAGGCGCCGTCTCCTGGCCATGCTTGTGTCGATAGCCCTTGTGGCATCTGCCGCACCACAGGCTGCTGGCGAGGCCGCCCCCTCCTATCTACAGATCGATACCCTCATCAAGACGGAGATGAGGGGCGCCCATATTCCCGGAATCAGCCTGGGCATCGTGCAGGATGGGCAAGTCACTTACCTGAAAGGCTTCGGTGAAGCCAGCCCGGGCCGGCCAATGCTTGCGCGGACGCCCATGCTGCTGGGCTCCGTCTCCCGATGGCTCACGGCGACAGCCGTCATGCAGTTGGTCCAGGCCGGCAAGATCGATCTCGATGAGAAGGTGACACGCTATCTGCCGTGGTTTCGCCTTGCCGATGAAAACGCCGCCGGGCTGATCACCATCCGGCACCTGCTGAACCAGACGAGCGGCCTGACCACGGAAGCCGGGATGACCCCGCTTCTGGACGACGGCCTTCAAACCCTCGAAGGCACCATTTACGACCTACGGCAGGTATTGCCGGCCGGCCCGCCGGGCGAGCAGGTGCGCGACAGCCACCTGAATTACATGATCCTGGGCTTAGTCGTCCAGGCGGTTTCCGGGCAGCCCTTCGGGACCTACCTCCGCAGTAATATCTTTGCCCCGCTGCAGATGAACCGGAGCTTCACCACCGAAGCGGCAGCCGTCAAGGAGTTCATGGCGGAAGGATATCAGTTGTGGTATGGGATTCCGATTCCGTCCCCGCTGACCTACCCCAGCAATTCTGTCCCCAGTACGTCCATTATCTCCACGGCGGAAGATCTGACCCGCTTCCTAGCCGCCCAGGTAAACGGGGGACGGTACGGCACCGCCTCGGCCCTCTCTGAGCAAAGTGTTGCGTATCTGCGGACTGCGATGGGCCTGTCGGTCGTCGAAATCGGGGGCACAACTGCGTTTCGTCAGACCGGCCCAATGCCTTCCTTCCACGCCGAATTGGTCCTGCTTCCTGACCGACAGGCGGGGTTTGTCCTGCTGGCCAACATTCAGCACCCACTAATCCGTCTGTCAATGGAGCGATTGGCGGTGGGAATCACGGCCATCCTCGCCGGCCAACCGGCGCCTTCGCCTGGCTGGCTGAGACAGAACCTACTAGTACCGTACGCCGTAGCAGTGCTCGCGGCTGCAGCGGTGCTGGTCTGGTCGCTGGAGAGCCTGCGCCGGTGGCGTACCCGTCTTCAGTCATCCGGCAGGATGGCCCGCTGGCTGGCTCTGGGTGTCGTCGGCCTGCACCTGTTAGTCGCCGTCGGCCTCAGTTTTGGCGTCCCCTGGGCCGTGCACGGGTCCTGGGCGCAACTGCAGCTCTTTGCGCCAGACACCGGGCGGCTCCTGGCAGCAGCGGTTCTGGCCAGCTTCATCGGCGCCGGCGGCCGCATCATCATCGCCTATATAACACTACGAAAGCAGGGCGCCTCGTGGAACGACTCGCAGTCCTCCTCGCACGCGAATACGGCTTGACGCTTCACAGCGCCGCCCACATCGACTACGGCATGTGGGAAGAGTCCTTCCGGATCGAGACCAATCGCGGAAGGCTGTTCGCCAAGCGGTTCATGCGTAAGGACCGGCGGACCGAAGTGATGCTCGGCGGCCTGGAGATCTCGCGACAGTTAAGGGAGCGGGGGTTTCCCGCTCCCCTTGTCATCCCAACGCTGTCAGGCGACCTGATTGCCGAAAGCGACGGCGAACGTTACCAGGTGACCGAATGGGTGGAAGGGCGGTCGTATCATCCCGGAGAACTGCCGCCGCAGGCAGTGGCACCAATGGGCGCCTTGCTGGGCAGATTTCACCGATTGATGGGTCAGGCCGCCATGGCGCCGCCCCAACCCTTTCCCACACCGCCCGAGGCGCTGGCCCGCTGCAGATCTCTCCTGGAGCGGTACGTATACCGTCCCGAGCCCTTCGCAGCCGTCGCCCGGGAAGTGCTGGAGGGGCAGATCGCCCTCCTGGCTCGACTTCCTGCCGGGTACTCTGGGGACCTACCCCGTCCCAGTTTGGGCGGCCCCGTCTATGCCTCGTACTGGGTGGAGCAGCTGCTCTTCCGGCCCAACGGGTCGGTCGCCGCCCTGGTGGACTGGACCGACGGCGCAGGCAAGCCCGGATTCTGGTGCGGCGACCTGGACTGCGCCATTCACCTCTCAGGGTTTGACCTGCCTGCTGCCCGGCTTTTTCTGAATGCCTATCAGTCCGAGAATCCGCTGCCCCCTACTGAACGAAAGGCTCTGGCCGCCGAACTGTGCTATGGCCATCTGGCTTCGGTCAACTTTCTGTCCGGTTGGTTCGCCAGGCCATACCGTCGTATGGTCGACTGGGAGGCCACGGCCGCTCTCTGGCATCGGCAGGTTGTTCCTCGCTTTGTGGCCCATAAAGATTGGGAGTCAGCCCTCGCGGGCTGACTCCTTTCCATGTAGGTAGACCCACCGCCCGTCCAGCCGGACGAAGTCGGAGAGCTCCGTGACCACTCGGTCTTCACCGGCAGCCCGGAAGGAGGCCGTAAACAGGACCCGGGCCACACCTTGCTCATCTTCCGGCCTGGCTTCATGAACGACCAGCCGCGTGAAGTCGATCACCCGGCAGAACTGCAGGTTCTCCCGGGCAAACTGCTCAGGAGTCATGCCTTTCACCTGGTCGCTGTCGGGATGGGTCGTCCGGTACAGGTGTGCCGAACTGCCCGTCACGAACGCCGAATAACGGGACCGCATCAGCGCTTCGGGCGTTTCGGGCCAGAGAACGCCGTCCAGTGCGGGAGCGCAGCACTTCTTGAACTTGGCCCCGCTGCCGCACGGGCAGGTTTCGTTTCGCTCAACCTTTCGCAAAAGTGAACTTCACCTCTTGGTTTCGTCTGCGACTATAGGAACAGTGCATCGAGCAGCAGAACAATCATGAGGCCCCACAGGCCTCCGGCCAGCAGGAGGATGCCGAACGACTTCCGGTATGGACGGCTGGCAGACTCTCCCCTGGGGAGCTGGATATTCGTCAGGAAGAGGGAATCCTTCAGAGTACTGAGAATGGGCCTGGCCACCGTACAGGCGATGAGCAGCACGACGGCAGAGAGGTAAAGCAGCTGAGATCCGACTGCGGACAGCGTGATAACGCCTTCGTGCCACCAGACCCAGCCGGCGACGGCCCCGGCCATCACAAGACCGATGACCAGCCCAATCACGGTTACCGTCAACCAGTCGACTACGGCCCGGCGCACCATGCAGATTACCCCCTTGCAAACAGGCTCCATGCGACAGCGCAGGATTTGCCGGAAGTTGTCCAACCGGGGGATTCGGCAGAGGGGAGTGCTCTCCCTGCATGGGCATCCTATCAAACGGAGGGATGCACATGCTCAGGAAGACCCGCTTCCGTGTCCCGGGGATGAACTCGGCCCGCACGACCCGCCAGGTGAGCGAGGACGAATAGGCGCGCGAAAGGCCCCGGCAAGGGGCCTTTCTTACTCACATGCGCTCAAAGACGGTGGCGATCGCCATGCCAAACCCGATGCACATCGTGGCCAGGCCAAACATGGCATCGCGCCGCTCCATTTCGCTCAGCAGCGTCGCGGTAATGCGAATGCCCGAGGCGCCCAGCGGGTGGCCCAGGGCGATGGCGCCGCCGTTGACGTTCAGCTTTTGGTGGGGAATCCCCAGGTCGTGCATCCAGGCGAGCGGGACGGAGGCGAACGCCTCGTTCACTTCATAAAGGTCGATATCCTGCATGGTCAGGCCGGCCTTTTGGAGCGCCTTCTGCGTGGCGGGCATCACCCCGTGGAGCATCATCGTCGGGTCGACGCCTGCCAGCGCCATGGACCGGATGCGCGCCCGGGGCTTGAGCCCCAGTTCCTTCGCTTTCTCCGGCGACGCAACCAGCGCCGCAGCCGCCCCGTCGCAAATCGGCGAAGAGTTGCCGGCGTGAATGACGCCGTCGGGTGGGAAAAGCAGGGGCAGGCTCATCATCTTCTCCAGGGTCGTGCCGGGACGCACCGTCTCATCTTGCGACACGGCCCCGACTGGTACCACCTCGGAAGCGAACCGCCCCTCGGCCCAGGCCACGGCAGCCCGCCGGTGCGACTCCAGGCTGTACTCGTCGAGGTCGCGGCGGGTAAAGCCCCACTTCGCCGCGATCATTTCCGCGCTCCGGTGCTGGGGCACAATCTCGTACATCTCCATAAGTCTGGGGCTCAGGTCGCCGCCGTCGGAGCCCAGCGGCACCCGGCTCATGGATTCCGTGCCGGCGGCCATCACTAGATCATGCACGCCCGACATGACGCCCTGAGCCGCCCAGTGCAGCGCCTGCAGACCCGAGCCGCACATGCGGTTAATCGTCGTACCCGTCACGCTCAGGGGGAAGCCGGCCATGAGCGCCGCCTGGCGCCCGATGTTCCACCCCTGCTCTCCGATGGGCGTCACGCAGCCCATAATCACATCTTCCACCTGGGCGGCGTCCACGCCGCTCCGCTCCAGCACGGCCCGCATGGGCACCGTCACCAGTTCGTCGGCCCGTATGCCCGAGAGCCCCCCGTTCTTCCGGCCCGTCGGCGTCCGCACCGCATCGATAATCCAGGCCTCCACCGGACCCACCCCCCCCCCGCCTTGCGCGTTCAGAACGTAAACAGGTCGATGCCGCCGGCCACAGGCAGGCCCTGACCGGTAATGTAGCCCGCCTCCTCGCTGACGAGAAAGACGATGGCGTGTGCGATGTCCTCGGGCTTGCCTGGCCGCTTGAAGGCCGTTCGGGCTTCCATGCGCTCTTTCATTTTGGGGTTGCTCATATTGTACGCTTCGGTCGCGATGATGCCGGGCACGATCGCGTTGCAGGTAATGTTGTACCGGGCGCCTTCCAGGGCCAGCGTTCTGGTGAGGCCCAGCAGCCCCGCCTTGGTGGTCGAGTACGACGCCTGGCCGAACCCGCCCATGGTCCCCGCCACCGATGCCATGTTAATGATGCGCCCCCAGTTCTGCGCCTTCATGGCCGGCCAGACGGCCCTGGCGCAGTTGTATGCCCCGGTCAGATTGACCCGGAGGTCGCGCTCCCACAGTTCATCGCTTTGGTTCTCGAACTGCGACACGTGGTCGAGTTTCCCGGCGTTATTGATGAGGATGTGAAGGGTCCCGAACTCCTCTCGGATCCGGGCCACCACCTGCGCTACCTGTTCCTTATTAGTCACGTCCATCTTGTACGCGGCCGCCCGGCGGCCCATCGCCCGAATTTCGTCCCGGGTCTGTTCGGCGTAGACCGCACCGCTGGCTTTCATCACCTGCGCCAGCGCCCCGTACTTTTCAGCCGTCTCCTGGCCCTGCGCATCGCTTTCCACGAGGATATCCGCAATCACCACATCGGCCCCCGCCCGGGCCAGGGCCAGGGCATCCGCCCGCCCTAACCCGCGGGAACCCCCGGTTACCAGCGCTACCTTCCCCTGCAGGCTAAACATCTGTACACTCCCTCCCCCCAAAAACGCACCCCCATTACAGCCGGCGTGGTGCTGCAAAGGGGGTTCAGACGCTGAGTGTGTAGAAGGGCGGGGTATTGAGGTAGCCCCGAAGAAACGTCGGTGGCTCGTTATGGGGGCAGCAGCCAGTACGACCGGTGCTGCCCCCATAACCGGGAGCCTCCGGGAACAAGGGGTTACCTCAATGCGCCGCCCGAGGTCCCGGACCAGCGCTACGAGAACAGCGTCTGAAGCCGCATGGCCTGCGCCATGTCGCCCTTGATCTTCAGCTTGCCGCTCATAAAGGCCGCCGTCGGGTTCAGCTTCCCTGTGGCAAGCGCCGTGAAGTCGGCCGCCGAGATCACGATGGAGCACGCCGGGTTCTCGATGGCGCCCTCTCCGATATCATAGGCCCCGTCGTCGAATACGGCGTGATATGCCCCACCACCCTCGCCGGTCAGTTCAAACTGGAACTTCGTCTTGATTCCGGCAATCTTCGCCGGGTTGGCCGCAATCCTATCCCGGATTTGCTGCATGACCTCCGCCATACTGCTCATCTGTATTCGCTCCTTTCGACATCGCGGTTTCCTTACCTTGCGTCACGGGATTACCCCTTCGGCAGACAGTGTGAGAATTTCCTGCTCGGAAAAACCGCTACTCCTCAGGATTTCGCAAGTCTGGGCCCCGTGCGCAGGCCCCGGCCCGCCCGCTGCCGGCCGGTGGCCGTCGAAGCGGACTGGCTGGTCAGTCAGCCGCTCGGCGGCAGCCTCGCTGAGCGGGCGGACGGGCTCCAGGCAGCAGTCGGCATACGCCCCGAGTGCCGCCCAGTCGCCCAGGCTCCGGCTGCGAAACAGCTGGTCCAGTTCGGCCCGCAGCGCCACATCATACTGACGCTCCACCCAGTCTTCCCGCCCGACCGCTTCGCAGAAGCGGTGCCAGAACTTCCCTTCCAGGGCGCCCAGCGTAACCCGCCCGCCATCTGCCGTAGTGTAGATGCCGTAACAGGGAACGGCGCCCGCCAGGGGCATCGTGTCACGCTTCAGTTCAACCCCGGCGCGGGTCTCGGCGGCCAGAATCGAGCCCAGCCCGGCGACCGCGTCAAACAGCGATGCTTCCAGGTGGCTGCCCAGTCCCGTTGCCCGGGCCCCGATCACCGCCGCCAGCGTGGCGGCGGCCGCCGTCAATCCGCCTGTCAGGTCCGCCAGCTGCACGGGCGGCACTTCGTTCATCAACGAGAGAATGCCTGACCGGGCCAGAAAGTTCAAGTCATGCCCCGCCCGCCCGGCCAGGCCGCTTTCGGGGCCGTAGCCGCTGATCGAGGTCATCACCAGCGAGGGGTTGACGACAGAAAGCTCGTCAAAGCCCAGCCAGAGCCGCTCCATCACCCCGGGCCGGAACCCCTCCAGCACTATATCGGCCCTGGCGACCAGGCGGAGGAAGACCTCCCGCCCCTTGGGCTGCTTCAGATCCAGGGCGATCGACTCAGCCCCTGCGTTCAGGTGGGCAAACCAGACGGGCTGGGTCTCACGGAGGTAATCGCCTGCCTGCAAATCCTCCACCTTGATCACCCGGGCGCCCCAGCTCCGCAGCAGCCAGGAGCAGAACGGCCCGGGCAGCAGGCGCGTCAGGTCGAGAATGGTCACGCCGCTCAGCGGCCCGCCGGCGGTGCTCATTTCGGGTGCTTCCAGGGCTTCTCGGCGGTCGCGGCGATGCGCGCCTTTTCCCGCTCGCGCTCAGCCAGAACCCGCCGCAGCACCTTACCGACGGTGGACTTGGGCAGCGCATCGATAAACTCCACTGCTCGGGGCCGCTTGTACGCCGCCAGCCGTTCCTTGCAGAAGTCGAGAATCTCCTGCTCCGTGGCGGCGGCGCCGGGCTTGAGCACGACGAAAGCCTTAACCGTCTCGCCGCGGTACTCGTCTTGCACGCCCACCGAACAGGCTTCCAGCACGGCCGGGTGCTGGTAGAGGATCTCGTCAATCTCCCGCGGGTAAATATTGAACCCGCCGGCGATGATCATATCTTTCTTCCGGTCGACGATGTACAGGTAGCCGTCGTCGTCCATTCTGCCGATGTCGCCGGTATAGAGCCAGCCGTCCCGGATGATGGCGGCCGTCTCCTCAGGCTTGTTCCAGTAGCCCTTCATGACCTGCGGCCCCCGGATCAGCACTTCGCCTTCCTGGCCCAGGGGCAGGTCTTCGGCAGTCTCCAGGTCGACAATGCGCACATCCGTATCGGGATAGGGCAGGCCGACGCTGCCGGGCACCCGCCGGCCTTTCATGGGATTGGAGTGCGTCACCGGCGAGGTCTCGGTCAGGCCGTAGCCTTCCAGAATCGAGGCGCCGGTGACCCGCTCGAACTGCTGCATCAACTCCACAGGCAGCGGCGCCGCCCCGCTGACGCAGAAGTCGATGGAACTGAGGTCGAACTTCCCAATCTCGGGGTCGTGGAG
Source organism: Symbiobacteriaceae bacterium (assembly GCA_035628915.1). Taxonomy (GTDB): domain Bacteria; phylum Bacillota; class Sulfobacillia; order Symbiobacteriales; family Symbiobacteriaceae; genus JARBUG01. The sequence continues at coordinate 105,881 of DASPIW010000005.1, read as the reverse complement.
CAGCGCGGTATAAATGGTCGGCACGCCGGGAAAAGAGTTCGGCCGGTGTTTCTGAATCAGCTTCAGAATCTCGCGGGCATCGAACTTCGGCACCAGTATGCAGGTGGAGCCGGTCGCCAGAGCATAACTTAGCGCGGCCGTCAGGCCATAGGAGTGGAACATGGGCAGGACGACCAGGACGGTGTCGTGGCCGTCTTCGGGCCGCCCAAGCCACTCCTTGATCTGCGCGATGTTGGCGGTCAGGTTAAAGTGCGTCAGCATGACGCCCTTGCTGGTGCCCGTGGTGCCGCCGGTGTACATCAAAATGGCGGGATCCTCGGCCCACTTCACGCCCACGGGCTGGAAGGCGCTCGCATCCTCCTTCAGCATGTCGGTAAAGCGGATGGCTTCGCTGGAGCCGATTTTAGGCGCTTTCGTTTTCAGGGGGAAGAGGAGGTTCAAGGGGAAGGGCAGGTAGTCGGGCATGCCAGTCACCACGTAGGCCTCGACGCCGCCGGCTTCCTTCACTTTGGACCAAAAAAGATCCAGGGTGATCATCGCCCGGCAGCCGGAATCCCGGACCTGGTAGGCGATTTCGCGAGAGACGTACATCGGGTTGAACTGAACGGGAATCGCCCCGGCCCGCTGGGCGCCCACGGTGGCGATCACATTCTGTGGACAGTTTGGCAAAATGATGCCTACCCGGTCACCCTTCCGAATGCCCAGCCGCTTAATCAGCCCCACGGCGAACCGATCGATCTGCTCGCCCAATTCCCGGTAGCTGATCTTCTTGCCGTAGAACAGCAGGGCGGCGCGGTCCGGGTGCCGGCGAATCTGTTCAAACAGGAAGTGGTAGGCCGGAATCTGCGGGTACTCCAGGTGATTCCGAACACCTTCGGGATACGCCTCGAGCCACGGTCGGTCCATGTGAAATTCCCCCTTAGAACCCCATCTGCTTGGCGATGATCTCCCGCATGATTTCGTCGGTACCCCCCCCGATTCTGAGCAGTCGGGAATCCCGCCAGGCACGCTGGACCGGATATTCCTGCATGTAGCCCGCCCCGCCGTGGATCTGCAGGGCCTCATCGGCCACCCGGCAGGCCACCTCCGAAGCAAACAGCTTCGCCATGGAGATATCCCTGACCGGATACTCGCCGTTCTGCCACCGCCAAGCGCAGGTGTATGTAAGGGCCCGGGCGGCCTCAATCTCCGTGGCCATTTGGGCCAGCTTATGCCGGATGACCTGGAAGCGCCCGATTTTCCGGCCAAACGCCTCCCGCTGGTCGGCGTACTTCAGGGCCAACTCCAACGCACGCTCGGCGCCGGCCACCGCGGATGCCGCCCCGATGAGCCGCTCGCCCTGCAGTTCCCACATAATGTTGTAGAAGCCCTGGCCCACGTCGCCCACCCGGTTGGCATCAGGCACCCGCACGCTCTCAAAGAACAGCTCGGCGGTATCGGAGCAGTTCATGCCCAGCTTCTTAAGCTTGCGGCCCACGGTGAAGCCCGGCGCCCCCTTCTCCACCAAAAAGAGCGTCAGGCCGCCCCACTGGTCATCGCCCGTGCGCGCCACCACCAGGTAAAAGTCAGCCCGGATGCCATTGGTGATATAGATCTTGGATCCGTTGATCACCCAGTCGCTGCCGTCCGGCACGGCCCGCGTCCGGATGCCGCTCACGTCTGAACCCGCCCCCGGTTCCGTGATCGCCAGTGCCGCGATCTTTTGTCCCTTGATGGCAGGCATCAGGAAGTGCCGCTTTTGCGCCTCGGTACCGAACTTGAGAATGGGCGGGGTGGCCATCTCCGAATGCACGGCAATGGCCATGCCAATACCCCCGTTGCCGGCCCGCGACATCTCTTCGGCCAGCACCAGGGCACTGTAGTAATCGAGACCGCTCCCCCCGTACTCCTCCGGGTAGCGAAGCCCGAGGTAGCCAAGCCGCCCCATCTCCCAGAAGACGCTGTCCGGGAAGTACTCCGCTTCTTCCCACGCATCGGCGTGCGGCGCCAGTTCCCGCTCCACGTACCGGCGAATCTCCGCCCGCAGCGTATCGTGTGTTTCGGTAAAGATGAAGTGGCTCAACCCATCCAAGCCCCCTTTCCTGATCTTCGTCGGAAATTCTATGGCTCGCGATCATGTCCGATACCGACGGACTGACGTGGTAGTACAATTATGTTATCACGGGCAACGCTTAATGTTTAGTATTTAGTTGCTATACATCATAGATCTTTGGCATTATTCGCTGTCCCCCGATAAGCAGAATCGCTGTCCGGTCCAGTGCATAGCCGTGCCCGTCCCGGGCGACAATAGGCGCCGTGGAGGTGCCTGAAAACTACATGAGCCCGAAGCAGGATGCGCTAAGAGTGATCCGTGACCAACTGGGCGACAAGTCGATCTCCTTTAACACCACCATGACCGAGATCTCCGAGGAATTCGACACCGACATGCTGGCGCTCGTAGAGTCCCTGGAGTCCGAATTCGGTGTAGAACTCTCGGAGGAGCTATTGGTGGATGTTGAAACGGTAGGCGAACTCTGTCAGGTTGTAGCCCGCGCTGCCAAGGAATCGGAGGACGACGACTAATACAGACAGGACCCGCCCCCTCGGCCAGGAAGGGGCGGGTCCTGTCTGATCCGGTCACATTTGCTGCAGGAACTCGGTGATTCGGTCGATGTAAAGCTCCCGGTCGGCCTCGTAGCTGTGCGTGTGCCGCCCGGCAGGAACGGCCCACAGTTCGGCCCGGGGGCTGGCGGTAGCCTGAAGAAGCTCCGGGCCGTTCGCCGGCGGAACCACCCGGTCCCGCCCGCCCTGAATGAGCAGGACGGGCCGTGGCGCAATCTGAGCCACTGCATCCCGGGCAGAGACCGTGCGGTCATCAATGCCGGTGATCCACCGGAAGATGCCCACGGCATACTCGGCATAGCGAGTCCCGAGGTGGCTTCGGGCTCTGACCTCCCCGATCAGGTACTCATGCAGATCAGCATAGGCGGAATCGGCCACCACCGCTGCAATTCCCGGGTCGGCCGCGGCCGCCAAGATCGCAGCGACGGCGCCAACGCTGTAGCCGACCACGGCGACCTGCCGGGCGCCCTGCCGGCGCGCAAAACATACGGCTCCGGCCACATCCCACTGCTCACGGGCGCCGTACGTAACGGGCCCGCCGGGGCTCCTGCCCTGTCCGCGCAGATCGAACATCACCACGCTGAACCCATGGTCATGCAGCGCCCGGGCAATGGGCAGCCCTCGCCCGTGAATCAGCCGGTCGTTGAGGAACCCGTGGGCCAGCACAACCGCACGGGCGCTGCCGTCGGGCCCCGGAATGTACCAGCCCTCCAGCATGACCCCGTCGGGGCTGCTGGGAAAACGGACAGCTTCGTAGGGCAGGCCGTAATCAGCCGGGGACTCCGTGAGGGGCCGGTAGGGCGGGTAGGCCATTACGGCGGCGACAGCTGCCGGCATGAGGACTGGCACCGCCAGTGCCGCCCCCAGCAGGGCAGCGCCGACTTTCGCGGCGCGCCCCGGTATACGTCCCATCGCGGGTGTGACCGCTGCGGCTGCGGCGCCGACAAAGTTGGCCAGCAGATCCTGCAGATTATTGTCGTAGCCGCCCACTTCCGGCAGGGCAATCTGCTTGGTCCCCATGTACTCAGTGATCTCCACCAGGGCGCACAGTCCCATTACCATCAGGACGATCACCAATGAAGAGAGCGGCCGGCGCCCGTCGCCCATGCCAAGTTGCGGCCACATTGCCCGAAATCCGGCCACGCCTACGGCCGCGAAATAGGCGTGCACCAGTTTGTCATACCGGAAGATCTGACTGAACCACGGAGGGCCGGTGGCGCCGGGCAACAGCACCAAATCATACAGCCTGGTGCCATTCACGAAAATCGTCCCGCCGGCCAAATGGAGCAGGATCGCACCTTCGACAAAGCCCAGCACCCATGCAGGAATTCGGTACCGGCGCAGTACCAGCCAAACCAGGCTCATGCCCAGGAGTTGTAGCAGCACCAGCAGGACATAGATGTAGAATTCCAGGCGCCGCCACTGGTAGCCAAATAGAATGACGGCGCTCCAGACGAGAAAGTTGCACAGCATGAACCAGTCGAAAGCGGTCAGGCGGCGCATGGCGGCCCCCCTAGATTGGCTGGCGCTTGAACCCCTTCGGGAACGTCCCCTTGAATCTCACCTTTCCGTCTTGAAACAACAGCTGCTGAATCGACAGCCCCTTGATGTTGCTGATGCGCTGGTTGACGTAGTCGGTCGCCTTCCGCTGGTTTTCTGCGCTCAGCAGACCCTTGGGCATGGGAATCCGCCCGAGTTCAATCCGTTGGATGTTCAGGGCGACCTTGGTGGGCGATACGACGTCCATCCGGCCTCTGACGTAAACCGGCACGATATCCGGCAGCGCCTTGGGCAACTGCTGGAGGATGCTGGACGGCATGTTTTCAAAGGAGATGTTCTTGGTAATGGCCCCCAGCGAAGCTTCCATGACGCCGTCAGCATGCACCTTGACCTGGACGTTCTGCAGGGGCCACCAGCTGACGTGGTTATAAGTCAGCAGGGCAGAGAGTTCTTCCTGGGTAAACTCCCGGTCAACGTTCATCTGACCGCTATAGGCATAGCGGTATTGGGCGGGATCCTGGGCGTTCGGCAGGTTGTCCAGCTGGTACCCCAGGCCCGTGACCACCCTGGCGAAATCCGCCGGGGTTGCCTTGACGCCCAGATTTCTCGCACTGGAGGCGCCTACCACCTTGGAGACCCCGGGAACCAGGCCGGTCAAGCCAAGCAGGACCACGGCTCCAACTAGCAGCAGAAGTACGAGCAGCACGATGACTTTGCCGGCCGTCCAGCGGCGGCGGGGGCGCGGCGGATAGTAAACAGGCGGCTGAGGCATTTGCATGGTGGATCCCTCCCAGGGGTAATTGTCCGCAACTATTGTCCCATACCCCCCCCGGTGGACGTACCTCCCCGCAAGGGGAGGGTTTAGGCACCGATCACTGTCCGGCAGGCACCTGTGACCGGTGGAATATCTCGTAGAGGATCAGGCTCGCCGCTACCGCGACGTTGAGCGAATCACGCCGCCCGACCATGGGTATGTAAACCATCGTGTCGCAGAGTTCCTTCTGCTCCGGCGTCAGTCCGTCGCGCTCCGCCCCCATCAGCAGGACCGCCGGCTCCGGGTAGGCGGCTTCCCGGTAGCTCAGTGTCGCCCCCAGGTCGGCCGCGACCAGGTGCACGCCCCACTGCCGCTTCCAGGCGGCGAACGACTCCTGGTCAGTGCTGACCATCTGCAGGGAGAAGACGGCGCCCAGGCTCGCCCGGGCAGCGGCCGGATCGTAGGGGTCGGTGCAGTGGCCCAGCAGGATGAGGCCGGCGCCACCTACTGAATCCAGCGTCCGCAGCATGGTCCCCAGGTTGCCCGGGTACTGAACGGCGTTCATAGCCACCCAGGTGTGCCCCTGCACCGGCCGGACCTGGTGCAGGGGCGTCCAGCGCTGCCGGATCACGGCACTAAGTCCTTGCCGGCCTTCACTGTCCGTCAGGCTTTCGTAGACATCGTCCGAGACCTCCAAATACTGAGCCCCGCGGGTGACGGCCGTCCGGACCATTTCCTGGGCAAACGGGCTGCGCACCCGGTCGGGCGCGACGATGATCTGGACAACCTCCATGCCATTCTGGATCGCTTCCCCGACGAGCTGCGTCCCATCGGCGAGCATGAGGCCGGTCCGGGCCCGCTCGCTCCGCTGCCGGAGCAAACGGATCGCCTTGATGGTCGGATTGCTGCGGCTGGTAATCATGCTGGCCTCCTGTGCCTGCAAGGTCACGAAAAAACCCCGCTGCCTTTCCTGAAGGCAGCGGGGTTATCTTCGGCACGATTCAGTTATTTCCCTTCGGCAACTTCGAGGACGGCCTGCTCCACCACATCGAGGGCCTCGGCCAGCTGCTCCATCGGGATCATCAGCGGCACCAGCATCCGCAGTACGCTACCGTAGTAGCCGCACTTGACGATGATCACGCCGCGGGAGATGCATTTCTCCATGATCTGGTTGATTTCGGGGGCGGCGGGCTCCTTCGTGGCCAGGTCGCGGACCAGCTCCATGCCGATCATGGCGCCAAGACCGCGCACTTCCCCGACGTGTACCTTTGCCCCGGGAATGGCCTCGAGCCGCTCGGCGAGGGCACCGAACCGCCTGCGGAAGACACCGCCCACTTCGTCGGCCCGGGCGCATAGATTCTCTTCTTCAATGACATCGAGGACGGCGTTGGCGGCCGCGCAAGCCACCGGGTTGCCAACATAGGTTCCGCCGATCGCCGAGTCGCCCGGGGCGTCCATAACGTCCTGCCGGCCGATGACGCCGGAGAGCGGCAGGCCAACGGCGATCGACTTGCCCACGCAGATCAGATCAGGCACCAATCCCAGCTGCTCGCTGGCAAAGAACGTACCGGTGCGGCCGAACCCGGCTTGAATCTCGTCGGCAATAATCAGGAAGCCGTGCTTCCTGGCCAGTTCCTGAACCTTGGTCAGATAATCGGGATGGAGCGGAACGAAACCGCCTTCTCCCTGCACTGGCTCGATAATGATTGCCGCAACGTTTCCGGGCGCCACATGAGTGATCAGGGCCCGCTCCAGCGCCTCGCCACAGTGCCTGACGTAGTCAGCTTCGGACATGCCGGCCGGACGCCGGTACGTGTAGGGCGCCGGCACCCGGTAAATCTCCGGGGCGAACGGGCCGAAACCGTCCTTGTACGGCTTGACCTTGGAGGTCAGAGCCATGGTCAAGTTGGTGCGCCCGTGGAAGGCGCCTTCCAGAGCGATAATCGCCTGGCGGCCCGTAAATTTGCGGGCGAACTTCACGGCGTTCTCGATCGCCTCGGCGCCGGCATTGAAGAAGCACGCCTTCTTCGCGAAGTTGCCGGGGGCCTTGGCAATCAGGCGTCCCGCCAACTTCAGGTAGCTTTCATACATGATGACCGAGAAATCCGTATGCGTGAACGCCGATGCGGAGTTCTGGATTGCCTGAACCACCTTCGGATGGCTGTGGCCGACGTTCATGCAGCCGAGACCACCCGCCAGGTCGATAAAGACATTGCCGTCCACATCCGTCACCAGGGCGCCATGGGCTTCTTTGATGGCAACCGGTACATGTATAGAGAAGGCATTGGCGATCAGGGCATCCTTCTTGGCCATAAGTTCCCTTGATTTCGGGCCGGGAACACCGGCCGCCAACCGGATGGACTTGGTCTCAACGCTCATGACGGACTCCTCCTCTGGCAGGTCAGGGCTGACTAATTTCTATGCAAAAGTGCATATTAGCTTTCGACTTAGGGAAATCCTCCTGTACTCTATGCATTTTTGCATAAGATTTGTCAATCGGGACAGGGCCGGACATAAAAACTGCCTGCCCCGCGGTGTGTGGGCAGGACGCTCCAGTTCAGTGGCGGACGCCGTCGGGGTTATCAGGCGGCGGAAGGACCAGCCAGCCGCGCTTCTGCATCAGCTTCTTGGTTCGCAGGGCCTGGGAAAGCAATTCGCTGTAGATGCCCACAGTAAAGCGCCGAGATCTTCGCGCAGCGTTTGCTGCATATTGGCGGCGCGGCGATGGGGTGCCTCGGAAAATCCGGGGGGATGGGTATGCCTTCCCGGGTAAGAAACCGACTCAGCCTTTTCCAACGTGGCTCTACCAAAGTAGAACCACGAAGTCGCTCACATGCAGCGATTGCGAGATCATTGAAGAGCTCGTTACATAAAGAGCTGCAAGAACCGTAGACAGGCGATTCTGGGGGAGGGGAACGAGCAACTCCTCTTCGGCCCTGTTTACGGGAAATGTGGGGTTGCTAAGAACGCGTGTTCGTGCTAAATTGGTAATAATCACCAGTTTGGCGAGGTGTTTCAGAATGCTCTCCCCGGCGCCCGTTGCACCTGCAGCCTCACCCCGTGGCCGCAGGGTACAGCATGCAGACGCCTGCAAGCACTGTGGCAGCACTCACACCGAAGGGCATGGCTCCTTCACAAGGAAAGATGGTTCCCGGCAAAGGCGCCGCCTGTGCCGCTCATGCGGCCGGACCTACAACGACTTCACCGGCACGCCGCTTCATTATATCAAACTGCGGGATCGTTGGTTTCCCATGGCCCGGGCCATGGGGCGGGGGCTTTCAATTCGCCGCACGGCAGCCGCTGTGGGAATTCGGGTACCCACGGCCTTCCGGTGGCGGCATCGGCTGCTTGGCGCGCTGCGTGACCGACCTCAGCCCCTCATGACGGGGAGCGTTGCCGCCTCGGAGACGTACGTCCGGTACTCGGAAAAGGGAAGCCGGCGTACGGCCGGTCCCGGGTCAGTACGCACCACGAAGCTGCCGGTCCCGGTTTTCCGCCGCGTCCGCGACGGAAAACCCTCGTGCGTGCTGCTGGCCACTGGGGAGATGGGCGCAGTGGCCCTGGCCGTTGTCGGCCAGGGGCGCCCGACTCCTGAAGAGCTGGCGGCATGCCTGGCCCAGGTTCTCGGGATCGGGGCTGAGGTGCGCGCCTCAGGCCTGGCCCCGTATGCCCGGGCCTGCCTGTGCATGGGCATCCCGCATATCCATGAAGTCTTTCCCTGGGCTGCTCATCCGGTGGAGAAGCTACGCCGCCATCTCTACAGCTGGCTTGCGAGGTTTCACGGCGTGGCAACCCGGTACTTGCCGAACTACTTGTGTTGGTTTCGCTTCGTGACAAAAAATGTAAGCCTGCCAACGTTATAGCTCGTTCTGCCCGCCCGCCCCGTGCCCCACATTTCCTCGAAACAGACCGGATGGTGCGGGAGATATACATGACTCAGCGAGCGGTCAGCCTACGCCCAAAGTGCAACGTCACGGCGGACAAGCACCGCTACTTCTTCAGCCCCGCTACGACCTGCTTGACCCGTCCCGGCGTCAGGCGCCCGTGCGTGGTCGCATCGACCATGACCGTGGGCGCAAGACCGCAGGCGCCCAAGCAGGAGACCTGCTCCAGCGTCACGTCGCCGTCGGCAGTCGTCTCGCCGGGCCTCACCGACAAGGCCTCCGACCAGGCTGCCAGCACACCTGCCGCTCCGCGCACATGACACGCGGTTCCCATACAGACACGTACGGTCCGGCGCCCCGCGGGCTGGAGCCGGAACTGCGCATAGAAGGTTGCCACACCGTAGACCCGCGCGAATGGGGTGCTCAACCGTTCGGAGATCAGCCACATCGCCTCGGGCGGCACATATCCAAAAATGGCCTGAGCGTGCTGCAGGGCAGGGATCACCATGGCCGAGTTGCCGGTGTGACGCTCCAGGAAGGCCTTGAGCTCCGCGACCTTCCCGGGCGCCACATCGCCGGCGGGAACGTTTGGACCGGGGTCTCCGCTCCGCTTCACCATCAGGACACTCATACCTGGGCCACCTCCACCCTTACCGCGCATACTTTCAGCTCAGGGATCCGCGCGACCGGATCCAGTGCCGTGTTGGTCAGCAGGTTGGCTGCCGCCTCCCGGAAGTGGAACGGCATGAAGACCACACGTTCTCCGGTGCCGGGCACCAGGCGGACGGGAACGGTCACTTCGCCCCGTCGGGAGACCACCCGCACCATGTCCCCGTCGGTCACGCCCAGAGCGGCGCCCGTTTCGGGGTCAAGCTCGGCGTAAGGGTCAGGCCGGTGCTCGGCCAGGGGACGGCTACGACGCGTCATCGAACCGCCGTGGTAATGATAGAGACTCCGTCCCGTCGTAAATATATACGGATATTCCTCATCTGGAAGTTCGGCACTAGGCTTAAATTCTACCGCAGTAAATCTGCCGAGGCCCCTCGTGAACCGTTCCTTGTGCAGTACGGCAGTGCCGGGATGGTCCGGTGTCGGGCAGGGCCACTGCAGCCCGGCCTGGTCGAGACGCCCATACCGAATGCCACCGTAAATGGGCAGCACCGAGGCGATCTCCGCCATCACCACTTCGGGGGAGGCATACTTCATCGGGACGCCGAGGCGGGCGGAAAGCTCCGTAATGATCTGCCAGTCCGGCCGCGACTCACCGAGCGGGCGGATTGCCTGGTAGAACCGCTGCACCCGGCGCTCCGTGTTGGTGAAGGTGCCCTCTTTTTCGGCCCACGAACAGGCCGGCAGAATCACATCGGCGTAGGCGGCGGTCTCGGTCAGGAACAGGTCCTGGACGACGAGGAACTCCAAGGCGCCCAGTGCCTTCCGGGTGTGGTTGGTATCGGGGTCCGTCAGGGCGATGTTCTCGCCCATGAGGTAGAGTGCCCGGACTTCCCCGGCCATGATCCGGTCCGGGAGCTCCGACGCACTCACGCCGGGTTGGGCGGGCAGTTCTGCCACGCCCCAGGCCGCGGCCACCGCTTCCCGGGCGGCCGCATCGGTCACCTTCTTGTAACCAGGCAACGTGTCATACAGGCACCCCATATCGGAAGAGCCCTGCACGTTGTTCTGGCCGCGGAGCGGGTTGACTCCGGTGCCGGGGCGCCCGATCTGTCCGGTCAGCATGGCCAGGTTTGCGAGCGTCAGCACGCCGTCGGTGCCGGTCGAATGCTGCGTGACGCCCATGGCGTAGAGAATCGTAGAACGCTGCGCCCCGGCATAGGCCTCCGCAGCATTGCGGATCAAAGCCGCACTCACACCGCTGATCGCTTCCGCCCACTCAGGCGTGCAGCCGTCCAGCGACGCGGCGAAGGCCTCAAATCCTTCGGTCCGCTCTGCGATAAACGCCTTGTTCGCCAGTCCGGCGGCCAGAATGTGGTTCATCATCGCCTTGAGTACGGCCACGTTGGTGCCGGGTAACGGCTGGAGCCAGTGCGCTGCCACTTCCGCCAGCTCAATCGGCCGCGAATCGATCACAACCAGGGAAGCCCCCCGCTGCATCGCCGCCTTGACCCGCACAGAGATGACCGGATGGCTCTCGGTGGTGTTGGAGCCGATGATCAGGATCGTCTGCGCCTGCTCGATCTCATCGATGGAGTTGGTCATGGCGCCGCTCCCGAATACTGTCGCCAGACCGGCGACGGTAGGGGAGTGTCAGAGGCGGGCGCAGTGGTCCACGTTGTTCGTGCCCACCGCGCAGCGCATGAATTTCTGGAAGAGGTAGTTCTCCTCATTGGAAGCCTTCGCCGACGAGAGCCCGGCGACGGCGTTCGGGCCGCAGCCTTCCCGCACGCGTGAGATGCCCGCCGCGGTGGCCGCCAGCGCCTCATCCCAGGTGGCCTCACGGAACCATTCCCGCCCCACGGCGCCCCGGGGGGCATCGGCGCGGCGAATCAGCGGCGTCAGCAGCCGGTCGGCGTGGTGGATGAACTCCCATCCAAAACGGCCCTTGACGCAGGTGAGCGTATGGTTGGCCGGCGACTCGGCGCCCTCCACCTTGATCACCCGGTTCTCCTTGACGTGCAGGTCGAGCGCGCAGCCCACGCCGCAATACGGGCAGATCGAGCGGACTTTCTGCATCTCCCAGGAGCGGCCCTGGCCAATCTGCGATTTCGGCACCAGGGCGCCTACCGGACAGCCCTGCACGCAGTTGCCGCAGAAAACGCAGGACGACTCCTGCAGTGTGACCCCGTAAGGCGTGGCTACCAGCGTCTCGAAGCCGCGACCCTTGAAGTCGATGGCGCCGTAGTGCATCACCTCGTCGCACATGCGGACGCAGATGCCGCAGAGGATGCACTTCTCGTAATCGATGCGGAAGAACGGGTTGCGGTCGTCTACCTCTACCTGCCGCCGGGCGCCCACGAAGGACCCTTCCTTGATGCCATACCGGTAGGCATACGTCTGCAGGGCGCAATCGCCGCAGGCTTCACAGTGAAAGCAATCCAGCGGGTGATTGGAAACCAGCAGGTCCAGCACCTCGCGCCGGGCGTCAGTCACCACCGGCGAATCGGTTTCGATCTCCATGCCGTCGGCGACAGGCGTCGTGCAGGACGCCACCAGGCCCCGGGCGCCCTTGACATGCACCACGCACAGCCGGCAGGCCCCGCTTGGCTTGAGCAGCGGGTAGTGGCAGAGCCGGGGAATGTGAATGCCGGCGGCGTCCGCTGCGGCCATAATCGTCTGCCCGGGCTCTACCGTCACCCGGGATCCGTTCAGCCTAATCTCCATCTGCCATCACCCCCTAAGCACTGCGCCGAACTTGCAGACGTCGAAACAGGCCCCGCACTTGATGCAGATCTCCGGGTCGATCTTGTGCGGCTGCCGCTTCTCGCCCGTAATCGCCTCCACCGGGCAGTTGCGGGCGCACAGGACGCAGCCGGTGCACTTTTCTTCCTCAATGCGATAGCTGATCAGCTTCTTGCACACGCCCGACGGACAACGGTGCTCAAGAATATGCGCCTCGAACTCCTCCCGGAAATGGGTCAGGGTCGAGAGCACAGGGTTGGGCGCCGACTGGCCGAGACCGCAGAGCGACGTGATACGCACGTTCTTCGCGAGGCGCTCCAACCGCTCCAGGTCAGCCAGGGTCCCCTCGCCGTCGCAGATGCGGGTTAGAATCTCTAGCATGCGGGTAGTGCCTTCCCGGCAAGGGGTACACTTGCCGCAGGACTCCCGGGCGCAGAAAGCCATGAAGAAGCGGGCAAAGTCGACCATGCAGGTCGTCTCATCTACCACAACCATGCCGCCGGAACCCATAATCGCCCCTTCACGCTGCAGCGACTCGTAGTCAATCGGGAGGTCGAGCAGGCGGGCAGGCAGACAGCCGCCGGAGGGGCCGCCGATCTGTACCGCCTTTAGTTCCCGGTCGTTTGGAATGCCGCCGCCAATGTCGTAGACGACTTCCCGGATTGTGATGCCCATGGGCACTTCCGCCAGTCCGGTCCGGTTGACCTGCCCGGTAAGGGCAAAGACCTTCGTGCCCTTGGAGCCCTGGGTACCCATGGCAGCGTACCAGTCGGCCCCGTTCAGGATGATGTGGGGGATGTTGGCCAGGGTCTCGACGTTGTTGATGTTGGAGGGCAAGCCGAATAGGCCGGCTTGCGCCGGATAGGGCGGACGGGGGCGGGGCATGCCGCGGCGCCCTTCGATTGAAGCCATCAGCGCCGTCTCCTCGCCGCACACGAAAGCGCCTGCACCCTCCTTGAGGTGCAGGTGGAAGCTGAAATCGGTGTTCAAAATCGAACTGCCCAGGTAACCGGCCTGCTCTGCCTGAGCGATGGCGTCCCTGAGCCGCTCCAGGGCCAGCGGGTATTCGGCCCGGCAGTAAATGTAGCCCTCGTCGGCCCCAGTGGCCCGGGCGCCGATGATCATGCCCTCAATGACAGCGTGCGGATCGCCTTCCAAAATGGAGCGGTCCATGAACGCCCCCGGGTCGCCCTCGTCGGCGTTGCAGATCAAGTACTTGTGCGGGCCCGGTGACTGCGCCGCCAGTTCCCACTTGCGGCCCGTGGAAAACCCGGCGCCGCCACGGCCCCGGAGGCCCGCAGCCTTGACGGCCTGTACGATCTCCAGCGGCTCTGTGGCCAGCGCCTTGCGCAGGGCCTGGTAGCCGCCCCGGGCCTCATAGTCGGCGAGGCTGCTGGGATCGATAAAGCCGCAGTTGCGGGTCGCCACCCGCACCTGACCGGCGTAGAACGGCAGATGCGGATATGGATTCGGACCGTCGATGCATTCGCCGAGGAGCAGCTCGGAGGCCGGTTTGCCGTCGACAAGATGCTTCTGAAAGATGCGTTTGACCTGATCGGCCTTGACTCGCCGGTAGGTGAACCGGCGCCCTTCGATTTCCACGTCCAACAGCGGTTCTTCCTGGCAATAGCCAATACAGCCCACTCCGATGACCGGCACGTGACTGAGACCCAGGTCGGCCAGCGCCAGTTCGGCTGCGGTCCAGACGGCCCCGGCGCCCGCTGCGACTCCGCAGGTCCCGGCGCCGATCAGGATGCGGACCCGCCGTTCTGCCATGCGGCAGCCCCCTCCCAGAAGAGATTCCTCTTCATCGTAATCTTACGCAATTCCAACGGCCATGCTCCGAAGTGCTCATTTACAGCCCCGCCCCGCTTCTACAGGAAGGCAGAGACGGCGCAATAGGCCAGGAGGAGTCCCATCGCGGCGTTGAACGGCCGCCGGTGGCGGGTGAGCAGGCGCTGAAAGGTGGCCCCGAAGAGCGACCAGGAGGTCGTTGAGATGAAGGCGAAGAAACCTAGCAGGACCAGCGCGACCAGGAGGAACGCTTGCGACCGGAAGTGCGGCAGCAGGAAGTTGCCGACGACCGTAAGCGCGTACATGATCCCTTTCGGATTCAGGAACTGCAGTCCCAGGCCGGCCCAAAATGAGCTGGGCGCTTCGCTTGCGGCCTCCGGCGCGCTATCTGTGCTAAACGCGACCTTGACCGCCAGGAAGAGCATGTACGCGGCGCCCACCAGGCTCATGGCCAGCCGGAACCGGGGCAGCAGGCTCGCGAGCGCCAGGCTGAGGTAACTGCAGAGCGCCATCAGCACGAAGAACCCGGCAGCGACCCCGAGATTGAACCGCAATGACTTTCGCAGCCCAACCCGGATGCCGTTGGTCATCGACATGATGTTGTTCGGCCCGGGGGTAAACGATGCCACAAAAATGTACGACGTAAAGGCCACCCAATCCATCGCAAACGACCTCCTTCTGCGCCTTGTGTGTTATACTGTAATCGACGTGCGTTATAACGTCCGGCGACCTGATCATACACCGCCAGATCCCACCATTCAAGGGGTGAAATTGGCTTTGGAGCCACTGAACATGGCGATCGCCAACAACCTGCGGCGTTTGCGGGAAGAAAAGAAACTAAGCCTGGAGCGCGTGGCCGAGGTCACGGGTGTCAGCAAGAGCATGCTCGGGCAGATTGAGCGGGGCGAGTCAAACCCGACCGTCGCAACGGTCTGGAAGATCGCCGGTGGCCTGAAGGTCTCGTTCACCGCGCTGATCAACTCGCCCCAGCCCGATACACTCGTCGTTGAGCGGAGCACTGTCACGCCGCTGATCGAAGATGCGGGGCGGTACCGCATTTACCCGTTCTTCCCGTATGAAGAAGGCCGCCCTTTCGAGATGTATACCGTGGAGATGGAGCGCGGCGCCTATCTGAGCGCTGATGCACATGGTGCGGGGACCCAGGAGTTCATCACCGTATTTGAAGGCGAATTGACCCTCAGGGTCGGCAGCGAGGAGTTTACCGTCGGTACGGGTGATTCCATCCGCTTCAAGGCTGACCGCCCCCATGCGTACCATAACTCGGGGACCGGCCCGGCTCGGCTCTCCATGATCCTTCACTATCAGTCGTAGATAGAAAAAGGTGGGAGGCCATGCAGGCCTCCCACTTGACTTCCGCTATGCTGCTGCCTTCGACTTGGCGCTGCTGGCGCCGGAATCACTGCGCAGGTAAATCGTCCAGTACACGAGTCCGACCAGAAGGGCGCCGCCCACCAGGTTGCCCAGCGTGGAGAAGAACAGATTCTGAGCGAAATAGCCGCCGGTCAGGTAGTGCAGTTTCTCGACCGGCACCCCCGGCATGGCCGCCACCGCCGCATTGCCCTTGACCAGCATCGCAAAGGGGATGAAGAACATGTTGGCAATGGAGTGCTCGTATCCACCGGCCACAAAGGCCGTGATGGGCAGGAACATGCCCATGAACTTGTCGGTCACGGTCCGGCCGCTGTAAGCCATCCAGGAAGCGAGGCAGACCATGACGTTCGCAATCATACCCCTCAGGAAGACGATGCCCGGGGCCAGCGAGGCCTTGGAAGCGCCGACATAGAGGGCCCGGGCGCCCACGGCGTTTCCCCCGCCGGCCCAGGCCTGCGAGTAGTACAGCAGGGCCACCATGATCAGCGACCCCACAAAGTTGAAAGTCCAGACCAGTGCCCAGTTGCGGAGCACTTGCCCAAGTGTGATCTTCTTCTGCGCCCAGGCGAGGCTCAGGAGGCTGTTGCCGGTGAAAAGCTCCGCACCGGCGATGACGCACAGCATCAGGCCAAGGTTGAAGCAGAGGCCGCCGATCAGCATCGTCATGCCATAGGTAAGCTTCGAGTCGGCGGTCACGGTGATGTAGAAAATGCAACCCATGGCGACAAAGGCACCGGCCATGATGGCGAGCAGGGCAACCTTGCCGAACGGAAGGTTCCCCTTGGTGATGCCGTACTGCTCAACCTTACGGGCGATCTCAACCGGTGTGTACGAATCCTGATGCGATGAGTGCTCAGCCATTTTATTGAAATCCTCCTTGAGAATGCCTCGGGACAACTTTTCCTATTGTAGGGGCACCATGCGATCCACACCAGTCCATAAAGGCCACTGTTTCAATAACCGTCCAGGCAGGTTGCAGGCGTACAAAAGTCGAAGCGTGCCAAGAGCAACATGTCAAGGAGACACTGATATGGAGCACACGCTTCGCCGCACCGACCGGGAGATGAGCGCGGAAGATTCACAGCGCCTGCTGGAGAATGGCTACGTGGGCCGCCTGGGCACGGCGGATCCCGACGGCTGGCCCTATGTCGTGCCCAAAATGTACGCCCTCTGCAATGGCTTCATCTACTTCCACGGCACCACCGCCCGTGGCCACACCCTCACCACAATTGAGGCCAATCCCAAGGTCTGCTTTGAAGTGGACCAGCCGGGGCCGGTCTTCCCCACGGGCACCCAATCGCAGTGCGACACCAGCGTTTCTTTCGAAAGCGTCATCGCGTTCGGCACCTGCACGCTGGTGGCAGATGACGCCGAGAAGATCATCGCCCTCAAGGCGATGATGGCCAAATACGCCGACCCCGCCTGGGAACGCCCTTCCGGCTGGCCGATGCTCGGCGCCACCGCCGTCTTTAGGATTGAGGTAGACCGGATGACGGGCAAGCGCCGGCCGATGGCGGTGGCCGAACCGTGGCGCCATCTGTTCCCTGTGTAGAGGAAATGGGCATGCTCCGTGCAAGAGGAGAGTTGTAAGTGACCGCATACACCGTAGAGATCATCATGGCGTTACAGAAGGGCGAACGGGTGACCCGGGCGTGGTGGGACAGGCGCTATGCGGCCGGCGCCCGGCGGGCCGGCGGCATGCCTGCGGAGATTCCGCCCCCGGGCGCCGCCGACCTGACGCGGGAGACCGACCCCGACACCGGCGACCGCTATGCCCGGGCCAGCATTCCCCTTCCGGATGGTACATCGCTGGGCAGAGCCAGGGAGCTGGCACACACGCTGACTTCAGTGCTGGTCTCCGAAGGCTACACGCTGCGGGCCGACGGCAAGCGGGAAGACCATATTCCCGGCGAAGACGACGGTCCGTCCGAAGGTGAGTTCGGCGGTACGGATTACACCACGGCAAGGGTCTGCAGCGGTAAATGCATGGCGTGCATTTTCGCCGGCGACGCCCGCTGGGGCTGCTGCGGCGAAGGCTGCGCCTGGTCGTTGGCGGACATCGGTGCCGTGCTGCTCGCCGGCAACGACGAGTTAATCGCCAATGTCCTGGCTCAGCCGGGCGAAATGGACGGCGTCAAGTGGCACCCCAATCTGAAGGGGGGCATCTGCGTTTACCACGACCCGAGCCGGGGCTGCACCCTTCCCCCCGCCCACATGCCCCTGCAATGCCGTACCTACCTGTGCGCGCCGGAGCGGCTCCTGCCGCCCGACCTGCTCGCTGACTATGCGGGCTTCGTGGACGGGCTGGAGGAGCAGGAGGCGTTCGTGGAAGACCACATGCGTCTCGAAAGCGACGTGGATTTCGGCAGTTCCCTTGACGAACTCCGGGCGGCGGCGGCAAGAGCATTTGCCGCCTGGGCCGCCGGTCAGAAATAGCGCAGCGGCCGCCAGGAACCTCTCCTGGCGGCCTTCTGATTGGTGGATGAAAGTGTGGGAATCCTACGCCAAGGTGCACGCCTTGGCACAGGATGATGAAAGGGTGAGCCGTGGGCATGAAGACGCGCTGGGAAATATCCGCGGCACAGGCCGGGTTGCTGGCTGCCGGTGCGGTCGCCATGACCGGCCACGCCCTGGCGGCCACTCAGTTCATTGCAGCCGGGGGGCGCGACGCATGGCTTGGTGGCTTGGCGGCATTGCCGTTCGGCCTGCTGGCCGTTTGGTCGCTATACCGCCTGGGGCAACGCTTCCCGGGTCAGACGCTGACCGAGTACCTCCCGCAACTGCTCGGTTACGCGGGCTATGTCGTGGGAGCGGTGTATATCGCCTATTTCTATCTGGCAGCCATCTTTACACTTCGGAACACCACGGACTGGCTTGTCGACAGCATCCTGCCGGAGACACCATCGTGGGTCACGGGCGGTCTGTACCTGGCGGCGGTCCTCTATTCTGCGAGGGGCGGCCTGGATGTCCTCGCCCGCGTCAACCAGTTCACGTTGGCGCTGGTGACGGCGTTCGGCATCTTTGTCTCCATCGGCACCGGGCACGGCAAGGACTATGGGCTTCTGCTGCCGGTGCTCCAACACGGCTTTGGGCCCTTACTCGCAGTCACCTTGCTTGAGGTGGGCTACCTCGGCGAACTGTCGATTCTGGCCCAGTTTCATCCGTATGTAGTGCGCGAGGAGCGTGCCAAAGCATGGCGCTGGTACGTGGCGGCCCTTCTGTTCGCCGTGGTGACTTCAGTCGGGCCCGTGGCCGGGGCCATTGCAACGTTCGGCTATCGGACGGCTCAGAACATGACCCATCCAACGTTTAAACAATGGTTGATGGTCAGCTTTGCCCGCTTTTTTGAGCGGACGGATTTGATGGCGGTCCACCAGTGGCTGGCCGGGACCTATGTCCGGGAGGCCCTGTTTCTGCTGCTGGCGTCGCACGGACTGGTGCAGTTCTCCCGGCGGCGAATACAGCTAGTGAGAGTCTTACCGATTGCGAGCCTGGGCATCTGGCTTACTGCCGAATTGGCGTTTCCCAACAAACCGATCTTAGACGCGTTCCTCATCGGGGTCTATTTGCCGTTGAGTGCTGTGTTAGGGAGCTTTCTACCCCCGCTCCTGTTGCTAATTGCGGTGCTGCGCCGGGCCGGTACGGCTCCATGAGAAAGCCGCCGGTAGTCCCTCCGGCGGCTTGTTGTCCAGTTTGGTCCTGTCCGGACTGCTGTAGCTGCTGCGCAAGTAGCTGGGCTAACTCCGGCCTAGGGAGTTGCCGCGGTGTTCGCAGCCCGACGGCCGGCGCCGTCGGGCTGCTTCGTGTTTACCGGGCAGCGCACCGGTCAATACTCCCAGGTATATTGCGTCGGGCCCGGGAGGGAAGAACGCCGTGCGCCAGCTATTCGACTTTCTGAACCAGCTCTTCGACCCAAGAAAGCGGCCGGCGCAGCCCCAGCAGTTCTCGCTGCAGCAGCCGCCGCCCCCCGGCGGGAAACCAGACGTCACGGTAAGCACGGAACTGCCCACGGCGGACCTGACGCCGACCCGGGAGGTGCAGATGCGCGCCGCCGCAGCCGAGCGGCATATCGACCAGCTGCTCAATCCCCTGCAAGGCGACCTCACGGACGATGTGGAGATCACGGTGGAGCGGCTGCGGGCCGCCCTGCACCACCGGGAAACGTCCGGGCTGGTCATCCGCAAGCTGGTGCTACCCGCCTCACCGGGAAGAAGGGTCTACGCGGTCTTCGTCGACGGCCTCGTGGACAGCCAATCGGTGGAGCTTGCCATCATCGAGCCGTTAATGACGCAGACCCGCCTCCAGGGCAGCCTGAGGACCGGACTCGAACTGCTGCGCCAGGTCGATGAAACGCTGATGCCCGGGCGCCAGGTCGAGCACGTCCATTCTCTGGGCCTCGTCATATCCGGCATCGTCTCCGGCATGTGCGCGCTGCTGGTCGAGACGGCGCCGGGCATTCTGCTGGTGGAAGTCCGCAAGTGGCCCATGCGCGCGGTCGAGCGCCCCTTGAACGAGGGCGTTCTGCGGGGTCCGCAGGAAGGGTTCACGGAAGTCCTCAAGATTAACACCACGCTCATCCGGCGCCGCCTGATGACCCCGGACCTGATATTCGAACCGGGGAAAATTGGGCGCCGGTCGCGCACGGACATTGCTGTGGTCTATCTCAAAGGGCTCGTCAGCCCCGCACTCCTTGAGGAAGTCCGGCGGCGCATCGCCCACGTGGATACCGACTTGCTGCTGGAAACCGGCCAGTTGGAGCAGTTGATCGAGGACTCCCCCCAGGGCCTCTTTCCGACCCTGCAGGCGACGGAGCGGCCCGACCGCACCGCCGCAGCCCTGGCCGAAGGGCGGGTTGCCATCCTGATGGAAGGCAGCCCCCTGGCCCTGATCGTACCGGCCGTTCTTACCGACTTTCTGCGCATTCCGGAGGACTACTACGTCAAATGGCCGTTCGGCACCTTCCTGCGGATTGTCCGGACGCTCGGGCTGGTGATTACCTTGCTGCTGCCCGCGCTTTACATTGCCATCGCCGACTACCACCACGAAATGATCCCACCGGCCCTGCTGACGGCCATTGCCGCATCGCGCGAGCAAGTGCCCTTTCCGGCGACGCTGGAAGTGCTGATGATGGAAGTCGCCTTTGAAGTGATTCGGGAAGGCGCCATCCGTGTGCCTTCGCAGCTGGGCCAAACCATCGGCATTGTGGGCGCCCTCATCCTGGGGCAGGCAGCGGTGGAAGCGTCGATCATCAGTCCGATTCTGATCATCATCGTGGCCACTACGGCGCTGGGCTCCTTCACGATCCCCGACTACTCGCTCAACCTGGTCATCCGGGTATCCCGCTTTGTCATGATTTTTCTCGGGGCGACCCTGGGGCTGTATGGCGTGGCCATCGGTCTCTTTGCCTTCTCCGTCCACGCCGTCTCACTCAAGAGTTTTGGCGTGCCCTACCTGGCGCCCATGGGTCCCCCCCAGCCCGGGAACCCCGATAACATGCTGCGGGGCCCGACGTTCCTGCTCGACAAGCGCCCGACGCTCGCCCGACCCCGGGACAAGCAGCGGCAGGCCGAAAAAGTGATGGGGTGGCGGGTCCCCCCCAGCAACAACGAGGAGGAGACCTAGCCCATGGGCAAACAGATCATGGACCGCACTGGTGCGGTCTGCCTGCTGGTCACCATTCTAGTGGCCAAGATGTTCACACCCCAGCCGCGCATGGTGGCCGAACAGGCCGGCTCCGCCGCCTGGCTCGTGGTGCTGCTGACGGGCCCGCTCAGCCTGCTGGGCTACTGGGGGCTGAGCGCTTTGCTGGTCCGGTTCCCCGGGCTCTCCATTGCGCAGATCAGCCTGAAAGCATTGGGCCGCGTCGCCGGCGCTGTGGTCGGAATCCTCTATGCGGCGTACTTCATCTGGATGGGCGGCGTGATGCTGCGTGAGTTCGTCGCCGGTTTCCGAGTAGCCGTTCTGCCCTCCACGCCTGTCTCAGTACTAGCGATGGGCATTCTGGTCATTGGACTCTACGCGGCAGTCAAAGGGCCGGAAGTGCAAGCCCGTCTCGCTGCGTATCTGATTCCCGGCATGGCGGTCCTGCTGGCCATTACCGTTGTCGGCGTCTGGCGCCTGCTGGACTGGCGCCAGCTGACGCCCGTGTTCGGGTACAGCCTTCGGAACACGCTCCTGCTGTCGTTTCCGCTTACGTCCAAACACAGCGAGATTCTGGTGCTCGGGGTGCTAGCGCCCCTGCTGCCGACCGCCTCGGTCAGGCGGCTCGGGCTTTCCGCGCTGCTTGCCGGCTATGTCGGGCAGGTGCTGTTCCTGCTCTTTCTCGGATCGGTCTTTCCGTTCCCAGCGATGTCACGCCTGTTCTACCCCATGTTGGAACTGACCCGCATGATTGAGGTGAGCGAGTTTATCCAGCGCATTGAAGCGCTCTTCATCTTCCTCTGGTTCTTCGTCGCCGCTTTTGCCATGGCGACGCTGATTACCACCATCGCCTCCATCATCCGGGATGTGACCGAGACGACTCTGTTCAATCCCTTCGCCCTTTCAGCCAGCCTGCTGATGTTCACCATCGCCTTCATCCCGTTCAACCAGGTGGAACTGATGTGGCTTGACTGGCTGACCCTGCGCACATGGGGATGGGCGTTTAGTTTCGGGCTCCCGATTCTGACGCTGGCAGTGGCGGTCCTGCGCGGAAAGCGAGGGGAGAACGGTGAAACACCGGAGACCCGTGCCGGCTAGCAGCCGGGCCCTGTGGATGCTGTTGCTGTTCTGCGCCTTTCTGCTTGCCGGGTGCTGGGACCGCAAAGCCGTGGAAGACGTCGGCTTCGTGACGGTCCTGGGCATTGACCAGGGGGAAGGCGAAGCCCTGCGCATCACCGTCCAGATTGGCAATCCCCGGGTAATCGCGGGCGGCCGCCAGGGCGGGGGCGGTGCGGAAGGGCAGCAGGCGCCGGCCATGGTGCATACGGTCACCGGGGAAACGCTGAGCCTGGCTCTCCGCGATCTGGAGACCTTCACGAACCGGCGCATCAGCCTGGTGCAGACCCGGGTGATCATCCTGGGCCGGAGACTGATGGAGAGCGGCATTCAGAAGCATCTTGGCATGCTGGTCCGGTCGCGGGAGTTCCGCCGCAATATCCAGATCATGGTGTCCGACGGCAGCGCCGAACAGGTCATGACAACCCGCCCGACGCTGGAACGGGATCCGGCTGTCTTCCTGGAAGACTTGAGCAGGCGGGCATTCGAGCGAACGGCCCGCGCCCCGCGCATCACCCTGCACGACTTCCTCCTGGCCTACGAGACGCTGGGCGAGGAGGTCATCGCACCGATTATCAGGCCCTTCACGGTCGCACCGGGCCTGGAGCAGCGCCCGGAACAGCAGTCCCAACTGAGCGGCACCGCACTATTTCGCCGGGGAACCATGGTGGGCGAACTGAGCGAAACCGAGACCGAAACGCTGCTCATGCTAAGAGGCAAAACCGAGACCTTCGTTGAGACCGTTCCCGTCCCGACGGACCCGGGCCTGAAATCCGCATACCGCCTGACGGGCGCGGGCCGCAAAATCCGGCTGGACGTGTCGGGCCCGCAGCCGCGCTTCACCATAGAGGTCACCCTGGAAGCGGAAGCGCTGGAGACCGAATCGGAAAGCCCCGCCTTGGGGGACCCCGCACTGATTCGGGACCGGGAGGCACGCCTTGCCCGCAACCTGACGGACAAGGCCAACCAACTGGTCGGCAAGCTGCAGACCGAGTGCTCGTGCGACGCCCTGGGACTCGGCCACTACCTGCGCCCCCGCTTCCTGGATTGGACAAGCTGGGAGAAGTATCAGTGGCCGGATCGGTTTGCCAATGCGAAAGTTCAGGTCACCGTCCGGGTCATCATCCGGCGGGTCGGCATGACGTTCCAGTCCCAAAAGGCCCGGTAACCACTACCTGGACTGGGCCCAGAAGAACAGCATCATGAACGGCACCACAAGAGTGACGACGGCCAGCAGGCCGATTACCGCCGCCCCGCCCCGGTTTCCACCTTTCCAGGTCACCCGGGCGCCGTTCCACACATACCAGGCAACTGCCGCTATTAGTGCCAGAGCCGTCCATTTCACGCGAAATCCCCCCGGCAGTAGCATGCGCTACCCCGGGGGGATCTTTTCGCTATTCAACCGTGGCGGTGGAGAGGAGCCAACGGTGGAACCACCATTCGAACGCTCCCCCCGCTGCCACGGCCAGGGGTACCGTGAGCGGATTGGGCACCGCCCCCATCGCCCCGGTTACCAGGGCCGTGCCGGCGAAGAGGGTGACAATATCGCCCAAGGTGGCGGCAAGGTTGCCGAACCGGGGCAGAATTACCATGTCCGCAAACCAGAGCAGCAGGGTGTGGACCGCCGCCAGGACCATGGACTGGGAGAGGCTGAGTGCTCCCCAGACCGGACGGGTCAGTCCGAAAACCACCAGATAGACCGCAAGTTTGAGACCGAGGGCGATTGCTTGCCGCACAGGCGCATCCTCCTTCGCAGACTTGTCTGCGAAAGCATACGCCCGGACGGGCATGACATGCCTGTTACATGAGGTAACGGCCGCTGACCCAGGGCTGGAGCCCCTCGGCAAGGTGCTGCCGGTTCTGCCGGGTCACTTCCAGGACCCGTACGCCGAGGCGGGCCTTGAGCCGCTCCACAAACGGGTCCTGCGACTGCGCAACGGTGGCCAGCAGGTCGCAGGGGCCGTCAAGGCAGCGGAGAACGGCGTCACAAAACGCGGGCGACACAATCTGCAGGGGGCCGATTTCGTCGATGATCACCAGGCCGTCTTCGTGCATGGCAGAGTCCAGTGCGCGGACGGCCAGGTGCAGGGCCGCCTCGCTGACGCCGTACCGGCCCACCCGCAGGGGCGATGCCATCCCGTCCAGAGCCAGCACGGCCCGCTCGGCAATGGCCAGGGCGCCGCCCGCTGCCCGCCAGACGACCTGAAGCTCGAACCCGCGGCGGCGCCGGCCCGGGCCGGTTAGCTCCGCCACCATAATGCCACCGGCGTTGCCCGCGAAAGCGGCGACCAGCCGCCGGACCAGGGTCGACTTCCCGCTGCGGGGCGCCCCCGTCAGGAGCAGCTTCATGCCTGCCAGGTGCCGCGCAGGCCCAGCAGGTCAGCTTCCGCCTGGAACGCCTCAATCAGGAAGGCGATATGCGCTTTCAGCTCGACGCCCAACTCTTCGGCGCCGTTCACCACGTCTTCCCGGTTGACCCCGGCGGCGAACCGCTTGTCCTTCATCTTCTTCAGCACGGAATCGGCGTCCACCTCGAAAATCGACTTGGTCGGCTTGACCAGCGCCGTGGCCACAATCAGCCCGGACAGTTCGTCCACGGCGTATAGCACCTTGTCCACCAAGCGGCGGCGCGGATACCGGTCCTGAAGGAAATCGGCGTGGGAGCAAATGGCATAGCGGATATCCTCCGACACGCCCTTCTCTGCCAAAATCCGCTCACCCTGCAGCGGATGGTCCCCGACGACGGGCCAGCGCTCATAGTCGAAGTCATGCAGCAGGCCGATGATGCCCCAGGTCTCCTCATCTTCGCCGAACTTGCGGGCGTAAGCCCGCATGCCGACTTCGGCGCAGAGCCCGTGGTTAATCAGCCGGGGGTTGGTCGTATACTCGTTAAGCAGTTCCCACGCTTTGCTCCGGTTCAAAGTAGGGTCCCTCCGTTCTGTCATAGCGCAAATCGTCATCGTTGAGTTTGCCAGGGGGGAAGACAAATCCTGCCGACTGCGTGCTACACTATCGGAAAGGGGTGAGAGCCATCAAAATCTACACAAGGACCGGCGACGCAGGACAGACGAGCCTGCGCTGGGGTGAGCGGGTCGCAAAAGATGCGCACAGGGTGGAAGCGTACGGCACGGTTGACGAGGCCAATGCGTTCATTGGCATGGGGCTCTCGCATCTGCCCCATGGCGCGGGGCACGGTCAGTTAGAGGCCATGCTGACGCGGATCATGCGGGAGATGTTTGACGTGGGCGCCGACCTGGCTGTGCCGCCCAACAAGGATAAGGGCGAACAGCCCAAGGTTACGGCGGAGATGGTGACTGCACTCGAGCATGATATTGACGCCCTGGAGGCGGGGCTCAGTGCGCTGAAGTCGTTCGTTCTGCCTGGGGGGACACCCGCCGCGGCGTCCCTGCATACCGCCCGCACGGTGGTGCGGCGGGCCGAGCGCCGGGTCGTGACCCTGATGGGAACCGAGCAGGTGGACGAAGTGCTGCTCAAGTACTTGAACCGGCTGTCGGACTTTCTGTTCGTGGCTGCCCGGGCGGCCAACAAGGCCGAGGCGCGCGAAGACATCAAAGTGGAGTGGAAGAAGAAGCAATAGAGCATTTGGGGGCCGCCTGGTACTTTCAAGGTACAGGCGGCCTCCATGGCGCCACCGGCTTCTTGCCGCTAAGTTTCCGGTCGCTTTCGCCGCCGCTGCCGCCGGCGGGTGCGCTCGCCACACCATCTTGCAGGACCGCGATTTGCTTCACTTGATGGCCTTCAAGGATCCGCTTCACCTGATCGGTCTGCTCTGAAGCCGAAGTGGTCACCTCCAGCATGACCAACCCCTCGATTCGCGACATTTCGTACTGGTCCCGCCGCTTTTCCGGGATCAACCGATCAAATATGTACCCGATCAAACCACCGCCCAGCATGCCCAGCGTCCCCCAGGTCACGGGTCCGCCGGCCAGCACTGTGCCCCACACCAGCCCGAGAATGCCCAGCATGACCGCCCCGATGCTGATGCCGTCCATGACGCTGATGCCGTCCGACCGGTCGATGGTGTCGCCAAAGATGCCGCCTCTTGACAACCAGCCGATCAGTCCGCCTTTTCCGGGCGAGGCGGGCGGAACGGTGGAGAAGAGCACCATGCCCACATCTTTTTCCGTGAATCCGTTCAGACTGAGTTCCAGAACCGCCAGTTCGGCGTTGTCCGGTGCTTGAAAGAGTGCCATGATCTTGGGCAACCTGCAGCACCTCCACACCTCCCAGTCTTTGCAAGACGACGGTCGCTTCATTCCCCGGCGAAAGGAGTTCGGGCGTGCCCAAGCAGGTGATTCCGCGCATCAGACTCTACCCCATGGGCATGAACTACTTCACCCACCGCAACCCATGGGTGCCGGTCTGGCTTTCCGTCGCCCTGCCCGGCTTCGGCCACTTTTTCATGGGCCAGAATGCAAAGGGCGCCATTCTCATGTCATGGGAGATCATCGTCAACCACCAGGCCCATCTCAATATGGGTATCTATTACACACTCATCGGCCGGCCCGACCTGGCCCAAGAGATCGTCCGCAATGAGTGGCTGGTTATTTACCCCATTTTTTACGCGTTCGCCATGTACGACTCCTACCGCACGTGCCTTGAGTTAAACAGGATTGCGACGATGGAGCGCCTGCAGAAGCGGCGAGAGTTTCATCACATCAACGTTTCGTTCATGGGCACGACTCATTTGATGCGCCGGAACCCCACCATGGCAGCCTTCTGGTCAGTGGCTGTGCCCGGGCTGGGGCAAGTTTTCACCAACCGCGGCCTGAAGGCGGTCACCCTGATGGGCTGGTACTTCGCCGTTGTACTGCAGTCGGGCCTGGCCCATGCCACCTACCATACGCTTCTGGGAGAAATCGATGAGGCCATCCGGGTGATCGACTTCCAGTGGCTCCTGTTCTTTCCGAGCATCTATGTGTTCGGCATTGTGGATGCCTATTGCGACACGGTGGAGCAGAACCGGATCGCTTTCGACGCGTTTCGCCATCGGATGTGGAAGTTTCTGAGGAATGGACGTGAATAAACGGCGCCCGGGCATCGCATGCAGCCTCGGGCGCCGTCTGTTTAGTCCACGGTCCGGCGCAGCATCTCACGGCGCCGGACAACGCTGGGAATGCTGGGGACGGCGGTCTCTAGAGCACCCGGAAGAACTGCGGCGTGGCGAGGCACCAGGTCAGGTCGAGCGACATTCGTTTTCCGCTGAAGTCGATGATGACCCGGCGGAGTATCGGATCAACCGATTCCACGGTGCCCTGGCCGTGCCGCTCGTGGTAAATGGTCATGCCGGGTTCCAGGGGCGTAGCGTCGAGCTCTGCGGAATCAGGCTGACGGGCTTTTCGGGCCTTGGGCTTGCGGGGTGCGGGCTTGGGCACGGGCCGCACAGCGGGCTCCGGAGCTGCCGGACGGGCCGGCTCCCCCCCCTGGCGCTGGGCCAGCAGCCACGCCTCCGCCTCCGGCCCCAGCGCCTCGGCGATGAAGGGGGACGGTTTGGCTTCCCGGCCTTCGTAGGCGCCCGGGCTGCTGATCCACAGCCGTTCGACGGCCCGGGTCATGGCCACGTACATCAGCCGGCGTTCTTCCTCCACGTCGTCGGCGCCGCGGTGGGGCATTAGCTTGTCGGTGGCGCCGACCACGATGACCCGGGGGAATTCCAGGCCCTTGGCTTTGTGACAGGTGACCAGCGTGACGGCCGCATCATCCGGTGCGGCCTTGGCGCCCCGGCTGGAGAACGAATCGACCTGGGCCAGGAACAAGTCCAGGTCAACTTTGGGGCTCGTGCGCTCCACTTCCGACAGGAGGCCGAGCATTTCGTCCGCGGAGCCGCCTTCGCGGGCAGAATACTCCTGAATGTACTCGTCGTACCCGATGAAGCGCCGCACGTAGCTGATGGCTTCCGGCGCCGTCATGACGGCTACCCGGCGCAGGTGGTCCATGAGCTCCTCGATGGGGCGCAGCTGCCAGGAGCGGAGCAGCCCAGTCTGCCCGATGGCCGTCAGCAGGTCGGTACCGGTGGCGGCGCTCTGGCGCTTGGCTTCCTGCATGACCTGCCGGGAGATGTACCGGTTGGGCCGGTTCATTACGCCTTCCAGAGCGTCGATGTTGCCGGTAGCCGCCCGCAGGTAGCTAAGGACGTCCTGCACGGGCCAGCGCCGGTAGAGGTTGGGCAGGCCGCCGAGGGCCCGGTAGGGAGTCTCCTCGCGGGCCAACACCTGTGCGATGGCGTGGGCCTGCTGGTTGGTCCGGTAAATCACCGCCCAGTCGCTCAGGGGCGCCTGTGAACGCCTTAGCAGCTGAACGATCTCTTCCGCTTCGCGGAGACTGTCTTCGGGGGCGAGCAGCTGAACGGGGATGCCCTTGGGCTTGGTCGGGCGGATGACCTTGCCGAACCGGTTGCGGTTGCAGGCGGCCAGCCTGTTCGCGGCGTCCACCACGGGCGGCGGGCAGCGGTGGTTCAGATCCAGGGTGACCCTCTTGGCGCCGGGGTATTGCATGGGGAATCCCAGCAGAAATGCCGGCGAGGCGCCCCGCCAGCCGTAAATCGACTGATCGTCGTCGCCCACGACGCACAGGTTGTGTAGCGGGGCGGCGAGCAGCTGCACCAGTTCCCACTGGACCGGGTTGGTGTCCTGGAACTCGTCGATCATCATGTGGGTATAGCGCCGCCGGTAAGCCGTTAGCAGATTCGGTTGGGTTTTGAGCAGCGACAGCGCTTCGTGCAGGAGGTCATCGAAGTCCATGGCGCCTTGCCGGGCCTTGGCTTCCTGGTAGCCTTCGAAAAGTCGCTTGAACTCGGCCTTGTTCATCGAGTGTGGTTTGAATTCGGCGGGCTTCTGGGTGGTGGCCCGCATGCGGGAGATCTCCGCCACCGCCTCCAGGACCGTGTCATCGTCCGTATTGAGGCCGATGTGGCGCATGAGCTGCCGCACCAGGCCGAGCTGCTGGTCTTCGTCGATGATCTGGGGGCGGCGCCCGGGGTTGGCCTGGGTCAACATGCGGTAAGCGAGGGCGTGGAAGGTGCCGAATGTGGCCCGTGCTGCGACCGCGGCGCCGGCGACCCGGGCGGTGCGGGCCTTCATGGAATCGGCCGCCGCCTTGGTGAAAGTGACAACCAGCAGGGCAGCAGGGTCGACGCCAGCCACCTGGGTAAGGTATGCTGCACGGTAGGTAATGACCGTAGTCTTCCCGGAACCTGGCCCCGCGACCACCAGGAGGGGGCCGTCCACATGGGCGATGGCCTTGCGCTGCTCGTCAGTGAGCGTCGCAGGCACGCCGGCCCAGAATGTTGAAGGTTCGATCATGAGCATGGGCGGAGGGTCTACACCTCCTGCGATTGGGCTTGACGCGAGTCTCGCCCACCCGGGTCGGGCGGACGAGTCTTGTTCGCATACAGTGTTCGCTTTTGGAGACAGGTTTTCCTCGTGAGTAGGCGAATCCATTTTTATCGGGATGGGGAACAGCCACGGAGGACACAGAGAACGCGGAGGTCACGGAATGGGAACGAAGAAGAAAAACTGATGGATAATTCCCCTTCCGCGTTTCCAACTCCGTGCCCTCCGCGTCTTCCGTGCCTTCCGTGGCAAAATTTGTTTGGAGGCCCTCAAATGATGCTAATAAGCAAAGTCCACGATAACCAGACGATACAAGACCTCACCGTTGAGGAGGCCAACCTCGACCACTTCAGCTTCGACTCGGCCACCCTTAGAAACTGCCGTTTCATCAAGTGTACTTTCCGCGACGCCCGCCTCACCGACACGGTGACCTACGGCTGCCATTTCGAGGGGTGCGACTTCTCCGGCGCTCTCATGGGCGGCTCCATCCACGAGTCGAGCAGCTTCGCCAACGCCAAGTTCCAGAAAGCCCGCCTCTACAGCGCCGTCTTCCGGGAATGCAAGCTGACCGGTGCGACCTTCGACGACGCTGACCTGGGCGGTACCGAGATTCACGGCGGCGACTGGTCCTACACCATCCTCCGCAAGGCTCCGTTCAAGGGAATCAACCTGTGCAAGGTGAAGCTCGCCCACGCCGACCTGGAAGGCGCCAACCTGGAAAAGGCCGACCTCCGGGGCACCGACCTGACCGGGGCGAATCTCGCCGGAGCAAAACTGACCGCCGCCGACCTGCGCGGCGCCACCCTGGACCGCATCGACCTGCTCGCCTTAAATTGGAAAGGCGTGGTCATCGATGCCGCCCAGGCAATCGAAATCGCCCGCGCCCACGGGGCAAAGGTGGTGTCTTGATGGCCCTGATCTCTTTCGACCTGGACGGCGTGCTGCAGCGGAACCCGTTCCACGGCACCCGGCCGGACGGCGTGTTCGGCCACCTCTCCCGGGAACTGATGCCCGACGATCCGAAGACAGGGTTGCAGCTGATTTACGATGAACACACCCGGCGGCTCCATGCCGGGCACCTCGTCGAAGCCCACGACTGGGACGGCATCGTCGCGACGGTCGCCGCCCGTGTGAACTATACAGGCACCATCAGCGTCACACAATTAGTGACCGAGTACTGTGACAAACCTAACATGGTCTGGCACTACCTCGGGGCGCCCGAGATCCTGCAGGCGCTGCGGGATGCCGGACATACCCTGGTCATGCTGACAAACGGCTTTCGCTGCTACCAGGAGCCCGTCGTCCGCAAAATCGGGCTGTGGGACTTCTTCACCGCCATGATCTCCCCGGAAATGGCCGGCGCGGCCAAGCCCGAGCCTGGCATCTACCGGGTGGCGGAGGCGTACGGCAGCGGGCCGTTCATCCACATCGGCGACACTTTGCCCCACGACGTGGCGGGGGCCAAGCGTTCCGGGTGGAAAGCGATCTATGTCGTCCAACCCGGTGCGCCGGGCGCAACCGAACTGCCGCCTGATTTGGCGGCGCTGGCGCCCTGGGAGCGGCCCGCTGCCGGCATGGACTGGCTGCGCCACCGGTTCGATCTCGACCGCCGCTGGCACGGATTCCCGCCTGCGGAACTGGAGGAGTGCATACCCGATGCCATCGTGGCCAAGCTCCCGGAGATTCCGGAAACTGTCTCGCAACTCGTATCACGTCAAGCGCCATAATCCGTTCGGGACTAACTGGATCATGGCGCTCACCATGATCGGCGTCAGCGTTTGGAGTTGCCTGGACGGGCAACGCTCCGTACCGATGATGCTGGTCGCCACCGTGGGCACTTACGCGCTCATGCAGGTGCTCGCCCTGCTCTTTGGACTGCTCAGGCCGACACGGCTGGTCCAGGCTATTTTCTCGGGGACCATGGTGACGCTCTTCATGCCGGCCTGGGACTGGCTTTCTCTGCGCTGGGCCTATCCCGAGTCGGTTTGGGCCGCCCTGGGCCTGGGCGCCTTTTTCGGCGTCATCCGCTGGACCTTCACCCCGCGCGGATCCTCCCGTCCTCCATCGTAATCACCCGGTCGCACGCCTTCGCCACCAGCGGGTCGTGCGTCACAATCACAAACGTCTGCCCCCGCTCGGCGCAGAGCCCGCGCAGCAGCATCAGCAGTTCCCGGGCCGTGTGCGAATCCAGGGCGCCCGTCGGCTCGTCGGCCAGCACGAGGGCCGGCCCGTTGACCAGCGCCCGCGCGATGGCCACCCGCTGCTGCTGCCCGCCGGACAGCTGCGACGGCAGATGATGCATCCGGTCAGTCAGCCCGACGGCCTCCAGGGCCGCCCGGGCTTTTTCTGTTGCATCGCCCGGACGGGGCCGCCGGTAGCGCAGGGGCAGGGCGACGTTCTCCAGGGCTGTCAGGCTGCGCACCAGGTTATGCGCCTGAAAGATGAAGCCCAGCTTTCCCAAGCGCACCGCCGGCAGGGCGCTGTCCGGCAGGCGGGTCACATTGACCCCGTCGATGGTGACCGACCCCGCCGACGGCCGGTCCAGGCAGCCCAGCAGGTGCAGCAGCGTCGACTTGCCGCTGCCCGACCGCCCCATGATTCCGAGAATCTCGCCTTTATGCACCGTGAGGTCAACATCATCCAGCGCCTTGACCCCCATGGGGTAGACCTTATACAGATGCTTGGCTTCAACTAACATGGCGCACCTCACAGTTCACGCAACGAGGCGACTGGGTCGAGCCCGGCGGCCCGCCAGGCCGGCAGCAGTCCGGCGGCGGCGCCCAGGAAGGCCGAGAATCCAACGGCCGAGAGCCCCAGGCGCCAGGTCAGCACAAAGACCGGCGTCCCCTGGTCTGCCGTAAACCAGTTGATCGCAAAAATCACGGCGGCACCGAGGCCCACGCCCAGGAGGCCGCCGAGGAGCCCCATGACGGTCGCTTCACTAAGAAACTCGGCCAGAATATCGCCCCGGCTCGCCCCGATCGCTTTCTTGATGCCAATCTCCCGGGTGCGTTCCCCCACGGCGATGAACATCGTATTGATCACCGAAAGGGCGCCGACGATCACGGCTACCGCCCCGGCGCCCATAATCGCCGTGGTCAGCAGCGCGCTCGCCTGCCCCGCCGCTCGGGTGAGCTGCTGGGGCGAGTAAAGTAGAAATCCCCGCCGCAGGCTTTCCGCGATGCGGTCCGTCACCTTGTCGCCTTCGCCCGGCGCAACCAGGGCGTAGGCGTTGGTGACAAACGACTTGAGGTCCAAATCCTTGATCAGGGCGCTGTCCTTGACCAGCAGCGCCCGGGCATCCTCCTGGGGCACAAACGCCCAGCCGTCGGGCATGCTCAGCGTCTCTTCGAGTACGCCGACGACTTTAAAGCGGGCATCCCGGGCCACCAGCGTGTCGCCGGCCTTCAGCTTCAGCTTGCGGGCCACCGCCCTGCCCAGCACGGCCACGTTGCGCTGGCCGGGCTGCCACCAGGTGCCCCTGTGCAGTTGCAGGCGCCCTTCGGCCCCTGCCATCGCCTGGGCCCGGAGGAAGTTGGGCAGGTCGACGCCCACCAGGAATCTGGGCGCCAGCTCAAAGCCCGCCGTCTCGTCCATGGGCAGCATGATGTGCGTCTCCACCCACTGCACGCCCGGCACGCCGGCCAGGGCCTGAATGTCGTCGCCCATCAGCAAATTGAGACGCAGGGGACCGCCCATGGAGCGGACGGCGATGCGCCGTGAAAAATAGGCCTCGCTGCCCCGGATGATCAGGTTGATCTTCTCCGCCATGCCGCCCATCACCGTGAAGGCCAGAATGCCCACGGCGATGCCCAGAATCGTCAGCCCGGCCCTGGCGCGCCTGCGGTAGAGATTGCGGAGGATTTCCAATGTGCGGCAGCCCCCCTGACAGAATCTTGGATTTGCCGGGGATAGCATACCCGCTTTTCACCGATTCTACCGCTCTGATCCCTACTCACATTAGCCTGAATAGATAGAATTTATGCGACAAGTGCCCGGGCGAGCGGTACAATGAGGGCACCACTCGCTTGTCCATCGGTGATGCCCTGTTGGGCAGGAGGTGCTGCTGATTATGTCCATCATGAATCCCGCGCCGCCAGCCGAAGTGATGCCAATCACCCGCGTGCAGCGCCAGGGAATTGAGCTCTCCCAGCACCTTTACGCGCTTTCGGGTGCCCCCTGGGCGGCGCATCGGGGCCACCACCCGGGCGAACGTCGAATGGTTCGGCCCCGACTGCGGGCCCAATCTGCGGGAGCGGGGGCAGGTGGAAGGCGCCTTCTTCTACGAGCCGCAGCACTAGCCGATCATTTCAGTAGCGGGCAATGGCATCGTGAGCAGTACTCGGCCCTGATATCGTGCATGGTGCCGCAGGCATTGCAGAAGATGATGGTGTCCCGCGACTTATCGAATTTCTCGTAGGAATTGAGGCCACCGTGGTGCCGTACCCGGTCGCCAACCGCATAGTAGTTGAAAAAGCGGTCGTCATTCTCAGCAGTAATCCGGTGCATTTTGCCGCTGTCACTGCGCACAAAGACCGTGTATTGCAGGTAGTTCTCCCAGTGGTAGTGGTCGTCATCCAGATTGCGCTTACGCCGCTTCTGCTCAACTCGTTTGTCCACCACCTGGCCATCCCAGGTTTTGCTGCGGTTCCGGCCGCGAATCTGGAACATCGCGATCAGTACAAACATCCCACCGATGCCGAGGCCGATATAGAGCGACTCCGGATTCTCCATCTCCGCCCCGTCCATTTCGCCGGCCACATAAAAGCCGACAACGGCCGCGATCGCAAGGATCACAGAGAAGATGGCAGACCAGCGATTGGAGTTTTGAACGTACCGGGCAAACGCCGGGTCGTGAATTCTGGGTGAGAACATGGCAGTACCTCCTTCGTGTGCATTCCGGTGGCCGTGGTGTCACCCCAAGTTTGATACCCGCTGGTGCAGGGAGGAACTACCCCATGGGGGAGAGTCGCCCCCAGAAACCCCGCTCCGGGGGCAAGAAAACGAGGAATCCCTGGGCCGAACCCGAAATGCGCACGGTCGATACACAAAAATGACGCCGGAGACGAGTCTCGCCTCCGGCTTTCCGCACCTATAAGAGCGCCGCCGCTTCCCGGTCCAGCAGGAACGTGACGTTGTCATGCTGCCGCAGGGCCGTCGCCGGCACGTCAGGTCCGGGCTGATCATACAGGGTCCGCCGCGCAATCTCCGCCTTGGCGGCGCCCGCCGCCAGCAGCAGAATCCGCCGCGCCTGCAAAATGGTCCCGATGCCGACCGTCAGCGCCTCACGGGGCACCGCTTCAGGCCGCCCGGCGAAAAACCGGGCATTGGCTGTCCGGGTCTCCTCGGTCAGCGGGACACGGCGGGTCCGGGCATCCCAGGGCGAACCAGGTTCGTTGAACCCGATGTGCCCGTTGGGCCCCAGCCCCAGCAGAATCAGGTCGATGCCGCCTGCCTGCTGGATGGCTTCCTCATATCGCCGGCACTCTCCCTCCGGGTCCGGCGCCATGCCGTCCGGAATCCGGCAGTTGGCCGGGTCGAGGTCCACCTTCGAAAAGAGCGCCCGGGTCATATAGCTGTGGTAGCTCTCCGGATGTGTCCGGGGCAGACCTAGATACTCGTCGAGGTTGAAAGTCCTGACCTGCCGGAAGCTGACGCCGGTCTTTACCAGCGCCGCATAGTAACCCTCCGGCGTTCCCCCGGTGGGCAGACCGAGTACCGCATCCGGCTTGCGCCGAATCAGCGCCGCCGTCCACTCTGCCGCCTCTCGGCACATCTGTTCATATGTATCATATACGACAATATGCACTGATCTATCACCTGCGATATACAGTTGTCCCTTCCACGATCGTTTCCATGACGTTCAGCTGCTCGTCGAGCAGCACCAAATCCGCATCCATGCCCGGGGCGATGCTGCCCTTGCGGTGGGCAAGGCCCTGCTTGCGCGCCGGGTTCACAGTCGCCATAGCCACGGCTTCGGCCAGGCCGACACCTACCAGGTGAACCATGTTCCGCACGGCCCGCGCCATCGTGAGCACCGATCCGGCAAGGGTCCCGCTGGGCAGGCGGACAGCGCCGTCCTTGACGGTTGCGATCAGGCCACCGGCGTTATACTCGCCGTCCGGCATACCGGCTGCCGCCATGGCATCGGTCACCAGCAACACCCGGTCTACGCCCCGGGTCGCCACCGCCACCCGCATCGCCGCCGGGTGGACGTGAATGCCATCGGCGATCAGTTCCACGGTCATGGCCGGCATCGTGATGGCTCCGCCCACCGTACCCGGCTCCCGGTGATGGAGTCCCCGCATTGCGTTATAAAGATGAGTAACGTGGCTGACGCCGGCTTCCGCCGCCTCCGCCAACTGCGCGTACGTGCAGTCCGTATGGCCCGCGCTGACCACGGCGCCCCGCTGGACCAGGTAACGGACGACATCCAGATTGCCCGGGATCTCCGGGGCGACGGTGAAATGCCAGGCGTGCTCCGGGGCTCCCTCGGTCAGAATCCGATCCACTTCGGCGACTGTCGCCGGGCGGATGAACCGCTCATCCTGGGCGCCCTTGTGCTTCGCGTTGATGAACGGCCCTTCCACGTGAAAGCCCACAATCCGGGCGCCCCGGCGGGGGGCCATTTTCGCAGCCCGAATGGCCCGGATGATCTTCTCCTCCGGCGCGGTCCAGGTGGTCGCCAGCATGGCCGTTGTGCCATGGCGCGCGTGGATCTCGGTAATAACAGCGGCTGCTTCGGGATCGGCATCCATGAAGTCGGCGCCGCCAGCACCGTGACAGTGCTGATCGATGAACCCCGGTGCGATAAAGCCCTTTTCCACTTTCGTGGTGTTGCGGGGATCCTGTGTTTCCGGCCGGGGCGTGGTTTCCAGGTCCCACACCCCTGCGATGCGTCCGCCGTCCACGGCCGTCAGGCCGTTTTCCAGCACACGGCCCGGCAATACAACGGCACCTTCAAACCAGCGTATCATTCCTTCTCCTCCCGTCGAGCCAGCTCCGTAGTGAAGCGGTACCGGTCACCACGATATAGCGAGTATACATATTCAACCGGTCTATCCTGGGCATCGCGGGTGATCCGTTCAAGCATCAGCAGCGGCGTCCCCTCACGCACCCGGAGCGTCTCGGCTTCGTAGCTGTTGGCCGCCACCGCTTCAATGCTCTGCAGACCCCGCACCGGACGAATGCCGTACTCCTCCGCCAGGAGGCTGTACAGCGAGTGTTGCGACGGCGTGCGCTCCAGGAGTCCGGGCACCAGCGAAGCCGGCAGGTGGGAGACTTCGAGGGCCATCGGCTCGCCCCCGGCCAGGCGGAGGCGCTCCAGGCGGACGACAGCAGCGGTTTCGCCGAGGCCGAGGGCCCGGGCGACCCGGCGGCCGGCCGGCACCTCTTCGGCGGCAAGCACTTTGGCACCGGGCTCCAGCCCGCGCCGGCGCATCTCTTCGGTAAAGCTGGTAAGACCCGCCAGCGGCTGCTCGAGCTTGGGCGTGGCCACGAACGTGCCTTTCCCCTGGACCCGGAACAGATACCCCTGGTTCTCGAGTTCGGTCAGGGCCTGGCGGGCTGTCATGCGGCTGACGCTGAACTGCGCCGTCAGTTCACGCTCCGACATCACCCGGTCGCCGGGCTTGAGCTGCCCGCTTTCAATCGCCTCAAGCAAGCGTGCCTTGATCTGGTAATAAAGCGGAATCGGTACATCCTTACCCATGCTAGTCACGGGGCCACCCCCAGCGGCAGAATCGGAAGCCGGCGGCTCATGATGGTCCGGTTGTCTATACCACTCTTAGTTATAGCATGCCTGGATGATAGAGGCAAGGCAAAAAGAAACCACCTCCCAGAGTCATCCTGTGCATTTTACCTAGAACCAAAACCTGGGAGATTACGTATTAGAATGTGCAACCATAATGGGTGGGCCGAACGAAATGGGGGAGTTTCACACATGCATGTAATCCGCCGAGCACTGGGCGCCCTGGGGCTTCAAAAGGAGACTGAAGAGATCCCTAAGGACCGGCCCGACTACCAGCACATGATGCGAGATGCCCTCAGCCGCATCCGCATGGCTGAACTGCAAATTCAGGAGGCCACTTCGCTGGAGGAGCTCGACCTGGGGCGCTCCGCCCTGCTCGCAGGGTGGGCAGAAGTGCAACAGCTTGTACGGACGGCGAAGCGGGAACGGGGCATTACCCTCCGGCCGATTTCGGAGACAGAGGAACTCCACCGCAATATGCGCGACTTCCTGAACCACCGCCAGGACCCAAACGGCGTCGCCCGCAAGCGAACGGGCACGACCCGCTAACCTGATTTCCACGCGATGCGACAAACCGGGGGCTCGCCGGCAGCCCCCGGTTTTACCGCGCTTCGATATCGTCGTAGTCGAGAGTCAGTTCGCTGTAGGCCGGCTCGATGACCAGGGGGACGGAGCTCTTCTCCGGCTTTCCCCGGGAGAGCATGGCCAGCCGGGCGGCGCCCACTACCCCGGCCAGTGGGCCGCAGTGCGCCCGCTTGAGCCGGATCGTCAGCGACCGCGGACGGCATTCCCTGGCTACGGCTTCAAGGAGCCTGTCCCACCAGTACCCGAGCCTGACGATGCCGCCGCCGACCACGATGACTTGCGGGTCGAGCACCTGCTGCAGGTTCATGAGGAAGAGAGCCAGGTCGGCCACAAACCGTTCCACCCCTTTGCGAGCCGCCTCCCGCCGCTGGGGATTGCCTTTCTCGGCGGCGCTCAGGACTTCCCGGATGCCGCGGAACGGGTGCCCTCTGTCCATATACTCGTTGGCCCGCCGGGTCAGCGCCTTGGCCGACACGTACTGCTCGGCGCAGCCCGCGCCGCCGCAGTTGCACTCGAGCCCGCCCGGGAACAGGGCCATGTGCCCCACCTCGCCGGCGCCGGATCGGGCGCCCCGCCACAATTTGCCGCCAACCACAATCGCACCGCCTACCCCGGTGCCAATGGTGAGCATCAGGTAGTTGCCCGTGCCCCGGGCGCTGCCGACCCAGCCTTCGGCAATGGCGGCCACATTGACGTCGTTGTCGACAACGACCGGCAGGCTAAGGCGTGCGGACAGATCCGAGGCCAGCGGCTGGCCGGTCCAGCCCGGCAAATTGCCGCTGGCAAAGACCACACAGCCGCGCCGGGTGTCAATCCGCCCAGCCGATCCTACGCCGCAGCCTGCGACCGGCGCGCCGGCCCGGGTCATCAGCGAGGCCGCCAGGTGTTCGACCCGGCCCAGTACAGCGGTGGCGCCCTCCGAGGCCCGCGTCGGGGTCTCCGCGTGATGGAGAATCCGCCCCTGCTCATCGACCAGGGCAGCCTTGATTCCTGTACCGCCGATGTCGATCCCGAGGTAAACCACGACCGGTCACCTCCTCTTGCTCCCGCATCTTCGCCACCACTGTCGTTACTCCCTGCCCAATATCATACCCGGAATTTCCATAGGGCTAAAACGGAAAATGAGCAAAAGGAGGACCACCCGCCGGGCGATCCTCCTCCGACCCCACTAATAAAGCTTAGTTCATGCATCCGCCGGTGCCGCAATTATTCCAGCTAGCCATCGGCGATACGCTGGGCGGTGCGGCGACAGCGGGTCCCGCAATGGCCACGAGGACGAAAGATGAGAGAACGATCACTAATAGTGCCCGGAGAACCTTATGCATACCGATACCCTCCTTAATATTAACGATCAGCACCCCCACGACATCCAACTGGAACCAGATGTGGAATTCACCTCCTATCACTATGTTCAACACCTCTTGGAAAATTCCTCCTGGGATTCTACCCACAATGATATCCACATAATACACAGGTTATCCCCAGGTTCCTGGAGCAACCCACAACGTTACCCACAGCTTGTGAACAATGTCCTATCGAATGAACGTGGTCTCACCCGGCACCCATAGGTCGCGGCAGTGGCTGACGGAGAAGGCCAGCCGGCCAACGCAAAACTGCTCCACCGGTCCGCCGGCTTCCGTCTGGAGCGTCGCCAGTGCACACCGGGCCTGCCAGGCATCGGACAGGCGCCGCAGCAGGAGGGCGCGGTGAATGCCGGAGCGCCGCCGTGCGGGAAGGACGGCGCCGCAGTAAAGCCCGGCAACCCCGCCCTGGCTCCACAGCAGCCCCGTGCCTGCTGGCACCCCATCCACCCACGCCAAGTAACCCCGCGCCGACGCGCCGTCGCCGGGAGCGCTGAGAATGGTGCTCCACGCTTTGGAGAGCGACCGGCCGGCCAGGGGCTCCACTTCGTAAGCGTCCACCAGCGTCTTGCGCCATTGGGGGAGCAGGCGGGCCGTCACGGATTCCACAAGCACGTTAGGTGGCATCTCCTGACTCAGAGGAACGGACAGGTCGCGTATCAACACAGACTGCCGCGACAACCGCCGCCAGCCGAGCTCAGCCAGCCCGGCCGTCAGTCCGGGCAGGTCGCCGGCAGCAGGCGAAAGAAAAACGGCGGAAGGCCGCCCGCCTTCGGCGAGCAGCATTCCACCATGATCCAGAGCGGTGGCCAGCCGGTCAGGCTGAACCCCGCGTAGCGTCGTGAAGTTGAATGTGTAACCAGGTGCCGTGGCATTGACGACGACCAGCCCCCCGGCCATCCGGGTGACCCGGGCCCCGCCCCCCGCCGCTGCCATGCACGCCAGCCAGTGGTTCTCGAGCCGAATCTGCAGGTCCATGCACCCAGCTTCTCCCTTGCTCGCCCGACTACAGCCAGCGTAGCGCAGGGCGGGAGCAGGGTCAATCGCCGGCGGCCTGTGCGTGCCGGGTCAGCAAGTCCGCCAGGAGGGTCCGCTTCATGTTTCCCAGTTGGCCTCCGTCGCCGGAGAAGCCCCAGTACGCATCGCCCCTGGCGGTGACACGGAGAATGGGGGAGCAGCCCGGGAAGAGTGCCACATCTTCCAGGAGATCCATGGGACCAACGAAGGCACCAGGTGCTACGCTCCGCGAGACTGACTGCATGTGCGCAGCCAGATCGGTTTTCGCTTCGGGCGAAAGGCGGAGCGCCCTCAGCTGAACAGACGGCCAGCCGCCGTCGGGAACGGAGGTCCAGAGAAAGCGGGCCAGACCGCGC
This sequence comes from Symbiobacteriaceae bacterium, assembly GCA_035628915.1. Classification (GTDB taxonomy): domain Bacteria; phylum Bacillota; class Sulfobacillia; order Symbiobacteriales; family Symbiobacteriaceae; genus JARBUG01. The sequence continues at coordinate 65,425 of DASPIW010000005.1, read as the reverse complement.
CCGGCGGCCCAGGCCGCAAGCACAGGCAAATGTGTTCGGTTCAGTTCGGTGGCGGTGGCGAGGATGCCGAGCCGACCGGCAAGCCCCTGCTTGAGAAACAGCTCGATCGCGCTAAGGGCCCTGGCATGGCTACCATGACCGTGAAGCGCGTCATGGTGCTCGGGCTCCAGGCCGTCAAGGGCGACCAGGAGGTGAACGCCGCTTTCAATGAGGCTGCGCATGACCCAGGGTTCCAGCAGGCTGCCGCTAAGATAGGCCGTGACCCGGGACAGCCCGGCTTTCGCGCCGCGGCGGACCAGGACCCAGAACCCCGGGTAGCCGAGCGGTTCTGCCCCCCCGAGCAGCAGTTCCCGCCCACCCTGGCTGGCGAATTGCTCAACAACGGCGCCCCACTGGTTCAGGGACATTTCTCCGCCCGTTGATTCCTGAACATCCGGCAGGACCAGCAGCAGCTTCTCGGCGTTCATTCCGACAGCCCCCCGTTGTCACGAAAGCATCTCTTTTCGCTGTCAGTATAACCCATTTTGCCAGAACCTGTCAATCAGCGGTTTATCTCCCAGCGAAATCCTCCCCGTTAGACTGCGTGACAGGCAACGACCCGCTCCGGCCCCACTTCCCTCGGCGCCGGCGCCTCGGTGCTGCAGCGCCCCGTAGCCGCGGAGCAGTGTGGGGCGAAGGGGCAGCCCTGAATCACTTTGCCGACCCGGTCTTCCTCGAAGGGCATCTCACCCGGCACCTGCCCGAGGAGCAGCCGGCTGTACGGATGCTGCGCTTCCGCCATTACCCGGTCGGCCGGGCCGATCTCGCACAGACGCCCGGAGTCGAGCACCGCCACCCGATGGGCAAGCCGCATGATCGTCCTCCGCTCGTGCGAGATCAGCAGGTAGGCGATGTTCTGCTGCTTCTGCACCCGCTCCATCATCGCCAGCATATCCCGCTGCAGGTGCGGGTCCACCCCGCTGACCGGCTCGTCCGCTGCCACCAGCACCGGACCCAGCGCCAGGGCCCGGGCAATCGCCACCCGCTGCTGTTCGCCGCCTGACATTTGCTGGGGCGTGCGGGCGGCATACTCCGCCGGCAGTTCGACCATCTCCAGGGCCCGCCGGATGCGGCCTTCGGCGTCGGGGAGGCCGAGCTGCTTGATCCGGTCTGTGAACTGCTTGGTCACGGTCTGATCCATGTTCAGACTCTCACGGGCGTCCTGGCGAATCATCTGCAGGCGCCGCTGCAGCTTGTCACGCTGGCCGCCGCCGGCGCGGGTGACATCGTTCCCCTCGAAGATGATGCGCCCGCGGTCCACTGCCCGCCGGAGGGTTGCCGCTTCGGCCAGCGTGGTCTTGCCGCTGCCGCTGCCGCCCATGACGCCCAGCGTCTCACCACGGCGCAGCGTCAGGCTGACGCCGTCCAGGGCCCGGACGGGCCTGGCGCCCCAGAGCCCGAAGAAGCCGGTCGGATCGGTATGCCTCAGTACGACAACGTTTTGCAGTTCCAGTAGGGTGTTGTTCACAGCGATCCTCCTATATCAGTCCTTACCCCAGACGAAGCGGAGCCGGATCCAGGCGGTGCGGATTACGCCCCACCGTGACTGCGCCCCGAACCAGACCGCCGCCAGCGCGCCGCCCATGGTCCGGCGGGCGCCCGGCGGGGCAGGCGCCCCGGGCGGGGCGAACCGGGCGGCGGTAACCTGAGCCGCCGCCTGTCTGACCTGACTGCCCACCTCGGGCCAGGCGCGGGCCACGCCGTCGGCGTACTCGATCGCCGTCTCATACGCCTGCGGTCGGAAACCCATGCGGCGCAGGGCCGCCAGCAGCTGCGCAAAGGCCTGCAGGACGCCCCGCCGCTCGTCCGTCCAGTCGATGCGCTCCCGGAAGAAACGGCGGAAACTGGTGGCCACCCAGGCGAGGGCGCCCAGGCCGCCGGCAATCCAGACCCAGGGGAGTTTTTGATGCTCTCCCCCGGCGGCGGCATCTGACTTTTCAACAGCCTCGGGCTCGACCGCAGGGCCATCCCCCTCAGGAACGGCGGACAGCTCCACTTGGGCAGCCGCCGCCTCCCGGTCGGGCAGGTCGAAGCGGGGCGTCGGATCAAAAACGGCCCACCCGTAGCCGGGGAAGTAGGCCTCCACCCAAGCGTGGGCGTTGTTGAAGGTCACATCAACCTGCGGCCGGCCGGGCTCCACTACGAAGCCCTGTACCCAGCGGGTGGGAATGCCCCGGGTGCGGAGCATCACGGTCATGGCCGTCGCGGAGTACGCGCAGTAGCCCCGCTTCAGGTCAAACAGGAAGTAGTCGACGAAATCGCGGCCGGGCGGCGTGGCGGGCACATCGGTAGCGTAGTCGAACGAGCGCAGATACGCTTCGACCGCCAGCGCTTCATCATAACGCGAAGCCTTGCCTGCACCAATCTCCTTAGCAAGGGCTGCCACCCGGGGCGGCAGGTTCTTCGGCAACGCCAGATACCGCCCGGGATCGAACATGGGCGGCAAGAAGCCCGCAGGGCGCCCCGCCGGCAGCAGCGCCGTGACTGTGTAAGTCCCCATCAGCGGCTCCTTGGCGAAAATGTGCCCTTCCCGCCCGTAGCTGTATGTGACGCCGTCGATCTCCGCCAGCTCCCGTGGGTAGAGGAGCGTGGAGTGGCCCAGGCGCACCAGCCCGATCTCCATTTTCAGTTCCTGCGAGAGCGGCGGGGAGTCAGCGCCAACGTCGCCGGGCTTCGTCTCCGTCACCCAGCCCCGCCCGTTGTAGTTGGTCATGGCCGTGCCCCGCAGGAAGACGGGCGCCGTGGGCGCCGCTTCGGGGAAGCGGACCGTGAAGGCGACGCCCTGCGCCGGTTTAATCGGCCCGCCCAGCTCCGAGACTCGCCGGGCGAAGCCCGCAGTGGCCAGGGTAAAGCCCTGGGGGATGGCATCTTCATCGGGGGCGCCCCCCCGCATCTGCTCCAGGGCGGGGAAGGTGGCTCGGGCCCACGCTGTCAGGCCCCACAGCTCCAGGGGCCGGCTCCGGGCCGGCAGGACCCAGCCGGCCAGCACCGCCAGCAGCACGGCGCCGATGGCGGGCGCCGCCCAGGCGGGTCCGGCCACTACGCGGCGCCCGGCGCCGTGCCACCGGTGCTCACGCCATGAGGCGGCGGCAATCACCCACAGCGGTACGACCGCCGCCAGGAAAAAGCCGTACTGCCGGGCTGCCGTGTCGCTGCCCCATAGCCACATATGGCCGAAGGCCAGCGTGCCTCCGAAGAAAGTCCAGTAGGCCGTGCCGCGTCGGAGCGGCTCACGCACAAACAGGCAGGCAAAACCGAGAACCGCCAGGGCGAGGGCGACCCAGGCCAGCAGGCCGTAGGGCCCGGGCCAGAGGCCGAGCCGGATGTCCGTATACCAGACCGTGGCATCAAGCCAGAGCCCTTCCCGCAGGGCGGGAAACCAGTAAAGCACGGCAGCGGCGGCCAGGGGCACCAGCGCGTAGAGCCACGGCCACCAGGCGGCGGCCACGGCGAACCCGGCGGCCGCGCCAAGCAGGGGCGCTGCAGCACCGTCCACATGCCAGAAATTCGCCAGGGCGGGAGCCGTCAGGCTGGTGGCAATCCAGGCCAGGAAGACCGTCAGGCCAGTCAGCCAGGGTGACGGCCGGTCATCGTACAAGCGGCATCACCTCCACCCTGCGCTCCGGCAGCGCCTCCACGAGGTCGCCTTCCCGGAGCCGGTAAACGGTCAGCCGGCGGGCAAGCGCCGCCAGCCGCTCAGGAGCGACCGGGGCGCCCGGCACGAGGACCAGCAGAATCCGGTCGGCCCGGGTCAGCAGCCGGGCGGCCAGTCCGTCATCGAGGCAGCCGGAAATGATCGCCAGGGTGGGGCGCCCGGGGCTGTGGGCCACCGCCATGGCCGCTTCGAGGCGGATGTCATGGGCAGGCTCGACGCGGGCCAGCAGTTCCAGCCCCCGCCGCAGTTGCCGGTCGCCCCGCCCCGGCTCCAGGTGGAGGCGCCCGGGCGCAAAGCTGGTCAGTTCGACTTCGAGCCGTGTCCGTACGGCCACGTCCAGCAGGGCGGCGGCGACCTCCACCCCAGTCTCGAACCCCGCACAGGGGCGGGCATCCAGCCAGATGGAGAGTCGGGTGGTAGCCAGAAGATCGAACTCCCGGGTCATCAGCTCGCCGGTGTGAGCCACGGCCTTCCAGTGAACGTGGCGTGGGGAATCGCCCGGGGCGTAAGGACGCAGGGTCGCTGGCGATGTCGGATCCTCGAAGGCCCGCTGCCGCACCCGGCGGTGGCCGAACGGCTGGGTCAGGGGCACGGGCAGGGCCGGCAGATGGACCACCCGCGGCAGCACCGTAACGGTCACTTCGCCGGCTGCGTTCCACTCATAGGAAAAGAGCCCGAACGGGTCGCCGGTCCTCAGCCGCAAAGGGCCGACGGTGTAGACGCCCCGGCGGGGCGTCTGCAGCCACAGGAAATGCATGACCGAATCGGCCAGGCCGATGCCGGCGCCCATGTGCAGGTAGCCAAGGGGCAGCCGGGCGGTCTGCGGGTCTTCGTGCACCTCCACCCAGGGCAGCGGCAGAAAGCCTTCGTGCTCCAGCCAGACCTGCACCTTCACCTGCCCGCCCGCCTCAGCGTACGCCTGCTCGGCGACGATGCCGCAGTCGAGCCGCTCGGGGGCGCGGCGCACCCAGAGCCACGCGAGGGCGACCAGGGCCAACGCGGCGTAGGCGGCCGACCAGAAAAGCCGTCCGCCGGCAAACACGGCCAGCAGCCAGACCACGATCACGGCAGCAGCGATGCGACGATCCTGGAGCTTCACGACGACCGCCTGCCTGGAGGTGCCGGGTTAGAGGAACAGGAACGGGTCGCGGCCGGCCTGGGCTTCCATGACGTGCCCGTCAAGGGCGTCCTGGATTAGCCGCTGCCGGAGGTAAGCCGCCAGGGGCGGCACGACGATCACTTCCGAGTTGTAGTGCCCCACGTCGATGACGGCCAGGCCGGCATCGGCCGCATCCTGGGCGTCGTGGTAGTCGACGTCGCCGGTGATCAGCACGTCGGCGCCCCGGCGGGCGGCGTGGGGAATCAGCATGCCGCCGGAGCCGGCGCCGACGGCCACGGTCTGCACAGTCCGGCCCGGGTCGCCCACGGCCCGCAGATGCGGGATGCCCAGGGCCTTCTTCATCCGCAAGGTCAGTTCCTGCAGGGTGACCGGGGATTCCAGCCGCCCGATGCGCCCGTGGCCCCGTCCCCGGCCGGGGTTCGCCAGCGAATATAGGTCGTAGGCGACTTCTTCGTAGGGGTGGGCGCAGAGCATGGCCTGCAAGGCCCGGCGGACGCCGCTTTCCGGGAGGATGGTCTCCAGGCGCAGTTCCCGTGCGTACTCCAGCTGTCCCTGCTGGCCCAGGAACGGGTTGGACCCGGCCAGGGGCCGGAAAGTCCCGGTGCCTTCGGTCTGGAAGGTGCAGTGGCTGTAGTTGCCGATGTGACCGGCGCCCGCCTTCGCCAGGGCGTTGCGGACGGCATCTTCATGCCCGGCGGGGACATAGACCACCAATTTTACGTACTTCTCCTCACCCGCGATCAGGAGTACTTCGTGGGTTGTCAATCCGGCTGTGGCAGCCAGGGTGTCGTTGGTGCCCCCGGCGGCCTGGTCCAGGTTGGTATGAGCGGCATACAGCCCGATGCCCGCCCGCACCAGCCGCTCAACGCGCTTCCCGCCCGGCGTGTCGAAGCGAATGGCTTTCCAGGGTTTGAAAATGGCCGGGTGATGGACGACGATCAACTCGGCCCCGCCTGCGACCGCCTCCTCCACCACGCCCCCCGTCAATTCCAACGCGACGAGAATGCGCCCGGCGGTGCGGGCGGGGTCGCCCACCTGGAGCCCCACGTTGTCCCAGGATTCCGCCCAGGCGAGCGGGGCAAGCTCTTCGACATATCCGGCGATTTTACCGATGGTCGGAGCCGGCATTGCGGCTAACCTCCTCCAGCAGGTGAATTCGAATGGCAAGCGCTTCGGCCCGTGCCCTGGACTCAGGCCTGTCCGAGCGGGCGGCGCCGCTTTGGGCGCGCCTGGCTTGCTCCAGCAGAATCGCTGCATACTTCGCCAGCAACGGCCCGCCTTTCTTCAACAGATGCGGCCCAAGGCAGGCATCGGCCCAGGTCAGGTCCATGGCGCCCGGCTCCGCCGCCATAATGATGTAGATGCGCCCGGAATCCTCCACCATCGTCTCATCTATGAGAATCCAGCCGTTCTCCATCAGCCAGCGGCGGAGGCTCTCCTCGCCGCCCATCGGCTGGAGCACCAGCCGCTGGAGACCTTGCAGCGGTCCTTGCGCAAGGATTTCCGCGATCAACGGTCCACCCATGCCGCAAATGGTGGCCGTGGCGGCCTCTCCCGGCTGGAGGACCTGCAGTCCGTTGCCCAGCCGGAGGTCGACCAGTCCGTTCAGGCCCGCCTCGGCGACGGTGACTTTGGCGGCCTCGAGCGGGCCGGGGAGCACGTCGGCGGCGATGGCCCGCGGCACCGCGCCCCCCTGCACCAGATAGGCCGGCAGGTAGGCGTGGTCGGTGCCGATGTCGGCCACGGGTTGGGCCTTCAGCACGTAGGAAGCAACCGCAGCGAGCCGCGGCGAAAGAATAATCAAGCAACGTTCCCCCGTTCCAGCATATACCGCGTCCATTATACACGCAGGGTGTGATATCCTGAAACGAAACGGCCTGATCATACCGTCGAATAGGACGAGGTGATGAGTTTATGGAACTGCGTTACAGAGTTGCCGCCACCCTCCTGACGGCCGCTCTGGTTGCGGGCTGCGGAGGCGCCGCGCCCGCGTCAGACAATGCAAAGGCGGTGAACGCTCCGCCGGCGGCGCCGGCACCGGCGCAAACGCCCTCCGCCGAAAAGGCCGCTGACGTTCCCGTGGAGGCGGCGCAGCCTGTGGCAGCGGCGCCCAAGCCCCCGGAAACCCCCGCCGTCCCGGCGCCGGCCCCGGCCACCCCGGCTGCGGCGCCGGACGCCCCGCCCCCCGTGCAGGCCCTCGCTTTCAGCACCCTGCAGAAGGGCGCCTACTCCGGCGTAGCTGAGCGAAAAGCCGTCCTGCTGACGGACGAAGCCGGCTGGAAGGCGAACTGGGCCCAGGCCAGCGCCCGTCAGGTGCCCGGGACTGAGGCGCCCGTCCTCGACTTCAGCCAGCAGTCCGTGGTAGCCGTTTACATGGGCGAACAGCGGACCGGCGGCTACGCCATTGAAATCACGGGTGTGGAACTGACCAACGGCACCCTGCGGGTGACCGTGAAGCAGACCAGGCCCGGGCCGGGCACCATCGTGACCCAGGCGCTGACCCAACCATTCCATATGGTCCGCATTCCAAAGGTGCCCGAAGGCACCAAGCTGGAAGTGAACTGGTAGCTCCGGGAGGTTGATCTCATGGATTGCCGAGCCGGTTGTGCCGCCTGCTGCATCGCTCCATCGATTTCGTCGCCCATACCGGGCATGCCGCACGGCAAGCCTGCCGGCGTTCGCTGCGTCCAGCTAACCGAGTACGGCCTCTGCCGTCTGTTCGGCAGGCCCGAGCGCCCCGCCGTATGCGTCTCGCTGCATGCGAACGAGGAGATGTGCGGCGCGTCGGCGGCGGATGCGCTCGCGTGGCTGACCAGGTTGGAGAGAGAGACGGCGCCCTGAGTTGCCAACCGCAGACGGGGCCTGACATCATAAGTGCCCCGTGCTGCGACTCAGGTCGCACCACGGGGCACTTTGCTTGTTGGGCTGATAGAGAAGAAACGTCACCGGCAAAAGCGCACCACTCGTTCCAGATCGTCCGTCTGCTCCGCTCCCTCCGGCAGCACCTCTGCCACCGACTCCGCCCACGGCTTGTCCGAGTAGGTCCCGTCCAGCAGCGCCAGCACGCCCCGGTCGCGCGCCGTCCGGATCAGCCGGCCTGCGCCCTGCTTCAGCTTCAGCAGCATCTCCGGCAGGTCGACGGCGAGGAACGGATCCTCTCCACGGTCCGCCGCCTGCGCCCGGCGCTCCCGGATCAGCGGGTCGTGGGCCGGAAACGGCAGGCGCGGGATCGCTACACAGGAGAGCGACTCGCCGGGCACGTCCACCCCTTCCCAGAAAGTCGCCCCGATCAGGCAGGCTGTGACGTCGTCCCGGAACTCCTCCAGCATGGCGCCCCGGTCGGCGTCACCCTCAAACAAGAGGCGATACGGTAGATCAGCCTTCTGCAGTGCGGACTTATACCGCCGCACCTCGCCGAGCGAACTTAGCAGCACCAGCGTCCGCCCCCGCATGTTCCGGAGGAGTTCCACCACTTGTGCAACCTCGTCGCTAACCGCAGATGGCTGATAGACGAGCACCTGGACGGCCAGGTTGAACGGCACGCCCACCCGGAAACTCTCATGCCGGGTCAAGCCCAAGACCCGGGCGCCGTACGCGGGCTCCAGCGTCGCCGAGGAAAACAGGACCGGCACGGACGCCGGCAGATGCCCCGGCCCCGTCAGCGACAGCAGGCTGCGCGGCACCACCCAGAGGTCCTCGCCCTCCACCCAGGGCACCGCCTGCGGCGCCCGGAACAGGGCCAGCGCTTCAATCACATCGTCAAGGCGGGCCTGATAGGCGCGGAGCGTCAGTTCATCATCCGTTCCTTCCAGCATCGCCTCTTCGGTGACCAGTTCGTCCTGCACCGCCTCAAGGGCCAGCACCAGATCACCGGCGGCATCGGCCACGTCGCCGTCGCGCCGGACGTGTCGCTTCCCTTCGCCGGGCTCCGCCGCCGCGAGCACCGTCGCCAGGAACCGGTCGCTCTCCCGCTGCGCCGCCGCGACCAGTACTTTCGCGAGTATTTCCCGCTGGAGGCGCCGAGCCTCCGCCAGGCCACCGCCCGCCCCTGCCCGCATGGCGAAGCCGGAAATCAGCTCCAGGGTGGTCTTCAGCCGCCTCGCGCTGAGTTGGTACCCCTGAATCCGCTGCCACATCTCCGGCATATGATGGCCCTCGTCCAAAATGACGGCCGAGTAGGCGGGAATCAGGGGCAGCTGACAGGCCTCCTGACGGTCCTCCCGGGTGTAAAGATCCCACGCCCAGAGCCGGTGGTCGGTGACAATCAGGTCAGCGGCCGCCCGATAGTGCCGCCGGGCGGCCATCATGTGGCAGGTGCCGCGGTGCTTGCAGGTGTCGCAGGCGAGCGTAGGATCCCAGGCCACTTCCGCCCAGACTTCGTCCGATACGTCGGGCACTTCGGTCCGGGCACCGGTGCCTGTGCGCCGGGCCCAGTTCAGCAGCGCCCGGGTGCGGCGGTCAGCTATGCTGTGGTCAACCTTCCGCAGGCAGATGTACCCGCCTGGATCGGAAGCGAGCCGCGCGTCGATCTGCAGGTCGAGCATGCGCGAAAGTGTTTGAATATCGCCTTCCGAATTGGCAAGCTGGGTCTGCAGCATGCCGGACGCGGAGGCCACCACCACCGGCTTGCCCCGGAACCGGGCGTAGCAGACGGCGGGCAGCAGGTAGGCAAAGGTCTTGCCCGTTCCGGGACCGGCCTCGGCGAACAGGATTCCGCCCTGCGTGAGCGTCCGGGCCATCCGGAAGGCGGTGTAGATCTGCTCTTCGCGGATTTCGTACCCCCGTTCCGGCAGGGTTTCGTAGAAGACCCAACCTAGCCAGCCGGTCAGACCCCGGCTGAACTCCTCCCGGCTCCGGGCGGGAAACGGCAGCTTGGTCCAGCTTATCTGCAAGGTGTTCCCTCCTTACGAGGCACCGGGCTTAGCTGACCCAGTGTACCGCAGCAGCCGGAAACCATCCAGTCTTGAAATTTCAGGAAAACGGTGCTACAATGGAGACAGAACGAAGGGTTGTGGCGCGCAGCGCTGCAACCCTTCTAGGTATTCTTCCCACGTCCCTCGACGGCGATCTCCGCGACGACCTGGCCGCCCCGCACCCCGTACACCCGGTCTGTCAAATTGATCGCGGGGCAGATGTGATTCGGAATGATCTCCAGTCTTTCCCCAACCCGCAGGGGCAGACCGGGGGCGAACTCAAGTACCCCGTGCTCCTCGCTCAGGCGCGCCACCCGCACCTGTGGGCGCCCCACCACATGGCCGTGGCCGCCGTCGCGGTGAGGATCCATCGCGAGGGTCTTGGAGCCGGCATCCACCACCGCCCGGTCCGGCACGGGGTAGCTTACGACGGTCGTCAGAACCCGGGCCGCACAGTCGGATTCGTCCGCCAGACCGAGGCCCATCAGGCTCCGATCGCCGAATATGTAAGTTCCGGGGCGGCTCTCGGTCACGCCGGGCGTCTCTGCTATTAAGTGAGCGATGGGCGTGGCGCCCACGCTGATCTCCAGGTCGGGGCGCCCCAGGCCGGAGCGCACGGCCAGCATCATCCCTGCCTCGGTGCGGGCAAAGGCCAGAATCTCGGCATGCGATCCGGCTTTCCAGGTCGGGCCGGCGTGGCTCATCAGCCCCGCAAGCCGAATGCCCGTATACCGCGCCAGCCCGCGGCTGAAAGTCAGGGCGTCCTCGCCGGGAATGCGCCCCACCCGATGCAGGCCGGTATCGACCTCCAGGTAAACCTCCACGGGCCGGCCGATCCGCTCGCCGGCGCCCGAAAGCGCTTCTGCCACCTCATAGCTGTCCAGGCTGACCCGCAGACGCTTCACCCGGGCAGCCAGCGCCTCCAGCCGGGCCATCTTATGGGCGCCGATCAGCGGGTAGGCAATCAGAATATCGTCCAGCCCGGCGTCAGCCATGACCTCGGCCTCGCCCAGCTTCGCGCAGGTGATGCCCGCTGCGCCGGCCGCCACCTGCATGTGGGCAAAGAAGCTGGACTTGTGCGTTTTGGTGTGCGGACGAAGCTTGACGCCGGCCTGATCGGCCAGCCCCTGGATTCGGCGGACATTCCGCTCGGCCACATCCAGATCAACGACAATGCATGGCGTGTCCAGTTCCGGGTACAGCATGTTGGAAAGCACCTCCTGCACAAATTGAAAGGTCCATCGGGCAAAATGGCGTGGATGGTCCACTCCCAGTAGTACCACAGGTAGGGCGTCGACCCCTCCGCAATAGCCGGCATTTCTTGTACGATGGAGGCACACGGGGGTGTAAGCATGACGCCTGACCGCGAGATGCACCAAGCATTGGTCCATTACACGACGGACGGCATCGTCGTACTTGACGAGTCGTTGCGGGTGATCTACATGAACCCCGCCGCTCAGCGCATGACGGGCTGGCGTGCAGAGGACGCCGCGGGATTGCTCTGCGGTCAGATTCTCGGCTGCCCGTATGCGCTCACCGGGGAGTGTCAGGGCCGGGAAGCGTTCGCCAGCCTGGAACCTGTGCCGCACGTTGAACTGCAGCTCAAAGGCCGCACCGGGATGACCAGGTATGTCAGCTCCAGCCTAGCCACGCTGCCCTCGCTGCACGGCGAGCCCCGCCGCCTGGTCATGATCCTCCGGGAGATCACCGAACAGAAGGCGCTGGATGAGGAGCAAAAGGCCGCCGCCCGGCGAATGGTCGATGCGCTCAAGCGGCAAAAGCGGCAGTCGGATATTCTTTATCGCATCGGACACGAAATGGTCTCGGTGCTTGATCTGGAACAGAATCTGCACCTGCTGGTGGATGAGACCCGCAACCTGATGCGGACGGATCTGGTCGTACTGATGCTCCTTGATCCCGAGGGGAGGGAACTCTCCGTGCGCGCCTGGAGCGGCAGCCTGGTCGATGAGGCTCGCAGCCTCTCCATGCGGCAGAACGCCGGCTTCATTTGGTCGATGATCGCTTCGGGGAAGGGCGGCAAGACCGAGAACTTTCCTGAGGACCTGGAGCCGCCGCCCGAGAAGCATCCGCTGATGTTTCTGGAGAAGCTCAAGTCAGCCATCGGGCAGCCGCTGATGCGGCGGGGGCGGCCCTTCGGCGCGCTGGTCGCGGCGAATCGGCGCCCGCACACCTTTACTGAAGAAGATGCCGCGCTGCTGGCGTCCGTCGCCAACACGGCGGCCCTGGCCCTGGAGAACCGGCGGCTCTACGCGCGGCTGGAGGAAGCGGCGCAGCAGGCCGAACGCCAGCGGCTGGCCGCGGAAATCCATGACGGCCTGACCCAAAGCCTGTACGGCCTTAGCCTGCTGCTGGAGAACCTGGAAGATGCGGTACCAAGCCTGCCCCCCGCCGAGGTCTGCAAGAGCCTGCGGCGAGCGCGGCGGGTAGTGGCCGAATCGCTGGCGGATACGCGACAGATCATTTTTGACCTCCGGGCATCAGCCTTCCGCGATGGTGCCGATTTGGTGAGCCTGGTGCGAGATGCATTGCAGTACTTCCGGCACGAGACGGGAATGGAGGCCAACTTGCTGCTGCCAGGGGAGACGGTGCCCGAGCTGTCCCAGGCGGAGACCAGCCAGTTGTTCCGCATTTTGCAGGAAGCGCTGGTCAACGTGCGCAAGCACGCCCGGGCGACGCGGGTAACCGTGGCCATCCGGCAGCAGGAGGAGCTTCTGGTGATGGCGATTACCGACGATGGCCGGGGCTTCGACCCGCAAACTGCGGAGAACAGTGCACACTTCGGCCTGCGGATCATGGGCGAGCGGGCCCAGACGCTGGGCGGATGGTGTGCGGTGGAGTCGACGCCGGGCGCGGGCACCCGGATCACGGTCAGCGTACCGCTGCGAAAGGCAGCGCCGGTGGACTGAAGCGAAAATGGGGCCGTCTGCACGCGTGATGCGGCAGACGGCCCCTTTGCACTGTCCGGCGCCGGCGCTTATGGCTCAGGTGCGCTTCTTCAGCGCGGGGTCGTTGAACAGGGCGGGGGTGGTGCCGGCGTCGGCCCGCGCCGTGCCGGATAGGCCCGCACCGGCATTGCGGGACGTGAAATCCGCGTTGGGACCCTCTCCGTCCTCGTACTTCATGTCGCCATAGGTCGGTATTTTCGTGGGCGGCTGGGTCAGGCCGTCGGATCCGGCCTGAAACGAATTCTGCCGGATGTTCAGGGGGTCGGGCTCGTCGCGTCCGGGCACGCGGTCAGGGTGGTTTTCCGTCATGCGTCTGATCCCTCCTTTCCGCTTCGTCAGGCTCGAACCGCTTCGTCAGGCTCGAACCGTTTCCGTCGGCCATAAAGTCAGGGACGGAAACGGTTCGACCCTTCCTTCAGCTCCCCTAGTCTCTCCTCAGCGGACCATCGCCTTGCGCCGCTTCTCGACGTACATCATCGTGTCGGCCTGGGTGAGCAGATCGTGGATGGAGCAGGGCTTGTCCGGCTGCATGCGGGCCACGCCGGTACTGACCCGGATTTCGTAATTCCGGCCGTGGGTCGCGTTATAATCCTCCAGCAGCCGCTCCAGGCGCTCAACCAGCAGCGAAGGCCGGGCGCCGACGAACTGCGGCGCCAGCACGGCAAACTCGTCGCCGCCGTACCGGGCGATCACGGTCGTCTCCCGGAACGCCTCCCGCAGAATGTGCGCCAGCGCTACCAGCACCCGGTCGCCTTCGGAGTGGCCATGGCTGTCGTTGATCTCCTTCATGCCGTTCACATCGACAAACAGCAGTGCCAGACCCCCGCCGATGCGGACCGCCGCTTCGATCTCCTTCGGCGCCAGCGTCATGAACCCCCGCCGGTTGTACAGCCCCGTCAGTTCATCGACCATCGACAAGGAGCGCAGCTGTTCTTCCAGCCGCTTCTGAGCGGACATATCGATAAACGACTCCATCACATGCTCCCGCCCATCGGTCATCACCGAAACGGCCGTCCGGTGAATGGGCAGTTCCTGCCCCAGGGCAGTTTTGAGCACCGCGTCCTGGGTGATCACCTTATCAGGGGCTTCAAACGGACAGGCCCCGTCCTTGCCATTACACTGCAGAAAGACCGAACAGCGCCGGCCCACGATCGCATCGGGCGGGAGGCCGATAAGCCCGGCTGCCGCCGGATTGGCACTTACTATGGCGCGGCTTTCACGGTCGATCAGGAACATGGCGGTCTGCACCGATTCCACCATCACACGGAGCCGCTCTTCCCGGTCCTTCAGTTCCGCCTCCGCCTGCCGCCTTTCGGTAATGTCCAGGCCGGCGCCGACCACGTACCGCACTGTGCCGTCGTCGCTGCGCACCATGCTCATGGACCAGGAGATCCACCGGGCCGTACCGTTCTTCAGAATCCAGCGGCTCTCCACCGTCGTCGGGCCGGCGCCTTCGCGATACTGCCCCATAATGCTACGGGCATGCGCCCGGTCCTCGGGCGGCATCAGAATCTCCGACAAGCGCCTGCCGACTACTTCCGACTCCTTATAGCCGGAGAGCTTTTCGCAGGCCCGGTTGAACTGGATAATGTTCCCCTCGGTGTCGGTCACGGTCATCAGGGCGCCCGTCGAATCGAGTACGGCAGATATGAAATCCCGCTCCCGCGCCAGCGCCTCCTCGCTCTGCTTCAGGTTTCTGAAGAGCAGGCTGAAGGGCTTGGTCAGCCCCGTCTCGACCGTCGCCACGTACAGCAGGTAGTAAGAGACCAGCCGGACCAGGTGGCCCAGCATGTTGAAGAGGCCGTAGACGTCCACATACAGCGTGAATGCCAGTTCGCCAACGATCGTGAGCGAAATGGCCCACGTCAGCCTGCTCAGGACACCGGGGTCGAACGCATCCTTGCGCTGGCGCAGCAAGTACAGGCTGCCAAGCAGCACCAGCGAGATCAAGTACTCGTTGACTTTCTTGAACAGAGTCAGGCCCACGCCGTCGACATAGCACTGCGGGAAGACCCTGGCGAAGACCGACCAGCAAAGGAGAACCGTCACCACGGTAAAGACGCCGAGGACCTTGGAGACCTCGAGCTTTCGGGTCAGGAAGAAGGGCGCCGCCAGCATGGTCAGGCTCTGTATGTACCGGCCGACGATCCAGAACTGGGTGGGCGGATCGGCGCCGAACTGGGGAAAGACGCCCATGCCCCGGTACGTGGCCGCGTGGAGCAAATCGACAATTCCGATGAAGAGCGAAGCGAGCCCCAGGAACACCAGATACCTGTTGTCCATCGTCTTGCGCAGGTTCCAGACCAGGGTGAAATGACACAGGGAGATGACCATGGAGGTGACTTCCACAACCGTATGGAAAAGCAGGTAGCTGATCAGGCTCAGGGCCCAGAATCCCACCAGAAGCAACACGCCGAGCCCCAGCCCGCCGTAGCGCCGCAGCAGCAACGATTCCACCCACTTCCGCGTCTCGAGTAGTATGAGCAGGGCGAAGTGGTATCAATTTCAACCGGGAGGCAAAGAATTCCTTGATCCTAAAGGGTCACTGTAAGGAGCAGTTGTAACATTATGAGAAGGGAATTGGCCGTGCATGGGACAACTCCAGGCGTGTCTGTAAGTGACGGCTGTTTATGTGAGGTAATGGATGCATTTTGCATTTTGCCACGGAGTGCGCGGAAGTCACATTCCCACTTCCACTGCCGTGATTTCCGTGTCCCCTTCCGCGCCTTCCGTGGTAAAATTCCCGTTCCCATTCCCACATGCAAGGCCCGGACTATGGCATAGCGGTCAGCAGGAAACGCAAATAATCAAGCCCGGGCGTACCTTTGCCCGGGCCTTCATTGCAGCTCTCATCCAATCAATGTGCCTCAGCCGGCAGCCTAGTGCCCGGCGGTCGCGCCGCGGCGGCGGCGGGCGTTCCAGCCGATGTAGGCCAGGAGTCCGACTAGCAGCAGACCGAGGGCCAGCGTCACCCCGAATACCACTGCAGCCGATTGCGCCAGCTCCTCCGGCGTGCCGAAGTACATCCAGCCAAGCGTGTTGTGGCGGACCTCCTCAACCCACTGCGCAACGGACAACTGCGCGCCGCGCACGAACCACCCGGTCACATCGGGCGCCAGGACCGAAAAACCGGCAACGCCCAGGGACGCAGCGGCCAGCAGCGCCAGCGCGGCAACTCCCGCCGCCTTCAGCGCCCACCGCAGGAGCCTGCCGGACCAACCGATGAGTGCGGTGGTCGCCCGCACAGCGTACCGGGCGACGACGGCGGCGCCCAGGGCGCCGCGGCCGACTGCCCGAAGCGTTGCCCCGGCTCCTGCCGCCAACCGGCGGCTCAACCGCCGAAGTCCATATGCCAGGGCCGCCCCGTTGATTCGCAGCCAGCGGCCGATGCGCCGGGCCGGACCCGCAGACGCGGTAACGGCACCGCGCCCGATGCGCCAGACAAAGCACGCTGCCAGCACCAGCAGGGCTGCGCCCCGTCCCGCCAGGGCCCAGAGCAGCCGCCAGGCGCCGCGCAGCAGGTCGGACACGGCCAGCCCGACTTCCCGCAGCCCGCTGCGGACCGTGACCGCTTCGGGGCCGGGCCGCTGGCTCAGAATGGCCCGAGCGTACTGCTCGGGCGAACCGAAGCCGCTGAGGACACGGGCCACCACATCCGGTTCGGGCTCATCGCTGCCGGAACGGCTCAATACATCCAACACATGGCTCTCGACTTCGAGGGCCGCTTCGACGCGCACGTGGTTGGGCGCCTCTCGCAAGGCTGCACGCAGGCGGCGGTTAAAGTCACGCAAAATGGCTTGCGACTCGGGCTGCATCATGCCTGTGCCTCCTTCCCGGGTGCGAAGCGTGTGGGGTGAACCAGCCGGCCCAAGGCCGCCGCAAACTCCGTCCACTGGCCAACCATGCGCGACGTCTGTTCCATGCCTGCCCCGGTCAGGCGGTAATACTTGCGCGGATGTCCGGACTCGCCGGTGACCCATTCCGCCGCGATGGCGCCCTGGCCGCTCAGGCGGCTGAGCAGGGGGTAGATGGTGCCCTCACTCACGCTAAACCCGGCGTCGGTCAAATTGCCAATCAGTTCGAGACCATACATGCGGTGCCGAGAGAGGAGCAGCAGGACTGCAAGCTCCAGCCCGCCCTTTCGCAGCTGGGTATCCCAGGCTTCCATGACGTCCCTCCTTGCAATGCACGATACTATGTACTACAAGGTATATTGTGACGCGAGACCAAATGGTTGTCAAGGGCTATTTTTCCAACCCAAAGAAGACAACGCCGCCCGTGGCAGAGCGGCGTTTCCGACGTTTATTCGATGCCCATCAATTTGCGCCGTGCGGCGTAAGCCGCAGCCTGGCTGCGGTTCGTGAAGCCAAGCTTGGCCAGCACGGAACTGACGTAATTGCGCACCGTCCCCTCGCTCAGGTAGAGCTGGTGGGCGATGTCCTTGTTCGTCTTCCCTTCCCCGATGAGCGTCAGGATATTCCGCTCCTGCTCGGTCAGGGGCTCCGGCGCCCGGGCGGCCTCGGAGCGCATGCGCTCCAGCACCTTCAGCGTCAGCGTGGGGTCCAGCAGGGCGCCGCCGGTGCGCACGGTCTCAATCGCCCGCAGCAAGTCGCCGCTGCCTACCTGCTTCAGCACATACCCCGACGCCCCCGCCATCACCGCCGTGATGACCGCCTCGTCGTCGGCGTACGAAGTCAGCATGATCACCCTGGTGGCGGGGTGTTCCGCCCGAATCTGACGGCAGGCTTCAATACCGCTGCCGTCGGGCATGCGCACATCCATCACGATGATGTCCGGCCTGTGCGCCCGGGCCTTCTCCACGGCCTCAACCGCCCCGGATGCCTCTCCCACCACCTGATAGCCCGCCTGCCGGCTCAGCAGCGTCACCAGCCCGAGCCGGACGACTTCGTGATCGTCCACGACCAGGATTCGGACCGACGTCATGCTTCTCCCCCTCCCCCGTTACTTTACATGATAGACGAAAAGTCTTCATTCCGGTGACATGACAGATGTCATGTGTAATTGTGCCGTCCGGCACAAGCCCCCCAGACCTCGTCGCCCTACACTGAAAGTAAAGGGAGGGTCTTTCATGTCACGCCGGCCGAAGCCCGAAATCACCTGGACAGCCGCCGTACTGACGGGGCTTTTGGTGGCCGTCTATCTCGGATCACAGCAGTTCCTCGAACTCGACAAGAGCCTCCTGGGCTACCTGGTCGGGACCTTCTGCTTCATCGGCGGCTCGACGTACCGCCTGGCGCAGTTTCTGGGCCGCCCCCAGGCCGCCATGTACTTCAAAGGCGCCCTGACTTACCTGTTCGACAAGGACGTGCGCCGCTCCGTCAAGCGCCGCCGCAGCGCCATGACAGCCGCCAAAGGACTGGTGACCAACGTGGTCGCCCAGGACTTCATCTGGCGGCGGGGCTGGTTCCGGTGGCTGCTTCATTTCAACATCGCGTGGGGTTGTCTTCTGTCGTTCGCCATCACGTTCCCGCTGGTGTTCGGCTGGTTCCGCTTCAAGCTGGTCAGCGCCGACGAGTATCAGATCATGATCTTCGGCCTGCCCACGGTGGTCTTTCCAATCGAATCACTCTTCGGCCGGCTGATTTATCATGCCCTGGACTTCTCCGCCGTCATGGTCGTTTTCGGAGTCATACTCGCTTACTACAAGCGGTTCAAGGCTGAACGCTTCATGATCGGTGGGCGCTCCACCTGGGACCTGCTGCCCCTGCACCTGCTGATCCTCGTCTCGCTGACCGGCCTGCTGCTGACCGTCAGCTCGGCGTTCCTGCGCGGGGCCGGCTACACCGTCATTACGCTGACGCACCAGGTGCTGGTGATCGCCCTGCTGGCCTATACGCCTTTCTCGAAGCTCTTCCACTTCCTCTTCCGGCCCCTGGCCGTCGCCGTGATGGTCTATCACGAGGCCTCCGGCGAGCAGCAGCACTGCCGGAAGTGCGGTGAAGCGTATGCGCCGGCCAAGCAGGTCGCCGACCTCAAGCAAGTTCTCGGCGAGAAATCTTTCTCCCAGCCCATTTTGGAGGCGCCGGTGCTGGACGCCGAAGCACTGGACCTGTGTCCATCCTGCAAGCGCGATTACCGGGCCCGCCGCTACATCAAGCAGTTGACGAGGGGGTTCGTCCATTGATTATTACGCCCAATACGCCCAACCTGGTCCGCCAGGGCGAAGATCTGATTCCTACGCACTGCTCCTTCTGCGGCATGCAGTGCGCCATGCATATGCGGGTCGACAAGGCGACCGGCCAGGTCGTGGGCGTGGAACCCCGGTACGACTTCCCCGTCAACGGCGGCCGGATGTGTCCCAAGGGCGTGCTCGCCTACCAGCAGATTAACCACCACGAGCGGATCCTGCACCCCATGATCCGCAAGAACGGCCGGCTGGAGCGGGCCACCTGGGACGAAGCGCTGGGCCTGGTCGCCGGCAAAATCCGGGATGTTCAGGCCAAGTACGGCAAGGACGCTGTCGGCCTCTATGGCGGCGTTTCCATGACCAACGAGAAGTGCTACGTGGCCGGCAAGTTCGCCCGGGTGGCGGTCGGCACGAAGAACATTGACTATAACGGCCGCTTCTGCATGAGCGCTGCCGCGGGCGGCGCCATGAAAGCCCTCGGCATCGACCGGGGCCTCTTCAACCCCTGGACCGACGTACTGCAAGCTGAAGCGATCATCCTGGCCGGATCCAATACCGCCGAGTGCCACCCCACCGCCATGGCCTACATTTGGGAGGCCCGGGACCGGGGCGCCAAGCTGATCGTCATCGACCCGCGCAAGACGCCCACCGCCCGGGTGGCCGACGTGCACCTGCAGCTGAAGCCCGGCACCGACTCCGCCCTGATCAACGGGCTCCTGTATGTCCTGATTGCCGAAGGCCTGGTGGACAACGAGTTCATCGCGCAGCGGACCAACGGGTTTGATGCCCTGCGCGAGCTGATCCTACGGGATTACGCCCCCGAAAAGGTATCGGAGATCACCGGCGTGCCGGCGGCCCTGATTTTCAGGGCGGCCCGCATGTACGGCAAGGCCGCAACCGGCATGGTGATGTATGCCCGGGGCGTTGAACAGCAGTCCAAGGGCGTTGAGAATGTGACGGACCTGATCAACCTGATGCTGGCCACCGGCAAGATCGGGCGCCCCGGCTGCGGCGGCGGCACGCTGACCGGCCAGGGCAACGGCCAGGGCGGCCGCGAGCACGGCCAGAAGGCCGACCAGCTGCCGGGCTACCGCAAAATCGACGACCCCGCTGCCCGCGCCTATGTGGCCAGTGTATGGGGCATCAAGTCCGATGAGCTCCCCGGCCCGGGCCAGTCGGCCTACGAGCTGCTGCAGGCCATGGGCGAGGAGCGTAATGAAGTCAAAATGCTCTTCCTCTACTGCTCCAACCCGATGGTCTCAGCGCCCAACGCCAACGAAGTCGACCGGTTCGTGGCAAACCTGGATTTCATGGTCGTCTCCGATTTCTTCCTCTCCGAGTCAGCCGAGAAGGCGGACGTGGTGCTGCCCGCCGCCGTCTGGGCGGAAGATGAAGGCACCACAACCAACGCCGAAGGCCGGGTCATCCGCATCAACAAGGCCCAGGAGCCTCTGGGGGAAGCCAAGCCTGACTGGTGGATCATGAAGGAGCTGGCCAAGCGCCTTGGCCGTGGCGAGTTCTTCCCATACGACAACCCCCGCGACATTTTCGCTGAGCTTCGCATCGCCTCCAAGGGCGGACCGGCCGACTACAGCGGCATCACCTACGAGCGGATCGAGGCCGAGAACGGCGTCTTCTGGCCCTGCCCGGAGGGTTCGACCGGCATGCCCCGCATGTTCGAGGAGCGGTTCGGCACCAAGGACGGCCGCGCCAACTTCCACGCCGTGGCCTACCGCCCGGCGGCCGAAGTGCCCGATCAGGACTTCCCGGTCTACCTGACCACCGGACGGGTCGTCTTTCACTACCTGAGCGGCGCCCAGACCCGGCGGATTCCGTTCCTCCTCGAGCAGTGCCCCGAACCCTATGTGGAAGTGCACCCCATTCTGGCCGGACGCCTGAGGCTGGAGAACGGCGGCAAGGCCCGCCTCACCACCCGCCGCGGCGATATGGTGCTCACTGTTCGCATCGCTGAAACGATCCGACCGGACACCGTCTTCGTGCCCTATCACTGGGGCAAGGATCTGGCCGTCAACCAGCTGACCAACCCGGCGCTCGACCCCGTCTGCCGGATGCCGGAATTCAAGGCCTGCGCCGTGCGGGTCGCAAAGGAGGCGTAGCCCGGTGCCTAAAGTACTTTTCATCGACTACGAACGCTGCATCGGGTGCAAATCCTGCGTGGCGGCCTGCGCCGAACTGCCGAGCCACCGGAAGAAGAGCCGCAACTACGTGGTGCCGCTGGCGCCCGGGGTTACTACGCAGACGATTCCCATGACCTGCTTCCACTGCAAGGACCCAGCCTGCGCCCGGGTCTGCCCGGCGGGCGCCATCAGCATCACGGCCCTGGGCACCGTCCTGTCCGCCGACGAGGAGAAGTGCGTCGGCTGCCGGAACTGCACCCTGGCCTGCCCGTTCGGCATCCCCAAATTCGATTTCAACGAAAACATCATGTACAAGTGCGACCTGTGCCACGAGCGGACCGGCGTCGGCAGTGCGCCCATGTGCGCTTCCGTCTGCCCCGCCCAGACCCTGCAGTGGGTCGAACTGGACGTGGCGATGGCCAAGCGGCGCTCCAAAATCGCTGCCAAAATCGTCGGTGATTTCCCCGTCTGGGGCGAGGACGAGGTTGAGACGCGCATCGTCTCCGCGGGCAGCTTCGGCGGCACAGGCGTCAGAGAGGAGACTCATCATGAATGACCCCAAGCGGCGCCGTAAGGATGGGCCCGGCGACCCGGTCCATCGCGATGAGAATCGCGGGGTAAACCGCCGGGGATTTCTGGGCATAGTAACAATGCTGACCGCCGGAATGGCGGCGGTCTCCGTGCCGGCCATGGCCCTGGTCAAGGAAGAGACCGGCAGCAAAGATGACCCCATGGTCGCCATCTGCAAGGTTGATGAGATACCGGTGGGCGGCGTGGTCAACTTTTCTTACCCGGACGCCCACAGCCCGGCCCTGCTGGTCCGGATTGCTACCGGCGAAATGCGGGCTTACAACAATAAATGCACCCACCTGGAATGCCCTGTCTATTACGTCAAGGGTGAAGATAAACTGCGCTGCCCCTGCCACGAAGGCGAATTCGACGTGGCGTCCGGCAAGGCCGTGGCCGGTCCGCCGAAGCGGCAGCTGACGGGCATTCGCCTCAGCGTGGCCGACGGCGTCGTCTACGCAGTGGGGAGGTACGGCGAGTCATGATGTGGCTGATCTGGGCGGGGGCCGCCCTGCAGATTGTGCTGTTCCAGCTTCTGATCTGGGCGCTGCAGTCGGGGAACCGTCCGCTGGCCGTCGGGCTGGCGGTGGCGCTTGGCGCCGTGGCCCTCGGTTTCGTAGTTTTGTATCGCCGGGACGTCTCCACGCGGTAATTTCGCCATCACACGGTCAACTCCGGGCGCCGGCGCCCGGAGTTTCCTATTTTCGCATCGGATGAAAGGACCGCGGCGTGGAGAGCATAATGCTCGGTCAACCAAAACAAAGAGGTGAGCGAGATGGGTAAGCAGCTTTCCCGCCTGATCGCCGGCCTGGCCCTCTCGGTGATGATGACGGCTTGCGCCCGGGTCCCCATGCAAACCCCGGGAGGAACGCCGGCAGCACCGGGGGGAACGACCGGCACGCATCAGGCACCTGTGACCCGGGGCGGTGTCACCGGCGACGGTACGACCGGTGCCGGTACGCCCGGGGCCGGCGGCCGGATTGGCGGCATTGGTGGAGGTGGCGGCGGCGCGATGATGGGCGCTGCCGGTACGACGGCCGCCGGTGGGGCGGATCTCGGCCAGCAGATTTCCTACTATGTAGCGGGGCTTGACGGCATCGGAGGCAACGCGGCGGGCGCCGCCGGAACCACCGGCTTGACCGGTGCCGGCGCCGCCCCCGGTACGACGGCAGCCGGTCGCAGCGTAGGCGTCTCCACATTGATCGTCGGCAATGTCGCCTACATCGGCATCGATCCGGCCACCATGGCTGGGGGCAACACAGGTGCCGGCGCTGGGCGGGTCACGTACGGCCCCGGCACCGTGCAGGGTGGCGGCGGCGGCATGTGGACCCCGGGTACTGTAGGTACTGCGGGCGCCGGCGGGGGATTTCATGCATTCCTACGGGACCGCGTGCGCACCCGCTTCCCGCAGGTGTCGGAAGTCTTTGTTACGACCGAGCCCGTCACCGTCTGGCGGATTGCCCGCGCCACAGCCGGCGGAACAACGACCGTCGATGCGGCAGATGTGATCATGGTGATTCGCACGATGACTCCAGGCACAACGAGGACACGGTAATGAACAAGAGCTCGCCCCGATCCGCGGGCGAGCTCCGTTTTCGCTCCCAGGAAAAACAGGTGAATGGGTTTAGAAGGGCCAGATGGTTGAGTTCTCCATCGGCTTCACTTTGTAGGAGCCGGACTTGGTCGAAAACGGCCAGATGGTCCCGTTTTCCGCAAAGGCGGTACCCGCGATTCCGAACAGCACTGCAGTCACCACGAGGACCGCAAACATCTTCCGCATGAGAAAATCCTCCCTTTCGCTGCCAGCGAAAATGATGCTCATCGAAGGGGGGCGCTAGGCCCCCGTTTGATCCCTATGTAGCTTTGCTTGATATATCTCTCGTCGGAGGGCACTTGCATCCTGCATGGGTCGAACATCGTCCTTCACTTTGAGCGACCAGGCGACGGCCTGATCGGCCATTTGCCCCGCGCGCCCCAGGTCGCCGAGGGCCAGTGCCACGTGCCCGGCCACCCAGAATGCATGGCTTACAACGCCAGGCGGTGCCGTCGCTTCAGCCTTGACAATCTCCTCGCAGAGATTGACAGCCCCGATGTGCTCTCCGCTAACCGCCTGCAGGTAGGCCCAACCGATGCGCTGGTGCCACCGGGCTGCAGGGGTCGTGCAGAGGTTTTCGGCCTCCGTCAGGGCAGCTTCCGCTGGCTCCACCCTGCCCATGAGGCAGCATAGCCACGCTGCATTTTGCAGGCACTGCCGCAGATAGTCCGGGAAATCGTTCTGGCGGAATTCCCGGGCGGCTGTGTCGTACGCACGTAGGGCGTCGTCGTACCGGCGTGCGCACCGGAACGTAAGGCCCAGGTTGTAGTGCGCCACGCCGTAGCAGACGGGCCGGAGCGCCTCGTACTCGGAAATGCCGTCGATAAATGCTTCGTAGTACTCCACCGCAGCCGAGTTGTCGCCGATTTCCCGCAGGAGGTTGCCCATAGCCAGCCGCACCTTGCCAAGAGATACGCCGCATGGGCCAGCCGCTTCAGCCAGCTCCAGGGCTCGCCGGGCTTGCCGGTAATCCGGCTCTGGGCGGAGCCTCGCAGTAAGGGCGCCGAGCAGGTGCACCTCGGCATCGGCAGGTCCCTCTGCCAGCAGCCGGTGGTATTCCCGCCAGGCATCCTCCAGCCTGCGGGCCTCGTAGAGCTGCCGCAGGAAATCCGAACGCTGCACAAAGACACCTCCCACGCTGGTGGTCGGTACACACATCCCCATTTTATTCCAATTCTGGTGCAAGTCAAGCGAACACACGTGCCATTCTTTCGCCACAAAACGGAAGCATGCGACAGCGCTGCGGTGTCGAATCGGGCCGGGCCGGATGCCAAAGGCCGTCCGGCCCGGCTCTGTCAGTCCCTAGAAGCTGATGGTGATGGTCCAGGTGCAGGGCCGGTGGCTGCAGTCGATGGTGATGGTGATCTTGACGCGCAGGGCCATCACCGGCTCACCGGCGTCATTGAACATCACCATGCGGTAGGTGCCGACCGAACTGCCATCGGTCGGTGTGATGTCATAGGCGAGCTCCGCCGTGATCTCCTCGCCGGGGGCAAGGATCACCGTAGTCGTGCCCGGCGCCGGCCGCTTGGAGCCCCTGGTTTCCAGCACAATGGGGGCGACGCGCGTGCGGCCGTCCTGACCTACGAGCTGGATATGACTCAGGTCGACCGCCTGCTCCCCCGTCCCCCGGTTGACGATGCGAACCGTGCCGATCCCGCGGCCCGCAGTCGACGATTCATCGCCGGCAAGCTGCTGGACGCCCACCAGGCTCATTTGCAGGCCGGTGGCGCTCTGGGCGAAGTCCAGCCTGGGCTGCGACGTAAGCGTCACGGTCCAGGTCTCCTGATTCCAGCCCACATCCGTCCCCATCGACTCCGCCAGGAACCGGACGGGCAGCAGTGTACGGCCGTCCATGATGATCGGCGGGACATCGCTTCTGACCCGGTTTCCGTCCAGGAAAAGGGAAACGACCCGGTACCCATTGTACCAATCGTCCGCAAAGGCCACCGAAGCCACACCGAGGACCAGAGCAACGATCGCCGCAACCCAGCGCCACTGACGTCGCATTTCCTTCAACCTCCCTTTTTATGTAAGCAGATCAAGTTTACCATTATTTGTCATTGATGTAAAGGAGCAGGCGCCGGCAATCGATCTGCCGGCGCCTGCCTTTGCTATTGCACCGATTTGAGTGCGGCGGTGACGACCCCGGTGGCGTCCCGCACCGCCTGGGCCGGGTTGCACGTGAAGATCTTCCGGTCCTTGAACCGGTCGACCTTGGCCACCGCCATGTCGACGGCGAAGATAATCAGGTCTGCGGCGGCGATCTCCGCCGGAGTCAGTTCGTTGCGCAGTCCCATGGAGCCCTGGGTCTCTACCTTGATGGTATGGCCCAGCCTGATTGCCGCCTTCCTGATCGCTTCGGCGGCCATATACGTGTGGGCGAGCCCAGCGGGACAGGCAGTGACGGCAACGATATTCATCGAACAGCGCCTCCCTGAAATTACGCAGCCTTATCTTCGGACGCATCCACCGGCAGGGACTTCTTGAGGAAGTTGACGAGGAAGGCGACCACCACAACGCCGGCCAGGACGGAGATGATGTAGCCGATTCGCTGGTCGACGACCGGCAGGACGATCAGACCGCCGTGCGGGGCGTGGTCAGCGGTCTTGAACAGGGCGCCGACTGCGCCCGCCACGGCGCCGCCGGCCATAATGGAAGGAATGACGCGCACAGGATCGACTGCAGCGAAGGGGATGGCGCCCTCGGTAATGCCGATGAGGCCCATCAGGAAGGCAGCGGTGCCGGCCTGACGTTCGTCGGGATTGTACTTCTTGGGGGCGAGCCAGGTCGCGAGGGCAAGGCCGAGGGGCGGGACGCAGATGGCCGCGCCGACGGGGCCCATGATCTCCGGGACGCCCTGGGTGATCATGAACGAACCGAAGGTGTAGGCCACCTTGTTGACGGGACCGCCCATATCAAAGGCGATCATGGCACCGAGCAGCAGGCCGAGCAGGACGGAGGAGCCGGTGCTCATGGTCTTGAGGCCTTCGGTCATGGTGTCGATGATCCACTTCATGGGTGCGCCAATGATGTACATCACAATCGCAACGATGGCAGTACCGAGGATCGGAATCACGAAGATCGGCATGACGGGCAGGATCACATCGGGTACCTTCAGCTTCTTGATCTGGGCGACGACCCAGCCGGCGAAGAGACCGATAACGATGCCGCCTAGGAAGCCGGTGCCCAGTTCCCGGGCAAGGACGCCGCCGATCATGCCGGGGGCGATGCCGGGGCGGTCGGCGATGGAGTAGGCGATGAAGCCGGCGAGGATGGGAACCATGAGGCTGAAGGCGTAGGCGCCCGTGTCAAGCATTTTCTTCAGGAACGGAATCGTGACCTCGGCGCCCTTCTCTCCGACGCCGGAGAAGGCGATGGCCGCAGCGATGAAGATGCCGCCCACGACGACGAACGGAATCATGTAGGAAACGCCAGTCATGAGCATCTGACGGATCGAAGGTCCCTGCTTCACAAACTAGCCCACCTTTCACAGATTGCTGTGCCCCATGGAACGGATGCGGGTGGTGATGGTCTGCAAGGCATCCTGGGCGGTGGCGGCCTCCAGGAGTGAGCGGCGGAAGCCATCCTCCAGCAGGAGCTGCGCCAGCGCGGCCAGGATTTCCAAGTGGTCTGTGGCGGCACCATTAGCGGGCACCGCCAGCAGGAAGATCAGTTGAACAGGTTCGCCGTCCCAAGACAGGTCCATGGTGCGGCCCAGGGCTACGGCCGGGCGCCGGACGGCGTCGGTTTTGCCGTGGGGAATCGCCACGCCCATGCCCACACCGGTGGAGGTCTGGGCTTCGCGGGCCTTTACTGCTGCGAGGTAGGCGGTCCGATCGGCCAGCACCCCGTGGACCTCCATCCGCTCGGCCAGCCGCCCGATGGCTTCAAACTTATCGGCGGCCCGCAAGTCCAGGTCGATGAGAGCAGGGTCGAAGACAGTGTCAAGTTCCACCACGAGTTACTCCTCCTCTACCCCGGAACCGTGCCGCGGATCCGGTCCAGGGCCTGGTCGTCGCTGATCAGCTGGTACAGCTCCCGGGTTACGGCCTCGACCAGGTCAGGCCGCCGGACATCGAGCGCCAGCATGAAAATCAGGTCGGCCGGTTCGCCGCTCCAGTCCACCGCCTGAGGCAGCACGCCCAGGGCGATGGCTGCCTCGCGGGTAAACTGGGCCTCGGCGTGGGGAATTGCCACCCCCTTGCCAATGGCGGTGGAAGTGGTCGCCTCCCGCTGGCAGACGGCCGTGTAGAATCCTTTCGTCACGTGGCCTGCATCCAGCAGAGCCCGGGCGAGATCCGTAATGACGCCCTGCTTGGACGCAGCCCTGGTACGGACGTGCAGGAGGCGTCCCTCCAGCAGTCCCCGTAGCGTCAGGAGCGGGTCCGGGGCGACGGTGGCTTTCGCGGCGGCCGCGTGTGCGGCGCCCCCCAGGAACCGGGCGAGCCGCTGCACATCCTCCTCGCGCAGGAGCGGGTGGACCCGCACCACGGGTGTGAGGCCTGCTGCCACCGGAACGGTCGCGATGATCAGGTCGATGCCCTGCCGGATCAGGTCCGCTTCGGTAATCGCGAGCGACGGGACCAGCCCGGCGATTTCGAGATCCGGAAAATGGGTTCGGAGCTTGGAGGCGACCAGCTGGGCGGTGCCCAGCCCGCTGCCGCAGACGACCAGCACCCGCCGGCGGGTGCGGCTCCGCTCTACGGCGGCGCCGAGGTGCATGGCCAGGTATCCGACTTCTTCTTCGGTCACGGAGACCGATTCGGTCTCTTCGATGATGGCGGCGGCCATCCAGGCGACGCCCATGAACGAGGGGTAAGAGCGCTTGAGCTCATCGAGGACCGGGTTGCGCAGGCCCAGCCCATGCTTGAGCCGGTTGATGGTCGGGCGCAGATGGAGCGCGAGGCCGGTCAGCAGCTGCAGATCTTCTTGTAGGGGCAGATCCAGGGCCTTTTCGGCGAGAGCCACGATGCGTTTCGCGAGAGCCAGCACTCCGCGGTCGAGGCTGGATAGGGTGGACTGGAGCTCATCGGGCCGGGACAGGTTGGCCTGAACCTTGGCGCCGAGCAGGTGGAGCGATATGTACCCGATCTCGTCCTCCGGAAAGACGAGGCCAAGGGCGGCGGAAAGCCGGTCGGTCATCTGCCGGGCCAGCTCATATTCGCGTTTGGCGGCGAACTCTTGCATCTGGACGGGGGTCATCCGAACTTCCTTGCCCTGTTGCATGCGTGCAACAGTGACCGCCAGATGAACGACCAGTCCGGCGTAGGCCTCATCGCTGAAGCGGAAGCCCATGGAGGATTCGGTCATGCGGACCGCTTCCTCCAGCATGGTGATCTTCAAGCCCGGGAACAGGACGGCGAGTTCGGCGATGGAGCCGGCGTCGAGGCGGGTGTCGCTTTGTGGTTCCCCGATCTCCCGGAGGTATTCGGCGACGGCACGGCGCCAGGCGGATTCCGGGCCGGTCAGTTCGACGCCCTGGCGCGGGCGCCGGTGCAAGATGAGCCCCCGGGCGGCGAGCCAGCGGGCGACGCCTTCCACATCCTTCTGAATGGTAGCCCGGCTGAAGAAGAGCCGGTCGGCCATGGCCTGCAGGGTCGTGGGCCGGCCTTCGGTCAGGAGCAGACCGATTAGCCTGCGCTGCCGTTCGACGGGCGACAGAGTGACCATGTCGCCCCGGGAAGCGCCCCCGGCCTCGGCGGCGAGGAGCGTACGGGCCTGGGGCTCCGCCTCCAGCCAGATGCCTCTGCGGGGCTGCCGGTGCAGGCAGGCGCCGGGAACCTTGGCAAGCCAGGCGTCCATCCGGTCCAGGTCTTCCTGCAACGTCCGGCGTGATACCCTGACCCGATCAGCCAGGTCGGCGAGCGTCGTGGGCTCCTCGCGGGAAAGGAGCTCCGAAAGCACCATGCGCAAACGCCCATCCACGTCGTGGTCCGCCCTCCTTATGGCCCGATACCATCGTAGCATCCGTCTGAAAAGGGGGTAAAGTTATGCATTTTCACAGTGATATGTGGCAAGGTTAGACGAATGGGCTCGACTTTCCTGTCCCGCAAGGTTGGGAGGGCGAAGGACCCGTGCGCAGTCTGCCTTGACCGGGGGCAAGCAGGGAGGATATACTCGGGCCAGAGTCGTAGCGGTAAGGGGGCCGACCTGCCAGATGATCGAGCGGAGTTTCACGCTGACCAATGCGAGCGGGCTGCACGCCCGGCCTGCATCACTCTTTGTGCAGACCGTTCAGAAGTTCCCGGGCACCGATGTGTTCGTGAAGAAGGGTCCCAAAGAAGTGAATGCCCGGAGCCTCCTGTCCGTCCTGTCGCTGGGCGCCGGGGCCGGGGCGGAGATCGCCATCCGGTGCTCGGGCCCGCAGGAGACTGAGGCGATGGATCTGCTGGGCCGGCTGGTGGAGAGTGGCTTCGGTGAGTAAATGACCCGCGCTGCCCGCTTCCGGGGTAGCGCGGGTCATTTGTTAGTGGCCGCACCCACTGGCGGGCTGCGGACCCCTGGTGACCGGACCTTTGCGCCCTCGTGGTGAACTGGTGGCAGCCCGGGGCCGAGAGTTTGACGGTGCCTTGCCCTAAGAGAAGGAAGTAGTCGTGTTCGAGGCGTCGGGGCATCTCACGTTTGGTGCTGAAGGTGAACAGCGGCGAGGCGCTGGCGGCGGCGAACTGAAAAACGGAGCGCCGGCAGTACCGGCGCTCCGTTTGTTTGCGGTCCTTGGGGGCCGTGATGCGGTTGTCAGTTTTTACAAGATTTCTCTGGCGGAAACCTTGTACGAATTGACAACTGAACGCCCAACGGGACAGGGAGCTACCCCTACCGGGTAGGAAAACCTGCCTTTTCGCTGGGTTTTGTGGGCGAGATCGGGTTGGAGCGGCGGTCAGGGCCTCGTCTCGCGGTGCAATTGTCAACTTATCCAAGCTCGGCCGGATGCTGGGCTTGTAAGAACCGACAACCGGGCGCGTGGGGCGGCGAACCCACAATGGCATCTTCGGGGGTATTCCCCGTGGATGGCTCTAGAGGCCCAGCATGTCGGTCAGGCGGAGGAGCGATTCACCCAGCCGCCTGGCGGTCGCCGGGTCGAGTTCCTTGCGCACCGTCAGGTCCTGGGCTTCCAGGGTGAAGAAGACCCTGCCGCCCGAGAGGCTGAGGCGGATGATACCGTTGCCGGCAGGAATCTCGACGGGCAGGCCGGTCATGGACGCAGCCCGGGAGGGCGCCGGGGTCGCTACCGGCTCGGGGGCGGGCACCGCCGGCTCGGGGGCGGGCGCCGCCGGCTCGGGGGCGGGCGCCGCCGGCTCCGGGGCGGGCACCGCCGGCTCCGGGGCGGGCACCGCCGGCTCCGGGGCGGGCACCGCCGGCTCCGGGGCGGGCACCGCCGGCTCGGGGGCGGGCGCGGGATGCACGGTTAAACCCGCCTTGCGGGCGCGCGCAGCCTCCTCCGCGCGCCGCCTCTGCCCCAGCAACTCTGCAAACTCATGCGCTACGTCCAGCAAAAAGGCGTCCACATCATCCGCATCGTACCCGCGCGTCGCGCGCCCAAACCGCTTGAGCCGCACCTCATCCGGCGAGGTCTTGACCTCCCCGTCGCCCTCTAACAGCGATTTGAAATCAATAATCACCTGGTCGAGGAATTCATCGACCTGATCCCGATTATATCCCTTCCAGGCGTTCTTGAACTCCTTATTATAGATATCTAGCGGCGTCAAAGCCATGGCGGTCTGCCCCTTCCGCGGTCAGGTCTATCAGCAGAAGTGTGTTTCGTGATCATCAAGGCAATTCCTGCCGCGGACGAAAGACACCAAAAAGGGCGCCCTGGTCAGGGCGCCCTGCGGGAGCACAAGATTTATGACTTCGGTGGGAACACCTCCCTGGTCGTAGTCTGCAAGCACTGCGGATCCTGATCCAAGGGAGTCCCCTCCTTCCGGTATGTTCCCCGCTCTGGTTGGTTCAGCGGGTTGTATCTGTATTGTAAGCCAATATCCTCCTGGCAGCAAACTCCGCTAATAGTCCTGTAAGCTCATCAGAACTGATTATCACGGTGTTGCTCACGATCTCTTTTTGTACCATTTGGGTCTAAAATCTTTTTCGGTGTAGTACTCTGCGAGAGGTGAATTGTGAAAGAGATAACTGCCAAAATACCAGGCAAATCACCCCTGGAGGCCTTTCACCGGCCGTAATTGCCCTTGACCGCCCAGGGGGCAAATCGGTATTTTGGAGTCAGTTGGCACTCAATAGACAAGAGTGCTAACAACAAGGTCAATCGCTAGCAGGAGGGAGACGCAGACGTATGAGTACGATTGCAGCCACCCAAATCAAGCCGCTGGCCGACCGGGTGTTGGTCCGGCCCATCGAGCAGGAGGAGCGGACGAAGGCAGGCATTGTCCTGCCTGACACGGCCAAGGAGAAGCCCCAGATGGGCAAGGTCCTGGCCGTCGGCACCGGCAGGCTTCTGGAGAACGGCGAACGGCAGCCCCTGGACGTCAAGGAAGGCGACCGGATTCTCTTCAGTAAGTATTCCGGTACGGAGATCAAGGTCGACGACGAGAAGCTGCTGCTGATCAGCGAACGGGACATTCTGGCCATTGTGGAGGGGTAAACGGATATGCCTGCCAAGACGATGCTGTTTGACGAAGAGGCCCGCCGGGCGCTGGAACGCGGCGTCGACAGGCTGGCCGACACGGTGAAAGTCACCCTCGGTCCGAAAGGCCGCAATGTCGTGCTCGACAAGAAGTTCGGCGCCCCCTCCGTCTGCAACGACGGGGTCACCATCGCCCGGGAGATCGAACTGGAAGATCCCTTTGAGAACATGGGCGCCCAGCTGGTCAAGCAAGTCGCCACCAAGACCAACGACGTCGCCGGCGACGGCACTACCACCGCGACTCTCCTGGCGCAGGCTATCGTCCACGAGGGCCTGAAGAACGTCACCTCCGGCGCCAACCCGATGCTGATCAAAAAGGGTATCGAGATGGCCGTCGCAACTGCCGTCGAAGAGCTGAAAAAGAACTCGATCAAGGTCGAAGGCCGCAAAGCGATCGGTGAAGTCGGCGCCATCTCCGCCAACGACCCGGAAATCGGCAACCTCGTCGCCGACGCCATGGAGAAAGTGGGAAAGGACGGCGTCATCACCGTCGAAGAGTCCAAGACAATGCTGACCGAAATGGAGACGGTCGAAGGCATGCAGTTCGACCGGGGCTACATCACCCACTACATGGTGACCGACACCGAACGCATGGAGGCCGTGCTCGAGGAGCCGTATATCTTGATCACCGACAAGAAGATTTCCTCCGTACAGGATCTGATTCCGGTGCTGGAGAAGGTCGTTCAACACGGCAAGCCTCTCCTGATCATTGCGGAGGATGTCGACGGCGAGGCGCTGCCGACGCTGGTCGTCAATAAGCTGCGCGGCACCCTGAAGGTCGCCGCCGTCAAGGCACCGGGCTTCGGCGACCGCCGCAAGGCGATGCTGGAAGATATCGCGATCCTGACCGGCGGCCGGGTGATCAGCGAAGAGCTGGGCCGCAAGCTGGAAAGCGCCGCTGTTGGAGACATGGGCGTGGCCCGCCAGGTCCGGATTGAAAAGGAGAAAACCACCATTATCGATGGCCGCGGCGCCATGGATGAGATCAAGGCCCGCATTGCCGCGATCCGGCGCCAAATCGAAGAGACGACCAGCGACTACGACCGGGAGAAGCTGCAGGAGCGGCTGGCGAAGCTGGCGGGCGGTGTGGCCGTCGTGCGGGTGGGCGCCGCCACGGAAGTGGAACTGAAAGAGAAGAAGCTGCGCATCGAGGACGCCCTGAACGCCACCCGGGCCGCTGTGGAAGAAGGGATCGTCGCAGGCGGCGGCGTCGCATTCCTGCAAGTCCAGCCCGCCCTGGCGGAACTGGCCAAGACCCTGACGGGCGATGAAAAAGTGGGCGTGCAAATCGTCTACCGGGCAATCGAGGAGCCGGTCCGGCAGATCGCCATCAACGCCGGCGCCGAAGGCAGCGTCATCGTGGAGCGAATTAGGCACCTGCCCACGAACCACGGCTACAACGCCCTCACCGGCGAGTACGTCGACATGATCGCCGCCGGCATCGTCGATCCGGCGAAGGTGGCGCGCAGCGCTTTGCAGAATGCGGCCTCCATCGCTTCGATGGTGCTGACCACCGAAGCGGCGGTCACGGAGAAACCGGAGCCCAAAAAGGCTGCCCCGCCAATGCCCGGCGACATGGACTGATGAACTCAGGCCCCCCGTAAATGGGGGGCTTGAACTTTTTCCACGGTTCTCGCATCATGATGATCGAAACAACGATGTAAGGAGCCGGCGCGCAAGAGCATGGAAATCATCACGTACTCCCTCCGGGCGGGAGAGAAGAACTCCGATCAGTACTACCGGGATGTGGCGTCATTTACGGATGAAGTGCTGGCGGAATGCGAGGCCCATATCGGCCCCCTGGTCGATGCCTTCCGTGGCCCCGCCGCCCGGGAGGAGCACATGCTGGAACTGCTGACCTTGGGTACGCTCTGGCACATATACAGCGACGACGCCGAAGACCTGGGCGCCCTGTCGGCAGCGGTGCTGACGCGCCTGGCAGAGTGGCGGCAGGAGTCGAAGGCGCTCAAACCGGCCATCGACTGGGCCCGGGGCATTCTGTCCACGCTGCTCTTGGAGCCGGAGGACGACCCCATGACCGGCTGCTTCTGCGTGGAAAGCCTGGACAAGCTGCTGGACTGGCTCGCCGCCACCGGTGAGTTCCGCCAGGAAGTGCAGCACCTGCAGCCCTGGCGGGACTACTTCAGCACGCTTCCCGAAGCCGAAACCGCCGACCAGCTCGTGACGGTGGTCGCCCTGGCCATCTGGTTCGAGAAGCGGAGCGAAGAGGCCCTGGGGCGATACACCGAAGGCGTGGAGCGGTTCCTGGCCGAGGAGTTCCCCTGCCATCGCTGGCGGGAAGATGTGATCTTCACCGGACGCAAGCGGGTGGAGTACCACCTGAACATGGTCGGGGCGGAGGTCATGAACCGGGCGTTCCGGGCCGGCTTCCTCGCCAGACCCCGCAGGGTGGTGCTGGTGCCCGCCTGCATGCGGGCGCTGCCGGGCGAGGAGTGCAAGGCGGGGGAGTCGGGCATGGGACTCAAGTGTGCGGACTGCGAACCGAAATGCCGGGTCCACCAGCTTACTCAGCTGGGCGAGAAGTACGGTTTTGGAGTCCGGATTCTCCCGCACGAGTCCGACTTCACGGCGGGCAGCAGCGGGGCGGCCGGCACGGGGGAGATGGCCATCGTCGGGGTAGCGTGCGTGACGAACCTGGTGGCGGGCGGCTGGAAAGCCCAGTCGCTGGGCTTGCCGGCCCAATGCGTCCTGCTGGACTATGCCGGGTGCCGCAACCACTGGGACGAGGAAGGCATCCCAACGGACATCAACTTCGGGCAGCTGAAGCGAGTGCTCGGCATCAACTGAGAAGTGCAATAGGCTGGCAGGCCCATCCGGACTCCGGGTGGGCCTTCTCGCGGCGGAGCCTAACGCCCCCGCCGAGCGGGGAGAGCTGGCCCTGGGGCTGGGGCGGCTGCTGCTGAACGTGCAGCTGGAGCGGTGACAAATGGCGGGCGCCAGGCCGATTTGCCTGGCGCCCATGCTAATTCACCACTGCTGATGGAGCTGTCCGAATTGATCCGGCGTGGCGGTGGCGACAGGGTTCGCCAGCGTTCCGCCGGCGCCGGCGTCGGCAGCGGCCATCGCAGTGGCCGTCGCTTCGCCGTTGATGAGGCCGCGCACGGCGGCCTCGCGCTGCCGCATAACCTCGGCGGCGCCGTCGTAGCCGGGGGCGGTGGCTGAGGCGGTGTGGCGGTCGAAATCTGCCATGTGTGGAGGTCCTCCTGGGTTGTAAGTCTTGGGCTATTGTGCCCACTTTACAGGAGGGACGCCGGCGTGATAGCGTAGTGGCGGATGAAAATGACAAGGAGGTGCAGGCTGTGCGCAACCCCGTCTGGCTCGTGCATGAGGCGCTGGCGATGCTGGCAACGGGTGGGGAGGGGGAAAGTATGCCCTTTTGGGCCTTGTGCGCACCTCTTTCCCGGCGATAAATCCGGGACTCACGGCTAGAAACCCCCGGCCGTGGCAGAGGCAAAGCCTATGCCACGGCCGGTTTATCATTGCAGCGAGGTGTTCTACCCATGGTTCGGGACCGCGTTCAACGCAACCTATGGACGATTACTGTCGCCGGGGGAGTCTCCCGGTTTGGCGACCACTTTCAGACCCTGGCCGTCACCAGCCTGACATACGCGCTCACCCGCTCGCCCATGGCGGCGGCGGTCGCGATGGCCATGACCGGCATTCCCTATGTGCTTTGGGCAGGGTGCGCGGGCCGGGCGGCGGACCGCCTGAATTCCCGCCGGGTCTTCGCAGTGACCAATCTGCTTCGGTGCCTGCTGACCCTGCTGTTCATTCCGACACAGAACCCATACTTGATCTTCGCCCTGAACTTCGCAGGGAGCAGCATCGGGGCATTTATGGCGCCCGCCCGGGCCAGACTGCTGCGCCAGCTGGTGGGCAAGGAGAACCTGATGAAGGCCAACGCCCGGCAGTCGACCATCACCGGAGCGGTGGAACTGGTTGGGCCGGTGGTGGCGGGGTTCTTTCTGATGCAGGCCGGCCCCGGCTGGGCCTTTCTGATCAACAGCCTGAGCTACCTGGCGCCTGCGCTGGCGATGGCATTGGTGGCGCCGGTGGAAGAAAATTTCCCGCCGCCGCAGGCCCCGGACGGGGTGCCCGCACAGAGCGCCTGGGCAATTTTGAGAGCCCACCCAGAGATCGTCGTGCTGCTGGTCGGCAACGCCATCTTCCAGCTGGGCATGTGGGCGACCAACGCCCTCTTCTACCCTTTCGTCGCCGACGTGCTCCACCGGGGGCCCGACGTGCTGGGCTGGTCGATTTCGGCCTACTTCGGCGCCAGCCTGATTACCGGCCCGGCCATGGAGCGCTGGGGCAAGCGCCTGCGGCGGAACAACCTGATGTTCCTCGGCTTCGCGTTCGCGACACTGGTCTGGCTGGGCTACACGTTTGTCTACAACGTCCCGCTGATGCTGGTGCTGAGCGTCTTTGACGGCATCGTCTTCACGTTGGCCACGATCCTCTTCAATACCCGGGTCCAGGAGGACGCGCCGGGGCACGCCCTGGGGCGGGTCTTCGCCGCTGCCACCGCCTGGCAGGAGACGGCTTGTTTCGTAGGCATGCTGGGGGGCGGCTGGCTGGCAACGGCCTGGGGTATTCTGCCCGGCATGCGTTTCTTTGCCGTCCTGACGCTGGCGCTGCTGGCGCCCCTCCCCTTCCTCGCCGTCTGGCTCTGGGGCAGCACAGGGAATCGGCAGCGCCCCACGAAAGACTTCTGGCACCGCACCTTCAAGGCAGATTCCACACAGGGAGGAACACCGACATGACTGCGTTTGTCGATCTGCGCAGCGATACCGTCACGCGCCCCACCCCCGCCATGCGACGGGCCATGGCTGATGCCGAAGTCGGCGACGACGTCTATGGGGAAGACCCCACCGTCAGCCGGCTGGAGCAACTGGCCGCCGCCAAGGTCGGGAAGGAAGCGGCGCTCTTTGTCCCGACCGGGACAATGGGCAATCAGATCGCCGTCATGACCCACACGGCCCGGGGCGATCAGGCGATTCTCGATGTGGATTCGCACATATACCAGGCGGAAGTGGGCGGCCTGGCGGTCCTGTCCGGCGTACAGGCACGCACCCTGAAGAACCGGGACGGCTGCCTAGACCCGGCCGAGGTGGAGGAGTTCATCTGGCCGGAGGATATCCATTTCCCACGGCTCAGCCTGGTCTGCCTGGAGAACCCGCTGAACGACGCGGGGGGCATCGCCGCGCCGGTGGCGGCGATGGAAGCCGTCTGCGCCGTGGCCCACCGGCACGGGCTGGCGGCGCATCTGGACGGCGCCCGCGTTTTTAACGCAGCGGCGGCCCTGGGCGTCAGCGCCGCTGATGTGGCCCGCCCCTTTGACTCGGTCATGTTCTGCCTGTCCAAGGGGCTCTGCGCCCCCGTTGGCTCCATGGTGGCCGGGCCGGCGGCCTGGATTGCCCGTGCCCGCAAGCACCGCAAGCTCCTGGGCGGCGGCATGCGGCAGGTCGGGGTGCTGGCGGCGGCGGGCATCGTAGCTCTGGAGCAGATGGTAGACCGCCTCGCCGAGGACCATGCCAACGCCCGTCGCCTGGCCGACGGCCTTGCGACGGTTCCTTTTATCACCCTGGATCCGGCGCGCGTCGATACGAATATGGTCTTCATCCGCTACCGCAAGCCGGGAAAGACCGCCGACGACCTGGTGGAGGCCCTGGCGGAGCGCGGCGTGCGCGTAGGTGCCGTGGGTGCCGACCGGCTCCGCCTGGTGACGCACCACGACGTACCGGCGGACGCCATTCCCGCCGTGCTGAAGGCTTTCGGTCAGGCAGTCTGAGTGCACGGGCGCCCAGGGGGAATACATAACATGCCAGGGAGTCCTCAAGGAAGAGGTGTCAACTGGCATGCAGATGCCCATGCCCATGGGTGCGCCCGTGCCCCTGCCCGCTCAGGTGACCGGATCACTCTCCCGCCTGCAAGGTCAGCTCCAGGCGGCGAACCCTGCCGTCCAGAACGCCTACGCGCTGCACTGGCTCGCCATGCGGGAAGCCGGCTTCGTGCCGGAGTTCCAGCGATTTACCCAGCACATGCTCTGGGGGGCGTACGGGACACTGGCCCTGAACGGGCTGCTCCGCCACGCCCTGTCCGGGCGCGCCACGCCGGAGGTGATGGCGGGCGTGGTCGATCAGCTCAACCTGTTGCAGGAGCACTACGGCGGGGCGGCTCAGTCCCTGCGGGAGTTCCTGCAGCGGCCTGAAGCGCAGGATTTCGCCGCCGTCGGGCCCATGGTCGCCGCCATGCGGCCCCTGGATACGGTCTATCAGGCCGTTCAGCAGCCCGCGCAGGCGGTAATGGGCAACCTCCGCTGGCGTCAGGGACCCCTCCTGGACCTGCCGCAGATTCGGGCTGCGGTGTTCGAGCAAGCGCCGCAGGGCGGGGAGGCCGGTGCAGCTGCGGAGTAGAATGGAAGGGCCGGGGGAGCATCTCCCCCGGCCACCTCACTCTTCGTCCCAGATCCGGGCCAGTTCCGCCTCGTCGACGTCGAACAGCGCCTGGTGGGGCGGGAGCGGTGTCTCCCGCATCCACTCAGGCAAGCGGTCCGTCTCCCTGCCAAGACCGGCGGCCCGATTGAAGGCCACCTCCCGCTTCAGCGCATCCAGCGCCAGCGCCTGCACCTCGCTCCAGTTCCAGTTCTCGCCCAAGCGTGCGGCGAAGAATCCCTCGAAGGCATCGGGAGAAAGGTCCGAAACGCCCCGGGCAAAGGCGCAGAAACCGAGCATGTCCATCGCCATATTGGCAATCTGCACAGTCCGGCTGAGGGCCACCTTCCCGGCCGGGTCAAGCTGATCTGTCTTTGCTGCGATGGTGTTGCCGGCGGTGTGATCGGCCCCCATGGGCGACGTAACGTACGTCACGCCGTTGCCCTTGATGGCGCGCGGATCATAGGCGGCAAAGGTCTGCCCCTTGACGACCGGCACCTCCCGCACGCCATACGTGCGCCCCACGTGAGCGGCGCCGCCGCCGAGGATCCGGCCCAGTGGAGTTCCGCGCCGAATCTCCTCGTCCAGCAAGTGGGCAACGCCATGGGCATCGCCGAAGGGCAGTACCCCGGCCTGCATGGCCACGCCAATGGCACCGGCGGTCTCAATGGTGTCCGAGCCGAGGTCATTGCAGAGCCAGGTGTACCGCGCGATCCAGTCAAAATCGGCGATCTCCATATTGGATCCGAACAGGGCGTTGGTCTCAAACTCCATCGACGAGGCGATCTCCCGCCCCTTGCTGTCGGGGAAAACGTTGGAACAGCGAATGACACAGCCGGCCATGCAGGAATGGGTGGGCGTACCTTCGCCGCCCCGTTCGAGAATCGTCTCACGCATCGTAATGCCGCTGATCTTGTCCACCTGCTCGAACTGGCCCCGGGCGAAATTGCGGGTAGGTAAGCCGCCCAGCTTGTTGACCAGCTCCAGCGTGGCCGCCGTACCGAACGTGGGGTAACGCTCTTTGGTGGCCGGCAGCGTCTGCAGGCCTTGATTGTACGTCTTCTGCGACTGCTTCCACAGCTCGGGGTCCACGGCCCGCAAGGGATGGCGGGCGTCACCCAGAACGACCAGGGCCTTGAGCCCCTTGGCGCCCATAACGGCGCCCAGCCCACCGCGAGCGGCCAGCCGTGACGGTCGGCCTTCCCGGTCCGTGTTGCCAATGCCGGCGATGCTCATGCGCATCTCGCCGGTGGGGCCGATCAGGGCCAGGGCGGCGTCGCGCCCGTACCGCTCGAAGAGGCGCTTCGCCGTTTCGAAGCTGCCAATGCCGGTCAGATCGGCCGCCGCCTCAAGGCGCGGGTTACCGTCCGCATCGACTACGAGCACGACCCAATCGCCCGCAGGCCGCGCCCCCTCCACCACCACCGCCCGGTATCCGGCCTGCGCCAGGTAGAGGCCTGTTTCGCCGCCGGCGTTCGCCTCCTTGATGCCGCCGGTCAGCGGGCTCTTGGCGCCCACAGAGATCCGGCTGGAGCTCGAAAGCGTGGTGCCGGAGAGCAGGCCGGGGGCAAAGACCAACCGGTTATGCGGTCCCAGCGGGTCGGCCAGCGGGTTCACCTCGTCGGCGACAATCCGGCTGGTCAGAGCACGGCCGCCCAGGAACTTATATGCTTCAGGCAGCGCCTCGCTCCTGAGGAAACTCTCGGTCAGGTTGACGCGTAAGAGCTTGTTCATCTAGAATCCTCCTACATGCCCAGGTAGGCTTTCCTTACATGGTCGTTCCCCAGGAGGTCACGGCCGGCACCTTCCAGCACCAGAGCGCCGTGTTCCAGGACGTAGCCGCGGTTGGCCAGTTCAAGCGAGTGCTGAACGTTCTGCTCCACCAACAGCACTGTGACGCCTTCCCGGCTGATCTGAGCGACGAGGTCCAGCAGTTGTTCGACGATTACCGGGGCCAGCCCAAGCGAAGGCTCGTCCAGCATCAGCAGCTTCGGCCGGCTCATCAGCGCCCGGCCGATGGCCACCATTTGCTGCTCGCCGCCGGAAAGGGTGCGGGCGACCTGCTTCTGCCGCTCGTGGAGCTTCGGCAGCAGCGTGAAGACCCACTCAAGCGTCTGGGCACGCTGCCTGCGCGCCTCAGGCGTAAAGGAACCGAGGAGCAGGTTTTCCGCCACCGTCATAATCGGGAAAAGCCGGCGGCCCTCCGGCACCTGGACGATGCCCAGCGGCACCCGTTCGTGGGGCTCCACCCGGGTGATGTCGCGGCCCTGAAACTTGATCGTCCCGTTCTTGGGCATGAGCAGCCCGGAGAGCGTCTTCATCAATGTCGTCTTACCGGAGCCATTGGCGCCCACGATGGTGACGACCTCGCCCTCCTCCACCCGG
Source organism: Symbiobacteriaceae bacterium (assembly GCA_035628915.1). GTDB lineage: Bacteria > Bacillota > Sulfobacillia > Symbiobacteriales > Symbiobacteriaceae > JARBUG01. Next base: position 24,804 of record DASPIW010000005.1, on the reverse strand, counting down.
AGCGACACGTCGCGCACGGCGGAGACATCCCCGTAGCTGACGTCGAGGTTACTGACTTCCAGCAGCAGCGGCATATTTCTCCCCCAAATACGCTTTAATGACGGTCTCGTTGCGGGTGACTTCCATGGGGGTGCCTTCGGCGATCTTGACCCCGTGGTGAATCACGTGGACGTTTTCGCACAGGGCCATGACCGCTTGCATGACGTGCTCGATCATCAGGATGGTGACGCCCTGCTCCCGGATAGTCCGGACCAGCTCCACCGCCTCCCCCACTTCCCGGGGGGTTAGGCCGGCCAGCACTTCGTCGAGCAGGAGCAGCTTCGGGCCCGTCGCCAGTGCCTTTGCCACTTCGAGCCGCTTGCGGTCCACGATGGTCAGGGACTTGGCGAGCGCGTCCCGCTTCTCGTATAGCCCGGTCAGCTTCAGGACCTCCAGGGCGGACCGTTCGGCCTCAGCCGTACGGTTGGTGCGGGCGAAGGCGCCCACCGTCACGTTGTACAGCACGGACTTGCTGGCAAAAGGCTTGACGACCTGGAATGTCCGGGCCACGCCCCGCTTGCACAAGTCGTATGGCTTCAGACCGTCGATGCGCTTACCTTCGAACCAGATCTCACCGCTGGAGAGCGTGTGAAAGCCGGAAATCAGAGCGAAGAGTGTGGTCTTGCCGGCACCGTTCGGACCGATGACGCCCGTGATCGAACCCTGCTCGACCGAAAGGGAGACATCATTGGTGGCGATGAGGCCACCGAACCGCTTGACCAGGTTCTTGGCTTCCAGAATCACCACCGGCCTCACCTCCCTGTCTCTGCGGCTGCCCGGCTGCGGTTCACTACCCGGGCCAGTTTCCGCACGCCGGCCATCAGCGGGTCAATCAGGCCCTGCGGCTTGTACAGAATCGCGACCATGACCCCGATGCCGTACAGAATCAGATGGATGCCCAGGAGCGAGCCACCCAGTTTCGCCCGGGTCAATTCTCCCAGAGTGGTGAGCAGCACGCCGCCGAGCACCGGCCCCAAGACGGTGCCGCGCCCGCCGACGATGGCCAGCAGCACCATTTGCGACGAAAGGTCCGCACCGGCGATGGCCGGCGGCTCCAGGAACCGGACCAGCTGGGCGTAGAACGTGCCGCCCAGGGCCGTAAAAAAGGCGCTGATGGCCGCGGCCTGCAGCTTGGCGATCGCCGTGTTGCTGCCAAGGGCCTGGGCCGCCTCTTCATCTTCGCGCAGAGCAGTCAGGTAGTAGCCCAGCTTGCTGCGGTCGATATACCAGGAGACGAGCACCACCAGCACGAGCATCCCGAGGATGACGTAGTAGTACGGGGCCTTGCCCATGAACTGCATCAGGGAGGGCATGTTCCCCTTCAGGGGCACCATCAGCCCTTCCGCACCGCCGGTGTCCCACTTGCCCACATGCTTGGTCGACTCCAAAATGACCCGGAACCCTTCGGCAAAGGCGACCGTGGCCAGGGCGTAGTAGGCGCCTCTCAGGCGAAAGGTCGGCATGCCCACGAGGACTGCGATGATGGCAGCGATCAGGCCGCCTACCAGCATGCCCACCCACGGAGTCAGTCCGGTGTGAATGAACAGCAGGGTCGACGTGTAGCCGCCAATGGCCGCGTAGGCCGAGTGGCCCAGCGACAGCTGACCGGCAAACCCGCCCACGATGTTCCACGACGAGGCAAGGAAAGCGTAGAACAGGATCATGATGACCGTGTGCAGATAGTACGGCTGCGTGAGGAAAAGTGGCACGGCCGCCAGGGCCGCCACCGCCCCAAAGCCCCAGATTGCCTGACCCTTTATGGACAACAGCGACACCTCGCTTTACGAGTCGTATGGCGAGCCGAAGAGGCCGGACGGCTTGATGAACAGGAAGACCAGGAAACCGTAGTTGATCAGGACCTGGGTCCACGTCGCCTCCATGAACTGGGCTGCCACCGACTCCACGACGCCGATCAGCAGGCCGCCGACGAGGGCGCCCGGCACGCTGCCAAGGCCGCCGAGCACGACGGTGATGAACGCCCGGGTGCCAAAAATCTGGCCCACCGAGGGCTGTGCGTAGTAGAACGGAATCAGTACCACGCCTGCTACGCCCAGCAGGGCGACGCCGGCACCAAAGGCAATGTCATAGATTTTGTAGACGTTGATGCCCATCAGGGATGAGGCTGACCGGTCCTGCCCGACCGCCCGCATGGCCCGACCGGTCTCGGTATGCTTGAGGAAGAGATGGAAGACGCCGCCCGCCGCAAACGTAATCAGGAAGGCGTAGAGGCGGGCCGCTGAGACGCTCACGGATCCGAGGTGGTACGTCACGCCCGTCATGCTGGTCTTGGCGGTCAGGTAGTCCCCGCCGAAGACGAGCAGAGCCGCGTTCTCCAGGGTGACCATAAGGCCGGCGGTCAGCAGCAGGGCGCTGATTGGCTCCCGCGTATCCGCTTCGGCCTTGAAGACCGGGCGGATCAGGTACCGCTGGAGAAGATACCCGATGGCGAACATCAGGGGTGCCACCACCACCAGCGCGAGGTACGGATTGGCTTTGGTGAGTAGCCAGGTAAAGTAGGCGGCATACATGGCGATCATCAGGAGCGCCCCGTGGGCGAAGTTGACCACCTTCATGATGCCGAAAATCAGGGTTAGGCCCAGCGCAATGAGGGCGTAAACGCTCCCCATCAGGATCCCGTTGACCACTGCGTTGGTCAGGCCCATGTCAAACCACCTTTGCCCGAGAAAGTGAGGCCGCCGGCGGCAAGGCCGGCGGCCTCAGACCTCCGCGTTACTTCTTATCCCAACCCGGGAACAGCACCGGCTTAATGTCGGCCGAACGGGCGTCCTTTTCCGGCCACACGGTCACACGCTGCAGCTGGCCGTTCACCTTGCGGAACTGGGCCATGACCAGCGCCTGGCTCGTCATCTGACCCTTGGCGTCGAACTGGATGGTCGGGGCGTACATTTGGGTGACGCCTTCGGCGATCTTGGTCGAATTGAAGGCATCGCGGATCTTCGCGGGGTCGACGGAGGCAGCCCGCTCGAGCACGTCCTTCAAGACATACATGGCGACATAAGCCTTAACCGCTTCGTTGGACATGCCCGTGCCGAACTTGTCCTGGAACTTCTTCTGTACTTCCTTGGAGAAGGGCCGGTTCACGTCGCCTTCCCAGGAAGAGACGTCATAGAAGTACTCGGCGTTGAGGTTGGTGTTCTTGAGGTAAACGGGGTCGGAGTAGCCGCCGGAGGTGCCGATGAAGGCCTTCGGCGAGACTTTCTGCTCAGCGAAGGTGTTGGTCAGCAGCGAAGCGTCGGCTACATAGGAGGTGAGCATGATCAGGTCGGGATTGGCGGCCTTCAGCTTGTTGGCGAGCGGGGTGAAGTCAGCGGCGCCTTGCGGGTAAGCCTCTCCGCCGAGGATCTGAATGCCCTTTTCGGGCAGGTACTTCTGCCAGCTCTTCTCGACGCCCTGGCCCCAGGCGGTGTTCTCATAGACCAAATAGGCGGTCTTGAGGCCCGCGTTCTGCTTCTTGTTCAGGTCGTCGATGAACTGGGCCTGCGCGATGACCCGGAGCTCGGAGTTGTCGGCCAGGCGCCACAGGTTCTTGAAGCCGCGGGCGGTAATGGCGTCGTCAGAGGGCACCGGGCTGAAGAACGGAATCTGGTAGCGCTCTGCGACTTCCGAGACAGGCAGGGCGACGCCGGACTGGTATGTACCGGTCAGGACGGCCACTTTTTCCTGGGTGATCAAACGCTCGGCCTCGGAAACGCCGACCTGGGGCTTGCCCTGGCTGTCGGCGAAGATCAGCTTGAGCTGCGCGCCGCCCAGGGACTTGATGCCGCCGGTACCGTTGATCTCTTCAACGGCCAGCTCCCGGGCCTTCTTGGACAGGTCGCCCAGGGGGGCGGCGGCGCCCGAGAGGGGCAAAATGTTGCCGATCTTGACTTCAGCGACCTTGGGAGCAGCGGCCGGAGCCGGGGCAGCGCCACCTGCCGGGGCCTTGTCAGCGGGCTTGGAGCCTCCACAACCGGCGACCAGAGTCAATGCCAGAGAAGCCGTAACGATTCCTGCGAGCAGTTTGCGTGCCACGTTTGCTCATACCCCTTTTCTGTGTGATTCGACTAAATGGCCCGGGACGGATCTATTAGTAGGCAGCCTGATACAGCGCCCGGGCGTCTTTGAGCGTAACCTTCCGGGGATTGTTGTCGAGCAGGCGTGTTACGTTCATGGCAGCCGCGGCCAGCCCTTCCAGGGCCGATTCGGGTATGTTCACGTCCCGCAGACGCTGGGGGATGCCCACATCCTCGGACAGGAGCGCCGCTGCCTTGACCGCTGCCTCTGCGGCGGCCCGGGCCGAAAGCCCCTGTACGTCCTCGCCCATGGCTTCGGCGACGCGGGCGAACTTGGTGACGTCGGCCAGCATGTTAAAGCCCATGACATGGGGTAGGAGCAGGGCGTTTGAGACGCCGTGGGGGATGCCAAACTGACCGCCCAGCGGGTAGGCCAGAGCGTGGACGGCGCCGACGCCGGCGTTGGCGAAGGAGATGCCCGCCAGGGTGCTGCCCAGGGCCATGTCGGTGCGGGCCTGGATGTCACGGCCGGCCCAAACCGCCCGCCGTAGGCTGCGGCTGATCAGGTTGATCGCCTGGACGGCGTACATGTCGGTCTGCACCGTCGCCTTGGGCGCCGTGAAGGCCTCAACGGCGTGAGTCAGAGCGTCCATGCCGGTCGCCGCAGTAATGGAAGGCGGAGCGGTCAGAGTCAGGACCGGATCGACAATTGCCACGGTCGGGAAGAGGAACGGGCTGACCACACCGATCTTCAGCTGCTTGGCCTTGTCGGTGAAAATGGCGTTGGGCGTCACCTCGGAGCCGGTGCCGGCCGTCGTCGGCAGCCCGATCCAGGGCAGGCCCGCCGCCGGCACCTTATCGATGCCGAAGTAGTCAGAAATGGCGCCGCCGTTGGTCGCCAGGATCGAGCAGCCCTTGGCAACGTCCAGGACACTGCCGCCGCCCACGGCGACGAGGAATTCGGCGCCGGACCCGCGGACCACGGCCGCCGACTGCTCGCAGTTCTCGGTGCTGGGCTCCTGCTCCACCTCGTCAAAGACCGTGACGGTTACGCCGGCGGCCTGCAAGGCTGCCAGTACGGGCTCAACCACGCCCGCCCTGACGAGCACCTTGTCGGTGAGCAAGATCGCCTTGCTCCCGAAACGCCGGGCCTCAGCGCCCAGTCGCTCCAGGGCGCCTGAACCCATGTAGAGCGTTTCGGGCATACGGAACGGGAAGATCACAGACATCACTCCTCGCTTGCTAAGATCATCGCTGTATAGGAGAGCCACATGTATGGCGGATCACCAACTGTGGTTCCAGGACGATGCGAGTGGGCTGGACCGTCCGGCCTTCGGCCCGGGCATTGATCTGCTCCAGCAGAGCCTCGGCGGCCAGGCGCCCCATCAGTTGCCGGTGCTGGGCAATGGTGGTCAAGCAAATCCTGTGGTGGCTCGCCAGAGCAATATCGTCAAACCCGACGACGGCGATGTCTTCCGGCACCCGCAGGCCCAATTGGAGCACCGTGTCCATGACCTCCAAGGCCATGCTGTCCGTCATCGCAAAGATGGCGTCAGGTGGATTCTTCAGGCCGAGAAGGCGCTTGATCGCTTTTGTGCGGTCGGCGGTGTAAACGCTGTATTGGAGGACCAGTTGAGAGTCGAACGCGATGCCCTGCTCTCTGAGGGCCGCTGCGTACCCCTCAAGGCGGTGTGCAAACGTGCTGAACTTCTGTGGTCCGGTCAGCACGGCGATGCGCCGATGGCCCAGCCCCAAAAGGTGTTCCGTCATCATATGGCCGCCCCGAACGTTGTTCAGAATCACGTAGCTCCCTGAATTCGTATTCAAGACTCGGTTGTAAAAAACGCAGGGAAAGCCACTCGCCACGAGCTCGGCAACGACCGAGTCGTCCTTTTCCACCGCACCGATGATCAACCCCTCAACCTGTTGGGACCGCAGCAGCCGGAGCGAATCGGGGAGCAGGTCCGGACGGCTGTCGGTGGTGCTCAGAATCACGCAATACCCGAACCCCTGGCACACCTCCACAATGCTCTTGGCTGTTTCGGCAAAGAACGGGTTGCTGGTCTCGCCCAGGACCAGGCCGATGCTGCGGCTCCGCTGGGTGACCAGACTGCGGGCCACCTCGTTCGGCTGGTATTGGAGTTCCTTCATCGCGTGAAGCACGCGGTCCCTGACATCCGGGCGCACATGCACGTAGTTGTTGAGCACACGAGAGACCGTGCTCTGCGAGACGCCGGCGCGTTTCGCTACGTCCCGGGCGGTGGGCATAACGTTCACCATCTTTGAATGCGTATTCACTTCGGTGGCAGAGTTTCTGTGCCTATAAAGAATTTCCCTGCCTATTATCACGAGAATTTATAGTTCTTTTTTTCACATACCCCCCGATCGGGCCGCCTCGAGGGGTGCACTTTTCCACCAAGGGAGGTCGTTTCGGGGGGTGAGAGGAAGTCCGGGACCGGCCGGGTACAGTGCCGCCTTATTTCAAAGATAAAGGGCGATTTGGGCCTTGCCACGGTTTGTAGATGGCAGGACGATCAGGTAAGCTTAAGGGGAAGGCAGGTGATCCCCATGACGCGTTTCTTTGCGGATCGAATTGAGGCGGGCAGGGAACTGGCCCAGGCGCTGAAACGGCGCTGGCCTGAGTTGGCGGCGCCGGACCGCCCATCTGCACCCGTGGTGCTTGGTCTGCCGCGGGGCGGGATCGTGGTGGCCGCAGAAGTTGCCGGCGCCCTGAAGGCGCCGCTCGATGCCCTCATCGTTCGGAAAATTAGCTACCCGATTCAGCCCGAAATGGCGATTGGCGCCATTGGGCCCAACGGGAAGACATTTCTGCAGCCCTATATCGATACGCTGGATCTGACGGAAGGGATGATCGAGCGGGCCGCCGCCCGCGCGCGGGCCGAGTGGGACGAGCGGAATCGGGTGCTGCGCGCGGGAAAACCCGCCCCGGATGTGAAGGGACGGGTAGTCGTCGTAGTCGATGACGGAATTGCCACCGGGGCGACAGCCATGGCAGCCCTGCATTGGCTGCGGGAATCTGGGGCGAGGCGCCTGATCATGGCGGTGCCCGTGGGTCCTGAACAGGCCGCTGAAGCTTTTGCAGGCGTCACTGACGAGTTGCTGTGCCTGCTGAGCCCGCAGGACTTCTACGCCGTGGGCCAGGTCTACCGCGACTTTTCTCAGGTCGATGATGCGGCGGTGCTGGAGCTTCTGCGCGGGCGGTGAGCTCCGGGCACGCCGGGCAGGAACTTCCGCGCCAACGTCAAATGTTCTGCCCAATCAAGGTCTTCAGGAGGCAGACAAGATGACAGAGGGGCCCCTCCCGCTCCCCGCCAGGGGCATGCCCACGGGCGATGTGCTGGCCCGCCTGCGGGCGCTGCGCACCAGCGACGCCAACTGGAAGGATGGCAAGACCTGGAGCCTCGTCTATTACGCCGGCGAGGAACTGACCGAACTGCTCAAGGCGGCATACGGCGAGTACATCCACGAAAACGGTCTGGGCCCCATGGCGTTTCACAGCCTGCAGAAAATGGAGGCCGACGTCATCGCGATGGCGGCCCACCTCCTGGGCGGCGACGGCGATGTCGTCGGCAACATGACTTCGGGCGGCTCGGAGTCGATTCTCATGGCTGTAAAGACGGCCCGGGACCTGGCCCGGGCCGAGCGGCCGGCAATTGCCGCCCCCGAAATCGTTCTGCCGGCATCAGCCCACCCGGCCTTCCTGAAGGCGGCGCACTACTTCGGCCTTAAGCCCCTCCGGGTGCCCGTGGCGGCCGATCTGCGGGCCGATGTGGCCGCGATGGCGGCGGCCATTACCGAGAACTGCGTGCTCCTGGTTGGCTCGGCGCCCTCCTACCCCCACGGCGTTATTGACCCGATTCGAGAACTAGCGGCCATCGCGGCGGAACGAAAGATTCCGATGCACGTCGATTCCTGCGTGGGCGGGTTCCTGCTGCCGTTTGTCCGGAAACTCGGCCATCCCATACCCGACTTTGATTTCGCCGTGCCCGGCGTGACGTCGATGTCCGCCGATCTCCATAAGTACGGATTCGGCGCCAAGGGCTCGTCCATCGTGCTCTACCGCAACCGGCAGATTCGCCGGCACCAGTACTTTGCCTTTGCGGACTGGTCAGGCGGCATTTACGGCTCACCCACTATGGCGGGCACCCGGCCCGGAGGCGCCATCAGCGCGGCCTGGGCGGTGATGAACCACCTGGGCGAAGAAGGCTACCTGAAGCTGGCATCGACCATCATGGAGACCACAAAGGCTCTCATGCAGGGCATCAGCGCCATTCCCGGCCTGTGTATCCTGGGGCGCCCGGAGATGAGCGTCTTCGCATTCGCCTCCGACACCCTTAACGTGTACGCCCTGGCTGACGCCATGGAAGCCCGGGGCTGGTTCCTCGACCGCCAGCAGCAGCCGGTCTGCCTGCACATGATGGTGACGCCGGCTCACGCCGGCGTTGTCCAGAGCTTCCTATCCGATTTGCGGGAGTGCGCCGCCCAGGTCGCAGCCGTGGACCCCGACGAAGTGACGGGGGCGGCGGCCCTTTATGGGGCGCTCGCGACCATTCCCGACCGGGGCGCCGTGCAGGATGTGGTGCTGGACTTCATGGACGAGTGGACCAAGGTGAAGGAATAGCCTCACGGCTTGAACAGGTAGGCCAGCGCCAGCCCGAGATAGTTCCCTATTGCATAGCCCACCACACCCGTGGTCAACCCCGAGACGACAACCTCGGGGTTTTTCAATGCGGCGGCCACCGGTCCGACGAACGGGGGACTGAAAACGCCCGCCGTCGAAGTGATGATCACCGTATCCGCATCAATCCGCAGCAGCGCCGCCAGCGCTACGTGGATGACAACGGCGACGACCATCACGAATGCGCAGTAGTAAAGGATCGCCGGCGAAGTGACCAGATCGCGGAAATTGGCCGTGCTGCCGACCGCCGTGCAGAAGACGAGCAGAATGTACTGGCCGGCAGCCTGGGCGCCCTGCAGCCGGCGCACCCGGGCGTAGAACGAAGCGGCAATCCCCAGGGTCGTGATGCTCAGAATGATAACCACTTCCGATAGCCTGCCGGTCAACAGGAGGGCGATGCCGACGCTGATGCCGACAATCACGACGGAAAGACCAGTCGCCAGCCCAAGGTCGCGGAAGTAGTCCCACCGCCAGATGGACGGAGTGCTTTCGGTGGCGTTCTCCGCCGAAGCAGCCGTAAACTGCCGCTGATAGGGCGGCAGGAATTTGAGCAAGACCCGCTGGGCCACGGACATCAGAAAGAGGAGGTAGACGCTGGAGACGACCATGTCGGCGGCATTCGCCAGAATGAAGGTCTCCTGCTTCGCCGCCAGACCCACTCCGATGGCCGTCAGATTGGCCGTTCCGCCCGTGTAGACGCCGACGAACATACCCGCGAGCTTCCACCCTTCATCGACGCGGTCGGCAAACAGGTAGGCGCCGAGCCCGGCGGCAATCAGAACGCCAATAATCTCCAATGCGAAAGAGATGACCGTCGATCGCGCCGTCCGGAGCCAGCGCATAAACTCGGTGGCAAAGAGCAGATACGGAATGGCCAGTGGCACAGTCACCTGGGCGATGTTCAGTGCGACGGTGTTGTCGGCCTGCGCCCAGCCCGAGTTCCCCCAGAGGATCCCCGCCGCATAGCTGAGGACAGTGGGGCCGATGGCGCCGAGAATCCGAGAGCGGCGGCACAGTTCCAGGAGGACCGCCGGGGCGAGGACCAGGAAGGCGATGTGTACGGCCATTAGCATTCCTCGCAATAGTTTTGTAATGGCCGTTGAGATTCGTACCGTCTCTCAGAGAATCCTGCGCAGACTCGGCCTTTTTGCAGGAAAAATATTGATGTGAATGTAATAACGTTAGCGAAAAGGTCTGCCAACAACATTGATTGCAGATGAAGGAGATATTCCATGCGTGCGATCATTATCGGCGCCGGAAAGCTCGGGTACAGCGTGGCCCGCATGCTAAGCAAGGACTACGACGTTTACGTAATCGAGCAGCAGCCGGACCGGGCCGAAATTGTCGGGGAGACGCTGGACGTCCGTACGATTCCCGGCGAGTGGTGCAGCCCCGAAGTCCTGAGCCAGGTCGATTTCGCAAATGCCGACCTGGTGGTGGCGACCACAGAGGTAGATGAAGTCAATATCGTCGCGTGCCTTGCAGCCAAGGCGGGCAGCAAGTGCAGGACCATTGCGCGGGTCCGCAACCCGGAGTATGCCTCGCCGCGCTGGTTCGGCGGGAACGCCCTGAAGGGCATCGACCTGATTCTCAGCCCCGAGCGCGTCACCGCCGAAGAGATCGCTAAACTGGTCCGTTGCCCGGAGGCGGTGGGCGCTCAGTATTTCGCCGAAGGCCTGCTGCAGCTGCTGGAACTGCGGGTGCCGCCCCACGCCGCGGCCGTGGGCAAGCCGCTGAGCAAAATCGACTTCGGGCCAGTGCTGATTGCGGCGATTCAGCGCAAGGAGAGTGTGCTGATTCCCCGGGGCAGCGACACCATCATGGCCGGCGACCGGGTCTTTGTGCTGGCGCGCACCGGTGAAGCCGCCCCCGCGGAAGCGCTCCTCGGCCAGGAGACCCGGCCCGTCCGCAAAATCGCCATCCTCGGCGGCGGCCGCATCGGGCAGCGCCTCGCCCGGCTGCTGGAAGGGCAGGGCATCTCGCTTACACTCATCGAGAAAGATCGGCAGCGGTGCCAGCACCTGGCGGGGATCCTGAACGGCGTCGAAGTGCTGCACGGCGACGGCGCCGATGCAGAGCTGCTCAGGGAAGAAGGCGTTGGCAACGCCGACATGTTCATTGCCACGACCGCCGACGACAAGCTCAACCTCCTCGCCAGCCTCGTGGCCAAGGATCTGGGGGCCTACCGGACCATCGCGACCATCAGGCGCATGGAGTTTCTACACCTGGTGGAGCGCGTCGGCATCGACGTGGTGCTCAACCCGCAGGTCATCAGTGCGGCGGCCATTCAGCAGTTCCTGCGGGGCTCCTCGGAACTGCTGGGCATCCACTACATGGAAGGCGACAGCCTGCACGTGCTGGAGTTCCTGATCAGTCCCGAGTGCCCGGTGGCCGGGCGGAAGCTGCATCAGGTCACGTTCCCGCGCGGCTCCCTGGTGGGCGGCATCTTCCGCGCGGACGGGTCGGTCATTCTGCCTTCCGGCAAGGACGCCCTGATGCCCGGCGACAGAGCCGTAATCCTGGCCCTGCCCGGTGCCCGTGCGGCGATTGACAGACTCTTCTTCAAGAGCGGTCTCGGCCTGTTCTCGTCGCCGGCCGGAGGGAAAAGCCAATGATGATTACCGCGGCTTACGTACGCTACCGGGCCGTGGCCGGCGGCCTGGGCGCTTTGCTGCTGATTTTGGCGGGGACCATGCTTCTGCCCCTGCCGTGGTCTTTCACGCCCGGTGCGGAGTCGTGGAGGCCGCTGCTGCTCTCCGCCCTGCCGACAGCGGCCGCCGGCGGCCTCCTGCGGCTTTTGGGGCGAGGTACGACGGAACTTCGCCGGCGGGACACGTACCTGCTCGTGACGCTGGCCTGGCTGTTGGCGGCCACCGCCGGCGCACTGCCATACATGTTCTCAGGGGTCCTGCCGTCCTTCACCAATGCGTTCTTCGAAAGCATGTCAGGCTTTACGACCACCGGGGCCAGCGTCATTACGGACGTAGAAGTGGTGCCGCCGGGCATCCTGTTCTGGCGCTCCCTGACCCACTGGCTGGGCGGCATGGGCATCATGGTGTTGTTGGTAGCCATGTTGTCCGCCCTGGGAATGGGCGGCCTGCAGGTCATGAAAGCCGAGGCGCCGGGCCCCACGGTGGAGCGAGTCGCCACCCGCGTCCGCGAGACCGCTCAAGCGCTCTGGATCGCCTACGTGGTGCTGACCGCCGCCCAGGTGCTGTGCCTGTGGGCGCTGGGAATGAGCCTGTTCGACGCCCTCAACCACTCCTTCGCCACCCTGGCGACCGGCGGCTTCAGCACCCGCAACGCCAGTCTGGGCGCCTTTACCCCCGCAATGCAGTGGGTGACGACGCTGTTCATGTATCTGGCGGGCGTGAACTTCGCCCTCTTCGTCGGCGCCTTCCAGAGCCGCTCGCCCGGCCCCATCTGGCGGGACCCCGAGTTCCGCCTGTACACCTGGGTGACGGTCGGGTCGGGTGTGGCCCTGACCATCCTGATCGCCGGCCCGAAGATGGGCCTGCTCGATGCCCTGCGCCACGGGGCTTTCCAGGCGTCGTCCATCATGACGACGACCGGCTTCGCGACCCATGACTTCGATCAGTGGCCCTGGGCCGCCAAGTGGATACTTGGCCTGCTCTCAGTCATTGGCGCCAGTACGGGCTCCACCGGCGGCGCCGTAAAGATCATGCGGTTTCTGGTGCTGATCAAGCAGGCGGCCGGCGAGTTCGCCCGCCAGATTCAGCCCCGGGTGGTCCGGCAGGTGAAACTGGGCAGCCGGGTCGTACCTGAGGAACTAGTCGTAAACATCCAGCAGTTCTTCTTCCTCTACATGGCCGTGCTGGGTGCGGGCACGCTGATCCTCTCCGCCACCGGCCTTGACCTGCTCAGCAGCCTGAGCGCCGCCGGGGCGACTTTGGGCAACATCGGACCGGGCCTGGGCGTGGTAGGACCCATGACCAACTACAATGCGCTGACCGACGTGGCCACCTGGACAGGCAGTGTGCTGATGCTCCTGGGCAGATTGGAACTCTGGACAGTCCTGGTGCTGTTCTCGCCGGCGTTCTGGCGCCGATAGCCTCGAAACGAAAACGGCGGCCGTCGGACTAATCCGACGGCCGCCGCTCTTTTCCGACCTACCGGAGCGCCAGCAAGGCGCCCTCCTGGAACCCGACCCGGGTCGGCGCCCCTTCCGGCAGCCGCTGCCGCCGGCCATGGACGACCGCCGTGATCTCCTGCCCGCCCACGCTGACCACGTACTCGGTCAGCCGGCCCAGGAAGATCGACCGCTTCACCGCCCCCTCCCAGGGGCCGGCGCCCACAGTCACCTCTTCGGGCCGGATCGCGACGCTGACCGCACTACCGGGCTGGGCGCCCGCCGGGTTGCGGATGGGCAGGACCTGATCGAGCAGCCGGACCTGCCCGTGAGCGGCCATCTCGCCTGCCAGGAGATTCACCCCGCCGATGAAGTCAGCCACGAAGACCGAGCGGGGCTCGTGGTAAATCTCCTCCGGCGAGCCGGCCTGCTCCACCTTGCCCTTGTTCATGATCACCACCACGTCGGAGATGGCCATCGCCTCCTCCTGGTCGTGGGTGACGTAGACCGTCGTCACACCGAGCCGCCGCTGCAGCTCGCGGATATCCTCCCGGACCTGGATGCGCAGCTTGGCGTCCAGGTTGGACAGAGGTTCATCGAACAGCAGGACCTTGGGCGACATGACCAGGGCCCGCGCCAGGGCGACCCGCTGCTGCTGGCCGCCGGAAAGCTGGTTGGGCTGCCTGCCGGCCATCTCCCACAGGCCCATCATCTCCAGCTTTTCGGCCACTGCGGCCTTCAACATCGGCTCGGACACTTTGCGCAGCCGCAGGCCATAGGCCACGTTCTCAAAGACGGTCATGTGCGGGAAGAGGGCGTAGCTCTGGAAGACCATGGCCGTCTCCCGCTGGTTGGGCGGCACGTTCGCCACGCTCTTGCCGTCGATCAAGACATCGCCGCCGGTCGGCATCTCGAGGCCGGCGATCATGCGCAGAACGGTAGTCTTGCCGCAGCCGGACGGGCCGAGCAGGGTGATGAACGCCCCGGCGGGGAAGTCCAGGGAGACGCTGTCCACAGCCCGCGTCGTTTTCCGCTGGGATACAAAATCCTTGGTGAGGTTCTCCAAACGCAACGTGCACCGCATGCGGACGGGACCTCCTATAGGTCAGATATGCTGGTCCGGATGCCCATCAGCCGCAGGACGGCGCCGATGAGAACCACCACAGCCAGGACGATGACGATCAGCAGGGTCGCGTAGGCCGAGGCGTAGCCCCAGCGCCCGACATCGACCTGGTTGAGGATGGCGACGGTCAGCAGGTTGTACTTGGCGGAAACCAGGAAGATCACGGCAGAGACCGCCGTCATCGCCCGGACGAAGCTGTAAATCAGGCCGGAGAAGAAGGCGGAGCCCATCAGCGGCAGCATCACTCGGGTGAAGGTCTGCACGGAAGTGGCGCCCAGGTTGACCGAGGCCTCCTCCAGCGCCGGATCGATCTGCTGCAGCGCCGCGATGCCCGACCGGATGCCCACGGGCATGTTGCGGAAGACGAACGCGATCACGAGGATCGTCCCGGTGGCCGTCAGCATCAGGGGCGGCGTGTTAAAGGCCAGAATGTAGCCGATGCCGATGACGGTGCCGGGCACCGCAATCGACAGCATCGCCGTGAACTCGATGGCGCCCCGCCCGGCGAACTGCTTTTTCGTGACCAGATAGGCGATGATCATGCCGAGCAGGCCTGCGATGGGCGTTGCGATCAGGGCCAGGCGAGTCGTGTCCCAAATCGGCTTGAGGCCGAGGCTGAGGACGTACTTGAAATGGTCGAGCGTAAAGGACCAGTTGATGCCCCAGAGCTTGATGAAGGCGTTGATCGGAATCAGCGCGTACATCGACAGCACCGTGAGGGCGAACAGGGCGCAGAGCCCGAACAGGGGCCAGACCACCTTGGGGTCGGTGACCGGCGTGCGCTCCCGGGCGGGCTTGCCCGTAACGGTCACGTACGAGCGCCCGGCCAACCAGTAGCGCTGCAGCACGAAGACGGCCACGGTGATCAGGAGCAGCAGCACAGCCACGGCGGCACCGCCCTGCAGGTCATAGCCGCCAATCGCCTGCTGGTAAATCTGCACCGCCAGAACCATGTAGTTGCCCCCGATGACCATGGGGTTGCCGAAGTCCGCCAGCGACTGGATGAAGACCAGCAGGAAGGCGTTGGCGAGGCCGGGGAGCATCAGGGGGAAGGTGACGGTCCGGAAGACCTGCCAGCGGGAGGCGCCGGCGTTGCGGGCCGCCTCTTCCAGGTTGACGTCAATGTTCTGCAGGAGACCGATCAGGACCAGGAAGGTGATGGGGAAGTGCGTCAGGACCATCACCAGCACCAGGCCGTGGAAGCCATAAATGTTGGCGTTTTGCAGGTGGAGCAGGTCGCGGGTGATCAGCCCGACGCGCCCGAAGAGCAGAATCGCCGAGAGGGCGACCAGAAACGGCGGCGAGACCACGGGCAGAATCGCCAGGGCCCGGAAGAGCCCCTTGAGGGGCACGCGGATATACGCGATGGTGTACGCAAAGAGCAGTCCGAGCGCCGTGGAGATCAAACCCACGGTGCTGCACAGCACGATGGTGTTGAAGAAAATGTCCCGGATGCGGGGACTGGAGACGACCGCCCAGTAGGCGGCCAGCGAGACCCCGGTCTTGGTCATGACTGACTGCTTGAGCACCTGATAGATGGGATCGACGATAAAGAGCCAGAGCGCCGCCACCGTCAGGAGTATGGTGAGTATCACCACCGGCTCCAGCTTCGGACGGCGCAGGAGGCGCGCTTTCCATAAGGCCATTCGTTCCACTCCCGTCGGTTGAGGCGGTCTGGGCAGAATGGCCCGGAGGATACCTCCGGGCCACCCCCGCTACTTCATGTTAACGGCGTTGGACCACTTCTCAACGAGCTGGGTGCGGACCTTGCCGGCCCACATGACGTCGTACTTGATCGTCTTGACCTTGTCGACCGAGAACGCCTCGGGCGGGTTCTTAGCGTCCGGATGGGTCAGCGACTGGTAGGAGCCATACTTCTGGCCCAGCTCCTGGGCTTCTTTGGTCAGCGCCCAGTCGATGAACAGCTTCGCCGCTTCCTGGTCCGGGCCGCCCTTGATCAGCGCGATGCCGCCGGTCTCGTAGCCGGTGCCTTCCTTCGGGAAGGAGACCTTCAGGGGCATGCCTTCCTTCTGGTACTTGATGATGTCATGTGCAAACGAGATGCCCACCACGACTTCCCCGCGGCCGGCCATCTGGCCCGGGGCCGTGCCGGACTTCGGGTACTGGGCGATCTGCGGGTGCAGCTTCTTCATGTACTCCAGGCCCTTCTCCTCGCCCATGATCTGGACCATGGTCGCCAGCATGGTGTAGGAGGTGCCGGAGGAACCGGGGTTGGCCAGGGCGATCTTGCCCTTGAACTCGGGCTTCAGCAGGTCCTCCCAGGACTCGGGGGCGGTCAGCTTCTGCTCTTCGAGCAACTTGGTGTTGGAGCCGAAGCCCAGGAAGCCGACGTAGACGCCGGTCCAGTAGCCGTCGGGGTCCTTGTACTGGGCGGGAATCTTGGCGGCGGTGGGCGAAACATACTTGTCAAGCAGGCCTTCTTCCTTGGCGGCGACGTAACCGTCGGCGGGACCGCCGTACCAGACGGAAGCCTTGGGGTTATCTTTCTCGGCCCGAATCCGGGTCAGGGTCTCGCCGGACGACATCCGGACCCATTCGACTTTCACGCCCGTCTTCGCTTCGAACTCGGAGACGGCGCCCTTGACGTGGTCTTCCATCTGACCGGCATAGAGGACGAGTTTCAGGTTCTTCTTGGCGGGCTCCTGGGCGGGGTTTTGGGCGGGTTGTTGGGCGGGCTGTTCTGCGGGCTTCGGGGTCTCGGTCTTGGCGCCGCCGCAGCCGGCGAGGGCGAGCAGCGAGAGGGCCATCAAAATAGCCAGCAAGCGTTTCATGTGTGAACCCCCCTGTGATTGGTACCTGACTTCATCGTAGTGGGGCGGGCGGTCCGGCGGTAGACGGGGGGGTACGGACAGGGCTGTCCGGGAAAACACGGACAGCCCGTGCTGCCGACCAGGTCAGGTCTGGATCAGCCGCTGCTCAATCGCGTAGCGGACCAGTTCGGACCGGGTGTGCAGCCCCAGCTTTTCGCAGATGCGCGTCTTGTACGTCTCGACCGTGCGGACGCCCACATCCAGCCGGTCGGCGATCTCCTGGTTGGTATGGCCCAGGGCGACATACTTGAGGACTTCCAGTTCCCGCGGGCTGAGGGGCACGCCTCGGGCTTCCGCCGACGCCTCGGGGTGCATCAGGCGGCCGGCGAGCGTCGGGTAAATATACCGCTGCCCGGCCATCACCGCTTCAATCGCGGCCAGCAGCTCCACGTCGGCGGCTTCCTTCAAGACGTAGCCGCTGCCGCCGGCTTGCATGACCTGGCGGACGTAGGCCACATCGTCATGCATGGTCAGCACCAGCACCCGGGTCAGGGCGGCCAACTCCTTAAGATGCTCCAGCCCCGAACCGCCGGGCATGGCCAGGTCCAGAATGACCAGGTCGGGGCGGGTTCGCCTTGCCAGCTGCAGCGCCTCGGCGCCGCCGGAGGCTTCGCCCACCACCGTAATGCCGGGGCGGCTCTCCAGCAGCATGCGCAGGCCGGTCCGGACGACCCGGTGATCATCAGCAATCAGAATGCGCACGGTCCCCCTCCTCTGCCGGGACTTTGACATAGACCGTCGCCCCGCCGCCCGGGCGGGATTCGATCGTGACGGCGCCGCCCACCAGCGCGGTCCGCTCGGTCATGGAGGCCAGCCCCATGCCGGCTTTGGGCGATGCAGGGTCGAAGCCCCGCCCGTCATCTTCGACAATCGCTTGGATGACCGGCCCCCGCAGGTCAAGCACCACGCCGAAGTGGCGGGCGCCGCTGTGGCGGGCCACGTTGGTCAGCGCCTCCTGCACGACCCGGTAGAGCGTCGTCTCGACGGCGGGCGCCAGGCGGGTCTCCTCATGGCCGACCACCTGCAGCGTGCCTTCAATGCCGTGCAGGCGGGAAAAGTCTTCGGTGTAGCGGCGCAGGGCCGCCACCAGGCCGATGTCGTCCAGCACGGCGGGCCGCAGGTCCCGGGAAAGGCGCCGCACTGATTCCAGCGTCGCCGCCGCCACGTCCCGCAACCGCTGGGCATCAGTCGGGCCCTTGAGCACTTTGAGCCCGACAATCAAGCCGGTCAGCGCCTGGCCGATTTCGTCGTGCAGTTCCCGCGAAATGCGCCCCCGCTCCTCTTCCTGGGCGGTCAAGACTTTCTGGAGCAGCTCCGTGCGGGCCTGCTCCTTGGCCCGCACGGCCTCGCCGGCGGCGGCGAGCCGCTCGGTCATTTCGTTGAAGGCGCCCGCGAGAATGCCCAGTTCATCAGGCGCCCCGGGCGCCACCCGGGGCGTCATGTCGCCGGCGCCGACCCGGCGGGCGGCCAGCGCCAGGTCCTGCACCCGCCGCGTCAGGCGGAAAATGCCGTAGTAGGCGGCGCCCAGGGCCGTCAGGCCCACCAAAATCACGGTAATCACCTGCAGGCGCTCCACCTGCCGCAGCGAGGCGACCAGGTGGGTCTCCGTCAGCCCGACCCGCACGTGGCCGGCCAATCCGCCCACAATGGGCGCCGCCGCATCGTGCAGGGGCCCTTCGTCCGATTGGAGGATCACCAGGTCGGGGTTGTCGCCAAGCTGGACGGGGCGGTGCGCCAGCAGGTCCCGGGGAAAGCCGCCCTGGAACGTATGCGCCACCAGCCGGTTCTGGCTGTCGACCACCAGGGCGTAGCGGACGTCCGGGTTGTTCGAGGCGATATCGAGCAGAATGTCCCGGACATCGAGCGTGTTGCGGGTCAGGAGCGGCTCGGTCACCCGCATCGCCAGGTCGGCCGCAATTGAAATCGACCGCTTGTCCAGTTCGGCGCCGGCGGTGCGCAGCAGGGCGGTCCGCAGCTGAACCGTCACAGCAACGCCAAGCGTCACCGTCAGCAGCACCACGACCGCCAGCAGCTTCAGGCGAATGGAGGGTGTCGTCATTGCCGTGCCCCCACCTGCGCCGCCAGGGTACGAATCGATTCGTACCAGGCGGAGTCGGGCTTGACGTACCGCTCCGTCTGCAGGCGGCTCAGCACGCTGCGGCCCACGTCGTCCTGATCGAGGTCGAGCAGGGCCTCCTGCAGCGCCCGCTTCAGCTCCGAGCCCATGCGCGGGCTTACGACCACGGGCGGGGCGCCCAGGGGCTCCGACGTGTCGATGATGCGCAGGCGCCGCGCCAGGTCGGGATCTGCCAGCACGGCGTAGTCGTACATGGCGCTGTCCACGGCACACCCGTCCACCAGGCCCTGGTCCAGCGCCTTGAGCGCCTTATCGTCGCTCGCGACGAAGGTCGTCCGCTCAAAGAAGCGGTCCAGGGGCTCGGAGAGGTCAAGCACTTTCGCTTCCGGATAGAGGCGCCCGGAGGCCGAGAGCGGGTCGGTATAGGCGAACGTGTGGCCCTTCAGATCCGAAAACTGGATGATGCCGCTGTAGCGGCGGACCAGCACATGCGCCCGCCGGGTCGGCAATCCGTCGTATGTCGGAACCGCCAGGGCCTCCATGCCGAACTCTTTCTGGCCCAGCACGTAGGCGTAGCCGCTCACCACGGCGACCTGCACGGCCCCGGAGCGGACCATTTCGAAAGTCTCCGTATGTGAACGCGGCAGCACCAGCTCCACCCGCCGGCCCAGGCGCCTTCCGAGGTAATCCATGAGCGGGCCGTAGCGCAGGAGCATCTCCCGGGGTGAAAGCATGGGGGAGACGCCGACCCGGAGGACGGGCCGGGGCGAAATGCCCGGGTCGCCCGCGGCCAGGGTCGGGTCCAGGTCCTTCAGGCGGATGACCAGTCCCGGCGGGGCGGCGCTGCAACCGGCGAGGAGCAGGGACAGGGTCAGGATCAGCAAGAGCCAGGGGGCACGGCGCATGACGCCCACACCTCTCCGCATTGGGGCCTGGGCCGATAGTTCGTGCGCCGTAGCAGCAATCCCTTCCGGCAAGGGAAAGGCGGCCCCCACCGGGCTGTCCCCACTTGAGTAGCACCGGGATCGGACGTTCTGCTACAATGGATCGAGGGATGCTTGTTCAACGACAACCCGCATGATGAGGAGGACGCCCCCAATGCCCTCAATCAAAGAATCTGACCTGCCCGGCATCGGCCGGAAGTTTCAGGTGGATGCCCGCAGCGGCGACCGGCTGGTCATCGTCGTTCACGACGATGGCAAGCGCGAGCTGTATCATTTCCACCACGACGACCCGGATGAGAGCATCTCCATGGTCACGCTGGACGACGCCGAAGCGCGGCAGATCGCCGGCATTATCGGCGGCATGACGTACAAGCCGCGCGCCCTCGAGTCGGTCGATGTCGCCCTGGATGACCTGCATATTGACTGGCTGAAAGTCGAGCCCGGGTCGCCCTGCGCAGGCAAGACCATCGGTGAGCTGCGCGTGCGGCAGCGCACGGGCGCCAGCATCATGGCCGTCATCAACAAGGACCATACCAAGAAGATCAATCCCGGTCCGGATTTCGTGCTCCAGTCTGAGGCAACACTGGTCGTCGCCGGTGAACGGGGGCAGGTCAAGGCGTGCCGGCTGCTCCTCGCCCAGGGGAGCTCGTAGCGCATGGAACATGTTGTCTTTGAAGTAGGCCTGGCGCTAGGTTTGATGGTCCTGGCCGCCCTGCTGGCGGCCAAGCTGCGCTTCTCCATGGTCCCGATGATGATTCTGGCCGGCATGGTCGTCGGCCCGCACATGCCGGATTTCGGCCTGCTCAACTTCCAGTTCGTCCAAAGCGCACCACTGCTCGAATTCATGGGCCGGATCGGCATCCTGTTTCTGCTGTTCTACCTGGGCCTTGAGTTTTCCGTCGGCCGCCTGATACGTGCCGGCCGCTCCATTCTTGGCTCCGGCACCGCCTACATGCTGATCAACTTCCCCCTGGGGCTGCTCCTGGGGCGGCTGCTGGGCTGGCCCCTGATGGAGAGCCTCATCATCGCCGGGATTATTGCGATCTCGTCCAGCGCTATCGTGGCCAAGCTGATCGTTGAATTGAAGCGCTCAGCGCACCCGGAAACGGAACTGGTGCTGGGCATTATGATGTTTCAGGACGTGTTTGTGGCCATCTACCTGGCGATTGTTTCAGGCCTGGTCCTGAGCAGCGGCGCCTCGCCGCTGCAGGTCGGCGTGACGGTCCTGGTTGCGATCGGGTTTATGCTGAGCTTTATTCTACTGGGCCGCAGGGCTGTGCCATGGCTCAACCGGATCCTCAATATCACGTCGGACGAGATCTTCCTGCTCGTCCTGTGCGCCGGGCTCTTTCTGGTGGCGGGCTTCTCCGAAGCGATCCACGTGGCGGAGGCGATCGGCGCCCTGCTCTTCGGCCTGGTGCTGGCCGAAACGGAGCACCGGCAGCGCATCGAGCACCTGGTGCTGCCGTTCCGGGATTTCTTCGGGGCCATCTTCTTCTTTCACTTCGGACTTACCATCGACCCGCTCTCGCTGGGCGGGGCCCTGTGGTTCAGCCTGGCGGCCGTCGCCCTGACGCTCGCGGGCAACATCCTCACGGGGTTGGTTACCGGGTCGCGGGCCGGTCTGTCACGAAAAGCATCGGTGTATCTGGGCGTGACGCTCGTCTCCCGCGGGGAGTTCTCCATCGTGCTGGCTAACCTCGCCGAGCAGGGCGGGCTGGATGCTTCGCTGCAGTCCTTCGCGGCACTGTACGTGCTGGTGCTGGCGGTCCTGGGGCCCCTGCTGACCAAGGAGGCGCGGCTCGTTTTCAACGCTTTGAACCGGGTTTTCCGGTGGCAGAAGCCAAGCCCGGCGCGGAACTAAAGCGGCCCGAGAACCCCTCCCTTGGGATTGGCGGTTCTCGGGCTTTTTCTTACGTTTGCATTTCGTACCCTTGACACTCGCCTGGACAAGCGCGAGATTAAACGTGTTTAAAACACGTTTAAGCACGGGAGGTCAGGTGATTGACTCCGGACGCCAGGGAGAAGATTTTCCAGGCCACCATGGACCTGGTCACCGGCGGTGCAGATGCGGAGCGGATTACCACCAGGCAGATTGGCGCGAAAGCCGGTGTAAATCCGGCCCTGGTCAACTATTACTACCAGTCCAAAGAGAACCTGCTGAGCCAGGTCGTCG
Organism: Symbiobacteriaceae bacterium; assembly: GCA_035628915.1. Lineage (GTDB taxonomy): Bacteria > Bacillota > Sulfobacillia > Symbiobacteriales > Symbiobacteriaceae > JARBUG01. The sequence goes on along the minus strand of DASPIW010000005.1, from coordinate 2,812 downwards.
GGATGATGATGGGCGGCATCATCAGCCAGGTACAGCAAGGCAAGAGCATGGACGCCGATGCCGAAACCCGGCTGAGGAGCATCCTGATCACCACGGCCGATGCCGCGTTCAAGTACCACAACGTATGTAAAGTCGCCCTTACCACCGAGCTGAAACAAGGGTGCAAGAGCTCATGTGACATGGTGATCCCATTGTTAAAGGAGATGTTTGAGGGACGTAATGAATCCGATTTGAAGGTCATCGCCTTGCAACTCATGCTGCCGTTCCACCATATTGTCCTGGATCCTGAGCTCTACAACGGGTATCTGAACACCGACTTTCTTGATGAACAACAGCGGAGACAGAAGATCAATCAAATGGTTGATTGCGTCTTGGCCGGATTATTAAGGGAGGTTTCGACCGATGTCCCACGTACGAGTGAATAACGCGACCCGCACGGTTGTCGCCACACTGGGCGTCATCTTTGGCATCAGCGGTTTCGGTCACGGGTTCTTTGAAGCGCTGCAGGGGTCCACTGCGCCCGGCAGCCTGATCATTCATGCGATTGGTGAAGCACACCGCATGTGGGCCTATGGGAACGAACCGGCCTTCACGGTCATTCCGAATTTCCTGGTGTCCGGCGTCGCCGCCATGCTGGTCAGCCTCGCCGTGATGGTCTGGTCGGTAGGTTATTTACATAAGCGAAATGGGCCACTGGTCTTTCTCCTGCTCTTTATCCTGCTGTTCCTGGTTGGCGGGGGCATCGGGCAAGTCGTGTTTTTCACCATCGCATGGGCTTTTGCAACCCGCATCGACAAGCCGCTTTCCTGGTGGCGGAAGGTGATCCCCGCCGGCATGCGCAGCGGCTTGGGCAGTCTGTGGCTCCCCGTCTTGACCGTCAGTGCTGTCCTCATTCTCTATGCCCTTGTGGTGGCCATTTTCGGATTTGTGCCCGGGATTTCCAATCCGGACACCATTACCCTGGTGATGCTATCCAGCCTGGGAGCGGGGCTCGTACTGATGGTGGTGGCGTTTATCTCCGGGTTTGCACATGACATCGCCGAAAATGAAAGGGGAGCACATGATGCCATGCCAGTCTCCAGGCTTGTCGGTTGATGCGGAACGGTTGCTCAAGCGGATTCGTGACCTTGGACAGATCGGGCGTGACAGCGACGGCCGGCTGACCCGGCTGGCGGGATCCGAGAGCGATAAGGCAGGGCGCGATGCGCTCGTTGGCTGGATGAAGGCCGCCGGCCTGGAGATCGCGGTCGACCGTGTAGGGAACATCTTCGGCATCTGGCGGAGCCCCGGCGATGACAATCGGGCCCCCGTCCTGGTCGGCTCACACATCGACACGGTCATCAACGCCGGGATTTATGACGGGTGCTACGGCGTGCTCGCGGGTATCGAGGTTGTCGAAACCCTCCGGTCGGCTGGGTTTGTCCCACATCGTCCCATCGCCGTCGCCGCGTTCACCAACGAAGAAGGTGTGCGCTATGCGCCCGACATGATGGGCTCCCTCGTCTTCGCAGGCGGCCTCTCTGTCGCGGAGGCGCTTGCGGCGGTGGGCACCGACGGAACTGCGCTGGGCGAAGAACTTGAGCGAATCGGCTATGCGGGCAAAGAGGAGCCGGGTTTCCTGCAGCCGTGCGCCTATGTGGAACTTCACATTGAACAGGGGCCCATCCTTGATCGGACAGGCATCCCCATCGGAGCCGTGGAGAACCTGCAGGGGATATCGTGGCAGCGCATCACGATCGAAGGGGTGGCAAACCACGCCGGTACGACACCCATGCACATGCGCCATGATGCAGGGCATGCGGCTGCCCGCGTAATCACGTTCCTGCGCGACCTGGTTTCCGGCTCGGGCGCCCCCAGCGTCGCGACGGTTGGCTGCATCCATTTCGAGCCGAATGCCATCAACGTCATTCCCTCGCGGGCCACATTCACTGTGGATCTGCGCGATCCGGATGAGCAGAGACTGCAGCGCATGGAAGCCGCACTCGCCGGCTTCCTGAAGGAGCTTGCGGCTGCCGAAGGCGTGTCCGTCTCATCGGAACGGTTGGTCCGCTTTGAACCGGTCGTCTTTGACGAGCAGATCGTGGCGCTGATTGAGCATGCCGCCGCCCAGCGGGGGCACCCGTCGCGGCGCATGACGTCCGGGGCCGGACAGGACGCTCAGATGATCGCCCGCATCTGCCCCGCGGCGATGATTTTTGTGCCCAGCGTGGGTGGGATCAGCCATAATCCCCGCGAATACACAGCGGAGCCGGACCTGGTGGGCGGTGCCAACGTACTGCTGGATGTCGTCTGCGGTCTCGCCGGAAGCCGATAGGTCTTCTCAGGAGCGTTCATGCACAATAACCCCAGTCTCCGTTTGCCGGAGACTGGGGTCAGGTTGCTGATACGGCAACAGGCACCGCGAGCGGAGCCGGAAGGGGCTGGTTTGCTGGGTGGCTTCCCGGGCGAGTAGCCCCGGGGAGTTTCACCCCGAGGCTCTCTCAGAACCGGACGTGAACCTCTCAGCTCATCCGGCTCCCATTATCCAGCCGAGGGCAGGATCCCCCATTGCCAGTGTGAGAACAGTTTTGGCTCTCGTCTGGCAATCCTTCCGAGCCAGTGAGTTGCCCGGCGCTGGCTGGGGCGAAGTTTCTTGTACTTGCGCCGTACCCAGCGGACCAGGGCTCGGTTCAGGTGCACGAGTACCGGATACAGTTCCGACTTGTAGAAGCGCCCATAGTAGTTGATCCAACCTTGGATCACCGGGTTGAACATTTTCGACAGGTCTTCGAGTGTCGTGCCAGGCTTCAGGTGCATGCGCCAGTCATGGATC
>DASPIW010000004.1:0-89845 GCA_035628915.1 Symbiobacteriaceae bacterium | reverse complement strand
CGCCTTCTTCCGCACAGACATTGGGCTTCCCCGCTTAGCTGGCGAGTCACCAACCATGGATGCCACCTCTGGTTCACTTGCGTTCCGGGCTGGTCGTTCGCCTGCAGCCCTCCGGACCCCCTGTCGCCAGTGGAGCCCTGGTCAGGTGTTTCCACCTGCTTTGTCTTCGGCTTCGGGACCGAACAGGATAAACGGCCCCGGAGGGACTTGAACTCCTCAGACTTGCACAAGACAACGGAGCGTACAACTAAAGAGGAGCCCGTCGATTGACGGGCTCCCGTTTGCTCAGCCTGGCCTAGACGCCGGCCTTGTTCTTGAGCATCTCCCAACGATCGTTCACTTCCGCCTGCGCCTCTTCGAGGAGCTTCTCGGCCGCAGCCGGGTTGCTCTGGACCAGCATGCGGTAGCGGGTCTCGTTGTAGATATAGTCCTTCAGCGGCATCTGCGGGCCCTTGTACTCGAGCTGCAGCGGGTTCTTGCCCTGGGCCTTGAGCCGCGGGTCGAACCGGTACAGCGGCCAGTGGCCGGAGTTGACGGCCAGCTTCTGCTGATCCATGCCCTTGGCCATGTCAATGCCGTGAGCGATGCAGTGGCTGTAGGCGATGATGATGGACGGGCCCTCGTAGGCCTCGGCCTCCATGATGGCCTTGATGGTCTGGGCGTCGTTGGCACCCAGCGCGATCTGGGCGACATAGACGTTGCCATAGCTCATGGCGATCATGCCGAGGTTCTTCTTGCCCTGGGGCTTGCCGCCGGCAGCGAACTTCGCCACGGCGCCGCGCGGGGTGGACTTGGAGGCCTGACCGCCGGTGTTGGAGTACACTTCCGTATCGAGGACCAGAATGTTGACGTTAGCGCCGGAAGCGATGACATGGTCAAGGCCGCCGTAGCCGATGTCGTAAGCCCAGCCGTCGCCGCCCATGATCCAGACGGACTTCTTGACCAGGTAGTCAGCGACACCGATCAGGTCCTTCGCCTTCGGGGTGCCGACGCCAGCGAGCTTGGCCTTCAGTTCGGCAACCCGCTCACGCTGAGCAGCGATGCCGGCTTCGGTGCTCTGGTCGGCGCTGAGCAGGGCGTTGGCAAGGGCGTTGCCGATCTCATCGCGCAGGGAGTCGACCAGTTCCATCGCATAATGGCTCTGCTTATCGACGGCGAGGCGCATGCCGAGACCGAACTCAGCGTTGTCCTCGAACAGGGAGTTGGACCAGGCCGGACCGCGGCCGTCCTTGTTCTGCGTCCACGGGGTGGTCGGCAGGTTGCCGCCGTAAATGGAGGAGCAGCCCGTGGCGTTGGCGACGATCATGCGGTCGCCGAACAGCTGGGAGACCAGCTTGACGTACGGAGTCTCGCCGCAGCCGGCGCAGGCGCCGGAGAACTCGAAGAGCGGCTCAAGCAACTGCACGTTCTTGACGTTGTTCCAGGCCATGGAGGAGCGGTCGAGCTCGGGCAGGGTGAGGAAGAAGTCCCAGTTCTTGCGGCCCACTTCCCGAATCGGGAGCTGGGGCTGCATATTGATCGCCTTACGGCTGCTGTTGGTCTTGTCCTTGGCCGGGCAGACCTCAACACAGATGCCGCAGCCGGTGCAGTCCTCATGGGCGAAGCCAAGGATGAACTGCTTGTCGGCATGCTCCTTCCACTTGGCGTCCATGGACTTGAAGCCTTCGGGCGCCCCGGCCAGTTCGGCCTTGTCGACGATCTTGGCGCGAATGACGGCGTGCGGGCAGACGATGACGCACTTGCCGCACTCGATGCAGAGGTCGGTCTCCCACACCGGCACGTCGAGCGCGATGTTCCGCTTCTCCCACTGGGTGGTGCCGGTCGGGAAGGTGCCGTCAGCAGGCATGGCGCTGACCGGCAGGTCGTTGCCGCGGTTGGCCATCATTTCAGCGGTGATCTTCTGGACAAACTCCGGGGCCTTGGCGGAGACGACCGGCGGCAGCTCGATGCTGCTGGTGGCCTGCGCGGGCACCTTCACCTCGAACAGGTTGGCCAGGGTCTCGTCGACGGCGGCGAAGTTCTTCTGAACGACGGCCTCACCGCGCTTGGAGTAGGTCTTGCGGATCGACTCCTTGATCTTCGCGATGGCCTCTTCGCGGGGCAGCACGTTGGAGATGGCAAAGAAGCAGGTCTGCATGATCGTGTTGATGCGGGGGAACATGCCGGTGGCCTTGGCCACGGTAGCCGCGTCGATCACGTAGAACTTGATCTTCTTCTTAATAATGGTCTCCTGAACGGCCTTGGGCAGCTTGTCCCAGACTTCGTCGGCGCCGTAGGGAGCGTTGAGCAGGAAGGTGGCGCCCTGGTCAGCGGTGTCGAGGACCGGGAACTTCTCCATGAACACGAACTGATGGCAGGCCACAAAGTTGGCCTTGTCGATCAGGTAGGTGCTCTTGATGGGCCGCGGGCCGAACCGCAGGTGGGAGACGGTCAGCGAGCCGGACTTCTTGGAGTCGTACACATAGTAGCCCTGGGCGTAGAAGTCGGTCTCTTCGCCGATGATCTTGATGGAGTTCTTGTTAGCACCGACGGTGCCGTCGGCGCCCAGGCCCCAGAACATGGCACGGACCACGTCGGCGGGCTCGGTACTGAAGTTGGAGTCATAAGCGATGCTGTTGTTGTTGACGTCGTCGATGATGCCAACAACGAAGTTGCCCATCGGCTGAGCCTTGGCCATTTCGTCGTAGATGCCCTTGACCATGGCCGGCGTGAACTCCTTGGAACCCAGGCCGTAGCGGCCGCCGACGACCTTGGGCAGACCGGCCAACTGGCCCCGCATGACCGCTTCGGTGATGGTCGTGAGGACGTCGAGGTAGAGCGGTTCGCCGTTGGCGCCGGGCTCCTTGGTGCGGTCGAGAACGGCGATGGTCTTGGCGGTCGCCGGGATGGCGGCCAGCATGTGCTCGGGCGACCACGGGCGGTACAGGCGGACCTTGACCAGGCCGACCTTCTCACCCTTGGCGTTCAGGGCGTCGACGGTCTCTTCGACGGCGCCGCAGGCGGAGCCCATCGCTACGATGACGCGCTCAGCATCCGGCGCGCCGTAGTAGTCAAACAGGTTGTACTGACGGCCCACGATACCGGCGAGCTTGTTCATGGCATTCTGAACGATGGCCGGGGTCGCCTTGTAGTAGGGATTGACGGTCTCACGGCCCTGGAAGTACACGTCCGGGTTCTGGGCGGTGCCGCGCATGACCGGACGGTCAGGGGTGAGGCCGCGCTGACGGTGAGCGGCCACGAGGTCGGCGTCGATCATCGCGCGGATGTCGTCGTCCTCGAACAGCTCAATCTTCAGCTCTTCATGGGAGGTCCGGAAACCGTCAAAGAAGTGCAGGAAGGGAATCCGGGCTTCCAGCGTCGAGGCGTGGGCCACCAGCGCCATGTCGAGCGCTTCCTGAACGGAGGCGGAGTTCAGCATGGCCCAGCCGGTGGAGCGGGTGGACATGACGTCCTGATGGTCACCGAAAATGGAAAGGCCCTGCGCGGCGATCGCACGGGCGGCAATGTGGAAAACCGTGCTGGTCAGTTCGCCAGCGATCTTGTACATGTTCGGGACCATCAGCAGGAGGCCCTGGGAGGCGGTGAAGGTGGTGGAGAGAGCGCCGGTCTGCAGGGAGCCGTGAATGGCGCCAGCGGCGCCGCCCTCGGACTGCATCTCCTGAACGAGCGGAACAGTACCCCAGATGTTCTTGTGACCACCGGCAGCCCATGCGTCGGCCCACTCGCCCATGTTCGAGGAAGGCGTAATCGGGTAGATGGCGATGACTTCGCTCGTCTTATAGGCTACGTGTGCTGCGGCCTCGTTTCCGTCGATAACTACGCGGTTGCGCTGTACCATGCCTCATACTCCTTTATCTGAACCCATAAATAAAAAAAGCATCATTTTGACGGGGCCTGTTGTCGCCCAACAGCCCCGCCGTGTACGTGCTTAGTATTTCATGTGTGGCGAAGTATGTGTAGTTCACGTTCGGGCTGAATATGTACACCTTCGCGAAGTGTATATGCCACCCGATCGGGCACTGTGTCAATAAGCATAAAGTGCATGTAGCCACCGTTTCGGGTGGTAGTGTCATCAACCGATGGGAGGAGTGGACATAAGTCTTCCTCTATACGGGAACACTCCCTGTCGGAGGTGTCGTAATCCGATGCGAAAGCTCGTCGGCGAAAAGTGGCTTTTCGCAGCCGCTCTGTGCGTACCGGTTTTCGTGTTCGTTCTCTTCGGTCTTTCGGTGGTACTGACGCCGTTGCCCGCGCCGCGCATGCCGGAAGCCACGGAGATCTTAGACACTTCGGGCGCCCGTGTAGCCAACCTGTTTACCGAAAATCGGGTCGAAGTGCCAGTTGCGGAGATGCCCGATTTCCTGCTGAACGCCGTGGTCGCCGTGGAGGACGATCGGTTCTACACACACAAAGGGATTGACCCGCTGGGCTTGGCGCGGGCCATGGCACGCAATGTGCGGGCCGGCCGGGTAGTCGAAGGCGGCAGCACCATTACACAACAGTTAGCTAAGAACATGTATCTCACGCAGGAACGCACCGTGGCCCGCAAGCTGAGAGAAGCGGTGCTGACGCTTAAACTGGAACATGCATATTCAAAGCGCGAGATTCTCGGCATGTACTGGAACACCATCTATCTGGGTGCGGGCACATACGGCGCTGAAGTAGCGTCACGGACGTACTATGGCAAGTCCGTCCGGGAGCTTTCGCTGGCAGAAGCGGCTCTGTTGGCCGGGCTGCCCCGGTCGCCGGAGTACTACACGCCGCTGAACAACCCGGAGGCCGCCGTCTCCCGCCGTAACCTCGTGCTGGACAAGATGGCCGCCGCCGGCTACATTCCGGCCGACTTGGCGGCGCGCACAAAAAAGGAGCCCTTGCGGTTGAATGCCGGGGCGGCGAAACTGACGCAGATTCAGGAGGAGGCACCGTACTTCGTCGATTTCGTCAAGCGAGAGCTTGAAGCCAGGTACCCGGAAGTGGCACGCAATCTCTACAAGGGCGGCTACGACATATTCACGACGCTGGACCTGGGCATGCAGCAGGCGGCCAACGAGGCGGTACGGCGGGCGGCACCGGCCGTAGAAGGCCAGGCCGGCACGGGGCAGCAGCCGCAGGTGGCCCTGGTGGCAATTGAGCCCGCTACGGGGCATATCAAGGCGCTGGTCGGTGGGCGGGAAACCAAGGTCGCGCTCAACCGTGCCGTTGAGCCCCAGCAGCCCGGCTCCGCTTTCAAGCCGTTCGTGTACGCGGCCGCACTGGAGACACGGCAGTATTCCGCGGCAAGTACACAGCTGGACGCCCCCGCCGAGTTCCCCGGCGCCACGCCCGGGAAGCCATGGCGCCCGCGGAACCACGGCAACCAGTACTCGTATGCGCCCGCCTCCATGCGCACCGCCCTGCGCCGATCGTTGAATGTCGTAACGGCGCAATGGATCAACACCGTCAAGCCGCCCGCCGTCATCAACCTGGCCAGGCGAATGGGAATCGAAAGCCCCCTGGCAGATGATTTAACCGTTGGATTGGGAAGCTCGGCCGTAACACCCCTGGAAGTAACCCGGGCCTATGCTCCGCTGGCCAACGGCGGCTTCAACGTCAAACCCCTGTCTATCGTGAAGATTGTCGACCGGCAGGGGAATGTAATCGCTGAGGAGCGGCCAAGCCGCTCCAAAGTCCTGGACCCGGGTGTAGCGTTCATCGTGACCGACATGCTCAAGACGGTGGTCGGGCCCGGCGGCACGGCCGCCACAGTCTCCGGATACATGGCCGGGCGCCCCGCCGCCGGCAAAACCGGCACCAGCGACGAGTCCCGCGACGCGTGGTTCGTCGGGTACACGCCCGACCTGGTGGCCGGCGTGTGGGTGGGCAGCGACGCGAACACCCCGAGCTGGCGGGAAGGCGGCGGTACGGCGGCGCCCATTTGGGCCAGCTTCGCCAGCAAAGCCCTGGTGCGGACGAAATTTCGCGACTGGACGCCCCCGCCCGGCGTGACCGCCGTGGAAGTCTGCTCGGCGACCGGGCGCCTGCCGAACGCCGTCTGTCCCACGGTGCGGGAGTGGTTTCTGGCGGGGACCGAGCCCGCAGAAGTGGAGCCGGAGCCCGCACCTGAGCCGGCCCCTCCCATTTCGGACGAGCCTGTCCCGCCGCTGCTGTAATATATAAGGAAGGCGCCCCGTCAGGCAGGGCGCCTTCCTCATGCGTCACCCTTTGTTAAGCGGCGGGGAGGGGTCGCCGGTGATCCGCTGCACATCCACCTCTGCGCCGGTATTGGCGTCGACGAAGACCCGGAACCGCTCTTGGTCTATAGCGCCTGCGAACTCCCACACCAGGCGCTCCCGGGACCGCCGGTCCGCAATCAGCGCGAGCCGGGGCTGCCCTTCCGCCTTCAGCCGGGGCGCCAGGCGCCCGCGGGCGGCACCTGCGTTCAGTTGCGGCTTGCCCAGGTCCTTGCGGGAATGGCGGTTAATCCAGTAGTTCTTGGCGTCAAAACCGACCAGTTCACCGTTGTCCATGGCGAGCATGATCTTGATGTTGTCCACCATCACGGCTGCGCCTTGCTCCATGGGGGCGAAGTCCATGATCAGCGTCCCGTCGTTCTCAGCGGATGAGATGTACTCCAGCGCGTGGTATCCGCGCTTCTCCAGCATCTGCCGTGCCCGCTCCACCAGCTGGGGGACGGTGAACCGCTTTTCCGAGACGGGGCGCCCGTCGAGCATGTAGATGACATGCCCGCCGTGGACGCTGATACCGAAGTTGAGGGGCGTGTTGTTCTGCTTCACGGCGTTGACAAAGTACAGCGAGAAGGTATGCGCCTCATCGGTCGGGTCAGATGTGCCGGTGACGACCGGTTCGCTTTTCAGCGGCATGTCCACAAACTTTTTGACAGCGAGGACAGCCGCCGCGGCATCCACGCGGGGACCGGGGTCGGTGCGGGGGCGGGCCAGGGGCCCGGCTTCCGGCGACAGCGTCTGCTCCTCGCCGGGCGGCGGCGTCAGGGCAGTCTCCAACTGGGCGACCGACTTGGTGATGGGCGTGGTGGCCGTGCCGGACTGCGTGGGACCGGTAACCCGCACGGTATCGCGCCACCTGATCATTCCGTTCCCCACGAGCCCGAGCATGTTCCCGAGCTCGCTTTCGAAGAAGACCGACTGCTTACGCATATCGGTGAGCCGGGTCCAGTCGTCGGGCGACAGCGCCTGACCCTGATTGATCCTGTTATGCATCAGATCGGATTGCTCGCGCAGGGTGTTGAGGAAACTCTCGATGCGCGGCGTGTTGGTGGTCAGCAAAGGCAGAACCGCCATGTGCTCCACCGCCTGGGCACTGTAGACCCGCAGGTCGGCCAGCAGGCTCTCCTGCAGTTGGGGGTCGTTAGTCGCCATCAGCCGGGCGGTCCGGTCCTCAATGTTCTCGCTGGTCCATTTCAGCTTGTGGAAGGCCGACATGTACTTGTTTTCGGCATCAAGTGCCAATTGGTTCTTTAGGCGCGTCTGGTACCAGCCAAAGCTCAGGGCGCCCACCAGGGCGACGCCGAGGAGCAGGTACGGCCAGACGACTCCGCGCTGTGTCCGCATCGGCATGGCTCCCTACTTGGCGAAATTGTGGCGCCCGATTTTCCGGACGATGGGGCGGGACCAGATGTACCTGTTGCTGGTCTTGGCCGGAGCGTAGAAGAAAACGGAGCCGTTGGATGGATCCCACCCGGAGAGGGCCGCCCGGGCAGCCTTATAGCACTCCTGCGTCGTCCCGCGGTAAATCTCGCCGTTGGAGACGGACTCGAAGGCATGCGTCTGATAGACCACGCCCGCCACGGAATTGGGAAACCGCTTGTCCAGCGTGCGGTTCAAAATGACGGCTGCCACCGCCACCTTCCCTTCGTACGGCTCACCCCGCGCCTCCCCGCAGACCAGCTGGGCGAGAAGGGTCAGGTTGTCCTTGGCCGCCTTGGTCTCCGCGTACGCTCTGTACCCGTCGTACGTGGCGCCGGGCCAGGCGACGGCCAACCCCAGCACGGCCAGCGCGACGGCCCCCTTGCGCCAGCGATCTCTCATGACACTCCCTCCCGAAGCACCTGATTTTCGTCAGGTAGTTTTTGAAAGGAGCGCCGATATGATGCAGCCCGGATCGAATTCGGGAGGTCTCAGGCCCCCGTCGATCCGGGCTGCAGTGCTGTCGGGTCAGACGGCGGCAGGTCCATCGGCAAATTGGAAGGTCTGCATCCCGCCGGATTCGAGGGCTACGACGATCTGGCCGGGAGCGATGGCCGGGGGTTGGTGGCTGGGGCCGCCCAGCGCATAGAGCCATGCCGTGCCCCCGCTCGCCACGTCCCAGGCGTACAGCCGCCCGTCTTCACCGACGGCAATCAGGAGCGAGCCGGATGCGACCTGTGCTCGCAGGGGCGTGGGCGGCTCCGGGAGAGCGAGCATCTCGCCCTGCGCCGGTTCCGGCGTCAAGCTGGAGACGCCGGCCACATGGGCCCGCTGCAGGCTGCCCGTGAACAGGTCGACGGCTCCGCCCGGGTATATGACCTGGTCAACCCGGGCCACGGGCAGGTTGCCGCCGGCGTTCACCCGCCACAGGACCTGACCCGTCCGGGGGTCGTAGGCCCGGCCTCCCGCCAGCACCACGACCTCGGCAAACACAGGCGCGCCGGGCTCCTCAGCCTTCACCTGCCAGAACGAGTCGCCGCTCTCCGCATCCAGGGCGGACAGGGCGCCGTCTTCGGTGCAGGCGAAGAGGTGGTCATCGCCCACTGCAATGGGATAGGTCAGTGCAGCCCCAACGTCGCGCTTCCACGCGATGGCGCCGGTCTTGGCCTCCAGCGCATAGACCTGCCCCCCCAGGGTGCCCAGGTACACGACGCCCCGGCAGACCGCCGGCGAACTGACAATTCGGCTGCCGCAGGCGATCTTCCAGATGTGCTGGCCCGAATGGGCATCTACCGCCATAACTGCGCCATCGGGTCCGCACAGATAGACCAGCCCGTCAAAGACGGCGGGCGCTGCCAGCGGCTCCTGGCCCAGGGCCGCCAGCACATCGGGCTCGGCGGCGGGCAGACGCCACTTGACCCGCCCGGTCTTTCGGCATAGCGCATAGAAATGGCCATCGCCCAGACCGACATACACACGGTCATACCGGATGACCGGCGCCGACGGGCGCAGGCCCAGGCTGTTCCTGGGCGCAAAGCTCCAGCCTTCCGAAGGCCTCCCGTGAAGTAGGACCGGTCCGGTCCCCGCCCGTCCGGGCGTTCGCCCGAGCATGGGCCAGTCATCGCCGGCCTCCATGCGTTCGGGAATGACCAGCTGCTGCCCCGCGGCAATGAACTCGGGGTGGGCAATCTGGTTCGCCCGCAGAATGTCCGGGGCGGAGGTGCCGAATTTGGACGCCAGGTGAAAGACGGTCTCCCCGGCCCGCACCAGGTGAACGATGCCCCCCGGAGGCGGCGAGGGCACCTCGCCCGGTCGGGGGATGATCAGCGCCTGGCCAGGGCAGATCGCGTTGGGGTCATCCAGGCGGTTGGCTGCTACGATGGCATGCACAGTCGTCTGGTACCGCTTGGCGATCTGATACAGCGTCTCCCCCCTCTGGACGAAGTAGAAGACCATTCGCCAGACCTCCCGGTTTTTTACCATCGTACGCAGAAGGTCAAGAGGTGGCGCGCGCGTGGAGTTCTTTTCTGTACTCACAAGCTGATCCACAGGTTATCCACACCATTGGGAATTCCTCACATAGCAAAACCGAACAAACCCGCGCCACAGCGCGATTTGCGGGAACGCGAGTTCTCCACAGTTGCTCACAACCCTGTGGATAAGTCAAGGTCCCAGGGGATATCTTCCCCTGGGACCCAGGCAATATTAGGACTACGATCTCGCTTTCCTGACCACTTTGATCATCCTGAGGCTGGGATCTTCGGGACCCTGAACTGGCAGCCCCGCCGAAATGCAGTCATCGATATACTCCAGGTTTTCGTGGGCGACAATCTCGCCGGGCAGCATGATCGGAATGCCCGGGGGATAGACCATAATCGACTCGGCAATGACCCGGCCTTCGGAATCGTGGAGGGGAACGAGTTCGGTTTCGGCGTAAAAGGCTTCGCGCGGCGACATCGCCAGAATCGGCGTGGTCGGAACGCGAACCTTTACCTCATTGGCCGGCCGCGACCGGTAGAAGCGTTCGTTGAGCACATGCAGCGACCGAATCAGCTGTTCGAGGTCTTCCTCGGAGTCGCCGAGCGAAATGATGCACAATATGTTGTAGAGGTCCGACATCTCCACTTCGATGTTGAACTCATCGCGCAGCATCTTCTCCACATCGGCGCCGGTAACGCCCAACTGGTTGACGTTGATGCACAGCTTGGTGGGGTCAAAGTCGAACCGGGACGAGTTCTGCCCGATGATCTCCGCCCCGAAGCAGTAGAGCCCGGGGATTTCGTTGATGCGGTGGCGCGCCTTCTGCGCCAGGTTAATCGCCCGGTCAATCATCTGGCGGCCCTTCGTGGCCAATTGCTTGCGGGCCACGTCGAGCGATGCCAGCAGCAGGTACGACGTACTGGTCGTCGTCAGCATCGAGATAATCGACTGCACACGCCCGGGATTGACGTACCCTTCGCGGATATTCAGGACGCTGGTCTGCGTCATGGAGCCGCCCAGCTTGTGGACGCTGGTGGCCGCCATGTCGGCGCCGGCCTGCATGGCAGAGAGCGGCATGGCATCGTGGAAGTTGATGTGCACGCCGTGCGCCTCGTCCACCAGAACGGGGACGTTGCGGGAATGCGCCAGCTCCACAATGGCCTTCAGGTCAGCCGCCACCCCAAAGTACGTCGGGTTGATCACGAGCACGCCTTTGGCGTCCGGGTGCTGGTCAAGGGCGGTCCGTACGGTCTCCACGCTAATGCCGTGGGCAATGCCCAGGTTGTAGTCCAGCTCGGGCGTCATGAAGACGGGCAGGGCGCCCGACAGGATGATGCCCGTCAGAACCGACTTGTGGACGTTGCGGGGGACGAGGATCTTGTCGCCCGGGCCGCAGACCGACATCACCATGGTCGTGATAGCGCCGCTGGTGCCCTGGACGCTGAAGTACGTGTAGTCAGCACCGAACGCCGCCGCCGCGATCTCCTGCGCCTCACGGATCATGCCGTGGGGATTATGCAGGTCGTCGAGCGGCGCGATGTTGATGAGGTCAATCGATAACGCGTTCTCCCCGATGAACTTGCGGAACTCGGGGGCCATGCCCGTCCCCTTCTTGTGGCCGGGAATGTGGAACTGAACGGGGTTGCGGCTCGCGTGAGCAAGCAATCCCGTGAAGAGGGGGGTCTGGTATTGCCGGTTCACGGGCCTCACCTCTCCGTGTAAGGTGTGCGGGTACCACTTCCATTAGTCAGGATTTGCGAGGGGGCGTTGAACCCCCTCGCGCACATAGGAAGTATAGCAGAATCACCTTGCATGTAAATGGCTGATACTAAAATGGGGTGATTTGTTTTGGGGAACGAAAAAACACGGATACTCAAACGGCTGCAGGAGTTAAGAACGGAGCACGCCGCATCCCTGGGCGAAGGGCCGGGCGAGGCCCCGGGGTTCATTCAGGATGAGCAGATCACCCGGAAGTCGTACCGGGTCGTCGTGAACGACGGCCTGGATTCCGGGGCAATCACGGAAGCTGACCTGGAGGCCCTAGGACTGCCCAAGACGCTGACTGAGGCCGACTGAGGCTGCGCGTGCGGCGCAACCCACGCAGGGGGCTGGTGTGCCGTCAGCCCCCTGCAGGGATTGCCTCAGCGGGACGAAAATACCTTAAGACAGAGTCGTCCCACAGGAGGCGCCTATGACTACCCAGTACGCCCTTGGCCCGGAGTATGCCCTGGACAGGGACCTGCAGGACCCCCTGCGCGCTTTTCGCGACCGTTTCTACGTGCAGCCCGGCCGGATTTATCTGGACGGCAACTCCCTGGGCCTCGCCGGCCGCGACGCCGAGGCCGCCGTATTGCGCGCCCTGGAAGACTGGAAGCGCCATGGAGTCGAAGGCTGGACAGCCGGCGACCGGCCGTGGTTCTACATGGCCGAGGAGCTGGGCGCCCTCCAGTCCGCCCTCATGGGCGCCGAGCCCGCGGAACTGGTCGTGACGGGCACCACCACCGTCAATCTGCACGCACTGGTGGCCACTTTCTACCGGCCCGCCGGCCGGAGGCGGAAAATCCTGACCGACGAACTCAACTTCCCGTCCGACCTGTACGCCCTGCAAAGCCAGGTGCGGCTGCACGGCGGCGATCCTGCCGCCGACCTGGTGCTGGCACCCAGCCGGGACGGGCGTACGCTTGACGAGGCGGATGTGATCGCCGCCATGACCGAAGACGTCGCTCTCGTCCTGCTCCCTGGCGTCCTCTACCGCAGCGGCCAGCTGCTTGACATGGAGCGCCTGACCCGGGCGGCGCACGAACGGGGAATTCTGATCGGGTTCGACTGCTGCCATAGCGCCGGAGCCGTACCCCACAGCCTGCACGACTGGGGGGGCGATTTCGCGTTCTGGTGCACCTACAAGTACCTGAACGCCGGCCCGGGCGCCGTGGCAACGCTGTTCGTCCACGAGCGGCACTTTGGCACCCTGCCGGGATTGACGGGCTGGTTCGGCTGCCACAAGAACAGGCAGTTCGACATGGCCCCCCAGTTCCACCAGGCGCCCGGGGCAGGGGCCTGGCAAATCAGCACTCCCAACGTGCTCAGCGCCGCGGCGCTTTATGGTTCGCTGGCCGTTCACAACGAGGCAGGCATGACCGCCATTCGGGAAAAATCGCTCGAGCAGACGGGCTACCTCATCTTTTTGATCGACAGCCTCCTCGCCCCACTTGGGTTTGCCGTCGGCACGCCCCGTGACGCTGCGCGCCGGGGCGGACATGTTGCCCTGGAGCATCCCGACGCACTACGCATCTGTAAGGCGCTCAAGGCGCAAGGGGTCATCCCGGATTTCCGCCCGCCGGACGTGGTCAGACTGGCGCCGGTGGCCCTGTATTGTAGCTATCATGACTTGTGGGAGACAGTGCAGGTCTTGAAGCGAATCGCCGAAGAACGCCTGTACGAGTCTTTCCCAGAGCAGCGCGAAAGCGTTACCTGATTTGTTCTTGACTCTATCAAATTACCTATAAAACCTTATTTCGCCTGAAAGGATAAATGAAGTACAATATGCCGTAAGACCATTCTGGGAACTTGCTTGTAAACCAGCACCAGATGGAGGAGTGGCGTTGTACTTGGCCAGCTCACGCATTACACGCCTGTTGCTCGTTGCCGCTTCTTATGAGGGGCTGCTTGGATTAGGCATATATCTGACCCCCAGGGACTTCCAGGCGCAGTATTATGCGCCGATGCGGCCTTACTTCCCATACTTGTCTGCCTGGCTGATGGCCAGCGCGGTGATTTTGCTGATTTTGGCAAGGTATCCGCTACGGCCGATTCTTCAGCGCATTGGGGTCATGCTGCCCGCCGCCCCGCTTCTGCTGATGGCCTACATGATGGGATCGGCGGGACTGAGAGCGGCACCGTTCTTCTACACGGCCCTGGCGCTGGGCGTCGTGGCCATACCCTGGTTCAGGCCCGCCGGTGAGCGCTGGGATCTGTTCGACCTGACGGCGGCTGCCATTCAGCTGCCCACCGGGATACACATGCTGGCCTTTCCGGAGACCTACTCGGCGGTGTCGTATTTCGCGATACTACCGGCATTGCCCTTGGTCGGCGCGGCGGGAGTCGTGGGTTCATTCGCGCTGTTCGTGCCGAAAATGCTGATCCGAGGCTGGCTGACGGCCGCACGGAGCGTGGTCGGCGCGACCCTGCCCCTTACGATGATGTACAACTCCTTCCAGGTCGGCCTGACCACCGGCGTGCTTGGGTGGGCGCTGCTGGCACTGGCCATCCTCATTGGACACCGCGGGCTCGGAAAAGCGGCGGCACCCCGTACGACGGCGCCCGGAACGCTCGGGCACCTGGACCGGTCGCTGGAAACCTGGTCATGGATTCTGGCACTGGCCATCCTCTTCATCGACACCGTTGCCCCGGGCGACCCCAGCCCGGCGGCCCGCGTTCTCGTTCACCTGTTTGTCCTGGCCGTAACGGTCTACACCGCTGCGGCCCACTGGATCTTTCCCGACCTGGGGTCGGATGAGCAGCGGGTCTGGTGGCATTTCATATTCCTGACGGTGGCAATTGGCAGCCTTACTGGCGATATCGCACCCGGGGGTCCCGGCTTCCTGGTGCTGCTGGTCATCCCGCCGGTGATGGCTGCCAGGTCGCTGGGCGCCAGAGCGGGCACGAGACTGCTCCTGCTTGCCGTGACCATGTCGACTCTCGGCCATCTCCGTGATCATTTCGTTAGCACACTCCAGGAGCCCATCGCCGTGTTGCTCAGCCACATCGTGGGGCAGGGGCTGCTCCTGAGCGCAGCAGGAACGGTGGGTATCAGGCATGCACAGGAACTAAGGCGGGCCCACAAGAACCTCTATGAGCAGCACCAGGAACTGCAGGGCGCACACCAGAGCCTCCAGGCGCAGGATGAGGAACTGGTTGCGCAGCAGGAAGAGCTGCAGGCGCAAAACGAAGAGCTTCAGCTGCAGCGAACGCAGTTGGAGGAAGCCCTGGAGGCGCAGACAGCCGCCGAAGGGGATCGGAAACGTTCCGAAGCGGCCCTGCGCGAAAGCGAGCGGCGCTTTCGAAGCGCATTTGGCATGGCGCCCATCGGTATGGCCCTGTCCGGCGCCGACGGCCAGTGGCTCGAGGTGAACCGCTCCCTCGCCGCGATGCTGGGATACACGGAGGCAGAGCTTGTAGCGCTGGACTGGCGCCGGACCACCCACCCCGAAGACATGGCAACGAGCTCGCAACAGGCCCGGGCTGTCATGAGCGGTGCGATCCCCGCGTGCCAGTTTGAAAAGCGCTACGTGCACCGGGACGGCCACACTGTCTGGGCACAGCTCAGCTGCTCCAGCATTCAGGACGAACAAGGAACCATTGCGTACGCCATTATCCACATTCAGGACATCACGGAGCGAAAGCTCGCCGAAGCCCAATTGGTCCAGCTTGCAAACTATGACACGCTGACCGGCCTGTTCAACCGCCGCCGGTTTCAGGAGGAGTTGTGCCGGGAGTTGGTGGCGTCCAAACGGTATGGAACCTCCGGCGCCCTGCTGTTCCTCGACCTTGACCAGTTCAAATACGTCAATGATTCGCTGGGCCATATGGCCGGCGACGACCTGCTCAAGAGCGTCACCACGCTGCTACAGCAACGACTGCGGGCCGCGGACACCATTGGGCGGTTGGGCGGCGATGAGTTCGCCATTTTGCTGCCCCACACGGACATCAGCCAGGCCAGGCTGGTGGCGGAGGACCTGCTCAAGCGGCTCCGCTCGCACAAGGTCGCCATTTGCGAACAGCTGATCACGGTTACCGCATCGATCGGGATCGCACTGTACCCGGAGCACGGGGATACCGCCGAAGAACTGCTGGCCAAGGCTGATCTCGCAATGTACCAGGTCAAGGAACAGGGGCGAAACGGCTGCGCCGTGTACCGGGCAGAGCAAAGCGAACAGTCGCAGATGGAATCGAAGTTGACCTGGGAACGGCGGATCCTGGAGGCCCTCGAAAAGGATCAGTTCGTGCCGTTCTTCCAGCCGATCATGGATCTGCAAACCCACCAGATTGTCCGTTATGAACTGCTCCTTCGCTTGATGGACAAGGAAGGGCATGTGGTGCTGCCGGGCGCGTTCCTGGCCGTAGCTGAGCGTTTTGGTCTGATTCACGCCGTGGACCGCTGGGTGGTGCGGCGGGCAATCCGGCTGACTGCCGAGAGGCAGAAAACCGGGCGCCCCATCTGCCTGGAGGTCAACCTCTCCGGTAAGGCCTTCTCCGACCCGGAACTCCTCCCCCTCATTCGTCAGGAGTTAGCGGGTACGGGTGTGACCCCGGAGTCGCTCATTTTGGAGATTACCGAGACGGCAGCGATTGCCGACACGCATCTGGCCCGCCAGTTTGTAGAGGAGCTGGGGTCACTCGGCTGCCGCTTCGCGATTGACGACTTTGGCGCCGGGTTCTCCTCCTTTTCGTATCTGAAGCACCTGCCCGTGGATTACCTCAAAATCGACGGCAGCTTCATTCAGAACCTGGCCAAGGACCCCGTCGATCAACATCTCGTAAAGACGATGGTTGACCTGGCACGAGGCCTCGGGATACGCACGATTGCCGAGTTCGTCGGCGATGAGCAGACCCTGGCGCTCTTGCAAGACTATGGGGTCGATTTCGCACAGGGGTATTACATCGGTCGTCCGGCACCCCTCGAAGAACAAATCGCTGCCATCTGACGCCGGGCCCCGCCATTCCTGCACGGGGATGGTGGGGCCTGAAGGTGGTATGGAGGAGTGGCCTTGCACTTCATCGGCGTACGCGCAACGCGCCTGCTGCTGGTAACTGCTGCTTTTGAAGGCATGCTCGGGTTGGGCATACATATTGCCCCACGGGACTTTGCCGCACCGTCATACGCCCCGCTCAGACCATTCTTTCCCCACATTTCCGTGTCTCTGGTGGCAGGCGCCATTGTCCTCCTCCTGCTAAGCCGGTACGCACTGCGTCCCTTGTTCCAGCGTACGGCGGTGCTCGTCTCCGCCGCACCCTTGCTGCTGCTGGGCTATGTGCTGGGCATGGCCGGTCTGCGGGGGGCGCCGATCATCTATACGGGCCTCGGGTTGGGTGTACTGTGCATCCCGTGGTTTGGGAACGGCACCAATGGTCCCGAGCTATTCGACCTGACTTCCGGGCTGATTCACATGACAATCGGTGCCTTGATGCTCACTTCGCCCGGGTCTTTTCCACACCAGGTCTATTTCGCGATCGAGCCCCTGCTGCCCCTGGCGGGCGCCACAGCGCTGGTGGGCGCCGGAGCCATGCTGCTTCATGCAAACAATCGCTGGTGGGACTATGCTCGCCGGATTGCGGGGGCGCTCTTTCCTTGTTGGATGATTTACAACTCCGTGCAGTCCGACCTGACCATTGGCGTAATCTCCTGGAGCATCTTGGCGATTGGTTCGTTAATCGGGCGAGGCATGGACTGGAGCTTTCGCGGCGTCCAGCAGCCTAGAGCGGGGACGCTGGAGCACCTGGACCGCTCACTGGAGACCTGGTCCTGGCTGATTGCCCTCGCCGTCCTGCTGGCAGGCGTCTTCGACCTGAGCGGCCCGCGGCCGGACGGGTCGCTGGCAATCAACCTGTTTGTGCTGACCGTGACTGCCTATACAACGCTGGCGCACTGGGTCTTGCCCAACTTGGGTTCCCCGGAGGCGCGAGTCTGGTCGCACTTTGTGTTTCTGACGCTCGCCCTGGGTATCCTGTCGGGCGACGCCTCGCTGGGCGGCTATAGTCCCCTGGTGCTCCTCATTCTTCCGCCTGTTCTGGCGTCCCACTCACTGAGCGTCCGGGCCGGGTTCCGGCTCCTGGCCGTGGCCATTGCCGGAGCGGTCCTCGGGGACCTTCTGAATCAGGTTTCGGAGGCGCCGAGCGTCTCGCCGGTTCATTTCCTGGGCCATGTCACCGGGCAGAGCCTTGCGCTGGCGGCGGCAGGATTCCTGGGCGTGAGCCAGGCCCGCAAGCAATGGCAGCTGCTGACCGAACTGACCGCGGCCCGCCTGGACCTGCAGCGCCAGGTCCGGCAGCTCCGGCTGATCGACCGCATCGGCGCAGCGATTCGGAGCTCCCTCGACCTGCAGGAGATACTGCGCACCACCGCGGCCGAGCTGGGCCGGGTAGTTTCCGCCTGCCGGTGCATCATCTACCAGACGGAGCCGGGCGGGGACCTGCGCCCCGCGGCCGAATACATCGTTCCCGGCGTTCTTTCCGCCACGAAACCGTGCCACGGTGATCTCACAGTGGTCCATATGGCTGCAGAGGCCAGGCAGGTCGTATCCGTGGCTGACCCTGACAACGGCTGCGCAGTTCTGGCCGCACCCATCATGGCCGAAGGGCAGCTGCTCGGGGTGATTAGCTTCCACCAGTGCGAGGGCCCGCTCACGTGGAATGCTGACGAGGTCGCCTTCGTTGAAGCCCTGGCGGGGCAGGTCGGCGTTGCCGTCCTGCACGCCCGTATCCACCAGGGTCTGGCCAATTCCGAAGCGCTGCTAAGGGAGGGTGAGCGCCGCTTCCGCAGCGCTTTCGGCGACGCACCGATTGGGATGGCGCTGACGGACCGCACCGGCCGGTGGTTTCAGGTCAATCGCTGTCTGGCCGACATGCTCGGCTACACCGTGCCGGAACTGGAGCAGATGAAACCCTGGCTGGTTACACACCCGGACGACTTGGAACTGACCCGCAGGACTGCAGCGTCGGTTATGAGCGGGGTACTTCAGGTCCACTTCGAAAAGCGGTTCCTGCATCGGGACGGCAGACCGATCTGGGCGCTGGTCAGCGCCTCCGGCATCGCAAGTGCGGCAGGTCCGGCTGATTATGCCATTCTGCACATTCAGGACATTACGGAACGGAAGCGAACCGAGTCGCAGCTGGTCCACCTGGCCAACTATGACACCCTGACAGGCCTGTATAATCGCCACCGGTTCCAGGAGGAACTGAAGCAGGAACTGTGTCCAGCCGACCGCAAAGGGGCTGCCGGTGCGGTGCTATTTATCGATGTGGACCAGTTCAAGTACGTCAATGACACCCTGGGCCATCAGGCCGGTGACGAACTGCTGAAGAGCATTGCGGCATTGCTCCGGCGATGCCTCCGGGACACAGGCATCATTGCCCGGCTTGGTGGCGACGAGTTCGCCATCGTGCTGCCGGCGACATCCTCCACCCAGGCCTGCCTGTTGGCGCATGAGCTGCTCGAGGCCTTGCGCCGCCACATCACAGTGGTCGGGGGGCAGCCGGTTACGGTGACGGCGTCCATTGGCATTTCGCTTTACCCCGACCATGGGGTCACATCGGAAGAACTGCTAGCCCGGGCCGACCTGGCCATGTTCCAGGCGAAAGAGAAGGGCCGTGACGGCTGCTTGCTGTACCAGCCCGATGAGAACGAGCAGACGCAGATGGAGTCGAAACTCACCTGGGAGCGCCGCATCCGTGAGGCGCTGGAACACGACAGTTTCGTCCTGTATTTCCAGCCGATTCTGGACCTGCGCCACAACCGGGTCGTTCACTACGAAGTGCTGCTGCGTTTGCTGGACAGTCAGGGCCAGATTGTCCTGCCGGGCGCCTTCCTCCATGTCGCTGAGCGCTTTGGCCTGATTCACGCCATAGACCGCTGGGTCGTACAAAGGGCGATCAGGCTCATGGCCGCCAGAGAGGCGATTGGGCAGCCCATCTGCCTGGAGGTCAACCTGTCGGGCAAGGCCTTCTCCGATCCGGAACTCCTGCCCCTGATCCACAGGGAGATCCTTGCTACCGGCATCGATCCGAAATCGCTGATTTTGGAGATCACGGAGACCGCAGCAATTGCCGATACGAACCTGGCACGGGACTTCATTAAGGATTTAAACGGCCTGGGCTGCCGCTTCGCGATAGACGACTTCGGTGCCGGCTTCTCATCCTTCTCCCATCTGAAGCACCTGCCCGTCAACTACCTGAAGATCGATGGCGGTTTCATCAGCAATCTGCCGAACGATCCGGTCGATCAGCACCTCGTCAAGACCATCGTCGAACTGGCACGGGGTCTGGGGAAAGAGACGATCGCCGAATTCGTGGGCGACCGGGAGACCCTGTCCCTGCTGCGGGAGTACGGTGTCGATTTTGCGCAGGGCTATTACGTTGGGAGACCCTGCGCACTGGACGAGTTGTACATTTCATAGCAAAGCGCCCCGCCTCTCCCGGTCAGCCGGGAACGGCGGGGCATTTCGTATGGGCTATGCGCCGAGATAAGCCTCGCGCACCGTGTCGTTGTCCAGGAGCGACGAGGCCTGATCTTCCAGGAGGATCTCCCCGGTCTGAATCACATAGCCCCGGTGCGCCACCTGCAGCGCCTGCCGGGCGTTCTGCTCCACGAGCAGAATCGTTACGCCGGCCCGGTTCAGTTCGGTAATCGTCTCGAAGATCTGTTCCACCACGAGGGGCGCCAGGCCCATGGAAGGTTCGTCGAGCATCAGCAGTTCGGGCGCCATCATCAGGGCCCGGCCGATGGCGAGCATTTGCTGCTCGCCGCCGGACAGGGTGCCGCCGGTCTGGTTGCGCCGCTCCTTCAGGCGCGGGAAGCGCTCGAAGGCCTCTTCCATGCGCCGGGCGATCACGGCCTTATCCCTGACCGTGTAGGCGCCCATTTCGAGGTTCTCGGTGACGGTCAGCCGGGGGAAGATGCGGCGCCCTTCGGGCACGTGAGCGATGCCGAGCTCCGTCACCTGATGGGCCTCAAGCCCGTCGATCCGCTTCCCTTTATAGCTGATCGCCCCGCTCTTGGGCCGGACCATGCCGGAGATGACCCGCAGCGTCGATGATTTGCCCGCGCCGTTCGACCCGATCAGCGTCACGACTTCGCCGGATTCCACCCGGACGTTGACGCCTTTCAGGGCCTGGACGGCGCCATAGGCTGCGTATACCGTGTCAAGCTGTAGCAGCGCCATGCTCTTTGGACGCCTCCTTCCCGAGGTAGGCCTCGATGACCCGGGGGTTGCGCCGGATCTCTTCCGGCGTGCCTTCGGCGATCTTGGTGCCGTAGTCCAGCACGGCGATGCGATCGGAGATCGCCATGACCAGCTTCATGTCATGCTCGATCAGTACGATGGTGATGCCCAGGTCGTCGCGCAAGCGCCGGATATCTTCCATCATCTGATCGGTCTCCTTGGGGTTCATGCCCGCCTTGGGCTCGTCGAGCAGCAGCAGCTTGGGCTTCGTCGCCAGCGCCCGGGCGATCTCAAGGCGGCGCTGGGCGCCGTACGGCAGGTTGCCGGCGGCTTCGTTGGCGAAGTGGCGCAGCCCCACGTAATCGAGCAGCCGGACGGCTTCCCGGGCGGCTTCCCGCTCTTCCCGCCGCTCGGCGGGGGTCTTGAAGATGGTCGACCACAGGCCGGACTGCAGGTGGATGTGCATGCCCACCATGATGTTCTCCAGAGCGGAGAGCGCCTTGAAGAGCCGGATGTTCTGGAAGGTCCGGGAGATGCCCAGGGGGGCAATCTGTTCCGGGCCCATGCCCGTGATATCCTTGCCGTCGAAGAAGAGACGGCCGCTGTCCGGGGTGTAAACGCCCGAGACCATGTTGAAGAATGTGGTCTTGCCGGCACCATTGGGGCCGATAATGGCGCAGATCTCCCCGGCACCCACCGCCAGGTCGACGCTGCTGACCGCCACGAGGCCGCCGAAGCGCTTGGTAATCGTCTGTGCGTGCAAGAGCGGCGCCATAGGGTCAGACCTCCTTTGTCAGGGCATCGATATCGACGGGATTGCGCCGGGACGGGAGCAAGCCTTCCTGCCGGTAGCGCATCATCAGAATCAGGATCAGGCCGAAGATCAGCGGCTGATACTTCGCGAGGTTGAGGAACTCTGGCAGGTTATACGTGGCGAGCGAGTTCGCAAGGTCGGTCAGCACCTGCATGCGCACCACCGTCACGACCGTCGCCCCGATGATGGCGCCCGGAATGGAGCCCAGGCCGCCGAGAATCACCATGGCGAGGATCGCAATCGACTCGTTAAAGGTAAAGCTTGCAGGGTTAATGAAGGTCTGCTTGACGGCGAAGACCATACCCATGGCGCCGGCGAAGGCAGCGCCCATCGCAAAGGCCATCAGCTTCATTTTGGTGAGGGGGACGCCCATCGACTTGGCGGCGATTTCGTCTTCCCGAATGGAGGCCCAGGCCCGCCCGATGCGGGAGACCTCGAGGCGGCGCATCACCACCATGACGATGATCATGAGGGCGATGGCGATGAAGTAGTAGTGGATCGACTTGTCCAGGGTAATGCCGAACAGCACCGGCGGAGCGATGGGCGTGATGCCCTGCGGGCCGTTGGTGATGTTGACGGGCTTGTCCAGGTTGTTGGAAAGGATGCGGATGATTTCACCGAAGCCCAGGGTGACGATGGCCAGGTAGTCGCCCCGGAGGCGGAGGACCGGCAGACCCAGGGCGAAGCCGGCGCCGGCGGCCACGAAGATGGCCACGGGCAGGAACGGCCAGAACCAGTCGCCGGGGAGACCGAACGGCAGCGACTCGAATACCTTGGGCAGAAAGCGGGCCGCCTGCGGCGAGGCAAAGATGGAATACAGGTAGGCGCCGGCGGCGAAGAAGCCCACGTAGCCCAGGTCCAGGAGGCCGGCGAAGCCCACCTGCAGGTTGAGACCCAGGGCGAGCGCCACGTTGATGGCCACCATGATGGAGACGTTGAGCAGCGCCCCGTTCTCCAGGCCTACCACCGGGATCACTACCCCGATGACCAGGGCGGCGAGGCCGACTTTGAGCCAGCGGTTGGCGTTGCCCAGGTGGATCAGCAGCAGGCTGAGCAGGAGCAGAATGAAGAAGAGCGTGGCGTAATCAACCCGGAAGAAGTACATAAGCCCCGAGGCGATCAGCGTGTAAGCCGTCAGGAGCACCGGAGCCCGCTTCGCATCGGCCAGGAGGCCGCTGAGTCCCTTGAGCATGCCGGTCCCCCCTTTAGACTTTCTCGCCGACAGCCTTGCCCAGCAGGCCGGCGGGCTTGAAGATGAGGATCAGGATCAGGAGGGCGAAGGCGAGCACATCCTTGTACTCGGCACCAAACGCCTGGCCCGTGGCCGCGCCCAGGAAGGCGGCGCCGTAGGCTTCAAAAAGCCCCAGCAGAAGGCCGCCCAGCATGGCGCCCGGCAGGTGGCCGATGCCGCCGAAGACTGCGGCGGTAAACGCCTTCATACCCAGAACGAAGCCGATATAGGGGTCAACCGAGGTATACTGGACGGCAAAGAGCGTGCCTGCCGCACCGCCCATGGCGGCGCCCACGAAGAACGTGAGCGTGATGATCTGGTTGACGTTGATGCCCATGAGGCCCGCCGTCGCCCGGTCCTGGGCCACGGCCCGCATCGCCTTGCCCGCCCGGGTGCGCTGCACGAAAAGAGTCAGGGCGCCCATCATCAAGACCGATGCGACCACGATCAGCAGCGCCTTGACCGAGAGGGTGAGGCCGCCGGGCAGGGAGAGCATCTGGCCGGGGAAGAGGCTGGGCACACCCATCACGAAGTTGCCGTGAATGGCCGTCTCCACGATGCGGACCAGGTCCTGCAGGAAGAAGCTGACGCCGATGGCGGCGATCAGTGGCACGAGGCGGGGCGCCCCCCGGAGCGGCCGGTAGGCCAGCCGCTCGACGCCCATGCCCACGAGGCCGGAGAGAATCATCGCACCGACGAGGCCGATCAAGAGAACGACGATGTGCGGCATCCCGGCGATCAGGCCGGCCCGGCCCAGCGCTGCGAAGATCTCGGCGCCCAGGAAGGCGCCCACCATGAAGATCTCCGAATGGGCGAAGTTAATGAACTCCAGGACGCCGTACACCATCGTGTAACCGATGGCGACCACTGCATAGACGAAGCCCAGCAGCAGCCCGTCGATGGTTACCTGCGGCAGAAGTTGCAGAAACTCGCCCATTCGGTAACCCTCCTTTGTTTACTGGACCTGAACGCCGGGGTACTTGGCGTTCTGGATCTGGTAGATGTAGACCTTGGACTCCTTGTTGTCGCCCTTCTCGTCGAAGCTGATCTGAGCGGCGACGCCCTTGAAGCCGGTAGTCTTGCGGACGAGGTCCTGAATATCCTTTCGGGCCGGGGTCTTGCCGGGGTTGGCCTTGGCGTAGGTGAGCAGGGCGTCAAGGATCACGTTGGCGCAGTCGTAGGAGAAGGCGGCAAAACCGTCAGCGGTCTTCTTGGCAAACTCCTGGTACTTCGGCGCGAAGGGGGTCTTGCTCACGTCAGCGGCGACGGAGGTGTAGTAAACGCCCGTGGCGGCTTCGCCGGCCAGCTTGACCAGGTCGCCGGAGTCGAGGCCGTCGGCGCCGATGAACTTGGCAGTGATCGCCTTTTCCTTCATCTGCTTGAGGATCTGGGCGGCTTCGGCGTACATGCCACCGAAGAAGATGGCGTCGGGGTTGGCGGCCTTAACCTTGGTCAGCACGGCGCTGAAGTCCTTGTCGCCCACGTTGATGCCTTCGAAGGCTTCCACCTTGAGGCCGGCGGCGGTGACGGCCTTCTTGACCTCTTCGGCCAGTCCCTGGCCGTACGGGGTCTTGTCGTGGATGATGAAGAAGGTCTTGGCGGCAAGCTTCTCCTTCATGAACTGGACCGAAGCCGGGCCCTGCATGTCGTCGCGGGCGACGACCCGGTTCATGTTGGGCAGCTTGCGGTCGGTGACCTGAACGGCGGTATTCGAGGGCGAGACCATGACCAGGTTGTCGGTGGAGAGCTTCTGAGAGACGGGAATCGCCACGCCGGAGTTCAGCGTGCCGACGACGCCGACGACTTCCTTCTTGGTCAGAAGCTGCTCAGCGAGCTGCGTGCCCTGCTCGGGCTTGCCCTGGTCGTCCATGGCCAGCAGGTTGACCTTGAGGCCGGCCTGTTCGAGTTCGGCGGCCCGGTCCTTCAGGGCCAGGTCGGTGCCGTACTTGATGGATTCGCCGAGGTCGGCGTTGGAGCCGGAGAGCGGGCTCATGGTGGCAATCGTTACGGTGACAGGCCCCTTGGCGCCGCCGTCAGTCTTGGCGGCACCCCCACAGCCGGTAATCAGAAGAGCCCCTGCAAGGAACAGAGCGGCAAATCGTTTCAACGCCCGCACCTCCGTCGTATATTGTATGAGAGCTTACACTTCTGGTCTTAAGGACCGACGTAATCCGACATAATCCTACATTGACAATCGCGAGAAGCCCCCGCTTTCCTCCGGGGAGGAACGCGAAAGAGACCGGCACCGAAGCCGGGTTCGGCTTTGTTTTGCAGAGCAGTGTTCATGCGGTAACAGAACTAGGGGCGGTGCACCGCCCTGTATGAAGCCAAGACTATGTCAGCATCTGAGGGCGGCCCCCGGGGGCGCCCCGTGGGGCCGCGAAAGGGAGGCGTTTGCCCCCGGATCTCATACTGTAGCATCCAGTAGTCCTGTAACCGAGCCGTGGTATCCGGTGATCATGGCGGTGGCAGGATAGTGACAGCGGTACCCAGGCAGACTATTTGCCGTCATCCATTCATTTTCAAAAGGGAGGGCCCGGCGTGAACATCCTGCAGAGCCTCTTCTACGAGGTCACCAATCCAAAAGATCCACTTCATGTCGGCGAGGTAATGACATTGTGGACGTGCTACATCGGGGTGGCGGAGTCGCGCGCCATCTGTCTGCTCCTGACAAACCACACGAAGGATGCGGGTCTCAGGGAGACCATCGAACACTTCGTGAACGATGTGGAAACGCCCATGATTGACCGGCTGGAAGGGCTGTTACTGCAGGAGGGCATTGCACTCCCGTCGATCACCGGGGACAAACCCAAGGCCGACGAGTCCACAATCCCAATGGGTGCGAAACTGACCGACGCCGAGGTCGCCAACCTATTGGTGGTCAAGCTGGAAGGGATGCTCACGGTCTGCCACACAGGGCTGATCCAAAGCCTGCGTCCCGATGTGGGCCGCATGTTCTACGCATTCCAGTCTCACCTGCTGGCGCAAGGGTACACCCTCAAGCAACTCATGCAGAAGCGCGGATGGTTACGCCAGCCTCCAATCTATTACCCGAAAGCCGTCGCAACCCCGGTGTGATCAAGCTCGCTGGCTCCCCACCCTGAAGCCCCCACGTTCTTCACCGAGAAAAGCGTAGGGGCTTTCTGCTGCGTGCGGAAGGAATCGGAGGACTGTTGTGCATAACTTCATCTCAGGACCTGAGTGGAGAAGCAGCATGGCTGGGAGGCCTGGAAGTATGCCGAAAGCGACCCGGTCTGCGGCTGAGGCGAATATGGCGTTTCGGTTCCTGCGGACCGTGGGCCGGGGCCTGTTCGCAGCGCTGTTCCGAATCCGGGCCGAGGGGATCGCGCAAATACCCCCGGGCGGCGGCTACGTGCTGGTCTGCAACCATTTGAGCTGGATCGACCCGCTCGTGCTGCTGGCGACCCTGCCCGCCGAACCCCGGATTCATTACCTGGCCGCGGCGGAATATACCACCGAGGGCCCCTGGTGGGCCCGGACCATTGTCAACCTGGCTGGGGGCATCATTCCCGTGGACCGCCAGAGCCAGAAAGGCAACCGGGCGGTGGTGGTACAGTCGCTGCAGGTACTGAAGGGCGGTGCAATTCTGGGGATCTTCCCCGAGGGGAAGTGCGGGACGGAAGAAGGCCGCATTCAGCCGCTGAAGGAAGGCGCCGCCCTGTTTGCGACCCGCACGGGCAGGCCGGTGCTGGTGGCAGGTCTCTCGGGAACCTTTGCACTGTGCTTTCGCCGGCGGATCCGGCTCCGGGTGGGGCCGCTGCTGGAGCCGGGCCCGGAGGAGACCCAGGCGGAGTTCCGGGAGCGGGTCGCGGCAGCGATGGCTGCGGTGATCCCGCCCGTCGACTCCGACCAGCCCCGCATTAAGCTCCTGACGTGGCTGAACAAGGTTGTGTAGCATGAAGCGACCGCCGTCCCCGGAGAGGGGGCGGCGGTCGTTATAGCTGCTGCTGCAGCGGCCCGTTCTCACCGGGCGCCGCTGCTAGGCGCCCCGCTTCGCTTCCCGCACCGGGCGCCCTTCCATATAGCCGCGCTCCGCCACTGGCGCCAGCTGAAACCGGGGGCCGGCGTCATCGGCCCACTCCCAACCGTAGAGTTCGGGCTTGTAGCTATCCATCGCCCGCCAGACTTGGGCGATGGCCTGGCCCATCTGATCATCCTGGTAAGGCTCCCCGTGGAAGATCATATACCTGCAACTGGGCAGGTCGATCAGCTCCATGCCTTCCGGCACGGGACCCGAGTAGTCGGCGGGCATCTCCACGCCCTGGGCGTAGACCGAAGTGCCGGGCGTGCGCAGGCTATCGGGCAGCCACATGCCAATGGGTTCATGCACAGCGCCCTTCAGGCTCGTAAGGGTTCCCCACACGTCACAGCCGACTTCCTCGCAGTACCCCCAGTAATCCGTCGCCTTTCGGCCCCGCAGCAGAATCAGCTTGCGCGCCGGCCGTTCTACCACCTGCACAAAGATCGTGTTCGCCTGGGTCTTCTCAGTCATAACGCATCCTCCCTTCGATGTGTGGAGGAAATAGGCACGTGCGCTGCGCGGGAGGAACAAGACCAGGGGGTACGCGCCCTTCCGATACTGCTCAGGCGTCAGGCCGAACCGTTCGGAAAAGGCCCGGGTAAATCCCTCGTGTGAAGCGAAGGCGGTATCCAGCGCCACATCCAGCACCCGGTCGGATGTATCGCGCAGCTGGAGCGCAGCCCGGGAGAGTCTGCGGGCACGCAGGTACTCCGAGGGCGGAATGCCTACGATCTCCTTGAACAGGCGGGTGGCATGCCAGGGCGAATAGCCGGCCGCCGCTGCCAACTGCTCCAGGCTGATCTGGACGCCCAGGTGCGATTCGATGTAGTCCTGCATCCGCTGAACCGCGTCCACTTGCTCGCGCATCGTGATTCCCTCCTTTCACCTGAAGGATAGCAAATCCCACCCATGAGGCGCTTGACCGCCGTTGCGAACCTACCTGCCCCCGGCGCAACCAGTAGCAGCTGTGCGAGGGCCTTTCACTCTTCTTCAGTGAGCGCTGACTGAACTTCATGCAAAAACGCGTCGATGAACTTTTTCAGATTGATGCGCCCGGGCACGCCTGACCCGCTGCGGAGGCGTGCCATTTCCGTCCGCACTTCGGTGAAGCCGAAAAAGGTCGGCGCCAGCCGCTCGAAGCGCGGGTCGGCGAAATCTTCCAGCCCCAGGGCCGCCAGGTGGCTCAGGGCAGCAAGGGCCGCCCGGCGAATCCGCTGCTCAATCGCCTTGGGGCCGGGCGCCCGGGCGCCCTCGCTCTGGTAGTGCTGAGCGAGAGCGCTGTACAGGGCCGTCAGGTCGATATCGGCCGCAGTCTGGCCGCCCCGGAACTCCGGCAGGAGGGTGATCGCGATCAGCTCGGCGCCCCCCGCCTCGCCCAGAATGCCCAGGTCGGCCAGCACCCGGCGCCCGGCCCGGCGAACCTGGTTCTCGGTGGCGGCGCCCCGGGGCGCCGGGGGAGCAGCTTCCGCCGGCGCCAGGGGCCCAAGGCTGGCCCGGATGTGCTGGATGGTCTGGCGCATCTGCACGCTTTCCGTGACGCGCCGCAGCACGGACAGAATCTCGGTCAGGTTGAGCGGCTTGTAGATGAAAAACTCCACGCCGGCCTTGTACGCGCGCGCCACCAGGTCCTTGTCGTTCACCTGCGAAATCATGACGAAAACCCCGGCAAATCCCGCGTTACGCAGGCGCCGGATGGTCTCCAGGCCATCCTGCCCGGGCATGAGCAGATCGATCAGGACGATATCGGGGCGGTGCTGCAGCGCTGCCGCCTCGCCGCTCGGACCGTCGGTCGCGCGGCCCACGACAGCCCCCTGCCCATGCTCTTCCACAATGCGCTGGAGCATGCGCACCACGGCGGGGTCATCATCCACAATCAGAATCCGGTATGGCAGAGCCAGGGGCGGTCACTCCATTTCGTCGGCGATTTCCAGGGCCGTCCAGGGCACTTCCAGGCGGAACCGGGCGCCTCTGTCCGGCGCCGCGTGGGCCACGCGGATTGCACCGCCCATGGCGCCGATCAGTTCAGCCACGTGGGTCAGTCCGATGCCGCTCGAGAAAGCGCCGGTCACGGGGTTCAGCTTGGTGCTGAAGCCCGGCGAGAAGACCAGGTCCCAGTCTTCGCGCGGTATGCCGGCGCCCGTGTCGCTCACTTCCACCACCAGGCGCTCCCGCATGCGGGTTGCCGTTACAGTCAGGGTACCCTCAGTGCCGCATGCCTCCACACCGTTGCTGACCAGGTTGTTCAAAATGGAGACCCAGCGGCCGTACCGGGCCGTGCGGAAGTCGGCCAGCAGTTCCGACTTGAACGCGACCTGCTTGCCCAGGCCGGCCGCGTAGGACCGGTTAGCATCGAAGACCAGGGCCACAATCTCGGAGAAGTCCATTTCTGCCTGCAGCTTCGGCGTGTCGACCAGACGGTTGAGTGCCGAAAGGGTGCGCTGGTAGTCTTTTTTCACTTCGTGAATATCCTTGGCAATCTCCAGGGCGAGCGACTGCCCGGGCTGGCCGTTCAGGTCCCGGTAGAGCCGGTGCGCCTTGGCCATAATCTGTTCGATCTCACGCGCCGACTTCTTGAGGAAGAACGCCTCCGTCTGCAGGTTGCAGGCGAAGAAGAGCTTCTCCATGTAGCTGCGGCGCTCTTTTTCCCATTCCCGCTGGCGCACGCCTTCCTGCAGCACATAGCAGGCACCCAGTGCTACAGCGGCCCGGCCCATCGCGACCAGCGCCATGACGGCGAACCGCTGGACCTGGACGGGGTCGGGTCGGACCAGCACTTCTACGACGTTGGCCGACAGGTCAGCCAGGGCGATCAGCAAGGCCGCCTGCAGGGGCGAGTCCAGGCGCCGGTCCACCCGGAACAGGTGAAGCGCCGTCCCCAGGACTGTATACGCGAGCGTCTCCGGCAAGTAGCCGCGCGCTGCCTGCAGCGGCCCGTGGCCGGCCAGGGCAACCGCTACGTGCACCAGGGGCACCAGCAGGCCGGCCGCCGCGCCGGCCCAATAGGCGGGCATCCAGCGAAAGAGAGCGAGGAGCGCCAGCCCGAGGGGGCCGAGGCTGAAGCGAAACCCCGTGCCGAAGGGATTGACGGAGATTTCACCGAGAAGAGCGATAACGAGGCCGGCACCAAAGGCCCGGATGACCGCCCGGCGGGCGCCCCGAAACCTGGTGCCGGCGTTGACGTTTTCAGCCGGGTACAGCTGTCATCACCTGCCCTGATTGCCGTGGAAAATGCGGAGGATGAAGTCGCGGGCCGGAACGCCGAGCCGGTCATAGGAGGCCAGGAAGTCCCGGTTATCATAGTCTGCCTCACGCATCTCCACTGAAACATCGCCGGCTTCCACAGTGACCAGGGCGTAGCGGGCGACGGGGCGGCTGAAGCAGCCGGCTGAACCCGGGTTCAGGTAGAGCCGCTGGGCGCCCCTGAGCAGCCGTGTGGTGTGATCGTGTCCGAAGCAGACCACGTCGGCCGGGGCGGTTGCGTAGTGTTCTTCCAGCTGGGCCACGTCGTTCATCCAGGGGGCGAACCGGCCCGGGCGCCCGGCGTCGGCGTGATAGTGCAGGAACCAGAACCGGCGCCCGCCGTGCTCCACCTCGAGCCGGTCCGGCAAGGCCGAGAGGTGATCGGCATGGTCCGGGTTCAGGCGGGAGCTGATCCACCGCTGGTGCTCCAGTTCCTCCGCCTCTACCTCCGGTGGCAGGAGACCGCCAGCCAGCACGGCCAGAATGTATCGTTCGTGATTGCCCTTCACCATAGAGAGGTCGGGACGGGCAAAGAGCATGTCAAGTACTTCGTTGGCGTCCGGACCGATGCTGACCGAGTCGCCCAGGCAGTAGATGTGCTCTACCCCCGGCGTGGCGTCAATTTCGGCGAGGATTGCCCGCAGGGCCGGAGCGTTGCCGTGAATGTCCGAAATGACTGCAAGGCGGGTGCCCATTTGTCCGACCTCCTTCTCTTGAGACTGAACCACTCATTTTGGTAAAGGATAGCAGATGAAGCTTCCAGAGGGAATAGGAAATGTCCGACGGATCGGTGCTAGAATATTTCCGTGAAGTGTGAACTTTTTGGTCGCTCAGGCGTTCAAGTTTGCAGGAGGTGAAGCAATGGAGAACCTTGTCGATCTGGTCACCCAGTATCAAGGGCCTCTGTTTGCTTACCTCTACCGCATGTGCGGCGATGCCGGACATGCGGAGGAATTGATGCAGGAGACGTTTGTCCGGGCGCTGCGTGCGGCCGATCGCTACCGCCCGGAAGCCAGCGTTAAGACCTGGCTGCTCAGTATCGCCACCAACCTGCTGCGGGACCAGTGGCGCCGCCGGAAGCGATGGGGACCTATGCTCCCCTTCAGCGACTGGGGCGGCGGCGCCACCGACTCTATGGATGATGAAGTGCTGCTGCACATCGAACACGAACAGGTCCGTGCGGGGTTGCTGCAGTTACCACTGGAACAACGCTCGGTCATTCTGCTCCGGTACTACGAAGAACTGAGCTATGAGGAGATCGCCCGTACCCTGTCGGTGCCGATCGGAACGGTCCGGTCGCGCATCCACAACGGACTGCAGCGCCTGAAGCGAATGCTGGCGACGGAGGTGATGGTCCGGTGAACGCCATGGAAGAGTTGCTGCAAAAAGACCGGGAGGCAGGCATACCGGAAGCGCCGGACCCCGCCTACACGGTGGCGGCCCTGAAGAAGCGGCTCGGGCAGCCGGCGGCGAGTCATCAGGAAGATGATGTGGACAAGCACCTGCTCATCGGTGCCGGGGCGACCATGATCGGTACGGCGATGGTGGCGCTGCTGCTGGGCGCCAGCCCCTGGTGGCTGCTGGCGGTGCCCATCTCCGCCCTGATCCTTGGACCGTATCTGCTCCGGAAAGGGGCCTGATCACCTTGCGTTGGAACCTCAAGCGGCTGACGGCGCTCATCGCCATGATCTACGGGTTGGCGACCCTGGTGACGGCGGCCTGGGCGTTCTACCTGGAGCAGAACTGGTATCGCGACGGCTGGAAAGACTCGGCCGCGATCGAGGCGGAAGTCACCCGCATGATCCGGCAATCCGGCATCGACCCCCTCCTGCCGACCATGCTGCAGCGCATGAACGCCACCATGGGCTGGTCGGCCAGCTACGTGACCGAAGCGGGCGGGAGCGACCCGGTGATTCTCACCTCGACCAGCCCGCGGCTGGCCGATCACACCTGGAACGAACTCGACCAGTCCTTCCGCATGAGCGATTACTACTGGCGCGGCAGCCTGGGCCGGACTTATGAGGGGCCGGACGGAAAGCGGTACGCCATCTGGGCGCTGTTGGACCGCAAATCGATCGCGTGGCCGCTGCTCAACCAGATTGCCCTGGTGACCGCCGGGGCAGCCTGGCTGGCCATCGCGGCATGGCTGGCGCTTGACGTGCGGGACCGGGGCGCCGGCCCGGTCACCGCCTGGTTCCTGCTGGGCCTGCTGACCGGACCTGCGGGCGTCGCGATCTGGCTGGTCGCCCGCCCCATACGGTCAGCGGTCGCGGTCTGCCCGGGGTGCGGGCACCACGCCCCGGCAGAAGCAGGCTTCTGCCCCAGGTGCGGGTTTGCCCTCCAGGCGATCTGCCCGGACTGCAAAACGCCCGTTCAGCTTGATTGGACGTACTGCACCCGGTGCGGCGCCCCGCTCGATGAAGTCCCCGCGGCCATTGAAAGGGGGGAAGGCGCATGAGGCTGCCCCTCCGCTGGCTCTGGATTGTCGGCCTGGTCGTGATTCCGCTTGTGGCAATTGCCGGGCTGGTGTTCCGGCACACTACGGCTGCGGCCCCGGAGGTGGATCTGCCCGGGAGCGTCACCATTACCGAAGGCCGTGAAGCTTTCCGCCCGTATTGGGGCCGTCCCGAAAGCCTGACCAAACCGCCCGAACCCGTGCGGATTGGCGGCCAGGCATGGATCGACTACCGGAGCATGGACGCATCAAGGCTTGATCTGAGCGGCCAGGGCGCGCTGCTGACTGCCAGTGCGTGGTTTGACACCCGGACGGTCTGGCCCGCATCCCTCCCCCCTGAATTTAAGCCCGACCGCCTGATGGAACTGGGGAAGGACCCCGGCCTGGGCATCCGGGGTCTGCACCGGGAGGGTGTTACCGGGGCCGGGGTGCGCGTGGCCGTGCTCGATATCGCGCTCTGGCTGGATCACCCTGAGTACCAGGGGAAGGTGATCAACTACTACGCCGCCGGTGCACAACCTGCACAAGGGGGGTTCTCCGCACTCTCGGTGCTGGCCGGCGAAACCACGGGCGTGGCGCCGGGCGTGCAGGTGACCTATTATGCCACGCAGTTCGCCGCTGACCAGGCCCGGGGGGCGCGGACGTTTTTGCCCATGGCCGCCGCCATCAACAAGATCCTCGACGACAACCGCCGATTGGCAAAGGCCGACCGGGTGCGGGTGATTTGTGCGCCCATCGGCGCCGACGTCAGCGAGGAAGGCTACGAGGCTCTCCGCCAGGCCTACCGGCGGGCCAAAGACGAAGGCGTGCTCATCGCCACGAACGACATGGTGACGCTGTACCCATACGCCATCTACGGATTGGGCCGGAAACCCTACGCGGATCCGAATGATCTCGCAGCTTACGGCCTGGGAAGCTTTTGGGCCGATGCGTGGGCTGCAAACGGCGGCAGCACCGCGAAGTGGCTGTTCGTGCCAATGGATGCGCGCACCGTGTCCGGCATGACAACCCCCAACTTCGCCTACTATCCCGGCTTGGGTCTGGGCATGGCCGTTGCCTGGGGCGCCGGTATGTACGCCCTGGTCGCGCAGGTCGACCCCAAGGTCACGCCGGAGGAGTTTTTGGAGGTCGCCTACAAGACCGGCGACTACATCACCGTCAACCGGGACGGCAAGGAGTTCCGGCTGGGACCGATCATCAACCCTTCCCGGGTGATTGAGTACTTCAAACAGTAGCAGTTCCCCGCCAAAGGAGTGACACCAGGTGAACGTGAGGTCGTTCTTCGTCCCAATTGTGATCGTCGTCGCGCTGCTCTTGGGTATTGGGCTGGGGGCAAGACAGCTGATGCCCGCCGCAGACACGGCGGGCGCCAAGTGGAGCGAACTGAGTGTTGTGGAGGGCAAGAACCATTTCCCACGGATCCGCAAGATGGAGCGGCTGTTCGCCCTGCCACCGACGCCCGCCGGCACCGGCACCGATGTATACGGCTTCGAATTCTCCCACAAAGACCTATCGCGGATGGACCTGCTCGGGAGCGGCCAAGCGCTGAGCCAGTGGGCGACCTTTGACTCGGGCACGAAATGGCCGTTGGAGCTGCCTGTGGAGTTCTCGCCGGAACGCTTCATGGATTTGGGGAAGGACCCCGGCCTCGGCGTGCGGGAAGTGCACAAGCAGGGGATCACCGGCAAGGGCGTGCATGTGGCGATTCTCGACCAGACGCTGCTGGGTGACCACCGCGAGTACGCCGGTCGCATCGTCAAGTACACCGAAGTCGGCCAGGTAGCTCCCGAGCCGGAGATTCACGGCGCCGCCGTCGCCTCGCTCCTGGCGGGCACGAATGTGGGCGTCGCTCCCGACGCCCAGATCACCTACTATGCCATCCAGATCGTAAAGAACTGGAATGCCCAGCCCATAGAGCGGACCTTTATCTACATGGCAGCCGCCATCAACAAGATCCTGGACGACAACAAGAACCTGCCGGCGGATCAACGGATCAGGGTGATCAGCGCCTCCATCGGGGCGGGACCGGACGAGGAGGGCTACACGGCGGTCAACGAGGCCTACCGGCGCGCCAAGCGCGAGGGCGTGCTGGTAGTCTCCACCGACATGCAGACCCGGTACGACTATCAGGTGCACGGGCTGGGGCGGGACCCGCTGCTCGACCCGAACAACTCGGGTTCCTACATACCAGGGGCCTTCTGGGCAGACCGGTACTACGCGGGCGGGGGCCGCATCCCCGGGCCGTACCTATTCGCCCCCATGGATTCCCGCACCACCGCCGCGGAGACCGGTCTCGATCAGTACCGCTTTTACCGGACGGGCGGCCTGAGCTGGTCGGTGCCCTGGATGGCCGGCATGTATGCGCTGGTCTGCCAGGTTGACCCGGCGGTGACTCCCGAGCAGTTCCTGAAGACCGCCCATGAGACAGGCGACACGATTACGGTCGTCCGGGACGGCAAGAGCTATCAACTCGGGCCGATCATCAATCCGGCGAAGCTTCTGGCCCGGTTCAAGAAGTAGACGCGTGAAGGCGCCCCGGGCGGGGCGCCTTTGCTCAGTTCAGCCGCGCTGTAGAAAATCCTTCCCCGTGTGCAGCTTCGCCAGCTCCAGGAGTCGGGTGCTGGAGGCGTTCGCTTTGCGGATCACCTCATCCTCATCGACCCGGGTCAGCCGTCCCTCCTGCACAACCACCTGCCCGTTGACGATCACCGTATCCACCACCTGGGTGGAACCGGTCATCATCAGCATGCCCACGTCATCATGGAGGGCGCCGGCGTAGCCGACCTGGTTGACGTCAATCAGCACCAGGTCCGCCGCCTTCCCCACCTCAATGCTGCCAATGTCGTCCCGGCCCAGCACCGCCGCTCCGCCCCGGGTCGCCAGCCAGAGCATATCTTCGGCGGTAACCGCCGTCGGCCCGTGAGCGTGCTTGTGCAGCAGGTAGCCCACCCTGGCCTCGAACAGCATGTTGGAGCTGTCGGCGCTGGCGGAGCCGTCCACGCCCAGGCCCACCGGGGCGCCCGCCTTCAGCAGGTGGGGCACGCGACAGGCGCCGGAGGAGAGCTTCATGTTGGAGACCGGGCAGTGCGCCACGCCGGCCCGGGCCGCCCCGATGCGCACGATCTCGTCGTCGCTGAAGTGAATGCCGTGGGCGTACCAGACGTCCGGGCCAATCCAGCCCGTGGACTCCATATACTCCAGGGGCCGCATGCCGTAGATTTCGCGGCAGTAGTTCTCCTCGTCCAGCGTCTCAGCCAGGTGGGTATGCAGCCGCACGCCGTAGGACCGGGCGAGGGCGGCGGACTCCTTCATCAGGTCGGTGGTGACGGAGAAGGGCGAGCAGGGCGCCACCCCGACCCGCACCATACCGAAGCGCCCGGGCTGGTGATGGCTCTCAATGGCCCGGCGGGTGTCGGCGAGGATCTCATCTTCCGTCTGGGTCAGTTCGTCGGGCGGGAGGCCGCCCTGGGACTTGCCCCGCGACATGGAGCCGCGGGTCGGGTGGAAGCGGATGCCCAACTCCTGCGCCGCCTGAATCTCTTCGTTCAGCAGGTTCCGGCTCTCCCGGGGGAAGGCGTAGAAGTGATCCGCCGCCGTGGTGCAGCCCGTCTTGAGCAGTTCGCCCAGGCCCGCGGCGGCGCCGGCATGCAGGTCGCCCGGCTGCAGGTGCTGCCACACTTCGTAGAGCGTGACCAGCCAGGGAAACAGCTCCTTGTCCTGGGCCAGCGGTACGTTCTTCGTCAGCACCTGGCTGAGGTGATGGTGGCAGTTGACCATGCCGGGAATGACGACCTTGCCACGGGCGTCGATCACCAGGTCCGCTTTGACATCGGTGCTGATGGCACCGACCGCCTTGATTTCGGGCCCTTCAATGTAGATGCTGCCGCCCGGCGCCCGGCTCCGCCGGTCGTCCATGGTGATGATGTTCCGGGCGTTCTTGATCAGGATCGAAGTCATCGCGCTGCCTCACTCCTTTTTCGCGCGGCGGCTTTCCTGAAGGGCTTTCCACACGCGTTCCGGCGTCAGGGGAATCTCGGTCATGCGTACGCCCGTCGCCGCGAAGATCGCGTTGGCCACGGCTGGGGCGACGCCGTCCATGGGGATTTCGGCAACCGCCTTGACGCCGTAGGGGCCGAACGGATCCTCCGTTTCAACGAGGTGGGCGACGATCGCCGGCATCTCATCGGCCAGGAAGACCCGGTAGTCCCGGAAGTTCGGGTTGACCATCCGGCCCGCCTCGTCGTAGACCATCTCCTCGGCGACGGCGTAGCCCAGGGCCTGGGCCATGCCGCCTTCGATCTGACCGAGGGCCAGGATCGGATTGACGATGCGGCCGGCGTCCACGGACATGACGAGCTTTTTGACCTGCACTTCGCCGGTCTCCACGTCCACCTCGGTATCCGCGAACGTCACGGCAAACGGCGGCGGGCAGTCGTAGGACATTTTGGAGGCGATGGCGCCGATCTGGTGCTGATTCGCCTGGTGGAGCGAGCGGAGCGCAACCTCCTCCAGCGTTACGCTGCGGCCGTCGGTGGCAAACACCTTGCCGTCGCGCAGTTCCAGGTCGTCCGGCGACACGTCCAGCATGGCGCCCGCCACTACCTGAATCTGGGCGGCCACATCTTCTGCGACCCGCACCACGGCGCCGCCCGAAATGTACGTCGTCGAGGAGGCGTAGGCGCCCGTGTCAAAGGGCGTCATGTCGGTGTCCGACGAGTAGACGATAATCTCCTCCGCCTGTACGCCCAGCACCTCTGCGGCCAGCTGGGCCAGCACGGTGTCGGATCCGGTGCCCAGGTCGGTGGCGCCGACCAGCAGGTTGAAGGTGCCGTCGTCGTTCATTTTGAGGGAGGCGGCGCCCATGTCGAGGCCCGGAATGGCCGTGCCGTGCATGGCGAACGCCACGCCGACGCCACGCCGCTTCTGCAGGCCGGAGGGCATGCGGAAGTCATCCCAGCCGATGGACTGGCGCCCGAACTCGGCACTGGCAGGGAGGCCGCAGGAGACGATGCGCTGCTCGAAGCCCTCGCGCCCTTCGCCCAGCGCCTCGGCCAGGGGGTTGACGTCCCCGGCGCGCAGGCAGTTCTTAAGGCGGAACTCCAGGGGATCCATGCGCAGGGCGTTGGCCACCTCGTCGAGATGGCTCTCCACGGCGAAGAAGCCCTGCGGCCCGCCATAGCCGCGGAAGGCGCCCGCCGGCGGCAGGTTGGTGTAAGCCACCCGGCACTCGAACTTCATGTTCGGGCACCGGTAGAGCGCCATCGCCTT
Organism: Symbiobacteriaceae bacterium; assembly: GCA_035628915.1. Taxonomy (GTDB): domain Bacteria; phylum Bacillota; class Sulfobacillia; order Symbiobacteriales; family Symbiobacteriaceae; genus JARBUG01. The sequence continues at coordinate 52,235 of DASPIW010000004.1, read as the reverse complement.
GGAACCGGTGTTGGACTGGACGGTCAGGGCATGGCTGCCGTAGGCGCCCGTGTTGGCCAGCACCACCATTTCGTGGGCGACCATGGTGCCGTCCTCCGTGACGCCCGTCCGCATGCGCAGCACCTGGGGATGGCGCGACCGGGTCGCCATAAACTCCTCTTCACGGGAGAGCTCCAGCTTGACGGGGCGCCCCGTCCTGAGCGTCAGGTGCCCGGCGATATCTTCCACGATGATCTCCTGCTTCACGCCGAAGCCGCCGCCAATGCGGGGCTTGATCACGCGGATCTGGCTGGGCCGTAGGCCCAGGACCGGGGCGATGATCCGCCGCACATGGAACGGCACCTGGGTTGAGGTGCGCAGTTCGAGCCGGTTGTTCTCGTCCAGCCGTGCGATGCAGATGTGCGTCTCAATCGGCGTCTGCTGGACCTGCGGCACCTTGTAGGTCCGCTCGATCACGATATCCGCGTGCTCGAAGCCCTTCTCCACGTTGCCGACCTGCGCGTGAATCTCCGCCGCGATGTTGCGGCTGGCGTCGTAGCCGCCAATGCCCGAGCAGTCCGGTTCGTCGTGGATAATCGGCGCGCCCGGCCTCAGCGCCTCGGCGGGGTCAAAGACCGCCGGCAGCACATCGTACTCGACTTCGATCAGCCGGAGGGCCTCTTCGGCGATTTCCGGGGTTTCCGCCGCCACGGCTGCCACCCGGTCCCCCACGAACCGGACCTTGTTGTCGAGGCTCCGGGTGTCCAAAGGCGAAGGCTCGGGGTATGACTGGCCGGCGGTGGTATAAGTGACCCGCGGCAGGTCCTCGTGGGTCAGCACCGCATGAACGCCGGGCAGCAGGCGCGCTTTCGTGGCGTCAATCCGGCGAATGCGGGCGTGGGCGTGGGGACTCATGAGGAGCCGCGCATGCAGCAGCCCGCGCAGTTCGATATCGTCGGTGAAGGCCGGGCGCCCGGTGACCAGCTTGTTGTTGTCGACCTTGCGGACGGACTTGCCCACGACCTTCAGCTGCGTCTTGGTCAGCACAGGGCCGGCGCCCGGGGCCTCCGGCCCGGCGGGTGTCGCCGCCGGCGTTTCCTCCGGGACAAACGGCTCGCCCCGCAGGTCGGCGGCAGCCTGCAGCACGGCGTCCACGGGCTGCTTATAACCGGTGCACCGGCAGATTGTGGAGGACAGCGCCCGGCGGACTTCCGCGTCGGTGGGCGCCGGGTTCTCATCGAGCAGGGCCTTGGCGGCCATAATCATGCCGGGGGTGCAAAAGCCGCACTGGGTCGCGGCCGTCTGGGCAAACCGCTCCTGCAGGGGGTGGAGCACTCCGCTCTGCTGCAGCCCCTCAATCGTTTCGACCACGGCCCCCGCCGCCTGGACGGCCAGGAAGTTGCAGCTGGTGACGGCCCTGCCGTTCACAATCACGGTGCAGGCGCCGCACTCGCCGGTGTCGCAGCCGTGCTTGACGCCGTGAAACCCTTCGCGCCGCAGCACGGCCAGGAGCGTGTCGGACGGCGCCGCTTCGAGGCGGTGGCGCCGGCCGTTGATCGTCAGCTCAATGCGCATGCGATCACATCCTTCCCAGGCGTGCTGACGCCGCTTCCACCGCCCGCCGTGTCAGAACCCCCGCCAGGTGCTGCCGGTACTCGGCTGAGCCCCGCAGGTCGCCCGACGGCGCCACGGCGGCCGCTGCGGCTTCCGCCGCCTTCTCGACCAGCGCAGCGACCGGGGCGGCGCCCTCCAGCACGTCTTCCGCCGCTGTCAGGCGGATGGGGACCGGCGCCAGCCCGCAGGCGGCTATCCGCACGCGATGGGCGAACTGGCCGTCTCGCTCCATGGCGGCTACCACCGCCACCACCGGCAGGTCGCGCGGTGTCCGGGCCACCCGCTCGTAGCCCACCAGCACCGGCCGAACCGGCACGCGCATCGCCTCGACCAGGGCGCCGGGCTTCTGCCGCGACAGGAACGCATCGACATCCATGTCGTCATGAATCAGTTGCTCGTTGGTCAACCTTGCGACCAACACCCGGGCGTCCAGCGCCATCAGCGCAGTAACCAGCTCCGGGGCGAGGTCAGGGCGGGCCAGGCTGCCGCCCACCGTGGCACGGGCCAGCAGCGACGGCGGTCCGGTCCGCTCCACCGCCTTTCCGAGCACACCGCCGCCTGCCAGCAGCAAGTCCGGCAGACGCAGCATTTCGTCCAGGGTCGTCATGGCGCCCAGCACCAGCCCGTCCTCCTCCATCCGGCTGAACCGGAGGTCCAGGCCGGACAGGTCAACCAGGCCAACCGTCTGCGCATCCACCGGCCCCACGGCCGCCGTGCCGCCCGCGAGGGGGCGGTAACCGGGCCGGGCCAGCAGCCGGAGCGCCTCCACCAAGTCACCCGGCCGTTCCATTGCCTGCAAACGTAAGAACACAGGGAATGCCTCCCTTCCGTCTGCCGCTACGCCTTTGCCAAGCACGCAAAAATGAAGTCGCACTTCATTTCCAACGCTATCATTTACCAAGCATAAAAATATTCCTGCTTGTGCAGGAGGATTTTCGCCACGAAACGCAAAAGGTTCTGACTGCGAAGTTGTACGATTCGCAGTTTGGAGGTGAATAAGTCTCAAAAGTGGCGATGCCCGTCTGCCAGCAAGTCACTCGGACCCAAGGCGGTATGAACCACGAATGACTGCACAGGAGGCATGAAGATGACCGCGAAGCGCCAGGATGCACCTGTTCCGCAGTATGGCTGGGCGGAGAAGTTCTTTGCTTTGACCGCCAGCAAGACCACGGTGAAAACAGAACTGCTTGCCGGCCTTACAACCTTCATGACCATGGCCTACATCCTGTTCGTGAACCCCGACATCCTCGGCACCACCGGCATGAACAAGGAAGCCGTGTTGATGGCCACTGCCATCGCTTCGGCGGCTGCCACGCTGGTGATGGGCCTCTACGCCAACCTCCCCTTTGCCCTCGCTCCCGGCATGGGCATGAACGCCTTCTTCGCATTTACCGCCGTCGCCCAGATGGGGCTGACGTGGCAGGTCGCCCTTGCCGCCGTCTTTATGGATGGCGTCATCTGCCTGCTCCTTACAATCCTCCCGATCCGGGAACGGATCATCCGGGAGATTCCCATGAACATCAAACTGGGTGTCTCCATCGGTATCGGCCTTTTCATCGCTTTTATCGGCCTTGTCAACGCAGGCATTGTCGTCAAGAACGATGCCACCGCGGTTTCCATGGGCGACCTGACGTCGCCGGGCGTGCTGCTTTCGATCGGCGGCCTGATCTTGATGGCGTTCCTGCTAGCACGCAAGGTCAAGGGCGCCCTCGTCATCGGCATTTTGGCCACGACGATCATTGGGTTCTTTGTGCCAGGTGCCAAGGAAGGCACCATGGTCTCGTTCTGGCCCGGCTGGGGCGGCCTGCTGAGCATGCCTAGCTGGGAGACGTTCAGCAGCGGCTTCCTGCAGCTGGACTTCAGCGGTCTGATGAAAGTCGGTCTCTGGACGATTATCTTCACCTTCACGTTTGTCGACTTGTTTGACACGGTCGGCACCTTCTCCGGCCTGGCCACCCGCCTCGGCTGGATCGACAAAACCGGCTCCTTCCCGCGGGCCGGCAAGGGCCTGATCGCCGACTCCACCGGTTCGATGATCGGCGGCCTGGTGGGCACTTCGTCCACCACCACCTACGTCGAGAGCGCCGCCGGCATCGCCGAAGGCGGCCGGACCGGCCTTACCGCCGTCACGGTGGCCGTGCTGTTCCTGCTCTGCCTCTTCATCGCACCGCTGGCGACCATCATTCCCGGCGCAGCCACGGCTCCAGCCCTGATCCTGGTGGGCTTCCTGATGCTCGAGCCGATCACGCTGATCAAGCTTGACGACATCACCGAAGCGATCCCGGCCTTCCTGGCGATCATCATGATGCCCCTGACCTACTCCATCGCCAACGGCCTGATCTGGTCGATCTGCACCTACGCCTTCCTCAAGACCCTGACGGGCAAGTGGAAGGATGTCACGCCGCTGACCTGGATTCTGACGGTCCTGTTCCTGATCAGCATCATCTGGTTCTAAGGTGTATTCACAAAGGCCCGGGGAGCATGTCAGCTCCCCGGGCCTTTTCACATCTGTCTAGTCCGCACCCTCGGTCTCCTCGTACTGGTTCTTCAGCCGGGAGACCACCGTCGGGTCGGCCAGGGTCGTGGTATCCCCCAGGGCCCGCCCCTCGGCAATATCCCGCAGGAGCCGCCGCATGATCTTCCCGGACCGGGTCTTGGGCAGGTCAGCCGTGAAGAAGATCTCCTCAGGCCGGGCCAGCGCCCCGATCTTGGCCGCCACATGCTGCTTCAGTTCGTTGACCAGGTCGTGGTTCCCAGCAACGCCTTCCTTCAGCGTCACGAAGGCAGAGATCGCCGTGCCCTTCAGGTCGTGGTTCCGCCCGATCACCGCTGCCTCGGCCACGTAGTGGTGATCCACCAGGGCGGACTCCACCTCCATCGTGCCAATCCGGTGCCCGGAGACGTTGATTACGTCATCTACCCGGCCGATGATCCAGAAGTAACCGTCGGTATCCCACTTGGCGCCGTCGCCGGTGAAATACGTCTCCTTGTCAAACTTGGCGAAGTACTGCGCCACGTAGCGGCTGTCGTCACCCCAGACCGTGCGCAGCATGCCCGGCCACGGGCTTTTCACCACCAGGTATCCGCCCGATCCAAAGGACACTGGCTCGCGATTGTCGTTGACAATCTCCATTTCGATGCCGGGGAAAGGCCGGGTGGCGGAGCCGGGTTTGGTCGTGGTCACCCCGGGCAGAGGCGTACACATAATGCCGCCGGTCTCCGTCTGCCACCAGGTGTCGACGATCGGACAGCGCTTCGCGCCGATGTACTCGTGGTACCACATCCAGGCTTCGGGGTTGATGGGCTCGCCGACCGTGCCAATCAGCCGCAGGCTGGAGAGGTCGTACTTGGCGGGCCACTCGGATCCCCACCGCATGAACGACCGGATGGCCGTGGGGGCCGTGTAGAAGATGTTGACGCCGTACTTCTCGATGATCTCCCAGAACCGGCCCCGGTCCGGGTAGTCCGGCGTGCCTTCATACATCACGGCCGTGGCTCCGTTGGCCAGCGGCCCGTATACGATGTAGCTGTGGCCCGTCACCCAACCGATGTCGGCTGAGCACCAGTACACGTCGGAGTCCTTGATATCGAAGACGTACTTGAAGGTAGACGTAACGTGCGTGAGGTAGCCGCCAGTGGTATGCAGCACGCCCTTGGGCTTGCCCGTAGAGCCGGAGGTATACAGGATATAGAGCGGATCTTCGGCATCCATCACTTCGGCGGGGCAGGTGTGAGCCGCGTTGCGCATGAGCGTGTGATACCATGCGTCACGCCCGTCGACCCAGCCGTGCTCAACCAGCGACTCGTGGCCAATCCGCTTGACGACGATCACTTTCTGGACCGTCGGGCAGTGCTCGAGCGCCTGATTGGTGATCGACTTCATCTGAATGATGTTGCCCCGGCGGTAACCCCCGTCCGCCGTGATGACCAACTTGGCGCTGCAGTCGTTAATGCGGTCCCGCAGCGAATCGGCCGAGAAGCCCCCAAAGACGACGCTGTGAATGGCGCCGATCCGGGCGCAGGCCAGCATCGCCACCGCAGCCTCGGGAGTCATGGGCATGTAAATGGTGACCCGGTCGCCCTTTTGCACGCCCTGCGCCTTGAGCACGTTGGCGAACTTCATGACCTCGCGGTGGAGGTCGCCGTAGGTCAGAACCCGCTCCTCGCCGGGTTCGCCCTCCCAGATGATCGCCGCCTTGGTGCGGCGCCAGGTAGCCACGTGCCGGTCAAGGCAGTTGTGGGCCACGTTCAGCTTACCGCCCAGGAACCACTTGGCGAACGGCGGGTTCCATTCGAGCACTGTGTGCCACTTCTCGAACCACTCCAGCTGCGCGGCCTGATCCGCCCAGAAACCCAGGCGGTCCCGGGCAGCTGCCTCGTACAGGCTCTCTGTCGCGTTGGCCTGCTGTGAAAAGGGGGCAGGTGGCGGGAAAACCCGCCCTTCCTGCAACAGCGCTTCGAACTGCTTCTCGTTATCCATGTTCATCCTCCCGTCAGTCGGCAGCCGCCTTATGCTACGAGATATGCAGCGATGGGGCCGTACACCATCGTCACCGGCAGCACCTGCACAAAAACCAGGATGCCGCGGATGACCGGGCTGCCGGCATAATGGCAACGGTTATTCTATACCCCGTCCTTATAATCCTCTTTTGTTTCTCTTATAGTTAAAACATTTTCACTTCACCTGGTTCACGGAAATCCAGAGGGACGAAAGGATTGAGTAACCATGGTGATATGTGATATATTGCATTCACAACGGATCTGGTGAGGGCGGGAGGGTGTGTAGGGTCGGATGAGAGAGCTTTCGAAGATTCCCAGGGAGTCCCTGCGGGATCACGTGCATCAGGTTTTGCAGGCGGCTATCGTTTCGGGGGAGATTGGCCCGGGCGAGCGGCTGAGAGATCTGGATCTGGCGCCGCAGCTTGGCGTCAGCCGGACGCCGGTGCGCGAAGCGCTTCAGCGCCTGGAGGCGGAAGGGTTGGTGGAAACCATACCGGGGTCGATGACGCGGGTCACGCCGCTGGTCTCCCGCGAGGCCTGGGACGCCTTTCCGGTAGTGGCAGCGCTGCATGCGCTTGCCACGCGGCTCGCGGCCGACCGCATGTCGGCGGATGACCTGGCGGAGATGCAAGCGGCCAACGATGCCCTTCGGGCATGCATGGAGAGCGGGGACACCGGCGGGGCCATCCGGGCGGATGACCGCTTTCATGCGGTGCTCCTGCGCTCGTCGAACAATCGCGAGATCCAGCACGCGCTTCAAAGGGCGATGCCGAAAGTTCGGAGGCTGGAAGCAGCCCAATTTGGCTCTCTGGCCGGTCAGACTTCCTGGCAGCAGCATCGCGATATTCTTGCGGCCCTGAGCGCGGGCGCCGCCCGCGACGCCGCCGCCCTGGTCGAAGAGAACTGGCTGAGCCTCGGGCGTTTTCTGGCCAGGGCACTTCAGCCGGGCGAATAGGAGAGGACAACTTGCAGCAGACAGCCACGGCATCGTCGCCGAAAACGATCTCCAGTTCCCTGTATACCGCTCTGGCGCTCCTGTTTACCCTCCTGTGGGCTTCGGCCTTCATGGCCGTCAAGGTGGGGCTGCGCAGCAGCCCGCCCCTGTTTCTCATGGCGGTCCGCTTCCTGATCGCGGGTGCGCTGCTCCTCCTCTGGAGTCGCCTGCGCGGGTACTCTTTTCCGCGGTCCCCGCGGGAATGGGCCCGGGTTGTCCTGATTGGGCTGCTCAACAACGCCGGGTATCTCGGGGTTGCGGGCCTGGCCCTGCGCAACCTTTCGGGCGGCATGGGCGCCGTGATCGCATCAACCAATCCACTCATGCTGGCCATGGTGGCACCGCTTTTCCTCCGTGAACGGCTGACACCGGTGAAGGTGACGGGGTTCCTGCTCGCGTTCGGCAGCGTCTTCGCTGTGATGTACACCCGCACCGGTTCGGCTAACCAGCCGGGCGCCATGGCGCTGATGCTGTTTGCCAATGCCCTCATGGTAACCGGTACGATTCTTTTCAAGCGGTGGGCGCCCCGCCAGGAACTGACCGTGATGAACGGAGTCCAGTTGCTGGCGTCCGGCCTTGTACTGATGGTGCCGAGCCTGCTGCTTGAGCCGGTGGCAGCGGTCGGCTGGAATCTGAGCCTGTTGGGCGCCGTGGCTTACCTGGCCCTCGCCGTCTCGTGCGGGGCGATGATCATCTGGTATCAGCTCCTGCGCACCGGGGACGCCAGCAAGGCGAGCGCGTTCTTCTTTCTGAATCCGGTGGTGGGGCTCTTCCTGGGCGCCCTCCTGTTGGGCGAGCCGCTGTACGGGTTCGACCTGGTGGGTACGGTTGGAGTTGCAGCAGGCATCTATATGGTGCAAAGGTAGGTATAGGCCCGGAGAAGGCGGATAGACTGATTAGGGCCCGGTGCGTAAACACCGAGCCCAGCGACGCCGTTGTCTAGTTGCCTTGCGGGGTGAGAACCTCACCCGTTACAAGTGAACGGTGAGGAGTTTCAGCAAGAGGGCCAAGAGAATGAGCAAGAAGACCCGTTCCCCAAGCTTGCTCAAGCGTCCACCCCCTTCCTTGTCAACGAGGCGCCGCCGAGCATATATACGGAAGGATCCGCGATTGAGTTCGCGGGTCCTCTCCATTTCTGCGGCTTTCACCGTTTAGCCAAGTTGACAAAGACCTGGTCCAGCCCGCCGCCCCCGGCATACTGCGCCCGCAGGTCTGCCGGGGTGCCCATAGCCACCAGCTTGCCGGCGTTCATCATGGCAAGGCGGTCGCAGTGCTCAGCCTCATCCATGTAGTGCGTTGTGACAAGCACGGTCGTGCCTCCGTCGGACAGGCCGTAAATCAGGTCCCAGAACTTGCGCCGGGAGACCGGATCGACGCCGGACGTCGCCTCGTCGAGCAGCAGCAGCGACGGGCGGTGCAGAATCGCACAGGCAAAGGCCAGCCGCTGCCGCAGGCCGCCGCCCAGCTCGCCGGTCACCAGCTTACGCTGCTCACCCAGGCCTGCCCAAGCCAGCAGCTCATCCTTGCGGGCCGACAGCCCTATGCCCTTCAGCCCGTACACCTTGCCGTAAAAGATCAGGTTCTCTTCCACCGTCAGGTCGTGGTACAGGCTGAACCGCTGCGACATGTAGCCGACCTTCTGGCGAATCGACTCGGCGTCAGTCAGCAGGTCGTGGCCCAGTACACGTCCCGAACCGCCGGTAGGCGCCAGTGACCCCAGCAGCATGCGAATCAGGGTGGTCTTGCCGGCGCCGTTGGCGCCCAGCAATCCCATGACGCAGCCTTCCGGCACCACCAGCGAAACCGAGTCGACCGCTGTGAACTGGCCGAAGTGCCGGGTCAGATCCCTGGTTTCAATGGCGTTGCTCACCCGGCCTGCACCTCCTCCGCCGCCCCGGACAGCCAGATATACGCATCTTCAAGGTTCGCCGGGACTTCCTGCAGTGTATACCCGGCGGGGGCGCTCAGAGGAGCACCCGGCTCAAGGGCCACGCGGACACCGGCGCCCAGGGGAATCGCCCAGTGGAGGCCGGAGAGCCCGCTGGCCGCGGCTGTCATGTCACCCCGCCGCTGAGGGGCATGCCCGGCCGGGGTCAGCAGGGCCATGCGGAACGGGAGGCGGCCTCTTAGCTCCTGGGCGGGGCCGGCGGACAGAATCCGGCCCTGGTGCAGAAGTACCACCCGGTCGCAGTTTTCGGCTTCATCCATATAAGGTGTGGTCACCAGCACGGCGCAGCCCTGGCGGGCCTGCTCCCGGAGCAGCTTCCAGAAGTCGACCCGGGCGACGGGATCCACCGCCGTGGTCGGCTCATCGAGAATCAGGGTGGGCGGCCGGTGAATGACGGCGGTGGCCAGGGCCAGCTTCTGCCGCATGCCGCCGGAAAGCGCGCCCGCCAGGCGGGCTTTGAACGGCAGCAGTCCGACCCAGTCCAGCAGGCGTTCCGACGCCTCGGCAGCCTGGGCGGCGCCCATGCCGTAAATCTTGGCGAAGAAGGTCAGATTCTCAAGCACAGTCAGCTCCGGGTACAGGCTGAAGCGGCCGGACAGATAGCCGACCCGCCCCCGGGACTCCGGCTCCACTCTGCCGGAAGTGGGTGCCATCACGCCCGCTGCCAGCCGGGCCAGGGTCGTCTTGCCGGCACCGTCCGGCCCCACAATGCCCACCAGTTCGCCCGGCGCGACGGTGAGGCTGATGCCCTCCACGGCCCGGTGGGCGCCGTAGAACTTGCTAACCTCCGTCATTCTGATGGCAAAGTCCACCGACTCCACCTCCTAGGCGATTCGCTTGCGGAACCGGAGCGAAGCCGCCGTGACCACGATTACGGCATAGGCGCCCAACGTCACTGCCTGCGGCCAGAGCAGATCCAGCCCCTGCCCCTTGACGAACATGCCCCGGGCAATCGGCACGTAGTGCGTGAACGGCAGCAGGTAGGCGATATACTGGATGAACTTCGGCAGCGAGCTCAGGGGGAAGATCAGACCCGACAACAAAATCTGCGGCAGAATGACAAAGAGCGCCAGTTGCATCGCCTGCTGCTGATTCTGGGCCACCGTAGAAACGAGCAGCCCCAGACCCAGGGTCGTGAAGACCAGCAGAAGACTAAGCAGCAAGAAGACCGTCAGGTTCCCCATGAACGTCAGGTTGAACAGATATTTGCCGGCAATGAAGACCAGGAAGAAGTCTACGGCACCAACAACCAGGTAGGGCAGCAGCTTGCCGATCATCAGCTCCACGGGCTTGATGGGGGTAACCACCAGTTGCTCCATGGTGCCGTACTCCCGTTCCCGCACGATCCCCATGGCCGACATGACGGTGGTCATGAACATAATCACCAGGCCGAGCAGGCCGGGAATCATCACATTGGCACTCTTGAGCTCAGGGTTGTACAGGATCGTCACGGAAGGAATCATCTGCGGCGGCGCCGGAGGGGCAATGTTGAGCGCCCCGGGCGAAAGGCCGGTCGCGCCGGCCAGCCGCCGCTGTATGTCGGCCTTGGTCCGGGCTTCCAGGTCAGCCTTGATCTGGTCTTGGACCGGCTCCAGGGCTTTCTGCAGCAGGCGGGCGCCCGTCTGGGCGGCAAACAGATCAGCCCCGTCGAGGAAGACCTGCATTTGGGTACCCTTCCCACCTTCGCCGTACCCCGCCGGGATGATGATCCCCATTTGCAGTTCGTCCCGGTACAGTGCCCTGCGAATGCCCGCCTCAGACTGATCGGCCAGGGTAGTCGGGACGAAGCGCTCGTAGGTACGGAACGCATCGGCGACCATGCCGCCGATCGCCGTCCCGCTCTTGTCCACGACGGCGACGGTGATTTCCCCGACATCAAAACTAAAGGCATACCCGAACATGACAAGCCAGAGAATGGGCAGCACGATCATCATGGCCAAGGTCCGGCGGTCCCGCCGGATCTGGATGAACTCCTTCTGCGCCAGGGCCATCAGTCGCTGCATCATGTCGGCCTCACTCCTTCTTCTCCCCGATTACCGCCGGCAGAATGGTTTGGGCAATCCCCGCGATAACCATGTCATTGGTAAGGTCCTGAGCGACGTCGAGCTTCAAGAAATCGCGTGTGATCACCAGCATCATCAGGGGGCCGTTGACCAGGAGCGACAAAAGCCGGGGATCCATGGTGCGCAGATGCCCCAGGTCCATCTGCCGCTGGACGTACCGAAGCGCCAGTGGTGCGACCTGCCCGATCACGTCCCGCTGGTAGACTTCCATGACTTCCGAATTTCTGGGGCCTTCCGACAGGATCATCCGCATGATGGCCTGGGTCCGCTCATCAGCCGCGAACGCCCCGATTGCCTGCAACGCGACCGGAAAGACCACATCGGGCGGCATGTCCAGCAGGGGACCGGCTATCTGCTCCACGTTCCCAACGAGCGTCGTTTTGCGTTCGGTAATCGCAGCTTTGAACAGCTCCGCCTTGCTTGGGAAATAATAGTAGAGCGCAGCAGCCGTCACCCCTGCCTCGCGTGCGATTTCGGCGTTCGTGCTCGCCTCGTACCCCTTGGTCGAAAAGACCCGGAGAGCGGCGTCCAAAATCTCCCGACGGCGGTCGGGCGGCGGATTCTTGGGGCGGGGGGCCATGACCGTCACCTACCTCTGGTCAATTTACTTACTGATCGATAAGTTAATAATGATCCCTGACAAGGCCGCCTGTCAAGAGGCGGCCTTGTTCTTATTCATTCCGCGTTAATCTTGATGCTGGTGGGCCCGGCGGCTGCCGCCGGCGCTTCGTCCAACCGCTCAATGGCGGCGTCCACCATCGCCCGGACGCCGAGGAGGGCTTCCCGCCGGGCGGCCCGGAAATGCGAGCCGACCCCGGGCGGGACAGGGTGGGTCACATACTTCTGCGCCAAATCCAGCAGCATGTCCAGAGCCACGTGCAATTGATCGCGCCGCGCCATGACTCATTCCTCCTCTGCAGAAACCGAGGCAGTCTGGCGCTCGCCGAAGCGAACACACAGCCGCTGGCCGGCGAACCTGGCGCCCAGCACGGGGCGCCCCATCAGCGTCCGGGGCAGCATGACCTTCCGTTTGTACCACCCGACCCGTACGGTCAGTTCGTCGCCGCGCTGGGTCAGGTTGATCTCTTCCTTTGCGGCGAAACCCAGGGCCAGGTCGAGCACGAATCCCGTCTCTTCCTTGCGAATCTCCTCTACCCGGCCTTCGTACATGATTGCACCGGGATCGTGCTCACCAAAGGCAGCCCCGGCCACAAGTTCGAGCATGGGCAGGCCCAACACTTCGGTCTTCATCATCGGCACCCGCAGAATGGGCAGGGGGCTGAACGCCTCCCGGATCTCGTCGTCGTACTTGGCCTGGATGTTGCGCCACTCGGCCAGGTAGCCCTGCCCCGCCTCAGCGGGGAGCACTCGGTTGACGATGACCGCGTCCGTATGGAAGCCGGACAGGTTCAAGTAGGTGAAGGAGCGGCGGGATTCGGCCAGGACCATCTTCTCCGGGTTGAGCACTATGCGGACCGTGGTCACTTCCGGGTTGAGCAGCAAGCCCTGCAGCTCGGCCAGGTGCCGGCAGAGCAGTTCAATGGCGTCAATTACGTCGTCGCTGGGCAACTCAAAACCCCGGGTCGCCATCTTTACCACGGGGCGGGCGACTTTGATCGCCTTCTTCTTCCACGGGAAGATCTTCTCCAGCCACCAGGTCATGGTGGCGGGGTACGAGAGCAGCCGGAGCGTTTCGCCCGTGGGAGCGCAGTCGACCACCAGCACGTCATACTCGCCGCCGTTGGCGAATTCCCGGATGCGCAGCAGAGCAAAGAGCTCCTCGAGGCCGGGGAAAACCAGGAGTTCCTCCGCGCTGACCTCGTTCATTTTTGCCCACTGGAGCATGTAGGCGAACCAGCGCTGAATGGCGCCCCAGTTCTTTTCGGCTTCTCTCAGGCTGTCAACTTCGATGCCCCAGAGATTCGCCGAGACAAGGGTAGGCTCGGAGCCGAGGGGCTGGTCCAGGGAATCGGCCAGACTGTGGGCCGCATCGGTGCTGATGACAAGGGTCCGCTGGCCCATTGCGGCGAGGCGGACTGCGGTGGCGGCAGCCACGCTGGTCTTGCCAACGCCGCCCTTGCCGGTGTAAACGATGATTCTCATGCTTCCTGCCTCCATTACTACGACCTCGAAGTATTTCTGTTGAAGAGAGAGGCGGCACGGGGCCACCCCAATCCTCAATCTTCAATGATGATGCGGCGGGCCTCGTCAGGTGCTGCTCCCGACGGCTGGCCGGGCGTGGCAGCTTGCAGGGCCGAGAGGATCTTCTGTACCAGCCCCACGAGCTGCTGCATTTCCGCCGGGCTGAGCGCCTGCTGAATGCGGTTGAGCAGGGCGTCGATCTGCGCCCGGGCCCGGGCGGCCAGGTCTTGACCTTCAGCTGTGAGGCGGAGCATGATCACCCGTTTATCCTTCGGGTGGCGCTGCCGCTCCACCAGCCGCTTCTTCTCCAGGCGGGCGCCGATGCCGGTGGCGGTGCTGAGGGGCGCATTGAGGTCGGCTGCCAGCTCCGACATGGTGGCCTCGCCTCGCCGCTGCAACAGCAGCAGGGCCAGAAAGTCGGACTTGGGCAGTTCCTTGTCGAGCTCCAGCAAATCCGAGTTGAAAAACGGGAGTTTGGCGCCGCCGGTCAAAAACATCTCCAACAGTTGTTCCATGCGTCACCCCGCTCTTTACTACGAGGCCGAAGTATCTTTCTGCCGTCAATATACTACGAGGTCGAAGTAAAGTCAAGCACCGTTCGCAAGAACAGAAGGCTTTCTTCATATGCCTAGCTGAAGAAGGCGCCCGCCAGAGGGATCCACATACCCCTGGTCGGTCAGTTTCAGTTCCGGAATGACCGACAGTGCCAGGAACGAAACGGTCATGAACGGTGCCGCGATTGAAACACCCAGGCTCCGGACCGCTTCCTCAAGCCGGTCCAGGGCCGCGACTACCTCCGGCAGGGAGTGCTGGGACATCAGCCCACCCACGGGCAGCGCAAGGCCTGCCAGCAGGTGCCCGTCTACAACGGCGGCGAACCCGCCGCCGGTCTCCGACACGGCGTGGGCCGCCGCCAGAATATCGACGTCGGAAATGCCCGCAACGATGATGTTGTGTGCGTCATGTGCAACCGTCGAAGCGATGGCGCCGCGCTTCAGCCCCAGCCCCTGCACCAGTCCCACGCCTACGCCGCCCGTCCGTCCGTGCCGCTCCATCACCACGAGCTTGGCCAGGTCCCGGGCCGGGTCGGCCACCACCTGGCCGTCGCGCACGGTGGGCGCCACCGTCAGCGCCCGCGTGATGATCTGCCCCGGCACCACCCCGATCACGCGCACCAGGCTGGCCGGCGCAGGCAGCCGCAGTCGCTCCGGGGTGACATCAGGCAGTCTGACCGTGTTCAGCAGCCGGGGGTCGGTGGGCGGGTACACATCTACCAGCAACCGGCCGTCTCTTGCCACGAGTTCCCCTGCCTTGTACACAGCTCTGCAGGTGAGCGTGCCGGGCTCCAGTATGGCCAGGTCGGCCCAGTGTCCCGGGGCAATGGCGCCCTTACGGCGCAGCCCGAAGAACCGGCACGTATTGAGTGTCGCCAGCCGGACAGCCGTCGGCAGGTCAAGCCCGAGCTGCACCGCCTTGCGAACGGCATAATCCACGCCACCCTCACGCACCAGGTCGTGAGGGTGTTTGTCGTCAGTGACAAGGCAAAAGCGGTCACGGCGCTCTGGCGTAACCAACGGCAGCAGGTCGGCCAGGTTGCGCGCCGCCGACCCTTCCCGCAGAAAGACCGTCATACCCAGGCGCAGCTTCTCTTCCGCCTCGTGCATATTCATGCACTCATGGTCCGAACCTACGCCGGCAGCCACGTAAGCCTGCAGAGCCCTGCCTGCCAGGAGCGGGGCATGCCCGTCCACGGCCTTGCCGAGCCCCTCCGCCCGCCAGGCCTTGTCCAACTCTTCGGGGACACCGGCCACAACGCCGGGAAAATTCATCAGTTCACCCAGACCCACCACGCGCCCGCTGCCCAGCACTGCCTGCAGGTCTTCGGGATCGAGCCGGGCGCCGGCCGTCTCCAGAGGACTGGCCGCCACGCAGGATGATGCGGTCAGCCATACATCGAGCGGCAGGCCGGCCGTGGCCACCTGGGCCGCTTCAAAGGCCGCCGTGCCCACCACGTTCGCCCACTCGTGCGGGTCCCATACCACGGCCGTAACGCCCCGCGGCACGACCGCACGGGCGTATTCCCGCGGCTCAACGAGCGCCGACTCCAGGTGCACGTGCCCATCCACAAAGCCCGGCACCAGGTAGGCACCCTGCAGGTCGGCGGTCTCCCGGGACAGCGCCCCGGCATACTCCGGACCGACGCCGGCGATTAGCCGGCCTGCGAGGAGGACAGGTCCGGACTCAACCTCCCCGCTGAAGACGTTGACCACCCGGGCGTTGGTCAGCAGGAGCGTGCCGGGCTCACGCCCGGCGGCAACTGCCACAGCGTATCGCACTTCCTCAAACGTGAGCGGACCCGCCATCCGAGATACCCCCCTCACTGCCTGCAGAGCCCTTATTTGAAATCCAGCATACCGCAAAATTGTTCGGAAAAGAACTAAGAAGTGCACAAAATTGGAGGAACTTCATCAAGTCGGAGCGAAATACGGCGCAGGATTTTCAGTCCAGCTGAATATTGGTCCAGTGAGGGAGGCGATTCCAGATGCTCCAGGGAGACGTGACGGTCTATTCGCCGCCCACGCTTGTGGAGGCGCTCCGGGTTTTGGCGGAAGGGGGCGGTGAAATCCGGCCGCTGGCGGGCGGCACCGACGCCATGGTCAAGTTCAAGGACGGGCTCTGGCGCCCCCGGGCCTGGGTGAACCTGCTTCACCTGCGGGGCGAGCTGAATTACATACGCCGCGACGGCCACTGGCTGGAGGTCGGCGCTCTCACCACCTTTAGCGAGCTACTTGCGTCGCCCCTGATTCGGGACGGCGCCCCCCTGTTGGCTAAAGCGGCCCGTACAATCGGCGGGCCGCAGATTCGGAACATGGGCACTATCGGCGGGAACATCGGAACGGCCTCTCCTGCCGGCGACAGCCTCCCGGCGCTGTATGCCCTGGAGGCGACTGTTATCATCAACAACAACTGCCACCGGCCCATCGACCAGTTCATGCTGGGCCCGGGGCGCCTGAAGCTGGCCTCCGGTGAGTTGATTACCGGGGTCCGTTTCCGCGCCCAGAGCCCGGATGAGCTTTGCACATTCGAGAAGCTGGGGCTGCGGGCCGCCCATGCCATTTCCATTGCTAGCGTGGCCGTGCGGCTGGGGGCGGGCATGGCCCGGGTGGCCCTGGGCGCCGTCGCCCCGACGGTCAGCCGTGTGCCCGCCGCGGAAGCCGCGCTGGTCGACCCGATCAACGTCACCGCCGCTGTGGCGGCCGCGAAAGCTGCGGCAATGCCCATCAGCGATGTGCGGGCCGGCGCCGGGTACCGGCGGGCCATGGCCGGCAACCTGCTGCTTCGCGGGCTGATCCGCCTGCTCGGTCCGGAGGTGATGCCGGATGCGGCTGCGCGTTGAGTTCTACGGCCCCCTCCGGGACATCTACGTGGACACCGATGTCGAAGTGGCGCCCGGCACCACCGTCGAGGCGCTGCTCCGGGAGCTCCACATCGACGACCGGTACTTCATCGTACTGGCGGACGACGACCCGACCGGCTTCTCCGCCGCCATTCCGGCGACGGCCCGGAGCCTGAAGTTGGTTCCCCCGATCGGAGGCGGTTGCCTGTGAAAACAGAGTCCTGGCTCGGCAAGTCGGTTCACCGGGTGGATGCGGCGCCCAAACTGAAAGGCGAGCCCGTCTACATGACCGACCTGCCCCTGACGAATCCCTGCTACGGCAGGGTGCTGCGGTCTCGCCACCCGCACGCCTATATCCGCCGCATTGATACGGCAAAGGCCAAGGCGCTGCCGGGCGTCATTTGCGTGCTGACGCATGCCGACGTACCCGGCCTGAACGGCTTTGGCATCGTGATTCCGGACCAGCCCGTGCTCTGCAAGGAGAAGGTCCGCATGCTGGGCGACGCCGTCGCCCTGGTAGCCGCCGAAACGCCGGAAACCGCCGCGCAGGCCCTTGCGCTGATTGAAGTTGACTACGAACCGCTGCCGGTGGTGGATGACCCCCTGGCGGCGCTTCTGCCTGACTCGCCCCCCGTACACGAGACAGGCAACATCCACCTGCGCACGGTAATTCGCCGGGGCGATGTGGCGAAGGCCTTTGCGGAAGCTGCGGTGGTGGCCGATCACATCTACTTCACGCCGCGGCAGGCGCACATGTTCCTGGAGACCGAAGGCGGCGTCGGGCAGTTGAGGCCCGACGGGATGCTTTACATTTGGTGCCCGGCGCAGGCGGCCTTCCGGGACCGGCTGCAGTTGGCCCGCCTGCTGAACTGGGACCCAGAGAAGATCCGCGAGTTCTCCAGTCCATCCGGCGGCGCCTTCGGCGGCAAGGATGAGTTGACCGTTCAGCATTATCTGGCCCTGCTGGCCCTGCACACGGGCGGGCGCCCCGTCAAAATCCACCTGTCACGCGAAGAGTCGATGGTAGCGGGCATCAAGCGGCATCCGTTCGTGGTACAGATGCGCACGGCGGCAGCCACCGACGGCACCTTCCTGGCGCAGGAGGCGTTCCTGGTCTCCGACACCGGCGCCTACGCCTCGCTGGGCGGGCCGGTGCTGAACCTCGCGATCGAGCACGTCGGGGGCATTTACCGGTTCCCGAATGTGAATGTGGAAGGGTACTGCGTCTATACCAACAACGGCATCAGCGGGGCCTTCCGGGGCTTCGGCGTGCCCCAGGTGCTGGTCGCCCTGGAGTCCAATGTGGATGAGATCGCCCGGCGGCTGGGACGCGACCCGCTGGACCTGCGCAAGCAGAACGCCATCCGGCGGGGCGACGAGTCGGCCATCGGCAATCCGATGACGACCGGGGTGGGGAATCAGGCGGTCCTGGCCGCCCTGGAGAACTCCCCGACCTGGAAGGAACGCGTCGCGCGCAAGCAGGCCGCCACCGAACCATGGAAACGGCGGGGCGTCGGCATTGGCGTCGGCATGCAGGGCCTCGGCCTGGGCAAGGGCATTCCCGACTACGGCGCCGCCGTCATCGAACTGCTGCCGGGCGGTAAGTTCAGGGTCGGCATCTCCATTCAGGAGATTGGGACTGGCAACCAGACGGCCTACGCCCAGTTCGCCGCGGAGGCGCTGGGCTGCGATGTGGCCGACATTGAAGTGATTCAGGGCGACACGGGCTACTCCGCCGACTCTGGCACCGTTACCGCCACCCGCTCCGTCTTCACGGGCGGCAAGGCGATTCAGCTTGCGGCCGAGAAAATGGTGGCCCTCCTGAACGAGTGCGGCGTCTCAAGTTGGGCTGAGGCCTATGCCGTGGCGCACAAACGCCATTTGGAGACCAAGGTGAAAGGCTCCTTCCTGTGGCCCGAAGCGGAAGAAGAGATTCCCGGCGCTTTCGGCCTACCGCACCACATTTACGGGTACGGCGCCCAGGCAGCGCTGGTCGAAGTCGACACGCTCACCGGCGAAGTGCAGGTGCTGGAAGTCGCTTCGGTGGTCGACACGGGCAAATCGGTCAACCCCATGGGCGTCGAAGGCCAGTCCGAAGGCGGCATAGCTCAGGGGGTGGGCCTGGCGCTCATGGAGGATACGCTCATCAAGGAAGGTCGCTTCCTTAACCCAAACATGTCCAATTACATCATCCCAACGGCAGGCGACGCGCCGAAAGTCGAGACGTTTATCGTAGAGGTGCCGGAAGAGAAAGGGCCGTCCGGCGCCAAGGGCATGGGCGAAGTGCCCATCGTGCCCACGATGCCGGCTGTATTCGGAGCGATTTTCGACGCTGTGGGCGTGCAGGTCTTCCGGGCGCCCGCCACGGCAGAGCGGGTCTTTGCCGCCCTCCAGGGCGAGCCGTCCGAGGACACGCCCGAGTTGCGTGGCCGCATTGCAGCGGCCCGCGCGGCCGGACTGGCCGCCCAGTTGCACCAGACCGAGGGCGAGGGCTACGCACAGCCCAAAGGCCCCGACCACGGGGAGGGGTAGCCACATGGAACTGCGTTTGAACGTGAACGGAAAGCCTGTCACCGTGGAAGCCGCCCCCACCGAGCCGCTGCTGCATGTCCTGCGGGAACGCCTGGGGCTGATTGGCGCCAAGGAGTCCTGCGGCAAGGGCGAGTGCGGTGCCTGCACCGTCCTGCTGGACGGCCGGACCGTCAACTCCTGCCTCGTCATGGCCGCGCAGGCCGACGGGGCTGACGTGCTTACGGTCGAAGGGCTGGCGGCGTCCGACGGCAAGCTGCACCCCGTGCAGCAGGCATTCGTCGAAGCCGGGGCCGTCCAGTGCGGCTACTGCATGACCGGCATGGTGATGAGCGCTTACTCGCTGTTGAATCAGAACCCGAATCCGTCAGAAGCAGAGATCAAAGAAGGTATGGAAGGAAATCTGTGTCGCTGCACCGGCTACCAGAAGATATTTGCGGCGGTCAGTCTGGCAGCAAATCGTATGAGGTGAAAGCGATGGTGCATTGGAAAGCGCTGGCCCGGGCTGCCCGGCAGGAGCAAGCAGCCTGCCGTGTGGCTGTGGTGGACGGTCCCGCGCCGATGTTGGGCACCCACATGGTGGTGCGGCCGTTCGGGGAGATGGAGGGAATCGAAACGTCGGCCGCGGAGATCAAAGACCTGCGGTACGACCTGATGGGCGTCGCCCGGCAGTCCATTGCCGACGGGCGCCCCCGCCTTGTAACCGTGGGGGATTTGCGTGTTTTCACCGACCCCGTGCTCCCGCCGCCGCAGCTGCTGGTAGCCGGGGCCGGACATGTGGCGGCAGCCCTGGCGCCCGCCGCACTGGCCGCGGGATTCCGGGTGACCGTAGTCGACGACCGGTCAGAGTATGCCCAGCCGGAGCGATTCCCCGGCTGCGCGGTGCTGTGCGAAGAGATGGCAGCCGTCATTCAGCGGCTGCATACGGATGCCACGACGTTCATTGTGCTGGCCGGCCGCAGCCACGAAAAGGACAAGGAAGCCCTCCGGGCGGCGGTGCAGCAGCCTGCGGCCTACTTGGGCATGGTGGGCAGCCGCCGCAAGGTCGCAACATTGCAGAAGGAACTGCTGGACGCCGGCGAGGCCACGGTCTGGGCCATGGAGCAGCTGCGGGCGCCCATCGGGCTGGATATCGGGGCGGAAACGCCGGCGGAAATTGCTGTCGCGATTGTGGCCGAGCTGGTCGCCGTGCGCCGGGGCGGTAGCGGTGTGCCGCTGTCGAAAGCGGGGCGCTCGGAAAGGGAGGCAGGTGTGCCCGCCGGCACCCTGGAAGGCCAGAGAGTCTGGCTGGCGCTGGCAGACGCACTGGCGCAATCGGAGCCGTGTGCGCTCGCCACCATCGTCTCGGTGCGGGGCAGCACGCCCCGTAGCGCCGGCGCCTGTATGCTGGTCAAGGGCGATGGCACCCTGGTCGGCTCCGTGGGCGGTGGGAAGTGGGAAGCCGAAATTCGGCGGGTGGCGCTGGCGGCCCAGGCCCCGGGGGGGCGCCCGGTCCTGCTGGCCCCGGAGTATCTGAACGATATGGATATGATCTGCGGCGGCGCCGCCGAGGTCTTCATCGAACCGTTGATCAGGAGATGACCGAGGAGGCGAAAACGTAATGGCGAAGATTGCCGTCGAGCTGCTGGGCATGACGTTCCGCAACCCAATCATCCCCGCCGCCGGGCCGAACGTAGGCAACGGCGAGCAGCTGCGGCGCTCAGCCGAGGGCGGGGCCGGCGGACTGCTTGCCAAGACCGTCTCGATACGGCCCGCCGAACCGCCCCGCCCCGACATGGTCCGCTACGGCCAGACCGGCATGCTGAACACGGAGCTATGGACGGAACTGACGCCTGAACAGTGGCTGGACCGCGAGTACGATATCGGCCTGGCAGCGGCTCACCGGCACCGGATTCCGTTCATTGCCTCGGTCGGCTATACGCCCGATGAACTCCGCACCATCGGTCCCCGGGTGGCGGCCAAGGGTGTGGACGCCATCGAGTTCACCATTCACTATCTGGACCCCGCCCGGCTGGTCGACACGGCCCGCGCCCTGCGCGAGTCGGTCAAATGCCCCATCATCGCGAAGCTGTCGCCCCACAAAGGCGACCTGGGCGAACTGGCAGCGATGATCGAGCCATATGTGGACGCCTACGCCTGCATCAACAGCTATGGCCCGACGCTCCGCATCGATGTGGAGTGCGTGGAGCCGACCCTGGGCAGCCAGTTGGGCTACGGCTGGCTCTCCGGCACCCCGATTCGGCCCATCGCCCTGCGCTCCGTCTTTGAAGTGGCCCGGCGGGTCAAGAAGCCGGTCATCGGGGTGGGCGGCATCGCGAACCCGAAGGATGTCATTGCCTTCTTCATGGCCGGCGCTTCACTGGTACAGGTCTGCACGGTGATATTGCTCCGGGGTCAGAACTACTACGCAAAACTGGCCAGGGGCGTCAGCGAGTGGCTCGACGCCCACGGCTACGAAGATATTCACCAGGTTCAGGGGCTGCATCTGCGGCGCCTGGGCCTGAAAACTTGAGGGGGTGCGGGCGATGGCGAATCTCGCAGTGGAACTGAACGGGCTCCGCTTCCCGAACCCCATCGTATCCGGCTCCGGGCCCCAGACCGAGCTGCTGAAAGACCTGATCGCGGCCGTGCAGGGCGGTGCCGGCGGCATCGTGACCCGCACCGTATTGCCCTGGCCCCTGCCGGCGCCGCCGGAGCCCACGGTTGTGCCGTACGGGCGCGACGGCTTGCTCACCAATCAGCGGGGGTCGGCGCTGCCGGTAGAGCAGTGGTCGTTTCCGGATGATCTGGGTGTGCCGGTCGTCGCAAGCCTTGCCGGGCCTGCGTCAGAGGTGGGTGAACTGGGCGTCCGCCTGGTGGCAGCCGGCGCCCAGGCGCTGGAGTACAGCACCGCGTTTCAGCCATGGGAGGAGTCCGTCGAGGCGATTCAGGCCCTCCGCCGGGCCGTTTCGGTGCCCATTTGGGCCAAGCTCTGCCTGTGGCACGGCGAGGATATTGCCGAGCGCGCCCAAGAGATTGAGCCGTTTGTGGACGCGTTCGTCTGCATGAGCGGGTTTGGCCCGGTGCTGGATATTGACCCAGATGAGAACGGCGCTCCGCGCCTCAGCGACCACTACGGTTACTGCTGGCTGAGCGGCGCCCCAATTCACCCCATCGCAGTCCGGACCGTCTTTGAAGTCGCCCGAAAGGTACGAAAGCCCGTCATTGCCAGCGGCGGGGCCATGAGCGTGCGCGATGTGCTGGAGTTCCTGATGGTGGGCGCCGTACTCGTTCAGGTCACCACCCTCCCGGTCCTGAAAGGTCCGGCTGCGTATGCAGAGTTGGCCAACGGCCTGGGCGCCTGGCTCGACGGGCATGGCTACGCCGATACGGAAGGAATCCGGGGGCTCTACCTGAAGCGGTGGGGACGCGGCCAGCGGGTCGTGCTCACCGCCGAAGAGGCACCGCAGTTGGACGACTCCAAGTGCAGCGGCTGTACCATTTGCGGGGTGGTCTGCTACTTCGACGCGATTGTTGCCCGCCCCAAGGAGTTCCCGGTCATCAATGCGGCCAACTGCTTCGAGTGCGGGCTCTGCGTTTCGGCGTGCCCGGACGGGGCGCTCTCTTTCCGGCCCCGCGAGCAGGTGACCATGCTGCCGCCCTGGAGGTGATACGGGCGTGAGACTGCTAATTGGCCCGGGAATCGTGGCCACGATGGGCGCCCTGGGCGTGCTGCCTGACGCCGGTGTACTGGTGGACGGCGACCGCGTCAGTGCCGTGGCAGGCTTTCAGGAACTGAGCGAACTCTACCCCGACGCCGGGCACATTGATGCCCGGGGCGCCGTCATCATGCCCGGACTGACCAACGCCCACACCCACCTCTACGGCCTGTTCGCCAGGGGGTTTGCCTTTCCCGGCCCGGCGCCGCGCTCCTTCCGGCAGATTCTCGAAAGCGTCTGGTGGAAGCTGGACCGGGCGCTCACCCGTGAAGCGGTGCACCTGAGCGCCCTGTACGGCCTGGCTGATCACCTGCGCTGCGGGGTCACCACCGTGGTGGACCATCACGCAAGCCCTTCCTTTATCGCCGGCTCGCTCGACGAGATTGCGCGTGCCGCCGACACGCTGGGCATTCGGGCTTGCCTCTGCTATGAGGTGACGGATCGCAACGGTGCCGTGGGTGCGCAGGAAGGCATCGAAGAGAACGTTCGCTTCCTCAGAGATCGGCGCATGCCGGCCCTTTTCGGGCTCCACGCCGCCTTCACCCTGTCGGACGAGACGCTCCGCCACTGCCGTGCCGCCGCCGACGAGCTGGGCGCCGGCTTCCACATCCACCTGGCCGAAGGGCCTGAAGACCCCGCCGACGCGCTGGAGCGCAGCGGCGTCCGCACGGCACACCGGCTGGCGGCTGCCGGGATCCTGCGACCCGGCACCTTCGTCGGACACGGCGTCCATCTTGATGAAGAAGAGATGGCGATTCTCGCTTATACCGGCGTGGTGCTGACTCATCAACCCCACTCCAACATGGGCAACGCCGTGGGCTTCCCCCGCATTCTCGACATGCGGAAACAGGGCGTCAAGGTCGCCCTCGGCACCGACGGCTACACCCCGGACATGCTGGAGACCCTCCGGGCGGCAGCCACGCTGCACAGCCACAGCACCGCGACCCCTTCAGCGGGCGTGGCCGAGTTTGCCGATGTGCTGCTAAGAGAGAACCCCCGCATTCTGAGCGAACGCTTCGGCGCCCCCCTGGGCCGGCTGGAGCCCGGCAGCGCCGCCGACCTCGTCGTCACCGATTACCGGCCCCCAACGCCCATTACGGACGGCAACTTCCCGTTCCACCTGTTCTTCGGCATCTCAGCGGCCCACGTGCGCACGGTGCTGGTGCGCGGCCAGGTCGTGGTGAGCGACCGCCGCATCGTCGGCGTTGACGAGGAGACGCTCGCCCGGCAGGCCCAAAGTGTTGCAGCGCAGGTCTGGAAGCAGATCTGATCCGTACATATGGAAGGAGGTCATTCCCGTGGGTATTGGCGAGCGGATTCGGCAGCGCCGCCAGCAGATGGACATCAGCCTGCAGGAACTGGCTAACCGGACAGGCCTTACCGCCAGTTTTCTCAGCCAGGTGGAGCGGGATGTGACCGAGCCGTCCATCACATCGCTCCGCCGCATTGCAGGCGCCCTGGAAGTGCCCGTCTTTTTCTTCCTGCTTGATGAGGCCACCCCCAGCCCCGTGGTGCGCAAGCACGAGCGGCGCATCTTACGCCTGCACGACACGGCGGCCCAGTGGGAGCTGCTCTCCCCCGCCGATCCGCAGGCACAGCTGGAAGTCGTGCTGACCCGGCTACCGCCGGGCGTCGCCTCGGGCGATGAAGTCACCTCACACCCGGGCGAGGAAGCTTTCGTGGTGCTGGGCGGAGAGATGGAGATCACCGTGGCCGACGAGATTTACCGGCTCCAGGAGGGGGATGCCATTCAGATCCGGGCGTCCCTCCCCCATCGCATCCGCAACAGCGGCAAGCAGGAGCTGACAGTCCTGGCGGCAATTACCCCGCCCAAGTTCTAGAGGAGTTGAAGGAAGGGTCGGACAGTTTCCGTCCGCAACTCCTGGCCGACGGAAACGGTTCGAGCCTGGCGAAACGAGGGGGGATGTGAGCGATGGCCACGATGATCTCCGGCGGCACAGTGGTGACAGCCGCGGGCCGCATGCTGGCGGATGTCCGGGTGGAGGGCGCCCAGGTGACGGCCATCGGGGCGGGCCTGCGGGCGCCCGGCGACGAGGTGATTGATGCCGAGGGGTGCTACGTGCTGCCCGGGGCCATTGACCCGCACACGCACATTGAACTGCCCACCGGGGGCGGCGAGTTCAACGCCGATTCCTGGTACAGCGGCACAATCGCCGCAGCCTTTGGCGGTACGACCACGGTGATCGACATGATCACCCAGGAGCGGGGCGACTCGCTCGGGAACGCCCTGGCCGACTGGCACCGGCGGGCTGCGCCTCACGCGGTGATCGACTATGGTTTTCACATGGGCATTATTGATGTAAATCCTTCTGTGTTAGATGAGATCCCGCTCATGGTGCGCGCAGGCGTGCCGTCATTCAAGGTATACACGGCGTACCGCAACCGCCTGATGCTGGGCGATTCCGACCTGTTCGCCGTCATGCGGGCGGTCGCAAAGGCGAACGGCCTGGTGCTCGTTCACGCTGAAAACGGCGATGTGATTGATACCCTGGTGGTCGAGGCCGTGGCGCGCGGCGAGACGGCGCCCCGGTTCCATGCCGTCACCCGGCCGGCCGCCGCCGAGGCCGAGGCCACGGGGCGGGCGTGCCGCCTGGCGGAAATGGCCGGCGCCCGGCTCTACGTAGTGCATGTTACCTGCCGGGAAGCGCTGGAGGAGATCGAAGCCGCCCGGCGGCGGGGGATTCCCGTGCTGGCCGAGACCTGTACCCATTACCTGCTCTTCACGGCTGATGAGCTCGCCCGCCCCCACTTCGATGGCGCCCGGTGGGTGCTGTCGCCGCCGCTACGCACGGAGAAGGATCGGAAAGCCCTTTGGGACGCTCTGGGCAAGACCGTTGAGGTCGTCGCCAGCGACCACTGCCCCTGGACGCTGGAGCAGAAGGCGCGGGGCAGGGAGCGATTCGACAGGATTCCAAACGGCGCCCCAGGCGTCGAGGAGCGACTGCCGTTCCTGTACACCTACGGCGTCGAGCGCGGATACATCACCCTGGAAGAGCTCGTTGCCGTTACGGCGACGGATCCCGCTCGGATTTTCGGGCTCTATCCGCGCAAAGGCACCATCGCTCCGGGCAGCGACGCGGACATCGTTGTGTGGGACCCGGCGCCCCGTCACACCTGGTCAGCGGCTACCCACCACTGCGGCAGCGACAACAGCCCGTATGAAGGGCTTCCGGTAAGCGGCGCTGCCCGCCATGTGCTGGTGCGCGGGCGCCCCGTCATCCGGGACGGCGAACTCAAGGCGGAAGCCGGCTGGGGCAAATACCTCGAGAGGGGCGTGGACCGTGCAGTACGTTAAGCACCTGGAATGTGTCCTCTGCGGCAAGACTTACCCGGCGAGCCCAACCGCCACCACGTGCCCGGCGTGCGGTCCCACCGGCATTCTCGATGTGGTCTTTGACTACGACGCCATTGCCCGCCATGAGGACCGGGAGACCGTAGCCGTCCGCAGCGGGCAAGGTCTCTGGTGCTGGGCGCCCCTGCTGCCCGTGGCCCCTGACGGTCCCCGGGGTCCGCTGCTGCCCGGAAACACGCCTTTGGTCGCGGCGCCCCGCCTTGCCGAAGCGCTGGGGGTTGGCCAGCTCTGGCTGAAGGACGAGGGGCGGGCGCCCACCGCTTCGCTCAAAGACCGGGCTTCGGCGATCGGCGTCGCGAAGGCGATGGAAGTCGGCGCCAAGGTGGTGGCCACCGCCTCCACCGGCAACGCGGCATCGTCGCTGGCCGGTGCCTGTGCTGCGGCCGGCCTCCGATCGGTCATTTTCGTTCCGCAGACCGCCGCTGAAGGCAAGGTAGCCCAACTCCTGATCTTCGGCGCCACGGTCTTTCAGGTGCAGGGCTCCTACGCCGACGCCTTCGCCCTGGCCACAGCGGCCATCGCCGAGCAGAAGGGCTGGTACAACCGGCTCAGCGGCATCAACCCGTACTTGGTGGAAGGCAAGAAGACCTGCGGCCTGGAAGTCGCGCTGGACCTGGGCTGGCAGGTGCCGGACTGGGTGGTCGTCTCCGTGGGCGACGGCTGCACGGTGGCCGGTATCGCCAGGGCGTTCATCGAACTGGCGCGCATCGGCTGGACCGACCGGGTGCCGCGGATTCTGGGCGTTCAGGCCGAAGGGTCCCGCGCCGTCGCTGACGCCTTCTTTGGCAGCCGCTACGCCCCCGGCGGCGAGGAGACCATCGCCGACGGCATTGCCGTGGGCGAACCCCGCAACTGGGTCAAGGCGGTCACTCGCATCAAGGCGACGGGTGGCACGTTTACGCTCGTTACCGACAATGAAATTCGGGAAGCGATGGGGCTCACGGGCCGCCTGACGGGTGTTTTCGCGGAGCCCGCGGCGGGCGCCGCCGTCGCAGGCCTGCAGAAGGCCGTTGTACAAGGAATCATCGGGAAGTCGGACTCGGTTGCCGTCGTCGTTAGCGGCAGTGGACTCAAGGATGTGCGCCGGGCCATTGAGGCGGCGGGGGCGCCGATTCGCGTGCAGCCCAGTATGGCCGAGGTGTGGAAGGCATTGCCCGCTGACATGAGAGAGTAAGGGGTGAACGGATTT
Organism: Symbiobacteriaceae bacterium; assembly: GCA_035628915.1. GTDB lineage: Bacteria > Bacillota > Sulfobacillia > Symbiobacteriales > Symbiobacteriaceae > JARBUG01. The sequence goes on along the minus strand of DASPIW010000004.1, from coordinate 24,809 downwards.
GTTTGACCAGGCAAGAGCAAGGGCTCGCGAGTACCAGGACGATGTAGTGTGGTTCCTGCGCGAAATCATCGCGATCCCCTCCACGTCGACCAACGAAAAGGCGGTTGTGGAGCGGATCGCGGAAGAGATGCGCAAGGTCGGGCTGGAGGATGTCCATTTCGCGCCCAACGGCTGCGTCCTGGGGCGCATCGGCAGCGGACCCGTCACGGTTCTGTACGATTCACACATCGATACGGTTGGCGTCGGCGACCCGGCGGCCTGGGAGTTCGATCCCTTCCTTGGCAAGGTGGAGAACGGCATCATCTACGGGCGGGGCGCCTCTGATAACAAAATGGCCATCGCCTCCATGGTCTACGGCGCCAAGGTGCTCAAGGACCTCGCACTCGACGGCCCGTTCACCCTCTGGATAGCGGGTGTGGTTGAAGAGGAGTCCTGCGACGGCTGGGCCGTCGGCGAGATGATCAAGACCGGCCACATCAGGCCCGACTACGTCGTGATCGGTGAGACGACCAACCTTGACATCTACCGGGGCCACCGGGGGCGCTGCGAAATCAAGGTGACGGTCAAGGGCGTCTCCTGCCACGCCAGTGCGCCGGAGCGGGGCTCCAACGCCCTGTACAAAATGGCGAAGATCATCTCCGGCATCGAAATACTGAATAACGAACGAATGGGGTACGACCTCTTCCTCGGCAAGGGCACCATCGTGGCAAGCTACCTTGAATCCAAAACCCCGTCGCTGAACGCCGTGCCGGACGAGGCAGTGCTCTACATTGACCGGCGTCTGACGGTGGGGGAGAGTGCGGAATCGGCGATGGCAGAAATCAGGGCGCTGCCCGGTGCCGACGAGGCAACGGTGGAACTGCTCCGCTACACCGATCCGTCCTGGACCGGCTACGAGAAGGACGTGCCCAAGGACTATCCGACCTGGGTGCTGCCGGAGAGCCATCCGCTGGTGCAGGCGGGCGCCGCCGCTGCCCAAGGGGTGCGGGGCGAAAAGCCGGCCATTGGCCGGTGGGTCTTCTCCACCGACGGCATCGCGACCATGGGCCAGCTCGGCATCCCGACCATTGGCTTCGGTCCCGGCGAAGAGCGCTTCGCCCACACGGTCCAGGACCAGGTCTCCATCGACCAGTTGGTTACCGCCACTGCGTTCTACGCGGTGTTCCCGCAGGTGCTCGCAAATCATGTAGAGGGGAGCCGTTGACGTTATGCATAGCCTGCTGCGCGGAAAGCACTTCATTACCGATCAGGAATGGACCAGGGAAGAACTCGAAATGGTCTTCGAGGTGGCCGACGAGCTGAAGCGGGACTTCGCCCTGGGGCGGCCCCACCGGTACCTGCCGGACAAGACCTTGTTCATGATCTTCTTCGATAACTCCACCCGCACCCGGAACTCGTTCGAGGCCGGCATGACCCAGCTGGGCGGCCACGCCCACGACCTGACCCCCGACAAGCTGCAGATCAGCCATGGCGAGAACGCCAAGGATACCGCCAGCGTCCTCTCCCGCTACGGCCACGGCATCGCCGTCCGGCACTGCGCTTATCGGGAAGGCAACCAGTATATCCGTGAACTCGCCAAGTACAGCCGGGTGCCCATTCTGAACATGCAGTGCGATGTTTATCACCCCTGCCAGGTCATGGCGGACCTGATGACCATTCGGGAGCGGTTCGGCAAGAACACCCGGGGCCTCAAGCTGACGGTGGCCTGGACATCCGCCCCCAACTACGTCCGGCCCATGTCGGTGCCCCAGAGCCTGGTCATGTTGATGCCGCGGTTCGGCATTGACGTCACCCTGGCGGCCCCGAAGGAGTTCGCCCTCATGCCCGAGACGATCGCTCAGGCCCGGGCCAACGCTGAAGAGGCGGGCGTCAAGTTTGAGATCGTCGACGATATGGAAGAAGGGTTCCAGAACGCGGACATCGTCATTCCGAAGTCCTGGGGCCCGCTGACCGTCACTACGAACAAGACCGAAGGCATCGACCTGATCAAGAAGTACCCGGGTTGGAAGTGCGACAGCCGCATGATGAGCATCGCCAAGAAGCACGCCATCTACATGCATCCGCTGCCTGCCGACCGGAACTACGAAGTGACCGACGAAGTGATCGACGGTCCGCAGTCGGTCGTGTACGACGAGGCCGAGAACCGGCTGCACGTGCAGAAGGCGCTGATGGCGCTCACCATGGGCGGCCGCGGCTGATGCAGCTGATCGAAGCCCTCGGGCTGCACCCCGGTGATGTGGTTGCGCTTGTTGGTGGCGGAGGGAAGACGTCCCTGGCTCACCGGCTGGTGCGGGAGGCATGGGCCGGCGGGCTTCGGGCGGTCTTCACCGTGACAACCAAAATACTGCCCCCGGACCTGCCGCCCGACCAGTGGGTGGCAGGTCCGGCCCTCCCTGACGGCAAACTGTCTGGTGTGGGGTTTCCTGTTGTGTTGGATTTGAGCCGCCGGTTTGATCTGGTCGTGGTAGAAGCGGACGGCTCGGCCGGGCGGCCGCTCAAGTTTCCGCTCGCCCATGAGCCGGTCATTCCACCCTGCACCACAGTTGCAGTGCCCGTGGCCGGTGCCTCAGTAGTCGGGCGCCCCCTGAGTGCCGACTGGGTCCACCGGGTTGACGCCGCGGCTTCTTTTGCGGGGCGCGGCGGGCCGGTGACGCCCACCCTTGTCGCGCGGATCCTGTGGCAAGTCTCCGCCCGGGGCCGGCCTGATCAGGCGCGGGTCGTGCCCGTAGTCAACCAGGCCGACTCCCCGGACCGGTTCGCCGCAGCCCGGGCAGTTGGACAGGCGCTCATCAGGGAAGGCGCCCATCTGGTCCTCCTGACTGCCGCGCAAGCCGAACCACCCGTCGTAGAGCGACTCGTGGGAGGGAACTAGCCGATGATCCTGATCAAGGGCGCCGGGGAGCTGGCTTCCGGCATCGGGTGGCGCCTCGTCCGGTGCGGCTGGCCGGTCGTCATGACCGAAGTGCCGCAGCCGCTCGCGGTGCGGCGGACGGTCGCCTTCTCTTCTGCCGTGTATGAAGGAACGTGGACCGTTGAGGGCGTAACCGCCCGCCTGGTCACCGCTGTGGAGGACGCCTCCGCCGGCGAAATCCCCCTGCTCATCGACGCTGCGGCGGACTGCGTTGCACGACTGAGGCCACACGCCGTGGTTGATGCGATCATGGCAAAACGTAACCTCGGCACGGCGATCACCGACGCCCCCGTGGTCGTCGGGATCGGACCGGGATTCACCGCCGGAGCGGACTGCCACGCCGTGGTGGAGACACAGCGGGGACACTGGTTAGGCCGCGTCTACTACCACGGCGCCGCCATCGCCAACACGAGCGTGCCGGCTGAGCGAGGCGGGCACGGCGAAGGCCGCATCGTGCGGGCGCCGGCACTAGGTATCTTCGCGGGCGGTGTAGTGGAGATCGGCGCCCGTGTAGTAGCCGGCGACCTACTGGGTCACGTGGGCGATGAGCCTGTGAAAGCAAGTATCGGTGGAATTCTGCGGGGTTTGATCCACGACTTCACACCGGTCACCGCCGGCCTCAAAATCGGCGATGTGGATCCCATTTGTGAGCCGGAACGCTGCCATACCATATCGGACAAAGCACTCGCCGTCGCGGGCGGCGTGCTGGAAGCCCTGCTAGTTCTCAAAGCTGGGGGGAGAATGTAATGGCGGACAACGCACTGCTCGACCTGGACCGGGTTCGGCGCTCAGGGCGCCGGGCCGTGCTGGCAACAGTCGTCAAAGTTGACGGTCACTCCTACCGGCGGGCAGGTGCCTCCGCCGTCATTGCCGAAGATGGCGAAGTCATCGGTGCGGTCAGCGCCGGTTGTCTGGAATCGGATATCCGGGAAAACGCCTTGCAGATAATCGCCAGCGGCGTTCCCCGGTTGCTGCAGTACAACACGGCTTCGCCTGGCGACCTGCTCTTCGGCACCGGCAGTGGGTGCGGGGGCATTGTTCATGTGCTGGTGGCTGGCGTCCCCGACGCTGTCTTGGACAGTGCCATTGCTTTGTTGGCAGCCAGCACGCCGGTGACGCTTGAGACGGCGGTTGAGCCCGGCCCCGACCTGGGACGCCGCCAACTTGGCCCCACTCGCGACGGCAGCCTGTTTCGCCAGGTAATCCAGCCTCCCGTCACCCTGCTGATTTGCGGTGCCGGCGATGACGCCCGCCCTCTGGCTGCGTACGCCTCCGCCGCCGGCTTCCGGGTCGCGGTCTGCGACCACCGACCCGCATGGGTTACGCCTGAGCGTTTCCCCACGGCCAGTCAGACCATGATCTGCGACGGGCCCGAACTGCCTACGCAGCTCACTCTGCCGCCCGGGAGCTACGCCGTGCTGCTGACTCACCAGTACGAACGGGATCTGGCCCATTTCAAAGCCCTGCTGCCCCGGCAATTGGCCTACATCGGGCTGCTGGGCGCCCGCAGCCGGACGGCCGAGCTTATTGAGCAGGTGCTCGCCGACTGTCCGAACCTACGCTCCACGGTCCAGTCCGTTCTCCACGCCCCCGTCGGGCTGGATATCGGCGCCGACGGCCCCGCGGAAATTGCCCTGTCGATTGCCGCTGAACTGGTCGCCCGCCGGGCGGGGCGCCCGGGCACGCCCCTGAGCGGCATCCACGCATGAGGAGTTGAAGGAAGGGTCGGACCGTTTCCGTCCGTAACTCCTGGCCGATGGAAACGGTTCGAGCCTGACGAAACGAGGAGGGGAACACGCTGGAATTCGGCATCATTTTCCTGGCTGCCGGGGCCTCAAGCCGTATGGGCCGGGAGCACAAGCTGCTGCTGCCCTGGGGCGCTTTGACGGTCGTCGGAACGGCCGCCCGATCCGCTTCCACGGTTCCGGGCGCCCATACGGTGGTCGTTCTGGGCTGCCGGGCGGACGAGGTGCAGGCTGCAGTGACGGCCGGTGTTCAGCGACAGGTCGCCTTCACCACCAACCCCCGGTGGGCGGAAGGCATGTTCACTTCCATTGAGGCTGGGCTGGCCGTTTTGCCGGATGCGGTGGAAGCCTTCTTCGTTGTCCTTGGCGACATGCCCCTGATTCCGACTGAGGCGTACACAGTGCTGATTGGCGCCTACAAACCGGGATCGATCTGTGTGCCCACCTTTGAAGGCCGCCGGGGTCACCCGGTGCTGGTCTCCCGCCGCCTCGTGGACGATACGCCACCGCCCGACAGCGACCAGGGGCTGCGCAGCGTTCTGCGTCGGTACCCTGAGTTGGTCATGGAGGTGCCGCTCCCGTACCACGGCATCTGCGTTGATTTGGACACGCCGGAGGAATACCGCAACCACAAGCCAAACCAGGCCACAGGGCTGTGAACGAACAGCCCCGTGGCCTTCTGCACCGGTGTAAGGAGTACCGAAGTGATGTACTACGAAACATATGGCTCAGGCATACCTGTACTGGCACTACACGGTTTCGGATTAGACCACCGGGTCATGACCGGCTGCCTGGAGCCCGTCTTCACAGGGCGCCCGGGCTACCAGCGCATCTACCCGGACCTGCCGGGCATGGGCCGGACTCCCCCCGCCGCCGGCGACCGTCCGGCCAACGCCGACGAGATGCTCGACCTGCTCCTGGCGTTCGTGGACCGGACAATCCGGGGTCCCTTCCTGCTGGCCGGCAATTCCTACGGCGGCTACCTCGCCCGCGGCCTCGTGCGCCGGCGCCCGGAGCAGGTGGCGGGCCTGCTGCTTATCTGCCCGGTGGTGTTTCCGAAAAAGGCACGGCGCACCGTGCCCGCGCACCGGGTCCTATACCAGGACCGGGAGCTTCTATCCACCCTGACGGAGAAAGAAGCCGCCGACTTCCAGCAGTACGCTGTCGTCCAAAGCCGCTACACCTGGGAACGGATGAAAAGCGACGTCCTCAGCGGACAGGCCCTCGCCGATGAGGCTTTCCTGAGCCGCTACGGCGAACGGGGCTATGGCTTCTCCTTCGACGTGGACGCGCTCCGGAGCCGTTCGACAAACCAGCGCTCTTCCTGGCAGGCCGGTACGATGCCGTCGTGGGCTACAAAGACCTGGCCGCCATCCTGGACAGTTACCCCCGGGCTTCGCTCGCCGTGCTGGACCGCACGGGCCACAACCTGGAGCTCGAGCAGCCCGTCCTCTTCGATGCCCTCGTCAGCGAGTGGCTGGACCGGGTGGAAGAGTCCGTCGAGATCTAAATCTGTAGGCGCAAGTGCCGCCGGTGGAAGAGCCAGACGCCCACCGCAAAGTATATTGCTGATAACACAGCGATGGCGCCCAGTTCAAATCCGATCTCACCGATTCCCGCCCCCATGGTCATCACCTTATTCAGTGCATTGACGGCGTGGGTCGGCGGCAAGATGTCGTATATGCTGATTACCCGGCCAAACAGGCTGAAGAGCGCCACCCGGGGCAGCGGAAAGGCTGACCCGGAGAAGAACATGACCGCCAGCATGGGGAACGAGGCCACCACGGCGGCCTCCGTAGTCGTGCGCGAGAAGCAGGCTGTCAGCAGGCCGAATCCGATAATCGAGACCGTGGCCAGGCTGGTAATCAGCATGGCGACCCAGAGCGGGCCCTGGCTCTCAAACCCCATCATGACAGCCGTGCCAAAGGCCAGCAGGACGGCGGCCACACCGACCACGAGCTGCGTCAGGCTGATGCCGCCCAAGAAATCTAGCGCCGTCATGCGGGTCAGGCGCAGGCGTCGCAGCGTCCCCGCTTCCACTTCAGCGGCGAGCATCATGGCGAACTTGTACATCAGCATCTCAACTGCGATCATGAGCAGGCCGGGCACGTAGGCCTCAAACTCCGACCGGCCGCCCGAGCCGCCGAGCGCTTTCTCCACGAACCCCAGCGGCATGGTAATGCCCGTCGCCTGCCGGGAAAGCTCGTCCACGGCCACGGTTGCCAGCATGGCTGCCACCGTGTAGCGCGGGTTGGTCAGGTCCCCTGTGAAAACAACATCTGCCCGCGTCCCGCCCTGCAGGGCGGCTTCAAACCCCTCGGGGATGATAATCAGCGCATCACCGTCGCGGTCCCGGAGCATCTTCTCGGCTTGGGCCCGATCCGTCACCGTCCGGACTTTGAGCAGCGGCGAACCGTCCTCGTACTTCACCGCCCGCATCGCATCGACTGCAACCGCACTCCGGTCTTCGTTAAGGACCAGCACCGTATAGGTCGTCGATCCGCCGCCCACCATCAGCCAGTAGAGGAAGATGAACAGGGGCGCCGCGATCAGGGTCATGATCAGGGTCGACTTGTCCCGCAGTTGATCGCGCATGGCCTTGCGAAAGACGCTCAGCAGTCTCATTCGCGCAACCTCCGTCCCGTCAGGGCGATAAACACGTCTTCCAGTGTGTTTGCCCGCAGGTGCACCTGGCCCGGGGCCAGGCCGGCGCCCCGAATGGCGCCCAGCACGGCGGGGAGAAGCTCCACAATAGCCCTCGCCCGGAGCACCAGCATCCCTGTCGCTTCACTGACATCGGCGGCGACGGCGGCGGCAGCGACGGCCCCTCTGGCCCTGCCCACATCTGCCGGCGTTGCCCCGGGCAGTTCGACTTCGAGGACATCGCCGGGGCCCGCCTGCCGCTTGAGCGCATCGGGCGAATCCACCGTCAGCAGCCGCCCCTGGTCAATAATCGCCACCCGGTCGGCCAGCCGCTCTGCTTCATCCATGTTGTGGGTAGTCAGGATCACCGTCTTCTTGCGGGCCAGCGACTTGACGAACTCCCGCACCAGCACCCGGCTCTGCGGGTCCAGCCCGGCTTCAGGCTCATCGAGCACGAGAATCTCGGGGTCGTGCACCAACGCCATGGCCAGGTTGAGCCGGCGCTGCATGCCGCCCGACAGCGTCTTGGCCAGCTTGCTCCCCTTGTCGGCGAGGCCCATGGCTTCCAGCAACCCTGCGCCCCGCCGCCGAGCCTCCGCCCGGGGCACGCCGTACATCTCGCCGATAAACTCCAGCTGCTCCAGACAGGTCATACTCCCCCACAGCACGATGTTCTGCGGGCAGACGCCGACCCGCGCCCGGGTCTCCGGGTCGCCGCCCGTCACGGGGCGCCCCCGTATCAGCGTCCGCCCGGCGTCTGGCTTCAGCAGCCCGCACATCATATGGATGGACGTGGTCTTCCCGGCCCCGTTCGGCCCCAGAAAACCAAAGACCTCGCCCTGTTCCACCGCGAGGTTCAAATCACTAACGGCTATCAGGTTGCCGAACCGCTTGGTCAGGCCGACGGTTTCGAGCACTGCCACGGCGCCATCCCTCCTGTAATTCCTACTATACTGGATAGTTCAGACTTACAAAAGAAGTGGCACGGCGAACTACGCCGTGCCATGTTGTCATTATGCCTTTACCACATCGACCCGCGTGCTCTGGTACGTGGCGCCGGCCCCTATAACGGTCAGCCGGTCCGACGTAAGCACGTTAAGCGGCCCCCCGGACAGGTACCGGCTCCGGCCCCGGTGCCCTTCCACGACCACCAGACCGGGCTGCGTGGCGTCGGTCACCTGGGCATGGAGCCCGACGTGGCCACGGTCGTTGAACATGCGAACCTCGTCACCGGTCTGCAGGCCACGGGCCGCTGCATCGAGCGGGTGGAGCAGGCACCGCGGCTCACCCTCCAGCCGCTGCAGCGACTCCACACCGGCGAACGCCGTGTGATGCTGGTAATGGCCCGGGGCGGTCAAGAGCTGCAGGGGCAGGTTCGATTCGGGAGTCTCGGGCGCCCACCCGGGCAGTGGCGGGAGACCGTCCTGTTCCATCGCCTTGCTGTAGAAATAGGTGGTCGGCGGACCCTGGTTTTCCCGCGCCAGCTTCACCGGACCAGCGCCCACCAAACCGCATGTCTTAAATGGGCTTCCTTCAAGAAGCAGGCTGAAGTACTCCGGCATGCTGTGGCTGAAGACCGGGTCGGACAGCCCCATCCGGGCAGCCAGCTGCTGCACCACCCACACGCTCGGGCGCGACTCGCCCAGGAGCGGCAGCACCTGCGGCCCATGCTGAATATAGTAAGCGCCGTAGCTCCGGTACAGGTCCTCCGTCTCGAACGGCGTACAGGCCGGCAGGACAATATCGGCAAACAGCGCCGTGTCCGACAGCCACAGGTCGTGTACCACCGTGAACAGATCCTCCCGGCTTAGCCCCGCCACCATGCGGGATTGGTCGGGACAGGTGACCGCCGGGTTGTTGGCCGCGACATACAAAGCCTTGATCGGCGGGTCATCTAGCTCCACCAGCGCCCGGCCCAGGGTACTATGGTTGATCTCCCGCGTCGAGTTGGCCAGCAGGTCCGGCCGCCGCAGGGCGTTATAGTTCAGGTTCCAGGCGGCGCCAACATCCAGCAGCGCCCCGCCGCCCGGCTTGCCCCAGGCGCCCACCAGGGCCGGCAGGATGGCCACGGTCCGTATCGCCATGCCCCCGCCGGCGTTGCGGGACATGCCCATGCCCAGTCGGAGGAACGGCGCCCGGGCCTTCCCGTAAAGCTGAGCCAGGCGTTCCACATCGGCGGCGGGTACGCCGGTAATCGCCGCGACCCGCTCAGGCGTATATTCGGGCAGCACCTCGGCCCGGAGCCGCTCGAAGCCGACCGTGCGCTGCGCCACGAAAGCCGCGTCGTGAAGGCCGTCCCGAACCAGTACGTGCATGACGCCCAGGGCCAGGGCCGTGTCGGTCCCAACCCGCGGGGCGATGTGCCAGTCAGCCCTTTTTGCCGTCCGGGTCCGGTACGGGTCGATCACAATCAACTGGGCGCCCCGCTCCCGGGCCATGTCGATGAACGACACCAGATGGACGTTGGTCGTCACCACGTTGGCGCCCCAGCAAACGATCAGGTCAGACTCGCCCACCGTTTCGGGGTCGGTCCCCGGCGTTGAACCGCAGGCATACTCCCAGCCGGCCTCGCAGGCGGAATCGCAGACCGTGCCCGCCAGCATCCGGCTGGCGCCGAGGGCGTGGAACAGTGCCCTGACAATGTTCCGGTTCACCATGCCCTGCGTGCCGCTGTACGCATAGCCCAGAAGCGCTTCGCCGCCGAACTTCGCCTGCGTCTCCCGCCAGCGCCGGGCGATTTCATCCAGCGCGGTGTCCCAGGAGATGGGTACAAACTGCCCGCTCCCCTTGGGCCCCGTGCGCCGCAGCGGAGTCAGCAGCCGCTCGGGCGAATGGACCCGCTCAGGGTACTTGTTGACTTTGCCGCACAGGAAGCCCCGGGTGAAGCCGTGCTCGGGGTCGCCGGCCACCTTCACCAGTCTGCCTTTCTCCACCGTGGCCAGCACCGAACACTGGTCAGGGCAGTCATGAGGACACACGGTACGAATCACGTTGTCGCTCAAGAGTTCATCTCCCAGCCAATTTGCTTCTTCATCGGATGCATACGACAGGGAGATCAGAAGGGCCTGCCGGTTTGAGTCGGCACCTCGCTGTTAATAATCAAGACCACCACATTATGTTAGGTGGCGGTTACGATATGGCGTTGTGCGAGCGCAAGAACCGGCTTGGCTACTGGCGGAAGATCAGGGGGTATACGCAGCAGGACCTGGGTCGAATAGTTCGTGTCAGCCCGGGGACCATTAGCAATTGGGAACTCGATATCACAAATCCAACCCGAGAGCAGGCAGAGATCCTGGCAAGCCTGCTCGGAGTCAGTGCACGCGAGTTATTTCCTCTTACGGCCTTTTAGCACGGTCTGCCGGACCGTGCTTTTCTTCCGTCATGTCCAAGGACTTCAATTCATATGTTGGTCGGTGTACCAGGCCTTCGCGTTCTGGAAAAAGCACAACAGCCCGTTTATGCCTATCACCGTGAGGGAGGTCCAATAATGCGCCACCTGCCCAAACTCCCCGCGCTGTTTCTGGCTGGCATGGTAGCCGGCATGGCTTTGGCCCTGTGGATTGTGCTCAAGGTAAAGGGGTGAAAGCACAAGGCGCCGCCCATGCGGACCAGCGCCTTCCTCAAATTCGAGTTTACTGCTTCCCCGCGTGCCTTAGCCACAGCCAGAACTGTACCTGGCCCACGGCTAGCCCCACCACAGTCCCCAGAAGCAGAAACCGCGGAAGATACGCTCGGAAGTTCATGCTCACCCAGTGCTCCAGTGGTCCGCTGTTCGCCACACTCCCATCGGGCAGCAGATTGCCCCGAACGCGGGCATATACATAGGCCGCCGCCACGGCTCCCAGCACTCCCAACAGCCAAAAGACCCCCGTGAACGCCGCTCCGATCAAAATGAAGCGCCGGGCCGTCATGAGTCGGAATCCTGCGAGAAGGTCGCCATGTACGGCACCAGGACGGTGGACAGGCCTGACTCCACGTGGTGAAACGTCCCCCACCAGGTGTAGTAGAGGCGAAGAACGCTGCTCTGGTACTTGTTGTAGATGAGTTGCTTGTAGAAATACCGATACGGATACGGAGATGACTCCGAAGGCCCGCAATACTTGTAGGTCACGGTAAAAGTCCGCGTCCCGGACCCAGAGAAGCCAAAGGACGCCTTAATCGCGTCGCTAAACTTCGCTTCCCCGCTGATGCTGATGGACCCTGTCAACGAGGTGGTCTCCGTCGTATCCATGCAGACCCCACGTCCCAGCATTTTGAACGCCTCTGCCTGGTCGCGGGAGACGTTGTTCTCCAGCAACGTGTTGCTGACGATTTCGTAGTAGTACCCGCCGTACCAGAACCCAAGGCCATCGGCGTTGACGTCCTCAGGTGCGCCGTTCTCCGGCCACGGCGTGGGCTCGCTCGTCCACGTTCCCGTACGCTCCAGCGGTGAATGGACTTCCTCCAGGTGCACCGGGGCGGCCTTCGCCGGTCGGACACCTTTGGGACCCGCTGCGAACCCCGTCGAACCAACCAGCAATAGCAAAAGGGTACTGACGAACAGCAAATACGCCCGTTTAGTCATGTGGCAGTGCTCTCCGGTCCTGTTATTGAGGTCCGGTCCCATTGTAGAGCGCATTCCAGTTATTGTCAATAACTGGAAAAGCGGTGAGTGCATCCGGCCTCCCTGGCACTATTTCGGTACAAGACCGGTGAAGACGTAGGCCATCAGCATGATGACGACGCCCATCATCAGCGAGAGCACGAGGCTATGACCAACCATGGACCGGAAGATCAGCCCTACGGCGGCCTTCCCTTCTTCTTTGTCCTCGTAAGTTGCGGCGGTGGCAATCACCAGCGACTGGGCGCCAATCATCTTCGCCATCACCCCGCCCGACGTATTGGCCGTCGCCATCAGCACTTCGCTCAGTCCAAGCTGCCGGGCAGTAATCTGCTGGAGGCTCCCGAACATGGCATTCGCCGACGTATCCGACCCCGTAATGAACACGCCCAGCCACCCCAGCAGCGGCGCAAAGAACGGGTAGAACCAGCCGGTCCTGGTAAAGGCCAGACCCAGAATTCCGTCGGTGCCCGTGTACCGGGTCAGGTAGCTAAAGCCCAGCACTGTCCCGACGGTAACCAGCGGAATCCGCATGCGGGAGAGTGTCCGCTTCACCGCCTCCCGCCACTGGGCGCCGCTCGCCTTGAGCCATATGCCCGACAGCACCGCCGCCAGAAACAGCCCCGTCCCCGGCGAGGCGAGCCAGTCCAACAGGAAGACCGCATGCTCGGGGGTCCGGGCCCCGGCCCCAACCGCGGGAGCCACCGGCGGCATCCGGTAGACAAGCCCGTCCAGAAACGGCACCGGAATCTTCACCACGGTAGGAATCCCGAAAACGGGCTGCATCAGGGCATTCTTGACGGCGGGCTGCCCCCAGGCAAATACAAAAATCGTCAGCAAAATCCACGGCATCCAGGCGTGAACGATCTCACCGGTCGTATATGCGCGATCCGCCATCCCACCCGCCATTGGCACCAGCCGGCGCCGACCCGCATCGGCGATGGGGTCCGGGGCAGGACCGTCGTAAGTGCTGGCCGGGCGCCACACCAGGCTCAGCAGCACCAGCGCCGCCAGCGTCACCAAGCCGGACAGAATCCCCACCAGATTGGGTCCCATCCGGGCCGACACATAAAGCTGTGTCGCCGAAAAGACCAGACCTGCCGTCAGCAGCGCCGGCCAGACTTCCCAGACCCTCCGCCAGGGCTTTCCATCCATACGGACGAGCACGGCCACCACCCAGGCCGGAATGATCAGGCAAAACAGGGCCAGTTGGCGCCCCGTCACGGCCGACAGCACCACCTCACTGATGCCCGTCACCCGGCCCAGGGTAATGATCGGCGTACCAATGCCGCCGAACGCCACCGGCACCGGATTGGCCAGCAAGTTCAGCACCGCCGCCTGAAAGGGCGAAAACCCCAGGCCGACCATCAGGGCGCCGGCAATCGCCACCGGTATGCCGAACCCCGCCGCCCCCTCCAAAAAGGCGCCCAGTGCAAAGGCGATGATCAGCACCTGCATGCGCCGGTCCGATGAGATTCGCGTGATGCTTTCCTTGACCACATCAAACTGCCCCGTCACCGTGGTCAGCGTATAAAGGAACATTGCGGCGACTAGAATCCAGCCAATCGGAAACAGACCAGTCGCCGAACCGTACAGAAACGAAGCAACCGCCATGGCAGGCGGCATATCAAGGACGAAAATCGCCACGGCGAAGGCAAGCAGCGAAGCCGCGGCGGCCGCTTTGGGTGCGGCAACGCCCCGGCGCGGATGACCCGTCGGGTCCCGCCACGGGTGCAGCGCCAGGAGGTATAGCAGCACAATGAGCGGCAGGGCCGCCACCAGGGTTGACAGAAGTGCGTTCCCCAGCGGATTGTAGTTCTGAAGGAACATGAGGCACCCCCCCGAGGATTTCGCTCTCCTTAGGGTGGCCCAAGACAACCAGCGGCATCAGCCTACCAAAGGGAGGCTCAAAAAGTGACGTACCGCATACGTCGGGCCCGACCCGACGAGGCGCCGCAAATCGCCGCCGTTGCCCGGGAAGCCTGGGGCGCCACCTACAGCGGCATCATTCCCGAAGAAACTCAAGCGCAAGCCTTGCAGCAGTGGTACGCCGTCGACCGGCTGGCCCAACAGGCGCAGAACCCGGACGCAGCCTTCGTGGTAGCCGAGGCGCCCGACGGCGGAATTGCCGGCATTGCCTTCGCGTCGCCCCGCAAGGAACCGAGGCATGCTGAACTCTGGCGGTTCTACGTACTTCCCGGGCACCAGCGCCGGGGCATCGGCCGGCAAATGCTGGACGCCGTCCTCGCGGCGCTGCAGCCCATGCACCTGTATGTCCAGGTTGAAAAGGAGAATCACCTGGGCCGGCGGGCGTACGAAGCACTGGGCTTCACCTTTGTCCGGGAGTACGACGACGACCTTTTCGGCTTCGCGACAAAAGCAGTTGAGCTGCGTCTGGATGTGACGGAAAACGCCGGGGGGGCATGAGCCCTCCCGGCGTTTCCTGCTAAATGATGATCACGTGAACCTGACAGGGGCCGTGCACACCAATCGACAGGTCGTTCTCAATATCCGCGCTCCGGCTGGGTCCGGAGGCGAACACCACCTGCGACGGCAGCTTACCCATGGCACGCAGGCGCTGGAACACATGCGCCGGCGTATATACAATCTGTTCCTTGCGCATCACCGCGATGTGAATCGGGGGGAGCAAGCTTACGGTGCGGCCCCGGCCCGGCGCCCCGGCTTCGCCCGGGCGGGCGGCGCCCATCACCAGGGTGCCTGTCTCGGCAATGGCGAAGTCCACGCCGGTAATGCCGGCCACCGACCGTTCCGCCAGTTCAACCTGAGGGCGTCCCGGCTCGCCATGCTTGACGGCGGCCACTGCGAACCCGGCGAAGGTCAGCGCCTCGTCGATGCCCAGATCGTTCACCAGCGGGTCATCCCACCGGACGACCGAACCCGTCGCGCCGGCTTCCTTGAGAATGCCGACGATCATCGGGGCAACCTGCGCCTCTGAGAGCGCCCGGTAAACCTTGCCGCTCAGCTTCGTCAGCTCCGCCTCGAAGCGCTGCGTCAGCGCTTCGGCATCCGTAGGGCCGACATCGGAAATGGGAAGCGACGGCTTCCATACCGGTTCGCCCTCCGCGCCTGACCGGCTAAGGCGATTGCGAACCCTGGCCAAAAACTGCTGCTGGTTCATCTACTTCGCCCCCTCCTTCTGCAGGTCGGCCCAGCGCTCGTGGAACGGGCGCCTGACCACCGGCGGGAAGTTGCGGGTGTCGGTCCAGGCCTTGAACGGCCCGGGCAGGCTGGTGGCCACTTCCGTGCCGTCGGCCCGCTTCGTCGCGTAGGAGCGCATGCCCAGGTAGCCGATTTTCGACAGGAGGCGGTAGAGCCAGGGGCGGCGCCAGGCGCGCATCCACAGCTTCATCACCTTCGTGAAGCCGGGGTCGGCCTTGCCCTTCGCGACCATCTCCTCGCGCAGGCTGATTAGGTGCTCGTGCAGGTGAATGCCCAGCGGGCAAGCCTCATGGCAGGCGCCGCACAGGCTGGACGCCTGCGGCAGGTCCGTCCACTGCTCAAATTCGTTCAGTAGCGGCGATATCACGGACCCGATGGGCCCCGGGTAGATCGCCCCGTACGCGTGGCCGCCAATGTTCCGGTAGACCGGGCAGAAATTGAGGCAGGCGCCGCAGCGGATGCACATCAGGGTCTCCTCGTACTGGGAGCCCAAAATATTGCTCCGGCCATTGTCCAGGAAGATCACGTGCAGCTCTTCCGGCCCGTCCGGCTCGCCGGGGCGCCGGCAGCCCGTGATCATGTTGAAGTACGTGCTGATCTTCTGGCCCGTGGCGCTGCGGGGCAGCAGGCCGTACAGAACAGCCAGGTCCTCCAGGGTCGGCACCAGCTTCTCCATGCCCACAATGGCCAGGTGGACCGGCGGCACGGAGGTGCTCAGGCGCCCGTTGCCTTCGTTGGTGACCATGCACAGGGTACCCGTCTCGGCCACCAGGAAGTTCGCGCCCGACACGCCGATGTCGGCGGCCATGAACTTCTTGCGCAGGGTCTCACGGGCGAACTTCGTCAGCGTCGGCGTATCGGTGGTCAGCTCCCGCCCGGCCACTTCGCCAAACATGTCGGCAATCTGCCGCCGGGTCTTGTGAATCGCCGGAATGACGATGTGCGCCGGCGTCTCGTGCGCGAGCTGGATGATGTACTCACCCAGGTCCGACTCGACGACTTCGAGCCCCTTGGCCTCCAGGGCGTGGTTCAGGAAGACTTCTTCCGAGGCCATCGACTTGGCCTTGATGAACTTCTTCGCATTCCGCCGCTCCACGATCTCTTCGGCAATCCGGACCACGTCGGCCGCATCGGCTGCCCAGTGGACGGTGCCCCCGTTGGCTCGAATGCTTTCGGCGGCCTGCGCCAGATAGTGGTCCAGGTGTTTGAGCGTATGCTCCTTGATCGCCCGGGCCTGCTTGCGCAGATCATCAAAGGTGCCGATGGACAGGCTCTCCGCCGCCTGCGCGTTCAGGTCGGCAATCGCGGCGTTCCGCTTGGTGCGCAGGCTGTCCGCCGTGAAGCGGACGGCGCCCCGCAACTGCTGGTCGCCTAATGCCTTATCAATGCGGGTTTTGAAGTCAGGCATTGCGTTCACTGTTGCGCACCCCCTCCCACAGCAGTTGGGCCAGGTGCATGGTCTTCACGGGCAGTCCCTGCCGCTCGGCCCGGCCACCCATGTGCATCAGGCAACCGCCATCGCAGCTGACCACGATATCGGCCTTCGTGCTCACGTAGATGCCCAGCCGCTCATCGGCCATAGCCGTGCTAATTTCGGGCATTTTCACCGAGAAGGCGCCGCCGAAGCCGCAGCACAGGTCGTAGCGGGGGTTATCAACCAGAACGAGATCCTTCACGCTGCGCAGCAGCTGCAGGGGCTCTTCCTTCACGCCCAGCTCACGCTGCATGTGGCAGTTGTTGTGGAAGACCACCGTCGCCGGGAAGGTGGCGCCCACGTCCGTCACTTTCAGGACCTTTACCATGAACTCGCTGAACTCGTAGGTCTTGTCCGCCACGGCGCAGGCCCGCTTGAACATTGCCTTGTCGTCCTTGAACATTTGCGGATAGAAATACCGCACGTGACCGGCGCAGGAACCGGACGGCATGACCACATACTCGCTGTTCTCAAAGGTTTCAATGTAGCTGCGGGCAAAGGCTTTCGCCTCATCTTCCAGTCCGGTGTTCCAGGCAGGCTGACCGCAGCAGGTCTGGTTCGGGGGGAAGTCGACGGTGCAGCCATAACGACGTAGCAGGTGTACGACCGCCTCGCCCACTTCCGGGTAGAAGTGGTCGGCAAGGCAGGTGATAAAGAGCGATACTTTCAACCCCTGCACCACCTTGTGAATTGCTTGGCCTGGTGGTCAGACCACCAAGGCTACTTCTCCTGCGCAGCCTCCATGGCCTCACGCAGTATGGTGACGATATGAACGACCCGTACGCCCTCCTGATCCAGGCCGGACCGGCGCAGGCTCGCCCGCATATGCAGTTGGCAGGGCGGGTTGGTGACCACAAGCTCCTTGGCGCCCGTTGTCTTCACGCGCCCGGCCTTCTCAGCGCCAATCGCGTTGGCCGTCGCCGGCTGGGTCACGTTGTAAACGCCGCCGGCGCCGCAGCACGTGTCGGCGTTCCCTAGTTCCACGAACTCCAGGCCAGGCACCCGGGCCAGCAGCTTTCGGGGCTCGCTGACCAGCTTCTGCACGTTGCGCATGTGGCAGGAATCCTGCAGCGTCACCCGACCGGGCCGCGGCCCCATGGGAATCGGGGGAAGGGCGAGCAGAATCTCCGAAACATCCCGGACACAGGCGGAAAACTTCGCAGCCCGCTTCGCCCAGCCGGGGTCGCCAGCCAGCCAGAGCTTGTATTCCTTGAGGGCCGCCCCACAGCCGCCAGCGGCGTTCACGACGTAATCGATCTCGTACTTCTCGAAAGCTGCGATGTTCCGGCGGGCCTGGTCATGCGCCGTGCTCTCCTCGCCGGTGTGGGCGTGAACGGCGCCGCAGCACCCCTGACCGGGAACGATCAAGACGTCGCAGCCTGCCTTTTGCAGGAGCGCGATGGCATCCTGATTCTCCTGCCAGAAGGCAATCTCCTGAACGCAGCCCGTAAAGAAGCCAACTCGGGCCCGCCGCTCGCCGACCGCGTGGAAAATGTGGCCCGGTCCGCCGCCCATGAACCGCTTGAGGGGGCTTGCCGCTTTCGGCATCGCCGCTTCCATGTCCGCAATATGGGCGCCCGCCACCGCCTTGACCAGCCCGATCTGCCGGGCCAGCCAGGACAGGCCGGTTGCCTGCCAGAACCAGAGCCCAAAGGCGCCGAACCGGATGCCGCCGGGCGTGCCCAGAATCCACTTCAGCCCCACCTTGCGGACGAGCCGTTCGCCAAAGCCCTGCTGCTTGTTCTGCACAATCGTGGCACGGGCCGCTTCCAAAATGGTCCCGTAGTGAACGCCGGCCGGGCAGGCCGTTTCGCAGGCCCGGCACCCGATGCACTGGTCCAGCGGTCCCGTAATGTCGTCCAGTGTGAGCTGGCCTTCCGCCACAGCCCGGGCCAGGGCAATCCGGCCGCGGGGACTGCGGGGTTCATGCAGCGTGAGTTTGTAAGTCGGGCAGGCCTGCAGGCAGAAACCGCAGCGCATGCAGTTGATGATCTCTTCGTGGCGCAGGGCTTCCTTCAGGTCGCCCAGGCGGAGGCCGCTCATCCCTGCTTCACCACCAGTCGCTTGCGGGTCGCCTTTGGCAGTACCTTGCCGGGGTTCAGGATATTGGCCGGATCGAACGCCGCCTTCAAGCCCCTGGAGACCGCCACGCCGGCGGCGCCGATCTTCCACTCCAGGTAGTTCTGCTTGGCGAGGCCAACGCCGTGCTCGCCGGTAATGGTGCCGCCCAGCGCCAGCGCCTTGTCAAAAATCTCCTCAAAGGCATGCTCGACCCGCTCAATCTCTTCATGATCCCGCTCGTCGCACGGGCAGGTCGGGTGGAGGTTACCGTCGCCGGCGTGCCCGAACGTGCAAATGGTAAGCTTGTACTTCTTCGCCGTCTCGTCGATGAAGCGGATCATCGTGGCCAGGTTGGACCGGGGTACGGTGGCGTCTTCCAGCACGCAGGTCGGGCGGAGGCGGGCCAGGGCCGGCAGGGCAAACCGCCGGGCTTCGGCCAGCTTGGTTCCCTCGTCCACGGTCGCTGCCACCTTGACATCGCGGGCGCCTTCCTCACGGCAGATCTTGCCGGCGAGCTCAATGTCGGCATCCACCACGGCGCGGGCTCCATCCTGCTCAATCAGCAGCACGGCTGCGGCGTCCATGGGCAGGCCAACGTGCGCAAACTCCTCAACCGCCTTGATGGTGCCCTGGTCCATAATCTCCAGCGTACAGGGGATGATCCGGTTTTCGATAATCCGGGCCACGGCGTTCGCCGCCGCATCCAGGGCGTCAAAGATCGCCAGGGCGGCCCGCTTGGTCTCCGGCTTGGGAATCAGCTTGACGGTGATCTCCGTGAGCACTGCCAGCGTGCCTTCCGATCCAACCAGCAGGCGGGTCAGGTCGTAGCCGGCCACATCCTTGGCGTTCTTGCCGCCGGTCCGCAGAATCTCGCCGTTCGGCAGCACCGCTTCCAAGCCCATTACGTAGTCGCGGGTAACGCCGTACTTGAGGCCGCGCAGGCCACCGGCGTTTTCCGCCACGTTGCCGCCCAGCGTCGAAATGACCTGCGAGCCAGGATCAGGGGGGTAGAACAAACCACGGGCGTCTACCTCGCGCGCCAGCTGCGCGGTGGTAACCCCCGGTTGAACGGTTGCCGTCAGGTTGGCGGTATCAATTTCGAGAATCTGGTTCATCCGGTTCATATTCAGCATGATGCCGCCCTGCAGGGCAATCGTCCCCCCGGAAAGGTTGGACGCGGCGCCGCGTGGAATCACCGGCACGCTCTTGGCCGAAGCCAGCTCCAGAATCGCCTTGACTTCGGCCGTGCAGCCGGGGAAGACGACTACCGTAGGCAGGCTGCGGTACAGGGGGGTCGCGTCGACTGCATAGGCGGCGAGATCGGCCGGAGAATGCAGCACGTGCTGTTCCCCAACGATCGACCTTAGCGCCTGAATCAGGGTGTCGTCACCCATTATGGTCACCTCTGTTTAGGTAGAGGACGATGGAGACTTGACACCATAGAGGGTTCGCTTGACGCGATCGATATGGGCCCGCATGGCGTCGTTAGCGTCCTCCGGTCTGCGGTCTCGAATGGCGTCCAAAATGGCCTGGTGCTCATCGAGCAGGATCTGTTCCATGTTCGGAATCCGCTCCAGCAGCCGCTGGCGGTAATCCCGGATCCCTTCCTGCATGTACTCGCTGAGGGTCCGCATGATATTAAGCAATAGCCCGTTATTGGCCGCCGAGGCGACGGCGTGGTGGAACCGCCAGTCGGCGTCAGATGCTTCGTTGCCGATGGGGCGTTCCTTTTTCATCAGGTCATACGCGGCTTCCATCTCCAGGAGATCTTCAGGCTCCCGGCGCTGGGCCGCCAGGTAGGCCGCCTCGCCTTCGAGGGCGGAGCGGACCTCCAACAATTCAAGGCCGATGGCCTGGTCGCGCTCCATAGCCAGAAACAGCGCCATTGGGGCAACGAGTCCTTCTTCCGACACGCTGCGGACGAAGGTGCCCTCCCCTTGACGGACTTCCACGAGACCCATCAGGCCCAGGGCGGATAAGGCTTCCCGCACTGCCGCCCGGCTCACGCCGAATTCTTCGGCGAGCTGACGCTCGGGCGGCAGGCGGTCACCTGGTTTCAGCGATCCATCCCGGATCATCCGGGAGATTTGGTCGACGATCTGCTGGTAGATGCGCTGGTTTGCGATGCGCTCGAAGCGGCCCACCGTGGACTCCTCCATTCAGGGGATCGCGTGCGTCTGGCGCATCCCGTCCCCAAGCTCATCTACCAGTATACGTCATGGTCTGGTTACTTCGGGATCATTCCAGTGAAAACATAGGCCTGGAGCATGACCAGCACGCCCATGAGAGCGGCCAGCATGATGGAGTGCGGAAGGACGCCACGGAAGATCGGGCCGGCGGCAAGCTTGCCTTCTTCCTTATCCTCATAGCAGGCGGCAGTCGCAACGACGATGGACTGCGCGTCGATCATCTTGCCCATGACGCCGCCAGTGGAGTTGGCGGTACAGATGAGGAGCGGGGAGAGGCCAAGCTGTTCGGCGGTAATCTTCTGCATCGAACCGAACATGAGGTTGGCGGAGGTGTCCGAACCGGTCAGGGCGACGCCCAGCCAGCCCAGCATGGCGGCGAAGAACGGGTAGAGCACGCCGGTCTTGGTGAAGGCGAGGCCGAGGACGGCGTCCATGCCGGAGTACTTGGTCACCATGCCCATACCGAGCACGAGGGCGATGGTCAGCAGCGGCAGGCGCATGCGCAGGGCGGTCCGCTTCAGGGTCTGGGCCCACTGGGTGCCGCTCATGCCGAGGATGACGCCGGAGATCAGGGCGGCGAGGAAGATGCCCGTACCGGGGGTCGACAGGATGTTCAGCTTCCAGACGGCAGCGTCAACAGCCTGTTTGGCGACGACGGGCGGGGTGCGGAAGACGAGGCCGTCCAGGCCGGGAATCTTGTAGGCGATGGTCGCCCAGGTCATCTTGCCGAAGAAGGTCTTCACCCAGGTCGAGCCCCACAGGCCGACGAACAGGGTGAGCAGCGCCCAGGGCATCCAAGCCTTGGCGACCTGGGCCGTGGTGTACTTGCTTGCGCCGGCGATGGCAGGCTTCTTCTGCTGCGGAGCGTTGGCGGGCTGGTACTGGTTCTTGGGCTGCCAGAACTTCATGAAGATGGCCACGCAAATCATGGAGACCAGGCCGCCGATGATGTCGACCAGCATGTGGCCCATGTAGTTGCCGGTGATGAACTGAGAGATGGCGAAGGAGCCGCCGGAGACGACCAGAGCGGGCCACACTTCCCAAACCTGGCTCCACTTGCCGCCGTCCATCTTGACCTGAACGGCCGTCATCCAGACGGGAACGATCAGGGAGAAGAAGGGCAACTGGCGGGCGGCCATCTGAGCGATCTTAAAGGTATCGAGGCCGGTCACGCTGGCGAGGCCGGTGATCGGGGTGCCCAGGGCGCCGAAGGCCACGGGGGCGGTGTTGGCGATGAGGCACAGGATTGCGGCCTGGAGCGGCGGGAAGCCGAGGCCGACCATCATGGCGCCGGAAATGGCGACCGGGGTGCCGAAGCCGGCGGCGCCTTCCACGAAAGCGCCGAACGAGAAGGCGATCAAAATCGCCTGGATCCGCTTGTCGCTGGAAAGCGAGGCGACGGAGTCCTTCACGATCTCGAACTGGCCGGTCAGCAGGGTCATGGTGTAGAGGAACATGGCGGCGACCACGATCCAGCCGATGGCGACGCCGTTCAGGATGCCGTAGCCGAAAGATGCGAAGGAAGCGGTGGTAGGCATTTTATAAACGAAGATTGCGCAGGCGAGTGAGACGAGAACTGCAATCGCACCGGCCTTATGAGCCTCGATGCCCTTGTGCAAGGATCCCTTGCTGTTCTTGGTCGGATGAAGAGCGAGGAAGTAAAGCAGGGTCACGACCGGGAGCGCTGCTACAAGGGTCGAGAGGAACGCGTTGCCGAGAGGGTTGTAGTTCTGCAAATACTGCATCCGATTGCCTCCTTAGCGGGAATAAGTGGGGGCAAACCGGGGCCGGGGCAATCCATCCGGGGAATGAGGGTCAGGTGGTCTTGTGGTCAGACCACTTGGCCAATAGATTTATGACAGCAGTACGATAATTCCTTCCACGTTCTTGCGTTGCGCTAACAAATGAGCACTTTTGGCTATTTGAGAATGTTATATCTTTCACAAGCTCCGACTCCGCTTGCCTGCTATACTATGCGACCGATTGAACGGCCCGGTCTGCCGTTTAATCGGTCGCATAGTCGCGTCTCAGGCGAGCCGGAGGACCAAGGTCCGGATGGCATATGGCGTCATGTCAACGGTAAGCCGGTGCCCCAAGGAGCTGACGGGAGTCGCCCCCTCCTCCAGCAGGTTAGTCTCCACCGCCGAGCGAATCCGGCGCCCGAAGACCAGTGTTGCGGGCCCGCGGCGGTTGCCGAACTCGAAAATCCGTACCACCACCCCCTCATCGGACTCCGCCTGCTTCACGGTCTCAATCATGACATGCGGTGCATCGCATGAGACGAGGCTGAACACTGCGGGCACTGTACCCCGGTGCGCCGGTTCAAGCCGGGCCGTGAGGGGATTGTTAAGCCGGTAAGCCTGAGGCACGCTGCCGCCGCGGAACCAGTCGTCTGCACCGCTGCTTCACCTGCGCCCAAATCTCCGGCTGCGTCTCTTTGATGTACTTGTACAACTGGGGCTGCGACTGTATCCAGCGGAACTCCGGATACTGCTCCATCAGCCGCAGGGCAGACGACCAGGAGCGAGCGGTCTTTAGCTTAATGTTCCCGAGCGTCCACAACCAGGCCACATCAAGATGCGTATGGCCAATATGATTCACTATCGCCTTCAGCGGATCACTGCGCTGAAGGCGTTGAAACCCTTGCATCATAATCTTTCTGGCGTCGCACACGGAAGCATAGAACGGGTCCGAACCCGGGTATGTCCAGTCAATGGCCGCCATCGAACTGCCGGTGGCGTCCCGACCACGCCTGAATCGCCATGGTGAATGAGTTGCCACCCTGGCAGAGCCCTTCGGGCAGGAAGATGACGCGGTGGTTCTGATCGATGCCGTGGTAGGGCCGGCCGTTCAAGTACAGCAGCGATTCGGCCAGTTGGTTGTGTCCGCCCAGCGCGGTACTGCTGCCGAAGCGCAACGCCAGGCGCTTGCCGCCTATCCGCTCCGGAACGGCTACTTGCGCCCGAAACCAGATGGCCATGTCAGGGCGCCCCGCAAAGCGCTCGTGTGCCCGAATCACCGGCCAGGTGCTGTCGTCAATCATCGGTGCGCTGGCCTCGACCGATGCGGCTTCGCAGTATCGGACCGGCGCCACCGCCTCCGCCGTGCGCGCCACGTGCCGCTTCAGTTCGTCCCGCCGGCGCTGCAGTTTCTCCTCTGTCCAAAACATGCCGTATGACCTCCGGCAAACCCGTTCCTTCCCGCTTTGTCAGGCTCGCCCAATATTTCGGCGTCTACAGAACCTGCCCTTTTTGCCGGGTAAGATTTCGGTTAACCCGTCAGAGGTCCCGGCACCGGCGGCGCCGAACAACATTGGCGTAGCCAGCCCCTGCGAAAAGGAGACCCGACGATCATGACGCTTGAAGAACAGATCCTCACCGCTCTGCATGGCGCACAGCCCGGCGGGCCGTTGGTGGATCCCCGCACCGGCCGCACGCTGCTGGTCAGCCTCACGCGCTCCCTCGGCGGAAACGTGGAAGACGAGACAGATTACCGGCTTGGGCGTGCCTACCGCTTTGCCCATTCGGTCCGATCGGAAGAAGAACGCCGGTGGCGCACCATTTTGCACGTTGCCGTAGCCGCAGCCGGCCCCTTCGCCACTCACACCTGCATCCTGCGCACCACTGAGGAGCGGTGGTGGTCGAACAACATCCGCACAAGCCGCACCGGCTTCCACCCTGAAGACGCTGACATCATCGCGCGCCTGCGCACCTGGTACCAGGACAACAACCTGACGGAAGCGGAACCCCGGGTCCAGGCCCTCCCGGCACCGGCAGCGCTGTTTCCTGAGGGCACCACGCTCTTTCAGGCCCTCTTCCGCCCATAGGCAAAAAAAGTCGGGCCCTTCCACCCCGGGTGGAAGGGCCCTCAGGCTGCTGACAAACCCCGTCAGGAATCGTCCTGACGGGGTCATTTCATGCTTTTTCTTCTCTGTGGGCAAGGATAACGTGCAAGAGGGGCTAAGGCGGCTCCTCAGAGGGTGGTCTGCTGCCCTGTGTTGGCCCTG
>DASPIW010000003.1:0-25690 GCA_035628915.1 Symbiobacteriaceae bacterium | reverse complement strand
CGCCTTTTCCGTAACGTTCACCACCATGGCTTTTGACCACAGCAGCTTACGGTGGTTTGGAGCCTCCACCTGTATGGCGGCTCCGAGGGGCCTTCCCTCATCTTCAGTTAAGCATGGCCTTCGGCTGTCAAGCAGCCTCTTGCCTTCGTGGCACACGATTCGCCGCTGTTTTGTCAGGGAGGGTTTCGGCGATGTCAGCAATTACCGGCGAATCTCATGAAAGAACGGCCTTCTCGCCTCAGAATGCCCCGGGTTGGTGCCTTGATTTGGCATTGTGACTCGGTGCGGAGCGTGGAAGGGCATCAAACTGGCCTGATTGACGCCGATTTCCAGAGATTCACCGCTCGTTTGCACAGATGACTAGGCACTGCCTCTGCAAAACAGCGGTGAATCGGCAGACACACTGCGGCCCCGGCTCACATAGTTCGAGCGTTCGGCCCGGAAATCCGAACCGGAAAACAGAACGCCAAGCACTGTCTGGGCACATGCACACTAGACGTAGACGACCTTCTGCTCAACGTATTAGGCGGCGTTCTCGGCGTCTGGCCGTCCAAGGGGTTCGCGTCGCAGTCATGAAGGGGGACCTCCGATTACGAGGCAATACGATGAAGCATGCAGAGGTGCTGGATGGGGGGACGGGAGCAATTGCAGCAGGGCGCCGACCGCCAACAAAAGCCACCTGTGTCGGCGAAACGTCGTTCACGCTCTTGCTGATATCGCCCGGGTCGGCAGGTGTACGCTTGCCTGGCATCTCGATTTCCCCTCCTTCTCTGCTGCTAGTGTGCCCATTGGTCACCGGCAGGAGAATCACTGCTATAGTTTGAATTTTCAATGGCTAGACAGAGAAGGGAGGGTTCCAGATGTTCGGCAACTTCCGGATGATCGACTTGAGCGTGCCCCTGGAGCACATGGCCGTCTCCGAACCGATTCCCCCAAAAATCCACTACGTAGACCACGCGACCGAAGGGCTGCAGCAAATGTCCCAGTACTTCGGCGTCAAGCCGGAGGACCTGGTCTACTCAAGCGGCAAGGGCTGGGCGATCGAAGAGATTACGGCCATCAGCCACACAGGGACCCACGTGGACGCCCCGTTCCACTATGGCCCCGAGGCGGGCGGCAAACCTGCCCGCACCGTCGATGAGCTGCCCCTGGAGTGGTGCTTTGCCCCGGGGGTCGTCATCGACATGCGGCACAAGGCACCGGGCGAGTTCATCACCGTGGCGGACCTGGAGCAGGCATTGGAACAGATCCATTACAAGATCCAGCCGGGCGACATCGTGCTGATTCAGACGGGCGCCGACAAGCGCCTCGACAGCCCCGCCTACTTCCAGCAGCCCGGCCTGGGCCGGGAAGGGACGCTCTGGCTTGTGGAGCGGGGCGTCCACGTCATCGGGATTGATGCATACACACTGGACCGGCCGTTCGGCGACATGATCCGGGACTACAGGCAGACCGGCGACGGCCGGTATGTCTGGCCGGCCCACTTCGCCGGCATTACGCAGGAGTACTGCCAGATCGAAAAACTGGCGAACCTGGACCAGATTCCGAAGCCCCATGGCTTCTGGGTCTCCTGCCTGCCCGTCAAGATTGCCAGGGCAAGCGCCGGATGGTGTCGGGCGGTGGCGATGGTGCCGGCGGGGTGGTCAGTCGGCGGGTGAGCCGCTCACGCGGGCGGCGCCTTTCGCCAGGCGCCCGCTTGCCATTCCCGCCATGCCGACCGCTGCCGGGTACAGTGCCGACCACCCCAGAAACGGGACGACGGCCAGACTGGTAAGCAGCGCGGCCGCGGCCAGGGCCTTCTCCCACCCCGTCTGCGCCAGACGGACGCCCGCGGCGCTGCCCATCACGTACACGGCGACGAAATTGGCCGTCGGCGCCAAAATGAGCCCCCGAATATCGGTCACGCCGCCGGCGACCAGCATGAAGGTGATCGCACAGCCGACCGCCACGAAGCCAAGGCCAGCCAGCGGCGTACCCAGCCTGGGGTGGCTCCGCTCCAGCACGGCGGGCGCCCCGCCCGATTGCGCCAGAGTGCGGGCCAGGTGCGCCGCCGCACCGATATACGCGTTGGCAGTGGCCAGCACACAGAACAGCGCTACCGCACCCGTCAGCCAGCCCGCCGCCGGTCCCAGACCGGCACGCAGCACCAGCACCAGCGATGCGTCCGACCGCCCCTCGGGCCCATAACTCCCCGTACCTACCACGGCGGCTGCGGTAGCCGTGTACAGGAGCGTCACGAAGACTGCAGCCCAGAGCACCGCCGGTACCAGATCACGCCTGGGGTCGGCGAACTCTCCGGAAAGGTGGGTGACTGCTTCCCAGCCCACGAAGCACCAGAAGAGCAGGGCCGCCGCCTTGCCAACGCCCAGTGCCCCATATGGCGCAAAGGGAGCGAAGTTCTGAGCAGCCACCTGGGGAACAGCGATCAGAACAGCCGCCGCCAGGATGAGAATGATGCCGCTGACCACCGCAACCTGGACCCATCCGGCAGTCCGCATGCCCAGGTAGTTTGCCGTAATCGCCACAATCACGATGCCCATCGCCACGGGCACCCTGGCGCCCGGCGGCAAACCAAACGCCCCTACTGCGTAGCCCGCAGCCATGAGCGATGCAACCGGCGCAGCCACCGGTACGGAAAGCAGGAACAACCATCCGGTCACTTTGCCGGCCCGCTGCCCGAAGGCGATGGTGGCAAACCCGGAAACGCCTCCTCCACCAGGAAACCGGGCGGCGAGATTGGCCATGGTCAGGGCCAGGGGCAAGGTCAGCAGCGCCATGAGGACCCAGGCGATCAAAGACGCCGGCCCGGCTGCCTCGGCGGCCAGCGCTGGAACCATTAGCACGCCCGACCCAAGCACGGCACCGATATATAGCGTGACTCCCTGCAAACGCCCCAGTGCTCCACCGTTGTTCGAAGACCAATCCATCGCTCATCACTCCTGCTCCGCATTCGACCTCCTTGATGCTAACACTGTGATATAATCGT
The DNA here is from genome assembly GCA_035628915.1 of Symbiobacteriaceae bacterium. Taxonomy (GTDB): domain Bacteria; phylum Bacillota; class Sulfobacillia; order Symbiobacteriales; family Symbiobacteriaceae; genus JARBUG01. The sequence goes on along the minus strand of DASPIW010000003.1, from coordinate 22,704 downwards.
TGCATACGAAAGGTCTGATGTGATCGATCGGCCTGACCGATGGAGGGCGGAGAGATGGAACTACGCCAACTGCAGACGTTCTGTGTCGTCGCCGAAGTACTCAGCTTCACGCGGGCGGCGGAGCAGTTGAACTACTCCCAGTCGACCGTGACCGGCCAAATCCAGGCGCTCGAAGCAGAGTTGGGCACGCCGCTGTTCGACCGGCTGGGGCGCCGGGTCGCCTTGACGGAAGCGGGCCATCGCCTGTTACGGCTGGCATCGCGGATTCTTTCGCTTGTCGAGAAGGTGCCATTGTCGGTCCCGGGGGAGTGCGAGCCTGCCGGAACACTGCTCATAGGCACTCCGGAATCGGTCGGTACATACCGGCTGCCGCGGATCCTGAAGCACTACTACTCACGCTTCCCCAAGGTGCAGCTGCAGTTTCGCACCGGAACTTGCGCCAGCCTGCGCAGGGCGGTGGCCGAAGGCGCCCTGGACATGGCCTTTTTGCTCGAAGGCCCGGTGGAGCCGCTGCCGTTGGTAGTCGACGAGTTGGTCGCCGAACCCCTGGTGCTTGTCACGCACCCGGAGCATCCACTGGGCGAGTTGCCCGGGGTGAAGCCGGAGGACCTGGAGGGCGAGCCGCTGCTCCTGACGGAACCGGGCAGTTACCGCCGGCTTTTTGAACGGGCGCTGGCCCTGGCCGGGGTGCGAATGGGAGCGATTCAGGAGTTTGCCGGCATCGAGTCGCTCAAGCAGTGCGTGATGTCCGGGATTGGCATCGGTTTTCTGCCGGAGATGGCAGTAGCCGGCGAAATCGCCCAGGGTCGCATGATCATGCTTCCGTGGGCGGGGACTTCGTTCGAGGTCGTCACCCAGATGTGCTGGCACAAGGACAAGCACATGTCGGCGGCCCTACGTGCGCTGATCGAGCAGGCACGCGAGTGTCTGGGCAATGGCTGAGGCGCTTCCCGCTGTTTAGGGAAGCGCCTCTTTCACCGCCGTCGATCCCACCAGGCGGCGCCCAACACCAGAACCATGGCGGCGACGGGCAGCCACCGGCTCGGCGACAGGGGCACCAGCGGGTCCGCGGCGATCATCTCCGCGGCGGTCAGGCAAAGGACGCCGGCGCCCACGTAGGAGAGCCAGGGCGCCCGGTCCAGCACGGCTGCCACCACGCCGCTCCCCCACATGATGATGGGAATCGTCATGCCCAGCCCGATTAGCAGCAGCGTCACGTTCCCGTGCGAGACCCCGCCCACTGCCAGGACGTTGTCCAGCGACATCACCAAGTCGGCCACGGCAATCGTCCGCACGGCCTCCCACAGAGTCGCTCCCGTGCGCACCTCCCCGTGGCCTCCCCCGCCGCCCGCGGCCAGCCTGTAAGCCACCCAGAGCAGCACCAACCCGCCCCCGGCCTGCAGCAGGGGGATGCGCAGCAGCACGGCAGTGCCCGCGGCCAGCGCGACCCGCATCGCAATCGCCGCCAGTGACCCATACAGAACCCCCAGCCGGCGCTCCCTCGGCGGCAGGGCGGCGCACGCCATACCGATCACCAGGGCATTGTCGCCCGAGAGCACCAAATCGATCAGAATCAGCTTGAGAAGCCCACCAAGGTAGTCCATCATGAAAGAGGGGTATGCTGTCTCGGGTCAAGCTATGTGTGAAAGGAGCACCACCTCATGCCCGAATGGCCGGATCTGACTGTCCTGCGGCACCGGCTCGAGACCGCCCTTGGCGGACGCACCGCCACCGCCGCCGGGGTGTACAACCCAATCGTTCTCCGTGCGGTGCTGCCTTTGCCGCAATGGATCGCGGGCCGCCGCCTGACAGCGCTGACCCATCGGGGCAAGTTCCTGACCTTCCACTTTGACGATGAGTCGGTCATGGTCGTTAACCCCATGCTGACCGGGCTTTTCGCGCTCACCCAGCCGGGAGCGAAGCGGACGAAGGACACAGCGTTCACCATCACCTTTGAAGGCGACGTCCAGCTGCGCTATCGCGACGAGAAGCAGATGGGCAAGGTGTACCTGCTGCGGGGCGAGGCGCCCGAGAAGGCGGTGCCCGGATTTGCCGGGCTCGGGCCGGAAGCCGACCCCGCCACGTTCGACGAGCAGGATTTCATTCGCCGGGGGCGCAAGCGACAGTATGAAGCGCGCAACCTCCTGATGGATCAGGAGTTCCTGGCGGGCATCGGCAATGCATACGCCGACGAGATTCTCTTCGAAGCACGGCTGCATCCGAAGCGGAAGGTGACTTCCCTCTCCGATGAGGAGTGGGCTGCCTTCGCCCGGGCCGTGCGCACGGTGATTGCGCTGGGCGTCCGAGCCGTCGAGGAAGGTCTTCCGCCGGGTCTGGGCGTCAAGGTGCGTTCGCACATGCAGGTGCGGGGCCGGGAGAACACCCCGTGTCCCCGGTGCGGCACCCGCATCGTCCTGCGGAGCCTCGGGTACCTGGAAACAAACTTCTGCCCGAGCTGCCAGCCGGCACCTCCGGGGCAACTCTACTAAAGACACAAGCCGGGAGGGCAATCACAGGCCCTCCCGGCTTCACTTTCAGAACAGTTTCAACGCCAGCAGCACGTACATCGCATGCGACCAGGTCAGAGGCACCACCCAGACCGGGGCGCCCGTCACCGGGTCAACCTGCTCGGCAAGCAGGCCGGTGCTGCTGCGCCGGGCGACCGCCCAGTCGAGCAGCTGCCGCGCCTTCTCCCGCTCCCCCCGCTCCGCCTCGAAGTGGCCGAGCCAAAGGGTGGTAAGAACCCAGGGGTTCCCGCCGCGGTAGTGGTCATCGTCGTAGCGGCGCAGACCCCCGTTCCAACAGGTGTCCACCAGATGCTCCGCCGTCCGGATCATCACCGGGGCATCGTACGGCACCACCTGGAATGGCGTGGCCATCCCGAGCAGCGAAGCGTCCGCCGTGGGGTCCTCATCAACTTCAAAAATGGGGTGGCCCTTCGGCCCGGTGCGCCGCAGCGGGCCGTGCGCAGCCTGCAGCCGGCGCCCCCGCAGGAAGCGCCCGTCCCGCACGCACTCCCGCAGAATCGCCTCCTTCAGGGCAGCGGCGGCAGCCAGCCAGCCCCCGGCCCGGGCGCCCTCCCCGACGGCCTCTGCCATCTCGGCGGCAGCCTGCAGGCCGGCGTAGACCGCTCCAGCGGAGTAGGTCAGCTCTGACGTCCGCTCCTCCCAAAGGTCGGTCGAAGGCAGCGGCAGCCCGGTCTCCGGATCCATGTTGCCCACCAGCCAGTCAGCGGCCCGGGCCACGCTCTCCCACACCGTGCGGATGAACGCATTCCGGCCGTGCAACCGGGCATGCAGGGCCATGCCGTACAGAATCGAGCCGGTCTCATCCACCTGAATCAGGCCCCACGACGGACCCCAGGCGCCGGTGGCATAGTGCCGGTGCATCCACCAGCCTTCCGGCTCCTGCACACCGACGGCCCACCGGTAAAAGGCGCCCGCCAGATCGTGATAACCCGCAAGGTCCATAGCCACGGTTATGTAGGCGGCATCGCGCCCCCAGCAGTAGGCGTAGCCGCCGCAGGCCGTGTAGGCGGGGTCGAACTCGGGCGCCGCGATCACGGCACCGGTCTGCTCGTCGGCCATCAGCTTAAAGACCAGCAGGGAGCGACGGTAAAGCTCCTCCACCTGCCCCGGCGTGGCCGGGTCCGCCGGAATGCCCGGCAGATACGGTGCACGGGCGCCCGCGGCGGTCACGCCCAGGGGCCGGGCCCGGGAAAGCCAGTTCCGCCAGTAGGCCCGGGTCTGGGCCAGCAGTGCCTCCGCCCCTGTGGCGCGCACCTGTCCCAGCAGCTCACGCACCTGGCCAATGCTGCCGCTCAACGCCCAGAACAGCGACAACACAACGGTCTGACCGGGTGCCAACGTCCCCAGCTCCCACACGGCGGCACCCGCCACATCGCCGTGAAGAACGGCGCCGCCGCCGAAGCGGAGGGACGTGGCGTCCCGCAGCACGCCTGCCGGCTGGCCGACAGCCACATCCGACAGTGGGCGGTCGGCGCCCATGGCCAGGAACGATCCTTTGCGGAAATGGACCAGCGTGTCGCTGGCGGCATCAAACAGAGCGGTGTTGTAGAGCGGGTTCTCATCGAACCGGATCCACTGGTAGAGTGCATAGCGTACGTCGACCGGAGCCGTGCTGTCGTTGGTAAACGTCAGACGCCTGACCAGCACGTCCCGTCCCGGTAGCGCCGCATCAACGGCGACCAGGGCCAGGGCGCCCAGGCGCGACCGTGTCACCAGTACATTCTGATCACGCTCGTACGCCTGTGTATGCTCCCACTCCGAGTCGTCCTGCCAGACGACCGGGGCCCCGCCCACCGATACGCCGCCGATGAGGCGGTGCACCAACTGTGGCCCGTCCACATGGGGCCAGAAGACCCGCTGAAATTCTCCGGTCCGCGTCAGCGTCGCCAGCAGGCGGGAGTTCCCCACAGCTGCATCAATCAAGAAGGGCTTTTCGTTCATGACATGCCGTCCTCCCGGCTGCAGGGTGCCTTTTTACTTGATGGAGCCCTCGACCATGCCCCGGATGATGTGCTTCTGCGCGAACAGGTAGAAGATCACCACCGGTACGATTACCAACAGCAGCGCCAGCATAATCAGCTCCCACTGCTTGACGAAGGAGCCCACAAACCCGGAGATCGCCAGCGGAATGGTCTGAATCTCGTTGCCGGTGCCCAGCAGCAGCAGCGGCAGCAGGTAGTCGTTCCAGATCCAGATGCCGTTCAGCACCAGCACCGTCACGGTAATCGGTTTCAGAATCGGGAAGATGATCCGGAAGAAGACTTGCGCCTTCGAACAGCCGTCGATCACGGCAGCTTGTTCCAACTCCTGCGGGATGTTCTTGATGAACCCGTGGTATAGGAAGATGGAGAAGGAGCAGCCGAAGCCCAGGTAGGCGAAGATCAGCCCCTGATAGGTCCGCAGCAGGGGCACTCCCGTCCATTCATGCACCACGCGCATCCACGACACCAGGGGCAGCATGACGACCTGGAACGGAATCACCATCGCCGCCACGTACATCATGAAGACGGCGGTGGAGACCCGCGACTTGCGCCGGACCAGCACCCACGCCGCCATGGCCGAAAAAATGGCGATGACTGCGAGCGACAAGGCGGTAACAATCACCGAACTGCCGGCCGACGCCCAGAACCGCAGGTTCGGATTGTTGACGACGGAATTGAGGTTCTGGCCGACCTGCGCCCAGGACTCGGGCAGTCCCAGCACATCGGTCAGCACCTGGAAGCGCGACTTGAACGCGTTGGTAATCAGAATGTAGAAGGGCGAAAAGTAAACGACGAACAGCAAGGCGGTGATGATCTCCAGGACGATCAGGTAGGTCTTTCTCCTGGCCATTACAGCTCGACCTCCCGCCGCTTGTTAAAGTAGACCTGAATCAGTGCCACCACGACCAGGACGACGAAGAAGAGCACCGCTTTCGCCTGGCCCTGGGCCATGTTGTTGACTGCAAACGCGGTGTTGTAGATGTTCATGGCGACCAGTTCGGTACCGAAGACCGGGCGCCCGAGAAACTGCGACGACGGCGCCCCGTTTGTCAGCGACACGTTGACGTCGAACATCTTGAACGAATTGATCAGCGTCAGGAAGAAGGCCACGGTGAAAGCCGGGGCGATCATCGGCAAAATGATGTGCCGCAGCCGCTGCCCGGCGCTGGCGCCATCGATTGCGGCCGCCTCGACCAGTTCCCGCGGCACGTTCTGCAAGGCGGCAATGTAAATCATCATGATGTAACCGGCATATTGCCATGCCGCCACGAAGACGATGGCGAAGAAGGCGGTCCCGGGCGAGGCCAGCATAGACTTGCGGAGCCATTCGATATGTAGCGCATCGCCAATGGCCGGTACTGCCGCATTGAAAATGAACTGCCAGATGTAGCCCAGCACGAGTCCACCGATCAGGTTCGGCACAAAGAACCCCGTCCGGTAGAGGTTCCTGAGCTTCAACTCCTGCGTCACCAGCATGGCCAGCGTGAAGGCGATCAGGTTGATGACGATCATGGAGACGATGGAGTACACGGTCGTCAGGCCAAACGAGTAAAAGAAGCGGATGTCGTGGAACATGCCCTGGAAGTTCCGGAGGCCGACGAACTTAAGTACCTCGCCCGGCACGCCTGTCCAGGTGGTGAACGAATACCCGACGCCCAAGGCAAACGGTACGATGATCACCATGAGAAACGCGAAGAGCGTCGGGGTGAGGAATCCCCAGAACACCACCCGATCCTGGGTCTTGCTTTTCATCTCTGCTCCCCCTCACCATTTCGGAAAAAGAGAGAGAGGGCCGGGACCCTCTCTCTCCTCTCAGCAGGCCTGGCTACATCTTGGAATATTCCTTCGCGGCCTTATCCAATTCCTCCAGGAACTTGTCAAGGTTGCCGTCCTTACCGTACTGAGCGGTGATGGGGGCGACCTTCTGCATGCCGAAGTTCTTGCCGGTGAACTTGGTGAACTGCCAGGTGAGCGTCCGGCCTTCGGCGTTAAACTTCATAATCGACTTGGCCAGCGGGTCGCTGGGCTGCAGCTTGACGTTCTTGAACGCCGGCACCATGAAGGCTTCTTCGATCATGTACTTGTGGCCGCGGTCGGTCATGGCGATGTAGTTCAGGAACGCCTTGGCCGCATCCGCATTCTTGGAGTCCTTGTTGACGGAGTAGTACGAAGGCACGCCTACGGGGATAGAGCCGGCGTACTTGGAGCTGTTCAGGGCCAGGGGGACGAAGCCCATGTCGAAGGTAGCCTTGAGGTCCTTCAGGTTGCCGTAGGCCCAGTTGCCCTGGTGCAGGAAGGCGGTCTTGCCGACGCCGAAAGCGGCAACCTGGCCGTTGTAGTCCAGGGCCTCAAGCTTCGCCTTGTCGGAGTAGTCCATGATCAGCTTAATCAGCTTGGCGTAATCCTTCGCAATGGGATCGGCCTTGACGTCGACCTTGCCGGCGAGGAAGTCCTCGGTGAACTTGTCGGCGTTGTCACGGGCGGCCAGATACATGTTGAAGGTGTGGTTGCCGTTGATCCAGGTCTCCTTGAGGGAGTAGGAAACGACGGCATCGAGACCGAGCTCCTTCTTCTTGGCGTCGACGGCCTTGAAGGCGGCTTCCAGGTCGGCGTAGGTCTTGATGTTGTCGGGGTTGACGCCGGCCTTGTCGAGAATCGCCTTGTTGTAGATGAGGCCGTAGCCTTCAATCGCCACCGGGAAGCCGACGATCTTGCCGTCCAGCTTCAGGCCGAGCAGGTCGGGGTTGACTTCCTTGACCCAGGCTTCGCTGCTCAGGTCGGCGACCTTCTGCTTCCAGACGTCGAGGTTGCCCGGGCCTTCGAGCACGAACAGGTCGGGCTCCTTGCCGGACTGCATTTCGGCCTTGAGCTGGGCGCCGTAATCGCAGCCGCCGCCGCAGGACTTGACCGTGACTTTGATGTTCTTCTCCTTCTCAAAGTCGGCGGCCAGGTTCTTGAGCGCCTGGTCGATTTCGACCTTCAGGTTGAACAGCGTGATCTCTTTCTTCTCAGCGGGTGCCGGAGCCGGGGTCGTCGGGGCGGGCGCCGCCGGGGTGTTGGTCTTGCCGCCGCAGCCGGCCAGCAGACCGAGCATCATCAACACAGCAGCCGCTTTCAGCAAACGGTTCTTCATCTCTCGATCTCCCCCTCATGTGTCATGGGTCAACCAGTGAATGTGGGTGCAAACGTTTGCATAAAAGGAAGCGGAACAACGCACATTTCGCTTCGTCAGGCTCAAACCGTTTCCGTCGGCCACAAAGTCAGGGACGGAAACGGTCCGACCCTTCCTTCAGCTCCTTATGTAGTACTCTGCGGCGGTGAGGCCGCTAACTACCTGAAGTGGATTCCCGGACGATAATCTGGCTCGGCAGAATCACCTGGTGCGGCCGGGACGGGATGCCGTCGAGCATGCCCACCAGCATGCGGGCCGCCATGGCGCCGAGGTCGTACACCGGGATGCGGACCGTGGTGAGCTGCGGACGGGTCCAGGACGTAATGGGGCTGTCATTAAACCCCATGACGGCCAGGTCTGCCGGCACCCGCACGCCGCGACGGAGGGCCGTCTCCAGGGCGCCGAGGGCAAGGGTGTCGTCAGTGGCGAGCACGGCAGTCGGCGGGTTGGGCAGGGCCATCAGCCGGGCGACGGCCTGGCCACCGTCCTGCTGCGTAATGTGGCCCTGGAGCACCAGTTCGGAGTCGGGGGCAATACCGGCTTCCTCCAGCCCATGGAGGTAGCCCTGCAGGCGGTCGTGGCAAAAGACCCAGTGCTTGGGCCCGTTAATGAAGCCGATTCGCCGGTGGCCCCGGTTAACGAGGTGCTCCACCGCTACGGCGGCGGCAAGTACGTTGTCGTTGTTGACGAAGTGCACCCCGGGATGGGCCAGGCGCCCTTCGGCGTCGGCGGGCCGGCCAATTAGCACGAAGTTGCGCTTCTCGGCGACCAGAGCGTCGATCAGGCTGTCGCCCATGCGGGAACTGGTAAGGACGATGCCGTCCACATGGCGGCTGCGGAGCATTTGCAGGCACGCTTCCCGCTGGCGGACTTCGCCCTGCGTCGTGGAGAGGAGCAGATTGTAGCCTTCGGTCTCCAGGACCGAGCCGATGCCCCGGATCACTTCCGGGAAGAACGGGTTGGCAAAGGTCTCGGTGGTGGGGCGGGCCGTGATCAGCCCGATGTTCCGGCTGCTGCCGGTCACCAGGCTCCGGGCGCCTGCGTGCGGATGGTAGTCCATCTCCCTGAGCACCTGGCGGACTTTCTCCTGAGTCTTCGCGCTGATGCGCGCATCGCCGGCGAGCACCCGGGAGACGGTGGAAGCTGACACGCCCGCAACTCTGGCTACATCTTTGATCGTTACGTCGACGGGCGTTTCTTCCGGCATCCCCCTGCCCCCGATTCTTGGTACATTGTGGAAGTTTCCCTGGGGATCTTTGTGCAAACGTATGGCATAGGTTTCGTACCGGGTGACGGAAATTCCTGCTCAACGCGGAAACTTTTCTGTTGTTCTTAAAACGTAAGAGTTGGAATGGGAAGATTTAGCCGTGGAGAACGGGGGGAGTTTTGCCACGGATCCGTAGCTCCCGCGTCCTCCGCCCGCCGCAAAATAGAAAAGGGAGAGCCGAAATGCTCCCCCCTCCAAAGCTCCCTTACTCAGGTACGAACCGAAGAATCATGCTATCCTTGTGGGCCAGCTGCACGAAACGGAGGCGGTTCAGCACACGCCCGGGCGGGGTGTTGGCGCCGGACTGCATCTCTTCGAGGCGCAGGACCACGTTGTGCGCATCATACCGAATCGCCAGAACGCCGTTCTTCCCGGTCAGCCGCAGGTAACCCGGGGCCACCTGCTCGACGGGATGATACGTGTAGACCCGGCTTTCGTACAGGTTCGGCGGATCTTCAAAGTGGAAGTCGTCGCGCACGATGATCTGGCCCTTCGGCTGCATGCGCACCAGGGAGAGCCGGCGCCGGATCGATTCGATGCCCGCCTTGGAACTATACGCACCCGCCAGTTCGAGCTCCATGCGGTCGCCCGCTGCCGTCAGCTCCGTGCCAATCAGCCTCGCCCCATATTCCTGCCCGGGCGACTGCTCCCGCCCATTGACGACGGGCACATTATGCCCGCGGGACCGGCACTCGAGCTGCTCATAGCGGTCCTCGCCGGAGAAATCACGCGCGAAGGTACGGGGGCCCGGGTCGACCACAAACGACTCCCCGGCGTAGTGGATAATAAACTGGCCGACATCGTTATGGTTCAGGTCCTCGCCGTTGTGGCCGCCCTTGGCTGCAAGGACGAGTCCCATGGGGTCAGACGGCTCGTAGCGGCTGATCAGCCACTGGAAGCCGCGCAGAAAGGTCGTCGCCCGATGATACGCGGGGGAGGCGGGCGCCGTATCAGACCACATCAGAGTCCGGAAGATAAACTCAGGGCGGAAACGGCCACGGCGGTAGGCATCGCTGTGCACGCGGTCAGTCGTCATCATGGGCAGGACGCGCCGGCCCAGATCAACCAACTCCGGGACACCCACCCGCTGGCCGAGCCATTGGCAAATGCCCGCCGCCTTGACCACGGCGCGCGCTTGGTCGCTAAAGTTGATGAACTCGCCCGGGCTCAGTTCCATGCAGGCCAGGAACCGGCAGATGTCCTTCATATTCGGGTGATCGAACATATCGATCTCCCCGCCTGTGCGGGCTTCGACCAGATGCCCGAGGAGGGCGTAGTGCATCATGCTCCAGTAAGACGAGCCGCCATACTGCGAGTTCTCGGCGCTAAAGTCGTCCAGATACGCCGGCAACTTGCCGAGGGACTTGCTGAGCACCCGGGCCTGGACCGCAATGTCGTCCTCCAGGTAGAGGGCGGCGCCCACGATGTTGGAGCTCGACACCGGGTTGTCCCAAGTGAAAACGGTCGCCTGAAGGTACGGCTGCACCAGGCGCTCGTGGAACTCCTTCCGAATGCGGGCGCGCACATCAGCCGGGAGCAGATCGCCCAGCAGGTAGTCGGTTTCGGCGAGCAGCATGCCGGTGGTGCCGGCGTACACGTCGATTTCGGCGGGGCCTTCGGGGCGGATGCGCGCGTTCCACGCCCAGGTGGGTTCATCGAGAATCGCCCTTATCAGATCGACAATGGTAGGCAGATAGCTCCCATCGTTCACCAGGCACTCTGCCAGGGAGAGGGCGTTCAGGCGCGTCCGGCGGCTCCAGTACTGGACTTCAAACGGCTGCCGCTGCCCACTGCGGTCGAAGTCCAGCGACAGCGTCGCCGGTAACGCCGGTACCTTCGCTGATGCCTGACTCTGGGCCACTTCAAGAATGATTCGGGCCACCGGATGGCTGGCGCGCGATTCCCACACAGCACGATCGGCGATAGTGGGGAACGGGGCAAATGCCTCGTTGCTTTGCAGGATGCGGCGTAGCGTCGACTCATTGACGATGTGCATCGCTATTAGAATCCTCCCAGTCTGCATATGAGGACAGTTTCCAGAGCAACAGGATCAATCCACATAACTGCTAACGGCTTAATACTATTGTGAACGACAAATATCCTTTGTCGCAAGCCCCAGTAGCACTTGTCATCATCAGGAATAGCGCGTCACAGTTTCCACACAACTTGGTGCAATGATCATGGGAAAGGGATTCCTCGGTGGTGTTGCCTATCGCCACGCACAATATGTCCCAGGGAACCTGCTCTCGCAGCCGGACGGCTGCCGGTAGCGTCGCGGTCTTTCAGAACCGTAGGGAACTCGTGGCTCGGGCCGAGATCATGCTCAGGCGCCAGGAGACTTTCCCTCCGACCATTGAGATCGGCGCATTGTACATATGCCCAAGTCAGGGATCCGCTAGATGGAAAGGGCGCCCACTCTGCCTCAGCGCCAAGGAGTTCGACATTTTGGCGACGCTCGCGCTGCACCAGGGGCGGGTCTTGTCGCGTGACGATCTGCTCAATTGCGTCTGGAGTGAGGAGTTCATCGGCGAAGCCAGGCTCATTGACCATCATATCAGAATGCTGCGCCACAAGCTGGCAGACGGTGCGGCCCTGATCGAGACAGTCCGTTGCGCCGGGTATCGTTTGGTCTGTCCTGTGGAGAGTCCGGCTGACTGATTGCAGATGGGCCGGGCGGCTTACTTGCCGTCCGGCCCATTCTGGCTTTGTCCGGCCGTGTTGCCTCCCCGTTCGCGACGCGCTTACTTGCTCCTGTACACATCCGTGTTCAGGTATTTCAGGCCGGAGTCGACCATCAGCGTGACTACCTTGGCTCCCGGCCCCAGCCGCCCGGCCACTTGCAGCGCGGCGATCACGTTTGCGCCGGAAGACGTCCCTGCAAAAAGGGCCTCCCCCCGTGCGAGGCGCCTCGCCATCTCCTTCGCGTCAGTTGTTTTGACCGGCACGACCTCGTCCACGAGCGTCGGATCCCACAGCGGCGGCGTGTAGCCAATCCCGACACCTTCAATTTTGTGAGGCCCTGCCTGTCCCCCAAGCAGCACCGATGACTCGGCGGGTTCGACGGCGATGATTTTTACACCCGGCTTGTACCGCTTCAGCACGGTGGCAACCCCGCGCAAAGAAGCCGCCGTTCCCACAGAGTGAACGAAGGCATCAATCTCGCCTTGCGTCTGACTCCAGATCTCCTCGCCCAGAGCGTAATACCCCGCGATGCTGTCGTAGTTGTTTAGCTGGTCGGTCCAGTAGGTGTGCGGTTCCTGGCTTATCCCCCGAGCCGTTTCGATCATATCGAGGATCAGCTTTTTCGTGGTAAGGCCGCCCTCGCTCGGGACGAGCGTAAGCTCTGCACCCAGCGCCCGCATTTGGTCCAACTTCTCCGGGCTGAACGCGTCGGAGCTGACGATCTTGAGCCGGTACCCTTTGGCGGCGCAAACCAGGGCGAGCGATGCCCCCGTGCTGCCGCCCGTGTACTCCACGACCGTATCTCCGGGCTTCAACCGTCCATCCTGCTCCGCCCGGGAGATCACGGCGTGTGCCATGCGGTCCTTCATGCTGCCGGTGGGGTTCTCCCACTCCAGTTTGACGAAAACGTCAGCACAGTCGGGCGGTACGACCCTGCGAAGCCGGGTCATGGTTGTGTTTCCAACTGCGTGGAGAATGTCCATAAGTAGATCCCTCCCTCTGAAGGGTGGTTCCGAGGTTATGTCAGGTGCTGAATCTCAATATCGGGATATGCCCGGTGCAAATGTTCGGCCACCAGCCGCCTGTGGCAGTGTTCTGGCTTGTGCTCGGCGCACAACAGGCAGTTGACTTCCGAATGGAACAGGTCGGTCTCCCACAGCCGGGCGGCGTTGCGTTCGATGAGCAGATTGTTGAAGTCGCGCTGGAATGCCGGCCAATCCTTATCCATCTTCTTATATCGGTTCACGAGTTCGTCCGTAGGTGCCAGGTCAACAACATGCGCGTACTGGATGCCAAAGGTTTCGCAGATGAATTGCAGGTCGTCCTTCTTTGCATAACCTGCCAACTGCGATGTGTTGTACAATCGCGTATCAATTAACTTGGTTACCCCGGCTTCTTGCAGGAGCTGGACGAAACGGCGGAGGTTCTTTTGCGAGAAGCCGATCGTGCACAACTTGCGAGACATGGCACTCCCCCTTTCACTTCTTTCTACGGCTTCCCTCCGGGTTTCACCTGCCTTGTGTGCAGAGTCTGGTCCACGCCGGCCCCTGGCCGCCCCCGGGCCGGCGCGGCGGCATTATGCAGGAGGCTACAGCTCCTCCCGATGCAGGATAGCCGTGCAGCAATGCACCCCACCCATCCCCTTGAGAATCTCCGGCATCTCCACTTCGATGACCCGAATGCCGTGTGCGTCCAGGGCTTCGGCAGTCTCCGGATTGCCGGCGGACATGACCACGACGCCCGGCTCAAGGGCGACGAAGTTCGTCGCATAGCCGTGTCGGGCTTCGCGCGGACTTTGCACCTCCACAATCTTGTAGCCCTTCTCCATCAGCTTGTCGCATACGACGAAGGGCGTCACCCAGGGGAAGACAACAGCAACATCCTTGCCGGCCAGCCCAAACATGCAGTCCAGATGGGCAATGCCATAGGGAACCTGCACGGCCGTCACGTCGGTGACGCCTTGGAGATGCAGTTCTTCAATCACTTGGCGAGCGCCCTCGGCGTTGGTACGGTTCCCCAGGCCGACAAACGCCGATTGCCGGTCAATCATGATCAGGTCTGCCCCTTCAAACGTTCCCGTCCCGTTGATGCTCTTGACAATCGGCACACCCAGTCCGGCAACCGTCGCCGCCACAAAACGTTCCTCGCCCCGCCGGACATCCATCGCCGGCCGCGCAATGATCGCCCCCTCGGGTGTCATGGCGAGCAGGTCTCGACAGTAAATGGCGTTCGGGCGGTCCTCTCCAGTCTCCTGAACGTAGTGCACGGCAACCCCATGGTCGCGGTAGACCTGGGCCAGCAGGTCGTGCTGCTGCCTGGCCGTCTCCGGTGCCAGCACCTCGCGCCACCGCGGCCATGCCGGGTCGGTAATGCGCTCGATTTCCCGTCCGGGGCGCCGCATCAGCACGGCACGAAGGCGCCCGGTTTCCGAGCCCGCTCCCCAATTCCCCCAGTACAGCGGCAGATCTTCATAGAAGGTCGTTTTCTTGGCAAAGTGGCGCTCACCGACTGACCGAATCTCCTCAACGAGCATGCCGCACACCTCCGCGTTCGAGTCTGGTTTAGCTTGCCCGCTGCCGGTGATAGAGGTGCAGGCGAGATGCGAAAACTCTACGCGAAAGGGCTGCGTACCGGGAATACCGTACGCAGCCCGACCAGGCTAGTTCTGCGGTTTGCGTCTGTCAGGCGGGTTCTCCGGCTGCCACCAGCACTCGGTTGCCCACCATGAATAATCCCTCAACAAACATGAGCAGACCGGTCCCTACGAGTAGCCACTCGATTTGGACCACGTCGGACATCGGGCCGAACACCAGCATTCCCAACGGCATCATCGAGCTTGCTATCATGCCCTGTACGCCAAATACCCGGCCCAGGAAATCCGCCTCCACCTTCTCCTGTAGCAGGACTGTGGAAGGGGTGTTGAACATGGGCATGACGAAACCAACCAGCCCCATGAAGATGAGATACAGCCAGAAGACCGGAACCACCCCAAGGGCGACAGTGCCGGCCCCGATGACGAGCGACGAGAGCGTCATGGTGTGGACCCGGTTTCTGAACCCGCCCCAGGACGCCATGAAGAAGCCGCCAAGCATCATGCCGAGAGAGAATGTGATTTCGATCGCGGTTAACCGCCAGACGTCGTTGCCAAAGCTGCGGGTGACCTGGAGCGGGGTAAGGAACGCCACGGGCGCAGCCAGCACGAAAAAGAACGTGCAGAAAACGAAGTAACGTTTGATGTAGTCGTGACTGCCGATATAGGCCAGCCCCTGGCGCATGTCGCTGAGATAGCTGGTGGTTTGCTTCTGCAGAGCCTTCGCGTGGATGGGGATATTCACGAACGTAAGTAACGTAAAGATCGCGATCGCCGCGGTGGTCACATCGATGAAGAAGATGCTCTGAATCGGAGTCATGCTCAGCAGTGCGCCACTGACAATCGGGGAGACCAGTGTCACAAACGCCATGATGCTTCCGTTCGTCGCGTTCACCTTGGTCAGTTGATCCTCCGGCACCAAGTCGGGCAGAATCGCCCCGACTGCCGGCGTGTGAACGCCCGCCCCGAGCGCCCGCACGGCGGACATCACAAAGAAGAGCCAGAGCGAATCGTATCCAATCCACAGGAGGACGGCCAGAATCAGCGTTGCGATCGCAATAAACCCGTCTGCCAGAACGATCAGCAGCTTCCGATTGTAGCGGTCGACCCATACTCCGGCGAACGGTGAGAGAAAGAAAGTCGGCAGGAAGCCGCAGACAATCGCGATCGTCATCATGGCGCCCGACTGGGTGGACATGGTGATATGCCAAAAGATGGCGTACTGCACCAACATCGACCCGAACAGCGAAATGGCCTGGCTGCCCAAGAAGAGGATGATCTTCTTTTTCCATAATATTTCCAAGGAGGATTCTCCATTCATAGAAATTTGTCCGCAGCCGGCGATGGGGTGGCCCAGTGCTCAAATCATGCTGCTTACGTTCCTCACAATTTTGTCGATCCGCTTAAGTTGCGACGGTGTCAACACCGCTTTCCTGCACTCGAGTACTTCCACAAACATCCTTGCATTGGCGGAATTGATGCAGAGGCTTGCCCTTTCTGCGTGCTGTGGCACTTCTTTCGCCCTGCTCGTACCGCTTATTGGCCCGACACAGCTTGGCAAAGACAGTGAAAACAAGATGCGCTATGAATTCCGCCGCATACCCGGCAATCAGTTCGGGCTTTCTGCAGCTGATTTCATACAAAACCTTAATGCAGTCATTTGCAACTGCTCGATCCCTATCCCTGAGTCCACGAACAATTTCATCAACGCCATCTTTCTCGGCCTGCTCACACAGATATATCGCCAATTCAATGTTGGGTTCTTCATCACTGCGGCCCAACTTACACGCTAACTTTTCAATCATCCATAACATGCCTCCCCGACCCGCGCTGCCATTCGGAGATCGCCTTCGGAAACCTGCATAAAGAGGCGCTGCCTGGTATTTGCGGGGTGCGCCTCTCGCCTTATGGACGAGGCCTCAATCGCGATCTGGTTCCGTGCGCGGTTCAGGCCACTTCCATATGTCAACGCCTATCCACGGGGCTCTGGATTTGATCAACGGCGGCATCATTATGTAAAGATAGCCCTGCGATCGGACAACCACGGGTGTCTGATCACCCCTGACCTCAAACTCAGTCAATTCATCCGTCAGCACTTCCAGCACGTCGATGAACAAGCGCGGATCGAGGCTGATTACCAGGCCTGTGCCGCAATACTCTGCCGTGAGTTCTTCACGCAATTCGCCGGATCTTCTCGAAACCACTATCCTGTTTCTAGCTAATTCGATTTTCGCCATGTGATCATCAGGCGTTCCCACGGCGGCGACTGGTCTCAGCGCATTGAGCAGTTCTATGCGATTCACTTTCGCTGTGCAGCCTGGCGACGGCGGCAGGATCATACGGTATTCCGGGATCTCTCCGTCAAATGTCCTCGACATGATGCGCATACCGTCAATATCGAGCAAGACACGGTCCCGGCCCCTGTGCAGCCGCAGCTCTCCTGCTTCCGTGAGATTCCGGGAAATCTTGCGCAACGCCTTGCTTGGTATGAAAAAGGATAGTTCTCTGCCGGTTGAGCACGGAAGCTGCTGGGTGCTCGCCGCCAACCGTTTCCCATCACTTGCCAGGAGAGTGATCGTGGACTCGGATATTTGGAACTGGACTCCGCAGCAAGTGTACATCATCTCGTCGAGGGGAGCAGCGAAGATTGTCTGTGCCAGCATACGCTTCAGCACTGACTGCTTCAGTTCTACCACTTCCTCGCCGCTCCACTCCGGCAGCCTGGGGTACTCTCCTGCAGGAAAACCGGCCGTTACGAATCGGCTGTCGTCGGTCCCGATTGAAATCTGATTGCCGCTCTCCGTGCAGATTTCCACTTCCACGGCAGAGATTTTGCCGATAATACTGACCAGGCCTTCCACGGGGACGGCTGCCGCGCCGGGTTCCACCAGCGTGTTGAGAGGCACGTCATAGCTTAAGGCAAGACTCAGATCGGTTGCTGTCAGCGTTAGCCTATCGTTCAAGCATTCGAGAAGAACACAGGACAAGATCGGCGATGTAGTCTTCTTGTCAACAATGCTCTGGACAACATCCAGTCCTCTTGCCAGGAGATCACGGCCAATTCTTACCCTCATGTCTCTCCCTCCGCTAATACCATCCTCCAACACGCACAAGCTTGCTGACAGATTCCACGTGTGTAGAGTACTGGTCACTACCCACTCAGGTAGCGGTTGATCATCGTTCGGGCGGACGCTTCTGTCGTTCCCCTCGAACCAGTTGGAGAAGGTCGTTCACATTTCCGACCTTGCCGTCTTTCCGTAACCAAGAGAAGTCGGCATATGGCGAGAAAATCCAGCGTTCAGCATACATGCCTGTGCGGGAATTCAGCGCTGCCATTCCATGACGGTCAGTGGTGACGACTGGCTCCATCTGTTGGAAGCGGCCTACGAGCATAACGCTTTTGCTCACCGGCATGGTTAGTTCTGTGTTACGCATCCCAAATCCAGGGCTACTCCAGAAGTCTGGAAGTTCGACAGTCGAAACGAGCGAAACGGGTTCCTCAGAGCAGATGAATGACTCGCCTTCGGGAGCAACAACAACCGACCATTCCCGTGCTTGCACCATCGGAATCAACGTTTGCCAGCTCTCTACGTTGGTCCGAGTTAAGAACGTGTCACCGGGCGAAATGGTGAAGTTATCCCGCCGGAGGAAGTCGATCATTTGCTCGTAGGTTACCTCGTCGAGGTCTTCCCCACCAAAGCCTTCCCTCTTCATCCGCTCCTTGTACATGTTCCAACGGTCTTCACTCTGGAAGATTAGACGAAGCGACATTTTGCTAACCTGCTCCATGCCGCTGGCCATCGTATCTCGAATCCGCCTCGTTCGGCTCGCTTGAAGCGCTACGAAGGCCATAAGAGTCTCATATGCCTTGCCTTTCGGCAGTTCCTTTCGCTCGTCCACATATCGGAGAACCGGTGCCGCTTCGGCCTCGAATTCAGAAAACCAATCCTCAACCATGTTAGGCTCCATGCCTGAAACGTTAACTCGATAAAAGTCGTGTTCGTGAGCGACCTTATCGGGCAGCGCCTTCCACTGACGCCCTTCACGTAAATCAAGAACATGGAGCCTGTCATCCTTGCGACCGGAGGGCGTAAATAACGCAAGGTAGGACTGCGGGACGTAATGGTGTCGACGTGTCTCTCCCAAGGTGCACCCCTCCGTTGGCGGCGATTCGTTTAGGGCGCTAGTGCATCACTGCCCCATTACAGCACACTAGCTCGCTTCTGGAACAGGACTGGCGAAGCGGTAGTGAATCGTGACCTGCTGGTGCTCCCCTACCTCGATACGGTCCACCAGACGGTGCAGGAGTTCCTCCGTCAGGTCACCAAACTCCAGAACTTTCGCCAGTTCTTTGGACAGCAGGCGAATCACGTCCTTCTGTTGGCTCACTCGCTCGCCTGCTTCGACCGACGACTGCACCTGTTCTTGCAGGCCGGTAATCTTGCGTCGGTTCGCCTCGACTGCGTCCTGGTACTCTTCCTGAGTAATCGTACCGTGAGCAAGCAACTTCAGGTACTGGCGGTTCTCAACTTTGAGTTCCTCCAGTTCCCGCTCCTTTTGGAGGATGCGCTTCCTACGCTCGTTCTCTGCCTTCCTTACCTGCTCTTTTACCCGGTTAAGAACCTGCCCCTGATCGACAGTCCCGGCCATCTCTCGCAGGTCTTGCAGAATCAGGTCTTTCAGGAACTGCTCCTTGATAGCGTGGCTGGTACAGGCGCAGACGCTGTGCTTCTTGTACCTCCCGCATACATAACCTTTGCGGTTCTGCAGATACCACATGCCGCTCCCACAATCGGCGCAGAACAGATAGTTGGTGAACAAATGCTTCTTCACCTTGCGTTGCTTGTACACCCGGCTGTTCATCACGGCCTGAACCGCATCGTAGTCTTCACGGGCGATGATTGGCTCATGTGTGTTCTCGACAGAAAGCCACTCGTCTGCGGGTACAATCTCTCTGGCCTTGTCGGTGACGCTTCTGGTGCGGGACCGCCCCTGCACCATGTCGCCAACATAGTGCGGGTTCTTCAGTATCAGCTTGACCGCCGAACCGTGCCAGAAAAGACCAGCGTTCGACTTGCCCGCTACATGAGCAGGGGTAGGAAACCCCCGTCTGTCAAGCTCCTTCGCTATCGCCTCGACGCCTTTCCCTTGAAGGTACAGGCTGAAGATGAGAAGTACCGCCTCCACGGTGCTGTCGTCTCGCTTGACCAAACGCTTGTTTTCTGCCAGGTACCCGTATGGCGGGTTGGACCCCTTGAACTCGCCCTTTTTGGCCTTTGCTGCCAAAGCCGTCTTGATGCGCCGGGACGTGCGCTGGCTCTCTTCCTCGTACAACCAGGCGTAGAGGCCGAACTTGTCGGTGTTGTCCTCCAGCGTGTTGATGGCCCCGTCGAGCGTGATCAGGTGGACCTTGTTGGCGTGAAGCAGGCGCTTCATGCGATAGGCAAGTTCTCCGTTTCTCGCCAACCGGGACAGTTCTTTAGCGAGGATGCAATCAAACCTGCGCTTCTCGGCATCCTGGATCAGGCGGCTGAACGCTTCCCGCTTATCGGTGGTCCCGCTCTCTACGTCAACGTAGAACTCGGCAAGCTCCCAACCCTTCTCCGCTATGAAGTTGTAGAACAGGGATTTCTGGTTTTCTAGGCTGGTCTTCTGCTCGTCTCTGTCTGTGGAGACTCTGACATAAATGGCGCACCTCATGAGTTAGGCGACCTCCTCATGAGACACCGCCGTGTGTGCGGTTTTATTGTAATCGATGTTCTCTTCTGCCCGGTAGTCCTCCAGGCTCTTTTTCAGTGACCCTTCAAGGAACGGGAGTAGCAGTTCGAGCAGGGACGTGCTGGGTGCAAACTTCCTTTTGACCATGAACAACCCGCTCCTTGCCTGTAGGTGTATAGTTCGTGAATAGACGAGTGCCCCGCTTCACTGTGCGGGAGAGGGGAGTAAGGCGTCAGGCACACTCTGTGAGCCTCTGCCTAATTCCGTCGAAAAGTCGTCGGGTGCGTTCAGAATGAGGCTTCTTGTCGGGCCACAGAACGGCAGCAATCGACTCGTTACTGTGCCCGCTAAGGCGGAGGGCGAGCCCTTGTCGCTCCTGGTCCGTCAGAAGGCCGACAAGGCACCATACCGTCTCTTGCGAGACCACGACTTCATCAGGCGTCGGCTGTGCAGCCTTCAGTCGTTCCAAGAGTTTTTGCTTGTCCTTCTTGGTCCTCGTTTCGTCGTCGTCCAAGATGCTGTCCAAGGGCACCGTACTAAAGTAGGCAGGACGGCGACACTCTCGGTTAATGTGTCGGATTTCTTCAACCGCTCGACAGTGGATGCGCTTCCGAACTTTGTCCAGAAGAAAGAAACCATCGACACGGTGATGGTCCCTAGCAGTCTTGGCGACCTCCTCCCAGAAGCACCCAGCAAAATCGTCTTGGTCAATCTTGCGGGCTGACTTGTAGTGCCAATAACGGGACCGCTTCTGCACATACCACTTCAAGGCTTTGAATAGAGCGCACCCGCCGTCGTCCTGGTGATAGGCCCGCTCGACCTTGACCTTCTCCAGTTCCCACATAGCCTGCTCTTGGAGCGAATCGTCGCCAATTACCACATCACTCAGCTTAATGGCGTCCATCGTTTCTCCTCACTTCTTCGTGTAGATGTGTGTAGACAGAATCAAGAAGGCGAATATAAAAGTGTCTGCCGTAGGCAGTACACCCTCTTGCCGGCCAGCGTCCAACGGTAGATGGAGTGCTAGAGAGGCACTAGGAATGCAACAGATAGACAAAGTACTTTTGATCGGAGTACGGCGAAGGCCGCCAAGCAGAAAAGACCCCTTCATCTTTTTATTTGCTCGTCGCATGACAGAAGTAACGTTTGCTTTGATAGACAGCGTCCTACATGGGAATGTGCGTGAGGTCGCTCTTTGTCGTGCAGACAACGATCCGCCAGTCGATGGCGCACTGCGCCAGCATGGCCCCCGAAAAGTCCTCTCAAGGTGGACATTTGCTCGGAGAGCCTCCAAAGTAACGGCTAAAAGAAAGACCCCACGGATTACCGTGAGGTCAAATGTTGTCTAATGGGGGAAGCCTGCTGATGGGTGGCTCCCCTTTGGTTACCGAGGTCATGCGCACAAGGACTCGACAGGTGGCGTATCTCCTAGCAAAGGTGGTGGCCGCTCTTGCTGACGGGTGGCTGCTTCCCTACATGTCAGGAGGCACACCCTTGAGAGCCTGTGGCGCAAAGGTCCAGTAGTAAGCAGGCTCAACACTTGCACCTTGCGCCCGTTTTGTGGATGCAAGGGAACGCCGTAGGAACGAAGCTACGCAGAAAACCGTGATGGATAATGATCGGGTGAAATCTATTTACACGCTCGTTCGTGCTTGTAAAATGGCTTACCGTTGTGTAAGATGACCTTGTCAGGAAAACGCCCTACCACGGAGGAGTATTCAGCATGGCACGTAGGCGCAAAACCGCCGCAGAGCAGCAGGCTAACGCCAAGAAGGCAGTAGCATATGTACGGGTTAGCTCGGAGGAACAGGCTAATGAAGGCGTCAGCTTGGACGCTCAGGAAGCCCGAGTGCGAGCGTACTGCGTGGCTAACGGGCTGGAGTTGGTCGCTATTTACCGGGATGAGGGGGTGTCTGCGGGCATACCCCTGGAAAAGCGGCAGGAGGGTGGCTTACTTCTACAGGCACTTGCCAACGGTGAAGCTGTTCAAGTGGTCGCCGTGAAGCTGGACAGACTCTTCCGCAACGCTCTCGACTGCCTTTCAAACGTTGAACGCTGGGACAAGGCAGGTATCGGTCTGCACCTCCTGGACCTGTCGGTGAACACCTCCACCGCTGCTGGACGTGCCTTCCTGCAAATGGCTGCTGCCTTCGCAGAGATGGAGCGTAGCCTAGTCAAGGAACGTACCGAGACCGCTCTAGCGCACAAAAAGGCGACTCTCCAGGCATATAACCACACGCCCTATGGCTTTGACCGCCAGGGAGATACGCTAGTCCCCAAAGCCGCTGAACAAGCGGTGATCGAGCGGATCAAGCAGATGGATTCAGCAGGGGTACCCATGCTGCGCATAGCGGAAACGCTTAACGCCGAAGGCGTGGCGACCAAGAAGGGCGGCAAGTGGTACGCTTCCACCGTGAAGGCCATTCTGACCAATACCATACACGGAGCTGTAGCCTGAGACAAGCCTAAGAGGCGCAGGGGGCGTCCTTCGGCTAGGTCGGAACCAGACTGACGAGCGGTTGTCCAGCTTTGGGCAGCCGCTCTTTTGTTCACTGAGACCCCCGAGATTTCCGGACGACCTTCACCGACCAGGGCAAGCACCCCGCTACCAGCGCAAAAACCGTCCTGTCCCGCTCCCGCCCGTTTTGGGCAGATTGCTCGGTTTTTCGACCAACGCGGGCTCCGGTCGCAAGATTCGGACTCGGTTCGACAAAAAAGGGGACTTCCCTGCTGGGCACAGGTTACGGAAGCATTTACCTCAGTTA
>DASPIW010000002.1:0-20222 GCA_035628915.1 Symbiobacteriaceae bacterium | reverse complement strand
TCCCGGGGAACCGGGCAGGTTATCCACGTGTTACTCACCCGTCCGCCACTGTCCCTTGCGGGACCGTGCGACTTGCATGTCTTAAGCACGCCGCCAGCGTTCGTCCTGAGCCAGGATCAAACTCTCCGAAGAAAAGTTTGTTTCGGCTCTTACTTATCGTTCGTACGACTCGCATAGCTCTTTCTCTCTTACACTGTCTAGTTTTCAAGGTTCGAGGCATTCATGCTTGCCGCTCGCTTAGCGGCGACAGCTTGATTAATTTATCATATCGTCTCGCTGCCTGTCAAGCCGCCATTTCCTGGTTCTTGACCGACCCGCCGGCAATCAGCCGGTCGGAGTTCGTATCTTACCATCGCTCTTCGCCGCAGTCAACCAACCAGTTCTTGGCCGTGCCGACCACAGCGGCGACAGTTCGTAATACTATCAGGCCGCCACCTGACCGTCAACACACCAGAGTCTTACTCCAACCCCAGCACCCGATTTGCGTTTGCATACGTAGCCGTGGCGATCTCTTCATATGACGCCCCGCGGAGTTGCGCCACGAACTCCGCCACATACTTCACGTAGCCCGGCTCGTTACGCTTACCTCGAAACGGCATGGGCGCCAAATAGGGATCATCCGTTTCGAGCACCAGCCGGTCCAGCGGTGCGCGGCTAACAACATCCTGACCCACAGGGTTGTTCTTATAGGTTATGGTGCCGCCAACACCAAGATAGAACCCCAGCGCAAGGCACCGCTCGGCAACAGCCCAATCGCCTGCGAAGCAGTGCATGATCCCCCCGACATCCTCGGCGTGCTCCTCTTCCAGGATGCGCACCACATCATCATGCGCATCACGGTCGTGGATCACCAGGGGCAGCCGTGCCTGACGCGCAAGCCGAATCTGCCTGCGGAACACATCCCGCTGCAGATCAAAAGGCGCCCGGTCCTTCCAATAGTAATCCAGGCCAACCTCGCCGATCGCCCGGACCCTTGGACTCCCAGCAGCCTTGCGCAGCTGCTCTTCCACCTCGTCGCTCCACTCGAGCGCGTCAGTCGGATGAATGCCAACCGCGGCCCACACCCAGTCGTACCTGCCGGCAAACGCCAAGGAGACTCCCACGGCTTCCCGGTTATAGCCGATCACCATCATGCGGGTGACGCCCATCTCACGCGCGCGGGCAACCGCCGCATCCCGGTCGTGCTGAAACTGCCGGTTGGTATCAACGTGGGAATGCGTGTTGAACAACAAGGTCATACCCCTCCAAAGAAGAAGTCCCCGGGCGCCCAGGAGCCGCCCGGGGACCAGAATGCCTTTTACTTTACGCGGGCGCCCGACGGGAACTCCGGCTTGTCGAGCGTCACAAGGCTCAGCTTTCCGTCAGCCGTGGAGGCTGCCAGCAGCATGCCGTGGGATTCAATGCCCCGCAAGGCCTTCGGCTTGAGGTTGGCCACCAGAATAATCAGCTTGCCGACCAGTTCTTCCGGCGTGTAATGCTGGGCAATGCCCGACACGATCTGCCGCGTCTCCTGGCCCACTTCAAGCTGCAGCTTCAGCAATTTGTCGGCCTTGGGCACTTTTTCGGCGGCCACGACCTTGGCGACTTTCAGCTCCACCCGGGCAAAGTCCTCGTACTCAATTTGGGCAACGCCTTCCACCGGCTCAACGACCTTGACTTCAGGCGCAGTGGGAGCGGCAGGGGCAACCGGTGCCGCCTCGACCTTGGCCGGAGCCTCCTTGTCAACTTCGATGCGCGGGAAGAGCGGGGTGCCGCGGCGGATCTCCGCGCCGGCAGGCAGGGCGCCCCACGCGGTGACCTTTTCCCACGGCTCAGTCCGCACACCGGCCGGGTCGAGACCGAGCTGGTCCCAAATCCTCTCCGGGGTATGAATCAGGATCGGCGTCAGCAGAACGCCGACGAGCCGCATGGTCTCCGCGAGGTTGTAAAGCACGTTGGCCAACCGGTCGCCCTGGGCCGGATCCTTGGCCAGTGCCCACGGCGCCTGTTCATCGATATACTTGTTCGCCCGCTGGACAAGCTTCAGGATCGCCACAACCGCCGTGCTGATCTCCAGCTTATCGAGGGCGGTCTCGTATTCCTTTACGACCTCGTCCGATAGGCTCGCGAGAATGTCGTCGCCAGCCTCCGGCACCGGCTGCGGCACCTTGCCGCCGGCGAACTTATTGATCATCTGGGTCGTGCGGGACAGCAGGTTGCCAAGATCGTTGGCGAGGTCAACGTTCGTGCGCAGAATGAAGGCATCTTCCGTGTAGGTGCCGTCGGACCCGAACGGCACCTCGCGCAGCAGGTAGTAGCGCACGGCATCCAGGCCATACTTCTCGATCAGCACAAAGGGATCGACCACATTGCCCTTGGACTTGCTCATCTTCTCCGCGCCGGAGCCGAAGAGCAGCCAGCCATGGCCAAAGACCTTCTGCGGGACGGGTTCACCGGCAGCCATCAGAATGCACGGCCATATGATCGTGTGGAACCGCATGATCTCCTTGCCGACCAGGTGGACATCCGCCGGCCAGAACTTCCTATACAGTTCATCCTGTGCAGTGCCCCAGCCGAGGGCAGTGATGTAGTTGGACAGGGCGTCCAACCAGACGTAAATCACCTGGCTCTCGTCAACCGGCACCGGAATGCCCCACTTGACTGTTGACCGGGAGACGCACAGGTCCTCCAATCCCTGCTTGATGAACGAGACCATCTCGTTGCGCCGGGAAGTGGGCTGGATGAAGTCCGGATTCTCCTCAATGTGCTGCAGGAGCCGGTCGGCATACTTGGAGAGGCGGAAGAAGTAATTCTCTTCCCGGCTCATTTCGACCGGGCGCCCGCAGTCCGGGCAGTTGCCTTCCTTCAGCTTTCCTTCCAGCCAGAAGGTCTCGCAAGGTGTGCAGTACCAGCCCTCATAGGAGGACTTGTAGATATCGCCCTGCTCAAACAACTGCGTGAAGATCTTCTGGACAGCCTTCTCGTGCCGGGGCTCCGTCGTTCGGATGAAATCGTCGTAGGAGATGTTAAGTGCCGCCCACAGCTCCTTGATCCAGCTGACGATTTCATCGACAAACTGCTGTGGCGTCTTGCCGGCAGCGGCAGCCGCCCGCTCGATCTTCTGGCCATGCTCATCGGTACCGGTCAGAAACCAGGTCTCGTGCCCACGCCGGCGATGATACCGCGCAAGCGCGTCAGCCGCCACCGTCGTATACGAATGTCCGATGTGCAAACGATCGCTCGGGTAATAAATCGGGGTCGTAATGTAAAACTTGGTCACCGTTCGTTCCTCCCTCCACAATTGCCCAAAACAAAAACGCCTCGTCCCCGGTAAGGGACGAGGCGTTATCCTCGTGGTACCACCCTAAATTCGCCCGGCCCTTGCGGGACGAGCCTTAGCGGGTACTGGTCGTATCAGCACCCCGGTCCTGTAACGGGCACCGCCCGGCACGGCCTACGCAGTCTCCCAGGAGACCTTCAACCGGCAGCTCGGGAGCCATGTTCCGACCATCTTGCCCATCGCCGGCTTTCACCTGACCCGGCTCTCTGCGGATGAACTCAGGCCGTACTCTTCTCCGTCATCGCTCGTAATGGTGATAGTATACCCAACTTGGAAAATTGGTGTCAAGTTTTCAGCCGATAGTCGGACATGCCGAGGAAGGTCTGCTTCTCCACCAAACCGGCTTCCACCAGGGCCTCCAGCCGATTGCGGAGGGCATCGACCGTAAACGAGTGCCCGGCTTTCGCAAGGTCACGGGTCAGGTCGATCAGCTGCGCATCATTGACCCGGCCGTACTTCGCAAGGAGCGGGCCGACCACCTCAAAGAACTGGTCGGCTTCCGACTCCGCCTGCTGTCCCAGCTCGTCAAACGGGTTCTCCGTGTGCGGACTGCTGGTCTTCGCCATCCGAATCCGCACCGGGACCGTCCGCCCGAAAATGGCGCTGGAGACGAACGAGTCGCCGGAACGGAGGAAAGGCAGACGCCGCGCCTCTTCCTGCGTGAGGTCCGTCTCTTCCTTGATGGTTGCAATATCTGATGCGCGGACGGTGCGGAAGACGCATTTCGTATTGAGCTGTGCGGTAATCGTCTCGTCCAACAGCGTCGGCCGCTGCGTGGCAAGGATCAGGAACGCCCCGTACTTGCGCCCTTCCTGGGCGATCTCCTTGATGATCGATTTGGCCGGTGCATCAAACGCCTTGGGAGCGAAATTGTGCGCCTCGTCCGTCACGACTACGAAAGGCGGGAAGTAAGGCGCCGTCTCCCGCCGGAACTGGGCGTCCTTGTAGTCGCGGCGCTGCCGGTAGAGCGTGCCGACCACGTACGATGCGAAGACATTCAGCATCCAGATTGGTCCCTGGACCACGGCGAGCTGGCCGTTTCGCAGGGCTGTCTCGATCGGCTTGATATCGTTGGTGAACAGGCCGGCCCGGAACAGCCGGCCCAGGCGCCACTGGATGCCCTTCACGCTTGAAAGCGGAATGCCCTTTGCTTCGTTCAGCACCCGCACCTGATCCGTGCCGACTTCGCGCTCGGAGCCGCTGGCGCCGGGGTCACGCATTCGCCCCTGCGCCCCTTTCTCCCCGGCCTCCAAGGCTGCGACCAGCGTGTCGATGCGCGAGGAGAAGCTCACGTAGGAGTCGTTCGCCTTGTGCAGGGCTTCCACGGCGTTGGTCATGCCCTCGGAAATGGTGCTGGAGGCGTCCAGCAGCCGGCACAGGTCCCGCGTGGTCAGGTGGGCGAAGTTGACACCGACTTCCTGCCCCACCTGAAACGCCTTATACCGCTCGTCAAAATTGATATCCCGATAACCCGTGGGGCACCCCTGCGGTATCTCACTAAACGTAAGTTCAAAGTGTGGATCCAGGACCAGGGTGGGAATCCGCAGCTTCATTAATTCTTCCAAGAAGACTCTGAGCCCAAAGGACTTACCCGAGCCGGACCCGCCGAATATTCCAATGTGGGGATACTGCTGCATGGCCCGGGGATCGAAGAGGAACGGCACGCCGTTCTGATCTCTGACCTGGCCGTCTTCCAGGAGACGAGCCCGGTTGTGCAGGTGCGGGGGCATGCCGGGCGCCAGATTATCGGTCGCATGGATCACGCCAAGAATCATGGACTTGTCGGGGCTGCCCTTGACCAGGAGTCCTCCCACTTCTTCAAAGGCAGGGAGCCGGACGGTCGTACCAGGCTTGATGGGCACCTGCACCCGTTCGAGCAGTCTGACCTTGGCCACGTGCACATCATGCTTGGAGATGTCGTAGTCGGCGGACTGCTGCAGTGCCCGCCACACCTCCGGGCCAACGATCCCCTTCTCGAGGTTGAAGTCCAGGAACCGGTTGAACGACTGGGTTTCGACAACTTCGCCCTTTGGGTGGCTCAGGGCGGGATCATCGATCACCAGGTACTCGTTGATCCGAAACGGCCTCGCCGAGTCAATGACGAGGACCTCCTGCTCATTGGTCAGGCCAACGACCTGCATAGGCTACCCCTCCCTGGTGAATTAGAAGAACCGCGCATCCCGTTTGGAGCGGAAAACGCGCCTTACCTGCGGGTCAAGTAGCTGTGCATAAGCATCAAGTTCTACATCGGTCAGGCGCACTTCCCGGTCGACAAGGTCGAGCCAAATGGGGATTCCCCGCCCGTCGGGCGGCGAGAGCGTGAACAGGTAGTCGACGCAGCGCCCGGCGAGGTCCGTTTGCGCCGCCAGCATGTCCAGGCCAACGACGGTCGGATCAAGGGAGGCGCGCATGAACCAGGTGCAGATCGGGACCGCCCGGTCGGGGTCGGCGCCGGGCCGGGGCCACCCCTTGGCCGGCCGGCGAATTGCCAGAGCCTCCCCGTAGTCGAGCAGGTCCCACAGCAAATCACGGTCATACCGATTCCGCCACCCGGGAGGGATTTCATCACTTAACACTGTTCCGATCACTTTGGACTCAATGTTTTCAATGCACCCAAGCAATGCAATTCCATCTCTAATCACATTCTGGCATAAAATGAAGAAGGAGTCCTTGGCACGCATGTCGAATCTTACCAGCGGTCCATCCATCAAGATCACTTTCGGTCGGAACTTGTCGATCGCGGTGATTGCTGCCTGGACTTCCAGTTCCGCCAGTTTGTTTTGCCGGATTTCGTTGTCGTTGCGGAGCGCCGTATCTTCGTCGGCCCCATCGTCAGGCGGAATGGGGCAGTGCAGTGCCTTGACCACCACGGCTTCACCGCTGGAAGGCAGGGCAAGGGCGCGCAGCAGATCAACGTAGTACGGAAACTGCCCGCCGAAAGTGTTGATGGAGCCGTCCACGCCAACCAGCAGCCCGCCCCCAAGCACCGCATTAAGCTCAGGCCCGGCAAGTCGGCGGAGCCGCAAGAATTCGCCTGCCCGTCGCAAAGTGTCACGCCGATGCAACTTGTCGCCGAGGGCATCGTCTAACAGTAAGGTCCGAACCCGGCCATTCAAGTGCTCCAGCTGTTGCACCCACTCATCTGCCATGGAATTTCTCCCCTACCTTTGGTGCGGATGCCCAAATTCGTACTTGACTTGAGACCATTATCCAGTTATGGTTATCCTAAGGGAATAACATGATTCAACTATGCGTCGCCCAAATCTTATCGAAGATAATGATAGGTCTGTGTGTTGACTATTTCTGGCATAAATGTTATCATGAACCTGGAAGCAACATCCTTGTAGAGGAGGGGAATGACTCCGTATGATGAAGTCTACTGGTATCGTCCGTAAGGTTGACGAACTCGGTCGTGTCGTGATTCCCATCGAGCTCCGTCGTACGCTCAGCATCGAAGAGAAGGATTCGCTCGAGATTTACGTCGACGGCGACAAGATCATCCTGCGTAAGTACGAACCGGCTTGCGTCTTCTGCGGCAACGCTGCTAACGTTGAGAACTTCAAGGGTAAGAACGTTTGCCAGTCCTGCCTGGCGTCCATGGCTGGCCGGGTATCACAGGTCGGTTAAACGTTGCGGGTATATTGCCAGAAAAAAGCACTCCCCTTATTGACCGGGAGTGCTTTTTCTTTCTCTACAGGCGAAATACCTGCCCGTTAGCGGGGCCGGATGGTGATCGGAACCTGGTCGTCAAGCTTGGCTCCGGGGCCCAGTTGCCCGGCTTCCCCAAGCACGATGCGGTAAGAACCTGCTGTGAGGCCCTGGGGTACTGGCAGAAGGAACACGTTCGCCTCGGCCAGCCGCCTGACGTGGGCCAGGTTCTTGTCGTCGGCGCGGCGCAGGGCCACGCCGGCCAGGGAGAGCAGGCGGGTCGGGTAGTTCCGCACGTACACGGCTACCCATTCACCGGGGTGAACCTGCTTGGGCATGACGACAAGGTTTGTGCCGGCTGACACATCGGGTGCTCCGCCGCCACCGCCGCCGGCACCTGCCTTGGCCATTTCGGTCGTCAAATTGCCGACCTGCTGCCGCAACTGATCGCGGTCAGCCTCGGTCAAGCTCAGTTGGCCCTGCAGGTGTGCATTCTCCGCCTCCAGCGTAGAGACCCGAGCACGCAACTGCGGCAGTTCCTGGCCGGCAGTACCGGCCCGGCAGCCAGCGAGCAGAGAAGCGATCAGCACGAGCGCCAGCCACCGTATCACCCTTACGCGTCCTCCTTCAACTCCAGCAGGGCCTGGTACACGTCCCGCTTGGTCAATCCGAACCGGGTGGCCACCTCTTTCATGGCGGCCTTGCGGTCCATGCCCCCGCCTTCCAGCGCAGCAACGGCTGCCGCCAGCGCCGCAGGAGTGGCTTCTTCGGCGGGTGCCGCTTCCCGGGGCGGTGCACCGCTGATCACCAGGACAAACTCGCCGCGGGGCGCCTGCGCCTCGAAATGAGCCAGCAGTTCTGCGGGCGTTCCCCGCGCGACCTCCTCGTGCAGCTTGGTCAATTCGCGGGCAGCAGCCATCGGCCGGTCACCCAGGGCCTCAGCCAGATCCGCCAAGGTCTCGGTGACCCGGTGGGGCGCCTCATAGAGAATCCATGTCCTGGTTTCTTCCTTCAGGCGCGCCAGGGCTGTCCGCCGCTCCTTGCCCTTGCTGGGCAGAAATCCTTCGAAAACGAACGTTTCCGTGGAGAGTCCGGAGACAACCAGCGCTGTGGTGAAAGCCGTCGGCCCGGGAATGGGAACGACGGGCACTCCGGCAGCAATCGCCAAACGGACGATGTCTTCGCCCGGATCACTGATCGCGGGCATTCCGGCATCGGTCACCAGAGCCACATCTTCCCCGGCCAACAACCGCTCGATGAGGGCGGGACCGGCTGTCCGCTGGTTGTGCTCATGGTAGCTGACCGTCGGTGTGGAAATCTCGAAATGGTTCAGCAGCTTTCGGGTCTGACGCGTGTCTTCGGCCGCGATGACGGCGACCTCCCGCAGAATGCGCAGCGCACGCTGCGTGATATCCTCGAGGTTCCCGATCGGCGTGCCGACGATGTACAGGGTCCCCATGGCGGTCTCCTCCACTGCTAGCAAGTGTGCCCCGACCCACGAAGGGCTACGCGTTGTATATGGCCCGCATCTCGGCGGTGTACGTCTGGCCTTCTTCATACACGATGAGCGGAGGCTCGATTTTGAGCCCAGGCCCGCCGCCCTTGGCTGCTTCCAACAAAAGCAGATTCGCCGGGCGCCCCGCCCGGGGGTGGATGAGCCGTAGCCGTTTTGGCTCCAACCGGAAGGAGCGCAGTTGCGTTACTAGATCCGCCAGGCGTTCTGCCAGAAAGACCACGGCCACCCGTCCGCCGAACTTGACGGCGGTGGCGGCCGCCTCCAGGGCGTCGCCCAGACCTCCAGAAAGCTCGTGGCGGGCGCCGGCTCGGCCTGACGCCGGGCTGATGGCCCCGGTGCCCGGCTCCCGGTAAGGCGGGTTCAGCGTCACTACGTCAAAACGCTCGTGCCCGTATAGCTGCACTACTTGACGGTAATCGCCGCAGTCGATCCGAACGCTGTCGTTCAGCCCGTTGAGGCTGACGCTCCGGGCCGCCATATCGGCGGTGTCCGGCTGCAACTCCAATCCGGTGATCCGGGCTGTCGGGTGGAGCGCCGACAGCAGCAGGGGAATGACGCCGCAGCCCGTGCCCAAATCAAGGACGCGGCTGTGCCGGCGCACCGTGGTGAAGTGGGCCAGGAGGACAGGATCCATGGCAAAAGGAAAGCGCTCCGGATGCTGGATGATCCGAAGGCCCCCTCGGCCCAAATCATCCAACCGTTCTCCGGAGCGCATGTCCATGTTCGGTATCCTCCATTACGACGGGCTGGGACCGCCCCCCTGCGGATTCTGACCGTTTTGGGGGTTGCCACCGCCCCCGCCCCGCCGGCGGTGGCCGCGATGGTGGTGGCGGCGGTTCTGTTGCTGCTGTTCTTCGCCGGCGCCCTGCTGCTGGTTCTGAACCTGCGGCCGGGGCGGCTGTTGCTGTTGCGATGGCTCACCCTGCGGACGGGGCGGGCGAGCCTGCAGTCGCTCGCGGTGCTGCTGGCGAGGCTGCTGCTTTTCGCCCCCGCCCTGCTGCTGCCTGGGTTTCCCTTGTGACGGCTGCTGGGGCTGCTGCTGTTGCTGTTGGGGCCTGGGCTGCTGCTGGTCGCGCCGCCGTTCGCCGCCGCCCTGCTGCTGTTGGTGTGGCCTGGGGGCTTGCTGTTGCTGCTGCGGTCTGGGTTGCAGGCCCCTCTGCGGCTGAGCCTGCGGCGGTTGCCCTTGCGGCTGCTGCCCCTGGGGCTGCTGCTCACGCGGCCGATCACGGCGCCGATCGCCGCCGCCCTGCGGGCGCTCCTGGCCTTCCCGGCGCTCGGGCTGCCGCTCTTCGCGACGCGGCCGCTCGGCGAGCCCGGCGCCTGTAGCCTGTGCGATGCGGGCGCCCATACCGGCGCCGCCGCCGCCGTTCCGCACTCCGATCACCGGCGCCGGCCGGTCTTCAAGTTCGTCGAGGCCGGGAACGGTTTCTTCTATAAGGACCGGCGGCACATAACCCGGCGCGAGCGTCGGGTCTTTCTTCGCCGCTTCATACGTTTCTTGTTCATATCGCAAGCAGCACATAAGCCGCCCGCAGAGGCCAGATATCTTGGATGGATTGAGTGATAGGTTCTGGTCCTTGGCCATCCGGATCGAGACCGGGGCAAAGTCGCCCAGAAAGCTGGTACAGCAGAGAATCCGGCCGCACGGGCCGATGCCACCCAGCAGTTTTGCTTCGTCGCGCACTCCGATCTGCCGCATTTCGATGCGGGTTCGGAAGACGCCGGCCAAATCCCTGACCAGCTCACGGAAGTCGATGCGCCCTTCGGCCGTAAAGTAGAAGATGATCTTCGAGCCGTCGAACGTGTATTCGACGTCAACAAGGTTCATGTCGAGGCCGTGCCCCTCTATCTTCTTCTGAGCGACACCAAACGCCTCGTTTTCCTTGCGTCTGTTCTCGGCGGCGACCACGGCATCTTTTTCGTTGCCGATGCGAAGCACCTTCTTGAGCGGCGGGACGACCTGATCCTCGGTCACATCCTTCGGACCAACGGCCACTTCGCCATATTCAACGCCCCTGGCCGTCTCCACCACCACTTTTTGCCCTGCGGCGATGGCATACTCGGCGGGGTCGAAATAATACACCTTGCCGGCTTTCTTGAAGCGAATGCCTACCACGCGAACCATCCGGTCACCTCCTTCCCCAGCCTAGCTTCGGACAGGCTGAGGGCTAATTTTGAGTATAGGCTTCTGTCGTCCGAAAAAGCAAGTTATGTCTGTAAGTGGCAGCGGCTGCACTCACCCAGACGAAGCATCAGCACATCTAGAGCGAGGCGGCTGTTGGCGTTTCGCTGCAGGTTGCTTCGCACTTCTGTGATCGCCGTTAGCATGTTGAGGATGTTAACAGCACCGAGCCCACCGGCAAGCGACCGCACCACGTCCATCCGGTCCGTGTTCATAGCCAGTTGGTCCGAACCGGTTTGTGCCACAATGAGGGCGTCGCGGAGCCAGGCGGTTGTCAGGTCGAGCCAATCATCGAGGTGTTCTCTTTCTTTGTCAAGCAGCTCGGCCTGGCCGATGAGCGCCAGATCATCCATGCCGGCGAGTTTTTGCAGGAGGTCGCAGGAGTGGTCGCGACGGGCAGCCACGCCGGCGTCCTGGGAGAGCGCGACGGCGCGCCCGATACTGCCTCCCGACAACGCGGAGTACAGCCGGGCCTGACCGGCGTCAAGGCCGAAGCGCTCGCGCAGCACGCCGGCCACGTCTTCCGGATTGAGCGGCGGGAAGTTTACGACCTGGCACCGCGAAATCAACGTCGGCAGAACGCCGGATAGATTATGTGTAAGGAGGATCAGCACGGCGTAGCCGGGTGGCTCCTCCAACAGTTTGAGCAGTCGGTTGGCCGATTCCGGATTCATCCGGTCAGCACCATCGATGATGGCGACCCGCATACGACCTTCGTTCGGGCGGGCGTACATCTCTTCCTGGAGTTCACGAATCTGATCGGTCTTGATGAAGCGCCCTTCGGGCGAGATCACCCGCACATCCGGATGGGTGATCGGGTCGGCGCTGATTTTGCGGCAAGAGACACAGGAATCACAGGCGCCGCCATCCGCCAGCGGCACCATGCAATTCAGACTTTTGGCCAGTTCCAGCGCCACGGTGCGCTTCCCGACGCCCGCCGGACCGACGAACAGATAGGCGTGAGCTACCTTGCCACCGGATACGGCCTGGCGCAAGAGGCGAACGGCCAGCGGTTGGCCCACAATGGCGCCCCAACTCACATCAATGGCCCCCTAGAATTTCTCAAATCGCTCCACGTCAAGGACAAAGACGGTGGCGCCCCCGACCAGGATTTCCACCGGGTAAGGAATGTACGAATCAGCAGGGCCGCCCATGGGGGACAAGGGGGTAACCAACTGCTCGCGGGCCCGGCAGGTGTTCTTGATCAGCCCTACAACGCGCTCAACTTGCTCGTCCGGGACACCGACCAGCAGTGTGGTATTGCCTTCGCGTAGAAAACCGCCGGTACTGGCCAGTTTGGTGGCGCGAAACCCGGCCTGGGTCAAGGCGGACAGGAGCCGATGCGAATCCTTGTCCTGTATCACGCCGATTACTAGTTTCACCCACAGCCACCCCCTGTCTTATGATTTCACCCCAGCGTTAACGGCGAGGCATGATCTCGTCAACCAGCATCCGAATCTGCGCCTGCACTTCCTCCACGGGACGGGAGGCATCCACGATCTTGTACCGGCGGGGCTGTGCCCTGGCCAGTTCCAAATACCCGTCACGGACTTGCTCGTGGTAAGCCTCGTCTTTTTGCTCGATGCGGTCGGGGCCGTTCACGCCCCGCCGGGACCGAGCCACCTCCGGCGAGATATCAAGCACAATCGTACGGTGCGGCTTCAGCCCGCCGGTCGCCATCTCGTTGATGCCGGCGACGAACTCGTGCGGAAGGCCGCCGGCTAACGCCTGATAAACGATGCTGGAATCGACGTACCGATCGCAGATGACGTTCCGGCCGGCATCCAGCGCCGGACGGATTACCCCTGCAGTATGGTCGGCCCGCTGGGCGGCAAAGAGAAGCGCCTCCGTAATCACTGACATGCCTGCGTGGGCCGGATCCAGCAGAATCTCCCGGATGCGCTCTGCGAGCGGCGTGCCGCCCGGCTCCCGGGTGAAGATGTAGTTCGCGCCCTTCTCCTGCAGGTATTCCAGCAGCAGGCGGATTTGAGTGCCCTTGCCTGCCCCGTCGACCCCTTCGAATGTAATGAAAACCGCCAAGCGGTGTCACTCCTTGACGACTTGGATGCGCGTCAGCTTCGGATCGGCAGGGCCCTGCAGATGGTGCCCTGCGGCAACGGCATGACGCAGGTAGGCGACAACTTCAGCGGTCAAGCGTTCCCCCGGAGCCACCACCGGTATGCCCGGGGGATAGGGCGCCACCAGCTCCGCGGCGATCCGTCCTACAGCCTGCTCCAGCGGGGCTGACTCCTGCGGCCCGAGGTAGGCATCGCGTGGCGGTAGCACGGTCTCGGGCCAGGGCGGTTCCGGCGGGCGAGGCGGGGCGCCGGGCCCGTCCGGCAGCGCTGTTACTGCGCCGACCAGGGCTTCTGTCGTCACATCAGTGTCGCCCGGTGTAAGTACGGCGAGCACGTAACCGAGGCCGGCGGATTCAACCGCAACGCCTCGTGACCATAGGTATTCGGATGCCTGGAAGCCGGTCAACCCGCGCCGGCGAACATCGATAAGAATTTTGGTCGGGTCACCAGACTCCGACAGGGCTATACCCCGTAGGGCCGCCAGCCGCCGCCGGGTCCGGCAGGCCAGATCAATGGCCCGCTCCCAGTTGTTGCGGCCGTTCAGTGCCAGATCGCGCCGGGCGGCATCCAGCGACGACATGAGCAGATACGACGGGCTCGTGGACTGTACAAGTCGGAGCATCGCACGGAGCCGGTGTTCATCCAGGCGGCTGTTGTGACCCAAGTGGCAGATGCTCGACTGCGTCAGGCTACCGCCGGTCTTGTGTAGGGATTGCACAACCCCGTCCGCCCCTTGAGCCAGGGCTGACGGCGGCAAATCCGGATGAAAGGCGAAGTGTGAGCCGTGAGCCTCATCAACCAGCACCGGGAGGCCCTGGCTATGAAGCAGGGGAATCTCCTGCGCCAGCCGGCTGGCTATGCCGTAGTAAGTGGGGTTGACGAGCAACGCCGCCGCTGCGCCGCGCAGGGCGCCGCCCAGAGAGTGGAGGTCGACCCCGGTAGCGATATCCAGTTCCTCATGGAACGTAACCCGCACCCACGAAGGTTTTGCGCCCGAAAGAATCATCGCACCCAGGACTGACCGATGTGCGTGACGAGGAACGGCGATGATGTCGCCGGGGCGGCAGGCCGTCAGAACTAGGGCGTGCAGGCCGGCGGTGGTCCCGCCGACCAGGAAGAACGAGCGCCGAGCCCCAAAGGCCACAGCCGCCAGATTCTGGGCTTCGGCAATCACGCCTTCCGGGGCGTGAAGGTCATCCAATCCGGGGGCTTCGGTAAGATCAATGCTCAGGGCGCCGGGGCCCAAGAACTCCCGCCACTCGGCGGGCGCTGCCTGCCCCAGTTTATGCCCGGGAATATGCATGGCAGCCCGAACCCTGCCGGCGTAAGCTCTGGCGGCTTCAAAGAGCGGCGCCCGGTACTGGTTCTGCGACAAGATCTTTGGCTCCTTCCCAACTGTCGCGTCATATTTCGACAGCCCGGGAGTGTTTCCCTTTTCTGATTGAAATGCCGAAGCCCTGCGCCCGTAGAGCGCAGGGCCATTTTTCCGGCTCAGGCGAGCCCCATCCGCCGCTCCCGGAGGACCTTGCGGACGTCCTGCCCCTTGAGCAGGCACGCGTCGAACCCGTTCAGCAGCCGGGAAGCAATCCGGCTGCCGTAGGTCTCTTCGAGCTCTGCGGGCCCCAAGTTGGTCGACGCCACCATGGGCGCCTTGCGGTTCATCCGGTGATTGATGATCGTGAACAGCTCCTGGGCCACGAACTCCGTCACTTTTTCGGCACCCAGGTCGTCCAGAATCAGCAGGTCCACGTCCATCAGGCGTTGGACCCCTTCCTGGTAAACCTCGTCGTCGTCGAACTTGTGCATCCGGACCAGGTCAAGGAACTCGGAAAATGTCAGGTATACGACGGTCTTGCGGGCAGAGACCACCACGTTGGCGATGGCGGAAGAAAGAAACGTCTTGCCGCGGCCTACGTCACCCATCAGTAACAGGCTCTCTACCGCTTCACCACGCGTCACGGATTCCGCAAATTGCTTGCAGTATCGCATAAGCTTGGCCATGTAGTCGCGGTCCTGTGCCGGATAGACGGTGGTCTCGAACTTCGCGAAAGTCTGCTCCCTCATGGGTCCAACCAGCCCGGAGGCCCGATAGAGGTCGTCGAACTCCTCCTGAATCAGGCAGCGGCACTTTTTCGGCGGCAGGACCGTATCGGGTCCGGCGGGCTCCGCCGGCAGCCAACCGGTATTCTGGCAATCCGGGCAATCCCAGTGCATCTCCAGGTCAGCCGGATCGATTTTGTGCTGCAGAAACATGCTGTCCCGCTGCGCGGAGAGCTCGAGCGACCAGGCCTTCAACTCCTCGAAAGACTTGCCGAACTTCGTTCGCGTCTTCAACAGGAGGCGCGCCAGATCCAGGCCGATCTCGGCCTGCAGATCCTTGATCCACGCAAGCTCAGGCACCCGGGCGAAAATCTCGCGCTCCCTGGCGTCGCGCTCCTGCTCAAGCTGGCGGATGCGGGCCTCACGGCGCCGCTGCCTCTCACTCGTCAAACTTCTTAAAGATGTGATCATAGTAGCTGTCATCCTTCTTCTCACGCTTCAGGAAGACGTTGCTGCTGCGCTGTGAGTTGCCCCGCGGCTGCCTCGCCGATCGTCCCGGATCGTTGGCGGCCGCTACGGCCCGCCGCTTATGCTCAGCTTCCACCTGTTCCGTGTCAGCCACGGTCCTGACGTTTCGCTCCCGCCAGTTCTCCAGGACTTTGTTGACGTATTGGAGCGGGTTATGACTTCCGGCGGCCAGATCACAGGCCTTCATAATCACTTCGGTGCTGAAGCCCCACTCGTCGGACCACCTGTCCAGGAGCGCCTGTTCTGCGCCCGTCAGCTGCCGCTTGATTCCCAAATATGAAATGATCGCCTTATGTTTAGCGGCCGTCTTGCGATACCGCTGTACATACTGCTCAGCTTCCTCGGGCGTCCGGATGCCTTCCTCGTACCACTGGCGGGCCACCTGGTTGAGGTAAGTCATGCGGGTGACGCCCTGACGCTGCCCTTCCCGAATCACCGCCTGTAGCATGTCCAGTTCAAAACCGTAGGTCGACACCCAGTCCTGAATGTCGGCCACCTCACGGTCGGAGAGGGGACGCCCGAACAGCTTTTGAACAGCGGCCAGCATCGGGTCGGGACCGCTGGCCGCGATTTCCTGCTGCAGGCGTTCCCCGTGTTCTGCCCAATGTACCCGCAGCCGGGAAAAGAGCGGGATCAATGAAAAGGTGATCACGTCGCCTTCTTCTTCAATGCGGACGAGGTCCTTTTGCTCAAGGTCAGCGACCAGAGAGCGCATCTGGTCAAAGTCGTGGGGGTTGGCCTTCCGCGATATGGCGTAAGGCCCAAACGCACTCTCTCCTGGACCGCCCACACCGGCGAACAGGGTAAACAACTTGCCGAACGTATCATAGTCGAGTCCAAGGTCCACCGGATAGTCGAACAGGATCCTCGGGATCGCCACGAACCCCCGTCTTACGAAGGCCTGGAGGAATTCCAGTTCCCCCGTTCCCATGGAGCCACGGGACATTCGCTCGCCCCCTTTATCCCGACCACGCGCGCGGGTTAGGTTCGATTCTCCGTTCTACCGATCGATTCCTCCCCGCGTTATCGACGAAGAGGGAATTTCTGGAGCCGTGCCTTGCCCCTTTCGCATTGATTCGGCTCACATCCCTCCTCTCCCTCGCGCGATTTCACCGAAAACGCGCGCCAACATTGGGAAAGCCGTGGGAACACGCGTTCCCACGGCCACCTGTCGAATTTTCCACGGTCATTACAGATCTGGGTGCTCACTCATCGCCTTAATCCGCCTGAAGCGGCGATCGACTTCCTTCTGAAAGTCAGCCACTACAGGAGCGTAATCGCTTTTCAGAAGGTGCTTGGTCTTGCCCATCAGCTTCAGCCACTCTTCGACAGGCACCTTCTTGCCCTTCGCCTCAGGGTCGTACGTGAGCTTCGTGATGCCGCGCTCGATTTCGTAGAGCGGGAAGAAATTGCAGTCGACGGCGGCCTCGAGGATCTTCGTGCCCAGACGCTCCTCAGAGAGCCAGTTCAGCGGGCAGGCAATCAGCACCTTGCCATACACGGGCCCCACATTCTGCGCGTACCACTGAGCCTTGGCGGCCTTCTTCCACAGGTCCTGCGGATTGGACTCCACGGCTGTGAACACGTACGGCATATGGCATGCCGCCATGATTTGCGGAGTGTCTTTGTGGTGGAAGGTCTTGCCCATGCCATACGTGCCGACATTGGATGTTGCGGTCTTGTGGCCGAGGGGCGTCGAATACGACAGCTGGCTGCCGGTGTTCATGTAGCCCTCGTTGTCGTACTCCAGAATGATCAACTTGTGACCACGCAGTGCGGCACCGATGGACGGGCCCATGCCTATATCCATGCCGCCGTCACCGGTCACCATGACAAAGGTGATTTCCTCGCCCACTGCGATCTCACCACGGCGCTTTTTCTCATAGAACGCGTCCACAACGCCCGAGAGCGTGGCAGCTCCGTTCTGGAACAGGTTGTGGATGTATGTGACGCGGTGAGCGCTATATGGGTAGCCCGTCGTGACGACCATCGCGCAGCCCGTATGGAATAGGACGACGACGTCCCCCGACAGAGCCCGGAAGAAGTTGTCGAGGGCCGGGAAGATACCGCACCCCGGGCAGGCGCCGTGACCGGGCGTCATTCGCTTGGGCATGGCCATCATCTGGCGTGGCGGCGGTACGGTGACCTTCAATTCATCGCCGGCGACTTCGACCCGCACTGGGCTCGCCTGCTCCTCTTTTGTAAGTGGCGCAAGCACCTCAACCGGCTGGTGTTCGGTAGCCACGGTAATGCCGAAGTAATCGAACGGCACTTCGACGGCGCCCTTCTCCATCATTTCGACCGCCAACCGAAGGAACGCCTCCGCGTCGTCGGGGTAGAAATCCTTACCGCCTAGACCATAGACGCGGGCGGCTAGAAGGGTCTTGTTGGCCGGGTCATCCTTCAGGGCGGACTTGATTTCGTGAGTCATGTTGCCGCCGTTGGCGCCGTAGGAGTCGGCGCGCTCGCCTACCACAAGGGCTTTCACATTGTGCAGCACCTTCTGGACTTGCTCCACCGGGAACGGGCGGATCACGTGCAGACAAAGTGCACCAGCTTTGACTCCGCGCGCCCGCAGCCTGTCGACGGCTTCTTTGCCGGTGTCATATGCCGATCCGAGGAGGAACAGAACCACCTCTGCGTCCTCCATCATGTACTCGTCAAGCAGTTTATACTTCCGGCCGGACAGCTCGCCATAGCTCTCAAACAACTTGGGCAGGACCCTGAGGGCGTTCTGCATCGCCACGTGCAGCTGATACTTGTTGTTGATCAGGTCCGGGTCGTTCATGTAAGGGCCGAACGTCTTCGGGCGGCGCGGTTCCAACGCATGCGGGAAGCCCCCGGGCTGGGGCCCGACCCAGTCGCGCAGAGCCTGGGCGTCTTCAAAGTACTGAACGCGGCGCTTCTGGTGGCTGGTGAAGAACCCGTCGAACCCGACAATCACCGGCAAGCGAACGTCAGGATGCTCCCCGATTCTTACGGCGATGGGGTGAAGGTCGTATACCTGCTGCGGGTTGTTTGCGTAGAGGACAATCCAGCCGGTATTAAGCGCAAAATACAGATCGCTGTGGTCGCCCCGGATATCCAAGGGCCCCGAGACCGACCGGGTTACAAGATCCAATACCATGGGCATGCGCGTACCCGACTGAACGGGCATCTGCTCCAGAGCGTACAGATAGCCGTTTGCCGAGGTCGCGTTAAAGACGCGGGCGCCTGCGACGGCGGCACCATAACAGATACCCGCCGCGCCATGTTCACCGTCGCCGGCGATCATGTGAACGGAGTTTTCGCCTTCCACTCGCATTTCGTCTATGTACTCAGCGATCTCAGTAGACGGGGTAATGGGGTAATAGCCCATCACGTGGAAGTTGATCTGGCTCGCGGCGAGCGCGGCCATTTCGTTTCCCGACTTGAAGGTGTACTTCTGCTCCTTCATGAGCTCTTTCTCAGACTGAGCCATGTGCCGCTCACCTCCAGAAGTTGTGCTTTACGCGCACAGCAGCGGCGTAGCCGTCAGTCTCGCGCATGTCCTGCAGGGCATCGGTCGGACAAGCTTCGACGCACTTCAGGCAACCCTTGCAGTACTGATAATCGATGCCAAGCAAGTTCATGGCCGGGCGCCCACGCTTGTCCACGCCTCTTTCCCAGACGAAGCAGAAATCCGGACAAACCATATCGCACTGGGCGCAGTCGATGCACTTTTCCCGGATGAAGCCGGGGAGGAATCCCTGCCGGGAGGCGCTGAGGTCCTTTCTGATCATGTTGCCGGGGTTGGCAACCAGGCCGCCGATGGGGGCGTTCAGGTAGCCGTACAGGGGACCGGGGCGCTTGGATGCATGAATCCCGCCTGCAGTCGACCCTGCGAAACTCTCGAAGACCACCTCGTTCATTCCACGGTCGAAACACTGCAGGTTTCCCGGCACCGTTGCCGGGTACTTCTTGGTGAAGGTATCGGTAATCATCGCCTTGAGCGCTTGGGTGTCCAGGAAGCCGGATGCGCGGCAGATGGCGCCGAGGAACGCCATATTCACACGGCTTTTTGTTTCTACTGCAATCGTCATGGCATCGAACGTTCCAATGACGGCATGTTCGACCCGAAGATCCTTCTGAATCTCTGACGGCTTTTTCTTGGTGTTAACGATGACAATGCCGCCGGGGCGCAGTCCACTGACCACCGGCTCTGTGCGAATGAGCGCCTCGTGAAAGATGCAGATGATGTGGGGCTCTTCAACCGGGGAACTCAGGCGGATTTCGGTGGCGGGCTCGGCAAGACGTACGAATGCCTTGACCGGGGAGCCTTTCTTCTCCGATCCATAAGAGGAGAAATTGGAGCCGTTCAGGCCCTGATAGAGAACGCCCGCTTCCGCCAGCATCTTGCCGGCGATGTTGGCTCCATATCCGCCGATTGACTCAAGGCGAATGTTAAAGAAGCCGTATTCATCTCTCACGGGCAAGATGGCCGTGTCTACAGTGGAGTCTACAGCCATGAACGCAGACCTCCCCTTTCCTGCTCAGCCTTCGCCTACGGGTGACTAGTCCAGCCCTGACGTCGTTCGATCAATGACAAAATTGTTAGGCTGCCGCCAATCGCGCTTATTATAGTTCTTTGGTGTCACCAATATCAATACATTCCGGTGTGGAGTTGTCTCGATATAGCAAAAAGAGACCACTGCTTTTTGCAGTGGTCTTCGAGAGCCCAAAGAACCGCCACCTAAGTAGCGGTTCCGCAATTCATGCCTTGAAAACTCCACAGTGGTGATTGTGATCTCTGCATCAACCTAGAGGTCAAGCCCTCGGCCGATTAGTACCGGTCCGCTCCACGACTTACGCCGCTTCCACTCCCGGCCTATCTACCAGCTAGTCTTGCTGGGGCCTTACTACCTTTTGGTATGGGAAGTCTCATCTTCAGGA
>DASPIW010000001.1:0-20345 GCA_035628915.1 Symbiobacteriaceae bacterium | reverse complement strand
ATCCGCGAATATCAGACTGATCCACCGTCGCATTTGCCCCGCTTGCCCGTTGCCTCCTGCACCTTGAAACTGAAAAATCGCGAAGAGGGGCTTGACCAGAGGCCCTTCCATATCAGTTACGTAAACTGCGAGGCGTACCATAAGATGGCTCCCGGAGCGCCTGACGGCGTCCGGGAGCCCGTTCCGTTTGTACGCAGGATGCCTCAAGGACGAACGAGTTTGTAACCAATCCCGACGACATTCCGGATCAGTTGCTTCACGTCCGGGTGGTCGCCCAGCTTCTGGCGAATGCGGAGCACGGTCACCCGCAAGTATTCGACGGCCCCCCGGTACTCGGGCCCCCATACATGGCTCAACAATTCTTCGTGGAGGACGACCCTGTCGGCGTTCGTAGCCAGGTAAGCCAGCAACTTGAATTCCGTCGGCGTCAGATGGACCAGCTCGCCGTTCAGTCGGGCCTCGTACCGTGCCACGTCCAGAGCCAGCGGCCCCACATCCACACGGGCTTTGGCCGGACCGCCAGCGCCCTTCTGGGAGCGCCGCATCACCGCCCTCACCCGGGCCAGCAGTTCGTTCACGTCGAACGGTTTTGCAATGTAGTCGTCTGCGCCCATGTCGAGCCCTTTCACCTTTTCGGCCGCACTCCCGCGTGCCGTCAGAATCACCACCGGGGACTCCGTCATTCCGCGCAGGCGTTGGAACAGTTCCAGTCCGTCCATGTCGGGCAGCCCCAGGTCCAGGAGGATCAGGTCCGGATCGCGCTGTTCACACACGTTGACGGCATCGGCGGCGGTTCCCGCCAGGGCAACCTCGAAGCCTGCGGCCGTCAGGTTGGCCCGGATGAAACGTTGGATGCGCGGCTCGTCGTCGATGATCAGCACTATCTGGCGAACAATCATACGGATTCTCCTTCTTTCGGGCCGGCAATGAAGGGCAGCGTAAACAGGAAGGTGCTGCCTTCACCCCGGGTCGATTCCGCCCAGATGCGGCCGCCGTGGGAATGCACAATGCCGCGGCAAATGGCGAGGCCGAGGCCGGTCCCCCGGACCCGCCGCACCTGCGGGCCGTCGCCACGGTAGAATCGATCGAAGACCTGTTCCAATTGCTCCGAGTCGATGCCCGCTCCGGCGTCCCGGATCGCGGTCAGCACGAAGCTGTCACTGGCCGTAGCCGATACGGTCACGAGTGTGTCAGGCGGCGAGTACTGGGCCGCATTGTTCAGCAGGTTGTCGAGCACCTGCTCCACCCGAGTGGCATCCACATACACCAACGGCAGGTCTTCCGGCATGTCCGCTATAAACTCATGCTCGGGCCAGCGCTGCCGGGCCCTCTTCAGCGCCCGGAGCACCAGGGGCCCCCATGGCTCGAAGTGGCAATCCAACCGGAG
The DNA here is from genome assembly GCA_035628915.1 of Symbiobacteriaceae bacterium. Taxonomy (GTDB): domain Bacteria; phylum Bacillota; class Sulfobacillia; order Symbiobacteriales; family Symbiobacteriaceae; genus JARBUG01. Next base: position 18,958 of record DASPIW010000001.1, on the reverse strand, counting down.
TGCGCCACTGGAAATGCGAGACATATCGAGGACGCTTTCGATCAAGTCTTTCAGCCGGCGGCTCTCTTCACAGATGCCCTCCAGGAATTCTGCCCGTTCCTCAGGCTCCAATTCGGCCCACAGGTTTTGCAGCGTGGCCGTGTTTCCGAGAATCGTGGTCAGTGGAGTCCTCAGTTCGTGGGAGACGTTTGCGAGCAGGTCGTCCTTGGAGCGCTCCAGTTGCCGCTCCTGGGTCACGTCTCGCAGCAGGATGCCATAGCCCAATCGGGTCGGGCCTTCGGTCATCACCGGGAAAGCGGTGGCCGCCACGGTTTTCCGGGGCGGGCCGGGCAGTTCGATATCCACCACCGAGGGCACGAGCCCGTTCTCGGCTGCGGTCGCCGGGGAAAGAACCGCTCCGGGGTTCCCGCCGGGCCAGTGGGCGAAAAGGCCGGCCAGCGGCGTACCCTGCTCCTCCTCCCTGTCCAGGTTCAGCAGCCTGGCGGCTGCCGGGTTTGCGAACTGGACAGAGTGTCCCGGGTCCACCAGGATCAGCCCCTCCTGCATGGATTGCGTGATGGACAAGAGCTTGTTCCGCTGCTCCTGGACTTCGGCGAAGAGCCACGCGTTGGAAACCGCCGGGCCGACCTGGCCGGCGAGCGCGGCGAGCAGGCCCAGGGAATGCTCGTCGAAGTAGTCCGTGTCCACATTGATGGCAGCGAGGACGCCGACAATGTTTCCCGATGCCCGCATGGGAACCCCACAGACGGAGGCGTGCGGGTAGTCGTCAGCCCAGGCGCCAAACAAGTGGCGCCTTGTGGCCACGTCGGGGATGACGACCGGCCGGCCGGTGGCAATCACCGTGCCGGAGAAGCCGGTGCTTAGTTCCTCCGTAGATGGTGGTCCCAATTGGATATCCGGGGCGTAGACCGCCTCCATGCCCAGTCCTTCGGTGGGATGGCACACCACCACCACGCCGACGTCGGCGCCCACCAGCTCAACGATGCCGCGGGCCACGTCCTGGAGGCGGTCGTCCAGTTCCAGGACGCCGGTCACCGAGGCGGCGCTCGCATTCAATACCGCCAACTCACGACTCCGCCGTGTCACTTCCCGTGTCCGCTGGTCTACTCGATCTTCCAGGGTCGCGTTCAGTTGCAGCAACTCGGTCTGATTCCGCTGCAGGTCCGCGATCATCTCGTTGAAGGAGTCGTGGAGTTCTATCATCTCCTTGGGCATCAGGGGGAGCGGACTGCTGACCCGCGCCTGCAGGTCCCCCCGGCGGACGGCCTGTGCGGCGCGCATCAGGGCGACGACCGGCTGGTTCATGGTTCGTGCCAGGAACACGGCGATCGCCCAGCCCAGAACCAGCGCCAGGAAGACGGTCGCGGCGGTGTTGTACAGCGTGGAACGCATGCCAGCGAAGAAGGCGGTCCGAGGCGTGATGATGGCCACGCCCCAGTTCGGGGGCCCCGGGATGGTCGCGTATCCGGCCAGTTCCGTTTTCGTATCCCAGAAAGGAGCGCCGGACCGCATCTTCTGGATGTGCGGATCGCCGCCCAGTTTTGCGAGGTCTTCATGGAGAACCGGACCGGTCTCGGCGATCAGCGTGTCCCGGTTGTCGACTAGCAGAATGGTCTCGCCGGGGTACTGCACGTACGTCGACAGCCAGTCGGAGAGCTTGGATAGATCTAGCCCGCCGGAAATGTAATGGCGGACGTCGCCATGGGCGTCCAGGACCGGGGCCACGGCGGTGATCAACGGTTTGCGGAAGACCGCGCCCAGACTCACGTTCCCGTAGACCAGCGTTTTCGTGCGCATGAGCGGCTCAAAGTACGAAGTGGTTCTGTAGTTGTTGCCCTTGAGGGTGCGGCCGTTCAGGTCCTGCGGCGGGGAAAAGGCCAGGGCGGTGCCCGAAGCATCGCCGATGAAGGTCGCGACGATGCCGGGATATTGCTCCCGCAGGGTGTCCAGCATGCGCTGCAGGTCCAGCTGCTGCATGTCGCCCACGGTCTGAATCTCCCGGGCCAGGGTCTGAACCGCCCGGGCATGGGTGTCTACGTACGCGGCAACCTGTTGGCTCAGCGCGGCCGCCCGGGCGTGTTGGGCGTCCGGAGCGCTCCGATAGCTACGCTGCACCTCAACGAGATCAAAGGCGCCCACGACGAACGCCGGAACCGTAGCCGCGACGAAAAGCACCAACAGCAGGAACGTCTGCAAGCGGCGCTCGCGCATCGTTCGTCCTCCCTCGGACCCTTGTGGTCCTATCATAGCGGAGGCATGGATGTTTTTCACGCCCCAGCTTATAGCAGCCACGCGATCAGTGGCAACAGGAGATACTGGTAGGCGAGTGCGCCGGCGGCGAACCCCGCCAGATACGCCCAGGCGTCGCCGTTTCCCTGGGCCGCCAGCACGTGTTGCCTCAGCGGACACCCGTTGGCCAGGACCGAGGCAAGCCCAAGGCAAAGCCCGCCCCCGAGGGCAAGGCCGATCAGAAGCACTCCGGGCGATCCGACAGGCTCCGGCAGCGCAGCCCCGCCCGCCAGGGCCGCCAGGGGCCAGGCGATCCAGGACGCAGCCAGAAATGCCAGGACCGCAGACAAGAGGGCCGTCTCCCGGAACAGCAGCCAGTCCCGGAGGCCAGCCACGAAGCAGAGCCGGCCCCGCTGAGCCAGGTACCCCACGGCGACGCCCAGCCCCAGGCTGATGAAAGCAACGCTCACGGCAATCCCCTCCTCGCTCTGCGGCGCAGCATGTGGGTGCCCAGGGCAATGCCGCCGGCAACACCGAGGACGGCCCACCAGGCGCCACCGTCTCCGTAGCTCGCCCGGAGCAGGAGCCGGACGGTGCAGCCCAGGGCGACCAGGCTGGCGAACATCGCCACGAACCCGAGCCCGAACTGCTTCATTGGCTGTACGAGTCGGTGCGGGCGAAACTCGCGGCCCTGTAGGGCACCAAGGTATCCGCCGATCAAGAGGCCTGCTCCAGTCAGGAGCGGCGCCGTCCCGGTCAGCAGGTCGCGGGTGTGGCAGGCCACGCAGAAGCCGTAAGCCGGCGGGCTCGTGATTGTGAAGCCGCTGGCGGCAACCGTCAGCAGGGCGATGGCGATAGCCGATACCCACGGTTTCATGAGCCCTCCCCCCTGTCCCCGAGACGCCGGCCGCGCTGCAAAATGGCTTTCCAGCCACCCGGCAGCGCCTGCTCCTCGGGATGCGACTGAACGGATTCGACCTGAACGGCGGCGTGGCTCAGCAGTTCCGTGACCCGCCGGCACTCGTGGTACGGAAAGCGCAGCGCCACCCCGCAACTGGAGCTCAGTTCCCGCGGACACGGGACGGTCCGGCACCGAATGTTGTGGACTTCCAGCACCCGCTCCGCCCGCACGGCGTGATACGACGAAAAGAACGTGATGATCCCGTCAAGTTCTCGCATGGACCGACAGCTCCTCCAGCGCCCGCAGGGCGATGTTCACGTGCTCTAGGGCGGTCGTGCCGCTGAAACTGAAACGAACGCTTCCATCCGGGTACGTGCCCGCCGTCCGGTGGGCCGCCGGCGCGCAGTGTAGGCCCACCCGGGTCAGGATGCCGTACCCTTCCTCCAGCGCCTGACCCAGCGCCGAAGGCAAAACCCCCCGGAGATTCAGGGAGACCAGTCCCACCCGCCGGGTCGGTTCGGGCGGGCCGTAGACCACGACGTCGGGAATGTTCGCCAGCCCGCTCATGAAGCGGGCCACCAGCAACTGCTCCTTCTCCCGAACCCGGTCGATCCCCCAGCTCAGCAGGTGCTCGGCCGCGGCGCCCAGGCCCGCGATGCCTGGAACGTTGGGCGTGCCGGACTCGTACCGGTCGGGGGCAAAGTCGGGTTGCTCCTCGAGTTCCGACGCGCTGCCGGTCCCACCCCTGAGTAAGGGCGGCAAATCCACCCCCGGCCGCACGTAAAGCCCCCCCGTGCCCTGTGGCCCCAACAGCGCCTTGTGGCCCGGGAACGCCAGGAGATCGACGGACATCGCCTGCACGTCAATCGGTACGGAGCCGGCCGTCTGCGCCGCATCGACCAGGAAGAGGGCGCCGCCCCGGTGGGCGACCTCGCCCAGCTCAGCAATCGGCTGAACGGCGCCCAATACATTGGAGGCGTGCGTCGCGACCACCAGGCGGGTCCTGGCGGTGAGCCCACGGCGCACCAGTTCAGGATCGACGAGACCGTCCGATGTGCAAGGCACCACGGTCACACGGACGCCCTGCCGTTCAAGATGGCGCAACGGACGCATGACGGAATTATGCTCAACGGCGGTGGTCACCACGTGGTCCCCGGGCCGGAGCAGCCCGAGGAGCGCCGTGTTGAGCGCTTCCGTAGCATTCTTGGTAAAGCTGATACAGCTCGGGTCCGGGGCTCCTAGCAGCCGGGCCAGCGCTTCGCGGGCGGCGACCAGCCGGCGGGCGGCCCCCATTGCCAACTGGTGCCCCGACCGGCCCGGATTCCCCCCGCCGACTTCCATGGCCATCAGGACGGCATGCAGAACCGCAGGCGGCTTCGGCCAGCTGGTGGCGGCATGGTCCAGGTAAATCAGATCCATTACGTGCGCCTCCGTTCCGGGGCTGGTCTTGGCAGGGGCACAGAGAGCGGGGTCCGGCACTGCTGCAGAGCAACGGCCGTCAACCCGGTGAACTCGAACTGGACCCGGCGGATGCCCGGGAACTCGGTCAGGGTGTAGATCACGGACATGTAATAAGGCGAGAAGTTCCACCCGCCCGCCGTCAGCGTGCGGGTCAGATCCGGGGAAAGGCTGAGCCGGACGTGGGCAACGTCGCCCTTGACGGTCAAGTCCGCTAGGGTGATGCCCGCCGGCGGGCCCGCCAGCCCGGACGGCGGCGGATTGGTCAGAAACGCCGTCACGGCGGCGCGCATCCCGTCGACCCCGTCGGTCGCAGGCAGGGGCGTCGGCACGGCTGCCGGCAGTCCCCGGTCGGGATAGTAGACCAGCGACTCACCTGGAGCCGGGCGAACCTCGTCCGCCGTCCAGCGTCGGCCCGCAACAATCACGCTCCGGACTGACGGAAGGCCAAGCACACTGCGGGCCAGCGCCTCCCGGGCCAGCGGGCCAGGGACCGGATCGACTGTTAGCGTGAGGTTACCATCCTCGCCGGTCACTTCCACACGGGCGCCGGCCGGCAAGGCTGGTAAGAGCGGGGTATCCGGCGCCGGTCCAGCCACAAGTTCGGCCACCGTTGCTTCCGGAGTGGCACGCGTGACAGCGCGCGCTACCCCCACCAGCCGGCTCTGTTCCAGATCCGGGAAGTAGAGAGTCACCACCTCGCCTTGAATCCGGCCAGCCAGAGAACGCAGACCAAACCCAGCCGCCAGGATGGCGAGAACCAGCAATGCCAGCAGCAGACGGCGAACCTGCATCTCCGATCAGCTCCTTTCGCAGAAGCGGCCGGAAGAGGTAGCCCCCGGAGGTCCGGACCGCCGGGGGCTTGGATTCTTCAGGCCGCACGCATCGTCGTTCGATCGCTACCTGGGGATCCCCGTTTGTCAGATAGCCAGGAAAGGGAACCAGCGAACCAGGAGACTGCTCATCCAGTGGAACCGGTCGGCGACCATCAGCAGGCCGAAGGTGACCATCATGACGGCAGAGACTGAGGCGATGAGCCCCTGGTACCGCTGGACCTTATCCAGCAACGGGCCGACCCGGGACCAGGCGGCCGCCGCCGCCAGGAATGGCAGCGAGATGCCGATCGAGAACAGGGCCAGCAAGAGCGCCCCCAGAAGCGGCGAGCCCAGGCTGCCGGCATAGAGAACGAGGCTGGCAAAGAGCGCTCCGCCAAAGCATTGCAGGCAGCCGAGGGAGAATACAAAGCCCATCGCCATCGCCCCGAAGGCGCCGGCCCGCTTGCTCATTTTGGCAAGCTTCGGCACCGGCAACTTGCAGAGCATCGGGGCACCGCCCTGTGCTCCCGTCCACAGGCCCATGACAAGGACAAGGAGCCCGGCAATGATGGAGATCGGCCGGCTCCAGGTGCCCAGAGCGCCCATGTCGGAGAGCCGTTGCCCTGCGTACCCGGCAAGATAGCCGCCTGCAGAGTAGGCCACCGTCATGCCCGTGACAAACCAGAGGGCGGTGGTCATCACCTGGCGAGTGGTGGGCCTGGTCAGACTGACGCCCGCCAGCGAGGAGAGGTAGTAAAGTGTCAGTTGCAACAGGCAGGGCGAGAGTGCGGCCAACAGTCCTGCGGACAGCGTCAGGAATGTGCCGATGCTCACGCTCCCCGGAAGCAGACTCACCGTCAGCGGCAGTTTCCAGGCCAGGGAGCCCGCCGGAATGTCCGGCCTGACCAGTTCGATGGACCCCGGGCCGGTGGTGGGATACTTGATGGTAAAGGTGCGGTGGTGGCCTGAATCGGTCACCAGCGTGTATCCGGATGCTTTCACCTCCTGGCCGTCCACCCGCAGCACGGGCGCCATCGCCTTGCTGGTGTTCGGCAGGTCGGTGTAGTGATTCTCCTCGTAGAACAGGAAGAACGTGCCGTCAGCCGCGGGCGCCGGGTCCTGGCCCTGAGCTTTCAGGGACTCGGGCGTCACCAGCGTCACCTGAAAGGTCGTTCCTACGTCGTTCATCACCCGGCGAGTGGCCATCTCAGTCGCCACCGCCTGCCGGCTGGCGGAGCCGGACAGGGTAAGGCCCACGCCCTCTTTTCCGACCAGGCTCGCGACCACCAGCCATGCCATCGCCAGGCCAGAGGCGATTAGCGCGATTAGAAGCAGCCGGACCAAGGATTTGCTTTGCCGGAGCGGGGTATCGCTTTGTATACCTTTTTCCATGGGGAGCCTGCCCCCTTTGCTATTACTCATTTCCGTTATACCCACTCCGGCGCTCGGCGGTCAGTGTCGGTCGGACGTGTCATTCGCCCCGAAATGGAATAGACCGACCGCACTGCAAGGCCGAGCGTGGTGGGTCTATCCCGGTAACACGTCTTAGCTATAGGGCAACTCCGGTGTACTCATTACGCACGGCTATGGCTGCCAAATTGGCAGCCTTTGCGTCTGCTCCAGTCATAAGTGATCATGCTCCCGGGCCCTTGATGACCAGGGACGACAGGCCTAAGCGGCTAAGCGTGGCAGTCTGTCCGAATCACCGTATTTGGGGACACGTGTCCCGTCCCCTCGACACTGATGCCCGCCCGATGAGCGCAGCCATAATGGACTTGGACGGAGCCTCGCGACAGACCAGGTCCAAGGCGACGTTCTGCAGGGATCGAGGCGTTCATGTCCCTTCGTCGCAGAATCATACAAAGCAGAAGGGGGAATCAGTGTTGAGGTCTTTTGCTTCCAAGAAACAGCGTCTGGTAGCCGTCTCAGTTCTCGCACTTGCAGCCGTGCTGGCGACAGCCTGCAGCAAGCAAGCCGCGAAGCCCGTCACGGTCCAGGCCGGCCAGCTTCAGCCTGTTGCTGAGGGGGCCAAGCCCACAGGGTGGGACACGACTGAGGCCATGAGAGGCGGTCTGCGCCTGGTTGCGACGTATGACTCCAGCGGGCCGGATGCCTGGGACGTGAAGGCCCACCCCAGTGTCTACATGACCAGTGAGGGCATGGGCTACGCACATCGTCCTTCGGCGACCGACAAGCTGCCCGGTGTTCAGGTCATTGACACCAACACCAAGCAGATGGTTGCGTCGGCGCTGTTCGACCTGGGCGGGGAAGTGACCCGGCAGCCGCACGGGCTGGGCACCTCCCCTGACGGCAAGTGGGTCTACATCGGTTTCGTGCAGAAGGCCAAGGACGGCAAGGAGAATCGGTGGACACTCATTATCAACGCCAGGACCCTCAAGCTCGACAAGGTCGTTGAGCATACCGGCGGACAGAACCTGCATCACGTCCTCGGCTTCACGGACGCCAAAGGCAATGAGCGCGTCGTCCTGCAGTATGGGTTCGGATCCAACGGCGGCCCACACTTCATCCTTGATCCCAAGGACGGCAACAAGGTTGTCAAGGCAATCACCGTGGAGGATACCGGGTACAAGATGGGTCACCCCTACCTGACCGTCGATCCCGCGGGCAAGTTCCTCTATGTAAATCTCGAGCAAGCCGCGTACGCCCACGTATCCAAGGAGATTGGCGGATTGGCGAAGATTGACCTGGAGAAATGGACCACTACCGTCATTCCGGTGGGCAAGCATATCATCGGCGTTGCGCATACGGCGGACGGCAAGTATACCTACGCGGTTGACGGTGAGGAAAGCATGGTCTACAAGATCGACGAGAAGACCAACGAAGTCGTCGGCGAGACCAGCGCCGGCGTGGCGGGTCCCTACGGTCTCGCCCTGAGCTGGGATGAGACGCAAATCTGGACGGTCGGTAAGGGCGAGGGCAGCCACAACACTGGCGGCGTGCTCGGGCTGATCGACGCAACGACCTTCCGCCCGGATCGCACTGTCAACCAGCCGTTTGACATCGGTGGGTCCATTATTGACCACGCAATCCTGAGTCCGGACGCGAAAGCCAACGAGCTCTGGGTCAGCAGCGCCGGCACCTGGGAGACCATCGTCTTCGACCTGAACACCAAGAAGGTGAAGGCCCGTATCCCCTCTCCCAACGGCGGTGACACCCACAACGGCGCCTTCATCACGTACGGTGCGGACTGGAAGGGCGAGTTGAAGGCTGACATGGGCGGTCCCAAGACGCCGATGTACCAGCAGATGGCAAAGGCGGCTGCGGACGCGGCAGCCAAGAAGAAGTAACGCTACGCAAACGGGGCGCGCCCTCGGCCCTATCGGGCTGAGGGCGCGGCAACGATGCTCATAAAATGGCGCAAACTGAAAGGAGAGGTTCTGTTGAATCGGAACATGAACAAACTTGCCAAGGGGCTGCTCGGGGGCGGACTGGCCTTATTGCTTCTGGCCGGCTGTGGTGGTGGCAAGGCGGCCGAATCTCCTGCCCCTGCGCCCGCCACAACTCCTGCCTCCTCCGGCACACCGGCGGCTGCGGCCCCCGCTGCCAATGACGCACTGGGCAAGGAGCTCTACACGACGACGGCAGGCGGTACGGGATGCCTGAAGTGCCATGGTGCAGACGGGAAGGGAGACAAGGTAGAGGGCGGTCCTGACATCCGGGGCAAGACGGAAGCAGACGTCCGCAATGCGCTTGAAACCGTGGAGCTAATGCAAGAGGTCAAGCTGAGTGACGAGGAGATCACCGCGGTAACCAAGTACCTGGCCGAGCTTGACAAGTAGCAGTGCGGCCGAGAGGGGGCTAGAATGATGGGACAGTTTGCTCGACGCGGGCCTCGTCTCCTGCCTGGCGTCATGTTGGTCGCACTAGCGCTGGCCGGCTGCTCCGGCAGTGCCGGCAGTGCCGACAGCATTGCCGGTAGCGTTGCCGGCAGCGTCGGCGAGCTTGTGAAGCTGAATACCACCGACAATTCCCCCGACGCCGTCATCATCATCAACGTGGACGTGACGGAAGATGCGATTCAGCCTTCTTCCATCAACATCCCGGCGGGACGCAGGGTGGAACTGGTGCTGCGGAATCGGGGCACGACCGAGCATCACTTCATCGTGGACGGACTCGCGCCAAAAGACCCGCTCTGGTTGATCAGAGCTGAATCCGCCACTGTATCTGGCGGCTCGGACCAGGACGCGGCACACAACGCTCACCACCAAAACGGCGTGACAGAAGTTGAATATGTGCCCTTCCGGCTTGCGTCGCCCTCAGGCATAAAGCCCAACGGCCATCAGGTTCACGGATATGCCATAGGCGGGGCCATGGACGTGGTCATCTTTACCGCCACCAATACCGGATCCTTCAAAGTCACATGCCCGCTTCACCCCGGAGTAACCGGAACCGTGACGGTTTCGTAACGGCCCCGGGTTTGCCGACCCGGTCTCGGTGGCGCCGCACAGTGATGATAGGGACGGCCGGACTGCGGTACCCATGGTGCCGCTATCTTGTTACAGGAGGGATTCAGTCGTGCGCAATGCTCTTGTCTTTCTCGCCACCTTTCTGGTAGTGGTCGGCGTCATTTTTGGACTCTACACCGTTGTCCAGAAACCCGTGGCTGTCGCCGCGACCAGTGCTGGCTCCACTGCTCAGTTTCCGGATCATGCGCCGCAGACTCAGCTGTTTACCGTCACGGCGATGACGATCGGCGAACACCACCGTTGGATGCCTGACACGATCGTCGTCCGCAAGGGTGATAAGCTCAGACTCAACGTTGTCAACGGGGACCCTGTGAACATTCATGGCCTTACCGTGGCTGCACTGGGCCTGAACACCAACGATATCAAACCCGGTGAGTCCAAGGAAGTCACGATTACCGCAAACGAGGTCGGCGTCTTCAGCTTCAAGTGCTCCAAGACCGAGTGCGCTCCTGACCACAATGAAATGGCTGGTCAGATCGTCGTTCTGCCGTAATCGTCCTGTCGTAAAGGAGTAGTTGCCGATGTCTGCACCGAACAACCACGAGTCGCCTGAGCGGGACGGGCAGGAGCGGCAAGAAAAGCACGACAATGGCTTTTCCAGGCGCAAATTCCTCACCCACCTCACTGCCGCCGGCGTCGGCGCTGCTGCCGGCTCGGTCCTGTCCCAGCTTGAGGTCGCTCTGCCGAAGAGTGCCGCGGCTTCCGCGCCTGCCGCTCCGCCGGCGCCGTCTCCCACTTCCCCGCTGCCGGGTGATGGGTACGCCTTTACTGCGCAGGCCGGGCGGACTGGTCAGCTGCTGCGCTGGGGGAACGTAGCCGAGGCAGCAACAGCGGGCGCCCCATCCCAGCTTGGCAATACCGACAACCACGAGGGCTTCCCCTACCACGTACCTGATACCAAGCAGTGGATCATGGTGATCGACCTGGCCAAATGTGACGGCTGTGCCGACTGCACAGCCGCCTGTAAGCGCATGCATGACGTACCGCCCGGTCACGAATGGATCAAGATCTACCAGATGAAGGATATGGAGACCGGCGAACCCTACTGGTTCCCCCGGGTCTGCATGCAGTGCGACAACGCGCCCTGCGTGAAGGTCTGCCCGGTGGGCGCCACCTTCAAGCGGGAGGACGGAATCGTGCTGATCGACCAGGAACGGTGCATCGGCTGCCGTTTCTGCGTTGCGGCCTGCCCGTACTCCGCTCGCTACTTCAACTGGGCTGAACCGCCCCAGACGGCCGAACAAAAAGCCCAGCCCTACGACATTGAGATGAACATGCCACACCGCAAGGGCGTCGCGGAAAAGTGCCTCTTCTGTCCCACCCTCACGCGCGAGGGGAAGCTCCCGGCCTGCGTCGGCGCCTGCACCATGGATGCCCTTTACTTTGGCGACCAGAATGAGGGCGCAGTCACCAACCGGTCAGGCGAGACCATCAGCCTCCGCGAGGTGATGGCCATGGGTGCATTCCGGCATATGGAGGATCTTGGCACTGAGCCGCGGGTCTACTATCTGCCGCCGCGCGGTCGCAAATACCCGGCACCGTCTGCGCCGGACCACTCCTGATCTGACCATTCGGGGAGGCTGACCCTATGAATGACCATTCGATGCGTATGGCTGCCGCGGCGGCCCCGGCCGTCACGGCTGGACGGACAGCCAAAGAGCGGGCCGAGACGCTGCCACCGGACGCGCCGGAACTGCTCCGCCCTGTTGTGGAGACCGGCACGGGCTTCTATATCCTGCTTGGGGTCCTGATTGGCATCATGGCCTGGGGGTTGGTCGGATACCTCTACCAACTGAAAGACGGCCTGGGCGTCACCGGCATGCGGAGCTATTACTCCTGGGGCATCTACATCATCAGTTTCGTCTTCTTCATTGGTGTGAGCCATGCCGGCACGCTGATCTCGGCGATCCTGCGGGTCAGCGGCGCCAACTGGCGCCACCCGATCACCCGGCTGGCCGAGGTGATCACCGGCGTGGCGATCCTGATTGGCGCCCCCATGGTGATCATCGACCTCGGCCGCCCGGACCGGATCCTGAACCTGATCATCCACGGGCGGCTGCAATCGCCGCTCCTGTGGGACGTGGTTTCGGTAACCACCTACCTTTTCGGAAGTCTCACCTACCTCTGGCTGCCCATGATTCCGGACCTGGCGAAATGCTATCCCTATTTGAAGGATCGTCACCCGGTGCGGGCCTGGATTTACAAGAAGCTTTCCATGAACTGGACGGGCACCCCGGAGCAGCACCGCATCCTGGAGAAGATCATCAGCATCATGGCGATCGTGATCATGCCGGTAGCTATCAGCGTCCACACGGTCGTCTCCTTTATCTTCAGCATGACGCTGCGAGAAGGCTGGCACTCCACCATCTTCGGGCCCTACTTCGTGGTCGGCGCCATTTACTCCGGTATCGGCGCCCTGATTGTAGCCGTCTGGATCTTCCGGAAGGTCTACGACCTGGAGCGCTACATCACGGAGGCTCACTTCACGAAGCTCGGCTACCTCTTGATCGCCTCCGGCCTGGTCTACCTCTACACCACCTTCAGCGAATACCTGACCGGCTTCTACACTAAGGAAGAAGCCGAGTTGCACCTGATCAGCTCGCTCTTTACCGGCCAGTTCAGTGGGGTCTTCTGGGCTGGCATGGCCTTCACGTTCGTCCCGGTGTTGGTCGTCGCGCTCAGGAGATGGACCGGAATGTTCGGGTTGGTAACGTCGGCCGTCGCGCTGAATGTCGGCATGTGGCTCAAGCGCTACATCATCGTGACACCCACGCTGGGCAACCCCTTCCTGCCGATTCAGAACGTAGCCAACGACTACCAGTTCTACCATCCAACTTGGGTGGAGTGGTCGATCCTGGCTGCCGGGGTGTGCGGGTTCATCCTTCTCTACGCCCTGTTCTCCAAACTCTTCCCGGTGGTTTCCATCTGGGAGACAGAGGACGACGTGGCGCCCGCTCACGGGCACAAGAAGGGGGCGCACGCATCATGAAAAGGCGACTGCGCCTGATAGCCGGGGCCGGACTCATCCTGCTGACAATCGCCTTCAGCGGCGTCGCACTGGCTGAGGGAAACAATGCGAAGGTCACCACGCAGGTGAACACCCCGGTCGTGCCGGCGGGCCAGACGGCGGCACCGAAGGATATGACCCACGGACACGAGGCGGCTCCGGGTGCGGCTCCGGGTGCAAAGGCTGAGCCTCAAGGCCCCCGCGGGGCGACCGCCCTGACATTTACTCTTTCGGCGAAGACTGACCAAAGTGCAGTGGCGCTCGCCGTCCTGACTGGCACTGATGGGAAGCCGATAGGTAGAGCGCCTGTGCAGTTCTCCCGCAAGACCACCTTTGGCACGCAGAACCTGGGGACGGTCAACACTGATGATAAGGGACAGGCACAACTCGATGTGCAGACCTACCCGGGCCAGCAGGTTTCGATGAGGGCCCAGTTTGCCGGTAACGATGCCCTGGCGCCAACCGTTGCGCAAGCGGCGATCTCCGTTCCCGCCGCCGCAGCACAGCCACTAGACCCGCTGCTCACCCCGCGTCCGAATCCATGGTTAGTCTTGGGCCTTGGGATCGTGGCCGGCGGCGTCTGGTTCACCTACGGCTGGGTTTACTACATGGTCGGCCGCCTCAAGCGGGCCGGGTAGTCCGGCGAGGAATGCTGATACGACAAGCTGCCTCCTGCACCGAGCGGGCAGGAGGCAGCTTCGGTGTGGTACGGTACAACCGTAACCAAATACCGGGAGGGGTATTCAGTGAATAGCCGAATGGCTGTAGTCGGGAGCATCGTGGCAGCCGCCGTAATCCTGGCGGCAGGGTGCGCTTCAAGAAAGGCAGAACCTGCTTCGGCCTCGGCTACTCCGGCCACCGGTGCCCAGTCCTCCCCCGCCCGACCGGCTTCGGGTTCCGGCGCCACCCAGACCAAGAACGCTGCCGGCTACTACGAGTGGACCGTCCAGGATCTGAAACAGGCGCTGGCGAGCAAGAACTTCGTGCTGGTCAACGTCCACATTCCCTTTGAAGGGCGCATTGACGGCACCGACCTGGAGATTCCCTATGACCAGATTGCCAAGCCGGAGAACCTCGCCAAACTGCCTGCGGACAAGAACGCCCGCATCGTGCTCTACTGCCGGAGCGGCAACATGAGCAGTGTCGCCGTGAACGAACTGGTGAAGCTGGGCTACACCAACCTGGTGGATGTAAAGGGCGGAATGAGGTCCTGGGATGCGGCCGGGTACCCGCTGGACAAGGCTGAGGCCCCGTTGTCAAAGGAGAAGTCGAAAGAGATGAACGATTGCTGATTTGCTCGATCAGGAAAGTAAGGCCGGTTGCGTCGCTCAAAGCAGCACAACCGGCCTAGGGTCTACAGGATCTTACTGCCTACATGACAGCGGTTCGCAACGGGGGCTGAAAGCGAGCGGCCATGGCGGCCGCTTCCGACCGGCGGCTCACGTTGAGCTTGTGCAGCAGTTGGCTCACATAGTTGCGCACAGTCTTCTCGCTCAGGTAGATCTCATAGGCGATTTCCCGGTTCGTAAGCCCGCGGCTGATCAGGTCGAGGATGCGCTGCTCCTGGTCGCTCAGCCCCGCCAACCGTTCTGCGGCCGAACTGCCGCCTCTGATCCGGTCCAGTACCTGTTTGGTGATAGACGGGTCCAGCAACGATCCTCCCGCACCCGCCGTGAGAATGGCGTCGACCAGCACCTGGCCCCGGGTCTGCTTGAGCAGGTATCCCGTCGCACCGGCCATGATGGCGGAAAACACGGCATCATCATCGGTGTAAGAAGTCAGCATGAGCACCTTTGTCTGGGGGCGTTCCGAGCGGATCATCCGACAGGCCTCCACCCCATCGCCGTCCGGCAGCCGCATGTCCATCACGACCATGTCCGGTTGCACTTCCCGCGCAACGGCCACGGCCTCTGCGACCGTGCCCGCTTCCCCGACGACGGCCAGTTCGGATTGGCGTTCGAGGAGTCGGCGCACTCCCACCCGGACCACCTCATGGTCATCCACCACCAGTACTCTCAGCAACTGGCTCATGGAACCACCCTTTCTGCGGATGCCGCAAACGCTACTTGTTCAGGTCCGGGTACCATCACTGAGACTGTGGTCCCGGCACCCGGCCGACTGTCGATCTGGAACGTCCCACCGGCGGCCCGGGCCCGGGCCGCCATGTTGCGCAGACCCATCTGGCTGTCGCCGGGCCGGCAGTCGGGGTCCATGCCGCACCCGTTGTCGCGGATAGAAAGGCTTAGGCCAGCGGGAGCCGCCTCGACGATCACGTCCACGGCGGTTGCCCCGGCATGTCGCCAGGCGTTGCTCAATGCCTCCCGCACGATCTGCAGCAGGTGGCTCGTCTGGTCGGGGAACAGCCGGGACACTTCTGCCGCTACCCGCACCCGGACGGGAATCAGCGAGTCGGCCTCAAAGCCGGCAACCATGTCGGCCAGCCTTTCGGCCAAGTCGCCACGGTCCTTCACCTCCGGCTGCAGATCCAGGATGTAGGCGCGCAGGTCCTGGGTGACTCTGTGCAAGGACTCAATCGCCGCCCCGAGAGCCGCCTGGACCGCCCGGGGCTCAGTCTCTACCTGGGCGCAGCAGTCCTCCAACTGCAGCCCCACCCCGTAAATCGACTGAATGGTGCTGTCGTGCAGGTCCATGCAGATCCGCTGCCGGTCCATCAGAAGTCCAAGCTGGTGTTTCTGCCGCTCCGCTTGTTTTAGCGCCGTGATGTCCTTTGCAATCGCCAGAACGGCCACCACCTCACCCTGGGCGTTCCGGAGCGGGCTGAGGGTGACCATCACATCGATGGAATGCCCGTCTTTGTGCATTCGCTGCGTTTCGAAGTTGCGGATCGCCTCCCCCTGGCCTACCTGGCTCAGGAGCGCTTCGTACTCCTGGCGCCGTTCCGGCGGCACCATGAGCGGCGGGGAGCCGACCGCTTCCGTTTGGGAGAACCCGTACATGGATTCCGCCCCATGGTTCCAAAGCGTGATCCGGCGTTCGACGGTGATCACGACCACCGCGTCGGGGCTGTGCTGGACAAGGTTTTGCAGGAAGGACAGGGTCTCTTCCGCCTCCGCCCGGAGGCGTGCGTGGGCCGCATTCAGCGCTTCGATTCGCCTGAACATGACCGTGGTAAAACCGACGGACATCACGGTGAATGCGATGCCTGACAGGACCAGGCCTTGCCACGAGTGTAAAGTGGAAAACCAGAGCCGGTGCCGAATGACGTCCACCGCCAGCAAGACGACGACCGGCAAGACGAAGCCGATCACTTTCAGCCGCTGCAGGGACACGGCCACACCTCCGTTTTCGTCGGATGAGATCGAATCATAAATCCGTAACATTAATATTACAAACTTCGTATCACAAACAGATAAATAATCCGCCCCCAGCCATAACAATTGAATAACAAATGCGCGACCGCTATCTGTCTCCCTCATGTGAAACGAACCGGCAGGCGCCTACAGCCACAAGCTGCAAACGGTCTGCCAGCACATTTGTGCCCGCGTGCCATATGACCCGATGGGCCATCGCGAGCAGTTCGAGACTAACCTTGACGTGATCATGTCCCTTGGCGTTCCATTTATGAAAGAAAGATATTTGAGAGAAGTTCCCCTCTAGGGGGTTCGCCCGCAGGCATCACCCCGCCCTTGGGGACAGCCGGGAGGAGGTCTCACGTGGCCAACAACATGGACAATCGCATGGTCGCGTTGTGCTCAGCAGCCATAGGCATCGTGTATGCATCCGGGTACTTCGTCACCATGCCCGGGGTGTCGGAACCGGAGAGACAGATCGCAGCAGCCGCCCCCATGGTAACGACGCAGCCGCCGCAGACCGCGGATGTGCCGACGCCAGGCCCCGGTCTCCCTAACGGATTGCAGCAGTATCGCGACGGCATTTACACCGGCTTGGGCTACAACGGAATCGGCGGCTTGCGCGTTGCCGTCACCATCAAGGACGGCCTGATTTCCGATGTGCAAATCACCGAGTGTTGGACCCATTACAGCCAGTCCTATATCAATCAGCTCCCCGAGCAGGTGATCGCGCGCCAGAACGACGACGTGGAGGTCGTCACAGGAGCGACGGCAAGCACCCAGGCGTTTCGAATGGCCGTTTCGAAGGCGCTGTCGGAGGCCCGAATGTGATCCGGCAGAGTTGGCGTAAAGCCGCCCTGCACATGGATACTGTCGTTCGGATGACGGTGGTGACGTCCCAACCGGAATGGGTGGTGGCGTCGAGATTGGAGCGCGCATTCCAGGCGTTCGGTTTCGTCGAGCAGGTATGCAGTCGCTTCAGCGCACAGAGCGAAATGGCCCGCCTGTCGCTGCAGGTGGGGAACCCAACTCGGGTAAGTGAGCTCTTGTTCCAGGCGCTTGGCTTCGCACTGGAGATGGCCGAGGACACGGGCGGCGCCTTCGATCCGACAGTGGGGCGGCGCATGGAGGTGTACGGCTTCAACCGCAATTACCTGTCCGGGGAGAGACGGGACTCGCAGGCAGACCCGGACGGCCCCGTCAGTTACCGGGATGTAGTCCTGAACGAAGTGCATCACACCGTCTTGCTGCGGAAACCGCTGGCGCTCGATCTGGGCGCGGTGGCGAAGGGCCTCGCCGTCGATCTCGCGGCCCGGGAACTGGCGCCGTTTGAAGGCTTCCTGATCGATGCCGGCGGAGACATCTACGCCGGCGGACTGAACGAGTGCGGCGAACCCTGGACGATCGGCGTCCGCCATCCGACATGCCAGGATGGGGTCATCTGCAGATTTCGGCTCACCGATATGGCCGTATGCACTTCGGGAAGCTACGAGCGCCCCAGTCCCATCCGGACTGACGCACATCATCTGATCGATCCCCGCTCGGGTGCAGCGCCTTCCCACCTCCTGAGCTGTACGGTGGTGGCGCCGTTTGCGATGCTGGCCGACGCCACTTCTACCGCGGCGTTCATCCTGGGGCGGGAGAAGGGCATGGCGTATCTGGATGCGACGGGGCTAGATGGCCTGTTCATCGGACCATCGCTGGAAATGCACATCACAAATTCACTGATGAAGGACGTGCTAGCGTGAGCCAGGTCCGGGCATTCCTCTCCACGCCAAAAGGCTATACGCTTGCTGCCCTCCTGGTGCTCACGGCGATCGGGAGCTCCCAGCCGGAGGCATACAAAGGCTGGATCAATACCGCAGCGGCGGTGGGGGCCGCCGTTCTGGTCGATCTGGGATTCGCCCAGCTGCAGCAGCGGCGAAACATCGTTTTTCCGGACGGGGCCGTGCTCACGGGGCTGATCGTGGCCCTGGTGTTGAGTACCATGGTTCCGTGGTATCTGTGCGCATTCACCGCGGCAATCGCCATTCTTTCCAAGCATCTGCTGAAGGTGCAACGGCGGCCGGTCTTCAACCCAGCCGCCTTCGGCCTCGTGGTGACAATCCTGGCGTTTAGCACGGCGCAAAGCTGGTGGGGCGGGTTGTCCATGCTGCCGGCCTGGTGCATCGCCTTCCTGGTGATTGCCGGCATGCTCGTCACCGCCAGGGTCAACAAGTTCCCGGCGGTGTTCGCTTACCTGGGCGTCTACTTCAGCCTGCTCCTGGTCGCCGGCCTCTTTCACATAAGCGGTGCAGGCGAAGCCCTTCGGGCGCCGTTCCTGCATTCCGTGCTATTCCTGTCGTTCATGATGGTGACGGATCCGCCCACCTCGCCGGCCAGGTACATGGACCAGGTGTGGTTTGGCACCCTTGCCGCCGCCATCTGCGTCATGGTGTACCTGCTGGTCGGCGGACTGTATTTCTATCTGCTTGGATTGCTGGTGGCCAACGCCTGGAATGCCTGGCGAAGTTTTTCGGCACAAGCGGCCCGTCAGAACCACGTATGAATAAGCGGAGTGAACGTCTTCCTCTTCTCGGCCGGGCTGGTGCATGACCTGTGTCATTACAGACCTACGGCTCTCCCTTTGATATGCTGACCAGGTTCGGCGTCAGCTACCGGACCGCCGGTGAGAACATCGCCGGGAACGGCTCCGTGAGCGGCGCCCACACCAGCCTCATGAACAGTTCCGGCCACCGGGCCAACATTCT